>JAZQIQ010000013.1:0-125270 GCA_045541195.1 Acetatifactor sp. | reverse complement strand
AGCTTTTGCATCAAACTGTGGATGTAATAATGTATCTAAGTTACGAGGATCAATCATTGCAACAGCTTCTTCTTCTGTTCTCATTCCTTCGTCAACTAAATCGCAAGCGATTTTAAGAGCAGCCTGAGCTGTTCTCTTACCGTTACGTGTCTGTAACATGTAGAGTTTTTCGTTTTCTACAGTAAATTCCATATCCTGCATATCTCTGTAGTGATTTTCTAATCTTGCACAGATTTCCTGGAATTTAGCAAATGCAGCTGGGAATTTTTCTTCCATCTGAGCGATTGGCATTGGAGTACGAACACCAGCTACTACGTCTTCACCCTGAGCGTTTGTTAAGAACTCACCCATGAGTTTCTTTTCGCCTGTAGATGGGTCACGAGTAAATGCAACACCAGTACCACAGTTTTCACCCATGTTACCGAACGCCATAGACTGTACGTTTACAGCTGTTCCCCATGAATATGGAATGTCATTGTCACGACGATATACGTTTGCACGAGGGTTGTCCCATGAACGGAATACAGCCTGGATAGCGCCCATTAACTGTACCTTTGGATCTGTAGGGAAGTCTTCGCCGATTTTATCTTTGTATTCAGCTTTGAACTGGTTAGCCAATTCTTTTAAGTCTTCTGCTGTAAGGTCTACGTCCTGAGTAACACCTTTCTTTTCTTTCATTTCGTCGATAAGTTCTTCAAAGTATTTCTTACCAACTTCCATAACTACGTCTGAGTACATCTGAATAAAACGTCTGTAGCAGTCCCATGCCCAACGTGGATTTCCAGATTTTTCAGCCATTGTATTTACTACATCTTCATTAAGACCTAAGTTGAGGATTGTATCCATCATACCAGGCATAGAAGCTCTAGCACCTGAACGAACAGATACAAGTAATGGATTTTCTAAATCACCAAATTTCTTTCCTGTGATTTCTTCCATTTTTACGATGTATTCATTGATCTGAGCCTGAATTTCATCGTTGATTTTACGGCCATCTTCATAGTACTGAGTACAAGCCTCTGTTGTGATAGTGAAGCCCTGTGGTACTACGTCAGCACCGATGATTTTTGTCATTTCAGCAAGGTTTGCACCTTTACCACCGAGAAGGTTACGCATAGAAGCATCGCCTTCACTAAACAAATAAACCCATTTGTTTGCCATTTTGACATTCCTCCTAAAATTTTTTATTCTCTTCCGCTTTTTTATCGTGCATTTGCACAGATAAAAACAGTTTTCCTGCCCCTTCCATTTAGGCAGTCGCACATTCATTATTGTACACGCAAGAATACAATAAAGCAACAACTTTTTTACAAATTTTGTGAGAAATGTAGCTCGCGTTTCGGTGCTTCGCACCTTACCGTTGCTACGCAACTCCTCCGCTCGCTGTTTGGCTAATCGCCAAACAAAAAAGAAACCATTCGTCCACATCCATGCAAGCATGTGTGGCCGATGATTTCTTTTTTACTTTTCTCACTAGTTAGAATACAAACTTATCTGCAAAATAAGCATCTAAATCTGCGATTGCGATACGTTCCTGTTCCATTGTATCACGATCACGAACTGTTACACAGCCATCTTCTAATGAATCGAAGTCGAAGGTTACACAGAATGGTGTTCCGATTTCGTCCTGACGACGATATCTCTTACCAATATTTCCTCTCTCATCAAATTCACAGTTATATTTCTTAGAAAGAGTAGCAAATACCTTTTCTGCTCCCTCATTTAACTTCTTAGATAAAGGTAATACACCAATCTTAACCGGTGCAAGTGCAGGATGGAAGTGAAGAACGGTACGAACATCTCCTTCACCGATTTCTTCCTCATCGTATGCAGCACAAAGGAATGCTAAAACGACACGGTCAGCACCAAGAGAAGGCTCTACAACATAAGGTACATACTTCTCCTTCTTCTCATCATCAAAGTAGCTCATATCCTCACCGGATACATTCTGATGCTGAGTCAAGTCGTAATCGGTTCTGTCAGCAATACCCCAAAGCTCTCCCCAGCCGAATGGGAATAAGAACTCAATATCGGTAGTTCCCTTAGAGTAGAAGCAAAGCTCCTCCGGAGAGTGGTCACGAAGACGCATCTCATCCTCTTTAATACCAAGGGAAAGTAACCAGTCACGGCAGAACGCTCTCCAGTACTGGAACCATTCCATATCAGTACCCGGCTCACAGAAGAACTCTAATTCCATCTGCTCAAACTCTCTGGTACGGAAAGTGAAGTTACCCGGAGAGATTTCGTTACGGAAAGACTTACCAATCTGTCCAATACCGAAAGGAATTTTCTTACGGGAAGTTCTCTGTACGTTTTTGAAGTTTACAAAGATACCCTGTGCTGTTTCCGGTCTTAAATAAATGGTGTTCTTTGCATCCTCAGTTACACCCTGGAAGGTCTTAAACATTAAGTTGAACTGTCTGATATCGGTAAAGTTGTGCTTTCCGCAAGAAGGACAAGGAATGTTTTTCTCCTCTACGAATTCCTTCATCTGCTCCTGTGTCCATGCATCCACACTTTCCGTTAAAGTGATGCCGTTTTCTGCACAGTAATCCTCAATTAACTTATCTGCACGGAATCTTTCCTTACATTCCTTACAATCCATCAGAGGATCTGAAAATCCACCAAGATGTCCTGATGCAACCCATGTCTGAGGATTCATTAAAATTGCACAGTCCACACCTACATTGTAAGGATTCTCCTGTACGAATTTCTGCCACCATGCCTTCTTTACATTATTCTTAAGCTCTACACCAAGGTTACCGTAATCCCAGGTATTTGCCAAACCACCATAAATCTCTGAACCCGGATATACGAATCCTCTTGCTTTTGCCAGTGCAATAATTTTATCCATTGTCTTTTCCATAATCATTCTCCTAAACTTTATTTCATCATTATATATTTAAGCCCGGCGTCTTCGCCTTCTGCAAAAATTTTCCCCGGCACACGGATATCCACCTCATGACTTGAGATAAAAATCATCTTCTCACCGTTTTTTGCTATTTTCTCATCACTGAGAGTCTCTTCCTTTTTTGTATCCATAAGCTTTCCCGATAGGGACCACCCGGCGCCCTGGGCCTCGCTTACCGTACCATAAAAAGTTTCCACACCATAATACGTCCCGTAGCTCTCAGCGTTGGCAAATTCAATAATCAGCGCTACCTGCTTCGTATCCGGCCACATCTCTGCGCCCTGAACAATCATCTCTGCGCCCTCGGCCAAATTTACCTCTGCACTAAATGTCTCCGCCTCCCGCATTGCCATGGCAGCCAGCTCCTCTGCATCATAGTAATCCTTATCAAAGGTATCCACCATATAAGAAATCAGCTTCCCTTCTTCCGTAATTACTACCGCATTTCCGGTAATGGGCTTCTCCTCCTCCTGTGCCTCACACCCTGTCAGTGTAAGAGCCAAAAGAGCCACGGAAGCAAGTACAAAGCTCCCCTTTCTTCTTGCACTAAAATATTCTCTTTTCATAGAACTCCTACACCTTTCCTGATTGCACTATCAGATTTTTCACATTATTATAATGGAATCCAAACGGATTTTCAACCTAGAGTTTGTAATATTTCAAGACTTTTAAATTCCCTGTCCATATATTTATCACGATAAAAGGTTGCTGCCCGCTGCAATTCCATTAAAACCTCGTCACTCACCTTAAAAGTATACAACTTTTCTATAGTACTTTCCACTATGTAGTTCAAAGCATACATGGTAGATTCTGTAATTTCCCATGAAGTGGGAACTCCGGGGAATTCTCCGTTCACCACAATGCTCTTGATTTCATAAATACTCTGAATCAAAGTATTAGGGATACTCTCCGCACAAAGCGCTCTAAGCGACTGATAGAGAAGCTTCATCATCTCGCGCTCATCATTGTTCTCTCTGGTATAATAATCCGCAATTTCACAAAAGTACATCCCATAATATGCCCCTTCATAATCTAACCTAAGAGGTTCAAAATAATTCTGAATATCCACTTCTGATACATTATAAGAGCTTTTTCCTTCATATAACTTAAATGTTCCAAAAGAAAAAGGATTGGTTGCGGAAGATAGCCTGCTGCCCGGCTTCCTGGAGCCCCGGACAAAAGCAGATATCTTCCCCCTCTCCTTTGTTAAAAGGCAAATACGCCTGTCGTACTCACCCACAGGCGTCTGCTTGAGTATAATTCCCGTTACTATTACAAATTCCTGCATCTGGTTCTCCTCCAGTTCCGCAGCCCACATATCTTAGGTAATCATCTACCCGCCCGGAACTTTCAAACCGTTTCCAATCTTCGCTTCGCGAACTTTCATAAGCTTCCATTTCCTGCGTCCCCCCTTTTCATCTGTCTGATAATAGGGTTAACAATTAAGCTCAAAACTATTCGCGAATATCACTTGGATTATATCCGAAATTCTTCATAAGAAAATCACTGTCACGCCAGTCCTTTTTCACCTTTACCCAAAGCTGGAGGTTCGCCTGACACTCAATCAAATCCTCGATTTCCGGTCTTGCCTTAGAACCGATCTTTTTCAGCATGCTACCGCCCTTGCCAATGATAATTCCCTTATGAGAATCTCTCTCACAAACAATGGTGGCATCAATATCACAAATATGTCCGCGATACTTCATACTGTCAATACTAACTGCAATACCATGAGGAATCTCCTCTTCCAAAAGTCTGAGTGCCTTCTCACGGATCAGCTCTGCCACAATCTGGCGTATGGGCTGGTCTGTGATGGTATCCTCATCATAGAAAGCATCTCCGTAGGGAAGATACTTCATAATACAGGAAATAAGTACATCCGTGTTATCTCCCTTTAAAGCTGATACCGGCACTATTTCCGCAAAATCAAGCTGTGTTCTGTAAGCATCGATAAATGCCAGAATTTCTTCTTTCTTTACCGTGTCTGTCTTGTTAATAACAAGAATCACCGGCGTTTTGGTCTTCTTAAGCTGCTCAATAATATGCTGCTCTCCGGCACCAATATAGGTAGTCGGTTCCACCAACCACAGAATCACATCTACCTCCGAAAGAGTTCTTTCAGCCACACCCACCATGTAGTTGCCCAGCTTATTTTTCGCCTTATGTATACCCGGAGTGTCCACAAAAACAATCTGTCCCTCCTCAGAAGTATATACAGTCTGAATACGGTTTCTTGTGGTCTGGGGCTTCTTGCTGGTGATTGCAATCTTCTGCCCGATTAACTTATTCATAAGCGTGGACTTACCCACATTGGGGCGTCCGATTAATGTTACAAAACCTGACTTGAAATTTTGGCTATTACTCATTCTTTCCCTGTCCCTCATTTTCCTTTGTCTTGGCAATTTCCTGCTGCTTAATACGATTGGTTCTCTTCTTGATTTTCTTTAAAACCATCACTACTACTATAATCACAACTGCCCAAATAAGCAAGTATGGAATGCTTACCACAAACCAAATAAATGCTTCCGTGATGTTATAAACAATATCAGCAATACTCTCTGCAAAGCCGCCGGTAATACGCTCCCATACGGTCTCTTCCGCTACTGGAGTAAGCTCCTTCACCTCATCTATGTACAAATAAACAGTGCTGTAGGTCACCTTATTGTCGTAAGTACGAAGCTGTGACTCCATGCTTTCAATCTGATAACGGATATCGGACAATCTATTTTCTAAGGTAATGATATCCTCAATAGTCTCCGCCTGTTCAATCAGTTTAAGAAGTCTGTCCTGTTCTGCCTGAAGAACTTCCTTGTGGCTAGACAAATCCACATACTTCAGTGTTACATCATCCACATTTTCCGAGTGTCTTACCACATTGCTGATAGTAGAAATTTCCTCCAGAAAAACATCCAGACTTTCCTGTGGAATACGAAGGGTCATATTGGCATTACGGCTGCTGCGATAGTTACTGTAGGCACTGCCGTTATAAGTCTCCATATTTTCAATATATCCGCCCAGGAACTTTACCTTGTTCTCTACTGCTGCAAGAAGATTGTCATATTCCTTGGTCTCCACAGACATATCCACGGTTTTGATTAGCTTGCGTTCTGTCTGCATAGTATTCTGACTTCCGCTGGCCTCTTCCGTTACCTCCACACTGCTACTTCCGTTGGAAAAACCCATCTCAGCATCATAATACTCTTCCGTTACTGTTTCATACATAGCTTCGGGACTACTGCTTGCAGAATCCATGGACGCACCGCCACAGGCAGTCAAACTCAACGCCAACAGAGTTGTAAAAACCAATACTTGCAATCTCTTTTTCATAATTTACCCTCCCTTTTGTATAATGTGTATATCAAATATATTGTAAAAGCCAATTGCTACGCCGCTTCGCTGCTCTCGCAATTGTTTCTTTCACCTTATTTCTTGTAAAAGCCAATTGCTACGCCGCTTCGCTGCTCTCGCAATTGCCACCGATATTCGCAATCCGGGCTATCGCCCTACTTGCTCATATCGCTTTGCGCGTCCGATGCTCAGGCTTCGGTGCATGCAAGCATGCCCGAAGCCTGAGCGCCGGACGCTGCTTTTACAATAAGTTTTCAACGCTCATGAACAGCTCCGATGCTTCTTTCACCTTCTCCGCATTTCCTACGGTACAGAAATATTCATCGCTCATCATGGCATCAATATATTCTGATAAACCTCTGATATCCTCCGGTGTTGCTGCAAGCATCTCATCGCGCTCCTTCTGCAGCATCTCCTGTGTAATACCGGTCATATATGCACTTAAAGAAAACAGCGCATATCCCTGGGGATTCATAGGCACATCCAAATCGCTGATTGCTCCGATTAAATACTGGGTCATGGTTCTTTCATCCAGCTTCACTTCCGCAATGGCCTTAGCCGCACCTTCAAATACCTCTACCGTCTTTTTCAGATTCGGATCACGATAGGATACAAAGCCACCGTCACCGCCCTTACCAAAAGAACACATACAGCCGTAAGCACCACCCTTTACACGGATATTGTTCCAGAGATAATCATATCCCATCAGCACCTTTAAAATGCGAAGCGCCCCAGTATAAGGAAGTCCCTTTTTACGGAAATTACCGCCTCTTGCCACATACTGTACCTGTCCTGAGGTCATAAAGCCTTCGTTCTTCTTCTCATAAGAAGGAACAAAAGTAACCTTTTCCACCGGGGTAGTATACAGACTGTCTGCGAAGCTCTCTACCACCTTCTCAACCTGCTCATAACCTTCTCCGGTGCCCACAAAATCAATCATCAGATTTTCCTTACGGAAGATGGTCTGTGCCAATTTCTGAAGCTTAAGGCTAATACTCTCCTTCTCATTCTCGAACTCATCATTCAATCTGCAAATCAGTCGATAGAACGGAATGCCGTTCATAATCTCGCTAAGCTGCGCGGAAGCACTTCCGTAAGAAAGAGCTCGTCCGATAGCCACGCTGTGACCACCACTCATCATCTGCGCCTGCATGCGTGACTTTCCTTCTGCCAGAATCTCCTTCAGACGTACACCATCCGTCATGTCAGAGGTCATAATCACCTCACGCATCAGCTCTATCATCACCGGTATGTTCTCATACAGAGCCTTGCCCTTTATTTCCAGGGTAAGGGTATATTTATCCAGATTATCTACATTGGCATACACATTGTTAACTGCGGTGATTCCACCGGTCTTTATGTTGATTTCATTGAATAAATCCCCGTATTTATAGTGCTCCGTATTCAGCTCTCCCAGAACTCCCTTCAAAAGCCCAATATAAGTCACCAGCTCTTCGGATACATTCTCTACCTTAAACATCATACGAAGATACCCGATGCCTGCGGTAAAAATGTCATGATGTAATACCGGAATATCTCCAATTTTCTTTTCGCTATTCACCAGCTTTCTAGCACTCTTACCAATATCCTCTCTGGAAAGCATGGGAATCTTCGCCAAATCCTCCGGAGAATCCTCACTGTCCTGATATTCCTCCAGTGCTACCGTTTCTTCTACAATTTTTAACTTCTCTTCCTCAGATAAGCTTTCCTTATACTGTGCCAGCTTTTCTTTTAGCTTACGGTCATTCTCCGCAGTCAGCCCCTTCTTGGGCTGCAAAATCACAATGGATTTGTGGCTGTTGTCCAGCAAGTACTTCTGTATTAAACCTTCAAAGTAACCCTCTTCCACTGCCTGACGAAGCTTCCTATAAGTCTCATTGGCCTCCAAATGCATAAAAGGCTCTCTCTCATCATAAAGCCAGCTGTCCAGTGCTGTCAGGCCATAGATAAGTCCCTTAGGATAAGAACCAAAATCAGCCTCACGATACTTAAATTCAAAATAATTAATTCCTGCAAGCAGAGCCTTTTTATCCATGCCCTTTTCTACAAGCTCCATCAATACTACCTGAATGGTATCTAAGAATTCCTGTTCCTTAACTAAAGATGTATCCTTGGCAATAATACTGAATACCGGCTGCTGTAGCCCGTTATCGTACATACTGTATACGTCTGCACCGATTCCCTTCTTTACCAGTGCCTCTTTTAAAGGTGCTCCCGGTGCTGAGCACAGCGCATAATCCAGCACCTGAAATGCCACATACAGTTCCTTATTCAGATTATCTCCAACTGACATATTTAAGGACAGATAACATGTATTTTCCTCATCCTCTTCCTCGCTGATAGGATATTGCTTTACAATGCGTCTGGTTTCTGAAAATGGTTCTTGCTTAGCAATGGCACTCTCCACCGTAATCTCATCAAAGGCAGACAAATATGCCTTATCCAGATAATCCAGTCTCTCCTCCATATCCACATTTCCGTAAAGGTAGATATAGGAATTGGCTGGATGGTAATAGGTTCTGTGGAAATCTAAAAATTCCTCGTAAGAAAGCTCCGGAATTACTTCCGGGTCTCCACCGGATTCTGTTCCGTAAGGAGTATCCGGATAAAGGGAATTCATAAGCTCTCTCACCAACACATCATCCGGAGAAGAGAATGCCCCCTTCATCTCGTTATACACTACACCGTTAATGGTCAGCTCATCCTCTAAACTCTCCATGGCATAATGCCAGCCTTCCTGCTTAAATATCTTATCCGTCTTGTAAATATTAGGATAAAATACTGCATCCAGATATACCTGCATCAGATTCTTAAAATCCTTGTCGTTGCAGCTTGCAATCGGATACACTGTCTTATCCGGGAAGGTCATAGCATTTAAAAAAGTATTTAACGACCCCTTTGCCAGCTCAATAAACGGATCTTTTATCGGAAATTCCTTAGATCCGCAAAGTACGGAATGCTCCAGAATATGTGCCACACCGGTAGAATTCTTCGGCGGTGTACGGAAGCCCACATAAAATACCTTATTCTCATCATCATTGGATACCAGCGCCACCTTAGCTCCGGTCTTCTTATGTGTCAGAAGATATCCTACCGAATTAATATCCGGCATCTCTCTCTTTTCTAATAACTCATATGCATCATGCTTTTCAAAACCCATCTACAAATCCTCTCTATCCTAAACTGCAAACGACATAAGTGCCAGCTTGCCAAACACAACTTCTTGAACCAGAACTTCCCCATTCTGCTTCATTTCTAAAAACTTATCCAGCGGTACATTTTCCGTAATGTATTTTTTTGAAGTCTTTCCAAAAATATTCTTCTGCTCCACCGGCCTGCTGACCTTCAACTTTATCTTAAGCTGCTTGTATGTCTTATATGCCAAATCCTTTGTCATATTCATAAAATGCGCTTCCAAGGTAGTATCACGGGATAATTCCGGCAATATGTAACGCTCAAAAATCGTTCTCAATTTAAAAGCCACATCTTCATTTTCAAGCAATTCCCCATAAGTGTACTTTGCTCCAAGATATATATAGGAGGTATCCACCATCACATATTTAAAATCTTCATAACTCTGTGTCTTCATAGTCTACCCTTTTACTCTTGTTCCTCTTCAATGTATTCAATCTGATTGCCTGAAAAACGCATCGCTTCCCGGATATACTTTTCGCTCATACGAGTCTCTTGGGAAAGCTCCTCCACAGTTACCTTCCGATGTAAATCCTCGGAAAGGGCCTTAGCTTTTTCCATCACCTTGTTTACCTTATCTGCCACCTTCTGATCCGCCTTTTCCGCATCAGCATTCTCAGATATATATTCCTCCATGGCATCCATAATCATCTTTGCCAGCATTCCCTGAGCTTCTGCCGGTTTCTCCACGCATCCCAGCATGGATACACCCATGGTAAGTGCCACGTTGCCTTCACCGATTAAGTCTTCAATCAATACACCCATTCCCGTATAAATCTTGGCAATCTCTACTACCTCCGGCAAAAAGACTTCAATTAACTTGGCCTGCGCATCCGGGTCTCCCGCCATGGCAGAAATAGTCACAGCTTCCTTCTCTCCATTAGAAAGAGGCTCCAAAAGCGCCAGCTCGTCCAGATAGTCCTGCAAATAATTTCTCTCCTCATCCGAAAGAAAATCATCCATATTCACCGGCTGATTGATTCCCACCTTATGCTTTACCAGATAATCATATACCATCTGCAGCTGCTCACCGGACAACTCCAGCTCTGCAAAAGCTTCCTGTACCTGACTTTCCATAATACAATTTCCCTGTTCCTTGGCAAGGGCACGCACCTTCTCTAAGGTCTGCGCAAATAAAACTTCTCTATTCATTCTCGTCAATCTCCTTATATCAAAATTACCATTAACGCCGCTTCGCTCACTCGCGCCATTCGCACGCTGCAACGCTCACCCGCGCCATTCGCAAAGGAGGCTCCGCCTCTTTTCCGCTACTTCGTAGCTAACTTTGCTCATGAACCGGCGCTCCCTTCGTGCGTTCAAACGTGCTGCGCATTATGCAAGCATATGCTTCGCCCCTTATGACGCACGAGTGAGCTGTTACTTCACGTGTTCATGGGTAAACAAATGATTCTGGCAATATTCATAATTACCGTTACACTTTGAACAGTATCTAAACTCCAGATTCTCATTATCTTCATCGGTCTGTCCGCAAACCGCACACTTATGACCGGACATCTTTGGAGACGGTGCTCGTCTCACTTCACTGCGGAACTTGGCACGACGCTTCACCTGTCCGGGCGACATATGAAGAGAATTCTTAGAGGTCAGCCAGAATACTACAAAAGTTACCACCGATGCCGCAATAGCACATCTCTTGAAGATATCATACAACGGATTACCAACACCTACTACAAAATCCACCAACAGATAACCGGCATAAATCAGCCCCATCCACTTCATACGTACCGGAACAATATACATCAGCAGAATCTGTGCCTCTGGGAAGGTCGCCGCAAAAGCAAGCAAAATAGACATATTCACATAATAGGTACTGAACATGGTACTTCCGCTTAGGAAAACTATCTCTGCTGTTTCTTTAGTCGCAATTAAGTCCCCATATATTACATAACAAATTATCATTGCTGCAAAACTTGCAACAATGGTAAACAGCATTCCGGAGAAAATGTACACATTATAGCGATAAGTTCCCCACGTGCGTTCCAATGTATTACCTACGGAATAATAAAAGAATAACATTAAAAGGGTAAAGATATCCAATGAAGACGGCGGTGCGATAATCCATGTCACCAGTCGCCAAACCTGCCCATGTAAAATCTTATATGGATCCAATGTTAAAAACAGTAACAAATTGGGGTTGACAAACTGGATAATGTAGCCTGCCACATAGCACATAATCAGAATTGCCGTCAAATTAGAAATGGCGTATTTTCCAAATTTTTTTTCAAATTTACTCATATACTCCTCCAAGCAAAACATAATAATTCAGAGTAATTATAACACTTCCTTTTTGCATTCGTAAACAAAACGCCCCGCATTTTCAGAAAAATATAATTTGTTTAGAAATTCTTAACTACTTATAGTACTATGGAGAAGTTGATTTTTGCCCCACAGAGGCGTATAATGTCCACGTATGTCGAAAAATGAATAATAATAAAGAAAGAGTTGAAAACAAATGACGAAGAACTTTACTTTAGGCATTGATATCGGTTCTACAACCGTTAAAATTGCTATTTTAAATGACGCTAAAGAGATTGTTTTCTCTGATTATGAAAGACATTTCGCAAATATCAAGGAGACTTTGGCCGGATTATTAAAAAAAGCCTACGACTCCCTTGGAAATATTACATTACACCCTATGATTACCGGTTCCGGCGGTCTGACTTTGGCAAACCATCTGGGAGTTCCCTTTACCCAGGAAGTTATTGCCGTTGCCACTTCCCTGCAGGAGTTGGCACCTCAGACGGATGTAGCAATCGAGCTGGGTGGTGAGGATGCGAAAATCATTTATTTTGAAGGCGGTAATGTGGAGCAGCGTATGAACGGTATCTGCGCCGGTGGTACCGGTTCCTTCATTGACCAGATGGCATCCCTGATTCAGACCGATGCCTCCGGCTTAAATGAGTACGCAAAAAATTACAAATCCTTATACACCATCGCTGCAAGATGCGGTGTTTTTGCAAAGACCGATATCCAGCCCCTGATTAATGATGGTGCTACCAAAGAGGATTTATCCGCATCCATTTTCCAGGCGGTGGTAAACCAGACCATTTCCGGTCTTGCCTGTGGTAAGCCCATCCGTGGTCACGTGGCATTTTTAGGTGGTCCCCTTCATTTCCTAGACCAGTTGAAGGCTGCATTTATCCGCACCCTAAAGCTGGACGAGGAGCATATCATCGATACGGATAATTCCCACCTTTTCGCAGCCATCGGTTCTGCCTTAAATGCCAAACCGGAGGTTTCCTTTTCGTTAGAAGAAATGGTTGGAAAGCTCTCTTCTGATATCAAGATGGAATTTGAAGTTGAGCGTATGGAACCGCTCTTTGCAAACAGCGAAGAGTATGATGAATTTGTCACCAGACACGACTCTCATAAGGTACTTACCGGAGATTTGGAGAATTACCACGGCAATGCATTCTTGGGAATCGACGCCGGCTCCACCACCACTAAGATTGCACTGGTAGGTGATGACGGAGCCCTTCTTTACTCCTTCTACTCCAATAATAACGGAAGTCCTTTGGCAACTGCCATTGACTCCTTAAAAGAGATTTATACTCTTCTTCCGGAAGATGTTAATATCGTCCGCTCCTGTTCCACCGGCTACGGTGAGGCACTGATGAAAGCGGCGTTCCTTTTAGATGATGGTGAAGTGGAGACTGTTGCACACTACTATGCTGCAGCCTTTTTTAATCCTAACGTTGACTGTATCTTGGACATCGGCGGTCAGGACATGAAATGTATTAAAATCAAGAACCAGACCGTTGACAGTGTACAATTAAATGAAGCCTGCTCTTCCGGCTGCGGTTCCTTTATCGAGACCTTTGCGAAATCCTTAAATTACAGTGTACAGGACTTTGCTAAGGCTGCTCTTTTTGCGGAACATCCTATCGATCTTGGTACCCGCTGTACCGTATTTATGAACTCCAAGGTTAAGCAGGCACAGAAAGAAGGTGCTTCCGTTTCGGATATTTCCGCCGGTCTTGCTTACTCGGTTATCAAAAATGCGCTCTTTAAGGTTATTAAAGTATCCGATGCCTCCGAGCTTGGTAAGGAAATCGTTGTGCAGGGTGGTACCTTCTACAACGATGCAGTTCTCAGAAGCTTTGAAAAAATTGCAGGCTGTGAAGCCATCCGTCCCGACATTGCAGGTATCATGGGTGCTTTCGGTGCTGCCCTTATCGCAAGAGAACGTTATACAGAGGACTATGAAACATCTATGCTGACCTATCAGCAGATTTGTGACTTAAAGTTTGATACCAGCATGGCAAAGTGCCGTGGCTGTACCAACAACTGCCGTCTTACCATCAATAAGTTCTCCGGTGGCAGACAGTACATATCCGGTAACCGCTGCGAGCGCGGTATCGGCGGTCAGAAGAACGCCGGCAATGTACCCAACCTTTTTGAGTACAAATTAAAAAGATATTTCGACTATGAATCACTGGATATCAATATGGCTCCCCGTGGAGAAATCGGTGTACCGCGAGTTTTGAATATGTATGAGAATTACCCGTTCTGGCATACCTTTTTAACGCAGCTGGGCTATCGTGTGGTACTCTCTCCGGTTTCCAACCGTAAGATTTATGAGCTTGGTATTGAGTCCATCCCCAGTGAATCCGAGTGCTACCCGGCTAAGCTTGCCCATGGTCACGTGACCTGGCTGATTAAGCAGGGCATCAAGAAGATTTTCTACCCTGCTGTATTCTATGAACGAAATGAATTTGAAGAGTCCAACAATCACTACAACTGTCCGATTGTTACCTCTTACTCCGAAAATATTAAGAATAATGTGGAAGAGATCACAAGCGGTGAAGTAACCCTGATCAATCCATTTATGTCCTTCTTAAGCGAAGAAACCATTTCTCAGGCTTTGATTAAGGAATTCAGGACCATTCCTGCAGTGGAAATCAAGACTGCTGTACATAAAGCATGGCAGGAAATGGCAAATGCCCGTGAAGACATGAAGAAAAAGGGCGAGGAGGTACTAAACTACTTAAAGGAAACCGGTAAGCGCGGTATTGTTCTTGCCGGACGTCCATATCACATCGATCCGGAAATCAATCATGGTATTCCGGAAATGATTACTTCCTACGATATTGCCGTACTGACTGAGGATTCTATTTCTCATCTGGCAGAGCCCGAAAGACCGCTTATCGTATCCGACCAGTGGATGTATCATTCACGACTTTACGCAGCAGCAAGCTACGTAAAGCTTGTGGAAAACCTGGATTTAATTCAGCTTAATTCCTTCGGTTGTGGTCTGGATGCCGTTACCACCGATCAGGTAAACGATATTCTGTCCGGCTCAGACAAGATTTACACATGCTTAAAGATTGATGAGGTTAATAACCTTGGTGCAGCGCGTATCCGCATCCGTTCTCTTCTGTCAGCCCTACGTGTCAGAGAGAAAATGAACAAACAGCGTACCATTCGTTCCAGTGCTATTAATAAAGTGGTATTTACGGAAGAAATGCGTAAAAATTACACTATTCTTTGTCCTCAGATGTCCCCTATCCATTTCGAATTGGTAGGTCCGGCGTTTGCAGCTTGTGGCTATAACTTCGAAGTATTGGACAACGATAACAAGCACTCTGTGGATGTTGGATTAAAGTATGTTAACAACGATGCCTGCTACCCGTCCTTATTGGTTGTGGGACAGCTGATGGAAGCCCTGCTTTCCGGTAAGTATGATTTAAATAAGACAGCTCTGATTATTACCCAGACCGGTGGCGGATGCCGTGCTACCAACTACATCGGCTTTATTCGTAGAGCGTTAGAAAAGGCAGGAATGCAGCAGATTCCGGTTATTTCCCTGAATCTGGGCGGTATCGAAACCAATCCGGGCTTTAATATGAATGCAGATATGCTTCTCCGCGTGGCATTGGCCGCACAGTTCGGTGATATCTTCATGCGCTGTACCTATCGTATGCGCCCCTACGAAGCAGTTCCGGGCAGTGTAAATGCAGTCCATGAAAAGTGGAAAAAGATTGTAATTGATTATGTATCCGCACCCAAGATTAAGCTTTCCAAGTTTAACAAAATGTGCAGACAGATTGTTGAAGAATTTGATGCTATCGAAATCAAAGACATTAAGAAGCCCCGTGTAGGTGTGGTTGGTGAGATTCTTGTAAAGTTCTCTCCTGCCGGTAATAATCACCTTGTGGAACTCTTAGAGTCGGAAGGTGCCGAAGCAGTTGTACCGGATTTAATTGACTTTTTGCTCTATTGCTTTTACAATCAGATTTACAAGGCTGAGCACCTTGGCACCAGCAAGAAGGCTGCCAAGATTTGTAACTTTGGTATCTGGGCCATTGAGCATATCCTTCGCGGCAGCACCGTAAAGGCCCTGAAAAACAGTAAGCACTTTACCGCACCGACTCCGATTAAGGAAATCGTTAAGATGGCTGAACCTATCGTAGACATCGGGAACCAGACCGGCGAAGGATGGTTCTTAACCGGTGAAATGATGGAACTGATTCATGACGAAGTACCTAATATTGTGTGTACCCAGCCCTTCGGATGCCTCCCTAACCACGTAGTTGGTAAGGGTGTTATCAAGGCAATCCGCAAGTCCCATCCTGAGGCTAACATTGTAGCTATTGACTACGATCCGGGCGCAAGTGAAGTTAATCAGTTAAATCGTATTAAACTGATGCTCTCCACTGCCAATAAAAACCTCAACAAATAACTCTATAAAGGAGACAATAATATGCAAAGAGAAACCATGTGTATCCAGGCCGGATACGAACCCAAAAACGGCGAGTCCCGTATGATTCCTATCGTTCAGAGTACTACCTTTAAGTATGATTCCAGTGAGGATATGGGTAAGCTTTTTGACTTAGAGGCTTCCGGCTACTTCTATACCAGATTACAGAACCCTACCAATGATTATGTTGCAGCGAAAATCTGCGCATTAGAAGGCGGCAGCGCAGCAATGCTTACCTCCTCCGGTCAGGCTGCGAATTTCTACGCAGTATTTAATATTGCAGGTTGTGGTGATCACGTTATCGCTGCTTCTACAATTTACGGCGGAACGTTTAATCTGTTCTCCGTAACCATGAAGCGTATGGGTATTGAATTCACTTTCATCGATCCTGATTGTAGCGAAGAAGAGTTAGCTGCTGCATTTAAGCCTAATACCAAGGCGGTCTTTGGTGAAACCATTGCTAATCCGGCACTTATCGTTTTGGATATCCCGAAGTTTGCAAAGGCAGCTCATGAGCATGGAGTTCCTCTTATCATCGATAACACCTTTGCAACCCCAATCAACTGCCGTCCTTTTGAGTGGGGTGCAGATATTGTTACCCATTCTACCACCAAGTATATGGATGGTCATGATGCTGCAGTTGGTGGCTGTATTGTAGATTCCGGTAAATTCGACTGGATGGCTCATGCGGACAAATTCCCGGGACTTACTACTCCGGATGACTCTTATCACGGTGTTGTATATGCAGAGAAATTCGGTTTGGGTGGTGCTTTCATTACCAAGTGTACTGCACAGCTCATGAGAGATTTTGGTTCCATTCAGGCACCTATGAACGCTTATTTATTAAATCTCGGCTTAGAATCCTTACATGTGCGTATGCCTCGCCACTGCGAGAACGCACAGAAAGTTGCGGAATTCTTAGAGGCTCATCCTATGATCGAATGGGTAAATTATCCGGGACTTAAGAGCAACAAGTATTACGATTTAGCGCAGAAAATGATGCCAAACGGCACTTGTGGCGTTATTGCCTTCGGTGTAAAGGGTGGTCGTAAGGCTGCTGAAAAGTTCATGGCAGGCCTTAAGGTTGCCATGATTGCAACACATGTAGCAGATGCACATACCTGTGTACTTCATCCGGCTTCCGCTACCCATCGTCAGATGAACGATGCCGAGCTCATTGCAGCCGGCGTAGGACCTGACCTTGTAAGACTTTCTGTTGGTATCGAAAATGTAGATGACATCATCGCAGATGTAGAAAATGCACTGAAAAATATCTAATCACTATCAAAACAACACGGGCCGTTACCCTTCGGGTAGCGGTCTTTCTTTGTGCCTATCCTTCCGAAAATCATGCACCACAAGGGAGACACGCCTCCTATATTCACAAACTGTGCAGAATACATAGTAATTTCAAGAAGCTCATTTTTCGTTATCTTTTTCCCAACCGACAATCTGCAGGAATATATCCGTATCATAAAGACTTGAAAAAATTTCTAGTAGTTCTAAGCATGTGCGCTCGCAAAATCTTATTACAAGGTGCCCCACTTTGGTCCGCTCCGCTGAGACAAAGCTGTGGCACCTTGGTTTTGCTCTCTGCACATGCTAAGAACTACACAAAATTTTTTCGGAGCTCTTTATTGATACGGACATATTCCTGCAGATTGCTCGGGTTTGAAAAAGACTCCGATAATCTTAAAAACGTAAAATAAGCTTCTTAGAAATTCAAGTATTCTGAACCGTGCGTGAATATAGGAGGCGTGTCTCCCCTGTGTTGCATGTCTGAAAGCTATCATATGCAGCAAAAGACCGCCGCAAAACTGCGACGGCCCGATTGATTAGCCCAGTGCCACATCTAACATCATCATCAAAGAAAAGCCCAAGGCAAAGAAAATGGTCCCCACATTCGAATGTTCTCCTTCTGACATTTCCGGAATCAACTCCTCCACCACTACATAAATCATCGCTCCTGCAGCAAAACTCAATAAGTACGGTAAAATCGGAATCATTATCCCTGATAATAGTATTGTTACAATAGCAGCCAAGGGTTCTACGATTCCGGATAACGCACCATACTGAAAAGCCTTTCCCTTGGATACGCCCTCAGCCTTTAAAGGCATGGATATAATTGCCCCCTCCGGAAAATTCTGAATTGCAATTCCAATAGATAAGGCAAATGCTCCCAAAAGCGTTATCTCAGAAGAATCTGAGATAAGACCTGCAAAAACAGCTCCAACTGCCATTCCTTCCGGAATATTGTGGAGTGCTACCGCAAATACCAACATGGTAGTTCTATCCAACTTTACCTTTACTCCCTCTGCCTTATCACTATTTAAATGCATGTGCGGCGTGAACGTATCCAATATCAGTAAAAATGCAATCCCCAACAAAAATCCTACAACTGCCGGAATAAAGGATAGCTTTCCCATATGAGCAGATTGATCCATAGCCGGAATAAGCAGACTCCAAACAGATGCCGCAACCATCACACCACCAGCAAATCCGGTTAATGCACGCTGCACATTTTTATTCATCTCTCCGCGCATCAAAAATACCAATGCGGAACCAAGTGTCGTCCCCAGAAAAGGAACAATAATCCCTAAAAAAACATTTATAGTCATAATCATACCTCCTATGTTAATATATGTAGTTAGTTCCATCTAACCCATCACAACTATATCATTTCTCGATACAAAATGCAAGAAAAAGCCGATACGTATTCATACCGGCTCTTCCACACTATTTCAACTTAAATTCCATATATACCGGTTCGTGATCCGAGTAGGCATAGCCAGTATTTAAATGTTCATATTTCACACACTCTACATTATCAGACACAATAAATCCATCCAATGTAATCGTATAGGTCACATCCGGAACATACGCCATATCCGCATTACGTGAAGTATTCCACATTACTTCTCTATCTTCCTCAGAAAAACCATCTATACAGAAAGAAAAATACTCCGGCAAAGCCTCTCTCGGAAAAGGATATGCCCATGATTCGAATTCTCCATCCACATCCTCTAACAGCTTTAAATTGTGATTATAATCTCCTCCCACAATCACATAATTTCCTTTAGAATACTCCTCTTCCATAACCTGCACCAGAAGACCAATCTGCCCTTCACGTACCGCATCATCGCTACCATATGCAGACATATGCACATTCACTAAAATAAGTTCTTTCCCATTCTCTACCGGTAAACGATTCACAGAAATACATCTATCCAAATCCACCAGCTTCATTACAGATTCTGAAATAGGAAGACTCCTGCGCACTCCCTCTGTCATTTCATAAGCTGAAAAAGTTGCAATTCCGGAATTACTCTTTCCATGAGGTTCCAAAAGTGGCACCATCAAATACGCAGAATCATAGTTTACAGCAAAAGTAGACTGCATATTTCCAAAGCTGTTTCGCAATAACTCATACTGATTAATATGATAACTTCTGGTACTGTTTAAGTCTATTTCTTGTAGAAACAGAAAATCAGGAGCATATGTCTTAATATAGTCTACAGCACCATTAATAGAGTAATATACACTCTCTTCATTCTTCGCTCGCGACTCTATCCCGCCATCCATAAAAAAGCTAAACTCAGGCAGATACGCTCCAAATCCGGCATTGTATGAAACTGCACCATACACATCACCCACTCTTACTTTAGAAATCTCAGCGTCTTCTGTAGATGCATTCACCATAAGAGACTGATAATCCTCAATTCTATGATATGTCAAAAAAACATACGCCACATATATTATAACAACAGCTAATAATATGCCCAAGATAACTGCGGGAATCTTTAAATACTTCTTCATATATATCCTATTCCTAACAAAAGCTATGATAAAATATCTTTTAACATTTTATCATAGCTTTTGAAAAAAATATACACTCTTATTTTTCTCTCTTAATTAAACAGAGATATACCATATTTCACCTTGCGCATAATCTTATAGCCCAACGTTCCAAATAATAACACTACTATACCGACACTGGAACCAACTCCAATAATTGCCTCAACAATAAAGAAAATCCATACAAAAATATCCATAAAAATCTCCTTACATATCTTATTCGGTGATTTCTTCGGTATCTGCATTCATTCGGTATCCAACACCCAGTTCATTTAATATGTAACGATATTCTCCCGGCTTTTCTCCGAATTTTTTGCGTATATTGGCCATGTTTACCTGAAGCTTTTTAATACTTCCACTGTCTGAATATCCCCATACCTTCTTTACAATCTCAGAATAGGTCAACACTCTTCCGGCATGAATAGATAAAAGCTCCACAATATTATATTCTGTCTGAGTCAGCTTTATTTCCTTTTTTTCTATGGTGATGATTCGTGCGTCATAATTAATAACCATGTCTTGTAACACAAACTTCTGACTTACAGGACGACCACCTGCAAACCGATTACTGCGGATTGCAGCACGAACTCTTGCCAAAAGCTCCTCTGTTCCAAAAGGCTTAGTCACATAATCATTTGCTCCCAAATCCAGCGACAACACTTTATCTTTTTCATTACTTCTGGCAGAAAGAACGATAATGGGGACCTCCGAAGCCTTACGAATTACCTTAATCAACTCAGTTCCATCTATATCCGGTAATCCTAAATCCAAGATTACTAAATCCGGATTATGAGATAAAAACATGGTTCTTCCATTGCTTCCATTACCGGCTACCAAGACCTGGTAATCATGGGTTTCCAGCACAGTCCTAAGAAAATTGCAAATATTCTGTTCATCTTCAATTACCAGTACCTTGTGCAGATTACTCACATTCTTCCTCCTCCATGTCCAAAACAAAACGGAATATGCATCCGCCTTCCTTTCTATTTTCCACACTAATCTTGCCCCCATGTGCACTGATTATAGAGGAACAAACAGAAAGACCGATTCCCATACTTCGCTTCTGATGATCTACAGGAGCATCTTTCATTTCAAAATATCCTGCAAAGATATTCTCCATGCGCTCCTTATCAATTCCGCAACCATCATCCATAATCTCGAAAATCGCCTGTTTTCCGTCGGTATGTACCTTGAGTTCCAATCGGGTCATTCCCGTTGCATGCAGCACTGCATTCTCCAGAATATTCACGATTACCTGTTCAATCAGTACGGCATCCATAGGAATACTGATAAACTCCTCCGGAATATACACCTGTATCTTCTGCCCGGGATAACGCTTTTTAAAACGCATCAAAACAATATCAATCAACTCCTCTAATACAGTAGGCGTTTTGACAAGCTTTACACCATCATTATCAATTCTGGTGACGGACAACAGATTTTCCACCATTCCAATAAGCCACTGAGAATCTTCTTTGATTCCACGCACCAATTGTAGAAGCTGTTCTTTAGACAGATCATCCAGCTTCTCTTCTATTGCACTGCTACATCCATAGATTGTGGTCAGTGGTGTACGTAAATCATGAGAAACCGCACGAAGCAGATTGGCACGCATGGTTTCCTTATAGGTTTCTGCTTTCATCATCTCCTGATTCTTAATTTTTGTTGCCAGTGCACTTGACATAATAGTTATGATCAACATGATAATTGCAGAAATTAAATTCTCCGGAATACTGAAATTGAATTTAAAAAAAGGAAATGTAAATGCATAATTCAGTACCAGTACGCTAAGAAGTGATGCCACGATTCCATACACATATCCGTCTGTATACAGTGAAATCAGGAAAACCGCAAGGGCAAAAATTGCAGGTACCATCGTTCCGGTTCCAAGCCATTCCTCCACACAGACACTAAGCACCAGAAAAACACTCCAGACGATGAAGGAAAATGCAATATTCTTAACAATCAACCAATACCTTTTCATACACACCTCACCAATTTGATATTATAACAACAATAGAGCAAAGAATCAGTTAAGATTCCGAAGTCATTATACACATAAAAAAAAGGAGCATCAATGATGCTCCCTTCCCATATCTCTTTACAGTTTGAATTTACTCATATTTGTATTCAAATTCTCGGAAATAGATACTAAATCCTGCGTCGCCTGTGTACAGCTATGTACCATTCTGTCAAGCTCTGTCATGGATGCAGAGGTCTCCTGAGTACTAGCTGCATTCTCTTCCGAAATGGCAGACAGATTATCAATACTGGTCATAACCTCTTCCTTGGCACCATTCAAATTACCGATTTCTGTGGTCATATTATTCACAGCCTGAAGAACAGAACCGATTTCTCCATTTAATCCTTCAAATACCTTCTGTGTATCTGCCAGCTTCTCACTTTGAAGATTAATCTCTCCAAGTACCTCCTGCATTGTTACAACACTGCTGTTAGCATTATTAAGAAGAGCTGCCAAAATCTGTGCAATCTGACCAGCAGCCTCATTGGACTGTTCTGCCAGCTTACGAACCTGATCTGCAACAACCGCAAAACCTCGGCCCTGCTCACCGGCTCTTGCCGCCTCAATACTTGCATTTAAGGAAAGCAAATTGGTCTCTGTTGCAATATCTGCGATAATATTTACTGCTTCGCTGATATCCTGAGCAGACTTATTAGTAATATCAGTCTGCTCATGCACTAGATTGATGGACAGCTTGGTACGCTCACTGATTTCCATAAGTTCACGCATGGTCTCATTCATAAGTGCATTCTGCTTCTTCATTTCACTGGCAGTTTCAGCTAACGCTTCCACGTTTCTATTGGTCTCATCAATAGAGTTACCAATCTCTAATACCTGCTCGTTTACCTTCTGGGTTTCCTGCGCCTGACTGGTAGCCCCCTGCGCAATTTCTTCCACTGCAAGATTTACATTTGCAATGGTCTCATTCATCTGCTCAAAGCTGCCCTTGAATTCATTAGAGAAGGAATTCAAAGTATCCACATTACCTAAAATTCCGGTAATAGTCTGTGCAAGACTCTGAATCAATCCGTTGATATTTCTTGCAATGTTACCAACCTCATCACTACGTCTGATTAATTTTCCATCAATATCAAAGTTCAACTCACCGGAAGCCACCTTATCCAGATTCTTAACTGCTCTGGTAATGGCTTTTACAATAATAATTACTACTGCACCAATGATTGCACAAGTAATAGCTGCAATCGCTGCCAGGAAAATAAGATTCGCTCTTACCAAACTATAATAGATGGATATAATATAATCATTCTCCATGGCGGTCATAATTATTTTGCCATCAGATAAAACTTCTCCATATGCCATATGGGATATACCATGAATATTCATATCCACATCAAACATACTTCCGTCAGACGTCAATGTCTGATAATCTTTATCTGTCAAAACATTGTCACCGGCATTTCCCGAACTGGCCGCAATTGCATTTTTCCCTTCAAAAAGTACAGCATCAATATCTGTAGACTCTGCAAACTCCTTAAGTAATGCCTCATAATTTCCTCCATCACCTGCAGCCCGAAGCTTATTGGTAAGAGCATAAGCTGCTGTGTTCAATTCATGCTCCACAAGTCTCTCTGCCGTATCACTGGCCACTGCCTCAATTGCCAATCCCGCAAATATAACCAATAATACAAGCGGTATCAGCGCAGAAATTACGATTTTTCCTGTCAGTTTCAGTCCTTTTCTTCTCTTTTCTACGTCTCCCATGTTTCCCTCCAAAGCTCTGGCGCTATGAAGCGTCAATTTATTACTCTTATATTATACAACTTTTCTAATAATTTTGTACAATATTTTTCATTTTTGTAATAATTGCATAAAAGAAAAGCAAAAGAGCAGGTACTTTTGACCTACTCTTCTACAAATTTACTAATACTATTAAATTGTTACGTTTTTTCCACTAGCTTCACAGTATCTACAATGTCATATAGCGCCTCTAAAGTAGCATACACTCGAAGGATTTCGCCAGTACTCCATGCCTGGGCAAAGCATCCCTTTGATACCGTAGGCTTCACACCGTCATACACCTCTGCAATATGTCCAAGACACCCCTCAGCCAGGCAGCTAACCATGGATTCCAACTGCCTCCTTACCGTAGCAGCTGCCTTTTTTTTATCCTCTGCCACCCTCAAATACCCCAGATAATACTGTCCCAACAGATAAGCCCACACGGTCCCCTGATGATAAGCCATGTCTCGTTGTTGCTGCGCTCCCTCATAAAGAGGATGATAATCTTCGTCATCATGGGATAAAGAACGCAGCCCATAAGGCGTATAAAGTTTTTCATACACAATTTTTAATACGCTATGTGCCTGCTCCTCATTCAGCATACTGTGGGGAAGTGAAACTGCCCAAATCTGATTTGGACGCAACTGTTCATCCGGTATCCCCTGGCGTCTCAAAGATTCTCTATCACAGTCTCTCCCTTCAGCTCTACGGCACTTTACCAATTCCCGGATATTGTCCTCATTTATACTGACAACATCTCTTAAATATCCCTTATCTTCCATCCAGAAAGCCCGCAAAAAGCTTTCCTTCACCCGCTCTGCAAGCGTTGCATAAACAACCTGCTTTCCACATACTTTTTCCCGAAACTCATCTGCTATCATTAACGCATTGTACCAATAAGCATTAATCTCTACCGGCTTTCCGTGCCTCGGCGTAGGTAAGATATCTCCCACCCTCACATCCATCCAGGTCACCTGTTCCAATTCTCCCCCTGCCATAATTAAACCGTCCTTATCCATGCCGATATGGAAATCCGTTCCCTTACGGTACCAGTCAATAATATCCTCAATTATCGGAAGGGCTTCTTTTACAAAACCGGTGTCTCCCGTAGCCTTATAGTACTCATATACTGCCTGTATAAATAAAAGGGCTGCATCCACCGTATTGTAAAGTGCCTGCTCCTCCCCCTCCGGGAAAAGATTGGGCATCAACCCTTTATAACAATACTTCATAAAGGTACGTAAAATGGATTTTGCAGCCTGAAACTGTCCGGTTGCGATACAGCATCCCGGCAACGCAATCATGGTATCTCTTCCCCAATCGGAAAAGAAAGGAAAGCCTGCCAGAATGGTTTTTCCTCCCGTTGAAGTCTTGGACGACACATAACTGTACGCACCCTTTACCAATTCCTGTGCCACGTCACCTACCAGGCCGCTTTTATTTATCAGTTCCTCGTTATGCTTTATGGCCTCCGAAATCATTCGTTCCATGGACCGTATTCCACTTTCCATGGAATAGATAATATAAAACTCCTGCTCCTTTTTAGAAACTTCAAAGAAAATCCGATGATTACAGGCACTGCATCCTACATAATCCCTACCGTCCCTGGCATCCTTCTCATAATACAGATTCTCTTCGTAGGAAAGAGGTAGTTCCTCCACTCTGCCGTCCGTCTGCAAAAAAAGCTCCAATCCTTCACTTTTTACAGAGTTTCCGGCAAATACAAAATTCTGTGTTTTCTCCAGACGTTGCCCCTTAGGTACAAACTGAAAAAGAGGCGTTACCTCCAAAGTAACCGGTTCCTCACATTCCTTATATATCTTATAATGAATTCCTACCGCATTTTCCCCCTGTGGCATTACAACAGTCTTTCGAAGCTCAATCCCCTTAGCCTGATAAGTCCATACCGGCAACGTATCATAAACAAATTCATTCAAGAATAGGTAGCCATTACGACTACCTATTTCTCCGTTCTCTATCATTTGCTGACTGTAAAGAGAAATATCTCCGCGCTCCATACAAAGCTTCTCTTTGATATTGGTCAGCATATGATATCTCTTATTTGGCGATACAAGGGCTGCCATCAGAAGCGCCTGGTCATTTCTATCATTAGAGCCCACCATGGACAGGCTGGCATATCCGCCCAGCCCATTGGTGAGTAAAAAGCACTTCTCCTGTCCTTTGGAAATATCCTTCCAGTTACTTTTCCCAAAACAAAAACGCATCCCTGCTCCTCCATGCATTTACTTTAAAATACATACTCCAAAAGGTGGAAGGTTCAAAGTATCTCCGGATAAGGAAATGCTTCCTTTCTGCGTACTTGGAGTAGTTACCAGACTACTCTTCACCCTACAGCCCTCCATTGCAGTTCCTGTAAGCGAAACACTCTTATCCACTTCCGAATTATTTGCAACCACATAGGTTACTTCTTCTCCGTACATCTTCGCAATCACAATAATATCTCCGTCATCCAAAGTTACGGCGCTCTGACTTCCCCTTGCAATCTCAGGGTATTTATTTCGAATTCCTATGGCATTCTTATAGTAATTATAAATAGAATCCATATCCTCCATCTGGATATCCAATGTATCATACTTCTGCTTCACATCTCCCATATTAGGTGGCGGATTAGTCATCCCCTCACCACCGTCCGTTGCCCAACGCATGGGTGCGCGCTTATTCTCATCCTGCCCTGAGCCTTTCATTCCGATTTCCTCTCCGTAATATACAAAGCTGCTACCGCTCATCAAGAGATTTAATGCGCCTCCAAACTTAATCTTCTCTTGAGTTGGTGCCAAAAAACCTGCGATACGTCCGGTGTCGTGATTACTCAAAAATGGGGCATCTATCATACCCGGATTCATGGATTTAAACTGACTCTCCACCGATTCCAGCACTGTAGCAAAGCTTGTTCCGGACTTACCGTCTCCGGCCTTTTTCACCACACTAACCAGCTTACCGTCATTGTTTCCGAAAGGATAATTAAAAATACTATCTATTCCACTCTCATAAAATGCAGTAATAGTCTCTAACGTATCCCATACCTCTGCCACCAGATAGGCATCCGGATAACCTGCTTTTACATAATCCACATACCAGGACAAAATCTCTACATTCTTACTTGTACTTCCGGTTACATACTCTTTTGCAGCATCCAGACGGAACCCGTCAACCCCCATGGAAAGCCAGAAGTCTGCAATCGCCTCCAATTCTCTGCGCACCTCGGGATTATACAAATCAAGATCCGGCATACCATACCAGAATATACTCTCATAATACCAGTCCGTACCATCTACAACGGAATAGCCGGAACCTCCTTCTCTGGTGAAATGATAGTAATCCACATAAGGACATACTTTCACATCCGGCTCCTGCCCCGGCTTTAAAGACTTTAAATAACTGCAAGCTTCCTTAAACCAAGGATGCTCCGAAGAGGTATGATTAAATACCATATCAATAATAACATTGATTTCTCTCTTGTGTGCCTCCTCCAGGAAAACCTTAAAATCATCCAATGTACCATATTCACTATCAATTGAATAATAATCCGTTACATCGTATTTATGGTAGGTCATAGATGGCATGATTGGCATCAGCCAGATTCCGTTAAATCCAAGTTCCTCTATATAATCCAGCTTCTTGGTAAGTCCCGCAATATCCCCGATTCCATCCCCATCACTATCATAAAAGGAGCGGACAAACACTTCATAATAGGTACGATAGTTATCATCCGGTACTTCAACCTTCTCTCCGCCACAGCCTGCCATGGATAATACCATTACCACTGTCAGCATCATACAAATCCATCTTTTCATCCTTCGTCCTCCTTAAGCTCTGCAAGGCTCATTATACCATGTCAGCAGGAAATCAAGCGGCTGCGCAGCAGACATTTGATTTCACCTGATATGGTAACGACAGAATCTTAAAGCGCAAAGCGCGACAGCAGCGAAGCTGCTGGATTCTGGAGTCATTATACCATAATTCCGAATTGAAGAATATATCCCTAATCCGAAAATGAAATTTCTACCCTTTCACTGCTCCACTCATACCGTCAGCATAGAACTTCTGTGTTGCCAGGAACAGAATTGCAATGGGAATAGAAATACATACTGCTCCGGCAGCAAAGGAGGTAAACCACTTGGTAATATATTCCTTCTCCAGCATCCTCCATAAACCTACAGATACCGTATAATACTCAGCATTTGCCCGGGTGATTACTCTTGCAAAGATAAAATCCGTCCAAGGCGCCATAAAGGAAGTTAGTACTGTATACACAATAATCGGTTTACTTAAAGGCATGGTAATTTTCGTAAATACCTGCCACTTGGTAGCACCATCAAGAAGTGCAGCCTCATCCAGCGCCTTAGGAATCGTATCAAAGAAGCCTTTGGCTACATAGAAGCCTAAACCGGCCCCTCCGGAATATACCATGATGAGAGCAACTCGAATCATCGAACCCTCTGACAGACCGATGGCTTTCAAAATATAATAAACAGCAATCATGGACATAAAGCCCGGGAATAAGGTCAGAATCATAGCCATATTCATAAAAGTTCTACGCATCTTGAAGCGAAGTCTGGACATACAATAGGATACGCATAGTACCATAAAAGTAGATATAATGCAGCAGCATACTGCAATGAACAAGGTATTCTTAAACATCTGTGGAAAGTTCAGAACTGTCTTATCCGTGAATAATCTCACATAATTATCCAGCGTAAATTCCTCCGGCCAAAGCCGTGTGGAATAAGGTCCTTTATCCGTTTTGAAACTGGTAAGAACCACCCAGAAAATAGGGAATAGCCAGATAACAGCCAGTATAGCCAATATTACATGCACAATACAGTTCGAAATAAATCGCTTTGCTGACCCGGAGCCGGTGTTTTTCTTTTCCATTATTGAAAGCCCTCCTCTTCTTTATAGGATGTGGTGTTACGATAGGTTAGCAGTGCCACAATGGCCAGAGCAACAAATGTCAGGATACCGATAACAGCACCTAAGTTATAATACTGCTGTTCTACTGTCAGCTTATACAGCCAGGTTACAAGTAAGTCCGTCTTACCGGCCGTGGAACCAACCGGTGTAGGATTACCACCGGTTAAAAGATAAATAACGTTAAAATTATTTACATTACCAGTAAACTGGGTAATCAGATACGGAGTCATTACAAACATCATATATGGCAGCGTAATCTTAAAGAAAGTCACCATCGGACCTGCGCCATCCACTCTTGCAGACTCATAAAGCTCCTGTGGAATATTCTGTAAAATACCTGTTGCCTGAATCATCGTATAAGGAATACCTACCCAAAGATTAATAACTATCACCATCACTCTCGCCCAGGTAGCACTGGTAAAGAACGGAAGGGACTCCGTGATTAATCCTGCTTCCTTTAACAAGAGATTCACAATACCGTCCTGATTAAACATGGTACGGATGATGAGCAAGGATACAAACTGCGGAATCGCCACAGAAAGCATAAAGCAGAATCTCCAAAAGAATTTCCCCCGAGTTCCTTTACGGTTGATGGCAATCGCCAGAATCATACCAAGTATATAGTTTAGTACAGTTGCAAAGACAGCCCAGCAGATGGTCCATCCAAGAACTGACCAGAATGTCTGACCTATGGCATCACTAAAGCTAAGTACCTTTTTAAAATTCTCCAGGCCCACCCAATCAAATAAAACCAGATGCCCACCGATTTTACTATAGTTGGTAAATGCCATGGAAATCATAAAAATCAGCGGAAGAACCGTAAATGCAAAAATACCGATGAGCGGCACAGACATTAACAGTTTCTGCAGATTACCATTAAATAATTCTTTAACATCCTCTCTAAAGGTAAATACATGCTTTCCTTCTGAAAGACTACACTGTGCTTTATATGAACTGATAACACAGCCTCTCCAAAACAATACAAATAAAACACAAATACAAATAGTTACAACACCATATAACAAGATAAGGACAGAATTATGTCCCTTTGTGTATTCATAAATACCTTTTGCATCATTCCACACCTCTGTCTGCTTTAACCATCCAAGAGAAGGCAACATACGCAGGCAGGAAATCCCGGCTCCAATCATATACAGAATATATCCCATTTCTATTGCCAGAAACAAAAGCCCTTTCCCAATCTGCTTATGAAAAATATTGCCTGCGCCACAGAAAATCAAAGAAAGTCTGGTTCCAAAATCACCATATTCTATTGCTGCCCTCAGGGTGTGTGGGTTTGAAAAACTCTTACTCACAAATATGCCCTCCCACTTCCAAAGAAAGCCGGCGACAGTTTTGCCGCCGGCTGATAAAACTACTGTACAGCATCCTTATTCATAGACTCATTCATAAGCCGTGTCTGCTCTGCTGCATTTTCATGCGTAACTTCTTTTGCAACAATTGCTTTACCCATATTCTCTGCCGGGCTCCAATATCTACCCATGTTAGATAAGATAGGTTGCATGATAGAAGTGTTGGCGATGGTTGCCGACTGTGCATTAGCCACTAAATCAGCCTTTACTGCTTCATCATCGGCAACCGTATTGTTTGTAGGAATGATTCCTCTCATCTCATAGTGAGTACGCTGAGCCTCTTCCCCACCAAGGTAGGCTGCCAGTGCAATTGCTACATCTGCATCTTCACAATGAGGATTTACGCCGATTGCCTTAGAACCTGCAAACGCCATCATCTGCTTCTCCTCACCCTTTAAAGTAATGGCAGGAAGCTGAACTGCGCCTACATTCTCTTCACCGATAGCATCTACAATATTCTGATAATCCCAAGAACCGGTAAACATTGCTCCAATGGAACCATCAGTTAAACCGGATATTCCAGCTCCGTCTGCATCATTTACAAAATTAGGATTTGCAACTAAATCAACTAAATACTCCGTAACTGCTACTGCCTTATCTCCACCAAAATCAATTCCTGCCTCCTCATTGGTACCATCCTCAAATAAGGTACATCCGTTGGCTACATAGAATGACCCGATATACCAGGAATTGGTCAGCGGAAATGCTACCTTAAACTTAGCAAGCATGTTGTCCAAATTCTTTACATCTTCCTCTGTGAAAATACTCTTGTTGTAGTACATAAACCATGTATTGGATGTAAATGGTATACCATATACAGCTCCATCAACGGTTACAGAATCCACTAAAGCTGCCGGAATTTCTGCATTCACATAATCCAGTACAGAACCACCAATTCTTGCAATTGCTCCGCTGGCAAGAAGTTCATTTAAGTTATCGTTTGCAAACATGTATACATCCGCTGCCGCCTCCACGTCCTGGGTTACGGTTAACTTTGCATCACTTTCTGCACATACGCCGTAAGTGAAATTAATTTCCCATTCCGGATGCTCTTCATCAAACTTTTCACACATGGTGGCGAGCCAGTTACCGGTATCCTCTGCCTGGTCCTCGGAAGGAGCCCACACTAAGAGGTCCACAGTTCTTACTTCCTCGTCGTTGCTCTGCTGTACCTCTTCCTGTGCTCCCTCACTGCTCTGTGCCTCCTGGGGAGCCTCGTTTCCGCCACATGCAGTAAGTCCCGCAATCATTGTGGCCATTACAATCAAAGATATTTTTTTCTTTTTCATTTTCCTCTCCTTTTTACACCGCAAGTCACTCAAAAACATTTGCACTTTTTCATATCGTTTACATGTTTTATTGTAATTATTCAAAGGAAAACATATATATCAATGATTTTAAAATATATCCCGAACACAGAAACGAGATACGCTCCGCGAATCTCGCTCTGATTAGCGGTCGTCAAATGTCATCCGTGCAAGCACGATGCCATTTTCCTCATCGCCATAACAAATAAAGGTACGGTTACCTAAGGGCATCCGTACCTTTACTATTATTTCTTTATGTGTTTCATTATAAATCTCAACTTTTCTCCCACACACCCTTACGCATGGCTAAACCCGGGTCTTTCTAAATAAGATGCAAATAACTCTTTTACCGTCTGGTAATCCTTTGCCTCATTGAAAACTACAACCTCACAAATATTACCACTAAAGGACGGTTGGAAAATATCTCCACCCAGCATAATCATATTCACATATCGATTCACCGGTACATTCTCCATCACACCTACCACTTCTCCATTGATAAAGGAAATGGCAGTCTCCGTCTTGGCATTATACGATACCGTAAAATGACACCATACGCCTTCTCTTGCCGGACAACCGCTGACATCATACCAGCCGTTTATATTTCTGGAATCACGAATTCTAAAATCCGATACTCCTTCCCATGCAAGAGGCACCATCGCAGCAAAACCGGTTTCAAATTTCACATACAAAGCAGCCCCCCATGAATGAAGTTCCTTGGGCTTAATCCACATAGCTATCGTATAACTATCATTAACAATGGTCTGTTTAGGTAGAATCACTACATTTTCTTCAGCTTCTCCACCCGGTAAATACAAAGATCTGCTGTCCGGAGTAATTCCTTGACCAAACACTAAATCCATTCCCTTATACTCACCTTCCAGACTACCATCTTCACTTCTCAGACTTCCGTTAAAGCGGAAAATATAACTCTCCAGCTTGTTCTTTGCATACTCCTTTGCAAATGCTTCAAACTCATCCAACGGTAATGGTTTTGCATAGTAAAATCCTTGTGCTATTCGACATCCGCAGCTTGTCACAAAATCAATCTGTGGCTTGGTTTCCACACCTTCCGTAACCACTTCCAGCTTCAAATCCTTACAAAGAGAAATAATATTCTTTAAAACCTTCTTACCACGTACATCATCCGTAGACCCCTGCAAAAACTCCTTATCCAGCTTTATGGTATCTACCGGTAAATCTTTCAAAAGATTAAGTGCAGAGAAACCGGCCCCGAAATCATCAATAGATACCATAAATCCCTGCTTTTTCAGAGCAGCAACCATCTTTACAAGTTCTTCACTATCCTTAATAAAAACACTTTCCGTAATCTCGATTTCCAGCTCCTCATAGGGAATACCGTACTCATCTGCAATGTCAGCCAACTCAAATGGCAAAAGCTTATTATATAAATGAAGTCTGGACATATTTACGGAAATGGGTAAATGCTCAAAAGCAGTTCCCTTCCATCCAGCCTTAATCTTACAAGTCTGCTCGTAAATATAAAAATCCAGCTTGGAAATAAATCCGTTTTTTTCAAAAATTGGAATAAACAGCGCCGGACTACGCATCCCATCTTCCGGATGAATCCAACGACAAAGCGCCTCCGCACCATAAAGCTCCGAAGATACCATATTAATTTTCGGTTGCATATATACCACAAACTGTCCGGTATGTAATGCCTCCTCCATTTCCGTCTCGATACTCTTCTTTAAACGGATACTTTCATCCAGTGCCTGGAAAAAGGCATATTGATTCTTTCCGTCATTTTTTGCCTTGTACATGGCAGCATCACATTTATATAAAATATCATCCAAAGGCAAATCTGACTTCTGTCCGTATACAATGCCAATACTTAGGGAAATCAGGGACAAAACATCCTTCCTGAAATCCATATCAGCCATATTCAAAAGAAGACTTTCTGCAATATCCTTTACTTTTTTACGGGACAGGCCCCCATCAAGCAGCACAACGTACTCATCTCCACCGATACGTGCCGCAAAACCTTCTGTATATGTGGTAATCAAATTACTGATTGCAATCAAGAGCTCATCACCCATACTGTGACCATATACATCATTCACACGCTTAAAATTATCCACATCAATATACATTGCATGAAGAGTCTTTCCTAATCCTAAAGAGCCATAATAATCATGCAATCCCCATCTGTTTGACAGACCTGTCAAATAATCTAAACCGGCTTTGTAGTACATTTCTGAATCATTCATTCTGCTGTCCCTCATTTAAAGTAAAGTTACCTAATCCTAGAATAACTTTTCTTGGCAAAAAAGTCAATGTGCGGTAACATTTTCACGGTACTTTCAGCCTAATTAACAATTCAAAATGTGTAGTTCGTGCAACGCTCTGGTAGCCGCCACATACAATAATTTTGCAGTTTCCGGCTTTTCTATTCCGTGTTTCATATCCGGGTTCCACAAAATAACCGTATCAAACTCCAGTCCCTTCACTAAATGAATGGGGAGAATCATAGTTCCCACTGAAAAATTATCTTCTTCTCCATCCACAATAGGGGTATACTCCTGCAAAAGAAGTCTTGCTTTCTTTGTATCTGCCTCGTTCTTACAAATAATAGCCGTGGTCTGATAACCTTTACCACGAATCTCTTCAATCAGTTCCTTCGTGTATTCCGCCATCTCCACTTCGCTCCAGAATTCCTTTTCCGAAACTGGTTCTCCATGACGGATAACCGGCTGGATTTTGTACATTCCGAAGGATGCCTTATCCAGAATCTTCCCTGCAAATTCTGAGATTTCAATGGTATTACGATAGCTCTTCTGCAGTAGCTTAAACTTATCCTTATCCCCTGTGAGAAACAGTTTCTGCAGCTCATACCAGTCATTAAGTCCGGTATAATAATTAATATTCTGTGAAACATCCCCCATAATGGTAAAATAGGTATTGGGAAGAATCTTTTTCAGTACATAATATATACCGATGCCAAAGTCCTGTGCTTCATCCAAAAATAACAATCCGAATTCCTGATTGGGCTCCTTCTGGGTAATCCGGTAATGAACCAATGCGAGGGAAGCCACATCGTATACATCAAACTCTCCGGACTGCACATGTGCAAGGTGCTCCGTCATGTTGATGCCCTTACGCCTTCCCCATGCATCCAAAAAATCACTGTAGAACTGATAAATGGATGCCTTTGGACGCTTATCCTTATAATACCCCGCATACTCCTTAAGCATAGCATTAATGCGGTCCCTGTCCTGCCCGCCCATGAGAAATTTAATCCTCGTCTTCACACGGTCATCCAATACCGTAAGCAACGCATTGATACTCTTTGACGGATTCTCCCTCAGAAGTGTAGAATTGTTGCTCTCTGAAAGAATGACCCCCAGACGTCTGTCCTTTAATGTACTGACATCCACATACTCTTCTCTCTTGTACATCAGATATAACTCAAGCTGCTGCATAAAATCCATATTGCAACGATACTGTGCTGTCTCGTCCGGCGAAATAATCTTATTTTTCTTCAACCAATCCTTTTCACAAAGCTTTGCGAAAAGCTGATCCATACGCAGATGCTTGATATTAGGTACATCCAGTTCCGGCAGACCACTGGTAATATAATTCAGAAGCAAATCATTGCTTCCCACAATGCAGAACTCATTGGATTCAAATCGGTGCTTATAATTATATAAAAGGTAAGAAATACGGTGCATTGCTACGGTGGTCTTACCGCTTCCCGCCACACCCTGCACAATAATATTGGCAAATGGTGATTCTCTGATAATCTCATTCTGTTCCTTCTGAATGGTTGCAATAATTTCGCCCAGGACCTCATTTTTATTCCGTGACAAATACTGCACCAGTAGCTCATCATTGGATGCCACATCACTGTCGTAATAGCCATTCAGCACACCATTCTCAATGTCATAGGTCCGCTTTAATTTCAAATTTATGGAAATAGGCTTTTCATCCGGAAGACCGTACGCTCCTTCTCCAAGCTCATTTTCGTAATATACACTGGAAATGGGAGCACGCCAGTCGGCGATCAGCACATCCGTTTTATTCTTAAATACACCATTTTTGCCGATATAAATCTTCTCTTCCTTCTCCGTAGAATGGTCCACATAATCCACTCGCCCAAAATACGGCTTAATCAATGCAGCTTCGTTCTTCTTCATGGATTTGTACGCATGTTCTTCCAGACTGGCTGCAGTCATCAACTGATTATATGCACCTTCATCACCACTGTTTAACTGCTGATGGAATTCCTGTACCTGCTGATGTCTAAGCTCATATTCCGCCTCATACCTTCGTATATTACCTTCAATGATACCTTTACAATATTCAAACTGTGCTTGTTCCTTCTGCATTTCCATCCCTACGCTACCTCCCTTACATTCCACAGTCAAACATAGTTTGTTTGCTACATTTGCGCTGTTACTATAGTATACTAAAAATCATAAATATTACTAGACTTTAATTTCAGATTATGATATGATGTTTGATAGAGTTGTGGAATAAAAAAGCTGTCGGTTTTCCGACAGCTTTTTGTTGTTATAGAAATCATTATGCTTTGTTCACCTACACAGACATCACAACTCTTATTCTTTCCAAACAAAATGATAATTGATAGCCTCTCCGCCATCCACCAGTATACTCTGCCCGGTGCAGAATTTGTTTGTAACTGTCAGAAAATATGCCCACTGTGCAATCTCCTCCGGCGTTGCCCATCTCTTTAAAGGTGTTTCATCCATAATCTGCTCCCAAAGTACAGGATCGTTCATCACACACTCGTTAAGCGGTGTCAACACACCACCGGGATCCAGACTGTTGCAGGTAGCTCCGTACTTGGCAATACGTATGGCTACATTCTTCGTATAGGCCAAAACGCCACCTTTACTGGCACAATACTCGGGAAATTCAGCACCTGTATGGGCACTGGCAGAACCAATATTTAAAATTGCTTTAATATGAGACTGTACACCATATTTTTCCGTAACCTCAATCAATGCCTTCAGATTAATATCAATATCTGCCTCATTCTGGGTTCCTGCATTGTTAATCAAAATCTCAACATCATCCACCAAAGGAAGCTTTTCTATATGGCGTACATCGCACTTGTAATGTGAATAAGCCGGGTGATTAATGCTCTGCTCCTGTCGGTCAATGCCTACCACAACATGTCCCTCTCTGATAAAAAGCTCCGCGATTGCCTTCCCAATTCCTTGCGATGTTCCTGTAATTAAAACCTTCATCTTTGTTTTTCCTTTTCCATGTATTCAAAATACTCTTTTCCTACAGACTCCAATTTCCACTTTTGTGTTATACGGTATCCAATGGGCGAGAATGCAATTTCCATAATCAGCTCCGCTATTGCCCCTGTTAACGCACACATGGTACACTGAAGAACCGTCCAATGAAAACCGTCCCAAAATATGGGGGCACAAAATACAAACACGATAATAGAGAAAATAAAATTATCCAGAAACTGCCCGATAAATGTAGAAACATATGTCCTTGTTGCAAAAGCAAGCCTGCCGTCCGGATTCTTCCGGAAACCTTTGCCAATTATCCAGTTCAATGTATTATTTACCACAGCAGATGCCAGAAATGCCACTGTACTTCCCAGCAGAATAAACCATGTCCCACCGAAGATTCCGTTAAAAGCACTGAAATCTCCTGCATTTGACGGAATGGCACTTGCCACAAAAAAAATCAGACAAGTCAACAGGTTTATTGCAACCGCAAGAATAGAAATACAAGTGGATGCCTTAGGTCCAAAGTGCTTTGTAATTATATCCATACACATAAAGGAGAGCCAAGATATCAGTATACCGCCATCAAGTGCAATCCAATCAAGCTGCAACAATGTCTTATTCGCAAGAAGGTTCATACAAATCACACTGACAACAAACAGCGTAACAACTGTTGCCGGTATGGATCTGAGAAGGATCTTAAATTCTAAAAGTGCTCTTGCAATGGTTTTATTTGTATTTTGTTGCATCATTCTATCGTTCCTTTAATAATCACTCTTACTTATTCCTTATTCGAGAAGATTTCCTCTTCATACTATTGTCCATATTAACACAACTCCACATTCTAAAAAAGCACTTATTTCTCCGAATTATTCTATATAGAACAATATAATGGGACTGTTGCAAAATGCAACAGCCCCATAAACAAAACTAAATACGAACCCACACGGTCATCTCTCCCACGCCCCGGTTATTCCAAGCGTAGTAAGGTACAAACTTAAGTGTCGTCTCTTCTTCTTTTTCTGCACAGACTTCCTCGTAAAGCTCTACTCCATCTAAAACCACTTTCTTACCCGGAAGCTCTAATGTCACAATCTTATGACCTAGCCCGGTATTTTCAGAAAGAGTAACCCCCTTTTCCTTATATGCCGCCACATCCAGCTTGTGAAGATGCAGGTTCTTGCCATTATCGCACTCTTCCAAGCAATAAGTGATTGGTCCACGGGTCACAGCTACTTTACCTATATTCTCACGCACCTTGTTGTTGGCCTTATATACATGGACAGGCATATCAAAAGTGAGAGAAATCTCATCCTCCTGCCAAGCTCCGGTGATATAAAGATAACCGTCCTTATAAGTAACGTTCTCCTGCGCGCCGACAAGCTGATTCTTTTCTATGCGTAACCGGTAGTTCTGCCCCTGACAAGTATAAGTAACCTGCGCATTGTCTGACCATGCCGGAATACGAAGAGCCATAGTCATCTGTACACCTTCACTATGAAGCTTCACAGAAACCTTACCATCCCAAGGAAGATCCGTCTCTACCTTCACATCTACTTCACTCTCGCCCACTTTCTTGGTCAGCTCACTGCCCATATAAAGGTGGGTGTAAAGAGTGTCTTCACTCTCGGTATATGCATAGCTTGCCACACTGCTGACAGTACGAGCTATGTTGGGAGGACAACATGCACAGCCAAACCATTTCTGGCGTACCCCCTTCACATGAAGCTTACGCTCGTCTCTATCCCAGCCTTCTTCCCATACCTCCAGAGGATTTACGTAGAAGAAGCTCTTACCGTCCAGTGCCATACCGCTAAGAACAGTATTGTAAAGTGCCAGTTCCATCACATCACTATACTTTCTGTCTGCCTTAATCTGCAACATTCTACGGGCAAAGAATACAAGTCCGATTGCCGCACAGGTTTCAGAATACGCCATATCATTGGGCAAATCATATGGATAAGAGAAGGACTCTCCCATATGAGAACCTCCGATACCGCCGGTAATATATAATTTCTCATTGACAATATTGTCCCAGATACGTTCACAAGCTGCGTACAGTTCCTCGTCGCCACATACTCTTGCCACATCCGCCATACCACTGTACAAATATACGCCACGTACTGCATGTCCCACTGCCTCAGACTGTTCACGCACCGGCTTATGCGCCTGATGATACCAGTAACGGTTTCTTACAAACCAGTTCCCTTCATCACCGGGCTTATGATATTTTCTACCCTCATAATTCGCCCGCTCTTCATCCTCAATATCAAAGTAAAAAGGCTTTGTTCCACGCACATCAATAAAGAACTTGGATAAATCTAAATACTTTTTTTCTCCGGTCACTTCATAGAGACGCACCAGTGCCATTTCTGCAATTTCATGTCCCGGATACCCTTTACACTGATTTTCCCCCGGTCCGAATACCTCCGCGCAGTAATCTGCAAAGCGCATAGCTGCCTTCAGAAGCTTATCCTTGCCGGTCGCCTGATAGTAAGCTACCGCACCTTCAATCAAATGTCCCAGACAATACAACTCATGATGGTCTCTAAGATTGGTAAAAGCTCTGTCCATACCGTTGATGATATAATAAGTGTCCAGATAACCGTTCTCAAGCTGTGCTGCACAGACGATATCAATCGCTCCATCCGCAATCTTCTCCAGCTCCTCATCCGGATGCTGTGTCAAAGAATATCCCACTGCTTCAATCCACTTGGAAAAATCTGTATCCTGAAATACAAATCCGTAGAACTTATCCGGGTCCGGATTGTTCTTATCCTCCGGAAGGGCCTCGAAGCCACGGAACGTATAGGTAGGTGCCACATAGCTGCTGCCCTTTGCAGACTTCTCCTTCATCATATTGCCTGCCACCTTAAAGTTACGCATACAATAGCTGGGGGCCGCATCCGGGATACGGTCATTTAACGCCTCCCACTGATACGGAATCACTTCCTTCCGCACCAGTTCCTGTTCTCTATGCCAAAACTCATCCGTAATATGAATCTGCTTCAAATCCACCGGAAAACTAAATCTATTCTGCTCCATATGTACCTCCATATATATAATCTTTGTTACTTGTAGTATTGCATACCTAACATTTAGGAGCAAGCCACTTAGGACTATTCCAAAGATTTCAACACCAAATGTGAGATTTTGATACCTAAGAAAAGGCTGTACTCCTACTACTAAAGCAAAAGTACAGCCCTTATAACCTATTTCTTCTTAAACATATCCAAAACATTGTCCAGCTTATCTGTATCCAGATTTTCCACAAGCTCTTCTGCCTTGTCCAGTGCTTTGTCCACCTTATCTAAGTTTACATCCACACCCATCTTGTCCATAGCATCATCTAACTTGTCCACACCTTCATTTAAGCCCTTTACAAGTCCCTTTACATCCACATCCTTTAAATCATCCAAATCAAATTTCTTTGCCATATACCGGTCTCCTTCCCAATGTAAGTAGTACTATTATACTACCTCAAATACTTACAGCGCAAGCACCTGTTTGCAGTATTCCAGTACCTCTGCTATGGCCTTGGTGTTCCCTTTGTAATAGACTTTAGACTCCCTGGTTTCCATAGTTACCAGACCGGCAGATAGAAGGGCGCTCATATGATGGGAAATGGTTGCCGTAGTCAGTCCCAGATGTTTGGCCAGCTGACTTCCGTAAGCATTCTTATCCTTAATATAGGACAAGATTTCAAACTTACTGCTGTCACTGAGCATCTTAAGCACCTTCAAGGCATATTCCTGATTCCCCCGGTTATCATTTCCGCTAAAATGGATGATAAAATCATCATCGAACAAAAAACCGATGGTAAAAATGTATGGCGTAGACAAATGGCCATCCTCTTCCGACTTCGCATATACCGAAATAGTACTTGGCTCCAAGAAGCTGGGATGCATACCAATTCCCAAGGGATTCTCCTCCAAGTCAACACCAATTTGCGCATTAATGTACTCGGCAATTGTACTTCCTTCTAGCTTACGCTCCCAATATACAGCAAAGTCTGCCGCCAGCTTGTCTAAGGTCTCCCTATGTTCTAAAAGGACATCCATGACACATTCCATTAAAGAATATATCTTTTCCCTATGTTCCTGCGGTTTTAGAAAGATCTGCTGAAGCTTCCACTTTTCTTCCTCCGGAATATCCATGTCCATCAAAAAACGAATCACCTCCATAGGATTATCGTAGTATTTCCGTTCCCACTCATCCTGAATTGCTGCAACATAGCAATATAAAAGCTCCGAATACCTTTTACAATATTCCGCCTCTGAAAGTCCCTCCAGCTCTCTTTGCAAATCTTCAACGGACGCATATGGCGCCAAAGTAAAGCCATCCCACAAAAGTGCCATATTTCCGAGACAGCTACCATCTTTCTGCGTGCTAAAGAAATACTTCCGTAATTCTTCTTCCTTACCTTTCAGTTTCCGTCTGGCATCCTCCTCAATCTCTGTAATAACGCAGAACTTCTCCTCAAATGCCACAGAGCATACATTATACTTACGCACCAGCTCCTTCTTAAACTCGCCAAAGGTCTCTCCCTGCCCCAGATGATTTAAAAGCCTTACCGCTTCTGCCACATAATCCACTTTTCCCTCGAAGAATTGCTTACCCATGCCTATTCAAAACGCACCTTTCTGATTTCGATATATAAAAACATTATAACACAGAAAACGGCGCATACCACCAAAATTTCACCTACAGAAAACCATGCAGCAACCGCACTGATAAGAAAGGAAGTCACCGGCACCGCCGCGGATGCTACTGCATTAAAAATTGCTCCTGCCCTGGCAAGATACTCTTTACTAACCACCTTCATGAACTGTACATTTAACGCCCCCATAAAGATACTTGCTCCGGCCCCCATCAAAAACGAGGATAATACAGTAATTCCATAAATCAATACTATCCTGTCTCTGCAAAAGCTTCCCAATGTCAATATATATAGCCCTGCCCCAATACCGATTCCGCTACTAACCAACAGAGTTCTCACAGACATCTTTTTACTAATGAGTGGGAACAGCATCGAACCGATTCCCATAAACAGAACCATCACTACACCAAAGATACTTAAGAACTCTGCTCCTTGTCCCAGGAGTTCGCTGACAATGGGGCCCTGTAATGAATTAAATGGTACTAAAAGTGCGTTTATTACTATTGCCATCAGGCAGAAATTGAGAATCACAGGCTGTTCCTTCACATAGGCAAATCCATTTTTTAAATTTGCAAAATATGTACTACCGTCAACCTTTCCCTTTTCTAAATTCTCCTCCTGTACCTTCATAAAACCAAGGATAAATGCTGCTCCGAAAAAAGTCACCGCATCAATCAAAATGGCTACATAGATACCACACACTCCGATAATCACACCGCCCAGTGCAATTCCTACAAGCTCCACCACAGAACTCAGCGTAGCCTTCAAAGAAGTCCCGTACTCATAGTATTCCTCCGGAAGAAGCTTTGGTACAATAGCCATTCCCGCCGGCAGACAAAATGCCTCCACTGTCGTAATCATAAAGGTAAACAGTACCAATATTACCGGTGACACCAGCTCAGCAAAGGTAAGCACTGCAAGCACCGCAACTATGACACCACGAATCAGATGAGCGGTTATCATCAGTCTCTTTTTATTCAATCCCTCCACAAGTGCTCCCGCAAAGGGTTGCACCAGAATCTCCGGAAGTTGATTCACCGCAAATACTATGGCAGACCATGCGGCACTGCCGGTTACCTGGTACACTAGCCAAGTAAAAGCCAGAGAATCCACAGAATCACCGAATCTGGAAATCAGGCTGGCAAATATCAGCTTTAAATACTCCTTTTGTGTAAATACGTCCTTAAATGTTGTCTCTTTCCTTTGTTCTTCCATATCTCGCACCTCTTTACCTTTTTCTAACTACGAATTAGATTATCATCTAACACAAGACTTATACTATCACTTGTATAGATTCTTGTCAACACCATTATTAGATATTCGTCTAACTTCTTTTTTTAAACACTCACAAACGTAGGTCCCATACCATTAAACAAACCTCCAGACCCATTCCCCCGCTTTTGTATTGAAAAACTCCGCAAGACATAACAGAAATGGTGCAATATATGAGATAAACAAAAATGAGACCCGCAATTTTTATAATTCACGGATCTCATCAAGACTTTGAAATAATTCTGAGAAAATACATATGGATATTTCAAATAGCAACGTCCTTTATTCACTCTAAGCAGGTCTAAGAATATAAATATAGATATCCTTGCTCCATCAGCTTTTCGCAACAGGCAAGTCCCATTGCAAATACAAACAATACTATCATCAGAAAAATCGCTGTTTTATCATACACAAACTCCGTGTTCTTCCCTGCATTGGCAAGAAGAATTTCAATTCCTAAAATAATAAACATACACGGCCAGAGGCGAAACACAAAGTCTATAGGGAATGCCGGGATAAAAAGCCGGCTAAGAAACAACACTCCAAAAAGTATCAGGCAGCACCCTAAGGTAACCGTCCCTACCTTGTGCACATATTTCGTATTATTCATGATAGTCCTCCAAAAGCTCCTGCTTTTTCCCCCGGATAAGCCACATGCCAAGAGCCACGATACCAAGACCAATCACCAGCTGCGGCAAATAATTGGATAGAATACGCACCCATTCCAGAATATAATCCGGAACTAATCCCCGTAACATATTAAGAAGTACACGAAGAAGCATCACAGAGCCAAACACAATAAGTAACACAGCCACAAAACTACGATACTTTCCTGCCAGCTTACTGCCAAGCACACTCAGTCCATCAACATTGAACAGATAGTCATCTTGCAGCATAGCAATCTCGCTATCCTCCAAATGCACCAGATTTCTGGCTGAGAAAAAGGCATACACCCACACAATCAAATCAAAAAACATCAGCTCCCCAATATTCAAAAAGGTTGCCACAGCTATAATTGCCACAAAGAGTGCAAACATACTTACACCACGCTTCAAAAATCCCATATACATCTCTACACATCCCGGTACAAAGGACAACCAAAAACTCCAAAACTTACTTTTTTTCTTCTTCATTTCTTTAATCCTCCACTTCATCTTTAAAAATTAACATATCTGAAAATGTATTTAAACTCTCACATATGGAATTGGTCCGCTTACTGAGCTCCTCCGTAATAGAAAACTCTTCTTCCACAGAAATATCTTCCATCATAGCCGGCATCTGTGGTTCTACCGGAATGGTAAACAGAAGAACTATGGCCGCAGCAGCAGCTGCACACACCTTAAAGCTGTATGCATAAAACTGCAATTTCTTTTTCTGCATGGACACCTGTGTTTTTCCAAGTACCTCCTGTCTGATGTAAGAAGGACATGTCAGCATCTCACGTTCTTCCACATCTGCTATTAACTTTTCCAGTTCATCATCTGTCAAATAATTCATTTTCAGCTCGTTCATGTTACCCTCCCATCATTATTCTTCTTTCGATAGATTTCCCGAAGCATGTTCCTTGCCCGGTAAATCTGTGTTTGAACGGTTTTTAACTTCTGATTATGTTCTCTTGCTATGGTCTCTGCCTTCTTCTCCAGATAAAAGTAATCCTCTGCCACCTGACCATAAGGCGGACTCAGACTTCGACAGGCAAGCAGAAGCTGACTGCGCACTTCCCTTTCCAGCATTTCCTCCTCCGGCCTTCCTATGTAAGAAACCGTCTCCGGTATCTTCTCATCCTCTGTGGGAATCTGCCGCCGTCCCGCATTTCTAAGATAATCCACACATTTATTGGTAGCAATCCTGCAAATCCAAGCCTTTTCATTGACGCCATCAAAATCAGAAGCCTTTCGAAAAGCAGATAAGAATGTTTCCTGGGTAATATCCTGTGCTGCAAAATAGTCCTGTGTCATCCGATAACAAATAGAAAACACCAGATTCTCATACTTCTCCATCCAGGATACCAGCTGTTCCTTGGAATTCATTTTATCCACCCTCCTTTCCTCTTTTGAAAGCTTTCACTTATATAAACGTAACAAAAAAAAGAAAATCTTCAAGTTTTTTATCAAAACTTAAAAATTTTCCTTTTACTAATTCAGGCGGAACCTTATAGGTACCACCTCCTCCGTCAACGTTTCCATCGTATATTCCGGGAACTGCAATATAATATCCTCTATACATAAAGAGGTATTGTGAATGGTATCGTGCGCCAGAAGAATCACTCTATCCCTGTTCATCGCTGTATCCTTTGCATTCTTTACCAGTTCCTCCGGCGTGGTCTTCTTCACTGCATCCTCCAGACTGGCATTCCAGTCAAAATATACGTACCCTCGCTCCGTCATCTCTGTAATAATATCTTTACACACATGCTTATTATATCCGTTTACGCTTCCCCCCGGGAAACGGAAGATTTTCACCTCCACTCCGGTGGTCTCATATATTATCTGATAGGCCTTCTCAAAATCCTCCACATAACTATCCACACTGTCATAAATATCATCGTATGCATGGGAGTAACAATGTATTCCTATAGCATGCCCCTCCTCCGCAATCCGCTTTGCCACCTCAGGGCGCTTTTCCACATTTTCCCCCACCAAAAAGAAAGTTGCCTTAATGTCATACTTTGCAAGTACATCCAAAATTATATCCGTATACTCTGCAGACGGACCATCATCAAAGGTCAGATACATAGTCTTGGTTTTCTCTGTATCAGCACTGTCCCCTCCCCTATTATCAGCTTCCGGTCCGATGTCCGGCTGGGGACTCTGCGTGGCACAAGGACTTGCCGTTGATTGTGCAGTCTGCTCCGGTTCTTCCTTAATTTCATCTCCTCCGCAAGGTACTGTATCGGGAGCTTTATGTCCTCCTGATGTAGGGATTTCCTCAGGTTCGGGAGCCTGTGGCACACCCACCGTTTCCTCTGCGGCTACCTGTAAAATACTATCTCTCATCGCATAATACCCCAGAAGTACAAACACACCACCAAGCAATAGGAATGTACATAAAAACACGGGCAGTACCCACACTTTTCTTCTTTTCTTTACTCTATAATATTCAATCTTTCCAGGCATATAATAGCTTAAAGCGTACATCCTCTTACCCTCTTTCTTATGTATCTTATGCAAAAAGAAATCTCTGCATAACTGTTAATCACAGTTTATACAGAGACTCCGTCAGATTTTCATAATATTCACATCAAAAGAGCATATTCTTTGCATCAAAAAAGCATCATTTAGAAATCTTTAAATACAGTTCACTGATTCCCTCATAAAAGCCGATGGTAATAATAATATTTGAGTCATCCACACCCTTTAACATATATTGTTTAAAGTATGGAGTAGTCTCAGAAAGAGGATTTGAATTCCCATATTCTGTAGGTTCTTCCAACCCCATGTATTCACTCCACTTCCTGGCTAACTGGTCCGTATCAATATCCTCCCACTGCTGTCCGGTACGTGCGTAAAACTCATATACCTTCCCGGTATCTGCATCAATATAGGCATCTAAGAGCCTATTCTTTTTGTCAGCATTCTGTTGATTGGTAGAAAGCCCCAGTTTCCAAACCAACACCTTATTTCGCGGCTCCAACACATCAATGGCAGAATACAGGGCCACATCATAAGCGCCGTCCCTAATTTCCTTCACCTTTTCGGGCAAAATCCCCAGTTCCTGCAGTTCCTTCAAGCCTTCTTTTGCTGCCTCATAACCTTTGGACTTATCAATGGGATTACCGTCGGAATCATTCTGACTCTCTAAAAAAGCATAGGTGCCCGCCAGTTCCTGATATTCTATCACATTACTTACATTCTTGGTCTTAGCACTAAGCTCGCTCTCCACAACCTTTTGGCTTCCCAGAGCCTTGGATAAAATGTACACCTTCTCATTAACACTCAGATGATATCTATAACCCTCACTACCACCTTCCGCATTCTCCTCATGAACCACACCAATAATGGTCTTGTCCGCATATTTTGACAGTTCTTCAGGTCCCCACACACAGACCCATACTACAGCTCCCGCAAAGACAAGCGCAAGCAAACTAATGATTATCCTCTTCATCTGTACCCTCCTGTTTTTCCGGAAGCAAAAAGCTCATGGTAGTCCCTTTTCCCGGCTCACTGTCAATCCACAGTTCACTGCCATGAAGACGCAAAATCTCCACACACAGAGCCAGTCCCAGTCCCGCACCGTTGCGACTTCTCGAACGGGACTTATCCACCATATAAAAGGCTTCCGTAATACGCTTCTGCTCATCCTTTGGAATACCCACACCATAATCCTTTACACAAAACAGATACCCCTGCTCCTGTTGTTCTCCGGACACCTCTATAGTTGCTTTATCCGCCGAAGCCTTGCATGCATTGTCTACCAGATTTAACAAAACGGATTTAATCAAATCCATCTCTCCGTAAATTTTACCGTCCTGATATTCGTACATAATCTGCTGTTGTGTATGCTCCGCGAAAACATCCTGCAGGTAAGAGAATAAATCCCCTGCCGAAATCTCCTGGGGCGAAATAGTCCCCCGTTTTGTAACAATAATATCCAAAAGTCTGAATGACATAGTCTCCAGACGTTTTCCCTCTGTATAGATATAATTGGCGGATAGGAAATGCTTCTCCTCATCCAGCTTTCGGGAACGAAGCATATCTGCATAACCGATAATAGCAGTCAAAGGTGTCTTTAATTCATGAGCAAATGCGCCGATAAATTCTTCCCTCGCACGGATTTCCTGCTTTAACTTGTCCACATTCTCTTCCAATGCTCCCGCCATCCGGTTAAAGTCCTCCGTCAGCTTTCCCAGCTCATCATTACTAATCTTCCGGGCACGATATTCATAATCGCCCTCTGCCATTTTCTTAGTGGCTCTGGTAAGAAGGCGAATTGGTTTCGTCAGCCAAAAGCACAAAAGAAACATAACCGCACAGCTTCCTCCCAGCATTAGGAGCGTTACCTTACGATACATGTTAAAACCTAAGGCACGCTCCGTAAACACGCCTGTAATGTCACGCATGGTCTCCAAAAACAATGCTCTGTTTAAAACCTTCACTTCCATGGCGGTATGAATGTAATAGTGTGAGCCCAGTTGAATCACCTGATACACTATGGCCTCCTCACCCACACTATTCAAGAGTACTGTGTCCTCCGTAAACCCTTCACTGACAAACAGAGTCTCCTGCTCTTCATCAGAAAAACGAATCAACCGTTCTCTTCCCTGTCCCCCCCGCTCTAGCTGGGCACCAATCTGAGAAACTGCTGCATCCTGTAAAATATTGTACTTGGAAGGAATATTCAGTGCTGCCGTTTCAAAGGCAAACTGCAAAATACTGCTTTCATCCATGGCCTGATCCACCTCACGCTCCATGGACGTCTCAAAAACAAAATTTACAAAATAAAAGCCACTGAACCCAAAGGCAGCTGCCATAATGATAATGGTACACAAAAGTATTTTGTAGGAAAATTTCATAAAGCTCTATCTCCTGCTTAATCCACAATTTCCAGACGGTAGCCAACCTTGTACACCGCCACCAGTTTATCTTCCCAGTTCATTTTCCTGCGAAGTCTCTGCACATGTAAATCCAGAGTACGACTATCCGCCAGATACTCGTCGTCCCACACCTTTTCATACAGTTTCTCACGAAAAAGTGCGATATTCTTATTACGAATAAACAGCACCAAAAGTCCATATTCTTTGTTGGTCAGCACTACCGGCTTTCCTGCTTTGGTAACCGTTCTGGCTTCCACATCCACTACCACATCCCCGGCCTTTAAGATTCTCTGGGTCTTGTGATATCTGCGAAGCACAACTTCAACTCTTGCCACCAGCTCTACCACATCAAAGGGCTTAACCAGATAGTCTTCTGCACCAAGTTTAAGTCCCTTTACTCTATCCTTCACTTCATGCTTTGCCGTAATAAAGATTACCGGAATCTTTAATGGTCTGATGTACTCCATAATATCGTAACCATCCGCTCCCGGAAGCATGATATCCAAAAGGATCAAATCAAACTGCTCCGCTTCAATCAAATCCAGAGCCTCCAAACCATCCTGCACAGCCCGGCAGTCATACCCCGCTGCCGTCAGATTAATATCTATCAAATCACAAATCGGTTTTTCATCATCCACAATCAATATCTTAATCATTCGTTACTTCCCATCCCCAATATTCTCGAATTTTTGTGACCATAATCTCCATGGTATCCTCTTCCCCATAGCTGTAATAATTGCGGAAATCCTCATCCACATCAAAACCGCTGGTCCGCTGATAATATATATCACATTTATGATAAATTACTCGTTCTCCGTTTTCATCCACATCGTTATATTTGGTAAGCACTACAAGATCCTTCATACCGTCTCCGTCCATATCTCTGCACGCCATGCCTTTAAAGGAATACAAATTGTCAAAATCTCCCATTGGTTGGAAACAGTACACGATATTGCCCTCTTCATTTACCAGATATATCATAAAAATCGTATATTCTGCCACTTTTAATGTTCCGGGAACCACCTGCAGCCGCCCCTGCTTTTCAAAATTACGATAGTGGGTCTGCTCCTCTACAATGTCAAAGCCATGCTTTGTCAGCTCCTCTAATGTCTCTGCATTATATAAAATCTCTGTAGAATGACCATCCCGTACATAGGCTACAATAAACTCTACACTTTTATTCATGCTGAACCGATTTATCTTATCCGAGATTCGCCAATCCCGATAAAACCCTTGCTCCCTCTGAAAGAGCACATCACCAACCTTATAATTCTTACCTGCATATTCTCCATCGTCATTGACACATTCCGTAATCAATATGATATCCGTAAGTGCATCATGATTTACATCATGGAAGCCCACTGCGGCAATCTTCTTGGTGGGCTGCTTGAGCTGTCCTGTACTATGATAATTCGTTTCCAACTGATTGGTCTTATAAAGTACTTCCCCTGCCTCATTACAGATAAAAATTGCCAGTCTTCCATATCGCTCATTCATTGCAGAAACAAAGGTTACCTCTGTTTCCCCAAAGCTTTCCAACAGAACCGGAAACATCTGATCCTGAATAATGGTAAATCCACTATTTTCAATATCTTCCACTTTCTCAATTGCATGAAAGGAAGCCTCATACTTAGCGTAGTTATCCCGTAGAAGGGCAAGGTCTACATTATCGGCAGCATAGGCCTTGCATCCGAAGCAGATACCTATTGCAAGTGCCAGCATCATCCCTATGATTGTTCTTCCTTTCCGGTTTCTCATTTGCATTTCCTCGTTTCTTCTTAAGCCATTATGACATTACTTGCTTATCATAGCACAATCCTACAACCAGGGTGCATCATTTTTGCATCAAAAATATCTTTCTATAACCTCCTCCACATTTCTTGTACTCAGAGGACTATCTTTTGTTTCGTATATTGTAATGAGATTGATCGATGGGAGAATCCCATGGGATGTGTATAATTGAATCTTAGAAGCAGCCTTGGTACGATAAGAACTTTCATCCATACGTCGGCATCAGTGGTTTTGGCAAAAACAGAAGCTTTTAGAATTTCTTGATATTCCGGCTTTGCAAGCATCTCTCTGGATTTAGACTCCGTTAAATCATGATGTCTCAAATAAAAATCCAGTGCTCTTTTCTCTCGTACGGCCTCTTCTAATCTATACGTCAAATATTTTTTCATAGCCAACTGTTCTGCAAGAGCACGATTACTTTTAGGAATATATATATGCGTTTTTCCATCGCTTTGGTACCATTTATACCTTTTGTCATTCCGTGTGCAAATAAGTTTTCCTTCCGGTAACTTTGAAATTCTCGATTTTAGAGCTATGACTTCATTCTCCAGCATTCGACGTGCTGTCATTATTTTCTCATAAAGCATCTATTTATCTCCTTATATAGTTTTGTTTTATACTATTACGTCTTCACGCACATTTCAAGTATATTTTCCATATATTTACACTTCTACAAATAATTTAATCTAAATCTGGGGCACCGTCACAAAAATGTCTCCATACCGCCCCGTTTTCATCACATAACTTAAGAACATTCATCATCCATGGGCAAACGCAAGAAAAATATGATCCACCGCCCCGCTTTCACCCAGAAACGGGGCAATATCATCACAAAATGTTCATATTGCCCTATCTCACTTCAAAAATACTGTAAATCAATACTTTCAAGCAAAAATCAGGGCAACACAAATATAAAAACTAATCTATGCCCCATTTCCCTCACAGAGCTGAGATAAACTTTGCAACTCTCGCTCTGATTAGCGGTCACCACAACATAAGAAGAGCCACCGCATCAGTTATGGTGGCTCTTAAAGTAAAAACTTCTATTTAATTCCGAAATGCGCCTTCACAGATCCCTTGCAAACAACCTTGCCCTTTACTTTGATACTTTCTACAACTGTAAATAGCTTTTCTTCCTCCACTTCTTCTTCAATAACAAGGACACCGTATCCACTTACCTTCATCTTCCGACCATGCTCATAACACCTCTCAATATCCTCTTTATTCAGACCACCAACACCGATAAACCAGAAATCTGAGTTCTCCTGAGATACTTTCTCATTCTTCTCAATGATTCTGTCCAACGTATTCTGATGCTTCTGCAGACTTTCCCGAAGAGACTGATTGATAAAATCACTACGATTAGAATAATATCCATTATCCACCAATAAATCAATACTGGATAATGTAGAAGAATTAATGTTTACAGATACCTTTTCACTTAAGTTTTCCATTGCCATGTTCTAACGCCCCTTTCTATATATACTCCACTCAGAGCATATATAGAAAGGGGCGTTATTCTGTCAACACTTCTATCAAATTAGTATCCGGGGATATATTCTCCAAATTTCAGCACTGACATATCAATGTTCCACGGAAGCTCGCTATACACTCCATTCTTATCGCCACATACTACAATCTTGCCACTTTCTGCATCATAGTAGGAGTTCGCATAGCTGATATATTCTGCATCCAATCCTACGAGGCTTTCATATCCGCCCCAATCTCTTAAAATCTTGTCTCCGTCTCTTTTATAGATATGCACACTGGATCTCCCGTCACCGCTGTAGAACTGATTACAGATGAGTTCATTCATACCATCACCATCCAAATCACGGAGGAACGTACTACCCTCCGGGTCTCCGCCCCAATTTCCGGCAACCTGTACGATTTCACTATCCACCATCGCATAGAAGTCCGTCACTACTGTATGGGACAGCCCGAAGTCGTATACATAAAAGCAGTCGTAACCAAAGATTTCTCCCGCATCCTTCACACGTACAGTGGCTACATCTCTCTGCCATTCTTCATATAAAACAGCTAACGTCTCAGACTCTTCCCCACGTATTATTGCTACCTCTATCGGTCCACCATCTACGGCAGTGTAGTCCTGCACTACAACCTCATAACCATCCATGGTAATTCTCTGATAAACTGTCTCCGGGTAATAGTCATGACTGCCCTTGGTCATTACCGGCGCACATTCTGATACCACCCAGCGATCCGTCTCCCTCTCCATCCTTACAAAATAAACCATATCCTGTTCCTCAAAGAATGGAGCACTTGGATAAATGGTATATATTATCCTGTCAAAAGAAGCATCCAGAATTGAAATGGTGTCGTACTCTGAATATACAGTAGGAATGGCATCAAAGAAAGTAGTGTACAGTTTCCCATCTATTTCTTTGAGTAATGGATGCTCCCTTTCAAAAAGATTAGCATACCATCCGTCGGTCAGCTGTTCGCTGCAAAACTGTCTTACATACTCCTTCACAGACGCTGCATCCGGAAACTGTTCAAGATTTACTTCAATGTAATCTTCCGGATAATTACTGATAGATCCCTCATAGAGCGTAGTAGAGAACAATGCCTCCATCTTCATATACTCATCAAACATCTCCTTGGCAATGGCACTGTACTCTTCTTCCGTATTATTCTTCACCGTCGTTCTCACCGGTGTTCCATACTGCTTCTGAAAGCTCTCCGCGCTCTCCTGCATATCTTGATTTGCCCTGAAAACCTTCTCGTTCACTACAAGCTGCAAACTAAGCTGCCCTATCATCTCATCAATAAGCGCTTGCTGTTCTGCATCAGAGGTCTCAGCCTTTCCGAGAGCCTCTAACTCCGCAGAAGTATTCTCCTGTATCTCTGCCAAGGCCTCCGGATATGCCAGTCGGACATTAAACTCTACTACCGGCGCCGCATGACATCTTTCCAACATCTCATAATACTCCGCATCCTGCTCTGAATAAACCGCCTTCTCAAGATAGTCTAATCCGGTATCCTGCTTCATCTCTTCTGAATATCTCAGCACCGTCACATTATGTCCACTCTCTAAATAGATTCCATCATAGTCCGCCCGGATGGGATACGCCGTTCCACCGGTATTGACCCTTCCCACATTGCCGAAGATACAGTACTCCGCAGTAAAGCTTACATCTGCACTGTGGAAGGCCGGATCATAGTAAACACCGGATGTGGATAACAGCAGAGGCTCTGACACTCCCACCAAAGGAATGAGCGCCAATCTGCTCTCCGGCTTTAAGTTCATTATATACTCAACCTGCGCCTCTGTAAGTACGCTCCCTTCCCCGGGAGAACGTTCTGTTGTATTGGAAAACTCCACAAGGGGGGTCTTATTATATTTTTTCAGCATTTTCTCATAGTCTGCATCCTCCTTGGTATAGCTTGCCCACTCAAAATAAGGAAAGCCAGTCTCCGGATTTGCTCCTTCTGCCACGGTCATGACCGTAAGCTGCTGCGTTCCCATAAGATAAAGTGCCTCCTCATCTGCGCGAACCGGATATGTAGAGCTTGTAGCGCTAATTGTACCTACATGGTCAAACATACAATAATGCATATAGATGGTTTCCGTTAGTCCCTCAACAACGGGTTCTTTCCAACTATCTGTAGTGGTAAGAAGAAGCGGCTCTTCTGCCCCCGCCAAAGGAACTATGGTGTATTTCGTTCCGCCCGGCAGCATCCCCAAATACTCCTCCTGATAGGAAGAAAGCTGCGTGGTTCCCGGTATCTTCTCTTCCCCATTTGTCATAAAGAATACTGCCACGAGAAGCAATACTATCACAGAAATAAAACTGATAATCACTCCCGGCTTTTTATAAGAAAGCACGTTAGTAATACGCTTCTTCACATCAATTTCTCCAAAAGCCAATGGATTTGCCAAGAGATAGTGCTTGTCCACACTACAAAGAAGCAGAGTCTGAGAATATGCCTTTTTTTTCTCCTCACCAAGATTACCGATAACCTTCTCATCGCAGGCCATCTCTACATCCTTACAGAACAGAACATATGCAATCCACACAAGAGGCTGGAACCAGTACACTGCCAAAAGAATGTAACCAATCAGCTTAGTAATATGGTCTGCGCGTTTGATATGTCCCATCTCATGGGCAACGATATATTCCCTGCGGCTCTCATCCACAAAGAAGGGCATATAGATTCTGGGCTTAATATAGCCTAACAAGAAAGGTGTATCAATCCTGTCACTAAGCCAGACATTCCCTTCCAAATATACTGCATCCCGTACCTTCCTGCGAACACGAATATAAGTAAACACACCATAGCATAAAAGAATTACCGTGCCGAAAAGCCACAGATAAATTACCATCAGCCGTAAATCCGGTGCTTTCTTCTCTGCCTCCGGTACATAGTTGTAAGTAGTATCCTCATTCGCATCCGTTTCTACGACCTTCCCTACCGAAGGTTCTGTATAAGTAGCATCCTGAGGCACTTGCATGCTTTCTGACACCACATTCTGTGCGGGTTCATTTGGTGTAACCAATGCATCTGCACGCGAAAGAAGATAGTCAGCTTTCGTACGGTCTGCAAAAACGTCCTGAATGGTACTCTGGGTGGGCACAAGACTTACCGGACTCTCAATGGTCATCGGGATGAGTAGCCTCAGTGCCACCATACACCATAAAAGGCAGATATATTTTCTGGGAATCTTCTTAAATACTTCCCTGATTAAGATTGTAACCAGAATCAAAAATCCTGCCTGCACACTTAATATTAATAATTTGCTAAAAAAACTCTCCAGCATAGTTTCCACTCCCTATTATCCCCTATAATCGTCAATCATCTTCTGCAATGCTTCAATCTCTGCATCTCCAAGTTTCTTTCTCTTGGAAAAAGCTGCAATAAACTGTGGCAGTGAGCCCCCGAAGGTACGCTCTACCAGATCATCGATTTCCGCACACTGTACCTCTTCCCTGCTCACAAGGCTCTTCACAATGGTATTCTCATTGACCACTACTCCTCGCTCTGAAAGCCTCCGGATAACGGTATAGGTGGTGGCTTTACTCCAGCCCAGTCCTTCCTTACAAAGTGCTACAAGCTGCGTACTGTTAATGGGTTCGTTGTCCCACAAAATCTGCATAAAACGATATTCACTTTCAAATACTTTTGGTGTTTCCATATCTCATTCCTCCATAAGGTTTAACGCGTTCAACTTTAACTTGAGTTTAATCCATTAAACCTACCTTGTCAATATCTTTTCTACAAAAAATATGGACTGCAATAAAATGTAATACGCCCGTCGGGGCAGTGGTCCCCCTATTTTCACGCACGTTTCAGAATACTTGAATTTCTAAAAAGCACATTTTACGTTTTGAAGATTATTGCTGTCTTTTTCAAACCCGAACAAATGGGCAATATATGTCCGTATATATAAACACTTACAAAAAATTTCGTGTAGTTCTTGGCATGTGCAGAGAGCAAAACCAAGGTGCCACAGCTTTGTCTCAGCGGAGCGGACCAAAGTGGGGCACCTTGTAATAAAACTTTGCGAGCGCACATGCTTAGAACTACTAGAAATTTTTTCTAGTGTTTATTATACGGAACATATATTGCCCATTTGTCGGTTGGGAAAAAGACAGCAACCTTAACGTAAAATGTGCCTTTTGAAATTACTACGTATTCTTCTCAGTTTATGAAAATAGGGGGACCACTGCCCCGGAGGGCGTATTACATTTTATTGCAACCCATACTTTTTCTACGACTCTACCTGCTTGCACACATCAATCCAGCCAAGTGAACCGGAAAGCATCTGAAGCTCCTCACAGTTCAGCTCTACCGCACTGTTAGAACTTCCGCATGCCGGATAAATCGTGTCAAAACGCTTCATGGATTCATCCAGATATACACTCACCCCATCCTTGATTCCGAAGGGACACACACCTCCGATGGCATGTCCGATATATTGCTCTACCTGCTCAGGGGTAAGCATCTTTGCCTTGGTATGAAACATTCCCTTATATTTAGAATTATCAATTTTCACATCCCCGGCACAGATAATCATTACCGGCTTATCCTCCAACATAAAGGTAAGGGACTTTGCAATTCTTGCCGGCTCCGTACCTACTGCAATGGCCGCAAGTTCCACTGTGGCACTGGATACCTCAAACTCCTTTACTCTATCTCCAAATCCCTTTTCCTCTAAATATGCTTTCGCCTTATCAAATGCCATTATATATCTCTCCTCTTTGATGCTTTAATTCATTCAAGTATAAAACTTTTAAATATATTTTGCAACCAGGATCAAACCAAAAGTATCTATACAGAATTACTTTCCCCCTGAATACTTGAAAAAGGAAAAAATAACCTCCTCTTGACGTAATCTGTATCTATAGAGAAAAACAAAAGTGGCAGATACCAAATTCTTATAAACATGGTATCTGCCAATACACTTTTCACATATAGATACTTTATCCTGCATGAGATAAGTCTGCTACATAATCATCCAGCCATCCATCGGAATAAAGATAATATATCTCTCCGTCTAAAGTTTCTATTTCGTAGAATCGTTCCCCTTCTTCTGAGGCAGAAAAAATTTTATTAAAACAAATCCACTCTTCTCCTGCTTCTAGTATTACTGTTTCCGAAGATATGTCCTTTTCCTTATAAACCGCTAAGTCCTGAATAACTTTATGAAAATCCAGATACAGATATGTATATTCCTCCCGCGGTACCTCCACAAACCTTCCATCCTGTATCTTGTAAGTCTTCTCTACCACATTATTTTCCGGACTCCACGTCCGTTCAAGAATAGTTATGTTACCATCACCGTGTATCTGAAAAGCACTGGTAAATGCCAGTATCCCAAGACTTCCCAAATAAGATAGCTTACCATCCCTTATACTTAGTACATTCAAATGTGGGTCACCACTGGGACCATCATCAAAAATCAAAATTTCCCGACTTTCATCATTTCGGTCTAAATCCACTACTGCATACCATGAACTGCCAATATTCTCAAGATAAAACACAGCTTCCAGCATGGCCGAATAATCCATGTCATTAATTATCAGAGTATGTGACCCTCCATCAGAATCAAAGAGAATATAATCCTCCGGATAACCTTCCCACGGGAGCTTCTGACCAAGAACTGCAGCCCTCCGGTAGCCCAATCCATATTCCGGATAAAGCTCCTTATAATATGCCAGCTCCCATAGCGGATTATTATAAGTTCCATTCTCCGTCACCCACACATGTTTCGCTATTCTTCCATCAGAGAAGTATGCACTCATTTCATCATACTCTATGGCAGTTTCCTCCACACACTGTACATCTGTAGGCTCACAGCACATAGGCAAGTAAGTTATCCCATCCTCTGCTACATAAGGCTCTCCGATATATATGGCCGGAACCATATTCATAGTCTCCAGTGCGAATTCCTGCGTTTCCAGAAAGACGGTTCCCAGCAATCCCATTCCATAATGCAAATTCCAGGTCTCGGTATGGTATATCCACACACTCTTACCGTCCTCACTTTCTTCGTAGTGGACCTTTCCTGCCCATTCCTCCGGCAATTCAAAGGTAAAATACTTGGTTTTAAACATAGTCTTTCCTGCAAGTGTATAATAATCCTGTCTACAAAATACACTGGCATAATAACGAATGTACCACACCGGTGCATCTTCCGTGGAATATACTACCCACTCCATATCCTCTTCCCAAAGATTCAAATCGGTAGCAATAATTAATACACCCTCTTCATCATACCATTCATACAAATGCTGCTGAAAATCCGGAACTACCTCACTTCGGATAGGAAAATCCTCGGTCTGCCATGGTGCTAACGCTGCATCTTCCGTTTCAGCAAATTTAAAAGATACCGCATATTCATCTGCCGTAACCGCTTCGCCTGCATTTGTCAGCGAAATCACTTCATAATGATAATCCGCTGTCCCCTGCTGCTCATGAATGGCACTAATCAACAAATAATCCTTTTCATTTTTTTCAATCAAAGAAATCTGAAAATTCCCCGGTCTGGAAGAGGAAATATCTCCAAAGCTCCAGATTGCCTCTTCTTCATAGGAGTCACCACCAAGTCCCTTATACACCGATACCTTAGCCAGATATGCACTTTGTAGCAGTTCCCTTACATCCGTCTTCTCCACATCCTCGGGAAATACATCCATTCCCAGAACAATGCGTTCCTCAATCCCATCCCACGTCAAATCTCTGTAAAAAACACTAATCTCCTTCTCTACATATTCCCACTCATCCTCAGCAGGCGCTTCTGTAGGAACCTTGCTCTGCTCGGGCAAAGCAGTCGGTAACTGCTCCGGAATGCTACTCTCCGTCAGTACATCCTGCTTTGATTCTACACCAGGCTCACTAACCACCTCTTCCTCCGGGTTTGTAAGAAGCGTCACTGCAAGAACTGCACAGACTGTCACCGCTACTGTCGTAATCCAAAAGACCGGTTTTTTGTAATTCATGACATTCTTAATACGTTCCTTCACATTCCCTTCTCCAAAAGCAAGCGGAGCCATGGCAATAATTTTCCTGCCGGTTGCAAGATTGAGCAGTGAACCGGAATATTCCTGACGAATATCCTCCGAAAACTCCTTCATCACTGCTTCATCACAGGACATCTCCATATCCTTGCCTGCCAGTACAAAAGCCAACCAAACCAGCGGATTGAACCAGTGGATGCACAGCGTCAAAAATGCCACGAATTTGATAATATAATCAAATCGCTTAATATGATGCTTTTCATGGGCAATGATGTAACTTGCTTCTTTCTCCATGAGTCCCACCGGAAGATAAATCTTGGGTGAGAAAATCCCTAAGGTAAAGGGAGTATCAATGTCCTGGGCAAGATATACATTTCCTTCTTTCAAAACAGAAACTTTGACCCGTTTATAAATCCTTGTAAGTGAAAAAAGGCTGTATCCCAGAAGGAAAAATACTCCAAGAAACCATACATCACTTACGATTGTCCAGCCATCCAAGGTAGATGCCGGCGTCAATTCAGGTTGTTTAGGGATATTCTGTGCCGGCTCTCTGTCCACGCTCTCTGCCCTGTCCGGTATCCCAAAATCCTCCGGCGTGAAAACAGGTACAATATCCACATTCTGCAGAATTTCCTGCGTCTCTGACAAATCTATAGCTTCTGTAAACATCACCTCCGGTTCGGCTATTTCTTGAGGAACCAAAGACAAACTACTGGTAATTGTCACAGGACAAAGAAGCCGGAACAAAACCAATCCCCAGAGTACATAAGAATAAATCTTTGGTACTCCTTTTAACAACAGGCGAACCAGAAATACAAGCATTATTACAAAGCTTCCTGTAATGCTCATTTGCAAGATTGTTTGAAAAATATTGGTCATCCCTTCACCCCCTAACCCTTCTGTTCTTTAATAATCCTCTCCAGCTCGGCAATTTCTTTCTCGGACAGCTTCTTACGTGTAGTAAAAGCGGCTAGAAATCCAGGCAGTGAACCGGAGAAGGTTTCCTCCACAAATTTCTCACTCTGCATGGCGTAAAATTCTTCTCTGGAGACCAACGAAGTCACCTCTCCGTTCTCATTTTTAAAAAGACCTCTTTCGCACACTCTTTTTAGTACTGTATAAGTGGTGGACTTCTTCCAGTTCAATTCTTCTGCACAAAGCTCTACCAGCTTCCCGGAGGATAGCGGTTCTTTACTCCAGATAATATCCGCAAAACGCTTTTCAATTTCTCCTAATCTATAATCCGTCATGGTCTAATCCTCATTTTTAATTTATTATTTTCCAGTTTATAAGCTACTTCGCTACCATCCTCCAATGTTACTGTCAATATTCCCTCTTCATCTACACGGAAACTGGTATCACTATAAAGGGACTGAATCTCCCCAAGGCAAGTCAGTTCTCCAATATCGTAGCGGAAAACATATAGCCATATCTGTTTATCATAATCCTTAGAGACTACCAAAAGTTCTTGATACATATCTTCTTTATCCAAATCAAAGATTCCGAAAGGGTAACTGTATAGCCCATTAAAGTCTACTCCATTCAGTACCACATAATTATCCTCCGGATAGGTGTATGATGTACCATTTATTGTAAGCTTCACACCACTACCGCTATCAAAGTAATGGTCCGCTACGCGACGATCATAAGAATAGGAAATGATATCATCATAATTACCTCCATTTAGATTCCCTAAAATAGTCTGTCCCTGACTTCCAATCTCTACATATCCCATATCATAACCCAACTGGGCAATCTTGGTCAGCGCAGCCTCATGATCCGCCCCTTTCAGTGTCACATATCCCGGAAATTGCTTAGATTCAAATATAGCTGCCAACTCCAAAAATTCCTCTTCCTGCGGACTTCCAATCTCCCACTCAACATCCGTAGGTGTTGTAATCAGACATACTTCCGCTTCCGGTATATCAAAACAAGCTTCACCTATATAGCGTCCATTCATACCGATAGATGATAAAGCATCCTCCTGGTTTTGTAGCATAACCATACCCAGCACGCCTCCATATTCATAATTTTCCAACGTAGCAGTATGATAGAATGTCACAAATTTGCCGAACTGTGTTTCCTGATAAGAAACCTTTCCGACCAACTCCTCCGGCAATTCAAAAGAATAATATTTGGTATCAAAGCTACGTTCCGTTACCGGAATGATTTTCTCTTCCCACCTCTCATATGTTTCAAAGTGCTCCGTCACATATACTGCGGTCTTTGCCAGAATCGTTTCGTCCGCATCCTCCGGCAGTTCTCCAAAAATCACATAATTCAATGCTTCATAAGTCCAAGAAACAAGTACCGTCTTTTTTCCTTCCTCGGAAGCTGCCCCAGACACCTGACACAAAATTTCTACCGGCCCGGAGCTTTCCTCCGCATACCACACTGTCTGAAATTCTTCCTCAAACTCCATACCATGGAGATATGCCAAATCCAACGGATCCATTTTGCCGTAACGGAGAAGTACAGGAGCATCTACTTTAGCATCATAATATTTGATATGTGCTACAGGGTAACCTGAAAGCAAATATTGGGGATTCTGAATCCACCCTTCATCCTCCGGTAAGTTCACCTTTAATCCGCAATTATCCACCCTTACCTTTTCGTCCAGCATACGTTCCCAGACCAAATCATAGTAATAGGATGCTTCGTATGTGGTCTCAAAAGAAGATACTATGATGCCATCCTCTGCTCTTTCATTCACATCTGTTGCCACAATCAGCATAGCATCTGAAGTCCATCGTTCCAGCTTTTCTTTAAACTGGGGCACCACTTCCTGGCGATACTTATCCGTTGGTCTTGCTCTGAAATCATCTCCTGCCGTTACAAAGTGGATTTCATAGCTGTCCACCGGTTCTTGTGTGGTTAGACAAAATACTTCATAGCTGTAATAGCCACTGCCCATCTGCTCACCAATTTCAGTGGTAATCATATAATGATTGCCATCTATTTCTGCATAGGAAATCTGATAATTCCCCAGCCTGTCATGAGAAATATTAGCACTGGTAAAGTTCTGTTCTCCATTTGCACCATCCACACACTCTACATTGCCGACAAAAGGGGCCCGAAGCAGTTCATACCCATCTGTTATCCCCCGGAATTCCTCATAGGCATCATCCACCTGCATCACGAAGGAAACGGTATCCTCTACTCCATCCCCATTATAATCCACCTTCTTTTGCCATACAGTTACTTCATGCATCTGTGCTTCACCTATTGGTTCCTCTGTTGGAGCTTTTACAGGTTCTTCCGTAGATGCTATTTCTCCTTGCATGCTACTTTCTGATGTTGTGTTTTCCTCTTCTGTTTCCGGATTAGACCCCAAAGCAATTCCCCAAAGAACACATACTACCACAGAAACCAGCACCACCCAGAAGGTGGGCTTTTTATAATTCATCACATTTTTAATCCTTGCCTTCACATTTCCTTCCCCAAAAGCCAAGGGTGCAATGGCAATTCTCCGTCCGGTGGATAAACGAAGCAAAGACTGGGAATATGCAGCTCGAATATCTTCATCTGCCTTAGCCATCACAGCTTCATCACAGGACATCTCCATATCCTTACCTGCCAGCACAAAAGAAAGCCACACAAGGGGATTGAACCAGTGAATACAAAGTGTTATGTATGCCATCGGCTTCACAATATGATCAAATCTGCGGATATGATGCTTTTCATGGGCAATGATATACTCCATCTCTGCCGGTTCCAATACTGAAGGCAAATAAATCTTAGGTAAGACCATCCCCAGGGTAAATGGTGTCTCAATATAATCACAAATATATATATTCTCTTTCAGACACACCGCAGCGCTAAGCTTTTGATTTAGTTTGCGAAGTGTAATTGCACTGTATACTCCCCATCCTAAGACTCCCAGAAACCATAAAGTACTGACTACCTGCATAGAGCGAAGACTTGAATTTGACTCCCGACTCATTATAGGATAAGAGATGCTTATCTCCGGACTCCCTAGCGGTTTGGTATATGTTTCTATCACACCTTCCGTCTCCACACGCTCTATGGGACTGGTGTAAACCCCTAGCACTCCCTCCGACTCCACTCTTTTCTCTTCCATCCGGCTCTCTACAATAGCTTCATTACTATGAGCATTTCCCGTGGTTCTCCAAATCTCTTCTACTGCGTTCTCCGGTTCAGCCAACACCTGGGGTAAAATTGAAATATCACTGGTAAATGTAATCGGACACAGAAGTCTGAAAAATACCACTGCCCAAAGTATATAAGAATATATCTTCGGAACTCTACACAAAAAAACTCTTGCTAACAGCACCAATAAAATAACAAAGCTTCCGGTAAAACTCAGATGCAAAACAGTTTTAAATACATTCTCCAACCACATAATTATCTCCCCTTCTCACTTGGTCTACATACTGTAGATTCACTTTTAGTTTACACACTGTAGACCAGTCTGTCAAGAAGAAAGGCGACGGATTTCTCCATCGCCCTTTGCTATTTCTTATTACTCTGTATAATCATCCACTGGCTTGTTGTTACTCTGACTGCCTGCAGTAGCTGCCTTTCCGGTTAAAAAACCAGCAAGGATAGAAGTTAAATCCACACCTGTAGATTCCTTCAATCCATCAGTTACCTGATTTACAGTGTTCATGACATCCTTCATAAGCTTGGTGTTATTACCGTCGCCATACATGGTAATCTTGTCAACCTTCTCCAAAGGAGCAGCAGCATTCTTCACAACTTCTGGAAGTGCCTTAAAGTACATTTCAAGGACAGCAGCCTCACCCATCTTCGCCATAGCTTCTGCCTTCTTCTCGATACCTTCTGCCTCAGCAACAGCCTTAGCCTTGATAGCTTCTGCTTCTGCAAGACCCTTGGCACGGATTGCCTCTGCTTCCTGTTCCATAGCGTATTTCTTAGCTTCTGCTTCTGCCTTTAATGCAGCAGCTTCCTTCTCAGTTTCAAACTGCTTTGCTTCCGCCTCACGTTGGCGCTCATATAACTGAGCATCTGCCTTCTGCTGTGCTGCGAACTTTTCTGCCTCAGCTTTTTTCTTAATCTGAGCATCTAACGCCTGCTCCATTACTTCGGCTTCCTTCTGCTTTAAGAGAATCTCTTTCTCCTGCTTCGCAATGTTTGCATTTGCAGTAGTGATTTCTACAGTCTTACGCTGTTCCTCTTCCTGAATGCGGTAAGCTGCATCTGCTTCCGCCTGCTTAATGTCCGCATCCTTCTTTAATTCTGCCTTCTTAATAGCAAGCTCGTTCTGCTTAACAGCAATTTCAGAATCTGCATTTACCTGAGCCTCATTTGCTTCTTTTCTCGCCATAGCCTGTGCCTTAGCAATTTCTTTCTCACTTTCTGCACGGGAAATAGCAGCATTCTTCTGAATCTTTACGATATTATCCACACCAAGGTTCTCAATCACGCCATTGCCGTCCACAAAGTTCTGCACATTGAAGCTGATAATATCAAGACCCATGGCAGCGAGATCCGGTTCTGCATTTTCCTTTACCAGATTAGCAAATTTCTGACGGTCGGAAACCATCTCTTCCAATGCCATCTTACCAACAATTTCACGGACGTTACCTTCCAAAACTTCTCTGGCTACTCTTCCAATGTACTCCGGATTCTTGTTAAGGAAGTTCTGTGCAGCAAGTTTCAGTCTGTCCTCGTTATCACTGATTTTAACGTTAACGGTTGCATCTACATTAATATTAATGTAATCTGCAGTAGGTACTGCATTGGATGTCTTTACATCAATGGGAATCAGCTGCAGATTCAGCTCATCCTTTCTCTCAAGAAACGGAATCTTCACCCCTGCTTTACCGATTAAAACCTTCGGATTCTTACGAAGACCGGAAATGATAATAGCAGTATCCGGCGACGCTTTTACATATCCAAAGACACATAAAAGCAACACTACAATAACAATAGCTGGAATTAAAATTAATAAAAATGGCATATTCTATACCCCCTTCTTTTGTGATAGCTTCATTGTATAACTATCTCCTCTTTTTGTATATATGATATATGTGCATATATCCTGTCTCATTCGTGCATTTTCTGCACGTTACTGCGCTGCGGAAATAATTGCTTCTACCAATTCCTCATTTGGGAAGCTGATAGTCCTGCGGTCCAAAAGTCCGAAATTCTCTCCATCTGTATCAACACAATTATTATCCCACCAGACACATGGAACACCAATTTCCTTTGCTTTGGAAATATAGTATTTCACCCAGGCAATACGCTCCTCATCATTATCCTTATTCATGGCACCAAACTCACCGATAATCACCGGAATTCCCTTACTAATAAACTCATCATTAAGAAGCTCCATCAGTGTATCGATATCCTTGGTATCATTGTTCCACTGTGCCCTTCCTACAGTATTCAATGCAAAATCATAAGGAATATACGCATGCACCGACACAATCAGCTTATCATCTTTTGGAAGTTTAATCGCTTTAATGGCACGCTCTGAAGAAGATGCTCCATACCCCGGAATCATCAAATGACGCAACTTGTTATTGCCACTGCTTTCTCTTACTACTTTTACAAATTCTGCCAGAACATGATTTACTACTTCCTGACCTTCCTTATCTCCACCGTTCCACTCCACATTAGTGCCAATCTTACGTGGTTCATTCAGACCTTCAAAAATTAAATGCTCATCATAATCCTTAAATTCCTCAGCAATTTGCTTCCAAAGCGCAGTCACTCTGTGAATAATCTCTTCTTCATTCTCATAGGAAGGATAAAGCCACTCTTCGTGATGTAAATTAATAATCACATATACTTCTCTCTCATAGGCGTAATCTACCACTTCCTTTACCCTGTTCATCCACTCTTCATCAATCTCGTACTCCGGTGGAGCCGTCACATGTCCCACCCAGGTCACCGGTATGCGGATTACATTAAAGCCCTGATCTACCACCGCATCAATCATCTCTCGTGTAGTCTTAGGATTTCCCCAGCATATTTCTGAAGCTAAGCCAATTGTACCATGGGCATCCAAGGTATTTCCCAGACTCCACCCTACCTTCATATCTGATACAAGCTCCATTGGTGTAATATCTGCTATCGTCAACTCCTCATCCTCCTGATTCTGCTTTTCGCCCTCAGACAAACTCTCTGTTACAGCACCTTCCCCACTGCGCTCTCCACTACCTGCACTACCACAGGCAGGTAATAAAATGAACAATAAAAACAATATAATTATTCTCTTTAACCTTCTCATAGTTCCCCACTAAATCCATTATTTTTGCTCCCATCATACCACAAAAAACGTAGTTGGTACATAAAAACTGCCTATCCCTTAGTGATTTCAAAGAATAAATTGAAAAATAACGGTTGTTTAAGCATGCTAATATTCCAAAGCTTTTTAAATTCAGCTATGGTGAGCTTACGGTTATAATAAGGAGTTACTTCATTTCTGTTTCCCACCACCGAATCCATAAGATAAATATGCTCTTCATCGTATCCCACAACAGGGACATAATGCAGTCCGGTAGCCCCCTTTTTCGTACGCAGCATCACGATTACCGGATTGCCTCTTGCTACTGCATTTTTCAGCGAACTAAGATTCCCGGTCCGGAGCCTTGCCCTAAATCCATTCCTTTTGGCAAGCTTAACAATCCCCTTACAATATACATATCCTTTCGGTCCTTTACATGGCATCTTCTCATATATATCCATACCATTTGCATCCATGCCGAAATGCCGGTAAACATAGGCAGAGGAAAAGCCGGCACACTCACACTTTCCCTGTACTTCACTGTGATTATTCCCCTCAATAAGAAAGTGCTGCTTCACCGTTCTACGACTGAATGCCGGTATCGGAAGCCCGATTAATATAATATCTACAACCGTCACTATCACCATATAATCCTTTAAAAAAGAAAGTATATCCATAAATCTCTGCACCGCTTCACCTCCTCACCTATTATCATTTTAATATAAAAACACTTTGTGTAACAGTTCCTTTTACCGCACTTTAATTCATTTAATGTAGCATTTTCATAAACTGCTCAAATTTTCTTTACATAGAACAAATGTTCTGTTATATTATATTTATCACATTTTTCCGGGAGATGCAATATGAATATCTTAAGATTTGACAATGCAACTGCAGAACAAAAGAAAATCATTGAAACCACCGAAGGCTACCAGAGATGTGCCGCAGTCCCCGGAAGTGGAAAGACCTTTGTACTGACAAGGCGTATCGCCTACCTGATTACTCAGCTTTATATTGAACCGGCTTCCATCGTAGGTCTGACCTTTACCAATAAAGCTGCTGCCTCCATGAAAAAAAGACTGAAAGACCTAATTGGAGATGAGGCAAACTGCTTTATGGGCACCTTCCACGGCTTCTGCAATATGGTACTGAAGGAAGATATCCACAAGCTTTCCTGGCCTAAGACCTTTGCCATTTTGGATAAAGCCGACCAGATTGATTTAATCAAAGAAGTGGCGGACGAGCTGGGGCTGATGCTGAAGGACATTACCGCTGCCGATTATATGGAGAAAATAGGTCTCTACAAATTAAATCCCGATTATATCCCCTATATGATTGGTGAAGACAAAGAGGACTTACTTCATGCTTTAGCAGATTCTCTTTCTGACGAAAAACATATGATTTACGGTTATCTTTTAAAGCAAAGGGATAATTATGTTTTGGATTTCAGCGATTTAATTCATTTTACCAATTACATTTTCCTGCATCATAGGGACATTTTAGAAAAATGGAAGGACCGATGTCAGTATGTACTATGCGATGAATATCAGGATGTAAACGGCGAGCAGGAGTTACTTCTTTCTCTCATCAGTGAGAAATTCCAGAACCTCTTTGTGGTAGGTGATGATGACCAGAATATCTACGGCTGGCGTGGTTCCAAGTCAGACTATATGATTCATTTTGATGCAAAATATGAAGATACTACCCTATTTAACCTGACGGAGAATTTCCGTAGTACACCGGAAATTATTGATGTTGCCAACTCCCTCATATCTTCCAATCAAAATCGCCTTGCCAAAACCATGTTCACCAATAACGAGCATGGTTCCAAACCGATTTATAACGAGGCCGAAACGCAGATGCAGGAGGCATTCTGGATTGCAGGACAGATTATGAAAGGTGTGCAAAACGGACGCTCCTATAAAGATCATGCAGTACTGGTACGTGCCGCCTCCCAGACCAGGGCCTTGGAGGAAGCCTTTATCGCCAAGAAGCTTCCCTACAAGATTCTCTCCGGTGCAAAATTCTACAGCTCTGAAGAAATCCGTACCACCCTTTCCTATCTGCGAATGATTTATTCTCTTACAGATATGGATTTTGTTTTTACCATCAATCGCCCCAAGAGAAAATTCGGCAAGAAAAGCCTGAGTGACTTACGGGAAGAAGCCGGGCGCAGAGGTCTGTCCATGTTTCAGACTCTGGGCTCTCTGATTGCAGAAGGGAAAATTACCAAAGAGCCCCTTATCCACTACTACAACCGGATCCTTGAACTACACGAATCCTATTCCCAGTATACTGCCAAGCAGTTGGTGGGACTTGCTCTGGATATCGGCTACCGCCGGGAATTACAAGAAGATATTAACCAGACGAAGCTGGATAATGTTACAGAATTGGTTCAACATATCGGCTATCTGGAAGAAGAAAACGAAGATGTGCTTCCACTGGAAGAATTACTCTCCCACTTTGCCCTTTTTAGCGGACAGGACGATATGGACGAAGACAATGTTGTCAAAGTTATGACTATCCATACAGCCAAGGGTTTGGAGTTTCCCGTAGTCTTTGTAAATGGGCTGGTAGACGGTCAGTTTCCCAGTAAAAAGCTTCGAAACAGCGATGAAATGGAGGAAGAACGCCGTCTTCTCTATGTGGCTCTCACCCGTGCAGAAGAAGAATTGTATCTCAGCGGTTACCGCAACAAAGCATTAGACTATCCTTGCACCCAGTCCTGCTTTTTAGGTGATATCCGCCCGAACCTACTGGATTATGAGAATGGCAGTTATATTCACTTATCCAATACCTTCACCGAAGTGCTTCCTAAGGCCAGCTTTGAAATCGGCACAAAAGTACTTCACAATGTATTCGGCGAAGGTATTGTAGTAAATGTAGATGATGCAAAGCAAATCTATGAGGTGGATTTTGAAAGAATCAAAGGAACCAGAAGGGTGCAGTTCCGTGCCGGGATGATTGCGCTATAGCACGTTTTTCCCTCCAAGCCTGCACGCAAAATCTTCATATCCAAACCGGACAAGGCACTCTGTACTGCCATCCTCTTTGAGAAGATATATATCCGGAAGCTTCATCCCGTTGAAGGTATTATTCTTACAGGTAGTATAGATTGCCATGTCCCCAAACAGGACTTTATCTCCCTCTGCAAGCACCTCGTCAAAGGAATAATCTCCCACCACATCTCCGGAAAGACAGGTCGGCCCTCCAAAGCGATAGCTATATTCTTTTACACCCTTTTCACCACTATACATTACCGGTGGTCGGTAGGGCATTTCTATCACATCCGGTGTGTGACATGCCGCAGACATATCTAAGATAACGTTGGTCACATCTCCGTTCCTTGTCACATCAAGTACTTCACTGACCAGATATCCGGCATTTAAGGCGACTGCCTCCCCTGGCTCCAGATAGATTTCCAGATGATATTTCTCCTGCATGGTCTGAATACATTTGATAAGTAGCTCCACATCATAATCCTCTCTGGTGATGTGATGACCACCTCCCATATTCAGCCATTTTACCCCGGAAAGTATATCTCTGAATTTCTCCTCCACAGCTTTTAATGTAGTCTCCAGTGCATCTGCATTCTGCTCACATAAGGTGTGAAAATGAAGTCCGTCCAAAAGAGTTATTAATTCCTCGTCCATCTGCTCATCCCAAACTTTTCGTGTAGTTCCCAGTCTGCCTCCGGGAGCACAGGGATCGTAAATCTCGTGTCCCTCCTGGGTAGAACATTCCGGATTGATGCGAAGGCCAATACTTTTTCCGGCAGCTTTGGCTTCCAAACCATACTTTCTAAGCTGTCCGGGAGAATTAAATACAATGTGGTCCGCATAATTCAAAAGCTCTTCAAACTCATCCTTCCGATAAGCTCCGCAGAACACATGACACTCCTTATTCGGCATATATGTTTTGCCAAGTCTCGCCTCATAGAGTCCACTGGCCTCGGTGCCCGCCAGATAGTTTGAAAGCATTGGATAGACATCAAAATTAGAAAATGCCTTTTGCGCCAGCAAAATCTTACAACCGCTTCGCTCCTGTACCATCTTTAAGAGTTCACCATTATTCCTTATGGCTTCTTCGTCCAGTACATAACAGGGTGTGGGCAACTGACACAAGGTCTTCCATTTCTCTTCTGTCACCCTTTTAAAGGCAGGATGACTTGTTTTCCTATATTTCATATTACTCCTCATTTCTGAGCGACTTGTCGCGAAGAGGCGACGCAAATCTCAAATTTGCGTCTGCCATTAAAGCTATTTGTTTTCATTCAGAAACAAATAGCCGTGTGAAAAATCAGCATCTCAATGTGATTTTTCACACTACTCCACCAATTCAGGATTATTACAGATACTTCTTGGTAATCCATACTTATCCAACGCATCTAAGAATGGATCCGGATTAAACTCTTCCACGGTATATACACCGGCTTTGTTCCACTTTCCGGTAAGAAGCATAAGCGCACCGCACATAGCCGGTACACCGGTAGTATAGCTGATTGCCTGTGAGCCTACTTCCTTATAACATTCCTGATGGTCGCACACATTGTAAATGTAGAAAGTCTTATCCTTCCCATCCTTTTTGCCGGTAAATATACAACCGATATTGGTCTTTCCCACGGTTCTGGGTCCAAGACTTGCAGGATCCGGAAGAAGAGTCTTTAAAAACTGAATTGGCACAATTTCTACACCATCATGTACTACAGGGGTAGTAGAAAGCATGCCTACATTTTCTAAGCACTTCATATGTGTTAAGTAGCTCTGACCAAAGGTCATGAAGAAACGGATTCTCTTTACGCCCGGAATATTCTTTGCCAGCGATTCCAGTTCCTCATGGTGAAGCAGATACATATCCTTCTCCCCCACCATATCAAAATCATACTCTCTCTTTATACTCATAGCCGGAATCTCTACCCACTTACCATTCTCAATATAGCTTCCCGGCGCAGATACCTCACGAAGATTAATCTCGGGGTTAAAGTTAGTGGCAAAGGGATAACCATGGTCACCGCCGTTGCAATCCAAAATATCAATGGTCTCAATCTCATCAAATTCATGCTTTAATGCGTAGGCACAGTAAGCCTGGGTAACTCCCGGGTCAAAGCCGCATCCCAGAAGTGCTGTAAGGCCTGCCTTTTCAAACTTCTCCTTATATGCCCACTGCCATGAATAATCAAAGTATGCAGAAAAGCCTTCTCTCTCACAACGCTGCTCGTAGATTTTTCTCCATTCCGGGTCATCTGTATTTTCCGGTTCATAATTGGCAGTGTCCATATAATTTACACCACACTCTAAGCAGGCATCCATAATGGATAAGTCCTGATAAGGAAGGGCAATGTTCATTACCAAATCCGGCTGATAGTCCTTAATCAGCGCCACAACTTCCTCTACCTTATCCGCATCCACCTGCGCCGTGGTAATTACCGTCTTCGTCTTCGGCGCAAGCTCTGCTGCCAGCTTGTCACACTTCTCCTTGGTTCTGCTGGCAATACAAATCTCTGTAAATACCTCACTGACCTGACAACATTTATGAATGGCTACGGAAGCCACACCTCCGCAACCGATAATAAGTACTCTGCTCATTATTTATCCTCCTTCAATATTCCAATCATCAATTCCCTTACAACCTTACATGCCACTGCCGTGGACGCCCCGCTCACATCCAGCATGGGGGCAAGTTCATTCACATCCGCTGCCACGATATTACATTTGGTTACATTTATAATCGCTCCCAACAGCTCCATAAAGGATACGCCTCCGGCCTCCGGTGTTCCCGTTCCCGGGAAAATCCCCGGGTCAAGACAATCCAAATCAATGGTAAAATATACCGGCGTTCCCTGCTCTTTCAGCTCCTTTACCAGTTCCTCCAGCCCCTGAAAATCAAAGCGGTGCATATCAGTATGCGCCCTCGCAAATTCAAACTCTCCCCGCTCACCGCTCCGGATACAAAACTGATGAATTCTGCCGTCTCCTACCAGCTCATGGCATCTGCGGATTACACAGGCATGGCTTAGAGGCATTCCCAGATAATCATCTCTAAGGTCTGCATGAGCATCAAAATGAATAATATGTAAGTCCGGGTATCTCTTTACCGCTTCCCGCACTGTCCCCAGTGTCACCAGATGCTCACCGCCCAGCATCAGTGGAATCTTGCTATCTGTCAAAATCTGCGCTGTTCTCTCCTGAATATCTGCCAGCGCACTCTCTGCACTACCGAAGCACAACTCCAAATCGCCACTGTCAAACACCTTATAATCACTTAAATCTTCTTCCTGATAGGGACTAAAAGTCTCCAGCCCAAAGCTTTCATGACGAATGCTGCTACTTCCAAAGCGTGCTCCCGGCCGGAAGCTTGTGGTGGAATCAAAAGGTGCTCCGAAAAGCACAATTTTTGCATCTTCATACTCTGCATCACAGCCGATAAACGTTTCTACATTTCTCTCTATCATACCTCTTCCACCTCCTGTAACATCTCCTCCAAAAAAGCCGGCAAATAGAACGCCCCCTTATGAAGTCTGGTGGTATAATACTTCGTCTTTAAATGCAGGGAATTCCACTCATCTGCATCCAAATCATCAATGGGGTGATACTTCTTGCTTGCAAATCCAAAGAGCCAGTAACCTGCAGCAAAGGACGGAATATGCGCCTGATACACCCTACTGATGGGGAAGGTATTAACTATGCGCTTATGACTTCTCTGCATGGCATCCGCATCCTCTGCATAGAAGGGACTTCCCTGCTGGTTCACCATGATGCCATCACTTTTCAGAGCCTTATAACAGTTCCCATAAAACTCTCTGGTAAAAAGTCCCTCTGAGGGGCCGAAGGGGTCATTGGAGTCCACAATAATCAAATCATACTTTTCCTCACAGCGACGGATATATTTCAAGGCATTCTCATAGTAGATATGTACTCTCTCATCATCCAGTCTTCCCGCATTAGCCGGAAGATACTGGCGACATGCCTCTGCAACCTGCTCATCCATCTCCACCAAATCAATGCGTTTGATTCGTTCGTATCTGGTAAGCTCACCGACCACGCCTCCGTCACCTACACCGATAACAAGTACACGCTTAATTCCCGGATGCACCGCCATGGGCACATGGGTAATCATCTCGTTATATATAAATTCGTCACGCTCCGTCAGCATGATATTTCCGTCCAGTGCCAGCACCTTTCCGAATTCATGAGTATCAAACACATCTATCTTCTGATAATCACTCTTTCGGGAATATAACTGCTTTTTCACTTTCAGGCTCAGCTTCACATCCGGCGTATGACTTTCACTAAACCAAAAATCCATTTATCTTCCCCCTTATTTCAGTACATTTAACCGCTCAATGGCAGCATCTTCGGGACCGGTCATACTGCACCCTTTTTCTTTTGCGTAAGCAATGTATTTTAAGATATCCTCCGTAATACGTTCTCCCGGAGCCAGAATCGGGATCCCCGGTGGATAACACATTACAAATTCGCTACAAATCCTTCCTTCCGTTTCCTCGATAGGGAGACTGATTTTCTCTGCATAAAACGCTTCTTGAGGGCTGGCTACTACCTCAGGCGCAATATACTCCTGAGAAAGCATTCCCGCAGGATCTTTCTTATACCTTCTGCGAATTTCCGCCAAAGCACTTACCAGACGCTCCACCTCCTGGGCACGGTCTCCGATGGAAAGGTACGCCAGTACGTTGCCCAAATCACCGAACTCAATCTGAATATCATAATCATCCCTGAGAGTATCGTATACCTCAATACCTGCCATACCGATATCCAGCGTATGGATACTAAGCTTGGTTGGGTCAAAGGCATATACTGAATCCCCATTTACCAGTTCCTGTCCAAAGGCATAATAGCCACCGATAGCATTGATTTCATTTCGGGCATATTCTGCAATATTGCATACATGACGAAACACCTCCTTGCCATGAAGTGCCAGATTCTTACGGGAAATATCCAGACTGGACATCAGAAGATAGCTTCCTGAAGTGGTCTGGGTCAGGTTAATGATCTGGCGAATATATCCTGCATTCATGTTTGGACCTGCCACCAAAAAGCTGGACTGGGTCAGGCTTCCGCCACTCTTATGCATGGATATGGATGCCATATCCGCACCTGCTGCCATGGCAGATATTGGCAAGTTATCTCCGAAATAGAAGTGGGTTCCATGAGCCTCATCGGCAAGGCAAAGCATTCCCGCAGCATGTGCCATCTCCACAATTGCCTCTAAATCAGAGCAAATACCATAATAGGTTGGATTATTTACCAGCACTGCAACAGCGTCCGGATGTTCCTTAATCGCCTTTGCCACCTGCTCTCTCTTCATACCAAGAGCAATACCAAGTCTGGTATCCACCTCCGGATTCACATACACAGGCACTGCACCGCAGAGCACCAGTGCATTAATCACACTGCGGTGCACATTTCTGGGGAGAATAATCTTGTCACCACGCTTACATGCAGTTAGCACCATGCTCTGTACAGAACTGGTGGTTCCGCCCACCATCAAAAAGGCATGGGCTGCACCAAAAGCCTGCGCCGCCAATTCTTCTGCCTCACGAATTACGGATACCGGATGGCACAGATTATCCAGAGGCTTCATACTGTTTACATCCACACCCACACACTGCTCTCCAAGGAACTTGGCAAGCTCCGGATTACCTCTTCCCCTTTTATGTCCCGGCACATCAAAAGGCACAACTCTCATATGCCTGAAACGCTCCAACGCTTCATGAATTGGTGCTCTGGACTGGTCTAATAATTGTTTTTCCATGATTCTCCTCCCCCGAACTGAGACAAGATACGCTTTGCGAATCTTGCTCTGATTAGCGATTGTCAAATGTTCATTTGCGTAAGCGCAATGAACACTTTCCCCGTCGCCATAACAAAAAGAAAGCATAAGTCAGTACCACACCAACTTATGCTTTATATTTGCTTACAAAATCCAAAACACCCATATTCAAATAAACATGGAAAGACATCATACACAAATATTGCGGAATTATCAGAGTCTATATAGCAATCACACTTTTACTACTCTTATTGACCGTTTCACAAGTCAGTGCCACTGGCACATTTGAGGTTTATAAGAAACCAACTTATAAAATTTGAGCTTTTAACTCAATCAATAATGCAACTTAACGCTGCTAATCGGCAGTGGACCCGGCTGTCCGTATGGCCTCAACCATTACTGGTGGTCCGTATATTGCTCTGAAAAGACTCTAACAACTTACATATCTTTCCAAAAAGTGAGTTTATCGTATCACTGTGTTACACTTTTGTCAAGCACAGTTTTAAAGTTTTACACTGTATAATTTTACCCAGACTTTTACAGTACCAAAAGCCCATCTTTTGTCATCCTGTATATCCTTGTACATACCTCCTCTATGTACTTTCTATCATGGGATATACTGATAATACATCCCGGAAAAGTGGAAAGCATCTCTCGCAATACAGGACCGGAAAGAGGAGAAAAATTACGGGTAGGCTCATCCAGAATCAGTACATTAGCTCCTGACAGGCTCATTTTCAAAAGCAGAACCTTAGCCTTCTGCCCGCCGGACAATTCCCGGATGGGATGTTCCATCTCATCCGTTGTGTATTTCAGAGAACCCAGATATGTTCTAATTCTGGTGCGTTCCTCCTTATCCCCCGTTTTATCCAGATAGTCCACCGGAGATTTCTCCATATCCAGTAGCTCCTCATAATTCTGGGGCATATACTCTGCACGTATATCCTTCCTTGCAAGTAACTCATCCGCTATTTTTTTAAGTAGTGTCGTCTTTCCTGAACCATTGTCTCCAATAATGCAAATCTTTTCTGCCCCTTTTATGAAGAGCCTGACATCCTTCGCCAACACTACCTGTCCATCCGGCGTTTTCAGTTCCGTCAGAGAATAGTCCAAAATCACTTTTCCTGCCGGAAGCTTCGCCTCTTCTCCACCAAGCTTAAAGAAAATCGCACTTTCCTCCTCCGGCATTTGAGTCATGGCAGCATCCTCTCTTTCAAATCGCCGTTCCATAGCTTTCACTGTATGCATCTTTTTCTTTAGAAGCTGCCCTATATGAGGGCTTTGCCTTGATACATTTGCCTGGGCATTTTCCACCTTCTGCTGAAGCTTTCGGAACTTTTCCTCTCTGATTTTTTTCTCCCTCTGGTCGTTAAAAGCCTGCTGTCTCTGATTGGCAAACTTAAGTCCTCTCTCCTCCTTGTACCTCTCATAAGATGTCCTAGATACCGTGTATCTGCACTCCTGCTTTCTCTTCAGCTGCTCTATATGTATTACCATGTTTGCAGTATTCTCAATAAGCGTCTCATCATGGGAAATAAACACCACAATATAAGGCCAGTTCTGAATCTCCTTCTCCAGCCACTCCAAGGTAGCAATATCAATATCATTGGAGGGCTCATCCAGAAGAAGTACTGTAGGATTTTCCATTAAAATCCGCATCATCTGGGCCTTTACCTTTTCTCCACCGGAAAGTGTCCTCATCTTCTGCTCTCTATAGAAAAAATCCGGTGACACCTTCATCTTCCTTGCCATCTCTCCAAGTTCCTTTGGAGTCAACTCCCAAAAGCCGGATTCCATAGCAAAAAACTCGTATACGGAAAGTTCCCTATATTCTGCGCTCAGTTCTTGAGGCAAATATGCCAATTTCTCATTTCCCAGAATTCTTTCTCCTTCTCCTTCCACATATTCCTCAACCAATCCTGTATCATATATCCACCGAAGAAGCGTTGACTTTCCATCTCCCTCTTCTCCGATGATTACCGCCTTGTCCCCGTAGTTAAATGTGCAGGAAAAATCCCTTAATAATACTCTTAAATCCTTTTTATGTGTAATAGTCAAATTCTTTACTTGTAACATATATGCTCCTCTCTAAAGCCTGTGAAACAATCAAAAACGGTCTGTCTCGTACCCGAAACAGACCGTACTCAAATAAAACCTATTATATATGACAAATAAAGGGTTCTAAATCAGTAGGATAATCCAATTCGGCGTACGCAAACAAGACCTGAAAACAGGCTTTCCTAAAACTTGTTTGCAATTCCAAATTAAACTATCTACTACTCATTTATCCTCTCACCACACGTAAAAACGCCTTCCTTTTTGATGTATTTATCTTAGCACACTCACAAATTATAAGCAACATCAACATTCTCAGAACGCCAATCTTACAATCCATAAGAAGCCATAATGTTCTTAAACTCATCAGAAGCTGCAAAGCTTGCTAAAGCGCCCTGACGACTAAGACCTTCTTTCATTGCATTTTTCCAACTGTCAAGTCCGCTCTCATCCGCCTCACGTCCCATGAAGGTTCTGTACAGAGCCTTGATATAATCCTCATCCGAAGTATTCATTGCCACATATTCGTCGGAGAAGAAGAAGTTCATAGCCGCATTCTCCGGTGTACATGCACGGCTATCAAGAAGCGTGGTCCAATACTCGATACCATCCTTGTCTCCGTCTCTTTCCAATACTTTACTATACAGTCTTTCCGCAAACTGATAAATACCACAGTTTACAGCGGTTCCATCAGCACGAAGTACGCCTCTGGAAATACCGTAATCCCTACATAAGGTAAAGAACTCATTAGAATTTACAAATCCGGCTAATACAGATTCTCTGCTTCCGTTTGCCAGTACACTCATCCAGTAAGCCTTACCCTCACTATCTGCCTCTCTGCTAAAGAAAGTGCTATAAAGAACCTGAATATACTGCTCATCATTATAGTTCTTACCGGCAAATTCCTGTCCTAAAATAAAGTTGGCAGAAAGAGATGCACCGTCGTTGGTTTTATTGATTAACTGGTCAGCCCAGAATGTTACACCTGCCTGATCTGCTTCACGACCAAGAGCCACTGTATACATACGCTCTACGAACTCTTTTACAAGAATAGCAGTTCCGTCAACATAGCTTATCCAGCACTCAGAAGGGTTAAAGGTATAGTTACTCAATGGTTTCATGCAGACAAGGGTACCGAAATGAGATGCACTGCCTTCAAACAGTACATTCTGCTTATCTTTACCGCATAAAACTACTTTGTGGTCTTCGTCTGCAACAAATGAATTCGGAGTCGCATCGCCTGATACAACAACCTTGGGACCATATTGTGCAAAATCTCCACCAATATACATGGTTCCCGCAGACCAAGTACTTGTAGCCGTACTACAAATTGTGAAATCTCCATTTACAACAACTTCATCGGTTTCTTCAGCCATTACTATCATTCCGGTAGAAGTTGCTGTACGATGACTACCTGACTTCTTTCCAATAGTTCCAATACTCAAGCTACCCTTTACTTCAAGGCAACCTTCATTGATGTCTATCGTTCCGCTGGTCAAATTAAAATCTCCATTAATCGTCAACTTGTAACCTGCCAAATTCATTGTATTACCAAAACCAATGGAAGTTGCAGTAGATTTCAGATTCCATTCCACATCTTCATACAGAGTTAATCCTCGAATACTACTTGCGAATTCTATCTCTCCATTACCAAAATCCACCTTACTAAATCCACTTTGAGTCGAATCAAAATAAATACTGTGAGGCTTATCCTTACTAAACACCACCAGATGTGAATCTTCTGCATTAAAACATTCCGGAGTCGCATCACCTGTAACAACAATCCGCGTTCCATACTGTGCAAAATCACCATCAATATACATTGTTCCCTCAGACAAGGTACTTGCTACTGTACTGCAAATTACAAAATCTCCATTTACAATAACCTTATCGGAAACTTCATCCATCACCATACTACCGCTAGAAGTTGCCACACGATGGCTTCCTTGCATTTCTCCCTTGGTTCCAATACTAAAGTTACCCTTTACTTCAAGGCATCCTTCATTAATATCTATAATTCCGCTGGTCAGATTCATATCATTATTAACTGTTAAGGTGTGACCTGCCAAATCCAATGTTCCATCAAATCCAATGGAGGTTACGGTAGATTTCAGATTCCACTCCACATCTTCATACAGCGTTAATCCTCGGATATTACTCGCAAATTTTATCGCTCCATTGCCAAAATCCACCTTATTAAATCCACTTTTTGTTGAATCAAAATAGATACTGTGAGACTTATCTTTACTAAATACGACCTGATGTGAATCTTCTGCGTTAAAACAACTCGGAGTTGCATCACCAGACACAACGACCTTAGTTCCATACTGTTCAAAATTTCCATCAATATACATTGTTCCATCAGACAAAGTACTTGCTATTGTACTGCAGATTGTAAAATCCCCATATACAACAACCTCATCGTTTGCTTCCGCCATTACCATACTTCCGGTAGAAGTTGCCACACGATGGCTCCCGTCCATCTCTCCCTTAATACCAATGCTCAAATCACCCTTTATTTCCAGAGCTCCTCCATTAATATCTATAACTCCACTGGTCAAATTCATATCATTATTAACAATTAGCCTATGTCCAGCCAAATTCAAAGTACCGGCAAACCCAATAGAAGTAGCTGTTGGTTTCAAATTCCACTCCACATCTTCATAAAGACTAAACCCTCTGATAGTGCTTGCAAAGTTTATCTCTCCATTAGCAAAATCCACTTTGTTAAATCCACTTTTTGTCGAATCAAAATAAATCTTATGGGCACTACCTTCACTAAATCTCACGGTATGTGAATCTTCTGCATTAAAACAGCTCGGGTTTGCATCATCTCTAACAACAATCCGCGTTCCATACTGTGCAAAATCCCCTCCGATGTACAGCATTCCATCAGACCAAGTGCTTGCTGCCGTACTACAAATCTCAAAATCACCCCCTATAAAAACCTCATCGGATTCACCATCCATTACCATACTTCCGGTAGAAGTTGCCACACGATGACTCCCGTCCATCTTACCCATAGTACCAATGTGAAAATCACCGGTTACATCCAATTTTCCACCGTTAACATCTACAGAACCACCATTGATATCCACAGTGCCACCAACAATTAACGTATGACCGTTCAAATCCAGCTTACCACTACTAACAACCAGATTACCGGTGATACTCATATCTGCGTCTAAAGTATAGTCCGCAGTTATTGTCAGATTCCCCTCTGCATCCACACACATCTGCACTTCCTGTACATCCGGCTCCGGTGCGACTGCATAAAGTACATTCCCAACAATATCACCTCCTGATACCAGTGCTTCTGTCGGTGTTACTTCCACCACAGTTTCTGTCTGGACATCAACTACATTCAAATCCTGCTCAGCCTTCACATTAACGGAACCTGCCATAAACAGTACTGCAGCAAAAACCGCTATAAATCCTCTCCTTATCATAATATAAATCCTCCTAACATAATTCGTTCCCATTCTACAAAATCAAGCATTTTTCTGCAAGGATTCCAACATTTTTGTTAGAAATAAAAAGAAAATCCCTCAAGTTTAAATAAACTTAAGAGATTTTCTCCTTTATATACACTTATAATCCATAGGAAGCAATAATATTCTTAAACTCATCACATGCGGCAAAGCTTCTCAGCACGGTCTCACGGTCAACACCGCTTTCCAAAGCGTTTTTCCAAGAATTTAAGCCACTCTCATCCGCCACACGGGCCATAAAGGTACTGTATAATGTACGGATATACTCCTCATCTGTGGTGTTTTTCGATAAATACTCACCGGACCAGAAGAAATGTATAGCCGCATCCTCAGGAATACATGCTTTGGAATCTAACAGAAGGGACCAGTATTCAATACCGTCTTTATCACCGCTGCGTTCCAATATGGTAGAATACAGACGTTCTGCGAAACGGTATACTCCCGGGTGAACTGCACTTCCGTCATCCCTTAGCATGCCTCTGGAAATACCATAATCCGCACAAAGTTCAAAGAATTCCTTAGAATTAACAAATCCTGCAAGAACCTGGGCTCTGGTAGCTCCGGCACTTAATGAATTACACCAATGACTCTCTCCTGCCGCATCTGCTTCACGATCAAAGAAAGTTGCATACAAAATCTTCACATATTCACTGTCACTATAGCCTCGTCCTGTGAATTCCTCGCCAAGCAAAAATCCCCTGGAAAGAGCTGCACCATCATTCGTCAGTGCTATGAGCTGATCCGTCCAAAAATTCACTCCACTTGGGTCAGACTCTCTTCCTAATGCAACTGTATACATTCTCTCCACAAAGGCCTTCACAAGCGCACGCTGTTCCTGAGACGGAGTATCTGCGCTACCTCCATCGGATTCCACAGTTACCATAACACTGTCGGCTAGATTCCACTCCGGACAGGATACCGTTATCACACATTCGCCTGCTCCGACGGCCGTGACATATCCGGAGGAGCTAACTGTTGCTACCGATGTATCCGAACTGCTCCATTCAAAATCTTCATTGGTAGTTCCTGCCAAATCCGAATTTGCCAGAAGCTGGCGAGTCAGGCCTACGTAGCCAAATTTTAAGACATCAACATTCAAATGCAATGCACTTATTGCCTTAGGATCTACAATTACCCGGCAGGAATCGGATACCCCGTCACTGGTAGTCACGGTAATCGTAGCCGTTCCATAAGAAAGTGCGGTAGCATAATTCGCATAATCTAAGGATACTACCAGCGGATCCGAGCTTTCCCAAACAGTATATTGGGGCTGATTCTCTGCAATGTATAAAGATAGGCGAATATCCTTATACAGCTCCAGATATGCACCGATCGTATTCATATAATATGTATCTTTTTCAAATTCCACAAAAGATACACCGGGATCCTTCACCTCCACCTGACATGCTATTTCCATGGCACCATCAACGGTGGTTGCAATAATCGTGGTAGTTCCCCAGTTAACTGCAGTGACCAAACCATTTTTATCCACAGTAGCCACGGTAGGATCCTGACTACTCCACACAAATGTAGGAGCACTGTCCGCATAAGTAGGTATATACTGTGTACTTAGTGTTCGCGATTCTCCAATCTCCCAGAGCTTTAACTTTGATGCAGATAAATATATCTCATCTACAGGAACCGAATCAAAAGGTATAATAAGAACCTGATTGTCTCCCGTTTGTTCGTTACACAGCTCCAAATACGCCTGACTACTGTGCTTAACTCCGAATTCAAAAATCACGTATCCGGGATAAACACTTGAAGAGTCATAAAAAACTTCCTTGGCTCCCGTGGCAGGGTCATACCTATATACCTTATTCTCCGTATTATAGTATAGCTTGTCCTTGTAAGAGAACAGATAGTATGCTTTTTCATCAAGCGTAATCCGCTCCTTGCTGCTACCATCAAAAGTAGTCTTTACAATATAGCTTGTGCCCGCTTCTTCATGCAAATAATACCAATAAGAGCCACATGGATTTAAGCATGAGTCCAACTCATCAAAGGCATAATTCGCAAATACACTTCCATTCGTTGCAAGAGGTGTGCTTTCATTCCATGTATCAAAGTGTTGATAATATACGTCTCCACCCAGTAAGAAATTGTCATATCTGACAGCACCATCATCATGGGATATGTTTTCCCCATTGATCCGAACATCCGCTTCATCCCTCATAGTATCCAAGCTATACCAGGTTCCGTCCTCTAACTGTATCAGTACCCAGCTTATATCTGAGCTACAAGTACTGTAGCATCGCACCTCTATCCCTGCTGCCTCCAGTAACACCTTCATACTGTCTGCATAATTATAAGGCTTGCCGATGCTCTTTAAAAGAGACGCATGTGCACCACTATTTTCATCCGTATCCGAACAATCCGTTTTAAACCGACAATTCAGTATCTGATAATTCTGCAGAACCAGTGCCTTTTCCGCAATGGACATATCCTCACGAATCTGGCTGAGTGCACACTTAATTTCATAATCCAGCTGCTTACTCTGATATTCAATTTTTCCCCAACTTACAAATCCATCTTCACAAAATTCCTGGGATATGGCGAAGGAAACTCTGGGAACATAACCGTCTATATTCTTATAGCTCTGCATCGAATATATGAAAAAATAATCAATATTATTGTTATTTAACACATCCATAACAGATGCACTTATACTTTCCCACTCTGCGGTCGTAATTTTCAAATCCGAGAGATCTACATATATGGTTCTGTCCAACATCTTCTTCGCAAGCTCTGCATCCAGTCTGGCAAGCACTTCTGAGACCACAATCTCAGCTGGAGTGGGTGTCGCTGTAGGTTGCGGTGTCACAGTAGGTTCCGGAGTATAAACCGGCTCCGGCGCAGGTGTACTTGTAGTTGTCGGTGCCTCTGTTACTACCGGTTCGGAAGTAGGCGCGGGAGTGGCACAAGGATTTCCTTCTAAATTGACATAAACCAGATACAATCCACTAGCATCCGTTATCAGGTTATAGCTCAAATCAACCCGACATTCCGGATCTAGCGCATTTAATGGGGTGGGATTCACAATCTGATTATGGGATAAATATAAGTCCATTAAACATGCCATTCCCGCAAGCGGCGAAACATCCACAATCTGATTATATGACAATTCCAGTCCCTGCATCGCAGTAAGATTCCTAAGGGGTTCCAAATTGCTTATCATGTTGTTATCCGCCAGAAGCGAATACAAATAACTCAGCCCTGCTAAGGGACCTAAATCGGAAATCTGATTATCTGATATATCCAATCTACGCAAACCGCTTAGACTTGCCAATGCACTGATATCATTAATCTGATTATCCGAAATAATCAATTCCTCCAATTGTGTCAGACTACTTAATGCACTAATATCACTGATTAAGTTTCCCGGCATCTTCAAATACTGTAATCCCTGAAGCCTTGCCAGCGGACTGATATCCCTAATCTGATTGTTCCCAATGTCTAAGGAATACAAATATTCCAGCTCTCCTAATGGTGTAATATCGCTGATTAAATTATTATCCAAATATAGAGACCACAGATTCTCTGCTGCAGGTATTCCACTCAAGTCCGTAATTAAGTTGTTCTCCAGTCTAAGATCACTTAGATTACTGCTTGCCGGTATACCCACCGTACTGCTAATCCGGTTATTACTTAGCTGAAGTCCCCACAAATTTGTCATTTGTGAAAGAGGACGGATATCACTAATCTGATTGCTGTCCAGATGTAAATCTCCCAGATCAACCAATCCCTGCAAGGCGCTGATATCACTAATCTGATTATCCGTCAGGTACAAACTTTGCAACTGAGAGAGGCCGGCCAATACACTGATATCCGTTATCTGATTCTCTGTCAACGATAAGAAGCTTAAATTCATCATACCTGACAAGCAACTGATATCAGATACCTTGTTCCTATCCAGATACAAGGTTTCAATCCCGGACAATCCTGCCAAAGCACTGATATCTGTTATCTGGTTATCATTCAACATTAATGTTCGAAGAAAAGTCATGTTTTCCAGACCGGTAGCATTTGTCAGCAGATTTCCTCCCAGTTGCAACTCCTCCAGCGCTGTCAAGCCGGAAAGAGCACTGACATCTCCTATCTTGTTAGATTTCAGGTTCAGACTTTTGAGAGTAGTCAAGCCGGATAAAGGAGAGACGTCACTGACTGCATGATACGGTATCGTCAACCTTTCTAAATTGCTACAATATTCGATTCCCTGTAAGTTCTCAATCTTTACACTGGTGTCATATATATCCAGCCAACTAATATTCTGTAGCTTTTCTACCGTCACAGACGTATCTCTGCCTTCAAAATTTTCCATTTCCTTCTGCAACGCCGCATATAATGCCGGATCCGGAATACCGGTCTCATCATTAGGTACTACATCCTCCCCGGAATATAATAGTTTCGACTGCGATGCAGTAACAATAGCCCCCTCCCCCAAATCAATCTGTTCCACCAGTGTTGTTTGGGCAGATAGATCCTCTGTTGCAATCTCTGTTGCCATAACACTCATAGGTATCTCCGCCACAAGAATACTCCCTATAATAAATCCAGCGATAACCTTCCTGAACATAGTAATCCTCCTGATACTTTTTTCCTATATCAAATAGTATCGCATTTCCCATATAAAGTCAATTTAGAACGCCGGGACAAAAACTGCTCCACAAAACCCGCTCTGCTTAGCTTTCGTCAGCTATTCACTCGTGCAAACACGCTCCCCCCTTCCTCGCCTCCACAACAAAAAAACCTTGAAAACAAATGTTTTCAAGGTTTTTAGCAGCTCGTAGGGGAATCGAACCCCTGTTTCCGCCGTGAGAGGGCGGCGTCTTGACCGCTTGACCAACGAGCCAAAAGAACTTTCTTCGAAAGTTCTTAGGGAAGAAATGCTACGCATTTTTCCTTAAGTTTTCGCTGTGCTCTCTTGAGCACTTGTTTATAATAATATAAATCAAAATAAATTGCAAGCACTTTTTTGATTTTTTTTATTTTTTCTTCAATTTCAACAATTTATCCTATCCTTTAACTGCTTTCAGGTCTTCATTTGTGCAATTTGCATTAGAATATCTGGCTTTTTCATACGCTAACTTCAAACCGGGGGCATCAATGATATCACAACATTCCTTTGCCGTATAAAAAGATATCTCCTTTAAATCTCCACCCTTTGTCAGCAGATAACGCTCCTTTTCCATCCTTCTCCGATACGCCTTACGTATTCTCTCGGTCACAGAAAAAGCTTCCCAAATATTTTTACCCTTGCCCCTCTCTTTCCGGGCAATCTCCACCTGCTCGTGAATATCATCATTCTCCGCAAGCTTCTGTTCTTTACCCTTACGTTCTCTCTGAAATCCCTTTAATAGAATGTCATATCCTTTATATATGCCATAGCAAGCCGCAAAGAGAAGTCCGCCCAGAACAACAACTATTGCCACATATTGAAGAATTATCCAGATAATATGAGGTCGACCCGTATTATCAAAAAATCCGTTTCCACCACTCTCCAGTGGTTGCATCCAATGCTCCGGCATCTCTGCCTGCTCAGGAGTAAACTGCAAATACTTACTTATGAAAGCCACTATCGCTTTCTTTATGGTTGCAAGCATTTTAGCAAGCCAGTCAACATTGGCAAGTAACGCCAGAAAGCCCACTACTGCTCCGGTATAGAGCATGGTCTGCTTCATACCAGTGCTAAATATGGCTTTCTCCGGAATATTCGCCGCACTACTGTCATTCACCGTAATAAACGTCAAAAAATGCTCGATAAAATAATGAATGAGGAAAAGGGTAAAATACACAAGTGTAATCAGTATATAATAACCATCCCAGTTAAGCTCACGCTGGGAATTCAAAAGCAGAAAAAGGCCTCCGGTCACACAAAACACTACCACCGGCGAAATGGCCGCATCCCAATTATTATCCGTTCTTGTACGAAGATAAATAGAGTATACTCCATAAAATAAACTAAACACAATCAGTATCGCTCTGATAAAAACATTTCCCAGCGGAACCAACATAAATAACACCACCGGTGCCAAACTAAGAATCAAGAACAAAGGTAATACAGCTATCTTCTCCCGAAGTCCATAACCATACACAGGTAAAATCCCCAAACATATGCACACCAATAGATGGGGCTTATCACAATTGAAAAGGCCCAATGCCGTAATTACAATAGAAATATAGAACCAATGATTCATTTGTGTCGCAACCAATTCCTTGGCAAACTCAATTCTGCTTTTTCTCATACAAATGTCAGCTCCTTACATGCAGAACCGTAAGATTCTCCATAATATTCTCTTTAAACACCGGATCCTCTTTTTCCACGGTAGGGTAAAACCATTTATACCAAATTTTCTTCTCCCCGCACTGCTCCAGCAAGGATAAGAAATTCTCATATCCATTGGGTGAAACAAATAATGTCAATGTTCCCTTTGCTTCTTCCAAAATCTCCTCTTCAAAAAGCTTCCTAAAATCATAGGGCTCTGCCTCTGTGCAAATACGTGCAAGTCCCTTTCGGATCTGTTCTTCCTGATATGCTCCTGCACTACTCTTAATGCGAAGCGACTCCCCTGTTATCACATCTCTACCGTTACTTCCCACACTGACACAAATCCCTTGGGCCAAAAAGAACTTCGCAAGTCCCATTACTACCTGCATAGAACTCTCTACTGCATCCTCTTTTTTCAGAATTCCGGTATCCTCAATATTCAGATAAATTCGGATTGTCCAAAGAGCCGTGTAATTTTTCTGATTCACCTTCAGCTTTCCGGTCCGTGCCGTTGCCTTCCAGTTTACACTACGAATATCATCATAGGGTTGATACTCTCTGATTCCGCGATATTCGAAGGGATCCTCCAAAATATGCCTCTTTGTAAGCACTTCTCCATTAAGATTTTGCAAGGACACTTGCATTTCTCTGGACTGAAATGTTTTCGGATACACATACAAATAACAGTTGGTATTAAAACTATGAACCATCTCCTTGGACAAAAACAGGTCCATTCCTACCAAATCAATCTCTTTTATATTATAATAGCCCCGCTTTTTCCCTATAAAGGGCAATGTTCTGGTAATACGCTCTCCCCCACCAATCTGAAATACATCATTACGATAATACAGGTCCGTCATCTTTGAGCCCTTATCATCCGAAAATATCAGATTTCTGGAAGTCTGAAACTTTACCTTAAGCATGGATAAAGGTAATCGTTTACGATTTTCCACAACTTCAATTACGTTACCCTCTTCACCTTCTTCCACACTTGCCCTGTCAAAAGCTACTGTTACAAACAATTTATCCTTCCACAGCTTTTTATAAACCTCTCGCTCCAACAGGAATAAAAGAAGAGCAATTAAGCCAATTCCTATAATCTTCATTTATTTGAATTCCTCTGTGGGTACCGGTACGGTTTTCAAAATTTTCTCCACCATACGTTTACTCTCTCCTGCATTTCCATACCCCATAACAATACGATGAGAAAGGACAGGTACCGCAAGTGCCTTTACATCGTCCGGTGTTACAAAATCCCGTCCGTCCAGATATGCATGGGCCTTCACACAACGAAGGAAAGCCAGAGTACCTCGGGGACTTACTCCCATTACTACATTCTCTCCCTGTCTGGTAGCACCTACAATCTCTGCTATGTATTCTAAAATACATTTATGTACGAAAACATTCTCCACATCCTCTTTCGCTTCTGCAAGCTCCTCCAAAGATACCACTGCCTTAAGCTCTGCAAGAGGTTCACCCTTCATATAGCGCTCCATAATCTGCACTTCCTCATTCTTCTCAGGAAGTCCCATAGAAAGCATCATCATGAAACGATCCATCTGCGCTTCAGGAAGAGGAAATGTACCTGCAGTTTCTACCGGATTCTGGGTAGCAATAACAAAGAACGGTTCTCCCGCCGGTAAAGTTTCCCCATCAATGGTAATCTGACGCTCTTCCATACACTCAAGGAGTCCGGACTGGGTTCTTGGAGTAGCACGGTTAATTTCATCTGCCAAAAGAATATTGGTAAACGCCGGTCCCTTGCGAAGCACGAATTCACCCTTCTTCTGATCATATATGGTCAGACCTGTAATGTCTCCCGGAAGAAGGTCCGGTGTAAACTGAATACGACTGAAATCCGCTGCCAAAGAAGCTGCCAATGACTTTGCAACCTTTGTCTTACCCGTACCGGGCACGTCCTCCAAAAGCACATGACCATCTGCCAAAAGCGCTGTCAAAAGCAGATGAATGGTCTCATCCTTACCAATGATTACCTTACTGATATTCTCTTTGATTTTCTGTCCAAATTCTTTTCCCGTCATAAATTCTCTCCGTTTGTCTTAATTACTTCCGCATAAAAATGTCCGGAATCCTTAATGGTCCTCTTCAATGTCTGATAATCCACATGTACCAGACCAAAGCGCCGCTCGTATCCTTCTGTCCACTCCATATTATCCAATATGGACCAGTACTGATATCCAATCACATTCACGCCCTCATCCACAGCACGCTTCAGCTGCAAAAGGTATCTGTGAATGTAATCAATTCTTTGTGGATCATGTACCTTACCGTCCAGCATGACAAAATCCGGATTCGACATACCATTTTCTGTAATCATTACCGGAAGACCATAACGCTCATAATGAAACTTTGCTGCATAATAGATACTTTCCGGCTTGATAGCCCAGTCAAAACCGGTTCTGGGCATACCATCATATAAATCCGGATTTACCTTCGGATCCTGTGTCCAAAAGTTCTGCGCAGTATAAATATTAAAGCCATAAAAATCCAGTGGCTGGTGAATTACTTCCAAATCTTCCTCTGAAACCACACCCTTTAATCCTTCCGGAAGGATTCCCAGACAAATGGGGTCTGCCCACCAGGCATTTCCATTTGGACCATCTCCTTCATAGGTCTCAAAACGCGCCTTCTCCAAATCTTCCGGCGAATCTGACTTTGGAATTACTGCACTTCCGGTAGGCGCCATTCCTACCATCGGAGTGCGCTTTGCATTTTCACGAATCACCTTTACAGCCTTACCATGAGCCATCATAATATTTCTGGTAATCTTCCCGAACATAGCCGGCATCTTTAAAAACGGAGCATGATTTCCATCCACGTAACCGGTTCCGGCAAAAAGCTGAGGCTCGTTAATGGTCATCCAATATTTTACTTTGTCCGATAAAGCATCTACCACTACTTTTGCATATTCTGCAAAATACTCAGAAACCTTCGGATTGGCCCACCCTCCCATTTCGTGCATCCACATGGGAAGATTCCAGTGAAAAAGTGTCACCATAGGCTCTATGCCGGCTTCTGTTAATTCCCTTACCAAATCCTTATAAAAGGCAATTCCCTTCTCGTTCACTACGCCTTCTGCAGGAATTACCCGCGGCCAACTGATGGAGAAACGATAGGATTTCAATCCCAGCTCCTTCATAATTGCCACATCCTCTTTATATCTGTGATAATGGTCGCATGCCACATTGCCGGTCGCATTTAACCGGATATGCCCCTCAGACAATGCATCCCAGATGCCAAGACCTTTTCCGTCTTCATTATATGCTCCCTCAATCTGAAATGCCGCACTGGCACTTCCCCATAAAAAATCTTTTGGAAATCCCATTCTCTTCTCCTCCCACTTATCACATAGTATAAAGATACTTATCTGAAAAATCTTAATTTCTGCACCAAATGTTCATTTGGGGTCACGAGTTGTACACCGATGATGCAGAGCCGGCTTTCGCAAAAGCGCCTCTTCGAGGCTAAACTTTTGCGGTCTTCACTTCATCGGATGATGCAGAGCCGGCTTTCGCAAAAGCGCCTCTTCGAGGCTAAACTTTTGCTCACGCGCGGCTTCTCGCCGTATAGATTTGTCAAGGTAGTGCTCTGCAAGCAAGCTTGCTCGCCTACCTCTGACAAATCTGCATGGCTCTGCATCATCCGGCGAACTGGCTGTTATAAAGCTCACTATAGAAACCGCCCTGTGCAAGCAAGGTCTCATGATTACCCTGTTCGATGATATTACCGTCCTTCATTACCAGAATAATATCCGCCTCACGGATGGTAGAAAGTCTGTGTGCTACGATAAAGCTGGTTCTGCCCTCCATCATCCTTGCAAAGGCCTTCTGAATCTGCTGCTCCGTTCTGGTATCGATAGAAGATGTTGCTTCATCCAAAATGAGCATGGGTGGCAGGCAAAGCATAACTCTTGCTATACACAAAAGCTGCTTCTGCCCCTGTGAGAGACTTCCGCCGTCCTCTGTAATCACTGTATGATAACCTTCAGGTAAACGCTTGATAAAGCTATGGGCATGTGCCGCCTTGGCCGCTGCAATTACCTCCTCTTCCGTAGCATTCGGCTTACCGGTACGGATATTATCTAAGATAGTACCACCGCGAAGCCAGGTCTCCTGAAGCACCATACCATAGCTGGTCCGAAGGCTTCCTCTGGTAATATCACGGATATCGGTTCCATCCACCTTGATGGCACCATTATTTACATCATAAAAACGCATGAGCAAATTGATTACTGTCGTCTTGCCACAGCCTGTAGGACCTACAATAGCCACTCTCTGACCGGGCTTTACATGAAGATTGAAATCTTTAATTAATTCCTTCTCCGGTACATAGCTGAAATCTACATTCTCCAAATCAACAACACCTTGCGCATCTGAAAGTACCCTTGCGTTCTCTGCATCCGGTACCTGAGGCTCCTGCTCAATCAGTTCAAAAATTCTTCCGGCACAAACGATAGCGTTCTGAAGCTCCGTAATAACACCGGAGATTTCATTAAATGGCTTGGTGTACTGATTGGCATAACTGAGAAGGCAAGACAATCTACCCACACTGATTCCGCCACTCATAGCCACAAATGCACCAAATACGCCTACGCCTGCATACACAATACTATTTACAAAACGGGTACATGGATTGGTCAGGGAAGAAAAGAAAATTGCCTTTAAAGAATACTTTTCCAATCTTCCGTTAATCTCCTCAAATTCCTGAATTACTTCATCCTCTCTATGGAAAGCCTTTACTACCTTTTGGTTGCCCACCATCTCCTCCACCAGAGAGGTCTGCTCTCCTCTGGCTGCAGACTGCAAAGCAAACATATCATGAGTGCTCTGTGCAATAAACTTCGCCACTACAAAGGAAAGGGGAGTGATGCACACCACTACCAAAGTAATCGGTACATTGGTCATTAACATAAAAAACAACGTACCAATAATTGTAATCACTCCGGTAAATAACTGTGTAAAGCCCATTAAAAGACCATCTGCAAAAGTATCTACATCTGCAATGACACGGCTTACAATATCACCGGATGCATGACCGTCCAAATACTTTAAGGGAAGCTTCTGCAATCTTTCAAAAGCGTCCCTACGTACATCCTTAATTACGTTATACGTAATATAATTGTTGGAAGTATTCATAATCCACTGAAACACTGCAGTCAAAATCATGGCAATAACAATCTTCTTGATAATCCCCATGATTCCCGGCATATCCACCAGGCCCTTATCAATAATCAAATCCACGGCATCACCGGTGAGAATGGGCACATACAAAGTCAGTGCCACAGTCAGTGCAGCCAGCAGAACTGATAAACACACAAAAAACATATATTTACGGATATATCGTAAAATCTTTTTAATAATCACAAGCTGATTCTTATCCTTACTCATGTGCCGCACCTCCTTCCTTCGGATACTGAGAATAATAAATTTCCTGATACACCTCACAAGCCTCCAAAAGTTCCTCATGAGTACCAATACCTGCCATCTCTCCATCCTCCAGCACGATAATCTGGTCTGCATGGCGGATGGTAGATGCTCTCTGGGATACAATAAATGTAGTGGTGGTATCTTCAATTGTTTTCAGGGCTGCCCGAAGCTTTGCATCTGTAGCATAATCAAGGGCTGACGCACTGTCATCCAAAATCAGAATCTCCGGCTTTTTCACCAATGCTCTTGCAATGGTAAGACGCTGTCTCTGACCACCGGATAAGTTTTTACCGTTCTGGGCTACATGGGCATCCAGCTTGCCATCTTTACCCTCTACTACTTCCTTGGCCTGAGCAAGAGTTATTGCCGCCCAAAGCTGCTCATCTGTCGCTTCAGGATTGCCCCACTGTAAGTTACTGCGGATGGTTCCCTTAAACAATACTGCCTTCTGGGGTACGATACCTACCAGATTCCCCATCTCTTCCGAAGGAATCTCTTTTATATCCACACCATTTACAAATATACCACCGCTGCTTGCCTTATAAAATCCGGCAATCAGATTCACAAGGGAAGTCTTACCACATCCGGTACCACCGATAATACCGATGGTCTCTCCCTTCTTCACCTTAAAGCTGATATCTGTAAGAGTCTCTTCTCCTGCACCGGCATATTTTAAAGATACGTTTTGAAAAGCAATAAGCGGTGTATCTTCTCCAGTAGATATGTACTTTTCTGCCGGCGCAATCTCTTCATTCTCAATCTCAAATACAGCTGCCACACGGTCCGCACAAGCCACGGCTTTGGTTACTGTCACAATCAGATTCGCCAGTTTCACCAGCTCCACCAGAATCTGAGACATATAGTTAATGATTGCCACCACTTCACCCTGTGTCAGATTACCCACGTTTACCTGTAGTGCACCGGTATAAATAAGCATTACAATGGCGCCGTTGACAATTACATAAGTCACCGGGTTCATCACAGCACTGATTTTACCTACAAAGTTCTGTAAATCCACTAACGCATCATTTAAGCTTCTGAACTTCTCCTGCTCCTCTGCCTCCTTGTGAAAAGCACGGATTACACGCACGCCGGTAAGATTCTCTCTGGTAATACCAAGCACCTTATCCAAACTGCTCTGCACCTTACGATACAATGGAATGGTTACCAGCATCACACCGAATACCACGATTGCAAGAAGAGGAATCGCTACCACAAAAATGAGTGCACTCTTCACATCGATGGTAAAGGCCATAATCATAGCGCCAAAAACAATAATCGGCGAACGAAGAAACAGACGCAGTACCATGTTTACTCCGGACTGCACCTGATTGATATCACTGGTCATACGTGTAATCAAAGTAGAGGTTCCCGCTTTATCTAAATTGGAATAGCTCAGCCCCTGAATATGCCCAAAGAGAGCACTTCGCAGCTTGCCTGCAAAGCCCACTGCTGCTCTTGCTGCAAAAAACTGAGCTGTCACCGCACTGGCAAGACCTACAATAGCCAGTACCACCAAGATACCACCCATCTTCAGAATATAGCCCGTATCCTGATTGCTGATACCTCTATCCACAATGGAAGCAATAACCAATGGGATAAACAATTCAAAGGATGCCTCCAGCAACTTAAATAAAGGTGCCAGAATGCATTCCTTTGTATAATCTTTTAAGTACTTAAAAAGTTTTTTCATGCACATTACTCCTCAAACAGAACATTCTAAGTAAATATTTTAGCACAGAAAAGGCGCAGAAACAATTCTGCGCCTTAAAATGCCTTGCATAAAATTAGTTCATATGCTTCTCAATGAGATTGTCTACAAAGGAAATCTTGATAGTTCCCATATTTAATGCTGCCAAACCGCTTAATAATAAGAATACGGTTCTCAGAACACTAATAACATCTCTTAAAATGTAAACAAGATTGTTGATAAAAGATAATGAAATATTTAAACCAACAAGTCCGATGGTATCTAAAAGGACACCTAATACATCAGGAATAAGTCCAAGGGCATAGTATGCAATATAATATACCATTAATACTACGATTGCCTTAACCGCATTCTTCTTAAGCCATACATTCTCTTCCTTGAAGAATACATAACCTGCAAGTAGTAAGAGTGGAGTCATACCTCCGCCAAGCGCGATCAAGAAGATTGCTGAACCAAAAAGTCCTACAGAAATGCCTAATTTTGTTTTTTCCATGAAAATTCCCTCCTACGTAAGAAATAATATTATCGAAAGTAATTATACGAAAATTTGTTTACATTGTCAAATATTGCAACTTCCTTTACAAAAACACATACAATAACCTTCCGGTGCTACCACATCCTTCAAAGCATCCCCTTCTTCCGCCCCCAGAAGATTCCTCGCAAATATCTCATCCGTCAGCCCACTGCCCACACATTTGGCGTAAGCCTCTTTGCGACACCAGACATGATATAGAGCTCCCAAACCGCCGCTTAAAGCATACTCCCGCTCTTCCTTTGAAAATCTCTTGCTAATGAGCTCCGGCTTTCTCACCGGGCGCATTTCCTGAATATCGATACCTACCGGCACCTTATCAAATACCATCACCAGATACTCTCCGGAATGGGAAGTATTAAAATACCATGGATTCCCTGCTACATAAGGTTTGCCATGCTCCCCACGCAGGATTTCAATGCCGCAGTCGTCCTCCGGCAGTTCTTCATAAGCTACCCGGCAGATTTCATCAATCTCCCACCCCTTCTGAAAAACTGCATACGAAAAAAGGCGCCTCTGCGCCTCTTTCCGCTTTTCTTTATCCAGTTCTTTCATGGAAAGAATATAAATCATTATTCTGTAGCTTCCTCTTTCTCTTTTAAAGCAAGCGCTATCTCAAGTTCATCAAGCTGCTTTGGATCTACAAGGTTTGGTGCATCGGTCATAAGACATGATGCATCCTTCACCTTAGGGAATGCGATAACTTCCCGAATATTGTCAGCCTTTACAAGGAGCATTACGAAACGGTCAAGACCAATTGCAAGTCCTGCGTGAGGCGGAACACCATACTTAAATGCATTTAACAAGAAGCCGAACTGCTCGTAAGCCTGCTCCATGGTAAAGCCAAGGCACTTGAACATCTTCTCCTGTACATCGTTCTGGAAGATACGCACGCTACCGCCGCCCAGCTCTACGCCGTTAAGAACGATATCATAAGCCTTCGCACGTACACGGCCCGGATCGGTATCTAAGTACTCTAAATCTTCATCCATAGGCATAGTAAACGGATGATGCATTGCTACGAATCTCTCCGCTTCCTCATCCCACTCAAGGAGCGGGAACTCGGTTACCCACAGGAAATTGAATTTATTTTCGTCAATCATTTCAAGCTGCTTAGCAACTTCACATCTAAGTGCACCAAGGCTTGCCCAAACTACACTGTTCTTATCTGCCGCGAAGAATAAAAGATCACCCTTTTCACCATTCATAGCTTTTACAAGTGCATCAAGCTGCTCGCCTGTCATAAATTTAGCAAAGGAAGACTTATAAGTGCCATCCTCCTGTACTGCAAGGTAAGCAAGCCCTTTTGCGCCGTAATCTTTAACAAATGCGGTAAGGGCGTCGATTTTCTTACGTGGCATTGCAGCCTGTCCCTTTACGTTAATACCACGTACGCTGCCGCCTGCTGCTAAAGCTCCGGTAAATACGCCGAATTCACAGTCTTTTACAACTTCTGATACATTCACAAGCTCCATACCAAAACGAGTATCCGGTTTGTCACTACCGAATCTGTCCATAGCTTCCTGCCATGTCATACGTGGAATCGGCAAGGTCACCTCATGTCCGATAGCTTCCTTACAAACTCTTGCTACCATTCCTTCGGTTGCAGCGATTACATCATCCACATCTACGAAAGAAAGCTCCATGTCTACCTGAGTAAACTCCGGCTGTCTGTCCGCACGAAGGTCCTCATCACGGAAGCACTTTGCAATCTGGAAATATCTGTCATATCCGGAGCACATCAGCAGCTGCTTAAAAATCTGCGGAGACTGAGGAAGTGCGTAGAAATTACCGGGATGAACACGGCTCGGCACAAGATAGTCTCTGGCTCCCTCCGGAGTAGACTTACATAAAATAGGGGTTTCAATCTCAAGAAAACCTTCTTCTGCTAAAAATGCACGGATAGTGGTTGCAATCTTACTTCTAAGGATAAGATTCTTCTGGATATCCGGTCTTCTAAGATCTAAATAACGATATTTTAAACGAAGTTCTTCTTTTGTCTTAGAATCTGCCTCAATAGGGAAAGGAGGGGTCTCTGCCTCAGATAAAATACGTACTTCGGTTGCACGTATTTCGATTTCACCGGTAGCTAAGTTCTCATTTACCGCGCCTTCACGCTTGCAAACCTTACCAACAACTGCTACTACGAACTCACTACGAAGCTTTCCTGCTTTCTCAAAATATTCGGCTCCGCACTCGCTTTCTTCAAAGATAACCTGCAAAATACCGGCTCTGTCTCTAAGGTCTACGAATACGATACCGCCCTTATTACGCTGCTTCTGTACCCAACCCATCACGGTTACGGTTTCGCCGATATTCGCAGCACTGATTTCACCACATCTATAGCTTCTCTTTAAGCCCTTCATTGACTCTGCCATAATAATCACCTTGCCTTTTCAGTTATTTCTTTAATGGGTCCTTATAGAACTCCACAAACTCTTCATAGCCCTGTGCCATCAACTGTTCCTTCTGGAACTTCTTGTTCTTATTCATACGTGCTACCAGCACCTGAGTACCGTCTGCACGCTTCTCCTGTGCCTGTGCAATCACATTACAAAGGTCCTGACCGCCAACGCCCTTTTCAATCAGATATGCTACCTTGTTCGCACTGCCCGGTACCTTAAAGCCGCTCTCCACAAGAAGCATTACAATACGTTCAAAACCAATGGAGAATCCACAAGCAGGAACATCCTGGCCGGTGAACTTACCAACCATCTTATCGTAACGTCCGCCACCACCGCAGCTTCCGCCGAACTCAGGGATAGCGATTTCAAAGATAGTTCCTGTATAGTAAGACATACCACGTACTAAGGTTGCATCGAATACGATTTCAAAGTCAGAGCACTTGGTTGCCTGTACGCTTTCCATAATCTCAGTAAGACCGGTATGTACTTCTTCCGCAAGGAAGCCCTGAAGCTCACCTGCAAGATAAGCCACCTTATTCTCCGCAGTCTCTAGGCCCTTGAAAAGTGCAAGATACTTGTCTACACATTCCTGTGCAAAGCCATTCTCTAAAAGCTCTTTCTCCACACCTTCAAGGCCAATCTTGTCCATCTTATCTAAGGTAATAAATACACTATCATAAGACTCTTCTGCAAATCCGCTGTATGCGGCCATTGCCTTTAAAATCTGTCTGTCATTGATACGAATCTGGAAATTCTTAAATCCCAGCTTACCCAAAGTAGTGGTAGTTGCAAGAATAAGTTCGATTTCCGCAAGGTTAGACGGCTCGCCCAAGATATCAATATCACACTGCATAAACTGACGGAAACGACCTCTCTGAGGACGGTCTGCACGCCATACATTACCCATCTGCAGTGCCTTAAAAGGAGAAGGTAAATTGGCACTGTTATTGGAATAATAACGCACCAAAGGAACGGTCAAATCATAACGAAGACCGCCATCCACTACTTCCTCTTCGGTGGTAGCTGCTTCCACATTTAACTTCTCGCCACGCTTTAAAATCTTGAAAATAAGCTTCTCGTTATCACCACCCTGCTTATTGGTCAGGTTAGCAATATTCTCCATGCAAGGAGTCTCAATGGAGGTAAATCCGAACTTCGCATAGGTCTCTTTGATAACACCCATCACGTAATCTCTGATTTGCATTTCCTCCGGTAAAATATCTTTCATACCGGTAACCGGTTTCTTACTTAATGCCATAGCTTTTGTCCTCTTTTTCTCAATTTGCCGTAACTATTCAGAGCCTATGCATTTATGAAGACAGCCCTCTGTAAGCAAGCTTACTCGGTCTGTTTTCATAAATGCGCATGGCTCTGAATAGTTACATTTTGTCTATCAATAATATATATACTTTGGGTTAGTCTGTCAACCGTCCTATCCTATTTCTCTAAGGAAAACAGCGCTTCCTTACGCTCCAACATCCCATCGATTTTCTCAATGTAAAGCTTCACATCCTTCACATTGTCACATCTCTCAATTCGTCCGTCCGGAAGAACAAGCTTAGTGATACTTCCTGCTCCCAAAGCCACGATCGTCTGCTTCTCTTCCATAATGAGGATATTATAAATGCCAAATTTTCCCGGAACCGCATATCCCACATTCTCAAAGTTCCCAGACATATTCTTCTGACGATACAGATAATATGGCTCCATGGAAAGTGACTTGGCTCCCTGAGCTGCAATCTTCATAGTTTCATCGGTGTTATGTAGTGTCTTCACACCATTTTCAATAATCCACTGACTGAGCTTAGACGCACGCTTAATCGCAAGGGAATGGACAGTTAAGGAATCCGGTGCCAGCTCTACCACTTTATCAATAGTGCGCTGTACATCCTCCTCCAGCTCTCCGGGAAGTCCAAGAATAAGATCCATGTTGATATTGTCAAATCCGATTTCCCTGGCCATATGGTAAGCTTCGATGACCTGCTCTACCGTATGCCTACGCCCGATAATCTGCAAGGTTTCCTGCTTAAAGGTCTGGGGATTAATGGAAATACGGGTTACCCCATGCTTATAAAGCACTTCCAGTTTCTCTCTGGTAATAGAATCCGCACGTCCCGCTTCCACAGTAAACTCCTGCACCGTTGAAAAATCAAAATGCTCTTTTAATGCAGTAATCAGTCGATCCAGTTGCTCCGCTTCCAAAGTTGTTGGGGTGCCGCCACCGATATATACCGTGTCTAGAATTTTATGTGAGTATCTCTTTGACACATAATCCATCTCTTTAATAAGGCAGTCTACATACTCATCTACCACCTGACGATATGCTGCAATAGCATAAGAAGTAAAGGAACAATACAGGCAGGTTGTGGGACAGAACGGGATGCCCACATATAAACTGTATCCGCCCTCATAATGAAGTCCGGATAAAAGCTCCTTCTCTCTCTTGGCAATATCAATACTAAGGAGGCTTTTCTCTTCGCTTACATAATGACTCTCTTTTAAAAAGTCCACGATTTCTGCATCACTCTTACCCTCATCAAGCATTCCGTAAGCAATCTTGGTTGGACGGATCCCCGTCAGATTCCCCCAGGGAAGAGCCTTTCCGGTAGCTTTACTTAAGGCACGATATAAGAATCTCTTAAAACCATCCTTAAATCGCTCATCCACTTCTGTATATACCCAATGGAATGCCTCTTCCTCTTCTTTAAAAGAAATGCTTGCTCCGGTATCTTCTATCAGAATCTCCAGTTCAAACTCTTCCGGCGACTCTGCCTTAGTCTCCGGACTATATACTTTTACGCCTTCCTCCGGATAAAAAGACTTCACCAGAGAATGTACATCATATTCATAATTGGATAAATTTAATTTTACATTTACCATATTATCTCCAAACTCTTAAAAAGACTGCCTCCCGAAAACAGGTGGGCAGTCTCATACTTAACTAACAAAAGGGTTGTACTTCTTCTCATGTTCAATGGTTGTACTTTCACCATGTCCCGGATAGCATACGGTATCCTCCGGAAGCACAAACAACTTTTCTTTGATAGACTTTACAATCTCTCTGGAACTGCCGGTCGGGAAATCCGTTCTTCCGGTAGACTCATAGAATAAAGTATCACCACTTACTAAAAGTCCCACTTCTTCAAAATAGTAACAACAACTTCCGCAGGTATGTCCCGGGGTTGCGATCACCTTAAAGCTCATGCCTGCAATGGTAACCTCCTGACCATCCGTAAGATACTCATCCACATCCACGGTATAAGGTCTGCCCACCATACCGGATAGATTCTTACTCACATCTTCACATAATGCAGCTTCTGCATCCAATGCATAGATTTTTACATCTGCTGCCTGACGAAGCTCTTTCGCTCCCCAGATATGATCAAAATGCGCATGGGTCAAAAGAATTGCTTCTACAGAAAAACCGTTACGGTGCAGAGCATCGTAAATCTTCTGTCCCTGATCTGCCGGGTCCACTACAATGGCTTTCTTCTCATCCTCTTTATAGATAAAATAACAGTTGGTCTGATACGAACCAATCATCATACGTCCGATCTTCAACATACATCCTCCACGCTACCCCTTAGCCGGTAGTTCTCTCAATATCAATAACGCTTTCAATACCACGAATCTTATCAACAATACGCTCCAGCTCATCCTTACCGGTAATTTCAAAAGAAATCTGTAAGGTGGCAACGCCTTGCTTATTCGCTCTGGAAATAAGGGAGATAATGTCAATATTCTTCTCCGTAAGAGCTCTGGATACATCTGCCAGAAGTCCGTTACGGTTATTGGCGTATATTTTAATCTCCACTTGGTACTTTTCTTTACCGGTGTGCTCCGGAGCCTGCCACTCCGCATCAATAATTCTGGCTCTCTCCATCTCCGGCAGATTAATCATGTTGATACAATCAGTACGGTGGATAGACACACCACGTCCTCTGGTAACAAAACCTACAATCTCATCTCCCGGTACCGGAGAACAGCACTTGGAAAAACGTACCGACAAGTCAGCAATACCTTTTACCACGATACCGCTCTTACTCTTCATATGCACCGGCTTATCAATACTACTTTCCGCAATGCTTTGAAGAATCTCTTCATCCGTAATTTCTTTTTTATGGTCTCTGTCATAAAGCTCCATCAGCTTATTGACAATCTGACCTTCTTTCAGCGCACCATGACCCACAGCAGCCATTACTGCATCCCAATCCATAAAGCCATACTTACGCTGGATTACCTCCATATACTCCTGCTTAATGATATTGGAAAGAATAATTCCCTTTGCCTTACAATAGGCCTGCAGAGCTTCTTTTCCTTTGACAATATTATCTTCCTTCAGCTCATGCTTAAACCACTGGCTAATCTTATTTCTGGCCTGGGTACTCTTAACAATTTTCAGCCAGTCACGGCTGGGTCCCTTACTGTTCTGGGACGTAATAATCTCAATACGGTCTCCCGTCTGAATCACATAATCAATGGTAACCAGCTTCCCATTCACTCTGGCACCTACCATCTTATTACCTACTGCAGAATGAATACTGTAAGCAAAGTCAATGGGCGTGGAGCCTGCCGGAAGATTCTTTACATCTCCGGTTGGTGTAAAGCAGTAAACATTATCAGAGAACAGGTCCAAATCACTCTTTAACAGGTTCATGAACTCCTTGTTATCGTCACTATCTCTCTGCCACTCCAAAATCTGGCGAAGCCACACCAGCTTCTCCTCTTCCTGTGCTTTCACCTTTTTACCATCAGAAGCATCCTTATATTTCCAATGGGCAGCAATACCGTACTCTGCCGCCTTATGCATCTCATGGGTACGAATCTGAATCTCAAAAGGCTGTCCGTTACTACCAATCAACGTAGTATGGAGAGACTGATACATATTCGCCTTCGGCATCGCAATGTAATCCTTGAAACGACCCGGAATGGGCTTATACATCTCATGAATCACGCCAAGTGCCGCATAACAGTCTCTTACCGAATCCACAATAATACGAACTGCGAACAAATCATATATCTGCTCCAGTGTCTTATTCTGATTCTTCATCTTCTTATATATACTGAAGAAATGCTTCACACGTCCATCAATATGAGCTTTAATGCCTGCATTCTCAATATGAACAGAAACCTCATCTACAATACTCTTGATATAATCTTCACGCTCACTCTTGCGAATGGCAATCTTATCTACCAAATCATAATAAATATCCGGTTCCAAATACTTCAATGACAAATCATCCAGCTCTACCTTAAGCTTTGAAATACCAAGTCTCTGTGCAATGGGACAATATATCTCCAATGTCTCTCTTGCAATACGTTGCTGACTCTCCGGCTTCTGATATCGAAGGGTCCTCATATTATGAAGGCGGTCTGCCAACTTAATCATAATAACACGGATATCCTTGGCCATGGCAAGGAACATCTTACGCAGGTTTTCAGCCTGCATTTCCAGCTTTACATCCTTAGAATCTGTCTGGGCAGAGCTTAAAGGGATCTTCTCTAACTTGGTTACACCATCTACCAAAAGGGCAACATCTTCCCCGAATTGCTCCTTTAAATCCTCATCTGTCATAATGGTATCTTCCACCACATCATGAAGAATTCCCGCAACGATGGTTTCCTTATCCAACTCTAAATCTGCCAAAATAAAAGCAACATTTAAGGGATGGATAATATATGGTTCCCCGGACTTACGCTTCTGGTCCTTATGTGCCTCCGCCGCAATGGCATACGCCTTCTCTATCATGGAAATATCATCACTGGGGTGATATTTTTGCACACGGTTAATAAGGTCCTGATATAACTGCTCAGGATCCGTAAATTCTTTCAGCTTTGGAATTGTACCCGTAATCAATACTTTGTCTTCCGTCATCTTTAAGTCAGCCTCTCAAATGATTTTCTAACGTAACCTTCCCCGAAACGAAGCTATTTCCCCGGATAACAGATTGCAGAATCAATTCGATAATTCTCTAATCTCTTTCTTCCTTCTAAGCCTGCAAGCTCAATTAAAACCACAATACCTACCACTTCTCCGCCAAGCTCTTCAATCAGCTGACACATAGCTTCAGTAGTACCACCGGTAGCAATCAGATCATCAACAATCAAAACCTTCTGTCCCGGCTTAATACTATCCTTATGCATTTCGATGGTTGCAGTACCATATTCCAAATCATAGGTCTTCTCCACGGTTTCACATGGAAGCTTTCCTTTCTTACGGATAAGTACGAATGGCTTATTATTCAAATATGCAATAGGAGTTCCGAAGATAAATCCTCTGGATTCCGGACCGGCAACCACGTCAAATTCCAAGTCTTTAATCAAATCCTGCATGGTATCAATGGCAAGATGTAAACCTTCTCCATCCTGGAGCACACTGGTCACATCTCTGAAAATGATTCCCTCTTCCGGAAAATCAGGTATACTTCTTACATATTCTTCCAACTTTTTCATGGATTATTCCTCCTACGCATCCCAAATCACTAAAAATGAGCATATAAGCCCAAATATATAGCTAATATTATATTATTATTTTGTACTAAAGTCAAAATATTTATGACAGTTCAGTCATGACTGCATGTACGGAGCATTTTAGTTCTACACTCTCTCATAATCACTCTTCCAAATACTCTTCATATACAAAATATCCACACCTTCTTTATTCCGCAATCTCACACCCTCAAAAAATTCCCTTTGCAGTTTCATAATTTCCTTATGTAGAGTATTAGCATCCGGATATCTCTTCTGTGGTTCCATCTCTATACACTTCAAAATCACCTGCTGCCAGGATTTCTTCACACCGTTGCTCTTAAGCATCCGTTTCTCCTCATCATAGGGCGGCTGACAGGGATTCTTGCCTGTTAGGAGATACGCCATCAGCTTACCGCAAGCGTACACGTCCGCCTCAGGTCCGGGAAGCGCCCCCTGCCAGAACTGCTCCGGTGCTCCATATCCATATGTTCCGCCCTTAGAGGGCATTCTTACTCCCACCTTACTTCCTGCTCCCATATCAATAATACGCAACTCACCTTTGGTTGTAATGATTATATTCGCCGGCTTTATATCCAGATGAACTATGGGCGTTTTGTGATAATGAAGCTGCGCAAGTGCCGCAGTAATGCTCTCCATCAAAATCAACACTTCCTTTTCCGAAAACTGCCTTCCTCTATCCAACAATACTTGTAATGAAGTACCTTCCACATATTCCAGCACAAGATATCCATAGTCCTCATCCTCCGTATAATCTACAAACCCCGGGAAATATTCATTCCGAATCTCTCCTGTAAAAAAAGCTTCTCGCTTTAGCAATTCCTTATTCTCGCTGGCCTTCAATGTATATAGTGCTTCCCCTTGCTCCTTACTTGCAAGAAAAACGGCTCCACTGCCACCTTCCCCCAAAATCTCCTTTATAATATATGTATCTGCAATCAATGTTCCCTTTTTTATCATGGCTCTACCTCCAAAATCACTGCACCTACGCTCTTTCCCTGTATTCTCTGCACGACGACTTTCCCCAACTCCGATATACGCTTTTCCAGTTTCTTCTCTTTCATTAATCCATCTGTATAGAGACTGGCAACGACTTCCCCTTCCTTCAGTCCTTCACTCATTGCTTCATTCTCCAGATAGAAACTCAAAAAGCTACCGACCTCTCCGCAAAGAAAAACAACATCACCCCCAACCGAAAGAATATTCTTTCTTCGTGGTTTATTAAACCTGCGATTTAGTACATAAACAGGGATATTTCCAAAAGCAACAAAACTGCTCCCAAAAAGCAGAATTCCCCCAAATCTTACTCCTGCATTACATGTCTTTTTCCTTGCATATTCTTCCCACTCCCCAACAGCGCATTTCCACTGCTTACGAATCAATCCCTCCAGCTTCTGAGGCGTCAGCTCAGACCTTTGCTTGCATAATGGTGCCATCTCATTATAAAACCAGCCCACCATACTCTCGCAAAGGTATCCTGCAGGAAGCGGCGAACACGAGCCTCCTTCTTCTCCTTCACACACGAGAGCCATTACCAAATTCTTTCCGCACACCTTTACCTCCTGCAATGTAACGGTAAGCTTACTAACTCCTACATCCCCCTTCTCCCAAACAAGGGCACTTCGAACTTCACTCATAGAAATCCTCCTTTTCCGTTATATGAAATTGTTTGTATGAAACCTTTGCTACGAATGTAGCTGAAAGAATCGGGCAGGCAAGACACCTGCCCGGAAAGATTTAGATATTAAAGATATTAATTAAATCATTAAAGAATACAAAAACCATCAGTCCCATCAGCAGTACAAAACCTGCAAAATGAACCATACCTTCTTTCTCCGGTGGGAGTGGCTTTCCCCTCACCACTTCTACAAGAAGGAAAATCAGACGCCCACCGTCCAATGCCGGAATGGGCAATAAATTCAAGATACCCAGATTAATCGTCAGAATTAATGTAATGTTCAGCATCGTCCCCACTACCGCTGCCACACCATATTCCTTGGCAGCATCATAGTTCTTCCCGATAACATTTACCGCAATACCCACAGGACCCGATACATCCTGACGACTCACCTGCCCCTGCACCAACATCTGCAGACTCTTATAGGTCTGAATCGCACTGAATCTCACCTGATACCAAGCATGCTTTATTCGATCCAATCCCTTGGGCTCCGCATATTCCGCACAATAGATTCCAATCATATGAGTGCCATATTCCTCATCGTATCTCGGGGTTAATGTAGTCTCATATTCTTCCCCGGAACGCTCGTATCGGATAGTCACCTCTTTGCCTGCATTAATCTGATTAAACAGAGATATTTCATTGAACAGATATACCCGTTCTCCATTTAAAGCCAAAATGATATCCCCATCCTGTAGTCCTGCATCATATGCAGCACTATTCTCCTGCACATTAATCACCGTAAGGGGAATATTCATCATTCCCACCATAAAAAGTGCAATAATACCGCCCAGGATAAAATTAAAGAACGGACCAGCCACCACCGTACCGATACGCGCCCACACATTGGCCTTATTAAAGGAACCTTCCGTTTCTTCCCCTTCTGCCGTATTAAGTCCATCTTCTCCTTCAAACATACAGGCACCGCCAAGGGGCAATAGCTTTAACGAATATTTGGTGTCTCCTTTCGTGAAGGAAAAAAGATTCGGTCCCATTCCCACAGCAAACTCCACCACATGAATTCCGTTAGCTTTTGCCACAATGAAATGTCCGAATTCATGGGAAATAACCACCGCACCAAAGATTAATATAAATAAAATAAATGTCACAATACTACTCGCTTTCTGATACTGTTAAACTATTCCCTGTATATATTCATATACAGCTTTTTCCGTCTGTAAAATCTGGTCCACATCCGGATTCGGAATAAGTACATGATTCTTCATGGACTTTTCAATCATCTCCGGTATCTGCAGATAAGAGATCTTCCTATCTAAGAAAAGTGCTACAGCTTTCTCATTGGCTGCGTTGTATACCGTAGGCATACTACCACCGATTTCCAAAGCTTCATAAGCCATTCTGAGTCCATAGAAGGTATCCACATCCGGCTCTTCAAAGGTAATACTTCCCAATTTGAAGAAGTCAACCCGGTTATCCTGCATAGGTTTTCTGTCCGGATAAAACAGTGCATACTGAATCGGAAGCTTCATATCCGGTACCCCAAGCTGGGCCATAATGGCGCCATCCACATATTCCACCATGGAATGAATAATACTCTGCGGATGCACCACCACCTGAATCTGGGATGCCTCCACTCCAAAGAGCCACTTCGCTTCCATAACCTCCAGACCTTTATTCACTAAAGTAGATGAGTCAATGGTAATCTTTCTTCCCATAGACCAGTTCGGATGCTTTAAAGCATCTTCTACCTTCATAGTCTTTAACTCTTCTGTAGTTTTTCCACGGAAAGGTCCACCGGATGCCGTAAGCAGAATCTTACTGATTCTATCTGCCGGTTCTCCATTCAAAGACTGAAAAATAGCACTATGTTCACTGTCTACAGGCAAAATGGACACTCCATGCTGCTTAGCAAGGGGCATAATAATATGTCCCGCACACACAAGTGTTTCCTTGTTGGCAAGAGCAATGTCCTTACCGGCTTTAATGGCGGCGATGGTAGGTCTAATACCAATCATTCCCACAATAGCGGTAACTAATACAGAGATTTCCTCCATTACCGCAATTTCCAACAATCCTTCCATACCGCAGACTACCTTCACACCGGTATCCGCAATCCTATTCCTTAAATCTGCTGCCGCTTCTTCTGTCCACATACACGCAAGACGTGGCTTAAACTCGCGCACCTGCTTCTCCATCAGCTCCACATTCCCGCCTGCAGCCAGACCAAGTACGGAAAGTTCTCCTGCCTGCTCTCTGACAATCTCCAGCGTCTGTGTACCGATAGAACCGGTGGAACCTAATATTGCAATGTTCTTCATAATCTTATCTCCATTAAAGCTGAATCATTAAACCGGTTAAAAAGTAAATCATCGGAGCCGTAACAATCATACTGTCAAAACGATCCATAATACCACCATGTCCCGGAATCAGCTTCCCATAATCCTTAATTCCCACATTTCTCTTAATCGCAGACGCCGCCAAGTCACCTACCATAGACATAATAGCACCCACGCCACAGATAAAGGCAATAATCCACACCACATTCTGATTCGGAATTGCCTTATCCACCACGAGATATGCATAGATTCCACCAATCAGAGCAGCACCCAAAGCACCTCCGATACAGCCCTCCAACGACTTCTTCGGACTAAGTACCGGGAAAATCTTCTTCTTACCGATTAACATTCCTACTGCATATGCACAGGTATCACACCCCCAGGAACTGATTAAAATCAGCCAAAACATATAAATTCCATAGGAAAGCTCTCTTGTCAGATACACAAATGACAACATCACAGGTGCATATAAAAACGCAAACACCGCAGGAACCACCTGCTTCGAATCATACTTCGGAAAAAGGATGACATAGGCAAACATCTCCGCCATAAACACACCCACAAGACACATCAAACGCACGGTATCCCCATCACCGAAATACACAGACGCATAATAACAGATAACTCCTACAAAACCAATTATCTCAAGTACATTAAAGCCCTTCTCCTGCACATTTACCTGCAAAGCCTTTGTCAGCTCCCGATAAGCAACCAACGAAATCACCAGGAGAATCCCTGCTAAAACCGGTCCTCCCACTGCCATGGAGGCAATCGCTATTACAAGTAAAATAATGCCACTAAAAAGCCGGGTCCAAAACATCCCTTACTCCTCCTTAACAAGGCCAAACTTTCTGTTTCTATGATTATATGCTTCAACGGCCTTTTCTAACTCTTCCTTTGTAAAATCCGGCCATGCCACTTCCGTGAAATAGAATTCCGTATAAGCAAGCTGCCATAAAAGGAAATTGGATATACGCTGCTCATTGCATGTACGAATAAGCAAGTCCGGTGCCGGAATATCATGGGTATCCAGATAGCTGTCAAACAACTCCTCTGTAATCGCCTCCGCACTAATTTTTCCGGTCTTTACATCTTCTGATACATTTCTTACCGCACGAACAATCTCGTCCCTGCCGCCGTAATTAATCGCAATCTGGAAGTGAAGTCCATCGTTATTCTTGGTAGCCTCTTCCAACTCTTCGATGCGATTGCGGATATCCTCATCCAGTCTGGACTTTTCCCCAATTACACGTACGCACATACGGTTCTTCTCAGCAGTTTTTAAGCAGGTTTTCATATAGTTTCGAAGAAGCTTCATGAGCGCATCCACTTCTTCCTTGGGACGATTCCAGTTCTCTGTGGAAAAAGCATATACCGTAAGATACTGTATCCCCATCTTATATGCCTCTTCACAGATTACCTCCACGGTCTTGGCACCTTCCACATGGCCCATGTTTCTGGGTAATCCCTTGGCTCTTGCCCATCTGCCGTTGCCATCCAGGATAATCGCCACGTGATTTGGTATCTTTAAATCCTTCAACATAACAAACACTCCTATACGCTGAAAAGGGGTGCAGAACACCCCTTTTAAATCTTACTAAACAGTCATGATTTCCTTTGTCTTCTCTTCCATTACTACATCAACTTCCTTGATGTACTTATCGGTCATCTTCTGAACCTGCTCTTCTAATGACTTGATTTCATCTTCTGAAACATCCTCGGTCTTACCAAGCTTCTTAAATGCATCGTTTGCATCACGTCTGATATTACGGATAGCAACCTTCTGCTCCTCAGCTTTCTTCTTAACATCCTTCGCAAGATCTTTTCTGCGTTCCTCAGTAAGTTCAGGGAAAATCAGTCTGATTACGCTACCATCGTTGTTAGGATTGATTCCTAAATCAGAAGTTAAAATTGCCTTCTCGATATCACGAAGAAGTGACTTCTCCCAAGGTGCAATCTGGATAATTCTTGCTTCCGGAACGGTTACGTTACCAACCTGCTGAATAGGGGTCGGTGTTCCGTAATAATCTACACGTATCTTATCAAGAACGTGAGGATTAGCACGTCCTGCACGAATAGCTGCGTATTCGGACTCTAAGAACTCAATCGCCTTCTTCATTTTATCATCATAAACCTGTAATCTTGTATCCATTATTATTTCCTCCTTGCTATACGGTAACCTTGGTTCCGTTGAATTTTCCACTCATAGTATTTACAATACTGTTTTCTTCATTTAAGTCAAATACCCACATAGGCATCTTATTATCTCTTGCCAGAATGGATGCAGTCATATCCACTACCTGAAGGTTCTTCTCAATTACCTCATCAATGGAAACCTCATCATACTTCTTGGCATTCGGATCTTTGTTCGGGTCAGCGTCATATACGCCGTCGATGGATTTTGCCAAAAGAATCGCCTCTGCATCCACCTCAATGGCACGAAGTACCACGCCGGTATCGGTAGAGAAATAAGGATGTCCGGTGCCACCGGCAAAGAACACTACCATTCCTTTTGCAAAATATTTATTTGCTCTGTCCTTAGAGAAAAGCTTGGTAAAGCTGCCGCATTCAAAAGGAGTCAGAATATTGGTCTGCATACCCACACTGCGGAAAATCTCAGAAACGTAGATACAGTTCATAATCGTTGCAAGCATACCAATCTGATCAGCCTTGGTTCTGTCAATGTTCTCACTGGAACGACCTCTCCAGAAATTACCTCCGCCGATTACGATACCTACCTGCATACCGTCATCCACAATCTTCTTAACCTGAAGTGCCACACCTCTTACGGTTTCCTCATCAAATCCGGTCTTCTTGTCACCGGCTAATGCTTCACCGCTCAGTTTCAGCATAATTCTCTTCATCGTACTCTATTTCCTCCATTCTAATTTGTTTCTCTCTGTATATGTTGTACTGCTACAGAATCCTCTGTAATAGGCAACACTGCGGTATCTTCCATAGCCAGAAGCGCTTCTAAAATTCCCGGAAGAGCTTCCACGGTACTGTACTTCTCCGGTGCATCATGCATCAGCACCACAGCAGTCCTAAACTTTTCTATATCTTTCAGCACATTCTCCTGAATCTGCTCCGGTGTAAGCACTGTAGAACCACCATCTCCGGAAGAAATATTCCAGTCATGATAGGTCACCCCCTGCTCATCCAGATAATCCGCAAACTCTAACATATCCACACTACTGATAGTATTGGAGCTACCACCGGGAAAACGATAACAAAAGCTCTCCACACCTACCATTTCAGATAAAAAATTCCGAATCTTCCGATAATCCGCTATAAAAGCCTCCTTAGAAGCGTAGATTTCGTTATACTTGTGGGAATAAGAATGCATCCCCACCGTATGTCCTCTCTCATAAATCTCCTGAATCAGTTCTACAGATGTCTCATCCTCTTTTCCAAGGACAAAAAAAGTCGCCTTCACATCATACTCATCCAAAATATCCAGAATCTCTGTGGTATACACCGACGGACCATCGTCAAAGGTAAGATATACCTTTCTCGATGCTTCTGTTACCTCCAGTGGCTGCTCGGTAGTCACTGGCTCCTCTATAACCTCCGCGGGTGGCTCCGATGTCTGTACATCTGCTGCCGGTGTCTCTGTCACCGGTTTGGGAGTCTCCACAATCTCCGTTGCAGGCTCCTCCTGCCCGCCCTGCACGTCTGCGTACTGGCTTATAGTGTACTGAAGCTTTGCCATCGTAGCCTTCACTTCTGCAAGCTCTCGCTCCAACTCCAGAATCTTCCATCCCAAGGCAATAAAAATTACCACCGGAACCAACGCCAGCATAAATAACTTCCTGTCTCGGGCCCTTTTCTCTTTCTTCTCTCTTTTTTTCCTATACTTTCCCTCGTAATACATGATGTGATTATACCACAAGATACTGCCTTATAAAAGCATTTTCTTGTGCCAATTTTAGCAGGGGCATCCCGCATAATTCATCCATCATTTTATAATAGGGATCTCGCTAGTTTATTAGTCATTGATTCTCAAGAATATAATCCTTCATCGCTTATAGGTACAGATAAGGGCTTTGCTCTGTTTGATTGCCAGTTCTCCTTTTAACTGTCATCAACATATATACCCCCTACTCCGTAAATGCATATGGAAGATATCTGGAACCGCCCCAACTTGAGGTGGAATTTTCCGACTTCAAGAGCCGGTTCGGAAAGTGATGACGATTTTCAGATTGTGTACGATTCCTTAAGCAATGCGTATCTGAGCACGGATAGCTGTTTTTCATCTTCCATATTCTTCTTTATTATTTACACGGAATTTCAGAGTTTACCAATAACGAAACCGCTTCCTCATAATTGGTACAAAGAGTATTAAACTGAAAATCCTTATCCACCGTTTTTATGGAAAAGAAGCTTTTCGCCACATCCACAGGGTTATTTACAATCTGATAATACTCTATCTGTTCGTAGCTGTAGGAATGTACCGTTCCCTTTATGGTACGAATCACCATCCCTTCCGTATGAAAAATCACGATATAATTTTTGATTGTCATATAAAATGCCGCTACGCCTCCAAGAAACAAAAGAGCCACCACTCCACTTAACAGCGCAGCAAAGATTTTGCCGTCTTTCACACAAGTACAAGCCATAAATCCACTTGCCATCGCCAACACAATCAACATTAAACACAATAACACAAATGTTCCCGACTTATACTTACAGATCACCAAGGGGCTCCCCTTAATATCTTTCATTAGATTTTCCATAAATCTTACTCCCACTTATTATCTCCGGCAAAGAATAAGCACCCGGCGGTCTATGCCGGATGCTCATACTACCTATATTCCATCACGCTTTTCACATTGTCCGATATCCGAAAATACAATATCAATTCCCAACATTCTCGCATCTGTTGAATGCATCAATTCTGCCGGAGACCATAGTTCAGGTACCATAATTCTAAAAGCCACCACCATATCCTCCGCTATCTGTTGCTCCATCTGCACATCCAAGATGCCTACAGACTCCTTAATCGCAAATTGTCTGCTGCCGGTTCTATCCGATTCCACAGTGACAACAAAATTATCACATTTCTCCAAAATCTTTTCCGGTATACAATAAGGAATTCTGACAAGCCCTGTCCCTTTCCTTACAAGAAGCTTAAACAAACTTTCCTTCCGGGAAGTCCATGCATGTCTTACATTTCCCCCATTCTCCTCTGCATGGAATCCTTCCGTCAGCTCATAGTCCAGATAATTAAAGATTCCCAGATTCTCCTTCTGTGCTGCCAGACAATATCTTGCAGGGTGATTTGCCGCAAATTCAAGATTCAGACGTAGCGGATTGTACATTGCTTCTGCTGTTGCAGGTTCATAAAACAAATCCCCGGCGATATCCTTTCTTACAAAAAAAGCATTACATCCACGCAAATCCGTTCCAACAAGCTGATATCCTTTCTTTTCTGCCAACCTTTCGAATGCTTTTAAGGAAGCCCCATGCCAGTCACTCCCCGACCACACATGAGAAGGATTATATGCCTGACACCATTCAAGATCCGGCGGGAACTTTCCATTATATTCCGTAATCACAACTCTTGGATTGATAACATCGATGGCATCCCATACATACAAATCATTTCCATCAATATCAACGGAAAGCAAATCTATTTCGCCGCTAAATCCACTATCCGAAAACAGCTCATTTATATTTTCTCTTGTAATAAAAGCATTCTTTACCTTCAGCTGTCCCTTTTCAATCACCGGTCGGAACTTCATTCTAATCTGATCACAGTACTCCGGCGACCCCTCTATCCACAATCCGCTCCAGCCATAAAAGAGTAGTAGATGTGTGTTACTCTCCAAACCATCCTGCACCCCAAACTCGATAAACCTCTTATCGGTGGTTCCGATTCTTTTGAAAATTTCATGTATAATTCCATCTTCATCATTCTGGGAATACACCTTATATCCGTAAGGTTCCAGGGATTTTGCATCCCTCATTCTCTCCCTCGTAAGTGCATCCCAGCAAAAACCATTTTCTATAACACCTACGAATTTTACAGAATCCGCAATCTGATTGATGAAATTGTTATCTCGTTTTATTGCCATCTCAAGCCCCTTCCATTTCTTCCCGTAACAAATGGGATTATAGTTATTAACCCGGAAGCGTATCCTTGGAAAGTAAGGCAACCGTCTCCACATTCGCCGTCCACGGGAACTGATCCACGCACACCGCTTTCTCTACTTTATAACCATTTCCCAAGAATACTTCCAAATCTCTCACAAGACTGGTAGGCTTGCAGGAAATATAGACAATACGCTCCACGCCGTAACCTATAATCTTCGGCAACGCCTTTGGATGAATACCGTCACGGGGCGGGTCTAGGATAATCATATCCGGCTTATCTTCCACCTCGTCAAGCACCTTCAGTACATCGCCTGCGATAAACTCACAGTTGGTAAGTCCGTTCTGTGCAGCATTTTTCTTGGCTGCCTCCACCGCTTCTTCCACGATTTCCACGCCGATAACCTTACCGGCTACCGGTGCCATCAGCTGAGCAATGGTTCCCGTACCACTGTATAAATCAAATACGGTCTTATCGCATCCGCCCAGGTCTCCTACATACTCTCTTGCAGTCTCATAGAGAACTTCCGCACTGTAGGAATTGGTCTGGAAGAAGGAGAATGTAGACACTTTAAAGGTCAATCCCAAAAGCTCCTCATAAAAATAATCGTGTCCATATAAAACATCCATGGAATCACACTTCACCACATCCGCAAGGGAATCATTCAAAATATGCAAAATTCCGGCGAATTTTCCCTGAAGCTTTCCATCCTTTTCCAAAGACAACAGCATCTCCAAATATCCCTGTACCAGTGCTTTCATAGCGGTCTCATCCGCCGCACTTACTCCGTCGGGATGCTGACTGGTAGTAACAAGTGCCACCAGGATTTCCCCGGTCTTAGATGCCTTACGCACAAGTAAATGTCTAAGGAAGCCGGTATGACGAAGTCTGTGATAAAAGCTTGTCTCATGCTCCTTAAAATACTCCAATGTAGAATTCAGAATCAGACGATAATCCCCATCTACAATCTTACAGTTTGCCACATGCACCACATCATAAAAACTGCCTCTCTTGTGCATACCAAGGGAAAGGGGACCATCCTTTACTTCATCCCCGAAGGAAAATTCCATTTTGTTACGATACTCGTATTCCTTCGGACTGCCCTTAATTCCTTCCCAGACATACTCGCCATCCTTTAGCACAGTGTCAAGAAGCTTCTTTACCTGCTTTTCCTTGATATCCAACTGGGTGTCGTAGGGAAGAGATAAATATGTACATCCTCCGCACACACCAAAATGGGAACACGGTGCCCCCGTCTCTAAAGGTGACTTCTCCATCACCTCCAAGAGACGGGCTTCCGCCTTCCCTTTTCTTACTTTATTCACGCCAAATCGAATCTTCTGGCCGGGCAGGCTATTCTTTACAACGCAAGTCTCCCCATCAACCTTCACAATACCCTTATTGGGGAAGTCCACGCGTTCTACAACGCCCTCATATACCTGTCCTTTTTTCATTCTAGTAGAAATCTCCCTCGTCTTCGAAGATATCATCGTCATCATCTTCTAAGGAATCTTCTTCCACTTCAAAATCATCTTCAAAATCTTCTAAATAATCAGGGGTAAAATAACGATACACCGCATATGCAATTCCTGCTACTGCCGCAACCGCTCCAATAATAGCAAGTACCCATAACAGTACATTACACTCTTTCTTCTTCATATCCGCTACCTCCAACGTTTTTCTTTATTATAGAATACCACAATTGTCTGAAATTTACTACAGAATTTTCATTTTTGAATAAAGTCTGTATACACGTTCGCAGACAATACATTAAACCTTTTTCAGCTTAGCAAAAGAAGCGTACATAATTTTTTGACCAGCATTATCAAACATTACCGTAACCTTGTAATCTTTGGGCTCTCTGGTAATGGCAAGAACAGCACCTTCACCGTATTTAATGTGACGCACTCTATCACCCACTTCATAATCCAGCACAGTATCGCTTTCCATCTCAAAGCCCTTGCTGATACCCGCCACACGGTTTAGGCTGCCCAGCCCCTGTGCGATGTAAGGCTTTACCGGCTGCGCCGTCACCTTAGGCTTTAACGTTGCCTTCGGTCTGAAATCAAAAGGAAGTCCCATACTTTCCGCATCAAAGTTTCTGCTCCTCGGCAGAGTATTATCCATCAGTTCTGCCGGAATCTCCCGCACAAAACGGCTCACCGGGTTATACTGTGTTTCTCCGCGAATCATACGTGCCTTGGCATAAGTTAAAGTTAAATCCTCCATAGCTCTGGTAATTCCCACATATGCAAGTCTACGCTCCTCTTCCATCTCAGTAGGGTCGCCACAGGTAATGGACATATATCCCGGGAAAAGTCCGTCTTCCATACCCGACATATATACCTGAGGGAATTCCAAACCTTTGGCACTATGGAAGGTCATCAGACGGATGCGGTTCTCACTGTTCTCCATATTGTCCACATCTGCCACCAGTGCAATTTCTTCCAAAAACTCACTTAAGGAAATCTCGTCATGTGTCATCTCATATGCGGTAGCCTTACTATAAAACTCTCCGATATTAGCAAGACGATCCTCCGTCTTATCCTCTTCTTCGTTCAGCCCCTTTAAGTATTCCTCATAGCCGATAACTTCCACTACATCTTTAACCATATCCTCAATACCATAAAACTCCGCCTTTGCTCTAAAGGCAAGAATCATGGTTACAAAAGGCTCCAGCTTTGCCGCCGTTCTTCCCAGACTGGTAATCTGCTCCGCCCGCTGTAAGGCCTCAAAAAAGCTGATATCATTCTCCCTTGCATACTCTGAAACCTTATCGATGGTTGCAGCACCGATGCCACGCTTTGGCACGTTCAAAATACGCTTTACCGCCACATCATCTCTACCGTTATCAATTGTTTTTAAATACGCAAGAATATCCTTAATTTCCTGCCTTGCATAGAAGTTGGTTCCGCCAATCACCTGATAAGGAAGGCCATCTCTGACGAAGCGCTCTTCTAACGTACGGGACTGTGCGTTGGTACGATACAAAATGGCACAGTCGCCATATTCGCACTTTCCTTCCCGTACTTTGCTCTTTATGTCTGCCGAAATATAATCCGCTTCCTCAAGACCATTTTCAAACTGCCTGAGGTGTACACGACTCCCCTTCTCTTTCTCCGTCCAGAGAGCCTTCTCCTTACGTCCTACATTGTGAGCAATTACCTGATTGGCTGCATCTAAGATATTCCCGGTGGAACGGTAATTCTGCTCCAGCTTAATCACTTTCGCCTCCGGATATACTTTCTCAAAGTCAAGAATATTTCGGATATTTGCACCGCGGAACTTGTAGATAGACTGGTCATCGTCACCCACCACGCAAAGGTTGCGATACTTATCCGCAAGAAGGCGAATCAGCTCAAACTGCGCCGTATTGGTATCCTGGTACTCATCCACCATAATATAACGGAATCGCTCCTGATATGTTCCTCGTATCTCCGGATTGCTCTTAAGCAGCTCCACCGTCAGCATGATTAAATCATCAAAGTCCAGCGCATTGTTTTTCTTTAGTGTTGCCTGATACTCCTTATATACGCCGGCAATCCTGCGCTTTTGGAAGTCACCCATGCTGGAAAGCTCATAATCCAGCGGTGACACCAGCTCGTTCTTGGCATTAGAAATAGCAGTCATAAGGCTACGTTCCTTCAGCTGTTTGGTATCAATCATAAGCCGCTTACAAATATCCTTCATAATCGTCTTCTGATCGTCGGTATCATAAATCGTAAAATTCGTATCATAGCCCAGCTTATCAATATGACGGCGTAAAATCCTCACACAGCTGGAATGAAAGGTGGAGACCCATACCTGGTCCGCACCAAAGCCCACGATATTATCTACACGTTCTCTCATCTCCTGGGCTGCCTTATTCGTAAAGGTAATCGCCATGATATTCCATGGATTTACCCCCATCTCTTCAATCAGATAAGCGATACGATGGGTCAGAACCCTTGTTTTACCCGAACCGGCTCCTGCTAACAGAAGAAGTGGTCCTTCTGTATGGACCACTGCCTCCTTTTGTTCTTTATTTAAGGTATCGTAAATACTCATTAATCCTCCATTACTTTCCGTTATACTCCCGCAGAAATTTTCGGAATTCCTCTATTGGCATGGGTTTCGCGAAGTAGTAACCCTGTGCCATATCGCAGCCTGCTTCCCTAAGCATATCCAGCTGCACTTTCGTCTCTACACCTTCTGCAAGCACTCTTGCCCCCATATGCTTCATAAGACCGATTAAATGCTTTACAAAATCATAGGACTGCTGTTTATCGATATAGCTTAAAAACTCTTTGTCCAACTTAATAACATCTGCTGTTACCGAAGAAAGCACATTCAAGGACGAATATCCGCTACCGAAATCATCGATAGACACAATCACACCGCCTTCATGAAGCTTATCAATATTATGGTTCAGCTTCTCCAAATTAGACATAAATACAGATTCGGTAATCTCTACTTCCAAAAGTTCTCCCGGCACTCCGTATCTGTCAAGATATCGGAATATACTGGGAACAAATTGTTCATACTCATTATGCTTGCGAGAGAAGTTTACAGATATGGGAACCACTTCTTCCCCTGACTCAAGTGCCTCTTTCAGATATGCGAGTACTCTGGAAAGCACACAGAAATCCACCTTTGTAATGAATCCGTTTCCTTCAAAAATATCTACAAAATGAAGAGGCGGGATGATGGTTCCATCCTTTCTAATCCAGCGTACCAGAGCCTCTGCACCAACCACCCTGCCGGTTTCAATGCTGATTTTCGGTTGCAGATACGCATAGAACTCCTCGTTATTGAGTGCACTGACCATACTGGCAAGTACCGCTTTCTTCTGTTCATTCTGCTCATGAATGTTTCCATCATACAACGCCACCTGACAGAACGCCTTCTGTACCTTGGCATGCTTTCTTGCTTCGTTAGCAAAATCCATAATAATTGATAAGCCCGATTCCTGCCCGGTAATCTTATATAGTCCGGTAGATATTACCAAATTAGCAAGACCATATCTGGCATTTGTCTCCAAACAGAACCGGTTGGTAACATCGTACAAGACATCCACCATTTTCTCACCTTCTCCGCCCAGACAGATTCCCACAAAATGGTCGGAAGTCACACGTGAAAAGTCAATCACTCCCGGAAGTTCTTTCTTAAGCCAGTCTGCAAAAGATCTTAAAATATCATCTCCCGCTTCATATCCGTACATCTCATTGATATACTGGAAATTCGAAAAATCCATATATACAAAGTATGCATCCTGATAACCATAATTTACAAAATATTCCTCCGCCAACTTCACGAAGTGACTATATGCTGGAAGGCCGGTTGTTGCATCAAAATTCAAACGATATTCCTGAAGATTCTTCTCCATCTGTTCAATATGATGATGACGAAGTCTGGTAAAAATCAACTGGGATATACGATAAAGCGCAGCTCTCTCTTCTGCAAAATCCCGCTTCTCATTACTTGCATATACAATACTGTATCTGCAATTGCTCCAGTCCTTGGTCAAAACTACCATTACAGAGTTCGCCGCACCGGTATCAATGCCGGTTTTCTTTGTATCCTCAAATATCTTTACACCATCATTATCCGTAACATCACAAAGCACCTTCCACTCATAGATACCGGCCTTGTGAAGCTTCTCCATAATGTCATATTTTCCCTTATTATTCCATTGGTACGTGATATTCTTGTGTTCTCCATAATGCTCTACACAGAACATATCGTCCAATCCATAGAAACTGCAGATACCATCGCAAATCATCTTCAGTGCACTGGAAACATCCTTCACATTCTCTAAAAGTTCCACGCAAAACAGACACAGGGACTCTTCATTCCGGATGAGTGGCTCATTCCCTCTATGCCTATCATCATGGTCCGTCTTGTTGGACAAATAGCTGGAATCCGGCAGCTCACTGTACGAATAGACCTTACTGATAAAGTAACTGGCCTTCCCCATACTTTTTACCTGATATAAAGAATAATCCGCCCACCTAAATAATAGCTGATAGTCCTTCACATCTGCACCAAAAGCAGCAACGCCGATACTGGAAGATATCTGAATCTTCCCCGCCTCATCTTTATATCTGGCATTCAGACACTTATTCAATTCCTGCAGCTTATCATCCATCTCTTCTCTGGTATGATTCTCCACCAGAAGAAGAAACTCATCTCCTCCGATACGTCCAAGAACTTCATCGGGAAACAGACGTTTTAATTCCTCTGCAAAAAAGCACAAAACAGCATCGCCAAACATATGACCATGCTCATCATTAATACTCTTAAAATTATCCACATCGCAGATTACCAGATAGGATTCTCCCTTGGCCTCATTCATCCGCAATCTGTCATGAATAATCTCTTTTACTATGGCCTGATTGTACAATCCTGTCATAGCATCTTCCCTGGATTTCCGCGCCAGCTTTTCTTCCCGCTTTTTCTGCTCATCAATATATTGCGCTCTTCCCACAACGCTTACCGGCTTGCCGAATGCATCATAGATTGCTTTCGTCACGATACTAAGCCAGTGATATTTCATATCAGATCCGCACACCCTTAGCTCAAACTTTGCTTCCGGCTCACGAATCTGTTTCTGAATATGACCATCCTTCAGCAGGCCGCTTATCCCATGCTTATCCCCAACCACCTGAGAGTAATTATGAACCTCCTGCACATATTCTGTTACAGAATTCTTTTTCCGCAAGAAATCAATTTTATCCTCTTCAAAATAATAATCAAAATAGATATCATCCGACAATTCAATAAATGCCTGTAACCGCTGCCGTTCCCTCGCCAGTTCTTCAATTATCATCTGTTTATCGTCGCCCATAAGAATATATACCCTTTTATGCACAGTATGGCGGAGTCTTACCCCCGCCATCTGAAAATTTATGTTTACTTCGTATCTGCCTCATCAAATACATCGCCACATTCCGGGCAGAACTTCGGTGGGTTCTTAGGATCTTCCGGTTCCCATCCACACTTGTCGCACTTATAAAGTGGTGCACCTTCCGGTTTCTTAGCTCCACACTCCGGACAGAACTTTCCGGTATTCTCCTTACCACAAGCACAGGTCCAACCTGCTGCCTCAGGCTTCTTAGCTCCACATTCTTCACAGAACTTACCACGGTTATCCCCCTTACCGCATACGCAAGTCCAGCCAAGAACAGGTGCTGCCGGCTTCTGGAAGATTCCGCCGCCAAAGCCCATCGCACTGTTATCTGCCTGCTGCATATTCTGCTGACCACCCATTGCATATAACTGCTGTGCATTCATTCCACCTGCCTGAGTAGCCATATTCATATTGGCAAATGCCATCATAGGTCCTGTTGCCGTATTGGAAGCCGCTGCCTTCATGGCATCCGCCTGTGCTCCCACCAAAGTAGCAGCTGCCATATTGGAATTACGAAGAACTGCAGTCTTCTGTAAGTCCTTAATCATCTGCTCATCTTCTTCGGAAGCCTTCATGCTGTTAATTGAGAAGGATACCATCTCAATACCACGCTGCTTGCTCCACTTTTCAGATAATTCTGCTTTTAATGCTTCCGTAAGCTCTGTAGTATGCGCTGCTACTGCACTATAGCGGACACCTGCTGCGGAAATCTTTGCAAATGCAGGCTGAAGGGCCGTTAAAAGCTCTGCCTTCATGGTTCTGGTAATATCACTCTTCTCATATCTGTCAGATACATTTGCACATACATTGCGATAGAAAATAATCGGATCAATGATCTTAAAGGTATATTCACCATTGCAACGGATAGCAATATCCACATCCAGACCGATATTGGTGTCTACCACACGGAAAGGTACCGGATTGGTTGTTCCGAATAAGTTGCCGTTAATTTCTTTAATATTAAAATAATAAACTCTCTGGTCCTTTGCAGTATCGCCACCAAATGAAAATCTCTTGATAGCATTTTCCACAGTACTCTTAATATTGCCCTCTAACTCACCATAAAAAATGGTTGCCTCGGTAGAAGTATCATAAATATACTGCCCCGGATTCGCACAGAACTCTACGATCTCACCCTGGTCAACGATAATCATACACTGTCCCTCATTTACTGCAATGATGGAACCATTGGTAATAATATTATCTGCACCCTTCGTATTGCTGGACTTACCCTTATTAATACGCTTCTGACCTTTAATTACCAGAACATCATCTGACAATGAATCACAATAGAAATACTCGCGCCACTGATCTCCTAACAGAGAACTGACTGTTTCTTTTGCTGCTTCAATTAATCCCATAACATTTTCCTCCACTCTTGTTATCCAACAAATCGTTAGATATATTCTATCAAATTTTCCGTTACTACTCAACCGAATTTATAAAAAAACATCCGTGAACAGGGATGATTACCTTTACAAATCCACTTCACTGGTTTAAACTAGTAGCGTTAGTTGTATTATACAAGCAGGAGAGAAAGATGTCATGAGCAAAAAAGCCACAAAAGCAGCCAATAACATGTATTATTTAGCACGATGTGAAGCTGGTGAAAATAATCCTGACTTTTCCAGTCGTGAAAAAGCAGCAGAATTAATCGGTATCGACCGAACCAGACTTGCCAGAATTGAATTAGATACCATTGCCCCTTACCCGGAAGAGGTAAAAGCAATGTCGGAAGCATATAACACACCTGAGCTTTGCAACTCCTATTGTGCAAGAGAATGTCCTATCGGACAAAATAGCGTCCACGAGGTTACCATCGATGACTTTGACCGTCTCGCCCTTAAGGTACTTGGCTCCTTGAAGGATATCGACTCTCTTCGTGCATCTCTGATTTCCATTTCCGAAGACGGGTACATTGATAAATCAGAGAGAGAGACCTTCGAACAAATTTTAGACTCTCTGGAGAAAATCAGTACCAACGCCAAAGCACTGCAGCTCTGGGCAATCAAAAATATTCAGTTGCGATAACGCACCTTTAAAGGAAATCCCCCATATGATATAGCATCATGATGAATTGGAGGTTTTCGATATGAAACGATTTTCACGAAAACTACTTTCCCTTTCTCTGGCGCTTTTCATATGTGCGGGATTTCTTTTTGCTTGCAGTAAAGAACCGGCACCTTCAGAGAATCTGACAAAAGTTACTTTAAATGAAGTGGCACACAGTATTTTCTATGCTCCCATGTACGTAGCCATTGAAGAGGGATATTTTGCAGAAGAAGGCATTGACCTGACACTGGTCACCGGATTTGGTGCAGACAAAACCATGACTGCCGTCCTCACCGGTGAAGCGGACATCGGTTTTATGGGCAGCGAAAGCACCATCTATACCTATGCGGGCGGTGCTGAGGATTATGTAGTAAACTTTGCCCAGCTCACACAGCGTGCCGGAAACTTCCTTGTTTCCAGAGAACCTATCGATAATTTTACTTGGGATATGCTAAAAGGATGTGACGTTTTAGGTGGCAGAGCCGGCGGTATGCCTCAGATGGTATTTGAATATATCTTAAAAAAGCATGGAATCAATCCACAGACCGATTTAAACATCGACCAAAGTATTGATTTTGGTTCCACTGCCGCAGCCTTCAGCGGCGGTGATGCTGACTTTACCGTGGAATTCGAACCCCATGCCACTGCACTGGAAACCAAAGGTGACGGATATGTGGTTGCTTCTCTTGGCAAAGACTCCGGATACGTTCCCTACACTGCATTTTCAGCCAAAAAGAGCTTTATCAACGCCAATCCGGAGTTAATTCAAGCCTTTACCAACGCCCTACAGAAAGGTATGACCTATGTACAAAATCATACCCCCGAGGAGATTGCGAAAGTAATTTCTCCACAGTTCACCGAAACCGATATTTCCACAATCACCACCATAGTAGCACGTTACCACGAACAAGACTCCTGGAAAGCAGACCTTATCTTTTCCGCAGAATCCTTTGACCTTCTGCAAAACATTCTTGCAGAAGCCGGAGAACTTCCTGCCAAAATTCCTTATGCGGACCTTGTAAATACCTCCTTTGCAGAAAAGGCAGCGACTCTGAAATAGAGTCACTGCCTTTCATTCACACTATAGATTTGCTTTAATCTTTTCAATCATTTCAGCGTATTCTTCATCCGTCAAATATACTTTTCCGGGATTCATCTGGAAGATTCCGCCCCATTCGTCTCCGCCTTCGTACTTCGGGCAAAGATGCATATGTAAATGACATCCTGTATCACCGTATGCACCATAATTCACCTTATTGGGCTTAAATGCAGCGTGAATAGCTCTGGATGCTCTTGCTACGTCTGCCATAAATGCATTTCTTTCTTCGTCGGAAATGTCTACAATTTCACTGACATGATCCTTGTAAGCCACGATACATCTGCCGGGTTTACTCTGCTCCTTGAATAAAATCAGGCTGCTCACCTCCAGCTCGCAAATAAAAATACCAAACTTCTCTAAAAGCTCGCCTCTCATACAATAGCCACAATTACAATCTTTCATACTAACTTCTCCTCCCCTTATCTCAGGATATTCTTTTTATTTTCTATCATACTCAGCTTATCCGGCGAAGTATTCACAATCAATTCCTCCGGGAATTCCAGCTCCCTAAGAAGCACCTCTGCCTCGGTAAAATCTCCCACCGCATAACAGGTGTGGGCATCAGAACCCAGAATAATCGGACAACCGTATTCTTTACACTTTTCCAAAAGGAGCGTGATATTCTCTCTGGCTCCCTGCCTTGCCGCTAGAGGATGCAGGGAAGAATTGTTTACTTCCAACACTACCTTTGCCTTCACTGCCTCTTTTACAAGCAAATCGTAATCCAAAGGAAAGCGAGAATCATCCGGATGCCCCAGAATTGTTACATAAGGATTATTCATCGCTCCGATGGCAGCCCGGGTATTTTCCTCTACACTACCGCTTTTCAAACAAGGAGTATGCATACTGGCAATTACATACTCCATACGACTTAAAGTGAAATCATCCACATCAAGTCCACCATCAAAATCACTGATATTCGCCTCGATGCCGCACATCAACCGAAGCTCTCCATACTGTCTGGGAATACATTTATAATTCCAGAAATACAGGATATTCGGTCCTCCCGGCAGGCCCGGTGCATGCTCACTTAAGCCCAGCACCTTCAGTCCCCGTTCCTTTGCCATCTCGATATTTTCCTTCAGCGTACTATAACCATGGCCACTTGCAATGGTATGAGTATGCAAATCAAAAAGCATCATCATTTTTCTTTGCTCTCCCTATCATGCAGACCAAACTCATCAATCATCTTTTCAATCAGAAGTCTCTTGATATACACGTCATATCCCAAAATACAGATAAAAGAAAACTTCTGTAAAAAGTCTCTGTCCTCTTCCGGAGCTTCCTGAAAAGTACCACATGCCTGCGCATACTTCTTGCGAACATCCTCCATCAAAGAATCTACTTCCGCACGCTCCAAATCAAACACTTCATTATACACATCTTCCAGGTTAAAGTCCCCCTCCGCCTGGAAATACTTATCCGTCAACGGCTTTAATACAGCATGAATATCATTGATGGATAACACGCCTTTAAAATAGTAAATGAAAATCAATAAAAGCACGTGCTCCTTGGAGTACTTTTTCTTCACCGGCGGCGGCATCAAGTCATTCTTTGTATAATTATTAATCATAGTCTTGGTCAGAATCTTATCCTCTCCCGGATATCTGGTAGAAGGCTTAAGCTTCTCATCCATAAAGGTCGTAACCTGATCCATATATAAATCAATATCCGGAATATCAGAAGGCTTTATATGCTTAATTCTTGCAAAGCTTTCCATGATACTTTCCAATAAATTATCCGCATCAATTGTCATAATGCACCTCCCCCAACAATTTAAAATCATTATATAGTATTCAATACTACATGACAAGATTTTTTTGTTTTTGAATTTTTCTCTTTACTTCATTGCTTTAATATGATAAAATTGCAACGAGTTTAAGTGTTAGCTAGAGAAAAGATTCTAAGAAAGGAGATAAATAACATGAATAAAAAGATTAAAACAGAAGCTGTTGATCGACTATTTGATGCTATTTTAAGCTTAGAAAACAAAGAGGAGTGTTATAACTTCTTCGAAGATTTGTGTACTGTAAATGAGCTGCTATCCCTGTCACAGCGTTTTGAGGTAGCTTCCATGTTAAAGGAAGGCAAGACTTATCTTGATATTGCAGAAAAAACCGGTGCTTCCACAGCAACCATCAGCCGTGTAAATCGTTCACTGAACTACGGTAACGACGGTTATGAATTAGTTTTAGAAAGATTAAATAAGTAGATAAAAAGAGCAGCCTATGGCTGCTCTTTCAGACTGTAGACAAAGTCCACGGCATACGTCGTGGATTTTTCTGTTATAAAGAGCTTGAATGTCAGTATTTATAAGACATTCAAGCTCTTTTTTAGTATAATAGAAGTATCAAGATTAGGTGGTATACTTCTATGATG
>JAZQIQ010000012.1:0-68538 GCA_045541195.1 Acetatifactor sp. | reverse complement strand
ACTGGCAAAAATAATCCAGATAAGAAACCTAAAATATTTAGAAGCTCTTCGATTTTTACATCAGAATATAAATTTAATGTTTCGACAAAAAGAAATGGTGCTGAGCTAGTAGTTCAGCACCAAGTTTGTCTACAGTCTGAGGGCTGTTGCATTTGCAACAGCCCTTGCCTTTGCTAAAAATATAAACTTAACCAATAGCCTTCTTAACGGCCTCTAATACACGGTCTGCCTGGAAAGGCTTTACGATAAAGTCCTTTGCTCCCGCCTGGATAGCTTCGATAACCATCGCCTGCTGTCCCATCGCAGAACACATAATTACGGTTGCCCCCGGAGACATACCCTTAATAGCCTTTAATGCCTCAAGACCATCCATCTCAGGCATAGTGATATCCATAGTTACAAGATCAGGATTCAACTCCTTAAACTTGTCCACTGCAATCTTTCCATTCTCAGCTTCACCAACTACGTTATATCCGTTCTTAGAAAGGATATCCTTAATCATCATTCTCATGAAAGCTGCGTCATCAACAATTAATACATTTTTTGCCATAATTTCTCTCCCGCATTCTATTATATTCTCTACTGTAACCTAGTCACTCTGCCTATTTTTATTTCATTATAGCCTCTTTAATCTTAATTGTCAATCATTCTGTAGTGCAAAAGTCCTATTTTGATGTTTTTAACACTTTTGAGATATATACTTCTCGATAAGTTGATATCTTGGGCGATTCAAGGTCTCTATCAAAGCTTTGTAGGGTGACAATTCACCGGAAAGCACCATTTGACAGATGTTCACGGAAAAACCGCTGACAAGTATCACACCATTTGGATTTGCTCTCATCGGAATCACGCCTGTTCTGCTATTTACGTTCCAGAAGACAAGCTTTGGCAGCTTATAACCATATCTTTGAAACTTCTTTGTGATAGTTTCAAACAAGGTATCCGTACTCTTGCCGTACATTGCCTGATCAAACTCCATATCGGAAATGATAAGCACTGTCTGAGGCAATTCCGATTGCTTTAAGCGATTCCGAATTGCAGTCTCCAATATCAAATCAAAGGTTGCCTCCAGATTGGTATTGGTACAATCATTGTGCGCAAAAGCAAGCTGTAGCTTTTCTCTCAAGCTTCTGCACCCCGACAGATCCACATACTCCGGTCTATTGGAGAAGGTAATAAACTTATTATAATAAGCCCCTTTCATGCGCTCTGAAAAGTAGATACCAAGAGCATTGGATACATGTAGCGCAGTAATGCCTGTATTTCCTACCGGACAAAGCATACTGCCGGAACCGTCCACTACACAGAACACATTTTCCGCACCCTGTGCCGCATCCGGCAGATTCTTCCACAACGCCTCCAGCGAATCATCTACCTGTCCAAGCTCCAGTCTCCAACCACTTCTGCCAGTATAGCGGGAAACGATGTCATGAGGCATAAGCACATCGGCATGCATCACTGCTTCGTTTCTTTCCACAGCCTGCAAAAAAGCCTCTCTCCGCACCTTGTCATGAGCCATAAACGCATTTCTGTATAACACATTTGCCTTGGAAGCTACTGCAGAATAATCAATCTCTTCCCAGCGATTGTCACTCATCAAAACCTCTGTTACCTTCATATACGCTCTAAGCTCTGCCAACATCTTCCGATACTGCTTTGCAGTAAAGTTCATGGCCTTCTGCAGCTTTGCAGCCAGTCTCTTAGACGCTTCCGAAGAAGTATTGTTACTTGGCATCCACTTCGCACAGAGTGATACCTTCTCCCCATTCTCCATGTTAATGATATCCTCTTGCAACTGCATAGCAATATGCGAAAGTACCCGACCCTCCACGGGCGTATTCAAAAGCACCAGCAGATCATCGTATCTGCCATACTCCGTCATGATTTCTACAAGAGATGCTACAATATCAGTATATGCGGTTGCCAGATAACGGATGATGATACGGAAAGAGCGTCTCTCACCCAAACCGCCTCTCACATCGCGCAGGAAGAAAAGCCACTTTATTGCCAGAACCCTATCCTCGTTAAATGCTAAAATAAACTTCCGGATAATTGTCGCTTCCTCTGCATTTCGTAAAGACGCCACTGCAAAATTCAGATCCACCAGTGCACTTTTACTGGTCTCATAGCCCACCGCACCATTCTCGGTAACCTTCTTTCTATCGGTTAATGTGGTATGTAATCTTTCCATAAAATTCATAGTATTTTCCTCTTTTCTTTCGTTATAAAACTATAGGAAAACAGTCTGATGAGATAGGATTCGAACCTATTTATACCACAAAAGAGTTGCTGTGAAAGTCTTTCTCAAGACTCATTCCCCGCATCAGACTGTTCCAAGCTTTAGAAACACTTTCCTGACCTGATGGGATTCGAACCCACGACAACCCACGTAATCGGTGTGAGAATTGCTGTTAAAGCCTTTGCCAAGACTTGTTTTACGGCGCTCTACCTGCTGAGCTACAAGTCAAGAACTGTGTTCCCTTTGCTTGAGGTAATCATACTATTTTCATAACATGGAATCATTTAAAAAAAGTTGCGAAGATGGTAAAATGGTATTACTACTTACTTTAAGAGGAATACTTTATGTCGGAATTTCAGGAGCTTATTAAATCATTTGCAAAAAGCAGAGAATATGTTCGGGACTTCTTTATCTACGGTTTTAAGACTAGGGAGGATTTCTCAGAAAAAAGCGGCAGAACCTATGACAATGAACGCCGCCGAATTGAAAGCTGGCTGTCCCAATACATACATAGTGAATATACCAAGAACGGCAAAAATATCTCTATTGCCATGGACAGCAATCTTCTTCTCACCAATCCCTTGTACAGAGTGTGGAAATCCAAAAGCTTTACGGATAATGATATTATGCTTCATTTTTTCCTCCTGGATATTCTTCAGGACAAAGAAGCCCGAACTATTGATGAACTAACCAATGAAATACTTACAAACTACGATGTGCTCTTTGAGGCTCAGTTGGTGCGCATGAAAGTGAAAGAATATGAAGCAGAGGGACTTTTCATCTGTCAAAAATCCGGAAAGCAACATCTTTACACATGCGCAGACAATCTCATGTATATGATTCCTGAAGAACTCCCTACGCTATTAGAGGCGGTGCGCTTCTATCACGTTGCGGCACCCATAGGTATTTTGGGCAGCACCATTTTGGACAACCAGAAGACCTCCAATGATATCTTTACCGCAAAGCATAGCTTCTTCGCCCATACCCTAGAGGACGAAATCCTCCTTATTATACTGGGTGCCATGAGACAAAAGCGGGCTGTTCTGCTGCTTCAACGCAGCTCCAAATCAAAGCAGACCCAGAAAATAGAGGGTGCGCCTCTCAAAATTTTTGTAAGTACCAGAACCGGCAGACGCTATCTTTGCTTATATAATGTACAGGGACGGCGCTTTACCAACGTAAGACTGGATTCCATCAAGGAAGTCTCTCCCTTGAGTACGATACCTTCTTATGAAGAACACAAGACAGATTTGGCAAAAAACCTGTCCAAGGTATTCGGTGTCTCCTTTGGAACTACCAGAGGCACGGATACTATAAAGATGACACTGTACATCCACGAAAAGACAGAGGATTTCATCCTTGAGCGTTTGGAGAGGGAAGGAAAGGGCGGTATCATCACTCACACCGGAGAAAACACCTACACCTATGAGAAGGAAGTATTCGATGGTAATGAAATGATGCCCTGGATAAAAACCTTTACCGGAAGAATCCTCTCCTTTGACTCCAATAATTCTTATTTGAAAAGAAAATTCTACAGTGATATGCAGCAGATGGCTGCAATGTACGAAGACTGATTATAAAGGATTTGGTATAAAGTATGGAATTATTTTCAGAAATATATAACTGCTATTTTCAGATTGTGGACGAAATCTGCAAGACTGCCACGGAAAATCCCATTACCGAGAAGGAAATGATGGATTTGGCTACCCGTTTTGGATTTGAAGAAAGTGGTTTTATGATTGTTCCCAAACTAAAAAGTGACTGGAACCTTTTGACAAAAACCAAAGATGGCTATCTTTCAAAAATAGACAACCCCGATGTGCTCCCCCTTACCACTCTTCAAAAAAGGTGGCTTAAGGCTATTTTATCAGATGCACGAATCGGCCTCTTTCTGGAAAAAGCGCAAATGGATATTCTTAATGCATATTTGATAAATGTGGAACCCCTTTTTCTTCCGGAAGACTTTTACTATTATGATAGGTTTCAAGACGGAGACGATTTTACGTCCCCGGAATATGTGTCTCATTTCCGCACCTTGTTGGGAGCCATCCGTAACAGACAGTATGTAGATATCCGCTTTTACTCCCGCAAAGGCAAGGATGTGTGCCACACCTACCTTCCCTGCCGCTTAGAGTATTCTGCTAAAAATGACAAATTCCGTCTGCTTGCACTCTCCGGCAAAAACAATACCTTGAGTCGAGTAGAGACCATAAATATTTCTCGCATCGATAAGGTAACTCTCACGGATAAGACTTATAATGAAGAAATTGATTTAGCAGAGAAAATAAAAACCTCATATTACAAGGACCCGGTACATCTGTTGATTACCACGGGGCGCAATACCTTGGAGCGCACCATGCTACACTTTGCCAATTACCAAAAACAGACCAAAAGGCTGGATGAAGACACCTACGAATGCATGATATACTATAATAGCATGATGGAGACCGAGCTTTTGATTGAAATACTATCCTTCGGTCCCACCATCAAGGTCCTTGGCCCGGAAGATTTTCTAAGAAAAGTAAAAGAACGGATTCATAGACAGATACAGTTAACGGCCGGAAAGGCTGAGAATTACAAAGACTCTCCCAAGGAATAACCCTTAGGAGAGCCTTTTATATTTTACATATATTCTCCATCAGAAGAGATTAGTGGCCGCCGCCACCTCCGCCGCCACCGCGGCCACCTCCGCCATAGCCGAAGCCGCCGCCACCACCGTGGTAGCCCCCGGAGGAACCGGAGCGGACCGCTGAACGGAAGGAACGGCTGGAACGATGGAAGCTTCCGGAACGATAGCAATTGTTGCTCAATATCGGGCTGCAAGTAACGACTTCCGGACAACGGAGACGGATGGCAAGAGCTACCTTTTCGGAAATACCAAAGGCAGTTGCGTATACTAAGTATCTCTCCCAGATAGGAAGCTCTACATAAGTACGCTCATTCATCAAGGTATCGCTGTTTAAGAAATTATATAAACCTCGCCATTTTGCATATTCATCCTCGCCAAACTGTGTCAGCAAAACATACTTCTTCGCTTGCACCTTAAGAAGTAGTGAGCTGAGTATCAAACTGATTCCCAAAATAAAGAATGCACCGAAAGCCAGATCCAAACGTGTCCGGCAAGAAATAATATTTACTACAGTGAGTAACAGGATACCGAATATCATCTGCTTCTTTGCAGTGGAGCGGATCTGCTTCTGAGGCTGTAGGTAATCCGCCTTTTGGAAATATCCGTCCTTAACACCGATGTTAACAATGGAGTTATCCATATCCTTCACAAAGGAATTGGTGTTGTAATAGTCGGAGGAAACTCTGGTCTGAAGGGAGCTCATGGAAATGCTGTCTCCTACTGCGTGACGAACAATTAAATTGTAATAATAAGACTCGCAGAGAGTGAGCGGTTCTAATGGCTCTTCCGGAATTTCCACAGGTGTCTCTACCGGAACTTCTATGCCAACCTCTTTGACAATCATCTGAGGCTGTACCTGAGAAGTACGCTTCTTAATATTAATCTGTATTTCCCCCAGGCTTAACTCTTCCAGTTCTATGTAATCCTTACGGGCAAGGCTGAGCAGAATCGCAGAATAAACACCGGAATCATCTTTCGGTGCCTTATTCTTACAAAATACAAGAGACGCAGCAAAGTTCGGATCCAAGTCACTGGGAATCTCTCTATATAAATCCGTTTCCATGGAAGGTGTGAAGAACGCATGCTTTGACTTCATACGCTTGTCTGCTGTAAGAGCGTATATGATAGCATAGATTCCTACAACAACACTTACCAGAAAAACTACCGTCTTTATGGTCTTAAATCTTGCAGGAGCAGTGGCATAATCTTCCTGCTCATCGTAGATTTCTTCCAGTACATCATCATAGTAATAATAATTCTGCGAAGCATACTCTGTGAAAATATGCTTGTCCTCGCCATGAGAAACTAAGTCAAACTCTATATACTCATTATATGGCTTAAACTGCAAATCCTCCTTAGCCAATTCAAATGAGAAGGTATAATATCCCGGATTAGCGGTTGCAGACTCAGTGAGAGGGAACTCATTGGTATTGGTTCCATATGTATACACATCATAATTTCCCTGTGCCGGCATATCCTCATTAGGGAAGAGTATCTCAGCCTTAAAAGAATCCAAGTACTTGATGGTACTTCCGGAGTAAATTGCCAGATACAGGTCGGAACAATCACCGTACCGTAGAGATGCGTTGTGCATTTCGTATTCTATCTCGAAAACAAGCTCTTCTCGATAAATGCCGTCTACATAGAAAAATACACATTCATACTGGGCATCGGACTCATCGTATGGTCCTTCACTGTGATACCATTTTCCGGGACCATAGTAAGGGTTAGAGCTGAGGTAATCCTCATCCTCCCAGTATAATTTGTTGCTCTCCTCCCAGAGGACTTCTGTTCCGTCCGGCATAATCTGCTTAACGGAATGTACGGTATAATCTACCTTAACACCGTCAATATAGTCTTCGGGAAGGTCACGCCAAAGCTCCCAGAATGGATTGTACTCGGAAGCCGCATGGACATCGAAGGTCAGTCTTTCCGTAATAAGGACTTTTCCTTCACAGCCCGGTTCATCTACCACAATCGCTTTATAATCCACATCCGTGATTCTGGCATAATCGTTGGGATTAAGCTGCATATCCTCAAATACATAAGAATACTCCCCCAGAATCGGAATCAGGAACATAAATATGATAACGAACCAGCAAATGAAAGTGCTGAATCTAATTTTCATTTGTATCCTTCTTTCTGTAAAATAATCAGTTACAGTATATAAAAAATCAAACTATATGTAAAGGTAATCGTTTATTCTTCCTCAAAGGAAAAAAGCTCCTCTACAGTGGTTCCAAATACCTTAGCAATGTCCATTGCCAGCTTTAAAGAAGGATTGTACTGCCCCTTTTCAATACGGATAATAGTCTCCCGGCGGGCGCCTACCAGCTCTGCCAGAGTATCCTGCTTCATATCGAATTTGGCACGATATTCCTTGATTCTCGTTGTCATTACCGCCATGTGCTCACCGTCCTATTCTAAGCCGCGCTTTTCCAGGATAATAAAAACAATATTTTGGGTAGCTTCCGCAAATGCAAAAATTATAAGCGGAAGATTCATCAGATTGCTAATAACATCTTCGGTAAAGGCAAAGGAAAAATCTCTAATTACCCAAATAGTGATAATCACGGTAATCGCTAAAACGTATTTGGTTATATATCCTGCCTTGAAGCGGTTTTGTTTGGAAAGCTCATCTTCTTTATCTGCATTTTTTGTTTGGTTAATAGATAATACCAATATTACACCCATTGCCAGAAGGGGAACCAGTGAAATCAAGATTGGTATGGGAATAAATGTCCGGTAATCCTCTGCAGTGAAAGGAATCTGCCATTTAATAATGGTTATAACATTGCTGATGATTACTGCGATTTCCACCGCTGCAGACCATGCTGCCGCTTTTACAAGAGAAGTTCGTTTTGGTTTGCTTTGCGTTGTTGTCATAATATGTAGTCTCCTTTGTACTAAGATCATTCACTTTTAAAGTGATATTTTTGTCACTTGATGTGATAAATATATCACTCGCGCCATCTATTGTCAATACAAAATGTGATAAATAAATCACTTTTTAAATTTGGTTAGAGGAGAGTTACGTCAGATGCGCAAAATAAAAAAGAAATACTCCCAAGGAATAACATCCCCGGAGAGCATTTCTTTGCTCATTTACATATATACTTCGTTCAGCTCCTCATCAATATCAAACAATTCCTCTTCCTTGAAACCGAATACGCGGGCAATCATATTACCCGGGAAGGTCTGTATCTTATTGTTGTAGATGGTAACCGCATCATTGTAAAACTGGCGGGAAAATGCCACCTTATCCTCTGTTTCGGCAAGCTCATCCAGTAGCTTTGCAAAATTAGCATTTGCCCTTGAATCCGGTAACTGCTGCGCAACAGCTACTACAGAATTTCTTGCTACGGTTAGCTGGTTGTTCATTGCCATCTTCTCCTGATTGGATCCGGCACTTAAGTATCCGCTTCTGCTGGCTGTCACATCTTCAAGCATCGGCACTTCTACCGCAGTAATCCCTCTTATCGTATCCACCAGACTCAAGATCAAATCAAATCTTCTCTGCACCTGGGTATCAATCTGGGCAAAAGAATTCTTCACCCGGTTTCTGCAACGCACCAAGCTGTTATATGTAAAAATGATGAATGCTACTACCGCTATTAAAAGAAAACTATAGAACACCAATCCTGCTCCAATTAATGCATACATAATCATTTCCTCCCTTTTGTAGATGATGGCATTATAACATCCCTCATCCTATTCTGCAAAGATATCCTTCATTTGCAAATTGGTAAAATCTATGTTTAGCTCTTTTTCCAGCTCCTTTTGGGAAAAGGTCTGATAAATGGTCTTGGAAATATACTTCTCCGCTGTTTTCACGATAGCCTTATAGTCCGGAATATCGTCCGGGAAATAGATTCCCCCCTTTTCTTTATTTTTCAACATCCAGCAGACTGCTGCCAGTGCAGACATTGCCACCGGCGTAATGGTAGGCGTCTGCCAGTAAGAGATCTTCTTGTCCTTATATAAATAGGATGCCTCAATCCGGTTTCCCACCCACACGGGCTGGAAATGTTCTCCCAGAAGTAGCACTCCTACATATTCTGTCCCTGCGGCAAGCTTCTCCTGATATACAATTTCAAAATTATCCGGATACACATATCCCCTGATAACGGTCTGTCCATTCTCTTCTTCGCAATCCAAGGGCTTTTCCATATCCGGCTCCGGATAGTCGTTCACCTTGGCATTTTGAAAATATCTTTCCGCATATGCACATGGAGAATACAGGAACATCACCGTCGGACGATATACCGTCTTTCCCTTCTCCGTCACTTCCAGACTTTGTGCAATGGTAATGGTCTCTTCGTGAGGCACCAGATGGCCTTCAAAGACTCCGCCGGGATAATAGGTACGTCCCTTCTTATCCGCCGCCAGCTTCTTAAACTCCAAGAACCCTTTCTCTGCATTGTACAAATTGCATTCATCCTCATAATCTACTCTTTCATGAGTTCCCACATTGGCAGTAGCCTCACTAAGCATCTCAAACCAAAAAGAATCCGTGCACCAGGTACTAAACAACACTTTATCACTATACTCGCCCTTTACTTCCTGCAAATCAATGTCGTTCACATGTATCTGCCGGATTCCCAGCGCTTGTGCCACTTCGTTAAATCTGCCTTCCTTCAGCAAATTCTTTAGCTGTTTATCCCTTTTGAACTGCGTATGTACAATATAATCTATGGCCTCCTTAACAAAGTGAGATACCAGCCCCGGATTATTACCATGCTGCAATACAATGGGATGCCTGCACACAGCCGGATTTCGGCGGTACTTTTCTTTTAACCCATTCTTCAGGTCATTTTCCTCAAAAATACAGTACCAGTGATCCGGCCAGTCCGCCTCCCCTGTATTGATGTACATAATATTACGCTCTGCACACCACTCACAGATATCCCTGGTTCCTACTGTATCCGCAAAATCAATCAGCAAATCACCGCTTTCCAAATAGGGCGCAAAGACCTCCCGGAAATTGTCCCTTGTCACTTCACTGACGATGAAGTTACAGACCAGACCGCCTAAGTTGACATATGCCTCGAACTCATATTTCTCTTTGGTTATCACATAATATTTACTTTCCTGAAACTTGATTTCCTTAGAAACCTTCTCATAAAAGCTTTTCCCCACCGCGCCAAATCCAAACTGCACAATCCGGCCATCAAACTTTATCAATCTTTACACCTCTTAATTCTTGTAAAACTGCTTGTAAATCCTTATCTTCTTGGGTGTCCCATACCTTTCCGTGTGGACAATACCGATTCCCTTCTTCTGATACTCATATAGAATCTTCTTCAAATCCTTGGAAACCACATCACTGATAATCATTACCCTTTGAATTCCGCTCTTTTGTAAATATTCTGCAGAAGGTAAATCCTGAGGATAGATATCCCAACTGTTATCAAAAAGAGATACTTCCATCTTGTAACGGTTCATGCGGTTACTGTCCAGCAGAAATGCCGGTGGCGCATCCTCTTTTATCTCAATCTCCTGCAGCAAAGCTGCGCCACGGCGCAATCCGCTTCCAACCGACTGATTATCCACAGTCGCTCTTGCACCCTGCTGCTCTATAGTTCCATTATATACCGGAATGGGACGGTAGCCTGCTTTTGCCAGTGCAATGCCTTCTTTCACACTTTCCACGCCGGGCAAATCCACGATAATTGCGGTGTATAGGTATTCGGATGCAGCAAACTGCGATACCGGAATCTCTATCTCTGAGAACGCATATTGCTTTACATCGTCACTCATCTTTATGAACGGAACCGGTCTGACCCAGTCTACCCATGTTTTTCTCTCCGGTGCCCATATTCTATACACTTCTTTGTCCGTCATCCGGTTCACCTCTTCCTTCGGATTGCCTTAGCAACTGTACTATAGCATATCTCACATGTGCAAACAAGCTCGCTTTCAACGAATGGTAAATCTAACATATTTACATGCGACTAAATCTTTTATATACTGTTATCAGTATATTTAACAAAAGAGGGAGGAAAAATGAATCTAAAAAAATTTTTTATAATATACTTCGGCATTCTCATACTAATCATATCTGCTATTATATTAAGTGAGAATCCCGGCTTAATTGAAGACCTGCAATTGAATCCCTTTGACTATGCGAGAATAACCGATGTGGAGTATAAGGCAGTGGTAGTAGATGAGCCGGACAGCCATGGTAAGGTCATTATCACAGAACGTCTGATCTTTGATATCCATGCAGCCTCCAAGAACAATCCGTTTTGGGAACTGTGGCGTGAGCTTCCGGAATATTCCGTAGATGGGGTAAAGACCAGCTACAATGTTCTTTCCGTAAAGCAGATTATGCCGGATGGTTCTGAAGTTCTTTGGGAAGAAAGCGACAAATTATACTGGTACGATTCGGATTATGTCAACACGAATCCCATATATGGACCGGGCAAGTGGTTTCATAGTGAAGGACCATATAACGAAGATCGGGCCCAGTATGAATGTTTGCTTTTCTATGTAGATGGTCTGTACCGGGAGCAGATTGTATTTGAAATCGAATATGAAATGTATAATGCTGCCCTTAGATATGGCGACAGCTCCGACCTATACCTGTCCATGTATTCCGGAGATACCACAAAATACCTGAATTCTTACAAAGCTCAGATTCTGTTAGCAAATGAAGATATGCCGCGGCCCGGGAACTATGATACCTTTACCTATGGTACCAACTCTAATAATTTCCCTATTACGGAGTCTGCTACCGCCAATCCCGGCTATTATACCTTTTCCTTCGAGTTAACCGAGGACCAGTTAAAATTCAGACCGTACAATGAATATATTGAATTCGATTTAGTTTCTTTTGGAGAGGACAAGCACATATTTACTGAATATGCGTCTGCGAATTATTATTATACCGATGATGTTATAGATGAGATTTACGATGCGCAGTATGAGTATCTCTCCACACCGGAAGAATATAGGACCAAGAAAACTAAGGTTTTTCTCGTATTTATTGTTGCTTCTGTTCTTCTCGCAATTTATGTCGCTTATACAGAGCGTCGTACAAGAGCAAAGCATATCTTCTACAATCCTGCTACGGAAATAGAGTATTTTCGAGAGATTCCGAGGGATTTGGATCCAAAATTTGCTGCAGCCTTAATATTTTGCAAACAAAAACCAAAGAAAAATGATTCCGGTATTTATTCTGCCATTCTTCTTAGTCTGGCGCGGAAGAAATACATCCGCATCTCCGAGCAAACTTCCGGTGACATTATGATTACAATGCTCAGAGAATCCTCGAAGCAAGTTAAGAACTCACCGGTAAATTTAGAACCGCTTACTCCTTGCGAAGAGTACTACCACAATTTACTTGTTCGTCATATTCGCGGAAGCTTCATTACAATGAATAATTTGCAAAAGAGGATTTCTTCCGACTATGCAAACACAGCATCCTTTTTAAAAAAGATGGATAACTCTGTAGGTGATATCGGAATGAAGGATAAATATTTCCAAACCAGAGAGTTTAAGAAGCCTCAAAATGAGATGCGTTCTTTAGCAAAGGCTCTTCTGATAATTGGAATCCTGTTTATCACCCTGGTAAATTTAATTTCTTACCAGACCCGTATGGATTATGCGTTTGGTGCCTACTTTATCTTCGGTATCTGCTGTCTGGCTTGCTCGATTTACCTTAAGGTACGATCCAGAAAGTATGTTTTACTGACACAGTTTGGAGAAGATGAATATGCAAAATGGAGAGGATTATACAATTTCTTAAAGAGTGATACCCTTATCCATGAGCGAACAATAATAGAATTGCCCCTGTGGGAAAAATATCTGATTTATGCAACGGCATTTGGACTATCGAAAAAGGTGATTGAAGCAATCAAGATCAGGTGTCCGGAAGTAACTCCAAGTCCGATACTGAATAATTCCTGCTATCATTCACGAAGCTTTCATTATTCCGGTCGCTCATTCCACTCCGCAGTACACACCGGTTCCCGTTCCTACTCCGGTGGTGGTGGCTATAGCGGTGGCAGCGGTGGATTCGGATACGGCGGTGGCGGCCGTGGTGGCGGCGGCGGTGGCGGCGGTCACTAATTTCATCACACAAAAGAGGTTGTTGCTTTTTGCAACAACCTCTTTATTATTACGCATCTCTAATCTCTCTCCTGCAGAAAAAACTTATGAATCTTATATTTTCGCGGTGCCTTATATCTGTTTGTAAAAAAGATATCGATTTTCTTCTTCTGATACTCATATAGAATCACTTTCAAATCATCTGAGAAAAAATCTCCAATGACAACCACCTTACGGACTCCATTTTTCACCAGATAATCTGCGGAAGGCATATCCTGTGCATAAACGTCCCAACTATTGTCAAATAGGGAATCCTCCATTTTATATCTCTGCAAACGATTACTATCCAGCAAAAATGCAGGTAGTGCATCATCCTTCAGTTCTATCTTGCCAAGCTCTGACGCCCCCCATTCTAAGGCAATGCCTACCGTCTGGTTATCCACTGTAGCTCTCGCTCCCTGTTGTTCTATAGTTCCGTTAAAAATCGGTATAGGACGATACCCCAGTCTTGCCAGGGCAATTCCTGTCTCAACACTTTCCTCATCCGGTAAATCAACGATAATCGCCGCATCTGCCCATTCTTTATCTAAATAATCTATTACCGAAACTGTAAAGTCAGCATAACCGAAGTCCTTGGAATGCTCCTTCATTCCCACAAAGGGAACGGGACGAACCCAACGGGTCCACTTCTTGTCTGCGGGAGCCCATACCTTAAATATCTCTCTACCTGTCATTTAGTTCACCATTCCCTTCAATCAGAACAGGAATATCTGCCGCATTGGAATCAATACGCGGAGAGCTGCTGATTCTTGCATAATAGCCGGCATGCTTTTCATTCACTGTATAGGAGCCTAAGCAGACATGGAAATGCTCTCCATTTGCGCCCTCTAATGGCTTACTGTTAAATCTTTTCTGCGCCAGAAACTTTTTAGGATGTCTCTTTACCGCAGCAAGTATTCTCTTATATTCGTCTTCTTTACAGGCTTCCTTTATAGATATATCCTCTCCAACTCTTCCGCATGCAGGCTTGTATATAAAGCCCTCCTTATCCTTCGCATCTTTTACTTCCAGTGTCTCCGGAAGCAATTCTCTCCAGGTGGACATACGGATACCCTCTTGTTCAAGTGTATCCCACACCAGCGGGAAACGCTTTGTTTGTGCAAAAATCGCAATAGGATGATTGCAGGATACTGTCGTAGTATCAAAATACCCCTGCCACCGTTTCGGCTTAACATCCACTAACCACTCCAATGGTGTAAAACGGAATATTGCATCTACCGTTCCTTCATTTCCATCTAATATGCTGATTGCCTGATGATGTTCAAATCTTAAATGATCGGATGCCGCATAAATAATCTCAAACCCTTTTGCCTTTAACCGGTCACCCAAAAACTGCATAACCTGTCTATCATCACTGTAGGATGTACAATGTACCATCATAATTCTACCCTTTGCAGGAACCTTCGCCGCTATGGCATTCACCAGAACATTTCCGAAATTCTTAAACCGGAACGGTCCTTCCTCCAACACATCCATGGCCGCCTGTGGCATCAGAGAGGCTTCTGCAAAGCCTCCCGGCACATCACTGTTTACCTCACTTACCGCCCACATTCCTTCCACGGTGGGATGGAAATCGTATCTCATCAAACGGACATGCTTGTCCCTTTCATAATTCTTCATATTTCTTATTTCACGATTTATTTTCTTCGGCAATGCCAGCGGCCCCGCAAGTTCCAAATGGTAATTTAAGAATTCTTCTGCAGCTCGTGTTTCCTTATCCAAAGCTTCCGTTAACCGTGCCAATTCTTCATGCTCTTCCTGTGTAATAACCAGCACATACTTTGCAACCGTATTGTTATCCTGAAACTGCGGGTCCCACTTGTAACAGTCAAACATAAGATTCAATCGATATTCTTCATACTTTTCTTTTGGGATAGGTATCAGCCTCATATGTTATATTCTCCCTACTAATCTTCCAAATTTTCTTCAACTATAATAGCAGAACCATCCTTTGTGATGGTAATTTCATAATAATTTATCCCTTGGACTCCCAATTCCTGAAAATCAAAAGTCATACGTAAAATCACCGCATTCTCTGACTCTTCACAAACTTCAAAATCCTGTTCTTCCAGATATGTGCGATATTCCTTCATAATCAGGTCTGCATTTTCCGTTTCGTACTCAAACCTACGCTGTATGTAATAGTCTTCATCGGATACTAAGATAACATCATCATACAACGTATCCGGTCTCTCTAAATCATTATACATCCTTTCTATGTAAGCTGCCTGCTTAGAAAAAACATCATACATCTGAAAAATGTTTTCCCTTCCAAAACCTACGGGAAACAGGATATTACATCCAAATACCAACACAAATAATACACGCATTATATATTTGATGGTTTGATACAAACTGATTTTCTTTCTTTTACTTCCATAAGACTCTATCACCCAGCCAAATTCAGAATAATCAAATGTTCTGTCGCAGGCGGAACACCTTCCACCTTCCAGTACATTGATGCTACTGCCACAACTGGGGCACTTGTATTCGCGAAGAGCAATCGCCGGCTTATCAATTATTTCCGGTCTGCCAAACAAAGTCAGATTTAATACTTCATACTTTGAAAGTATACGTTTTCCCTTACTCTCCGTTAATCGCATTTCCGCCTTAACTCTTACCCTGTAGCCGCCTTCCATCTTATCTATTGCAAGGAATTTCAGTCTATTCATATCGCACTCTACCACATTGCGATAATCCTCAATAAACTCTTGTAAAGAACAACGGGCAAAGACACTTACCTCGCTCACCTTGTCCGTTAAATGAATATTCTTAAGCTTATATTCCAGATTCTGATAAAAATCCGTTGCAGAAAAGTGAGGCAAATACTTCTTCACTACCGCCTCCTGCAAAATAGGCTCCTTGTATATAGACAGCAAATAGAACGTTCCTGTAGCAAATGCAATGATTAGAATAATAAGCGAACGTACCACTACGGGCACCATTATAATTGCCATACTTATCCCCATTATGGGACCTACAATCTGAATATCCGTATTGGTCCCGGTTAATCTAATCGCCGCCATAACAAAAGCTATAATCCCCAGCAAAATGAAACCTACCAGTAGCCGCACCAGTGACATTGCATTCCCATACACGGTATCTGCAATCTTGGCATTGGTGTTCTCTTCTAAAGAAAATCCGGAAAGTTTAGCTTCAAAATCCTTTACCGTAAATTTTGCATCACAGGCATCACAACCATCAATAAAGGACGCGATGGTGTTTACATACCCACAATTAGGGCATGCAGCTTTGTCTCCATCTACTTCTGTTTTTAATAACGAAAGCTGGCAGATTTCTCTATTCTTAATGGTTGCCAGCTTCCTCCCATCCTTATAAAAGCAGCGCTGCACACGAACATTCCTTGCCTTATTACCCACAAAATGATGTCCATCTTTTCTGATATGCAGACTTTCATCCTTAATCGTCCTGCTTTTAGAATCCCGGGAAATGTCTACATCCATGGAAAGCCCCTTAGATATTAAACGCCGTTTTCCAAGACGCATACTCTGCCAAAAGGGCTGCGTTGTCTGCTCCATCAGCATCATATCGTCTGCTTTATTCATATAGTAATCCCTCTGCAGCTGCAAAAAACTATAAGCTTTTTGGTCCATTTCCACAGAAAGATGTTGTATATCCTTCTCCATATGTTTTCTCCTCATAATCATCCTATAAGAAAGCCCCCAAATCTTATTTGACTTGAAGGCTTGATTCCAAACATATTATGTTTTCACTGTTTGATAAATCCATCAACATAAACAATAACATGATATGAGGATTTTTACCAATCTTTTTTACATAATTCCACGTCTTCCGATGCCGATTATGTACAAGGTCTGTCAACACTCAGAAGCTTCATCAGAGAAAGCGCCTCACTGTCTGCATCTCTTGCCGCATCAATTAAATCACACACCTTATCCCGGACAGCTTCTTCCGAAAGCTTCTTTAGCCTTCCTTCCATATCCGACGGATCTCCAAATAAGCTCCACATCTGTTCCGCTGCCTCTGCACACTTGACAAATGCCTTTTCAATCAGAATGTACGTCTCTTTATCCGCTGAATCCGCCTCTCCAAGCGAGTGGAAGAACCTTGCTGCATTCCTACGCCCATCCGTTATACAGGACATGGCATCCATCTGACAGAGCATCTTCTCGAACAACACAAACAGATTGTCTGTCACTGCAAAATCGCTCTTATTCCTTAATGCCTTCTTCCATGCATCATACGCATCAATTCCTTTGCTGTAGTCATATTCAGTTCTTCCTGTTAATATCTTTATTCCATTGGAAATAATCTGGGAAATGCTGATTTTATCACCGTCTATGGCACCCATACACATAACAGCCTGCGTATCCGTGTTTTCCCACCAGTTATTACAGATAAAGTATCCTGATTCATCCACTTCCAAACTAGCAGCAAATTCCGGATCATTCTGGAAGAAATTCCAACCCAACAGCTCTTCACCATTCTTCCGATATCCTGTGATAATACATGGCTCCGGCGGACCGATAATTCCCAAAGCAACGCACGGATACCCCTCATCAATATGGCGCTTAATAAATGCAATAAACTCTTCTTTGGTGGTCTGCTCATCCCTTCCAAAAAAGGAAAACTCCCTTCCCAATGCCTTGGCAGCAAGACCATAGATTTCATTAGTCTCCTCCATGGTATGAAAAATATCCACATTACTCAGATCCCACATCTCATTATTCCAGACCAACCGGAAAGCTGCCCCGCTGGAAACCATGGTAAAATAATACTCCAAGTCCTCACCCAAATACTCGGAACATGCTTTTAAACAAATTGGGTAAGGCGTGCATCCATCATACACTCCATGGGCCACTCGGGGAACACCGTACAAAACCGTACTTTCTTTGCTCTTATATACATTCTTATCCATATACATATCGCTCCTTCGCTCTTTTTCTGTAAGGAGCCCGATACCGTATACACCGGGAGAAAGCTCTGTCTTTCCAACCATTGGACGAATATTCCGAAAAGCACTGGGTGTCATACCAATAACCTTACTGAATGCCCGAGTATATGTCTCCGGATTCGCAAAGCCATATTGATAGGCAATCTCTAAAATGGACTTCTCTGTATGCAGTAAATCCATACAAGAACTCTTAATTTTTCTTATTCGTACATATTTAGCCAATGTACACCCGGTATTCTTCTTAAATAAATCCCGGATATGGGCCATAGAAAAACCTATACGCCTCTCCAGTTCCTCATTATGAAACTTCTCTTCTTTAATATGTGCCTCTATGTAGCAGATAATTGCTCCCACACTTGCCGGATAACTCATATCAGACTCCTTTTTCATCGCGATGTGAGTTAATTATAAGCTCTGAGTGTATCTCTGTCTTGACTTTTTTGAGGAAGATATAAGTGATATACCAAATAAAAAAGCTGTACATCCTTTCATCATAGGACCTACAGCTTTTTATCTATTCATTTACTGGTGCGTAGAAAAAGTTATTGCGTCCGAATCCGCAATAGTATTATACGTTTCAACATCATAAATGTGAAATTTAAGCTCAACTTCTTCAATACTCTCAATTCCATTTGTCTCTAAATCTGAAGAAAAGACCGTTATATCATCAATTGACTTTTTACCATCATATACAGTTGTTGTAAAAAATGGACTCATCATAAATCCGTTTATTGACATTTCTTCAACGGAGATACTAACATTCTTTCCAGAGGTATTTTCACAGAAGAGAAGAATTGCAGTTCCCCAGAAACTGTTCTCATCTACAGATTTTCCTACAATTCTGATACCATTTGCATTATATAATTCTGTCCCCCCATCAGCAGGAGCAGTATCCATATTCGCAAATTCTGAAGTCTGAATTGTTACACCACCTGATTCAAAAATAGTATCATATGAACTTGAATCATACACATGGAAGTAGATTTCAACCTGTCCTACCAATTCAATCCCTGCTGCATTCAATTCGGAACTGGATAAATACATTACTTCATTAGCCTTTTTACCTGCAGCAACTTCTGAAACAAATAAATCTGATATCATATAATCATTAACAATTAATGCATTACATCCAACTGTAACTGTCTTCTCTGAATTATTTTCAATCAATAATTTAATTCCATCGCCCCAAATACTGTCTGTAACATATTCCTTAGCGGTTACAATAATGCCCTCCTGTTCAAACAATACTTGCTCTTCAATTGTAACACCAACAACTTCTTCCTCTTCATGTGTTACCATTGCATCAACTTTCTCGGCAGACTCATTAGAAGCAATACCATTATCGCTTGTCACTATTTCCTTAATGTCTCCTGATTCTGTTGAACCACTTCCCAACGCCATAGTTGCAAAAACTGCTAAACAGATTACTACAGCTAATACTCTCAATTTCTCTTTCATCCAATGTTCCTCCAAGTATGATATTTTATAATAAAAACAGCAACTACCTCCGCAAGAACCTCAAGACCAATATCACACACATCAAATGTCCCTCTCGCAAGTGGTGTTATCTGAAGAACCTCCATAGCAATTGAAAAAAAACACGCTATACATAGAATCTTCGATAGCTTTGCTGTATTATTACCCCAAACATAAAATAGAGCAAATACCAAGGCATATCCCCATAACATATCAAGAAAATAATATCTAATTAACTGCCAAAATGTAGTTTTGTAAATCATGTCTGTAAAACGAAAACTTACTCCTAACAAATTGTCAATTACCTTTACAAAAATAACTTCCGGGGAAAAAAAATAATAAATAACTGCCCCCATGCCAATAGAAATAATTATATTACACAAAACATTTCTTTTATTCATCTTCTTACATTCATTGTTGTATTGTTTTAACTTCCTATATCTAATTCATTTTCCAAAATATTTATCAATCAAACGTTTTTTTCCAAAAGTAATACAAGCAATATACCAAATCGGGATATTATGATTATACCATTTTGGCATACTAATCTCAAGGGTGATTTTATGAGATTAAAAGAGTTACGTACCAAAGCAGGTATTTCCCAACTAAAACTCGCCATGGATTTGTCCATGAACCAAAATGCAATTAGCCGCTATGAAACCGGAACCAGAGAAGCAGATTATGCTACCCTAATAAAACTTGCCGATTATTTCAACGTTTCTATAGATTATCTCTTAGAACGGACAGATAATCCTATGTTTTTAAAATAATATTACTATATTTCTAGTCTTTTCTTATTACTATTTTACTACGTTTGCAGACATTTTCAAGCTCTATTTAATTTTTTCAATAATATTATTTTTTGAGTCAAGTACGGTCTGATTCTCTATTCACTTTTACTAAAAAAGAGCACAATAAAACCTTCAAATCCCATTTGACTTGAAGGTTCAATTCCGTGTTTATTATGTGATTCTAAGCTTATACGAAACTCATCTCCTTATTTCCAACCCATAAGATTGGTTGTAAAACCTAATAACTACTCCTTCCGAATATAAACAAACCAAAATACCGGAAATGCAAATAACATCATGATAAATGAAATCATTTTTTTCTCTGCATTTAAAGGTTCGCTTACAAACACAGAAAAACATATAAGTCCTGTTATTGCAATTACAAAGCTGATTGCCGGTAGAAATGATAAAATACAAGATAATACTTTTTTCATAGTAAAATTCCTTTCAGTAATTCTCTCTAAATCTCTAAAACGGTTCCAAAAAACTAAGCTGCGTATCTTTTATGGACTTCACCCTCCTGTCAGTGATCTTATCATCCATAGAAATACTTCCGCACAATATAGGGGAATCCGAACGATACCGCTTTACATTCTCTTTTACCATAGCATCATTTTCGTTGGCATAGCAATATTTACAACCGTTTAGACAAGTGTTATAGGTTCCTACTTCCACGCTTTCCAGGCAGCCGCATTCCTGCCTCTGGTTCTTATCTTTTTGTCCGATTAACTTACAACCCAAAATCTTCTCTATTCGTTTCTTATCTATGCAGCTTCCATGCCCAATACCCACATCCTAAGATTTATCCTCTCGGCACAGGATTCAATTACCAAATTATATTTGGATGTAATCTACACTAATTGTCCTGCTAACAAGGTCATTTCTTCATCGGTCAGTTGCCGAATACCCAGACCTTTTGTATTCCGTTTTGTTTTTGCGTATATATCCACAAAACTGATAACTACGTTTTCTGTATAGCCAGACAGCTGACGTGGGTTCATGGGATTTCTCACATATAAGAAGCCTTCCTTAATCCGATTCACAAACCAATCCGAAAATAGTTGGGCACATCTGTTCTTCTACTTACACTAAGTATCATAATTAATCCTTCCTGTCGAAAGAAAAAGAAAGTTTTTCAGTACTTTAAGTACAGATTAATCATGTGTAAGCAGTTCGTCAAGTTTGCTTTGATACAAAAGTCCGCAAGTGCAGAATATTCTAATGCGTATTTCCTATTCTCCGGTATAGCTTTCCATCTGCCTTGCAGATTCCTGTATTATATGATATAAAATTCCTAGACAAATTGCCCTCATCCGGGCATATTTTCTCTAAATCAACACAAAGATAGGAATTTTTAACATGAAAAATTGTATTGTCGCACAGTCCGGCGGTCCTACCGTCGCCATTAATGCCAGCCTTGCCGGTGTTATTTCCGGTGTTATGAAATCTCCGGAGTACGATATTATTTATGGCTCCTTAAATGGAATCACAGGTATCTTAGATAACCGTCTCCTGAATCTTTCCGACCTTTTTGCAGAGGGCAAACCTATGCTGGATAAATTGGTCATGACACCTTCCATGTATCTGGGCTCCTGCCGTTATAAGCTGCCCACAGCCGATTCTAATCCGGAAATTTATGAGAAGATTTTCCGTTTCTTTGAAGAAAAGGAAGTCGGTGCCTTCTTCTATATTGGCGGCAATGACTCCATGGATACCGTAGATAAGCTTTCTGCTTATGCAAACCTCATTGGAAGTGCTGTCCGGATTATCGGTATTCCAAAAACCATTGATAATGACCTCTGTGTGACTGACCATACACCGGGCTTTGGCTCCGCTGCAAAGTATGTTGCCTCGACCTTTTTAGAGATCGCACATGATACCTTTATCTACAAAGTAAAAAGTGTCACCATCGTAGAAGTCATGGGGCGTGACGCCGGCTGGCTTACTGCTGCCGCTGTTTTGGCAAGAAACCAATATAATACGGCTCCACATCTGATTTATTTACCGGAACACGCCTTTGACCCGGAAGAATTCCTAGCCGATGTAAAGGATCTATTGTCCAAGCAGTACAATGTAATCGTTGCTGTATCAGAGGGAATTCGCGATAAGGATGGAAATTATATCAGTGCATCCACCGGCACGGTTGACACCTTTGGACACAGCCAGCTTTCCGGTGCCGGGAAAACCCTAGAATACTTCTTAAAAGAGCGTTTGGATGTAAAAGTTCGCTCCATAGAATTGAATGTACTACAGCGTTGCGCTTCCCACATTGCTTCAAGGACAGATTTGGACGAATCCTTTGGATTAGGAGAAAGAGCGGTAGAACTGGCTGCTGCCGGAAACAGTGCCGTGATGCTGACCTTATGCCGTGAAAGCAATGAACCTTATACCGTCACTTACGATAGTGTTCCCGCCTGCGAAATTGCCAATAAAGCAAAGGAAGTACCTCCTTCCTTCATCAATGAGCGGGGTAATGATTTAACAGAGGACATGATAGCTTACCTAAAACCGTTAATTCAGGGCGAGCTTCCCATTATTTATGAAAACGGGCTACCCTCTTATCTTCCAGTTGATCATTTATTAGAGCAATAACAGAAAAAGGGTCTGTCACCAGACCCTTTTATAACCTCTCTTATGTACTTAACCAAGCTACTCCTTACGCACATGAACAAACCAAAATACCGGAAATGCGAACATATTAAACATATACAGCATAAAGCACCACAGAACCTTCATTCCCGTATCATATTGCGGATTCTTACAGGCCTTTATCATGTACCAAACCATAACTGCAAACGTAAGAATCACTACCGCCAAAGCAATTACTACCATCATAATGGAAATCATCTTCTGCTCCTCATTTACTGGGTGATTCATAAATGGTGCAGCATGGATAAGTCCTATGATTACACCAATAAAGCCGATTGCCGGCAAAAACGATAAAATACAAGATAATACTTTTTTCATAATATAATTTCCTTTACGTCTTCAATCTACCCATATATACAGGCACAGTCCGGAATCTCTTCCTCACGATAGTTCACTTTTGCTTTCTTCTCCGATGTTCCCTTCACTAATAGAGAAATTGCCTCTGTATGTACCGTATGCGCAAACTGATCCACCGGTCTCACCTTCTTCAGCTCATAGCCACCTTCACACAATACCTTCAAATCCCTCGCCATGGTGGCACTGTCGCAGCTTACATACACAATGCGCTTTGGCTGCATTTTCAACATAGTCTGCAGGCAGGCATCATCGCAACCCTTGCGGGGCGGGTCTACTACAATGACATCTGCGTAAATTCCTTCTTTTTCATACTTTTCCGGTAAGACTTCTTCCGCTTTACCTACATAGAACTGTGCGTTTGTAAGATTATTTCTTACTGCATTCTCTCTGGCATCTTCGATAGCCTGGGGAACGATTTCCACGCCATATACCTGCTTTGCCCTCTGGGCAAGGAATAGAGAAATGGTTCCGATTCCACAATATAAATCCCACACGGTCTCCTCTCCGGTGAGTCCTGCATAGGACAGCGCCAGAGAGTAAAGCTTCTCCGTCTGCTCCGGGTTCACCTGATAAAAGGATAGTGGCGATATCTTAAAGGTCAATTCTTCTCCGGTAAAAGGATAACCTTCCTTCTCCATATCACGTACATGGATTACATCCTGAATGGTAGGTTCTCCCCAAAGGGTATGAATCTCCTTACCCATGATTACATTAGTTCGCTCTGTATTGATACTTACAGATATACTAGTCATGCCGGGAATCTTTGTCAGATGCTCAACGAGCTTATTCTGAGAGGGTAATAACTCTCCCTTTTCCCTTCCATTAATTACCAGACATACCATAATCTCACCGGAAGTAAAGCCTGTACGAATCAGCACATGTCGAAGCAGTCCCTTTCCTGTTTCTTCATCATAGGAAGAGACATGACACTGCTCCATATATGCTAAGATACATTCCAGAATCTGCTGATTGTCTTTATGCCCCAGAAAGCACTCCGTATTGGCGATAATACTATGGGTCCTGCCCGCATAGAAGCCTGCAATAGGCTTGCCATCCTTATTCTTCCCGATGGGATACTGTGCTTTATTACGATAATGGTAGGGCTTATCCATTTCAACAATAGGCTCCATAACCTGTTCCACCAGCTCCGGGGCAAAGCCACCGATTCGAAGCAGATTATTCTTCACCTTGTCCTGCTTGAACTGGAGCTGTCTCTCATAGGAAACCGCCTGAATCTGGCAGCCGCCACACTGTCTGTGAAACGCACACTTGGGCTCCACACGATATGGTGACTTTTCCAATACCTTTTCCAGTCTGGCGTAGGCATAATTTTTCTTAGGCTTCAAAATCTTGGCCTCTACCAAATCACCGACTACGGCATCCTTCACAAAAAGAGTGAAGCCATCTACCTTACCGATGCCTTCTCCCTCCATACCAATATCCTCTATTCTTACTGTTACAATACTATTTTTTTCAAAACTCATTTCTGCTCTCTCTATAAATGGTACAATCAGAGCCATATTCGTAAAATCCCATGGCTCTGAATTGTCACTAAAAATCGATCTTACTTGCTTTCAAATTAGACTCAAACAGGCGGTTATAGCCCATCCAGCCCATTTCATTACTGTTCTCCAGAATCTCCTTAAAGGTTTCCAGCTTGGCATCGGTATCATCTGCATAGTTCAGTGCCACTGCCTCGATAATTGCAGGAATCTTTGGAGAGCCGAATTCATACTTACCATGATGCGCCAAGATACAATGCTGGACCTGCGCCAGAAGTCCATGAGGAAAGCCGTCAATCTTCGCAGCCTTCTCCCCAATCATCATAGAGCCCATCACGATATGCCCAAGAAGCTGTCCGTCATCAGTATAGTCATTCTCCGGGAAAGGAGATATCTCCTTAATCTTACCAATATCATGGCACATAGCCGCAGTCAGAAGCAGGTCTCTCTTTAAAATCGGATACATGGTGCAATAATAATCACAAAGCTTAGTCACACTTAAAGTATGCTCCAGAAGTCCTCCTACGAAGCCATGATGTACGGTCTTTGCCGCAGAAGAATTGCAGAATTTCTTCTTAAAGGTCTCGTCCTTAAAGAAGGATTCCAAAAGCTGCTTTAAGTATGTATTCTTAATGCTGGAAATAATAGCTAAAAGCTCTGTGTACATCTCCCCGATATTCTTCTGGCTCACCGGGAGATAATCCGCCGGGTTGTATTCCCCTTCACTACATACACGAATTCTCTTTACACTTACCTGAAGAGCCCCCTGAAAACTATTTACTTCTCCATACACCTCAATGTAGTCCAGCGTATCATAATCCCCAATACCCGGGTTATTAGGCTCCCACACCTTGGCATCAATGGTGCCTGTCTTGTCCTGTAAAATCACATTCTCATAGGGCTTACCATTCTTGGTCACCGCTGCCTGCTTATGCTTACAGAGGTAGATGTCGAATACTCTGTCTCCCTCTTTTAAATCCTTAATAAATTTCATGTTAAACTTCCTTCCTACTTATTCTATCGTAATTTCAAATTCCATCTCCGTATATTCCTCCTGCACCAGACGCATTGCCTTTACCTTAATGGTCTCACCACTATTCTGGCGAAGCAGTGCAATGGAATAATCCGTATAACCGGAAATAATGTATTCATCAAGAAGTGTAATCACATCTCCTACCTGCAAACCTGCCAGCATTGCCGGTGACTCCATGTCTATTTCCGTAATATATGCACCCACAGGCACATCATACTCCAGACTGGTCTTGTTGGTTACACTGATTCCCTTGATACCCATGTACGGCACAGTTTCCTTCTGAGACATGGCATTCACCAAGTATCTCAGTTCCGTAATTCCATAAGCACTAATCTCGTTCCCTTCCTGCGCATCCATACTGGAACGATTTACAATACCTATAATCTGTCCGGACAGATTGAAAATAACCCCCGTACTACTTGAATTTCCGTCAACATCCGTAGTCAAAATCTGATAATTGGCATCCGTAGATACAAGACTTCCGGTATTAGAGGTAATCATTCCAACACCAAGAGAGCCATAATTCCCTATAGGACAGCCCATAACTACAATGGGGGTTCCTACCAGATTTCCTATCTTCGATGTACCGATAGTTGCCACAATAGGATCTTCTCCCAGTACACTTCGAATAATAGAATTGGCATTCACACAGATTAGTGCCAGATCCGATTCTTCATGTACATTATGGATCTTTCCTTCCAGAGAATAATCATTATAAAAGCTGACAATCAATCGATCCGCATCCTTTATGGACCGATAATCCGTAAGAATATAAATATCTTTATTAGTTTCTGCTACAATCACACCACATGTCTCATGCCGGCTCTCATCGGAAGCATCCGTAATCCAATCTGTGTCCGAGCTTACCACCGTCACCTTGGTCATAAATCTGGACAAATCGTTTGTATAGGTGTTCAAAGCCTCATAAATCTGTTTATAGCTATCCAGAGTCAGGGTAGTATTGCTAATCATTTCCTTAATCTGTTCTGTCTCCTGCTCCAAAGCCTTCACTTCTTCATTAACAAGCTGTTGCTGTTCATCTTCTTCTGCCGGCAGATTATCTGAAAGCATCTCCTCCGGCTGCATCTCTTCCTCCAGCTCATCCTCCGGAAAAATTACCACCGGCGAACTTTCCTCCGGCGGATACAACATATTACTCAGTACCGGCTCTAAAACCAAAAAAGTAAAGCAGGCAATCAGACCAAAGATTACCGCCATAGACGCTGTAATCAGGGTTCTACGCACCAGCCTCTTCTTGTTAATGGGTCTTTCCTTTATCTGTTCTATCATAAAACTGCTTTTGTCGTTTTGTTCAAATTCTGCCATATTGATTCCCCATATGCATTAAAAAGTCGATTGCTCCGCGCTTACGCGCTTTCGCATTCGCCGCCGGTATTCACAATCCGGGCTATCGCCCTACTTGCTCATACCGTCTTGGTTGTCAAATGTCCACTACAGAGTCCCTGCAAGCAGGCCTCTGTAGTGCTCATTGACAACACTTTTAAGTATAAGCGAAAGGTTTTTACTTGTAAAGAAAAGGAATGCTACCGAAAAAGGATTTAATGTGGTATAGTAAAGTAGAGAAATTGGGGTTAGGAGGTATTATCCCATGAATGAAAAAGTACTTAATACATTAGAATATTTCAAAATTTTAAATATGCTGGAAGAAAAAGCGGACTCTGAACCGGGTAAAAAGGTAGTAAGAGAGCTTCGTCCCATTTCCAATCTGGAGGAAATCCGAAAGGCACAGAAGGAAACCGGAGATGCTTTATCCCATCTTTTTAAGGCAGGCAGTACATCCTTCGGTGGCAACAAGGACATTGCCTTTACCGTTAAAAGTCTGGAAATTGGCAGCACTTTATCGGCGTCGGAGCTGTTAAAGATTGCTAAGCTTTTAGATAACGTCAATCGCATCAAAAGCTACGGTAAAAGAGACCGGGATGATTCTCCGGAGACGTCGCTTGACCCTTATTTTGAGCAGCTCACTCCCCTTACTCAGTTGGCAAATGAGATTAACCGCTGCATCATTTCTGAGGAAGAAATTGCTGACGATGCCAGTGCCAACTTAAAAAGAATCCGCCGCAGTATGCAAACCACAAATGAAAAGGTGCATACCCAGCTAAACAGCATGCTGAACGGACAGTATCGTACTTACCTGCAGGATGCGGTCATTACTATGCGTAACAACCGTTATTGTATCCCGGTAAAGTCTGAGTACAAAGGACAGGTGCATGGTATGGTACATGACCAGTCCTCTACCGGTTCCACCTTCTTTATCGAGCCTGCTGCCGTTGTGGAATTAAACAACAAGCTGCGTGAGCTGGAGCTGGAGGAACGGGAAGAAATCGAGAAAATCTTAGCAGATTTAAGCTACATGGCTGCGGAGCATACCGAGGAACTCTTGGTAAACCAAAAGGTAATGACTCATCTGGACTTCGTCTTTGCCAAGGCAAAAATGGCCATGGAGCAGAATGCAACAGAGCCTATGTTTAATAAGAAACGATATATCAATATCCGGAAGGGACGTCATCCTCTCCTTCCTAAACAGAAGGTAGTTCCTATCGACATTCATTTAGGAAGAGAATTTGACCTGCTGGTTATCACCGGACCAAATACCGGTGGTAAGACCGTTTCCTTAAAAACTGTGGGACTCTTTACCCTCATGGGACAGTCCGGTCTTCATATTCCGGCAGCAGACCGCTCCGAGTTGTCTATCTTCCGGGAAGTATATGCAGATATCGGCGATGAACAGAGCATAGAGATGAACTTATCCACATTCTCTTCTCATATGACCAATGTTGTCCGCATTTTGAAGCACGCAGATGAGAATTCCCTGTGTTTATTTGATGAGCTTTGCTCCGGTACAGACCCATCGGAGGGTGCCGCACTGGCCATCTCCATCCTGACTTACCTGCACGAACGCAAGATTCGCACCATGGCAACTACACATTACAGTGAAATCAAGCTTTTTGCCCTTTCTACTCCGGAAGTGGAAAATGCTTGCTGCGAATTCGATTTAGCATCCCTGCAGCCTACCTATAGACTGCTTATCGGTATCCCGGGTAAGAGTAATGCATTTGCCATCTCCTCCAAGCTGGGACTTCCTGAGCACATCATTGAGAAAGCAAGACAACAGATTAGCAGCGAAGAAACAAGCTTTGAGGACGTTATTGCCAATCTGGAAGCAAACCGCCTGACCATAGAGAAGGATCAGAAGGAAATTGCAGAATACAAGGAACGCATCCGTACTCTTCAGGATCAACTAAAGGCTAAGAATGAGAAAATCGATGCTGCAAGAGACCGTATCCTCCGTGAAGCCAATGAAAAGGCCCGTGAAATCCTGCAGGAGGCAAAGGAAGTTGCAGATGAAACCATCCGCGATTTCAATAAGGTTACTGCCGGCTCCGACATCAAAGCACTGGAGAAAAAACGTCAGAAGGTGCGTGACAAGATTTCCGAGAAAAACTCTAAGCTGACCTTAAATACCAAGGACAATGCACCTAAGAAGAATACCGTAGACCCGGCGAAATTAAAGAAGGGTGACGGTGTCCGTGTAGTTTCCATGGGCTTGAAGGGTACCGTAAGTACACTCCCCGATGCCCGCGGCAATTTGTTTGTGCAGTGTGGTATTATTCGCTCTCAGGTCAACGTAAAAGACCTTATATACGATGAGGAAGAAACCATTAAAACACCTACTCTGCAGCGTTCCAATACCGGTAAAATTAAGATGTCCAAATCCCTGTCCGTTTCCACGGAGATTAACCTCTTAGGTCGTACCGTTGACGAAGCACTGGCAGAGCTGGACAAGTATCTGGACGATGCTTATCTCTCACACCTTCCCAGTGTCCGTGTAGTTCACGGAAAGGGAACCGGAGCACTTAGAAGTGCGGTTCACTCACATTTAAAGCGCCTGAAATACGTGAAAGAATTCCGTTTGGGCGAATTCGGTGAAGGTGATGCAGGTGTTACCATTGTGACATTCAAGTAAAGGAGAAAACCATGGCAAACAAAACCAAAATTCTAATCGTAGATGATGACAACAATATTGCAGAGCTGATTAGCTTATATATGACCAAGGAATGCTATGAAACCATGATTGTAAACGACGGTGAATCCGCTTTAGATGCCGTAGGAACCTTCGAGCCGAACCTGATTTTGCTGGATATTATGCTTCCGGGCATTGACGGATACCAGGTATGTCGCGAAGTTCGTAGCAAATACAGTATTCCTATCATCATGCTCTCTGCCAAGGGTGAGGTCTTTGACAAAGTTCTCGGCTTGGAACTGGGTGCTGATGATTACATTGAGAAGCCTTTTGACTCTAAGGAACTGGTTGCCAGGGCCAAGGCAGTACTCCGCCGCTATAAGCCGGCAGCAGCTACTGCAGCAGAACCTGCCAAGAATGAGAAAAAGGTGGAATACGATAGTCTGGTTATCAACTTAACCAACTATTCTGTTACCTATATGGGACAGATAGTAGACATGCCTCCCAAAGAGCTGGAGCTTTTATACTTCCTGGCAGCATCCCCCAATCACGTATTTACCAGAGAACAGCTCTTAGACCAGATCTGGGGTTATGAATACATCGGTGATACCCGTACGGTGGATGTTCACATTAAGCGTGTTCGTGAGAAAATTAAAGACCATGCCAACTGGAAGATTTCTACCATTTGGGGAATCGGCTACAAATTTGAGGTTCGTAACTAAACAATATGAAAAAAACGCTTTATTTGAAATTTATTATGGCTTATGTCATCTTTGGTATTTTCGGTGTGGTGGTACTGTCCACCTTCGTTCCGAATATGACCCAGCAACATTTTCTGCGTGACAAGGCCCGGACATTATACAGTGAAGCCACCCAGATTGCAGAGACCTATGCATCGGAGCTGTATTCCAACGAGACATCCCTGGAGGATACCAAGAAATTGATGGATACCCTGGCACTTTACCTGGAATCCAACATTCAGATTATCAACCCTTCCGGTACCGTAATTCTGGATACCTCCACGCCTTTGAAGGTAGAGCATCCGGCGGTTATACAAAATTTTAATCCTACCATCACCGGTAGCTCTTATTACTGTACCTCTACCTTTTTCGATTGCTTTGAGGAAGATGTATTGACTGTTCTTGCCCCCATCACCAGAGACTTCAAGGTTAAGGGCTATATGGCGATTCACTATCCCATGCAAAATATCATAAACAGCGTGAACAGCATCCTAAACATTTTCTACATTACCTTAGGAATTCTCATGCTGCTGTCCCTGATCATTATTCTGTTTTTTAATGAATTTGTGTATCGGCCGCTGCGCAAAATAACCTATGCTACGGAGCAATACGCCTCCGGTAATATGCACTATGAATTTACTGTGGATAGTGATGATGAAATGGGATATCTGGCAGCCTGCCTCTCCTTTATGGCAAGTGAGATTGCCAGAGCGGAGGATGACCAGAAGAAATTCGTGGCAAATGTATCCCACGACTTCCGCTCACCCCTGACCTCTATCCGGGGATATCTGGAAGCAATGATTGACGGAACCATTCCACAGGAGCTTCATGAGAAGTACTTAGGCATTGTTTTAAATGAAACCGAGCGACTTACGAAGCTGACCAACGGTCTTCTGACTCTGAATAACTTAAACACCAAGGGTATGCTCCTGGATATGAGTCATTTTGACATCAATCAGGTCATCCGTAATGTTGCTGCCTCCTTCGAGGGAACCTGCCGCCAAAAGAATATCGCGATTCAGCTGGTTCTTACCGGAGAAGTGTTGTATGTACACTGTGACCTTGACCGTATCCAACAGGTTTTATATAACTTAATTGATAATGCCATAAAATTCAGTCACCAGAATTCTGTGATAAAAGTGGAAACCTCGGAAAAGAATAACAAAATCTTCGTATCCGTAAAAGATTCCGGTATCGGTATTCCGAAAGAAGACTTGAAGCAGATTTGGACCAGATTCTATAAATCTGACTTATCCCGTGGTAAGGACAAAAAGGGCACAGGTCTTGGACTTTCCATTACCAAAGAGATTATCACTGCTCATCAGGAGCACATTAATGTTATCAGTACCCCGGGAGAGGGAAGCGAATTTATCTTTTCCCTGCCCTGGTCTGAGAAGAATGATGAAGAAGATTAGAATGAACAAAACTAGGGAGAAGGCAATGCCTTCTCCCTAGTTTTTCTCCTCCAAACATAAATTAACTCTATTATTTATATTACTCAAGACAACATCCATGGATATCTGATCACATAGAAATCCGCTTATTTCCTCCCCAATAATTAATTCCACTTCTGAATAATCTTTTAAAAGATGGTTGGCTGAAGCAATGAGACGTTCTAAATCTTCTGCATCAGATGTACTCATATAAGGAACTTTCTCCGTTTCACCAAATAGTGTCATGGTCAAACTTCCTTTCCCTTTCCATTCCTCAAATAAAACCTCCAATGTTGCTTTTCTGCTTGGAAATCCCATATCATGATAATTGTATTCTGTCTCCTCACCAAGCACATCTTCTATAAACTCCCATGCAATATCCTTATACATAGAGCTACTGCTTATTCCCAAAGGTGCAATCAAGTCCATATAATTACCATTTTTATTCTTACAAGGATAGCCCTTCGCACTAATATCTTCACCAAAGGCATATTTGTATGTCCTGTAATCATTACCGGACCTTAAATACCCTTCCACCAACATTATATTACCGCTTCGTAATTTATCATAATATGGCATTTGGGTCGCAGGAATACACTCAAAATCCTTTATAAACTGCAATCTGTCTTTGAATTCTTCATTTTCAAATTGAACCGTTCTGTTCTGCCAATCAATATAATCATCCAAACTTCTGTAGCATAATATTCTCAATAAATCGTATTGTGTTACATTGTTTGTAATCTCTCTATTTTCTTGTAAACAGGACATAAAATCCGCATATGTCCATCCTAATTCACTTCCAACTTCTTTCTCTTTCCCTAAAAGTGTATATACAGCAAAAAAAGGAGACACCTGATATATTCCATTATCCACCGTAATTGCCTGAATATACGAGTCCACATATTCGGTAAGATTCATATACTCTGTCAAATCCACAAGCATCCCTTTTTCAATCAATACATCAATAGGCAGCTCTTCAAGACACATTATATCAAATGTTTCATTTGCTATAATATCCATCCTCAACTTTGTATACGGATCATTATATACTCCATAATCTTTCACTAAGATCCGGTATTCTTCACTATTTTCATTAAATTCAAGTACTTTTTCTTTGATAATATCATCTGGATTAACTCCTGCAAGCACAATGTTCTGCTTTACATCACCAGTGCTACCATCGTTTGAAACAACCTTTTTCAATAATACCTTGCCGGTATGCTCCTCCATAAATGCTAATAAGAGACTTCCGTCACTAAACAGCATCTGCTTAGGACTGACATTTGCATCGATACCAATATCTGTCCAACTAAATAATGGTGCTGTCAACTTTTTATCTGAAAAATACTGATATACATACACATCATCAGAAATATAGCAATTATTTTTATTTGCCAGTAGAGACGCTCCCAATCCATTATTGCATATTTTTAACTCCGTAATCTTATCCCAGGAGCTGTCTACGTTGTTCCCCATTCTTAGTTTTACTACTTCATTATCTGTCTCCCCAAGTATTACCGTTCCTTCCATTAGGCACAAAGTAGGGTTACTACCTGCTTTTTCCAGCTTATTTCTTAACTTCCCTTCGAAATCAAAAAGTAACAGATTTTCATCTGCTGTTAAGATACAAAGCATATTATCATTCACAATGCTTTCTTCCACAGCAAAATCTTCCTTTATTTCCAATGTACAGATGTGCTCATTTCGTCCCTCTTTCGAAGCAATGAGCCTATATTCTGCATTATCCTCCAAAGATATTTGGGTTAACAGTAATATTTCCTCCCTCGAAGAAACACAAATGTCAATAATTTTGCCATCCTGCTCCTCCAATTCCATAATAGGGCAATTCGTCTCACCATTTTTATCTACTCTTTGTAACTCTTTCCCATTCTCACTGTAATAAACCATGTCATCTATTACTTCAACAAGCGGTTCGGAAGCAGAGTTCTCACTTTCGAATTCCAGAAAAAATGTACTCTCATATTGAACAACATCACTAATGTTCTGTGTTTTTCCACACCCTGTCAAGGCAAAACATATTATGCAACTTAAAACTATTATAAACCTACTACTCTTCATCCACACCACCACACACTTATAACAATCTGCCTTCAATAACATATAATAATGCTAATACTACATACCATCCTATACGTTTATAACTAGCTTTCACTTGTAAGTCAATAACTTCCTTTTTCTTCTTTTTAACAATTAGCAATATGGCTATCACTAATAAACCTGATACAAAAATATTACAAATCGCAAAACGATACGCCACATCAACTTCACCATATTTGATTACATACTCTGGCGAAAAGATTCCTTTGTTCACCGGACACTCAACGACACCTATTATATTTACCAAACAATGTATGAATATTGAGTACCATAGACTCTTGGTTTTATATAATAATAATGAACACAAAATACTCATTGGCAAAATCAAGAGCATTGAATCTAATTCTTTATGTAAGAACACGAAACAAACATTTACTGCTACAAACCTGTATACATATGGAATCTCCTTAAATCCATCCTGCAAAAAGTAACGGAAAAACAATTCTTCCATGATGGGTATAGCAATACCTATCACAACAATTAGAACCACCTTTTTATAAATACTATATTCTACATGTTCATATACTATATTTTCTACAAGTGGTAAGTATTCTTCAGGCACATATCCCTGAACACCATATAAAATACAAAATACTCCATTTCTGAAAAAATAACATACAAATAGAGCCAATGTAGCAACAATTACTATCCGAAATACTTCTGTTATTTTGAAATTAATGGTATTATCTCTTTTTTCCTCATATATCTTATCATATATTATTGTAATTAATCCATAACTAAAGAAAGACACTAGTAAACTTAGTACAATACCATTATAAAATGTTCCATCTGCAAATATATTACCTACTGTTACTGATATAAAGTAGAGAACAAAAGAACTAATAATTAAAAAATACTTTCCTATCTTTTTTTGCCTATTCATTATGAGAATCCTTCTTACTTAATTTGTACAAATATTCAAATACATCTTCGTTTTTTTCGCCATAAAACGCTTCTTTAGAAACATTAGAAAAACTTACACATTTTTTCATATCGCCTTCCATATATTCTATTACCGGCTTTAAATAGTAAACAATAGGTATTCCGTTTTCTTCCTTTGTCAATTCAACATCCAAAGTTATCTCTTGCTCTTCGCTTGGCAATAACTGCAAGTCAATAGAATTGTTCAAATATATTCCTGTATTATCCCCATAGTATAGTTCTGATATTGTTATATTTTCTTCTCCATCATTTGTCAGAATTAATTCCACATGATTAAATGTCGGTTGGAAATATGCAACCCAACTAATTCTGTTAGAATAAGCTGTAACACCTTCTCCATTTTCTTGAACCATACAAACCTGAATATTTCCTAAATCAAACGTTTTTGTTTTCCCATTTATATCTTTGCACTTCATAGCTACAAAAACGAGGTCTTCCTTACATGATATTTTTACCCCCACTGTATACAGAGAGAGATCTATCTTTTTACTTTGCTCATAATCATAATCTATTAATAATACATTTTCTTCTTGAAAATGTATAGGATGTTCTTTTCCGTCGTTATCTAACAGCATAAAATCTTCATACCCCTCAAAAAGATAACTATTTCTTTGTTCTTTTTGAGAAATCCTATAAACATCAATAAATATTTCTTTTTCTTCATTTTTGCTAAACGAATAAAAACTATTTTGCTCTATTCCATATATTCCACACTGTGGCAAACGATCTTCATCATTCTGATTACATAAAATTATTACACCTAATGCTATAAATAATGTAATTCCAATTCCTAATACTCTTTTCATAATCAATATCCCTTTTTTAGAATATACAAATATGTCCTATTGAGAACATATTTGTATATTCTTACTAAAAAATTATTTAGATGAACGTAAGCTTAATCCACATCCAGTCTTAACAGTACAACTAACCGATACATTGTTCGTTGAATACTCGCAATATCTATCTACTGCGGTTACATGCCATGTTGGATTATAGGTTCTCTTCTTAACAGTAATTGTGTTGCTTCTCTTCTCTTTTTCCACACCTAAGTGTGCATATTTTCTTGCCTTTGTATTATTGGTAATACTTTGTGATACGCTGGCAGTAACCTCTGTACCACCGGTATATCCTACGGATGCCTTTGCAACATCATTTCCCACTTCTCCTCCTACTGACAGAGACTGTGAAACAGCAATCGAGTAACTAATAGAATGTGTTACTCCCGGATCCAGATAATATCCAGTATAATAGTAAGTTGTACTACGTGAATTAACTTTATAAGAACCATAGGTATTATAATTTGACTTGTGTCCACAATTGCCTACCCAGCAACTTGTAACACCCACGTTTTCAACTCCTTTAATTTCATGTGCAGGTCCCTTATCAATTCCTGTACACACCAATACTGCACACATACTCACTGTCATTACTGCTGATAATACTTTTGTTAAAAATGTAGCTTTTTTCATAATTTCCTTTTTGATGTTTTTACATCTTTCTCCTTCCTATTTTGCACCCAAAAGATATATATTTAGCCTAGGTTCTTTCAAGTGTATTTCTTTCTGTTCTTTATCAATACTCGCGATTATATTGGGAACAGTATCTATATAAAATAGAAAACTATTTTATATCTTCTTTAATAGCAATTACTCTATCACTAATTTCCACCCTTAAGCAGCCATAAAATGTACTCTAACATCCTTTTCACCACCTTTAACCAAGTTTAACTCCAGAATTTTGGATTAATACATGATAATGATTACTTTCAACAAGCAAATGTAATATTTCTATAAAAAGAAATTGCTCTGCTACTTGAAAATAGCAAAGCAATCCTTTTTTTTCAATATTAACATGGTTAGCGGTCTGTTAACATGGTTAACGGTCACTCGCATCATACATTAAATCACAACTGCAGCACAAAACAAATCCTTTTCACGTTTTATTGTAAATATGCCATTTAGTGACTCCACCGTATTTCTTACATTTATGAGCCCTAGTCCATGTTCCTCCTTGTTATCTTTACTTGTTTTTAATATATCTTTTATGTTCTTACTCATATGTTCCTCCGATAAACTATTACGTATAGAAATCTCATATCGGTCCCTACCTTTAACAAAACGTATATCTAAAAAAGATTTTCCCCTACATTGTTCCAATTCTTCCACCGCATTTTGCAATAAGTTAGAATAAATTGTACACAAATCCATATCACTTATTTCAATATCTATATATCCGGTAACATGCACGGTAACATTTTCTTTCAACATCGCCGTATAATGATTCGTTAGTATATCCAATACCTCATTTCCCGTAGTGTAGCATTTCTTTTGAATATTTTCCATCTGGATTTTCATTTTAGCTAAATATCCTCTTACAGCTTCTATGTCACCATTATTAGCCAAGCTACTTAAACACATAAGGTGATTTCCTATATCGTGCCTGTACTTCTTGGTATCTGCCTCACGCTCCAAAAGAGTATCATAATGCTTTTTTTGTATCGCTTTAAGTTGCCTTTCATACATCATCGCCTTTTCTAAATATGTATTATACTTGGCAACATATATTGTGAATCCTCCCAACATACCTATCATCACATACGATATACCGCATATAATTAATGAAAATCTCTGAAATAATATACTACTTGTATCTTCTCTTGCTACATTCAATGCAGCGACTGTTAAGAGCATTACCATTCCCATCACTGATACCAGAACAACAATATACTTTCTAGAGTATTCTTTTACTTTCCTAAAATACTTCTCTCCCGATCCATTCTTGGAAATGGCCACCCCCACAAATATCATAAGTGACGCTCCATTCATTAAAACATGCTCTAGCTCACCGGAGACCTCTAAGTAATTGTACGTATATACTAATTCAAACACTACCCGAAATACTTCTTCTAAGCTACATACTACAAAAAGTAAAATAACAAATCTTTGGAATATTTGTTTCTTCTCAATCCACAAAACTATACCTATCGTCAATAAAGCTCCAAAATAGACTAGAACATATAAAAAATTGTTATTAATATCAATACTTTTCACAAAAAAACCAAACCCAATACCACATACCACCGGTATCTTGTATTTCTCAATCTTTTCATGAAAACACACGTAATGAGCCACATAATATATAACGACTTGTATAAAATAAAAGAGTAAAAAAATTGACACTTTATACATATAATTCCTCACCTGTAAGAAATATCATATTCTACATATTTTTTTTCAAATTCCTTTTTTTTACGTCGTGATATCTGAATTTTTCTGTTTCCAATATATACATACCCATCAACATATTTATCAACCCAACATAGATTCACGATATACTGCCGATGAATCCTAACAAAAATACGACCATCCAATATTTCTTCTATATCATTCAATGATATTTCTTTTCTCATAGTTACATTATCTACTATAATTTCCGAATACCCATTATAGGCTTGAATATATCTTATCTCCCGTTCTTTTACAACATACACCTCTCTATTAAATGACATTTCCAAAAGCTTATTTCCTATATTAGCATCTACAAATGAATTTAAGGCTTCTTCGACTTCCCTCATCTCAAACGGTTTTGTTATAAAACGGAATGCCTGAATATGAAAGGCTTCTTTAAATCGGTTTTCCATTCCCGTTGCCATAATAATTTTACAAAATGGATTCATTTTTCTAATCATCTTTCCTGTTTCAATTCCATCTTGTTCCGGCATTTCTATATCCATAAAAACCAGATCAAACTCTTTAACATCTTTTAGTATCTCTTTTCCAGATGTGTAAATTACAATTTCCCACTGATAGTTGTATTTTATCTGGAAATCATACACATATTGATATAGCATTTTTGCTATTTCAATTTGATCATCACATATCCCTATCTTCATACTTACTCTTAATATGATGTATTTTGAACTACATCAATACACTCCTTATACTGCAAATTTAGGGAGAAAGCGATACCTTCTCCCTAGTTTTATTCTATTTACAACAGGAACATTCTGTATCCCTATGCAGATATCTCATTTTGGCAGTAATGTTCTCCTTTGACACGGTCATTACCTTATTGATGGGAATCTGTGCATCCGATAATAAATAATATAAATTGTTATCTTTGATATAATACAAGATTCGTGTAATAAAATACATAAACAAGTGTGAAGTAGCTCTATCCAGAAAACTATTTTCTCCGGAATAGTAATTGTCAAGAATTCCCTGATTCTGCATACAATGTATACATGCACTTTCGCCACCGATTACCAAAGGGCCGATTACGACTTCTTTATTTGTATTTCCGTAGAACAGAGAAACAGCATTTTTAGAAACTACATAATCGCTTATCTCCACCAGTTTATCTGCCGAAAGACCGGTTGCATCTACAAAGAAGAGGTCATCCTTGGTCACTCCAAGCTTTGCTAACTCGTCCTTGAAAATCATCCTCTCCGATACAATCTTCTGCTCCAGTGCCTCTTCTCCGGCGATGGCCAGAAAGCTATTCTCATCAATCATGTCTTCTTCATTTTTAATCAAATAAATATCAGAAACGGTTTCCTTCATATTGTCATACAGTAACTTATTAAGCGATGTGTTCCCCCATAAGAAAATTCTCGTTTTCGCAAATGAAGAATCTACCTGATAATTCTCCGCAAAATGTGTCCGGTTTACTACTGAAAAATAGTCGGTTTTCTTTACACATTTATCTGCTTCCGACTCACTTAACTCTTCAAAAAAATTCGGATACTTTAGCATTGCGATACCAAGCCAGTTCCAGTATGTCTGCTTCGCCAGCCACTGCATTTTATGGGGTCTCTTTAAATCTTCCTTTGCACTATCACTATAAGCATTGGCTCCGACTTTGAGCTTCAACACAACAAGCTTCGTGCTTTTCTGATATACACAGATATATTCTTCATCTTGGAAAAAAACATAATCTTCTTTCAGCTTTACAATTGAATTTTCGTTCATATAACCTCCCCTTTTATCCCACTGCCAAAACATACAATACTCTCTTGGATGTGTTCTTTATATCAATTAACTCCCGGATTCTCTCCTCAAAAAAACCTCCTAATGGAACTACACTTAAGTCCATCATTCCGGCCACCAGCATCATATTTTGTCCAATATGTCCACATTCATCATGCATTAAACGATATGTCAGTGAATGATATTTCTTCTTCATTACATCCGGATTCCCTACCAAACATACAAGAAACTGTGCTTCTTCGAAAGAAAAAGAACCGATATCCGTTGCAGATATAAGTGAATCCACTTTACTTACATTTGAATTTGCCTGTTTTTCCAGATTTCTGGTATGCACATTGTACTTCAGACAATAATCACCGGCAAAAATCTGATTTTTCCCTACAATCTTCTGTGTGGGAATCAAATATATATCCACCGGATATAACCTTCCACCGGAAGGATATGTTTTTAAATTCTGTTCTTTATCGTTTATACCAAAGGAATATGCAATATATTTCTCCAAATCTGCGTCTGACAGAGTCTCTCTATGAAAATTCCAGGACGTTCTACGCTTCATCAGTGCATCCTTTAATGAAAAACCATTATCCTCTATATCTTGCAAATAAGGTACCGTCCATATCTTTTCCTTTTCTTCCTCTACCATTTCCGGTAATTGATAATCCATTTTGGGCGCATTATAGCATTGTGTCCGTACCGTATGCTCCGAATTCAAATGATAAAACTCATAAATTCCTGCTTTTTCATCTGCCTGTTCTCTAAAATCCCAAATTGTTGTTTCCATTTAACTCCCCTCACACGCACACAATACATCTGCCAATACTGCTTCCATTTGTGGGATAATACCAAGCCGATTATTGGTCATATGAATTTGAGATGCCAAAATCATATGATACGCCGTTTTTGAATCCGGGTAAGCAGTCTGGCATCCACATGCTTTATTCAACTCTTCCCGGATTCCGTTCTCCCACTCTGCATAAAATGTATTTGAATCCTTCATCAACTCTTTGAAACGCTCTTTGTATCTCGCACTTAAATCTGCTACAGAAATAAGTGTTCTTCCATTATCCGGCGCAAAACCGGACCAATAATGACGATACAAAGATAAAAATTTTTTCTTATCTTCCAAGCCTTTTATAGCAAGTGCAAACATATCTAAACTTCCTATAATACGTCTCATCATGCTTTCTCCGGCCTGCTCCCTGATCTGCAATGTATATTTTGACGAAAGAGAAAACAACCTTTCGCTATATTTCAAACTGTCAAATCCACCGTAACGTTCAATTTCCGGCTCATATCTCATTCTCCGAACTGTCCTGTCCGGAATAAATGTAATGTCTTGTACATTCTCCTTATTCTTACTGTATATCTCATAATATGTATGCTCCTGCATTACGTAACGAGGCTCATACGTCTCCAGAAAACTCTTATACCGGGCAATTACCCTTTTCTCTACCAAAGAAGCATTCATGCTTTTATAGCGAAAGCGGATATGATTTCCTCCCTGCCAATACACAATGTAAAAATACTGCGTCAGAATCTTTTCTTTTTCCAGACATTCAATTTCCGGTTTCAAATACTCCACCAGAAACTGATTATGAAATGTATTATCATGTATAAAAAAATGTATTGCTTTCCACTCCATCTGTCAGTTCCTTTATTCCTTATAAGCTATGTACATAATTTTGACTATTTGCTTTTCCCATTATCAGGCTGTACATAAACCGTTCTTTATTTTTTGCAGAAAATGTTTCTTCCAAATATGCATCTTCCAAATTACGCATTGGTCTTCCGAAAAAACCGTCCTTAGGACCATTTAACAGAAAATAGTGACTAATTTCTGCAGCCCCGATATGCGCATTATAAATATTTTCCTTTTCCGATAACTCCTCATCGTATAAATAGGAAATATACACAATAATCGGCATACTTTCCATATCTATCATTCTTGCAGTATCATGTAATAATTGCCTTTTATCTACTTCCACCTCTACAGCATTGCCAACTTTTCCCTGATTGATTTGAATCATATGCTGTCCGGCTGTGGTTGTATACAGCATATACACCCTATACCTGTTTACATCCTCAATGTAGTGATTCATATACGCAGCCAACTGTTTTATATATCCGGCTACGGTTTCCTCGGCAACCGTTTCCTCAATACTGCAGATTCCTATGTGATTATGTGCCGATTCTCTTTTCTGTGTTTCTGCGAAGGGTTCGAGAACCTCATGATCACAAAGCATTTTTCTTGTATGAAATCCCTTTTCATGTTCCAATAACTGCTCAGACACTTCATATGATGATACCTCTGTATCATAATTCATTGTTCTGAAATATGTATTGGCAATCTCATTCTCCGCTTTGTACGCCACAATTCTTTTTAAATCAATTTCCAACGTAATCAGATTTGATTTCGGGGACAATCCAAGACGTCTGTATTCCTCAGCATTCCTCGCTCCGTATAATATGTCTGCTTCCGTTAAGCCAACAGCCTCCAAATCCATCTTTAACTGAGCTAATATATGCCCTGCATCCAAAAGAGGCAAAACCAAACCGAACTCTCCGTAGAATTTCATGATTCTCCACAGTTCTGCTGCCACCACCAGGCGGATATTTCCCTTTTCTTCCTCGCAAAAGTCTATACATTCGAACACATCTCTTTTGCAATTGTAACGACAAATATTACCGTCACATATCAGGTATGCCTCATTGGTATGTACATTACGGGCTGCCGGAACCCGTTTGTGAAATGTATACGGGTTCGTCGGCTCATAACGGGAATATCCAAACACGCCCCTGATGATATTACAGATTTTTTCTAATTCCTTGGGTATTTCAAATGCAACACTCTGATTCAAGTCTGTAATCATATAATCAATAAACTTCACTGAAGAATATTTGTTTGGATATTGATATCTATATCTTGAAATTCTATCAAACAGCTCCATGAGCACACCTATGGAAAAGGATGCGGAATAATATTAATCTCCTCTTCAGGAATCTCCGTCTTTTTGATTCCTGCAATAAGGGCACCCTTTTGTATCCTTTCTAAATTTAATCGTTGGTTTTTTACCCCAAATGTCATAGTAAGCATGGAGGGAACAATTGCTTTTACACACCACAGCCCCAATTCATTATTGGCTTCACTTTCCAACACTCCCACATAAATATCTTTGTGATAATCTGTAAATCGCTTAACAAATTGCTCTACTGTGAATGTATGATTATCGTTTTGGTACCACTCCTTAAAACGTCCCACAAAATCAACTTTTTCATCATTCTGATAATATGGTTCTATATACTTGTAATTCTCTTCCAAGGAATAGAAATATACATGGTCCTCCATATTGTCTACCGCATCCGGATTACCTGACAATTGCGCCAACCGTTCATCCATGTTTCCCCTGCGGATAATTTTGTCGTAGATGCCAATAGAAGTAACCACCTCTACTAATGCTGCTTCCAGTGCTTTTTCCGGATTCATATGAGCACCGGCTGCATTATAACACTTCATCTTTCCATGATAGGTTTTATCAATTGCAGCTACCCAGATTGCAGGGATCCCGGTTTCCATGGTAATATCCATCACTCGTAATTCATACCCTATACAAGTCATATATTTTACAATATCCAGCAAGTATTGATTCTTGATGGAAGTGATATCCAGCTGTATTGGCGCAATTCGGTTATACCAATGCATTAAAAAGGCATCTCTCTCTACTAATTCCAATAACCCGTAGACAATCGCTTCTTCGTAGGTTCCTCCCATGGCACATCCATTGGAAGTCTCATACATAAAGCGTTTTTCCCCACTTACCAGCTGAGCATCATAATACATAACCTGTTCCGGCAGGTAATACTCCTGCTCATCCGTTAAGTTTACTGTCCTGGTCCAGCGATACGTTCTGTCATCCGAATATGGCTCGAACCCATATCGTCTTCTTACATCCTCATTGATCACATTCATAGAGAGCCTCTGCGGCGAAACCATACGATTTCCTTCTCTTGTTAATTGTGAATAACTTCCTATTAAATCCGGCTTCGTGTGAGGCACAATGGATGCATAACGCTCCAGCATCTCAAACTCTGCAGACATTTTGGAATCTAGTAAAGTCATGGACCTTCCGTAGGAATAGTAACGACTGGTTAAAACGTTGCTTTTTACATAATACATTGGAATAATCTGGGAATCTGCATCCCTGACAATCTGTTTTCCAATCCCGCTGTGAGATTTGATTAATCTTTTGTTATTATCCTCACTAAAAATATCTGTTCCTTTTTTTGCTCTTTTCTCTGTATCAATACAATATGACCAGTCTATTTTTTGATTTCCTTTAGAAAGTATCTGTTCCTTGCATTCCACCAACGGATGACAATGTACAGGAAGATATTCTACGGAATAGTCCTTTCTGGATATCAATGCAACCCTTCTGTCAAAGTCACCATCCAAATTCTCCAGACATTCCAGTTCCAATTCATTCAGTCCGCTGTCCATAGGGTCTTCCATACAGTTTTCCAAAATCCCATATAAATAGCTTTCGTTATCCTTTAATGAATTATAGAAACATTTGAAACACTCTTTTTCCGGTTCCCTTGCAGGTCCTACAAAAATGTAAGATGCTGTTACATTAACAGGAATATCTTTTACTCTTATCATTTCTCTCACATTTTCTTCGGCAGAATAAATTTCCTTACATTCCAATCATCTCACCCCTATCGCACGAAATAAAACTTACCTACATGCATACCTGTATCTTGTATCTGTACCTGATATGCCCATATCTTTTCATCAATAATCTTTCCTAAATCACCAAAATAAGTTTGCAGTTCCCTAATCGTAGTTTCAGCATCCCTTCCATTTGGCAAAAGTGTTCCTGATGCAATTACCGAATACTCTGCCAATAGCTTACGCTTTCTGACACTTTCTACCTTCTTTTGAATCTGCTTTTCCCCAATTACCTGATAAATTCCTGCCAATAAACTTGCCTGCGGTTCGTAGCTGTATTTTCCATCGTACAGTATAAAACCATCTTCATCACACAGAATGATTCCACCGATTCCTTCCACTGGAGAAGGACGATAATATACTCTCAATTTCACCTTTAATTGTTCTTCCAAATACTTGATTCTACCCGCAATATAATCATCAAACTGTAATACTTCATAACACTCATTCCGGTCCTCTAATAAAGAAATGTAACCTTTTGCATAATAGTCTTCTTTATTAATTCCACAGCACCAGGTATTACCCTTTCCATTATTCAACATCGTTTCCAATCCCTCTGAAAAAGCACGTATAGCAGCCGTTTCATAGGATTCATGAAATACAAGATAACTACGATTTCCAAAATCTGTCCCGAACACCACTTCGTAATTACAAATAGGGCTCTGCCTTAATGAATTATTATTTTTATTACAATCAGCCACTAAATAGGGTGCTTTCTTTCCCAACTCCTCTATCTTTATCAAGGCCTCTTTCAAGGTTGTTTGTGGCATCATCTCCCGATTATAATAGACTGCTGTTCCTTCATATAAACTCCCTATAGAGAAGGAATGAATAGAACCATCTCCTGCGATACATAAAAGCTCCGGACTCCCAGTGCTCATTATACAGTTTGAACAATGCATGAATAAATGGATTGGAATCATGTTCTTCTTCGCATAGAAAGATGCGTTTTCTTTCCACACGAAGGAATTGAACCTCTCATATTTTTCCTCATCAAAACTATTCATGTACAAGATATACGAAGTTCCTTCGCTTTCACGATACAGAAGTACTCTGCTTTTACCATTTAATAACTTTTTACACTGTTGCTTTGAAAAATCACCAATGAATAGCCTTTCGCTACGATAGTTCTTAATATCACTATATTCTTTACATGTAATCCCATACGTCTTCATGGTTTCCCGGATATCTTCGCAACCATAAAAAACGGCTTTAATGTTTGTCCAATACTGTATTAATCTCTCATTTGCATCATAATTACTAATCAGAAAATCCATAATAGCCGGACTCAGCTTGTTTTCTTCTTTCACATCTTCTACCAGTATTTTTTTCTGCCACAAGAGCTTTGCGAAAGAATAATATTTCTGTCTCTTTTCTTCCGGAAACAAATTAAAAATCTTCTCTATGTCACAAGCCTCATAACACAGCTTGATAATTTCCTTAATAATCTCCATGTCTTCACGTGATCTCTTTAACACAAAGTTGAGTCCACGTTTGGAAAATACAATCATTCCTTGCTTTGAATCATAGTAAATATCACAATTTTTAGCATACACTAACTTCATTTTTAATCACCCTCTCAGCCATAATAGCCTGCCAGCTTGTCTGATATTTCTCCATAATGTAATGTACAATTGCGTAACAACAGAAGTTTTTCTCCAAGAATGATATATTTAATGCAGGCATAATATTGTACAAAATATTTGTTATGGATCGGAAAGTTAAATGTACTTTTCCGCTGACAATATCATGTAAATTCTCATCCTTACGAAATGCCTGATGAAATTCACTTTCTATGTCTTTGATATTGGACTGCATCTGCATTTCCTGATCCTTCAACTGATAGAATCCTTCTTCTGAAAGCTTATCGGATTCTACAACAGCTACACACTTCTCATAGATTTTTCCCCATGCCTCTTCAAACCGTTTCTCCAGATTTTCCGGCAAAACTAAATCCTCAAAATGTTCCATATCATATTTCTGATATTCTGTCTCAAAATATGTTCTGTATGCCTCTTCCTTCCCGTATTGCTTTGCAATTCCGAAAACACCTTCAATATTAGAAAAATAAATCATACTGGCATATTTTTCTCCATGTTCAAAAAGTTTCATGGTAATTTGGAATAACTTCATGACAAGCAGATGCATCATCTTCTTATCTGTCAGTTTCTCCAATGCCACCTCAATCAATGGTTGCAATAAAAACTTACTCTCAAAATGAAGCTTTACCTGCTCCGAAGAATTGTAAAGTCTCTTATAATAGTCTAAATCCAAGGGACTTTCTACAATTTCCAGATGATTCTCTACACAGATTTCTACTTTATTTTTCTTTTCCATCTGCAACAGATTGCTTTGATTCTTCCTGTAGCTCTCCAAATTCTTCTCAATCTGTTCTTCTGTCCAGGATAAATTCTTTTCCCGGCAATAGTTCTCAATTGTCCCCTTCAACTCTACCTTATCGATTTCTCCACCCTCATATACAACTTCAACATTCGGGCCACCATTCCATTCTCTGGTAGCATAATACTGTCCCTTCTTATTCTTTTCCAAAAAAGGACAGATACAGTTTAAATAGAATTCTCTTTTTTCAATTTCATTTCCAAAAAAGAATACATTTAACTTTCGATAACATGTCAGATCTGCCATGCCTACCTCCCTCTCATATTACCTATATAACGTCTGTTCCATCTCATACTCGTATATATAATCATCAGAACGGTTGTCCGGATATATTTCTTCCAATACAAACTGTTTTTGATTTTCCATTTCGCGTAATAGCTCCTGGAATAGCAACGGACTGGATAAATCAATATACTGTGGTTTCAATGACGTACGTCCCATATTGTAAAAGTCAAAATCCTCACCATTTATGTATGGTCTCATGAAAAACCGGAGTGGTAATTTTGCTTTTTTAAAATCTGCAAGAACCTCCAAGTACAATTCTTCTGCAGGCTTTTTAAGATTATATATACTATTGATTAAATATTGCTCTCGCATAAATACAACTTTTCCGTATTGTATACGAGGAATATGATCTGCAATCAGTTCCTCCTTATTGTCTTTATCCCACAAGTTTAAGTAGGATGAATCAAATCTTGTTGTGGGCTGCATACCATTAATGGTTCGTAGCGGAATTGGCATCAGGTTATATGCCAAGCTTCCCAAATATGCACCATTAACTTCTCCCATAGCGTCATTTCCCAGTTTTACCAGCTTTTTCTCATGATCATAATAGAAATAACAGTCATTGATTGATACATCATTATCTGTAGCATCATTCTGATCTGTCAGATTCAACACCAAACGCTTATCAAAGATCTGTTTATGCACATTTGCATTAAATCCAAAACTTTCCGTAATCTCTAATGGATTGGGACCGAATGCATATTTACAATAATCCCTGACTTTCTCGGAATCTTCAGAGAACAGCTTTAAGAAGCGGGTAAAAAACAAGAGTTGTCCTTTATACACCTTATTAACAACCATGTCCCCTTCTTCTGCTTTCTGAAAGAAAAACGTAGCCGAATCAATTTCTGTATCAAATACATCCGGATTGGATGCAATTGCTTTATCAATAAATTCTTTGAGATCTTGTGGCTCCAAATTGGCTTTCTTACTCTGAATAGTGGAGTACATATCCTTTTTTAATGCTGATATTTTTCTGATTTTCTCACCGGTATCAAAGGAAATGGTGCTAAAGTTGTCCTTCCATACATCGGATAACTTAGATGCTGCTTCGACGAAAAGCTTATATACATCCAGGTCTGCCGCTGTCACCTTTTCATTCCCATACTTTTTATGGAACAGCTCGCTGAATAAAACATATGTCAACACACTCTGATCAAAAATACGGAAATACTTCTGCAATTTATGCAAATCATATTCTTCCATGTTTTCCTTATAAACCGGATTTCTGGGTTTTTCATAAATAGAATCTTCGTACAACATAATATTGTGAACAAACTGTCGCTCTAAAACCATTTCGATTTCCGAAACCAGGACATCCAATGCCTCCACAATGGCAAAACGATTCATCCAATCCGTTATCTCAAATTCTTTAATCTTTGATTCACATTCCTTTACACGGAGACACACCTTTTCTAACGTCTGATTTTCATCATCTGTGAAAACACCTATTTTCATATAGAATTCTTGATAAATATCCTCTTTCGTATCGTCAATGGATTTATGAGGGGTAATGACATTGTTCAAAATGAACTTATCATAAATGAAATCTGCCGCCATTTCCCCGTCCATTCCATTATCCGTAAAGAGCTTCAGAAGTTCCTCAAAATGGAATACTCTGTCTTTGAATTGATTTACAATCAATTCAAAAATACCCTTCTTATTCATCTTTACGGTTCCGTCTACAGTCTTATAAACTTTTCCCTTTTCATAATCCTTCTGATATAAGAAAATATAGCCATCCTCATACTCTTTACATGCATTCAAACGATACTCTATCTGCTTCGCAAAATGTGGCCTCTGTATGATAAAATCATAGATTGCCTTCAAGATATAATTATTGATTTCGCAGATTGAACGGAGACCGTCCCCCTCCTGTGATTCTCCATCTTCAAAATCATATAAACATGCGGATGTTAAAAAGCTGAATGGACTTGTCTTCATTGTTGCTCTGGTAAATAAGCGGATTAACTGATGATCCAACTTCCTTATTTTGGCATTATGCTTGTCCACCGGAACTTCCAGATACTTTCTCAGTTTACAAATAAAGTCCTTATTGATCAGTGGAAGAGTTTTTAATACATACTCATTCTTTTCAATAAATTTCTGCATTGCATATCTGTTTTTTTCCAAACTCTCTGCAAATAAAGTCTTGTATTGTTCTTCCAGACACAATATTTTTTCAACTTGCTTGTTGTAACTTTCAATAATACCTTCGCAATCTGTTCCCTGGAATTTCTCCTGATTGGTTACAGATTTATATGTGGCCATTTTTCTCTTAGCCTTTAAAATGTCCGGATTCTGACAGAGACTATATGCATGCTCTAAGACCTGAATTCCTTCCGCTGCAACAACATGCAAATGGTCAACAGCTTTTGTATAATCCTCCACTGCCAATAATAGATCGGGACACTCTATTTCCTTTAATTTCTCTTTTTTTACATTTGTGCTTCGCTCCAAACAATATGGAAACACTCTTACATTATCCATTCCGGTCCACCTCTTTACTTATCAGTTGCAAAACCTTTCTGGAACTGGATTAAAATAAGGCAAACAACTACCCATGCTGCTAATGCAAGAATATTTACCATATCCTGCTGTGCCTGATACCATACACGAATTAATACCTTATTCATGTGATAAACCGGATTCACATATACTACATACTGCATTGCTGTAGGCATGCTCTCTACCGGCATAACCATACCTGATGCAAATAATACATACTGGAAACCAATAATAGTAAAAGGCATTACCTGACGGCTATTCTTAAAGAATCCATGTAAGGTAAGGCTGAGAAGCATCATAATCACAACTACTACCAAAAATGCCAAGAAAAACATAACCATGTTTTCACCTAACGGGATTTTGAAAACAAACACAGCAATCGCGATCATTTCAAAGAAGCCTAACACTGAGATTAAAATTCCTCTAAGTGAATATGTTAAAACCAAGTTAAATAAACTGATGGGCGATAGTAACAATCGCTTGAATATTCCACTCTGCTTATCCGTCACATACTGTGTTCCGATATTAAAGAACACGGTCAAAAATGAAATTAAAATCATATACATCGGAATGTACTGTGCAAAACCTTCAATGTTCGCATAAGACTTTGCCATGGAACCTGCATAAATCACAAAGAATAAACCAGGTAATAATAAAATGGGTAATGCAAAAAACGGTTCTCTAAAGAAGATTACCAAATCATACCAAAATTGTTTCCATATACTTTTTAAAGAGAGCTTCATTACTTTTCTCCTCCTTCTACCAACATGAAATATGCATCTGAAAAGAAATCTACATTTAATTTTTCTTTTATTTTTGCGGGTGAATCATTTTCAACAATCTTACCCTTATTCAACACAATTACCCTGTCACAATACTTATCTACTTCTTCCATGGAATGTGTTGAAACTAAAATCGTCTTGTCCTTCTGTTCGCCGCCCTTGATTTTATCCCATACAAGCTGGGTTGCCTTCGGATCTAAACCGGTGGTGGGTTCATCTAAAAAAATCAAATCCGGATCATGTAAAAACGCAATTGCCAGTAAGAATCTCTGCTTCCATCCTCCGGAAAGCTTATCAAACTTTGAATTTAAATATGGCTTTAACTCAAAATACTCCACTAATTTTTCAATCTTCTCTTTTCCAACAGAATAAAATGATGCGAAGAGATCTAATGCTTCTCTCAACTTAATATAGTTGTACATTCCGCCTTCCTGGAGCATTACGCCGATTTTGCTTCGGATATCATCCACACCCTTCTGCTCATTTGCATTCTTTCCCAGGATATTTACCTCTCCGGTATCCACCTTTCGTATGGTCATTAAAATCTCTAATAAAGTGGTTTTTCCGGTTCCGTTAGGACCAACAATTGCAACCGTCTCTCCTGCAGGAATCTGAAAACCAATATTGTCTAATACTGTTTTTTCTCCGTATTTTTTTGTTATATTCTGAACATTTATAATACTCATATTCTACCTCAACCTTTCGTTATAATTGGCACATCAATCGCAAAGGACAACAAGTGGAAGATGTACTTATTTCTTAACCTATTGCTGTTGTATCAGCACCACAACTGATGCAAGATGTAGATCCACATGTTGAGCAGCTTCCGCATGAGCTTGATCCGCTGGTTGCCGCTGTTTCTCCCAATAAAGATGCCTCTGTTACTTCCATTACTTCGATTTCTTCTAATCCGCTAAAAATATCTGTCATAATAAGTCCTCCACTCTTTGTTTTATCGCATTAACTGTTTCTTACTTATTGTACATCTCACACTCGTTTTCCTTTACGATTGTGCGCCCAAACCTTAGAACTTACGTAATTTCTTTAATGCCTTTGGCTGCTTTGGCTGATACATCCAAAACATACAACTTGAATTTGCCTGAGCGGTTGCTACCTTCTTTGCTGCATTTACGATTACTTTCTTTCCTAAATTATTCATTATTTATATCCCCTTCCATTTATCAGAGAGAACGATCGACCGTTCTATGTTTTGTTCCCTCAGTTACTTATACTTTTACTAAAAATAGTTTTTGCTTTTATGCTTGTGCTACAGAAGTATCTCCTGCACCACAACTGATGCATGAAGTAGATCCACATGTTGAGCAGCTTCCACATGAGCTTGAACCACTGGTTGCTGCGGTCTCTCCTAATAAAGATGCCTCTGAAACTTCCATTACTTCAATATCTTCTAATCCGGTAAATAAATCTGCCATTTCTTGTTTCCTCCTAATATATCAATTATCTTTTCTTGAACAGTCGATCAAGTACAAATAGAGAGTAACAAAAAAAAAATGGATTGTGACTTTTATTGCCACAATCCAACGTTTTATTGCCATTATCCAAGATAAAGCATGGTTTTTACCCTAAATATCTTGTTCTCTTCAGACATTTCCACTATTCCATTGTATTTCTCTACCACTCGCTTTACATTCTGTAATCCGATACCGTGATTACTCTTATCCTCCTTACCCGTCAAAGGATTCCCTTGACTCCATCGGATCTTTCCTTTGAAAGGATTTTCTACCACTACAAAAAACTGATTCCTAACCAAGCGAAGTGAAAGAGTAATCTCTCTCTTTTCTTCCTCCAGCTTGCAACATGCTTCTATGGCATTATCCAGTAAATTGCCCAGAATGACTGTTATATCAAAATCATCAATTTTTAACTTTTCCGGAATACTGGCCTCTACCTTTATGGAGATATTGGCCTTCTTTGCCACACTCATCTTATAATGTAGCATACTATCCACAGCCGGTTGACCGGTATATACCTGGGGAACTGCCTGCTTTACTTCCTCCTGTAACTGATTCAGATAATTATCCAAATCCGAATACTTCTTCTGCACCAGATAGGAACGCATTACCAGAAGATGATTCTTGGTATCATGATAGATTCCGCGAACCCTTTTCTGTGATTCCATAAGAATATCCATTTCTCTAAGATAGCTTTCCTTCTGTTCTATAAGCAGAAAATTCCTTATTCTTTCTTCTTCAGATATGATCAGCTTATCATAAATATATATCACCACAAAATTTACTACTGTCAATAACAACGCTGCTTGTATAAAATATTCTATATCCATTTTATTGGCCAGTGAAATCATGAAGTATACAAGCACGACCTGAATCATTATAACACTTCCCCAACAGCTCCAGGGAACGTTATCACTTCTCCTCATCCCTTTAAACTTCTTATATACCTGTACACTTATAGAAGTAGCAACACATTGAATAATTAAAGCCAGCTGGGTGATATTCTCCTGCTGCTCCCACACATTCCGGGGCGCAAATTCCAACACAACCATTCCCATGCATTCTGCAATAAACATAATTGCATAAATCAGAACTACCATTAATATGTTCTTCTTCCAATTTTTCTCATACAACCGGGATAACAAAAAAATACCTGTTATATTCAGAAGAAGCATAATCATCGGTATTCCCACGCATATATACACCGTAGAAATAACGGAATAATGCAAGACATATCCTATCATCTCTTTATGAAAAGGGATTTTCTCTTCTGAATATATATGGAAAAATCGCGCAATACACAAGACATTAAAGGCATTTGTAATTAAATATACAATAACAAAACTCAATTCCAACATTACGCCAACCCCATTTCACTAATCATTTGGCGTACTTCTTTTCTTTTCGCCTGACTTATTTCCAGTTCTTCTTTATTGTCTAATACCAGTTTATCATAGTAAAATTCTGCCACTCTGTCGTAATTAACCAGTATGGATTTGTGACAATAGAAGAAACGCTTGTCCTTTAATTCTTCGTATACATCCTTAAGCGGAGAATAAAACTCATCTGTCTTCTGCTTTGTAACTATCACTGTTTTCTTCAGACTGCTCTCAAAATACAGGATATCTTCTATCTTACAGCGTACTGTCTGTCCCTTTTTACGATAAACAAACATCTCTCCATTTCGATTAAGAGAGTTCATCAGCTTATCCATAACCTCTTCCAATTCCGTATAATCGACAGGCTTAATCAGAAAGTCAAATGTATTTACTTTAAATAAATCCATTGCATAACCACGATTAGACGATACATAAATAATCTTAAGACTGTAATTCTTTAACTGCTCTCTAACTCGGACACCCACTTCCACTCCGTTTACCAATGGCATCTCAATGTCCATAAACAGAACGTCCCATGGTTCCTCTCCCAACCTTTTTAAGGCATCCTCTCCGGAAAATACCTTTTGAATAATAAACTCTTCCCTATGGGTGATTTCATATTGCTCTAATCCCTTTTCCAATTCTTCACAAAACATAGGATTATCATCACACAATAATATTTTCATCTCAGTTCTCCTTTCATTCTTTTACTAACCATCTCCATTAACATCAACATGGCGACAAAAATCAAACTAAGATTAATGCAATAGCAAACACTATTCCATTTTAATAACCCGCAAATAATGTAAGCTATAGCTTCAATCAATACAATTATTTGTGTTTTCTTTGCATAAAACCTTTTCTCTACCTCATCCAGTTCTTTATTTTCATTATCTATAGGTGCAAATCGAAAAACAAATACTCCTGTAGCCAATGACAAAATATGTAAAACCGGCATAGGCATAATCAAATATTTTAACCAAAGGAAACATAGGAATGTGGCAACTGCTGAAAAGATAGTACACTGAGACTGTGTTTTTGCATGATACCCCCCTGCATAGATACGTAGAAAATAAGAACATGCAAGAAAGATAATTGCTTTACCCGGTATTTTTAATAGTATCCCCATTACTATTGCAACAACCAGGCCGATAAGTAACACCATCCCCTGTGTAATACCATACTCTACAATTTCTCTTTCTTCTTCTGATAGATCAGATAAAAAAACGTCCTTCATATAATCCCCCCTATTTAATTTTATACTCCTTTTTCATATTAAACAGTGGACTTTATCATTGTCAACAAAAACTAAAAGACTTTGTCTTTTTTCCTTTTTTCTTAGACATATTACAAGCTGTTCCACACCAGTGCCACGCCCGACACCAAAAGCATAAGTATAACTATCTTTTTTACGATTTTCTCATCCAGCACCTTGCTGCTGCACATTCCCAGCCAGAGACCTATCAGCATCACCGGAAGAAGTATCACTGCCTGTTTAAAGATTTCCAAAGTAATAATTCCCCAAGCTGCATAAAGAATGATACGGAAAGTATTCTCCACCAGAAATACCACACAGATATTCGCTTTGAAAGCGCTACTGTTATCTGTTACACGGTTCACATAGGCCCCCAGAAGAGCACCAATGCCATATAGTCCGCACAAAACGCCAGAGAAAATGCCAATAATAGCAAGAACTACCTTAGATTCTTTTACCTTGCCGGGACGAAGCTCTCTAAGGAGCATTTCCAGTGCAATAAATACAATGACAAAACCAAAGAATATCTTCACCACGGTAGTATCAGCATTCTTCAAGAACAAAATCCCCGGCACATTTCCCAGAAGTACCAACGCCGCCAAAGGGAGGCATACGCTCCACTTTATAGATTTTCTTTCCTTCCATGCAAGAATGGCATTAGTGGGATACCCCAGAATCAACTCCACCGGAGAGATATTGATGTTATTATTACCAAAGCTGAGTATAGTTGTGAACACCAACGTATTGGCAAAGCCGCAAAGTCCCTTTATAAAAAACGCACAGCCTGTAGCAATTATCCAGTAAATCATAATCTATTCCTCTCGCAAAAATGCAAGTACTCTTTCATTAAAATCTTTTGCTTCTTCGTGTACCGCATGTCCCATATCTTCATACATATAGATTTCACAGCCAAGCTTCTCTGCAATCTCCACAGAAGCTTCCCCGGAAACTACACGGTCCAGTTTTCCGCCAATCACAAATACGGGACACTTAATCTTATGCAAATCTTCATAAGTATCACAAGAAAAGCATGCTTTCGCCAAAGTAATAAACCGCTCCATATCCTTTGGTTTGCCGGCTTTGCTTATAAGTGGGATTAATTTTCCATACTTTTCTTTATAAGCATCCGTATACATCTTTTCCAACATGTCCACAGCGATTTCCTCGTAATCTCCCTGTTCTGCCATAGAAATCCAGTTGGAAATTACTTCTTTGACAGTAGCATTTTCTCTGGATAAGGTTACTCCCAGCACCAGCTTATGTACCAGCTCCGGATAATCCATTGCCAGATACTGTCCAATCATTCCTCCTTGCGATAGTCCAAGTACATCTGCATTGCTAATCTCAAGCTTTCTCATGGCATATGCCACATCTCCTGCAATATCCCGCACCGTATATCCCTCCGGTATATCAGCTTTGCGGTCAAAAATATATACCTTATATTCCTCTCCAATAATGCGGTACATGTAAGCCGTAGGAACTGCTACTTCTTTCACACACTTCAAATTCAGCCCCGGAATCATGATAAGAGGCTTTTCTCCCTTACCGAAAACGGCATAATCCATCTCTGTGTCGCCCACAGGTATCGTATGTATTTGTGGTTTGTATTTCATTTGTTCTTTCATCCTTCCTTAAAGTATAAAAGCTCTGATAATTATCCAAAGAATGATTACCCATATCAAAACAATGGGCAGAGCATAATACCACTTCTTCGGCTTTCCGTTCTCCCAAAGATTCTCAGACAGCTTCCGATTTTTCTCTAACACTTCCTTCGGAATGAATTTAATAGTTAATGCTACCAATGTCGGCAAAAGAATCAGATCATCCAGATATCCCAGTACCGGAATAAAATCCGGGATAAAATCGATGGGTGAAAGAGCATATATGACCGTCATTCCTGCAAATAGCTTCGCAATTATGGGCGTATCCTTATCCTTCAACGCCAGAAATATGGTTGGAATATCTGTTTTGAGCTTTCTTGCACGTTCTTTTAAATCCATGCCTTATCCTCACTGCTTATCCTAAACTTCTTATAACGATATAAATTAACGCTAATCTAAATTATAATGTTTTTCAAGTATTTTTTTCATGAAAAATCCACCAAATCATTTCTGACTTGGTGGACTCTTTATGTTTAACCTTTATGTAATTAGTCTTCTTTCTTAATACCTAAGCACATTGGAATCAATCCAAGCAACATCCCAATACCGACGATTCCAACAATAATTCCACAGAACATCATGCCCTCGAATGCCATCACCAGACCCATACCCGTTCCGAATACCAAACTGCTGATAACACCGTATGCGATTTTTCCTACAGTCTTAGGATTTACCTTTATAGGCTTCTTTCCAACCATCTTTCTTCTTACAATTAACATTGCCAGAAGGACCACTGCACCGATTGCGGTTACTACAACACCCTGATTAAATACGCCCCACTCCGGCAGCAGACACATGCACATACCCAGTGCAAAGATGAGTCCGCCGATAGTTCCCATTACTAAAGTTACATAATTTTCTTTTTTCATTTTAACATTCTCCTTTTCATAAACATTTCTTGTATCTTAAAAAATCATTTCTAACACATTACTGATAACTCTTACAATTTCAAATAACATCTTTTTGTCCTCCGCTTCACTTGATGATGTTATCTTAATCCATGATTTTTTCTGAAATGTTTTGGAGATGTTAAAGTTTTATTAATGTATCAACTTTTAGTGTCCGCCGCAGTGATGCTCTCCGCCACAACCATGGTTGCCACATACATGACCTTCACCATGCTCATGATTATGATGATTACACTGCACATTCGGATTAAATGACAGATTACCGGCTACAAATGCCTCTACCGCATTATCTGCATTACCTGCTACTCCGCCATACAACTTAATGCCTGCTGCCGCCAGAGCTGCCTGTGCACCGCCACCGATACCGCCACAAATCAATACATCCGCATTTAATGAATTTAATACACCTGCCAGCGCTCCATGACCGCTGCCGTTGGTATCCACAACTTCTGATGAAATAATCTTTCCATCCTCCACATCATACACCTTGAACTGCTCCGTGTGTCCGAAATGCTGAAAAATCTCTCCATTATCATATGTTACTGCAATTCTCATAATATGTTTCCTTTCAAATTTGATTTTTCTGACGCACAAACTCGTGCTTCACACTAGGTACATTATAATACATCTATTGTAAAATTTCATATTATTTTTCCTCGCACTTCATCGGATGTCGAGTCACCGTTTCCTCCATATATTTCTAATTACTACTAGGTAGCCGGCTCTTTGTCATAAACCATGACCTATATCTCCTTCACAAAGTACTCACCATACCTTGTACCATCACGTCCCATAATTACTTCCTGAGATAAAGAAAAGCCCATTTTTTTCAATACTCGTATACGTTCTTCTGCTAGAGGGATGGCCTTTGTTGCCATCCAATCACAGTGAAACATCTCCTTGGTATGAGCCACTATCAATCCAAGAATACTACAGATATGTTCCCCATTCTCATAATCACTACGTAAATCCAGCCTAAGAAGTCCGCAATCATAGAAATAATCTTCGGCCTTCCGATTAAAAAGCTCTATAGTCCCCACAACCTCTGAGGTATTCTTATCCACAACTGCCCATCGCACATAGTATTTCTTTCCATATTCTCTCTGCCATGCAGCTATCATTTCCTGTACTTGTTCCAATGTCGTGCAGTGAAAATCTCCCCAGCAATTATCAGAATTAAATAAAGGGACTGATTTTTCATCCGAATACACCTTTAATAAATCCTCTGCATCTTTCTCTATGTCGATTGCCCGCAAAAGAAAACTATCATTCTCCAGTACCGGGATTTCTAAATAAACATTCTTTATCATAATTTTAGGCTCCCATTCTATATAAATTGAATTATATAAGAACAAATGTTCTGTTTTCATTATATTTGTTTATTCACAAAAAAACAAGGGAAATCAACTGATTTCCCTCTAAATTCTCTATAGCCTATTTATTTTGTACCTTTCGTTGTCTTACCAAGGAAGCAAAGTGCAATAACTCCCGGACCGGTGTGGGCACCGATGACCGGACCAACATCGCTTATGGTAACCTTTGCCTTCGGAAATTCTGCTTCTATCATTTCTTTTACAGCCATAACATCTTCTAAACAATCTCCATGAGAGATAAATACATGATTCCAAGAATCAATATCTGCTGTTTCTACCATGTTAGATACTATCGTTCTCATTGCATTTTTTCTGCCTCTGGCTTTGCCCACATTTTCCAGCTTCCCTTCCGGGGTAACAACAATGAGTGGTTTAATCTTTAATATAGATCCCGCAACTGCAGTAGTAGCACTGATTCTGCCGCCTCTCTTTAAGAAGAACAAATCATCCACGGTTACCTCATGATGAATCTTATCTTTAATAGACATAACTCCTGCATACACTTCTTCCATGGATTTGCCGGCTTCTCTCTGTAACGCTGCATAGTGCACTACGAGTCCCTGTCCTGCCGATGCACATAAGGTATCCAGATGCATAATCTTTCGTTCCGGAAACTGCTCCTTTAATTCCTCCAAAATCATAGCTCCACTATTATAGGTAGTGGACAGACCGGAAGAAAATCCTAAATACAGAATATCCTTACCGTCCTCTAAGCTTTTCTTCATGTGCTCCTGAAAAAAACCGGGCGTAACAGCTGCTGTCTTGGCATTGGCACCATTACGAAGCTGGTCATAAAAATCTTTTGCCTCAATATCTCTATTCAGTACCGGTGGTTTATCATCAATAATAACTTCCAACTGCATAACCTTCAAGTCATATTGGGCAATCATCTCCTTGGGTAAATCACAGGAAGAATCGGTATATATATCAAAATAAGCCATAATATGCATCTCCTTTAACAAGTGGTTTTCAATACTACGTCATGTCGATAATTGTAGCACACTATTTTTTATTTGACTAGCTATTTTATCAAATTTATTTCTCTCTTGCAAAGGTAATCATCAGGCTAACCTTCCAATAACTCCAAAAGTTTACACTGACTACCTCCCAGCCTTGCTTGGCCATATCATTCATTACCTTTTCCACATCTTTTTTCTTGTTAACTTCTACAACCTTGTATTCCTTCATTTTGAAATCTCCTTAATTCACTCAATCTGTCCGATTACATTCGAAATCACTTCTAAATTTCTCTTCAAGTCATTCATCACTTCCATTCGATGTCCGATATTCGGCTCCACATAACATTTCACGTTTTCCTTTTCGCAGTGATTTTTCAAAATCTGCGTATCCCAGTGTCTGTCCCTCTCAGCTGCTGCCACAAGAAGGATATCATTATCCTCTTTTATGTATGGTAGTGTGCTCTCCACCGGAGTGAAGAGGATTAGCGATGCAGAAATATTATACTTGTCCTTAATCTTGCAGGCCACCAGAGTTCCAATGCTCTTTGCAATAAATACTACATCCTCATACTCATCAAAATCAATGGATTCTATCACTCTCTCTGCATTCTTTAGAAGTGCATCAAAGTCCTTTTCCCCGGATGCCGGATGACTAATAAATATCTTCTCATAGCCTAAATCCTCAAAATGCTTGGACCCAAAGTAAAGCAGCGGCACTTCATATCCACGTCCACCCGGGAAAGAAATCACAAGCTTTCTACTCATTTATATGTCCCTCCAATGTGAGATTATTAATGGACTTTTCAATAGCCTGTGTAAGCTCCTTTTCCACACCATAATATAGGGTAAGCTGCATCAGCGCATTCAACGCATCCTTTATCTCCCCGGCAAGCTTTTCCTTGGAAGGTTCCCCATGCCTCAAAGACTTTGTTCCGCTATTTTCAAAGTGATTCACTTCCTTTGCAACTTCCCCACATTCCTCAAGGAGTCTGGTCATTATCTGGTATGGATCATTTCCCTCCGGAAATCTGCTGTTCATGCCGCGAGCCATGAGTAATAATCTGTTCATCCTTTATACCCCTCTAATACACCTTCAAAAACGCTCTACAGTCAATATCCGTATCCATCATAAAGCCCACCAATTTATAAAATTGAATGGTCTTCTCCGTGTTATCGGTCAGCAAAACCTTCTGATATGCATGCTTATATGTCTCCAAGACCTTTTCTATCAATGCCTTCCCTATTCCCTGCCGCTGATACTCCGGCAAAATCAAGATATCTTGAATATACACAATCGAATACCCATCTCCAACTACTCTGATGATACCTATAAGCTTCTCACCATCATAAGCACCATAGATTTTTAGGGAATTTTTATAGGCATTTTCCAACATAGTCGAATTGTCTGTGTAGTTTGTCCAGCCTACACTTCCATATAGATTCATGATCTCTTGTTCTTTGTAAGTCTTATATTCTTTTATTTCATAATTCATCTCTTACAAAATCTCCCTCTTCAAGTACTCTGCTATTCCCTCTTCATCATTGCTTCCGATTACTACATCCGCTGCTGCTTTTACCTCATCCAAAGCATTCCCCATAGCTACGCCTTTTCCACAAAGCTTCAACATACCGATATCCACAAGATCATCTCCGAATGCAATGATACTGTCCACGGATATACCACACTTCTCACAGAGATTGATGATGGCACTTTCCTTGGTAGCTGTTTTCTTCGTAAACTTATACCACTCCCCATCGGAAAATTTCACGCAATCACAATTTGGTAATTTCTCGGCAAGCTGCGCTGCCTTTGCCCCATCGAATATTTCTACGCAAAGCTTTAATGCTTGCTCCTGAAAATCCTCAAAGTCTGTATATTTGCTCTCACCCCAACTGGCATCCACTTTATTGGGGTCAATCTTGTAATTCCAATAGTGTTCATGCAAAGTATCAATGGTAATTTCAACATCCGCTCTACAAATCCCCCGTGCCAAGGCAATCATCCGATTTGTTTCTTCTATAGAAAACTCTGCCTTATGAATATACCTGTCATGATATTTCAGCAGCGCACCACCGCTGGAAATAATAATATCCGGACGGAGTTTTGGAATAAATATCAGGCAGTTTTTTTCGCTTCTGGAAGTGGATACTCCTATTAAAATTCCATTTTCTCTGCATTTTTCTAATACTTCCAATGTATTCTCTGAGATGGTTTTGTCACTGCGAAGTAATGTTCCGTCTAAATCGAATAATAATAATTTGTAATTCATTTTAACCCTATCCCCCTCAAGACTTCATTCATGATTTATAATCCTCTTTTGATATACTAAAAGTGTAAAAATCCAATAAATTGCCCCTCGTATCCTTTGTATAGTTACATTGTATTCCTTCCTGCCTCATCCCTAATTTTCTCATCAGCTTTACGGATTTTTCTTTATCTGCAGTTTCAGCAACTATTTTATATGCCCCTAATTCATAAAAAGCATATTCTATTACTTTTGAGCATGTTTCATATGCATACCCCTGCTGCCAATAATTTTTATTGAATATCCAACCAAGTTCATAAATACCCTTTTCAATCTCGTTGAAGAGAATATATCCAATCATTTTCTGACTTTCTTTATGTACTGCTGCCACTGCACCTCTACATTCAATACAAAATTCAATTAGAAAACTTTGCACCTTCTGAAAATCATATTTGGGCTCCACATAAACCATGGTTTCCTCATCACCAAGTATTTCATACAAGTCATTTACATCTTCGGGAATAAACTCACGAATCAATAATCTATCAGTTTTTTGTTTCATATATTTCTTCCTTAACTATATCTCAAAATCCGGAATTACTCCATTTCTCACGCATATGACAATCTTCATCGCCTCCATCCGTGCTCTCTTGGTCCCGGCTTCATTCTTCATCCAATTGTCCCTTTTAGTATTGGTATCATCTGCGGGACAAGGAATTACCTTAATATGTTCCGGAAATAGGTATCTTGCAATATGCAGGCTTCTGCGCATATGGTAGGTAGTAGTCACTAAGATAACTCTCTTAATCTTATTCAGGTAGAAATTACGCTGCAATTCCAGAAGTGCACAAAGAATATTTTCAATGGTATTCTGGGAATTACTTTCTAAAATAATACCCTCTTCCGGAACACCTAATTCCATAGCTTTCTCTTTCATATGCTCTGCTTCAGCCATGATTTTCTCAAAAATATTCTTTATGGCTCCGCCACACATCATGATTTTATTACATCGTCCGGACATATAAACGTCTACTGCCTTCGGGACTCTATATTTTACAGCAGTGGTACTTCCTAATACAATGATACAGTCTGCCTTTTCATCGGTGTATTCTAATCCCTCATATAAAAGACGGTCTATGATGTCATCTGTTATGTTTTCTTCTGTAATTTGGGATACTCGCATTGCTTATATTTATTCCTCCACAACCCATGTCTTTTGCACTTATCAAATTATAGTTTACTCCATTAAAGTTTCTTTGAATATATATTTAAAGTTTTCTTAAAAGAAAAAGATAGTGCTTATTTCTTGCACTATCTTCTTTATACTAATCATTCATAATATGAGCAATATTCTGTCCAAACTCATACCACATATCCGACCATGGTTCATAGATGGCAGCAATAAAAAGTACAACCAAAATGATTCCAACCCATTTCTTAATGGCTTTTTTCATTTGTCCGGCTTTCTCACCATACACCACCAGCAGTTCATTCAATTTAGCAAGTTCAGCCGCTAATACTTCTGTTTCACTACGACCTTCACTTACTTCGATTTTTTCTCCCAGTAAGTCACTCACTTCTACATTCAATACTTCTGAAAGCTTTATAAGTAACTCCGCATCCGGTACAGAGAGTCCTTTCTCCCATTTTGATACTGTCTGGCGAACCACACTTAAACGGGCTGCCAACTGCTCCTGTGAAAAACCTTTCTCTTTTCTCAGTGTTTTTAAATTCTCGTGGAACATTTTATACTCCTCCTGTGCTTTGGTAGCCTTATCATATGTCAAAATGTGCCGTTGCCACAAGCAACGCATATTAACATTCCCCTAAAAATAAGCTATCTAGCATATTATAACATACTTTTTACGACTCAAATCATGAAATAAATTACTGGACACCACGTGTCTATATGCTAAAATATGCTTATTCTCGCTCTATGTCATGTTATTTTTTATCCAATAAGATTACGATGGGTTCGAAAGGAGACAAGTGGTATGAACCAACAGAAAATCGGTGGCTTCTTAAAGGAGCTTCGAAAAGAGAAAAATATTACTCAGGAAAAGCTTGCAGAAATTATGGGCGTATCAAATCGTAGTGTATCCCGTTGGGAGACCGGATCCAATTTGCCTGATTTGGATATTCTCATTCAGCTGTCAGATTTTTATGAGGTAGAACTCAGAGAACTTTTGGATGGAGAAAGGAAGGATGAAAAAATGAATAAAGAGCTGGAAGAAACTGTATTAAAGGTTGCGGAATATAGCAATGAGGATAAGAAGAAGCTGAATAAGAGGGTTCATATTCTTTTTGTTATTGGAATAATCACACAAATTATCTATCTGGTAAATCTCTTTACCGACAGAGGGGATAGCTTCTTAAATGGTATGATAGATGGAATGTGTCTGGGAATTCCACTGGGACTGATGATATTCGGTGCAATTATGACCAGCCGCTATGGTGCGAAAATCAGGGAGTTTAAGATGAGACTTTTACATCGAAATATATGATTCTACTTTAAGTCGGATGACAAAATTGCCTCCTTCCAGTATTCTATTAAAAGGAAGGAGGCGATTTTTTGAATCAAACATATACCGGAACAAAAATAGTATCTCTACGAAAAGAAAAAAACATGACCCAGAAGCAGTTAGCTGAGCAGCTTCATGTTACAGATAAAGCAGTAAGTAAATGGGAACGGGGATTAAATTATCCTGATTTATCACTTTTCCCGGAGCTGGCGAAGGTACTGGATACAACAGTTGCGGAATTACTCGGACTGGATTCCAATATTTCAGACTCCGCCATTGATGTAATCTCTGAAATCAGTAAGCAGGAAAAAAAGGTTTTGCAAAATATTTTGAAAGAATATCTCGTACTGACAGTCTTACTTGGGATAGGAGTAATTCTTTTTAAGGTTTATATACACAATTTTGGATATGTATATGAAAAATACAATTTGATTTTTTGGACAGAAGCATTGCTGATAGGGTTATCTCTGACCCTCATAACCAATGGAATACGACTTTTCGTAAAATGTAAGGACATTTTCTTATAAATCGCTTGTCCAAGTAAGGAAGTTGTAAAACTTAAAGGAATACTTGTTGCTACCTTTACCGTATTTTTTTTATGAATTAGCATATGGATTTGGAAAATTTCTGGCATATATTACATTTTTATGGAATCATCAAAACAGCCTACTTATACACTTGAGCAGTAGGCTGTTTTTAATAATATCACATATAATTCATACCGACCATGGTTCAAAGATGTCAATAATAAAAATACAACCGAAATAAGTGCAATTATCTAAGAATTGCACTTTCTTAATATTTTCTATTGACTGTAAATTACCTTTATACTTTAATATATGTACAGAGGGGGAATCATCAAATGAATATTAAGGATGTAGAAGAGCAAAGCGGACTTAGCCTCGCCAATATACAATACTATGAAAAGGAAGGTCTAGTGATACCCGAGCGAAGGAAAAATGGTTACCGCGACTATAGTGAAAATGATCTTGAAGAATTGAAGAGGATTCGTCTCTTCCGGGAGTTAGCAGTACCCATTGAAAAGATAAAGGAATTACAAAACTCTCCTAATACGCTGGAGCAGATTATGCAGCAGCATATCATATATATGTATCAAGAGATGTATCATCTGCAGAATACTATTACTATTTGCAAAGATATCAAGCAGACAGGGCTATCATATAATACAATTAACGTTAACGAATATCTTGAAAAGCTTCACAGCTTGGAGCAAAATATTAGTCCTGCATATCAATGCACCGATGTGGAGAAATCAACTCCCAATCCTTGGAAAAGATATATCGCACGGGATATTGATATAACAATCTGTATTCTCTTGATAGAATTTGTATGGATTGTCCTTCTTCACCGGATATCCACTGAAAGTAATTTAGAAGAATATTTATTCGCTTTTTTTGGTTTATTATTAATGCTTTTTTTGGAACCCCTGTGTATTTCCCACTTTGGCACTACACCTGGAAAATATATCTTTGGCATCACCATAAGCAATTTAAATGGTGAAAGGCTTACATACAAGGAAGCATTCCAGCGTACATGCAAAGTACTCTTGTGGGGATATGGCTTAAATATTCCTTTCTTTAATTTATATCGGCTATATCAAAGCCGCGCCGAATACTTAGAAAATAGGTGTACCAGATGGGATTTTCAACTTTTTGATTATCAGATTCCGGAAAGAAAATCTGTTGTTCCTGCATTGAAGATTGCTTTATTTTTTGTCATCTATTTCGTTATCCTCACTGGAATTTCTATCTGTGAGATGACACCGCCCAATAAGGGAGATTTAACTTTAACAGAATATATAGAGAATTACAATTATTATGCGGATTATTTCTCTATTAAACGCAGTAATAAGCTTTATACTTACGAAGGATATTATCTTAGAGAGAACGGGCAATTTGATCCCTTAAACTACAACTATTATGAGTTTATCGAACAACCGATTATCACATTTGATTATACTCTTGATAATAACTATTTGACGGGAATATCCTTTGATTTTGAAAAGGATTTTGTAGGTACTATTTTTTTCAATGGATTTTGGGAAGAAATGATTTATTCCACCTTGGCATTCACTGCTGCTCAAGACGAATCTCTTTTATCCAACTTCAAAATTCCGAAGTTTTTCTATTACTTAGATTGGTATGATCTGGCATTTCAGGATTATCAATTGACTCTTGGTGACATTGATGTATCCTGTGATGTGAACTATGACCAATCCATCTTTGAATTACATTCTTCTCCTTTACATGGAATGGTACCGGATGGTTTTGAATCATTGTATAAGATTCAATTTAAACTTACAAAGTAGTAATACAAAAGCCTATTGCTGATAATATATGCAATAGGCTTTTCTTTTAATCCATTATTAAATTCTTAGACTTTAACATAATCGCTTTCACCGGATAATACAGCACCAGCATAATCACAAAATTCCCCACGCAGTGAACGATATCCCAAGGGATTCCCGCCACCCACCAGGTGAATCCGGCATAGAGTCCATTCACAATTCCACCATCCGCAGCTCCGATGAGAACATAAGGCAGTGCACAAAGAAAACCAAAAAATAAGCCAAATATTCCCGAAAGCATTGAATAAGTGAAAATAGAATCCTTCTTCCGAAGAAACCATGTGCAAAGTGCCAGTATGGGCCATGCATACAGGTACATAATCCACCACAGATGCATACCGTACATAGTACCCTCAATCAATATAAATACAGGAATCACATAAAGAATCCTCTTTCCGAAGAAAAGAGTAAACATGATAATCCAGAAGCTGGTCAGCTCGATATTGGGTGCCCAGGCAAGTGCTACTTTACACACTTCTATAATCGCAACCATCATTCCGATTAATGCGATATCTTTAATTGCAACTTTTGATTTACTTTCCATAACTATGGAGTAGAAATTGTATATACAATCTGAAAAGCATCTCCATCGTAAACAGGCTGTGTATCTATACCGTAGTTACAATATTCTCCATTTACGTAGAAGCCCCAGTAAGACATATCTACATTGTAATCGGCAACTTCACCGTTCACGGTAGAAACCATCATACCGTATTCGCTCTCGATACCATCATAGGTAAGTCCATCTGCTTCATCCATTACCTGACGAAGGAATTCCGCATCCGTCTTTAATTCATAAATCTTTGATTCCTGTGCCTTGTTCACTACTTCGATAGTAATCGCTTTACTACCTTCTACAGGCTTTGCACTAAATTTTGTAAAAATAATTGCAAACGCTGCAATCAATGCTACTAGGATACCTGCACCCAGCAGCAATTTTTTGTTCATCTTTTTTTCCATTGTTCTTTCTCCTTTTAACCAATTACTCGTGGTATTACGGACCAAAATAGGCAGGTCTTTTGACTTGGAGATCTACGCAGCTTTTCACCTTCCCGGTTTCCCAGTGGTTGATTCTTCATCCGGAAAAGCAGCTCCCTCTTCACAGCGACGAGTTCGTTCAGGACTTACACCTGATTCCCTAATGTGCTCTCAGAGTACATTTTACCTAAATTGTTCACATTCGTAACTATTCAGAGCCCATTCGCAAAATCGTGCTTTCAGCACTTTACTTTTGCTCATGTTTGGCTTCTCGCCATATGAATTTAAGAAAACATCCCTTAGTAAGCAAGCTTACACGGTCTTTCTTCTCAAATTCGCATGGCTCTGAATAGTTACTCACATTCTTTGTGCAAAGACGAGTCTAGCATAGTACTTTGAAAAAATCAACAAACAAATATCCATTTAATCAATTACTTATTTCTCATTGGATAAAGTGTGAATAATTATATTATAATTATCAGGATTATGTGGAAAAGTACATTCGTCACATACTTTTATTCTTTTGCCGTTTATCTCCAGATATTTGGGATTACCGGGACATTTTTCTCTCCCGTACATGGGACAATAACAAAAAAGACAATTTAAATCCTTCAAACCTGTATGACAAGGGTAATATTTACATGATAGTGTCAAATATTTTTCGCAAAATTAATTTTAGCCGCTTGGTAGCCGGCAGTTAACCGGCTATGATATCAGACTCTTCCTGAATATCCATTTCGTAAAGATGATCCATATTCATGTAGCGTTTGGCACCCCACTGGG
>JAZQIQ010000011.1:0-155954 GCA_045541195.1 Acetatifactor sp. | reverse complement strand
CGCTTGGCCTCCGACTTCTGGGACAATTTATCTTACGTGCAAACGGAACCATGAATCCTAAAATTGTTGGAAAAAGCTGTAAACAAATTGCAGAATATGCGGGACTTAGCGGAATTCCGGAACATGCCAGAGTACTGGTGGGAAGAGAAACGAAGGTTGGAGAAGGCGCACCGTATTCAAGAGAAAAACTTGCGCCGATTCTTGGGCTGTTTGTAGAACCCGATGTGGAACATGTACTACAGAGAAGTATTGAGATTCTGCACATGGAGGGAGCTGGCCACACCTTTAGTATGCACGCACAGGATGAAGCATTGGTTCAGAAGTTTGCACTTCAGATTCCGGCATCCCGTTTTCTGGTAAATACACCGGGTGCTTTAGGTGGTATTGGTGCAACCACAGAGCTTTTCCCGGCCTTGACCTTAGGTTGCGGAGCTGTGGGAGGTAGTTCTACGTCGAATAACATCGGACCGATGGATGTGATTAATATCAAACGAGTAGCATTTGGCAAGCGAGAATTAACAGAATTAAGGGAAAATGCAAAAAAACTGGTATCCGTAAAATCAGACGGATGTCATTGTGTGGGAACAATTCATGCAGAAGTAGTAGATGAAATCGTAAATCGTATTTTAAAAGAATTAATGTAATTAAAAGAAATAACGTAACTATTCAGGACAGGTCGAAGCACTTGTTGCTGAGACCGTAAGAACATGATTCAGGAGTGCAAAAATTCCATTGCGTAGCAATTTTTAATGAATTTTTGCATTATAATTATGAAGGTACTGAATAATTGTAGTATAATAATCGGGTAGGGGAACCTACCCGATTTTATTGTTATGGAAAGGATTTTGAGATGACGTTATCTGATTTGTTGCGATTTAACCCCATTACCATTCAGTGTCATGACAATCCGGACGCAGATGCACTTGCGGCAGCGTTTGGTTTGTACAAATTCTTTACGAGCAGAGGCAAAGCTGTGCGGATGGTGTACAGTGGACGCTTTGAGATACAAAAGGCCAATTTATGCCTGATGATAAAGAAATTGAATTTGCCTATAGAGTTTGTTCCGGCGCAGGATAAAGGAAAAATAGAGGGACTTTTGCTTACTGTGGACTGTCAGTATGGAGCCGGTAATGTTACCCGGTTAGAGGCGGATTATGTGGCAATTATAGATCATCATCAGATTGAGATTACGGATCAGCCCTTAAGCCGTATTGAGCCCAGACTTGGTAGCTGTGCCACTCTCGTATGGCGTATGCTGAAGGAAGAGTACTATCCGGTGGAAGATGACATGATACTATCCACAGCATTGTATTATGGATTGTATACGGATACCAATCAGATGTCAGAGCTTTCTGATCCGGTGGATATGGATATGAGGGATGGTCTGGAATATAATAAGTCATATATTAATCAGTTCCGTAATTCGAATCTATCTTTAAAAGAGCTGGAAATTGCCGGTATTGCAATGATTCGCTACAGTTATAATGACGGATATCGCTTTGCGGTGATTAAGTCTAAGCCTTGTGACCCAAATATTTTGGGATTAATCAGTGATTTTCTGTTACAGGTGGATGAGATTGATGTGTGCCTTGTTTACAATGAGACACCGGACGGTTACAAGCTTTCAGTACGAAGTTGTATCAAAGAAGTGAATGCGAATGAATTGGCGGTATATCTGACCAAGGGAATTGGTAATGGTGGCGGCCATTTGGAAAAGGCAGGCGGATTTATCAGCAAAAAGCTATACGAGAAGGTGCATGGTGCAACACATTCCGAGGCATACTTTAATACGGCAATGACGGCGTATTTTGAAGAGTATCCGGTATATTATGCCAAGGATTACCGGTACGATGATAGCGATGCGATGTTATATATCCATAAGCAGAAAAAATACGGTTATGTACGCGTGAAGGAGCTTCCGGGAATCGGACGCTGGTCCGTGCTCCGAACCCTGGATGGTGAAGTGGATATTGAAACGGCAGATGATTTGTATTTGGTGATGGATTCCCAGGGAAAGGTAGAATTTCGTACCCATGAGCAAATGGTGGCCTATTTTGACTGTCTGGAGGGTAGCTTTGCTACGGAGGGAAGTATGGATGAAAAGGCCTACAGACCACTTGTAAAAGGGAAAAATAATGGGGTTACATATATGCTGGGGGATTATGCAAAGGTATGCATTCCTAAAAAAGAAAAGCAGATATATGTGAAAAAATTGGAAGATGGTATCAAGATTTTTCCGGTTTGGGACGAAGAAAGATATCAGTTGGGTATGCCGGGAGATTATTTAGCAGCCTATAAAGACGATATAAGACATATATTTATTATTCAGGGCGAGTTATTAAATGAGAACTATGAGACGGCGTAGTTCCCTTGAATAATCTCGGCGCATCTGATATAATATTTTATCAGATGTAACCTAAGAAAGGTATAGGATTAACCGATGAGTGAAATGGAAAAGGAATTATTAAATTCGGAGGAGGAAACCGGGGAAGAAAGAGTTTCCAAAAATTTTATTGAACAGATTATTGATAAGGATTTGGCAGAGGGTGTGTATGATACTGTGCGTACACGTTTTCCACCGGAGCCAAACGGATATCTTCATATTGGACATGCTAAGAGTATTTTATTAAACTACGGTCTGGCACAGAAGTACGGCGGAAAGTTTAATATGCGTTTCGACGATACCAATCCGACTAAGGAAAGAATTGAATTCGTAGAGTCTATCAAAGCTGATATTCAGTGGCTTGGTGCAGATTGGGAGGACAGACTTTTCTTTGCATCCAACTATTTTGGAGAGATGTATGAAGCGGCAGTGAAGTTAATTAAGAAAGGTAAGGCATATGTATCCGACCTGACTGCAGAGCAGATTCGGGAATACAGAGGTTCTTTTGAAGAGCCGGGTAAGAATGATCCCAGCAGAGAGAGAAGCGCAGAGGAGAATTTACAGCTTTTCGAGGATATGAAGAATGGCAAATTTGCAGATGGTGAGAAGGTTCTCCGTGCAAAGATTGATATGGCATCTCCTAATATAAACATGAGAGATCCAGTTATTTATCGTGTGGCACATATGACTCACCACAATACCGGTGATACCTGGTGTATTTATCCGATGTATGATTTTGCACATCCGATTGAGGATGCAATAGAGGGGATTACCCATTCTATTTGTACCCTGGAGTTTGAGGATCACAGACCTTTATATGACTGGGTCGTAAGAGAGCTTGAGTATCCGCAGCCACCGAAGCAGATTGAGTTTGCAAAGTTGTATCTGAAGAATGTGGTTACCGGTAAGAGATATATTAAGAAACTGGTAGAAGAGAAGATTGTTGATGGTTGGGATGATCCACGTCTGGTATCTATTGCAGCCCTTCGTAGAAGAGGTTTTACACCGGAGTCCATTAAGAAGTTTGTAGAGCTTTGTGGTGTTTCTAAGGCGAATTCTATCGCAGATTATGCAATGCTGGAGTACTGTATCCGTGAGGATTTAAAGGCGAAAGCACCAAGACTTATGGCGATTTTGGATCCTGTAAAGCTGGTAATTGATAATTATCCGGAAGATCAGGTAGAGTGGCTTGACGCACCGAAGAATCTGGAAAATGAAGAGCTTGGAAGCAGACAGGTACCGTTTGGCAGAGAGCTTTATATCGAGAGAGAAGACTTTATGGAGGAGCCTCCTAAGAAGTATTTCCGTATGTTCCCGGGTAATGAAGTACGTTTGATGAATGCGTACTTTGTAAAGTGTACCGGTTGTGTAAAGGATGAAAATGGTAAGGTAATCGAGGTTCATTGTACTTACGATCCGGAGACCAGAGGTGGTAATGCTAACGATGGACGTAAGGTAAAGGGAACTATCCATTGGGTATCTGCGGCGAAAGCAATTAAAGCTGAGGTGCGTTTATATGAGAACATCATTGACGAGGAGAAGGGTGTATACAATGAGGACGGAAGCCTGAACCTGAATCCAAACTCTTTGACCGTACTTAAGGAGTGTTATTTAGAGCCGGCATTTGCGGGGGCGAAAGCTTATGATAACTTCCAGTTTGTGCGTCAGGGATTCTTCTGCGTAGATGCGAAGGATTCCACGGAAGAGGCAATGGTATTCAACCGTATTGTATCTTTAAAGAGCTCATTTGTGTTACCAAAAAATTAAACGAAAGAAAGAAGTGGGACTATGGCAGGAATTTTTTCAGGATTAGAGAGTTTAGGACTTGGTAATCTTACCGGTTCAAAATTATTTGAGAAGGACGATAAGGGAAAAAAGAAGGTTGCAGTGGAGAAGGCTGCGCCGGTAGTTTTGGAAGAGAAGGACTACATTTTTGATAAAACTATTGAGTGTCCGGTTTGTGAAACGAAATTTACCGCAAAGGTAATGAAGAACAGTAAGGCAAAGCTGTTATCCAGTGACCTGGATCTGCGTCAGAAATTTGAGGGTGTTGATGCGGTTAAGTATGATGCCATCAGATGCAGTTGTGGGTACAGTGCACTCAGCAGGTATTTCCCGACTATTATGCCGACACAGGTAAAGGCAATCCGAGAGAATATCTGTATGCGTGTAAAGGTTACACCACAGACAGGAGAGACTTATTCTTATGAAGAGGCAATTGAGCGTTATAAGCTGACGTTGGCTTGTGCAGTGGTAAAAAATGCCAAGGCAAGTGAGAAGGCGTATATTTGCTTAAAATCTGCATGGCTTCTTCGCGGATATCAGGAGTATCTGCAGTCAAAGGGAGAGCTTACTGAAGAAAAGAAGGATGAGCTTTTTGCAGAAGAGAAAGAGTACTTAAAGAATGCATATGAAGGCTTTGTTGCAGCCAGAGGTTCTGAAAATACTCCTATCGCAGGAATGGATGAGTGGACCGTGGATTACCTTCTTGCAGCACTTGCATTTGAATTGGAGGACTATGAGATGTCTTCCAGATTGATTGCTAAGATTGTGACATCTAATGCTGCCAGCAGTCGTATGAAGGATAAAGCAAGAGAATTAAAGGATATGATTCTGGAGAAAAAAAACGGGGCTAATTAGTCATGTTTGATTTAAATATTGTTCTGCGTAGTGACAGTGGAAAATGTCTTTATGAACAGATTTATGAATATGTGAAACAGGAAATAAGAGAGGGGAAGCTTCTTTGCGGAGAGAGGCTTCCCTCAACCCGTTCTTTGGCAGATTATTTGCAGGTATCAAGGAGCACGGTGGAATTTGCTTATGAACAGCTTTTGTCCGAGGGATATATCGAGGCAAAGCCATATAAGGGATATTATGCGTGTAAGTTAGAGGAGTTGTATCAACTTCCTCAGACAGTAGAGCCACCGGTAATTGAGACGCAGGTAACCGGAGGAACAAGGTATGTAGTAGATTTTTCTCCTACAGCAATAGACATGTCAGAATTTCCGTTTAGTGTGTGGAAAAAAATAAATAAAAATATTTTAAGTGACAGTAATTCCAGCCTTTTTTCCAGTGGTAGTGCGCAAGGAGATTATTCATTGCGGGAGACAATAAGCAGATATCTCCATTCTTCCCGTGGGGTAAATTGTGAGCCGGAGCAAATTGTGGTAGGTGCCGGAAATGATTATCTGCTGATGTTATTGGAGAAAATACTGGGGCGGCATATAACGACTGCGATGGAGAATCCCACTTACAAGAGAGCCTACCAGATATTTCAGTCCTTTGCTTATCCGGTAAATACGGTGGGTATGGATGACAATGGTATGCTGGTGGAGCAGATTACTGAGGATGTAAAATTGGTGTATGTGATGCCTTCCCGTCAGTATCCTACCGGCACGGTAATGAGTGTGGGACGCAGGGCAGAGCTATTAAAATGGGCAGGAAATGCAGAGGATAGATATATCATAGAGGATGATTATGATAGTGAATTCCGTTATAAAGGGAAACCGATTCCGTCTTTGCAGGCCATGGATAAACACGGAAAAGTAATCTATATGGGAACCTTTTCCAAAGCTATTGCGCCGGCCATACGTGTGAGCTACATGGTGCTTCCAAGGAGTTTGCTTAAGAAATATAAGCAGGAGTGCGGTTTTTACTCTACCACAGTGTCGCGTATTGACCAGAAGATTTTAGAGGAATTTATCAAGGGCGGATATTTTGAACGCTATCTGAACAAGATGCGTAAGCTTTATCGTGGAAAGCATGATTTGCTTTTAGAGGAGTTGGAGCCTTTTAAAGAGCATTTTGAAATCAGCGGTGAAAACGCTGGCTTGCATGTGCTTTTGAAAGCAAGGGAGAAGTGGAGAGAAGAAGTGCTTCTTGATGCTGCAGAGAAGGAAGGAGTCAGGGTATATGGATTGTCAGATGCTTTGGTGGCTTCTATAGATGACGTAGAGCAGACAACAATTATTTTAGGATATGGCGGTATTTCCGAAGAGGAAATCCGGGAAGGTATAGTAAGATTAAAAAAAGCATGGCTTTAGTTGGCCATGCTTTTGCTTTTATTCTTCTGTGATATCATCAGAATCTTCGTCAAAGAATTCTTCTACATCCTGCTCCTGCATTAAAGTTTCAGAAAGAGGGGAAAAACTCGGCGCAGGAGAAGTTGTTGCCATATCCTCGATATCGGTATCGGGGGTAGGGTCATCAAAATCCACGTCAAAATCTTCATCCTGCAATGCAGTTAAATCTAATGCGTCATCGAAATCATCATCGTCAAAATAGGAATAATCGTCATCGGAAACGGGAGCGTCCTCGTCTGTTTCGGGGGTGGCTTTCTCATTCTCCTTTTCCATTTTCTGGAAATAATGATATGCAGCAGCGGCAGCTGTTCCTACAGCAGCACCGAATAATAAAATCTTGCCCAATTTTTTCATATTGTTATCCTCCTTAAAATGCATGTAAATATTCAGAACCATTCGCAAAATCGCAGCGAGGCTGCTTTCATTTTGCTCATATTTGGTTCTCACCAAATGATTTTAATTATGATTTTGCACGTACAAGCAAGCTTGACGTTTAAAATCAAATTAAAATCGCTTGGTTCTGAATATTAATATAATATTATGTTTTTCCAAAAAAAGAAAGAGAATATACGAAAAACTTTCAAAAAACAAAAGATTATGTTATATTAGTACAATCGGATAAGGGGACTGGAATATGAATGATAAGTTTTTTGATTTAAAAAAAGAAAAGCAGGATCGTATGATTAATGCTGCATTGAAGGTATTTGCATTGCGGGGATATCGTCATGCAAGTACGGACGATATCGTGAAGGAGGCCGGTATCAGTAAGGGGCTTTTATTCCATTATTTTGAAAATAAATTAGGGGTATATGAGTTCATTTATGAATACAGTGTTCGTTATATAATGCTGGAGCTGAGTACCATGGTGAAGGAAAGCACCACCGATATGTTTGAACTAATGAAACAGGTGGAATTGGCAAGAATGAATGCCATGAAGGGGTATCCTTACATGCAGATGTTCATTAATCGTGTGGAGACAGAGGATGTGAGCGAAGCATTGATGAGTATCTATGAGAAAAAGCAGACCTTAGAAGAAACTTATGCGACAATCTGGAGTCGTGTGGACTTTGAAGGGCTGCATGTCGGCGTGGATGGTATTAAGGTACGCAAAATGCTGGATTTGACGGTTAAGGGGTTGATGTCTCAGAGATTTGTAGACGCATCCTTCCAGCCGGAAATGCTTTATGAAGAAATCGTAGAATATATTGATATGATGCAAAAAATCTGCATGTCCTAGTGGACTTGCAGATTTTTTATGATAATTGTTATTTATTCATTTTATATGGGTCATCCGCCGGATATCCACCTTTTAATTTCTGCATACCTCTCTGGATTGCATCTCTGGAGTTTTTCCAATCTGCATCTTTGTTCTTGTAATCGAATTTTTCCACCATCCAGGCAACATCCTCTGCCAGTCGCTTCATATTAGATTCCATCAGAGGCAAGACCATATCGTAGAAATCACGCTTTTCCTTATCAGACAGTTTGATATCTGCCATATTACAAAGGTCCCCAAAGTGTGGGAGGCAGAAGCCCTTGCTGTTTTTGATTTTCATACGGAAATTATCATCACGTTCGTACATGTAGAAGAATGTATCAAGATAACGTTCGTAGGTTTCCTTGAAGTGGTTACAGATATAGCAGGACTCCTCTTTTTCTGCAACCCATACGCCGATGGGATTCTTGTTTTCGGTATTCTTTTTTAGTTTTTCCATGAGAGATACTTTTCCGGGCGTGAAAGATTTGAACTGGCTTTGCATTTCACCAATCATGCGCATGTAATGTGTCTTTAAAATCCAGGCATTACCCAAGGTGTTACCATAATCAAACATTTTCTTAAAATGAGGGCGGCAAAAACCTGCCTTGTCCGTCATTTCCCGGATATCGGCCTCCATATAAGAGCTTCCTGAGCCCAGACAGAAGTCCAGCAAATCCCGCTCTATGGCGCGTTCTACAAAGCAAAAAGGACATTCGTCCTTTGCATCTACGGCTTCGTTTAAAGGAATAGTGTATAACTGTTCTTTCATGGTGAAATTACCTGTACCTTTCGTGAAAATAACTAATTTTAGTATAGCTAATTTTGGAAGCCTGTGCAAGTTGGTTTTCCTTGACGATGGCCCATGCTGAGAATAATATTATAAATAGGGTTTTATAAATTTTAATACGTAGGAGGTCTTCTTATGAGTAAATCAACCAAAACTGCTTTAGGTGAAGCGGGTATTTATGATGCAAAAACATTGGGTACACCGAAAATGTTGTTGCTCGGTCTGCAGCATATGTTTGCCATGTTTGGTGCAACAGTGCTTGTACCCATGCTGACAGGACTAGATGTATCCACCACATTGTTATTTGCAGGTCTTGGAACATTATTGTTTCACTTCATCACAAAGTGTAAGGTACCTGCATTCCTGGGTTCTTCCTTTGCGTTCCTGGGTGGTTATTTTGCCATTGCGCCCATGACCTCCGGACAGCCGAATATAGAAATGCTTCCTTATGCGTGTTTAGGTGTAGCTTGCGCCGGTTTGGTATATCTTGTTCTGGCTGCATTTATTAAAATGTTCGGTACCGGAAAGGTAATGCAGTTCTTTCCGCCCATTGTTACCGGACCAATTATTATTGCAATCGGACTTACATTGTCTCAGTCAGCTATTGATAATTGTGCCACTAATTGGTTTATCGCCGTAATCGCCATTGCGCTTGTGGTAATATGTAATATCTGGGGTAAGGGAATGATTAAGGTGGTTCCTATTATTATTGGTGTTATCGGCTCTTATCTGGTGGCAGCAGTTATGGGAGAAGTGGATTTCTCGGCAGTTGCGCAAGCAGACCTTCTGGGATTCCCAATTCACTTTGAATCCACTGTTTTCTATATCTTCAAGAATCCGGATGTGTCCATGATTATTACGTCTATTATTACCATTATGCCAATTGCTCTTGCGACCATTGTAGAGCATGTAGGTGATATGTCAGCGATTTCTTCTACTGTTGGAAAGAATTTCTTTAAGGAGCCGGGCTTACATCGTTCGTTAACCGGTGACGGTTTGGCAACTGCCATTGCTTCTTTATTCGGTGCTCCGGCAAATACCACATATGGGGAAAATACCGGTGTATTGTCTCTTACAAAGGTGTATGATCCACTGGTTATCCGAATTGCAGCAGTCTTTGCGATTCTGTTCTCTTTCTCACCGAAGTTTGCGGCAATTATTGCCTGTATGCCTACTGCGACAGTGGGAGGTGTATCTCTGGTGCTGTATGGCATGATTTCAGCAGTTGGTGTACGTAACATTGTGGAGACACAGGTGGATTTCTCCAAGAGTCGTAACGTTATTATTGCGGCACTGATTTTAGTTCTTTCCATCGGTATCAATTATAGTGCAGCCGGTGCGATCGCATTCACCATTGGTGGAATTACCATCAGTCTTTCCGGCCTTGCAGTTGGTGCACTTACCGGTATTATCTTAAATGCAGTTCTTCCGGGAAAGGATTATGTGTTTGATGAGAATGATCCTAAAGACAATGGCGTAGACTTTGCAGTGAAGAGCCATGAAAAAGAATAAGTAGATATAAAAGCCTGTAAATCTTAGGATTTGCAGGCTTTTAATAATTCAATGACATTTTCAAATGAGTAGGTCGGCTTATAAGGTGTATCCTGTAGGTCCTCAGGTGTTGCTTCTCCCGTAAAGAGAACACAGGTATCTACTCCTGCGTTGATGCCACAGGCGATATCCGTATAGAGGCGATCTCCAACCACCAGTGTTTCCTCCGGAGTAAATCCGGAAGCTTTCTGACAAAGATACACCACCTCAGGATTAGGCTTTCCGAGATAAGTGGGAACCCTTCCGGTAGCGTGGGTAATCATTTCGCAGATAGCACCACAGTCCGGAATAAAGCCGAAGTCGATAGGACAGCAAAGGTCGGGATTGGTGCCGTAAAAAGGCACATCCATGGTGGAGAGAATCTTGCTGGCTTCCACAAGCTTTTGATAATTTAACTCACTGTCATATGCCACGACTACGCAGGCTATATCTTCTTCACAGACCTCGGTAACGATAAGCCCTTTTTTGCGAAGTTCCTTAATAAAGGAGCTTGTCCCTAGGACATATATTTTTTTATCAGCATACTTTTCCTGTAAATAACGGATTGTCATATAACCGGAAGTAACGAATAAATCCTCTGTTGTGTCAAGAGAAAAAGAGTTTTTGAACTTGGTTATATAGTCCATATTACTTTTGGTAGAGTTGTTGGTGATATAGTAAGCTTTGCCACCGATAGAGTGAATGTACTCAAGAAGCTCCCGGCTTCCTTCAAAAAGTGTGTCACCAACGGCAATGGTGCCGTCAATATCAAATAAAAATAATTTCTTTTCCGATAAACGCTTCATAAATACCTCTTTTCCATTTACTTATCTGAACGTAGCATAAACCATAAGGAAAAGCAAGTAAAACTCTTGCGCAAAGAGGAGGGGCATGCTATATTTTAATCGTTTGTGAAAGTGAATTACGGAGGAGAAAGCCATGGCGGGAAAACCATTTGAGAGACCAACCAAGTTTAAGAACAGAATGATTCTGATGACCTTTGGAATCTGCCTGCAGGCGTTGGGATTGTCGTTATTGATACAATTAAATCTGGGCACGGATCCTTGTTCCTGTTTTACGCTGGGTGTGCAGAAGCATCTGCCTTTTAGTTACGGTACAGTGCAGCTTATCATCAATCTGGTAACCTTTATCTTTGTGATTTTCAATGACCTTGGTATGATTGGGTTCGGCACTATCGGAAATATGATTGTACTGGGGTATTTGGTGGATTTCTTTACCTGGATGTGGGGACTTATTTTGCCGGGGGGGCTTGGATTCTTTGATAACCGGATAGCGTGTTATATATTGTTGGTACCGGTGCTTGTGGTGTTTATTTTTGGGGCGGCGGCTTATATGGCAGCAGGACTGGGGATGTCGTCCTATGATGGAATTCCTTTTATTATTCATAGTAAACAAAAGAAGCTTTCTTTCAAATCTGTGCGTAGAATCTGGGATTTCAGCTTTATGATTATCGGTACTCTTCTGGGAGGGCCGCTGAATATTGTTACCATTGCCTGTGCCTTCTTTATCGGACCGGTGATTGGATTTGTACAGAAGAAGATGAGTGTGTTTATATCTTGATGATTTACCTCGCCTTGTCGTTATGTTATGATGACAAGGCGAGGATATATGTTCTTTGCAGGAAAAGGAAATCTTTTCTTGCATTTCTATTGACGTATTCAATGCGTTCTTTTCAAGTGTCTGAAAAATTCCGGTGTATCAATGTACAACTTAATAAAAAACTTTTCACCTTGTATAAAATCCCTTATAATATAGGTATCAACTTATAGAAAGAGGGTGTATGTATGGAGGTTGATTTTATGGGTGAAAATGCGAGTGAGATGATTAATAAGTTGTCAAGGCAGCTAGAACATGCCAGAGACTTAAATGACTTGTTTTTGACATTTGTAAATGTGGATGAACTGGATATTCCTGAAGAGGTGAAAGGGCTTATTAAAACAAAAATCCAGGTCTGTAAGGATGATAAAGAGAATTAAGGATAAAATGTAGCTGTAGATAAAGGGAAGAAGTTTTTATTAAGTTTTTAGCGTGTGAATCTTCGCAAAAAGCGGGCATCACCCAATATTATTGTATTGAGTGATGCTTCTTTTCTACACTTTCCGGACCGGTCTTACATATTTCCAGAAACGTTTGCAGTCATGGTAAAAGTAGAATACTCTGCCGGGAGTAGTATCCAGGCAATAGCCGGTGGAGGTGTAATCAAATTCTTTCATTGCTTTCTCAATTTTAGCTTCTACAGCTTGGTTTTCCGTCTCAAAGTCAAAGGGACCGTGCTCGAAAACAAGGTACTCTGCTTCCGGAACATCCATCATAAGCATTTGGGATGGTGTCTCACCACTGTAGTCAAGTGGGAGACGCACGCCGTAGCATTCCGCAAGGGGGATTCCCCAACTGCAGATTCTGCCACTGGGATCGTTGATGTACGCCATAATCTGTCCGCTGCCACTGTCGGCAGCATCGCCACCCATATCGTCAAGTTTACCCTGAATACTGTCTAAGAGTCCGCATATAGTTTCACAATCCTGACCGGGAATAAGGCTCTGCTTTTGCCAGAAGTCCCAGTAGCCGATGCTTTCATAATTCTTGATGTGCAGAAATTTGTGAGCAGGTATAGTTACAAAATAGGTTTTTACATCTGTAGTTGATTCTATCATATTTGTTCCTCCGATTTCTGTAATATAGCAGTCAAAAGGACGGATGATGGTACGAAGCACTACCGGAATGGGATGGCTCCGGTATTCCTTTGGCGTGATACCGTAGGCTTCTTTAAAAGCCCGTGTAAATGCCTCATGGGAAGAAAAGCCATACTGTAAGGCAATGTCTAAGATGCCCTCATTGGTATCACGTAGCTGCTTTAAGGCAAAAGCCAGTTTGCGGTAACGAAGATAGTCTCGGAATTGCATTCCGGAAATTTCTTTGAATTTGTGGGAAAGGTAATATTCGGAGTATCCCAGCTTATGGGAAAGTTGCTTTAAGGTAAGCTCCTCATCATTTTTCTGTTTTATACATAGATCTATTTCATCTACAATTCTTTGAATATTCTTATACCACTCGTACATCCTTTTATCCCCTTCTGCTGTATACAAGTATTATAATAAAATCAAAATATCATTTACTTGATTTTGCTTGCGATAAAGTTAGTATATTTTACGATTTCGCCTATGATATTGCAAGCGTTGTTTTTCATTTTGTAAAAGAGCGGCTTCCTGACCGGATGGAATCCTTTGCAATTGCCGGAACCAGTAAATGCTTTGTCTCAGGGAAAACGGGAAGAGGATGCAGAAGGATACAAAATAAAGTCCGCCTATCAGGTAGGATTCTTCTAAAAGTATGGGAATGGTAATATGGTTTGTCAGGCATTGAACACCACGGAAAAAAACAGGTATTACCAGTAGTAGTACGAAGAAAAAGCCTCTCAGAATCTCTAATGAGTGGTTAAAATTGTACTCTGCATAAAGTAATTCTTCCGGCGAAAGCGTGGCCTTGGAGAATAATCTGCGATAGCCGGATGGACTTAACAAAATAAAAAGTAGTGTCAGTATCAGATACAGTAACAGCATGAGCAATAGGTTTGGGGACAAAGGTGTAAACAGCTGATAATGGTATATGTGATAACTGAGAACTCCGCCTAGTAGAGAAAATAGTAATGTAATACACCATTTGACACATGTGCATTCTCGTATTTGGGGGGCGGATGCAGTGTTTTTTAAGTAATAGCCAAACAACACTATTAGGATAACAAAAAAAGGAATTACAAGATAATTCATGAGGTACCTCCGTTTTCCTGCATTTCTTGAAAAATAATATCGTTTACCCAGAAGACAAGCACGGCTTTCAAAAGTAGGTGTTCTTTGCCGGAATCGTCAATCACAATTTTAGCCAGATTAATTTGACATAGTACTGCAACCAACAGGGAAAATGCTGAGATCTCCTCTAGGGAGGCTCGAAGCATATATCCCTGTGACTCTGTTTCGGGACTGGGAATAAAGTGGTGCAAAAAACTACGGAAACCGGTAACATAAGATTCGTCCGGAGGAAGAGCAGCGTATATCTGAGAGATATATCGCTCATCCATGGGAGCAATAGGCAAAAGACGTTTATTCCAAAGGGGTTTTTTACGTCGTATTGATATTGCGAAAAGTACGGACAGACCATCTACCAGTCCCGCCATGGCAAGGCAGAACAATGCGGTTAGCCTGGTGTCGTCGGCAGTGAATGCTCTTACGGGTATTAAGTATAAATTCGTAATCTGATATATTTCTTCGGTGAGCAGGATTTGCCTGTTCTCAGGAAAAAGCTTATTGATCTTCAAAAGAGCAGAGCTAATCTCGCTGTCTAAAGAACCTTTTATACTTAGGGCATCTTTCAGTTGGGGAGATTTTCCGGCTAACTGCTCATAAGATGCCATAAGGGGAGCGGAAGAAAGAGAAGCACACTGCTCTAAGGTGCTTGTCATCTCGGAAACGGAGAATTCCGAAAGCTCCAGTAGGGACGCTGCCTGAAGTAAGGTGTTCAGGCTGTTTTGGAACTGGTTTGTATTTGCGCCGCCCGGTGTTGCATTGTGGATGGCAGTAGTAATTTGCATGGATAAGGAAGAGAGGGTAGAGCCCAACTCTTCCGGAGTGTCAATATTTAATATGGAGTATAAGGTGGTTTGCTTTCCTGTCAGTTCACTTAGTTCTTTATTTAGTTCTTCCAAATCAGAAAATCCATAGGAAGCAAGGATGCCTTCTCTGGACTCCGATTGTTCAAGATTATTGCCGGAGGATTGGGCGCTGATATATGCTTTATATGCGGCTAGATAGTCCTCATAATTCTCATAAGCAGATTGCTTGGGAGCACGCATACCTGTGGAGATATCATTTTCAACGGCATCTAATTTGGTCTGGCAGGCGTAGGCATGGTCTAAGTCGGTGCAAAGAATCCGGTGCCGGGTGGTTATTTGTGAAATGGTATCTAATACACATTTTTGAATAGAATCCAGTCTTGCTTCCATTTGTAGGTTGTATTGTGTTGTTAGTGTATCTTCAATCTGTGTGTATTTTTCCTGCATATATGTCAGCGGAGAATTTACGGAATTGTAGATTCCGATATAGGAGTAATATGTCGAGCAGCAGATTACGACGCATAGGGCAGTGATTGTTAATATGCTTTTCCTACTCCGCAAGGAATTACTGAAAAAGTATGCCGTAGTCTGGATGGCTACGGCAAAAAGTAGAGAAGCATAAGGAAAAACACCGTCCAGATACACCTTTGCACCATCCCATGTAGTTGCAAAGGAGATGATTTGTAAAAAGAGGGTTACCAGGGAAATTAATACCACCAGTACTCTCTCGGAAAACAGATTAAATTTCTTCAGGCGTTTGCTCATCGTTAGTTCCTTCTTCTTCGGAAATCAAGGGAAAACGAATCGTTGCAGTGAAAAGGTCTGCGTCTGTAGTTACAGAGAACTCACCTCCGCAGGCCTGGGTGAAGCTTTGGACAATGGATAGTCCCAGACCACTGCCTTCCTTGGTGCGGGAGGAGTCTGCCCGTACAAAACGTTCCACGATTTCTTGAGTATCAAAGTTCATTTCTTCCAAAGATATGTTTTTCATTTTTGCAACGGCAGATCCGTCCTGTTCTTCCAGCAAAATATATACTCTGGAGCTTGGGAGAGAGTATTGCATCGCATTTACCAGGAGATTTTGGAATACGCGATACATTTTTTCACCGTCTGCCATGATAAATAGGGGCTCTTTGGAGATTTTTAGTTTAAATTGTAAGGTGCTCTTTTGGAGTTCTTCATCCATATCTGCGAGAGTCTGTTTTACCAATTTGGCTAAATCTAACCGGGTGTTTTCCACCGGAAGATTCCCCGTGGTGGCTTTAGAAAGCTCAAATACATCCTGTACCATCTTTTTCAGGCGGTAAGCTTTGTTGCGCAGAGCTTCCACATATTCGCCGGCGGGGGCTCCGAGATTTTCTTCGCTCAGCAGATCCGCATAGTTGATAATGGATGTCAGAGGCGTTTTTAGGTCATGGGACACATTGGTTATCAGCTCCACACGCATACGGTTTGCTTTATTCTCCTGCTCCACAGCTTTTTCAATGCCGCTTTCTAAATCGTTGATTGCAAGAGCGGATTGCTTGAGCAGGCTATTCTTGCTCAGAAGCATTCCGTCGGTAGGTTGTCCAAGTCTTAACAAATTTATTTTGCCTAGGAGTACGGCTGTGTCTTTGATAAAGCAGTCTAGTTTGGATACTGCAAGGCACTGGCATAGTAGAAGAATGATAAGTAGCAACGTAATACAGGTGAATGCACCATTTTCAAAGAGGTCGAAGATATTTAGGAGCAGTATAATGCAGCCTGCATTTGCCATAGTACTAAATGCTAAAATAATGCACACTCTATACATTCTTCGCTCCCATGGAAGTGCTGTATTCCAGTTTTTTATCACCTGCACCGTTTTATACATTATAGCATTTTCGACGACCTCTCTTCTGCCGATGCGGATATCCAGCCAAAGCAGATAGAGTACCATCAAAACTGGGTAGTACAGCCAAAGGTTTGGGTATAGAGAAAGTCTCAGCTTCAAATCTGCAGCAGTGTAGTTAAGATGTTGGTGCAGCCAGAAGAATATAGTCAGCACAAGAAGCGCAAGCTTAGCTTCTAATAGAAGTTTTCTGCTGAAGCTACTGTAGAGGCGTGCCGCAATGGCGAATTTCCTAATGGAAAATAGGGACAGTAAGCCACTGATAACAAACAGACCTCCGGAGCACAAAAAGAGAGTCAGTATATTGCGGTATCCGGTTGCTATTGTAGTCATGTCTTCATGGGTGCCGTAATTGTATACGGAGGATTCCTTGTATCCCAGTATGAAGCGTGTTTTGGCAGCATCCTTCCATATGGGACTGTAGTTCGTTACAGAGAGGTATTCCTCACCGGGGAGAGGAACCGAATATACTTTATCAAAAAATCGAAGCTGGCCTAAAGGTCCATCCCAATATACTGTCATGCGGAAGTCTTCCGTTTCCAAAAGATGTCCGTCATTTTCTGAATAAAGAGGAAAGTCAATATTGCCGTCCTGGAAAGTGGCAGTATTGTCTTTATTGGGATGAAGAGTTTGATACTGGTATAAAACTTTGCTACCGGCATATTTTGTCAGGTTAACAAAGTTAGAATAACACTCCTGCTCATAGTTTTCTGCGCTATCATCGGTAAGGGGATAGCCGGTATCATCGGCAATTCCTACATGGGCAATCATGTAGTTTTGAAATAGGTCCGCCATAAAACGGCGCATCTCAGTGAGATAATACACATCACCCGTAAGGGTTCCGGGACCCTCCTTTGCACAGTTTAAAAGAGCTTCTCGGCCGAAGATTCCGGAAGCAATCATAGTTACCAAGGAGGAAACCATGATAATACGATAAATAAATGCTCTGATTAGTTTATTTTTTTTCAAATTTGTATCCAATTCCCCACACCACCTTTAAGTATTCCGGTTCTCCCGGATTGATTTCTATTTTTTCGCGTATTCTGCGAATATGTACCATGACCGTTTTCTCGCCATTGTATGCAAGGGGTTCCTTCCAGACATCCCGGTAGATTTCTTCTGCGGAGAAGATGCGTCCCGGATGTCTCATGAGAAGCTCCAAAATTCTGGTCTCCGTGGAGGTCAGTCGAACAGATTCTCCGTCCACGGTTAAGGTATGTTCTGTAAAATTAAAACAGAGTCTGCCGATTTGCACCACATCGGCAGAAGGAGTATTGATGCCGCCCAGTTTCATATAGCGGCGAAGTTGGCTCTTGACTCTGGCCAGGACCTCTTTGGAACTAAAAGGTTTGCAGATATAATCATCTGCACCGATAGTCAGCCCCAGGACCTTGTCTGTGTCCTCCGTTTTAGCGGACATAATAATGACAGGGATATTCCTGGTCTCGCGTATTTTCATCAGCGCCGAGAAGCCATCCAGATGGGGCATCATTATGTCTAAAAGAATTAAATGTATATCTTCTTTTTCTAAAATATCAAGTGCTTCGTATCCATCATGTGCGGAGAATACGGTATAGTTTTCACGTTCCAGTTGAATACGCAGGGTAGCAACGATATCTCTATCATCATCAACTACAAGTATCTTTTCTGTTTCCATAGTTTCCTCACTTTGCTTTGTTCTGTAATTCAGTATAACAGCTTTTTCTTACAAAAAAAGACACATAATTCTTACAAGTTCCTTAAGTTTTCAGGTTATCCGGAAAGTTTGCAAAAAGTATGCAAATCCGATGAGAAAATGATGTGGTGCTTAGGTATCATAAGAGTACAACAATACATAGGAGGCGCGGGAAGGTATGAAAAAGAGGGGAGTATTTATCGGGAGAATATTGGCGGAGGTATTAGCATTTTGCCTGCTTACCGGCTGTGCCTATTGTGCAACGGAGCAGATGTTACCGAAATTGGAAACGTCTGCGGAAGAAGTAGCTTCCGGGCCTGTGTTAAGTGCATCTATTTCTGCGGAGATTCCCGAAGAATCAGTGGAAGTAGAGATAGAGAAGTCTGCAATCAGACAGATGCAAAGTATTCCTGAGGAGGGGCTGCTTGGGGATGTGATTATGGAAAATCCGGAGTTTGATACGCTGCTGGCACAGGGGGAGGTCGTGCTTCAGTTAGATTCCTCCTATGAAGAAGAAGGATTGGGAGGACTTCTTCCGGGATTGGGGCAAGGAACCTGGTACGGGATAGATGTAGATGGTATCGCTTATATTTACGGATATTATAGTGAAATTGACAGAACGGATTATTTTACATTTATTATTACCGATGAAAAGTACGAGCTGGGAAACGGCTTGAAAGTAGGACTCAGTAAGGAAGAAGCGTTGAAAATGTGCCCGGAGCTTTTGGAGGTAGAATTATCTGTAGATGATATGTACTGGAATGGAATCTGCTACCCGGAATGCTGGGTAGAACAGTTTGAGTATGCGTTAGTGGTTGACATGGAAAACGGCGTGGATGATTTGCCGGTTTATCTGGCATTGTTTATGAAGGATGATGCGGTTGTTGCAATCAGCCCTTATTATCCCACGGCAGGTTAAGATGATATAATGAAGAGACTGTAACAAAGTGAAGTATTCGATAGCAGTATCATTTTGTTATAGTCTTTTTTATTTTTTTAAAATAAACAGTATATAACAGTTGACAACAGTTATAAACTGTTATACACTGTTTATGTCGGCGGGGATAAGAAGTTGCTACAGGGTGACGAACTTATCAAAATATTGCAATATATGGAGAAGTGAAATGAAAGTAATTATAAATAATTCATCGATGGTACCCATCTATGAACAGCTGGTGGAACAGGTCAAGAATATGATAGTGAACAGTGAACTGGCTGAAAATGATGCACTTCCGTCGGTCCGCGGACTGGCGAAGGAGCTTAAGATCAGTGCGTTGACGGTGAAAAAGGCCTACGACATTCTGGAAGAGGAGGGGCTTACAGTTACAGTTCACGGAAAGGGAACATATGTAGCTGCGACCAATACAGAGCGCATGATGGAGGAGTACCGGAAGGAAATCGAAAAAGAGCTGGAGCAGACGGTGAACAAAGGAAAAAGGTACGGTCTTGCAAAGGAAGAGGTAAAAGAGTTATTTGAAATGATTGTGGAGGAGTGGTGAAGAAATGATAAAGGTTGAGAATTTACAGAAGTCATACAAAGATTTTCAGTTGCAGTGTTCTTTTGAAGTAAGACCGGGAACCATTACCGGACTTATTGGTCCTAATGGTGTGGGTAAAAGTACTACATTCAAGGCGATATTGGGCCTTATTTCTATTGAGGGTGGAGATGTAACTGTTCTGGGGAAAAATGTGAAGGAGCTTACGGCACAGGACAGACAGAAAATAGGAGTATCGCTGGCTGATTCCGGATTTAGTACTTATCTGACAGTAAAAAGTGTTATTTCTATTTTAACACAGATGTACCCGGAATTTGATAAGGAAAGATTTGGCAAGCTGTGTAAGCAGTTTAAACTACCTATGGATAAGAAAATCAAGGATTTCTCCACCGGTATGAAGGCGAAATTGAAGGTGCTTACAGCAATTTCCCATAATGCATCCCTACTCATTCTGGATGAGCCTACAGCAGGACTGGATGTTGGTGCCAGAGAGGATATTTTGGACATTCTGCGTACCTATATGGAGGAGGACGAGAACCGAAGCATTTTAATCAGCTCTCACATTTCTTCAGATTTGGAAGGTTTGTGTGATGATGTTTATCTGATAAATGACGGCAAAATTGTACTTCATGAGGAAATGGATGTACTTTTAAATGAATATGCGATAATTAAGGTGGATGAAAAGCAGTATGCGTCCATGGATAAGAATTACATTCTGTATAAGAAAAAGGAGAACTATGGATATTCCTGCCTTACCAATGAGAGACAGTTTTATCAGGAGAATTGTCCGGATATGGTATTAGAAAAGGGTTCTGTAGATGATGTGATTTTGATTGTGATGAGGGGAGAACGAGTATGAAAGGGTTGTTGGTAAAGGATTATGAAATTTTAAAAAATCAAGGCAGAGTTATATTTATGTTGGTTGCAGTATCATTATTTTTGGGCTTCACTTCGGAGGAAAGCTCCTTTGTTATCGGCTATTGCACCTTCTGCTTATCTGCATTGGTAACGACTACGGTCAGCTATGATGATCTGGATAACGGCTATTCTTTTCTATTTACGTTGCCGGTTACCAGAAAATTGTATGTATTGGAAAAGTATCTGTTAGCGTTAATTATCTGTACCGGTGCAGCAGCGTTTTCTACGGTGATGGGTATTCTCATGACTCTTGTAAAAGGAGGAGAAATTGATGCAGTGAATCATCTTGTCACGGCAGTGGTAGTTGCGTTTGTCGGACTCTTGATGGTATCTGTAATGCTTCCGGTTCAGATGAAATTCGGTGCGGAGAAGAGCCGTATCATTTTGTTTGGATTTGTTGGTGGCATACTACTTATCGGCGCTGTGGTAGGTTTCCTTATTGATAAGCTACAAAGTGTAATAACAATAGACGTAGAGTCTATTCTAAGCGCGTTGGAAAGTTTGGGAGCCGGTGTGCTTGTAGCAATTATGTTATTGGCAGTATTGGTGATTATAGGAGTTACCATGCTTATCAGCATCAGAATCATGGAGAAGAAGGAGATGTAAATGGAAGCAGAATTCCAATCTGCGTTTAGGGAAGTATAAAGAAAAATATAGTAACGGAGGCAAAGAAGATATTATCTTTGTCTCCGTTTTCAATTTATGTATTTCTTAGGTTAAATGTGAATGCAGGGAGGTTTTCAAGGTGATTTTTGTGGTGGAATAGATGGGGGTATGGTACAATAGACACAGTGTATTTTAGGAGATGCGTATGAGTCTTAGATTCTATTTTGGCCCCTCCGGGGCGGGAAAAAGCTATAAATTATATCGGGAGTTGCTGGACAGAGCTCATAAGGCTCCGGGAACCAATTTTTTGGTAATTGTGCCGGATCAGTTTACCATGCAGACCCAAAAGGACTTGTGCCTTGCCAGTGAGAGGGGAGGCATTATGAATATTGATGTTCTCAGCTTTAGTCGTTTGTCCCACCGTATATTTGAAGAGGTGGGGGGAGGCGATGTGCCTACGCTGGATGATACCGGAAAGAGCCTTGTGCTTCAGAGAGTGGCGGGCAACATTAAGGAGCAACTACCTGTGCTTGGCGGTCATCTTCATAAGCAAGGCTATATTCATGAGGTAAAGAGTGCCATATCGGAGTTTATGCAGTACGGTATCTCAGTAGCAGATATGCAGAGCCTGATTACCTTTGCGGAGAAAAAGGGTGCGCTTAGTCTGAAATTAAAGGATCTGGAGTTACTTTATCGTAGCTTTATGGAATATATTCAGGGACATTTTATTACTACAGAAGAGCGCTTGGATTTTTTAAGGAATGCCCTTCATAAGTCTCGGATTCTACCCGGAAGTGTGGTGGTATTTGATGGATTTACCGGATTTACCCCCATTCAGAACCGGCTCATCGGGGAGATTATGTCTCTGGCGGGAGAAACGATTGTAACCTTGACGATAGGGGAAGGCATCTCTCCCTATGAGGTAAGCGGAGAGCAGTGCTTATTTCATTTAAGCCAAAAGACGGTGAAGGATTTGGTTAGGATTGCCACTGAGCGAAGAATAGAGCGCGGAGCGGATGTATTTGTGCCGGGAGGCGCAAGGTTTGAGGTAAGTAAACCGCTGGCGCATTTGGAGAAAAGTCTGTTTGTTACCGGATATAAGAGCTATGAAGAGGGGCAGGAAGATATCTGTCTTTTGGAAGCTTCCACGCCCAGAGAAGAGGTGCACCAGGTAGGATTGGTACTGGAAGAATTGGTGCGTAACAAGGGTTTGCAGTATAGGGATATTGCCTTGATTTGCGGCAATCTGGATGGTTATGCATCTTATATTGAGTCAGAGTTTCGGGATATGGGAATTCCCTGCTATATTGATAAGACGCGGCAGCTTTCTTTGAATCCGATGATTGAGTATATAAAGAGTGCGCTGGAGCTGTTTAATCGGGATTTTTCATATGAGTCAGTGTTTCATTATCTGCGAAGCGGTCTGACAGACTTTTCTCCGGATGAGGTGGACAAGCTGGAAAATTATGTGATTTCCACAGGTATCCGGGGCAAGAAAAGTTGGCAGCAGATATTTACCCACAAAACTGCGAAGATGGGACAGGAAGAGGATGCTCTTTTAGAGATAAACGATTTGCGCTGTCGCGTAACAGAAGGGGTGTCTGCGCTGGATGGCAAGAATAAGCAGACTGCAGAAAAGCATGTGTTGCAGCTTTACCGCTTCTTGACGGAGAGCAGGGCTGCGCAGAAGCTGGCAGAGATGGCAAGGAGATTTACGGAACAGGGAGATTTGACCAAGGCCAAGGAATATGAACAGATTTACAGACTTGTGATGGAGCTTTTAGAGCAGATACATGGTCTTCTAGGTGAGGAAGAGATTACAAGGCAGGAGTTTCTGGATATTTTGGAGGCAGGCTTTGGAGAGATTGAGGTGGGAACCATTCCTCAGAATGTAGACAGATGTCTTGTGGGTGATATGGAGCGTACCAGACTTAAGCAGGTAAAGTATCTGTTTTTCTTAGGTGTGAATGACGGAAATATTCCGAAAAATGCTTCTAAGGGCGGAATTATCTCGGATATGGACAGAGAGTTTCTGCGAGAGTCGGATATGGAGCTGGCTCCGTCTCCCAGACAGCAGATGTTTATCCAGAGGTTCTATTTGTATTTAAACATGACAAAACCGTCGGAAAAACTTTATCTGTCCTATTCCAAGGTGGGAAGTGATGGGAAGAGTTTACGTCCGGCATATTTGATTGATACTATAAAGCGTATCTTCCCGGAGTTAGTTACTCTTCATCTGGGAGAGAAACATGTAATGGAGCGCATCGTTACCCCCAAGGAAGGGGTATCTTATCTGGCAGAAGCGTTGCGGGAATATGCTGCTCTTGGGGAGATGCGTCTCTCACAGGAAGAATTGTTTACACTGTATCAGGCTTATGAACAGCATGAGGAGTATAAGGAGCTGGCAGAAAAGCTGAAAGAAGCAGCATTTCTACGATATGAAGCTTCCGGCCTGTCCAAAGCTGTGTCCAGAGCGTTGTATGGGCTACACTTGGAAAACAGTGTGACCAGGCTGGAAACCTATGCAGCATGTGCATACCGGCATTTCTTACAATATGGACTTTCTTTGCAGGAAAGGAAGGAATTTGGCTTTGAGGCGGTGGACATGGGAAATATCTTCCATGGAGTGCTGGATGAGTTTTCCAAGCAATTAGATGCCAGTGAGTATACTTGGTTTGATTTCCCGGAGGAATTCGGCAGTAACGCAGTGGAAAAGGCCATGGATAATATGGCTTCCCAGTATGGTTCCAGTGTGCTTTACAGCAGTGCACGCAATGAATATGCCATCAGCCGGATGAAGCGTATTCTGTGCCGTAGTGTGGGTGTGTTACAGAAGCAGCTTCAAAAGGGAGATTTTGTACCGGAAGGGCATGAAGTATCCTTTAAATATGCTCAGGAACTGGATAGTGTAAGTATAGCATTGTCTGAACAGGAGCGGATGCATCTGATGGGACGAATTGACCGGATTGATGTGGCAGAGGATGCGGAGAACGTATATGTGAAGGTTGTGGATTATAAGTCCGGGGACAAGCATTTTGATCTGGCAGCAGTATATCATGGCTTGCAATTACAGCTGGTAGTGTACATGAACGCTGCTATGGAGTTGGAGGCAAAGAGACATCCGGATAAGAATATCGTCCCAGCTGCTATTTTGTATTATCACGTATCTGATCCATTGGTAGAGGTGGATGCACAGGAATCGCCGGAGGAACTGAATCAGAGGATTTTGATGGAGCTTCGTACGAAAGGAGTGGTGAACTGCCGGGAGGATATTATTGACAGGCTGGACCGCTTTATGGGAAGCAAATCCGACAGTATCCCTGTGGAAAAGAAGAAGGATGGAACTTTGGGAGCCCGCTCCAGTGTTATGAGTAGTGAGGAGCTGGAAGTGGTATCCGGTTACGTGAGCAACAAGGTACGTAGTATCGGCAGAGAGATTCTGGACGGAAACAAGGTATGCAGTCCCTATGAACAAGGGGACAGAGGGGCATGTACCTTCTGTAGCTTTAAGAAGGTCTGCGGCTTTGATGCCATGATTCCGGGGTATGAGAAGCGTACTCTTGAGAAGATAGAAGATGCAGAAGTGCTAAGAAGAATGATGAAGGAGGCCTAAAGCATGGGAATTTCATATACAGAAGACCAGCAGAAGGTCATCGACCTTCATAAACGCAATATACTGGTATCTGCGGCTGCGGGAAGCGGTAAGACAGCCGTGCTGGTAGAGCGAATTATCCGCATGGTATGTAATGAGGCTGAGCCGGTAGATATTGACAGGCTATTGATTGTAACCTTTACCAAGGCTGCGGCGGCAGAGATGCGGGAGCGTATTTCGGTAGGGATTGCGGAAAAGCTTTTGGAGAATCCGGAAAACGAACATATTGCCAGACAGGCTACGCTACTTCATAATGCCCAGATTACCACTATTGATAGTTTTTGCTTGTTTATTCTTAGAAATCATTTCAATGAAATCGGGCTGGATCCGGCTTTTCGCATTGCGGATGAGGGTGAAATCAAGCTTCTTTCTGCAGATGTTATGGATAATCTGATGGAGGACTGTTTCAGGGAGAAAACGCCGGAATTCGTGGAGATGGTGGAGTTTTTTTGTCCTACCGGGAAGGAGTCGGTTCTGGAAGAGCATATAAAGGAACTTTTTAAGGTAGCTTCCAGTAACCCATGGCCCAGACAGTGGCTTTTAGAACGGAAAGAGGACTATGCCATAGCTTCTGTGGAAGAGTTGGAGATGGCTCCTTTTGCAAAAAAACTGGCGGAACGTCTGCGGAAGATTTCTAAGGACATTTGTAGGGATTATAGGAGTCTGTTGAAGCTTTGTGAGGAAGCGGACGGACCTTATATGTATGCGGAGATGGTGGAGGCGGAATGTGAGATGGTGGAAGGGCTGCTTGCCTGTGAAACACTATCTTCCTTTGCATTGGTTTTTGATAAGATTACCTTTGGACGTCTCTCCGCCAAAAAGGACGAATCTGTGAATGCCGAGAAGCGTCAGCGTGCCAAGGATATGCGGGAAGCCTTAAAAAAGTTAATCAGTGGTGTGCAGAGTAAATATTTTGCAATTCCTTTGGAGACGGTAGTTTCCCAGATGCAGAAATGTGTTACGCCGGTAAATCAGCTGGTGGAGCTTACTGTGGAGTATTACGACCGTTTTCTTACGGCAAAGCAGGAGAAAAAGCTGGTGGATTTTAATGATATGGAGCATTATGCTTTGGAAATCCTGCTTCGGAGAGAAGGAGAGGCGGTTGTACCAAGTAATATAGCAAGGGAATATCAGGAGTATTTTCATGAGATTCTCATTGATGAGTATCAGGACAGTAATCTGGTGCAGGAGTATCTGCTGGGAGCCATCTCCGGAGAAGAGATTGGGAAGTATAACCGCTTTATGGTAGGAGACGTGAAGCAGAGTATCTATAAATTCCGATTGGCAAGACCGGATTTATTTTTGGAAAAGCAGATAAAATACACCCACGAGGAAAGCGTAAAGCAAAGAATTGATTTGAGTCGGAACTTCCGAAGCCGTAAGGAAGTCATTGATACGGTAAACAGTATCTTTGAGGAGATAATGGATGAGGATAAGGGCGGAATTATCTACGACAAGGATGCGGCGTTATATGTGGGTGCGGATTATCCGGAGGCCGGGGGTATGGAGAGCGAGCTGCTTTTGATAGATTCTGCAAGTGAACTATTGGAGCTTTCAAGTAAAGAGCTGGAAGCGAAGATGATTGCAGGGCGGATAAAGGAGTTGCAGAAGGGCTTTCAGGTAACGGATAAAAATACAAGAGAACTCCGGCCTATGCAATTGAAGGATATCGTAATACTTCTTCGCAGTAATAGCGGCTGGGACGAAGTGTTTCGAAAAGTGCTTGAAGAAGAGGGCATTCCTGTGTACATTACATCCAAGACAGGATATTTTAGTGCAACAGAGGTTCAGGAGCTTTTATCTTTTCTAAGAGTATTAGATAATCCCGCCCAGGATATTGCCTTATATGGAGTGATGAAATCTTTATTCGGTCAGTTTTCGGAGGAAGAGATTGCCCTTGTGCGCTGTAAGGATAAGAAATGTTCTCTTTGGGAAAATGTACTGCTTTATGAAGCACAGGGCGAAGATGAATATCTGAAGAGTAAATGTAGGCGCTTTATGGCGCAGATAGCAAAATACCGGTCCTACAGTATCTACATGCCTATTCGGCAGCTTTTGGAAACCTTGGTGGATGAATACCATTATCTGGCTTATGTGTCCGGTATGCCCGGAGGAAGTAAGCGCAAGGCCAATGTGGAGATGCTGTTTACCAAGGCATCAGACTTTGAGAGTACCAGTTACTTTGGACTTTTCCACTTTGTCAGATATATTGAGAAGCTGGAAAAGTATGATGTGGACTTTGGTGAGGCGGATATTCTGGATGAGAATGCGGATGTGGTACGCATCATGAGTATCCACAAGAGTAAGGGACTGGAATTCCCGGTGACCTTTGTGGCGGGACTTGGTAAGCGTTTTAACATGCAGGATGCAAACAGCAGCTTTCTTCTGGATGCGGATATGGGAATCGGTACGGATTATGTGAATTATAAAGAACGGTACAAGGTGAAGAATCTCCGCCGTATGGCTCTTTCGGAGAAGATGAAGGAGGAGAATCTGGCGGAAGAGCTTAGGGTACTTTATGTGGCACTGACCAGAGCAAAGGAAAAGCTTATTATGACTGCCTGCACCAAGAAGGCAACAGAGCTTTGGGAACGTACAAGACAGGAAAAAGGTAAAGGGCTAAGCTACATGGATTTTATGAATGCCACTGGGTATCTGGACTTCCTTCTTCCGGTTCTGAATCCGGAGTTTATTAAAGTGAATGTATTATCAGAATCGGATTTAGCTTCTCAGGAAGCCAGAGAGAATATGGCATTGGAGGAGAAAAAGTATCTGCTGGAGCACTGCAAAGAGATGGTATCAGAGCCGCTTTTGCAGGAACTTCAGAAGCGTTTCTCGTACGAATATGCTTATAGGAATTTAGGTCAGCTTCATACAAAAACCAGTGTGTCAGAGCTTAAAATGGCAGCCATGGCAGAGAAGGATGAGGTGGCCTTTGAAGCCTTTGGTCATGGGGAAGAGGAAACGAAAGAATATATTCCCAAATTTATTGCGGTATCGGAAGAAGGGATTAGTGCCACGACCAGAGGTAATGCTTTCCACAAGGCTATGGAAGTACTGGATTTTGAAAAGGTACTGGAACAGGGCTGCGATGTGAAGGTGCTATTGGAAGAGCAGGTGAAATCAGGAAAGCTTACAGAGGAATATTTCGGTGCTTTGAATTTCCGCAAGTTGCAGGGTTTTTTTGATGAGGCACTTGCAAAGGAAATGTGGGAGGCAGACCGGGAAGGAATGCTCTTTAGGGAGCAACCCTTTGTATACAGTATTACCGCAAATAGGTTAAATAATGAATTCCCCGCTACGGAGAAGGTTTTGATACAGGGTATTATTGATGCCTTTTATATTCGGGACGGGAAAATTATATTGGTTGACTATAAGACAGACCGGGTAAATACCGGAGCGGAGTTGTGGACCAGATATGAAGCGCAGATGAGTTATTATAAGGAGGCGCTGGAAAGCCTTCTGCAGATGCCGGTAGAAAAGGCTGTGCTTTACTCCTTTAGTCTGGAAACTTGCGTGGAAAAAGTATTGTAGTATAATAGGTTCTTAGGAGAAAACTTGTGTGAGGCACATATGAATAAGGATTATGGTTTGGTATTGGAAGGCGGGGCTATGCGTAGTGTGTTCAGCACCGGTGTATTGGACTGCCTTTTGGATGAAAATATAATATTTCCCAATATTATGACTCTTTCAGCGGGAGCATATGCGGCAACAGGTTACGCCTCAGGAGAGAAAAACTGGGTATATAATGCGATTATCAATCCACTAAAGGAATATAAATATCTGGGACCATCAGTGTTTTTCAAAAAGGGAACCTTTTTCGATATGGATTACTTGTTTGAGGTAATTCCAAAGACGGTGGCACCGCTGGATTTTGAAGCCTTTTGTCAGAGCGCAATTCGGTTTATTGTCAGTACGGTGAATTGCGTCACCGCAGAGACGGTATATCATGAGAAGTTTGATAGTCTGGAGCAGTTATTACAGACCTGCAAGGCATCCAATTCCCTACCCTTTATTGCCAGAGTCTGCTGGCTGAACGGACAGCCTATGCTGGATGGTGGCATGGATCAGGCCATTCCGATAGCGAAAGCCGTAGAAGAGGGCTGGAAGAAGATTCTTGTGGTACTTACCAGAGACAGCAGCTACCGAAAGGCAAAGCAGCATCCCCTGTATCTGGCGGCTGTGAAGGCATTTTATCACAAATACCCGGAGTTCTATAAGCTGGTGAAATCCAGACCTGAGCGTTATAACGAGTCCTTAGAGCAGGTGCTTAGGCTGGAGAAAGAAGGGAGAGTAATGATTATTCGCCCGGAAGGACTGGCTTTGAAAAACTCGGAGTCAGACCCGGAGGTGCTCGGTGCGTATCATCAGCATGGGTACGATGTGGCAAAAAAAAGAATAGATGAGATTAAGGCGTTCCTACAGGTGTAGGGACGCTTTTTTAATGAAAAAGAGTGCGTGTTATTGTATAATTTTGTTTGTAATGTGTAGGACATTTTGCCAAAGGTGGCTAGTGAGGAGAGTACCCATGATCAATCGTTTGTTTGGGATTATATATGTATTGTTAAATAAAGGAACAGTAACTGCTAAGGAATTAGCAGAACATTTTGAGGTGTCAGTAAGAACAATTTATAGAGATATTGAGGTTATAAGTCAAGTCGGAATTCCTGTGTATACGAGGAAAGGTAAAAACGGCGGAATCTGCCTTATGGAGCAATTTGTGCTCAATAAGATGTTGATAACAAAGGAAGAACAGCAACAGATTTTGGCAGCACTTCTTTCCGTTGAGGAGACTACTGCATCTGAGGAAAAAGAGATATTGCAGAAGCTGGGCAATTTCTTCAAAACAGAACCGGTGAACTGGATTGCAATAGATTTCTCGAACTGGGGAGGAGGGCAGAAGAGGGTGTATGAGGATATCAAAAGAGCTATATTGATGAGAAAGGTTATTAGTTTCGATTATTATGGTCAGAACAGGGAGATGAGCAGACGCACTGTGGAACCGGTACAGTTGCTATTTAAGGAATATACATGGTATTTAAGTGCCTACTGCAGAGAGAGGAAGGCTCCCAGACTTTTTAAATTGACACGAATCAAAAAGATGGAAGTGTTGGAAGAAAACTTTGAGCCAAGAGAAGAGTGGTCTCGAGAAGCAAATGCAGAGAATCAGCAAGATATGAAAGAGGCTAACGTTTATGCCCCAATGATTACCATGCGGATAGACAAAAAAGAAGCTTATCGGGTATATGATCGTTTTTGCGAATCAGACATTGAGATTTTAGAGGATGGGAATTTTATGGTAAGAGTAGCATATCCTCTGGATGAATGGGTCTATAGTTTGATATTGTCCTTTGGAGCTTCTGCCAAAGTGTTGGAGCCTTTGGAAATACGCGAGGAGATAAGAAGGCGAATTGTGGATATGCAGAAAAATTATGATGCAGAGTAAAACTTGTCATACAGATGTCATATTTAAATTGTTATGATAGAGAAAAACGGAGGGATGGATATGGCATTTGATTTTAAGAAGGAATATAAAGAGTTTTACATGCCTAAGAATAAACCGGAAATTGTAAATGTTCCGAAAGCAAATTATATTGCAGTGAGAGGAATGGGAGACCCAAATGAAGAGGGTGGAGCATATCAAAAGGCTATCAGTATTCTCTATGCGGTTGCATATACTTTGAAAATGAGTTATAAGACGGAATACAGAATAGAAGGTTTTTATGAGTATGTAGTGCCTCCTTTGGAGGGCTTTTGGTGGCAGGATACTGCGGAGGGAATAGATTATTCGGACAAAGCTTCCTTTCATTGGATATCAGTTATACGTTTGCCGGATTTCGTGTCTAAGGAAGATTTTGATTGGGCAGTTGAAACGGCAACAAAGAAGAAAAAGATGGATTGCTCATCAGCGGAATATCTCACGATAGAGGAGGGGGTATGTGTTCAGATGATGCATTTGGGACCCTTTGATGAGGAACCAAAGTCGGTTGCATTGATGGATGCCTATTTACAGGAAAACGGATATGTTAATGACATGAATGAGGATAGGTTACATCATGAAATTTACATGTCGGATGCGCGGAAGGTTGCACCTGAAAAATGGAAAACGGTGATTCGACATCCGATTAAAAGGGTGGAAGTAAAGTATGAAGGTACTTGAAGCTACAGAGGAGATAGTTTTGGTGGATTCCATCGTAAGAAAGAAATAATTGTTTAAAAGTGAAAGGGCTGGAGGGTGACATGTACGAAAGGATGCTTGATAAGCGGACAACGCCTACAATAGAAGAGATGACAGGATATTGTGGTGAAAATGCAGAATTGTCTTCAGCACTGAATGAGTTTTTGACCACAACATTGGAAACGGAGCAGAAGGTAGTTTTCCCTTATGGTAATAAATATGGCTGGGGGATTGGACATTACAAAAAGAAAAAGCTTATATGCAATATTTTTGCGGAAGCAGGTGCTTTTACAGTTATGATGAGATTAAGTAATGCGCAGTATGAGGCTATTTACGATAGCTTAGAAAAATATGTTCAAGAACATATTGATAATAAATATCCTTGCGGTGATGGTGGCTGGATTCAGTATCGCGTTACTTGTAAAAATCAGCTTGAGGATATACAGAAGCTGTTGGTCTTCAAGTGTTCATAGTTAATGGGTTTTAGAAACTTTTATTTATGGAGTTGATAAAATGAAAAGCAATATAGATTTTTCCTCAATTACAGCTTGCGGGGAATGCTGTGTAGGATGTAAGAAAAAAGAAAATGACATGTGTAAAGGTTGTATGGAGTCTGATGGATATTGTGAAGAATGGGCACAGTCTGGGGGGTGTCCAATATATCAATGCACAAGAGAACATAATGTACAATTTTGCGGTTTATGTAAAGAATTTCCTTGTGAATGGTTAATTCAAAAAGTTGTCTGGAGACCGAATGTAGTAGAAGAACTAACAGAATTAGCGAACTTATATAGCGAACTGAATTAGTGGAGGTAATATGTATGGTTGATTCAAGATGTGGTCTTCATTGCACCGGATGTGAGTATAAAGAGACTTGCGGTTGTGGTGGATGTATCGAGACGAATGGACATCCGTTTCATGGGGAATGTCCTGTTGCAGTTTGTTGTCAAAGTAAAGGTATTGTGCACTGTGGTGAGTGCCCGAATATTCCCTGTGAGTTACTGGTACAGTATTCCAATGCCCCGGAGCATGGTGATAGTCCTTGTGGCGCAAGAATTGAGCAGTGTAAGAAATGGTATGCCGAATCGAAAGGAATGAAGTAAGATGCACAAGGGCGGAAAATGGGCAAATGAAATTATCGCCATGCAACATCCGGATGGCAAGTGGGGATGGTTTCACTCGTTGTCCCAATTTTATAATTCAACGATAACAACCGAGCAGGCATTGCGGCGTTTAGAAAGGCTTGGGTATACCATGGAGGATGAATGTATCCAAAGAGCAGTTGCTTATATGGATGATTGCCTAAGCGGAAAGGATAAGATTCCGGATAGAGTAGAGAAAGTGTCTGATTGGAATGTTTTCTCATCGCTCATTCTTGCCACTGGCATACGTAAGTTTACTAAGGATAATGTAAATGCAAATAGAGTAGCTGAGCAGTGGGCAGAGGTCGCCTCATGTGCTTTTGCTGATGGGGGTTACAATCATGATGCATATATTTCTGCATATAAAAGGATATTAAAGCCATCCGGAGGACGAATTAATGGTTTTGCTACATACTATCCGGTATCACTTTTGGATGATTGTTTAGATGAAAAAACAGAGCGTGCGTTCATAGATTATTTGCTAAATAATGATAGTGGAATATATTACATATACGATAGAAGACTTGCTGTTGTGCCGCAAGATTTTGAGGGCAAGGATGCCAGTCGGTATCTTGGGGCTATAGAGCTGTTGGCACGCTATAATCATTCTAAAGATAAGCTGAGTTTTGTTGTGGATTGGCTGGAGGCGAATAAAAACGGCAATGGAAAATGGGACATGGGGAAAAGTGTGAATGATAAAGTATATTTTCCGCTTTCTGACAACTGGAGAAAGGCAGAGACACGTGAGGCTGATTGTACAGAACGCATTACTAGGCTAATGAATGAATTGGGTGCAGGGAATTTTGTACTTTCTGAGGAGAACTAAGCGCTGAAAAATTTGTGGACAGTGGAAAGGAATGATGAAGACTATGAACATAATTGTTTTACAAGCTGTGGAAGAAGTAAATACTTTAGCAAGTACAGCTAATGGTGAGCACGTTGCAACAGGGGATATCCGAAAGCTGTCTGCGAGATTATATAGGAAGATTGAGGATAAATCCATAGGAAATATTTTGGGGCTGTGTGAAGAACTTCTGGAACAGCACAGTTGGGCCTTGGGAGTGATAGCGTATGATTGGGCGTATAGAGTAAAGAAACAATATGATGAGAATACCTATGATGTTTTCTATGGTTGGATAAAGAAGTATGTGCGTGGTTGGGGAGATTGTGATGATTTCTGTACCCATGCTTTTGGAGAACTGCTGCGACAGGACAAGTCACTCTTTAAAAAGGTGAAGCAGTGGACCGGAGATGAAGATTTTTGGGTACGTCGTGCATCTGCGGTAGTTTTGATTCCGGCTATTTTACATAATGATTATGATAAAATAGCTCCTTTTGAAATATCGGATACACTGATGTTAGATCAACATGATTTAGTACAGAAAGGCTACGGATGGATGCTTAAATGTCTATCGCAGGTGGATATGGAAGCAGTAAAAACATATTTGATTGCCAATTGTAAGAAAATGCCTCGAACCGCATATCGTTATGCGTTAGAAAAATTTGATAAGAAAACGCGAAGTGAATTGATGAAGTTGTAATGAATAGCTTGGAATAAATTGGCCTAAGACAAGGAGGACAAGTATGCAGAAGATAAACAATAAAGAAGTAAAAGATATTATGTATTCTTTAGGAGCGGATTTGTGTGGTGTGGCAAGTGTAGACCGATTCGAAGATGCACCTCAAGGATTTCATCCTTTAGATGTTTTTCCAATATGCAAATCGGTAATATCATTTGCTGTACGTTTTCCGGTAGGTGCACTTTTATGTGATACGCCAGTACCTTATACTAGAATAAGAAATTCTCTGACACCTAAAATGGATGCCATAGCACTTAATATGTGCACCACGTTAGAAAAGAAGGGGATAGTGTCAGTGCCTATTCCTACCAATGAAAGCTTGTGGGATGAGAAGACGGGGAGATGGCGTTCCATTATTTCGCAAAAGCATGCGGCACAGGCGGCAGGGTTAGGAACCATTGGGCGTCACACGTTGTTAATAACGCCCAGGTTTGGTAGTATGGTATGGCTGGGATGCATTCTTTGCGACGCAGAGATTGAACCGGATGAAGTGCTGGCGGATATCTGTGTCAATTGTAATAAATGCGTACAAGCATGCCCGGTGAATGCATTGGAGCATGAAGAATTGAATCAGCAGGCATGCTGGGATCATGCTTTTGGAGAAGATGAGAAATTGCAGGCATGGGTTATTTCGTGTCATAAATGTAGGGATGCATGTCCGTACAATTTAGGGACGGAGAATTCGTTGCTATAGTGTGTTTTGATAATATGAATTGGAGGAAAAACAATGAAGTATGTAAGTACGCTTATTTCGGTGAAGGATATGGAAGTAAGTAAAAAATTTTATAGAGAAGTGTTAGGCTTGGAGGTGATTTCGGATCTGGGGGCGAATGTAACTTTGACGGGAGGATTTGCATTACAGCGAATGGATACATGGCAATATTTCATCGCAAATAAAGAGGTTAATCTGCATAACAATGCCGTGGAATTAGTCTTTGAAGAAAAAGAATTTGACTCGTTTATGGAGTATATGAAAAAGTTTGATATAGATTATGTTCATGATGTGGTCGAGTATGGTTGGGGACAGAGAGTAATAAGGTTCTACGACCCGGATTATCACATTATTGAAGTGGGAGAGGATATGGAAATGGTGGTAAGACGATTTAAAGCTACCGGAATGACGGATGAACAGGTGGCAGAAAGAATGCATGTGCCATTGGATTATGTGCTTGGTTATTTAAAGAAATAGTGAGGTTTTACAATGAGTAAGGAGATATTTTCAAAATGTGGCATGCGTTGTGATTTGTGCGTGATATATCGTCCGAATGTGCAAAAGGAAGATAGACGTAATGACATTTGTAATGCGTGGAAGAAAATTTGGCAAGGCTTTGAACCTGACCCCAATACTATTATCTGTGATGGTTGTAGTTGTGAAATAGAAGGTGCAATACTATTTAGTCCATCATGCGAAGCACGCAAATGTGTGATAGAAAAGGGACATATTCATTGTGGATATTGCGAGAAATATCCGTGTAGTATTTTTCCGGCGGAACCAACGCATGAGGAGATTGTTCAAAAAATCGAAGTTGAAAAGCAGTGGACTTGGGAAGAAGAAAAACTAATGGAAGCGTATGCCTGCAAAAAGAATATGGATGAATTTCGAAGAATACATAGAATTTGATTTTAGAGGAGTCGTATATGGATCTTGGATATAAAAATGCCAATGGAGAATTTTCTTTGCGTGCAGCTGCATTGATTATTCGTGAAAATAAATTATTGCTTGCAAAAAGTGATAAATATGATTGTTACTACACTGTTGGTGGAGGTATACAACAAAATGAATCCTCAGATAATGCCTTGATTAGAGAATGTTATGAAGAAACAGGATGTCACTTTGAAATAGATCGGCTTGTATTTATTCAAGAGCGTTTCTTTTCTTTAGAAAATAGACTTCATCATGAAGTTGTATTTTTTTACTTGATGAAGGAAACAAACTATGAACTTTATAGTGGTAAAAATACAGATCAGAAAGATGAGCATTTGTTTTGGATGCCGATAGAAGAATTGGATAATATAAATCTGGCTCCTGCATTTTTAAAAACAGCGGTTAATAATATTCCAGATGGAATTACTAGGATTGTATCACAGGATTAGTTTTACATTTTATAGGAGGGCGTTATGACCGAATTTGAAAGCGTGGGTTTAGAAATAGTCAGATTTATGCGTGGAAAGTATAAGCTTGACGAGGTGGCAGGAATGTATTATGACATTCCATGCGTGAGATTTCGTCAGAGCAAGAAGACGATTGTATCAATTAATCTACATAGAGATCATTATGATTTTCAGATTGTTCTAGGCAAAGCTGAACGAGACAAATTTGAAGCAACAAAGCAAGAATTTCCGATAGAGATACAGGAACTATATGATAAGCAGAGAACTCTACATGATGGCAAGTGGTTGTTAATTCGTGTCGACAATTTACATATGCTGGATGCTGTTAAAAAGTTGATTCTGATTAAGAAAAAGCCAAACCGAAAGCCGCTGCCAAAAGAAAATGCTGTTTTTGGTAAGTGTGGACATAGATGTGATTATTGTGTGCATTACACCGGAATCTCCGAAGAATTTCGGGAGAGTCTTATTCCACATTTGAATGCTGTTTATGGTGATGGTTCGGATTGGAGTATGCGCTGTACAGGCTGTGATACTCCCGGATGCCATTGTCATTGTGAAAGCAATGAACTGTGTGAACCGCTGAAATGTCTACAACAAAAACGGTTGAATAATTGCTTTGATTGTGAAAAGTATCCCTGTGAGCAAGCAACTGTGGGGTATAGACTGTTAGAGCATAAGAATATATCAGCAGACGATGTCACAGGGGCAATTATGCCTTATGTGCCGCATCAGTATGAATCGTAATTGACTTAGTGGTTATTGGCATAATGATAATTTGACGAGGTGACATAATGAATAGAGTTATGGCGGAAAATCTACTGGAAGAAGCAAAGATTATTAATGATGGAGCATGGGTAAAACATTCATATAATGTGGCTTGCTTGGCAGAAAAGATAGCACGTAGAATGGGGATAGATAGTGAAAAAGCTTATGTTTTAGGGTTGCTTCACGATATTGGTAGAAGAAATGGAAAAATGGAAGCACGTCATGCATTGGAAGGATATCGATTTTTAAAGGATGTAGGATTTGAGGAAGGCGCAAGAATCTGTATGACACATACATTCCAATACAAGGATGTTGATGGAATTTATGATACTTGGGATTGTAGTAGTGAAGAAAAGCAATTTATTGCAGATTATTTAAAAGATGTTGTGTATGATGACTATGATAAATTAATTCAGTTGTGTGATGCTTTATCCTTGGCAAATGGATATTGCTATGCCGAAAAGAAGATGGTGAGTAGTGTAATTAAGTTTGGTTTTAAAGAGAGTACAATAAGCAAATGGAAAGCAATACTTGAATTAAAAGAATATTTTGATTGTAAAGTTAATGGAAATATTTATGAACTTTTATGAAACCAATTAAATCAATGGGGAGATTGGTTTGGTTGGGAGAAAAGAGAGAGAAATCCCAACTAAAACGGTGAAAAAGTTGAATTGGTTGGGAGAAAAGAGCGAAAAATCCCAACTAAAGCGGTAAAAGAGTTGAATTGGTTGGGAGAAAAGAGCGAAAAATCCCAACTAAAAGAGCTAAAAGGCTAATTTGGTTGGGAGAAAGAGTGAGATAATCCCAACCAAAATTGCGAAAAAGCTGTTTTAGTTGGGTTAAAGGCGCGGAAACTCCGCGCAAAATAAGAACTTGTAGAAAAGAACTTCAAGTTTAATCGGCGGTAACCGAAAGGCTACCGCCATTTTCTTTATTCCAAAGTCATTTTCTTTACCGATACAATCGCGTTCTTCACCGGTGGAAGCAGTAATAGAATAATAGTGATTGCTGCTTCGGAGAAGATATAGATTCCGTTATAAACAAGGGAATAAGGCAGGGCAGCCCAGCCATCCCATGCATATTCACCGAAGAAGAGCCAGCCGGATAGTACGGAGAAGAAGTATCTTCCCAGAATGGAGGCTACATATCCTTTGATAAGTCCGTTCTTGGAATTATGGAAGAATCCCGACAATCCCAGGGCACCGAAAGCCAGAAAGTAGTCGGTAATCATCTGGATGGGGAATACAATATAGGGATCAAAGATGAGCTGTAATGTACCATAGGCGATACCGGTAAGGATTCCCAGAAATGGACCGAACCAGTAGCCCGGAAGGGCGATTACCAGCATGGAAAGTAAGGTGATGGAGCCTCCGGTAGGGAAACTGAACACCTTAATGTTAGACAGCACTGTGCCAAGTGCTACGGCTGCAGCGGCAAAGGCTAGCTGCTTGACAGTAATTTTTTGCATAAAAAAACCTCCTTAGTTTTGCAAGGAGGACCACCAATTGGATGCAGACTTTAATTCCAAAGTCATTTTCTGAAGAAAAGCTCTGCTTTTCTTCCCAACAACTTTGCTGGGCAAAGTTGTTTTTGCTTCCTTACGCCGGTATTATCCGGTTCAAGTAATGAGGGTCAGAATCCGAAGATTCCTCTCAGCTTATTGGCGCCCCTAGCGATTATTTTCTTGTAATGGCTACTATAATGCAAAAATGTGCGATTGTCAACGCAAAATTTGACTAAAAAGAATAGTCTTTTTGTATGGGAAACCATTGAAGAAATTTGTGCAATCCGTTAGAATAGAAATATTAAAATACTATTATACAAGAGGAAATACCACTATGGGAAACCCGATGATTCAGGCAGAAGGATTAGTGAAAATTTATAAGACAAAGGAAACAGAGGTACTTGCCCTGCAGGGACTGGACCTTATCGTTGAGGAAGGGGAGCTGACGGCACTGATTGGTAACAGCGGTAGCGGCAAATCCACGTTTCTGAATATGATTGGCGGTTTGGACAAGCCCAGTGCGGGAAGTCTGATTGTAGGCGGTAAGAATCTGTTTACCATGTCGGAATCGGAGCTTGTGAAGTATAAGAGAGAGACGGTTGGCTTTGTGTGGCAGAACAATGCCCGAAATCTGCTTCCGTACCTTCCGGCAATTGAAAATGTAATGATGCCCATGCATTTAGCCAGTGAGAAGAAAAAACGTGAGAAAGCACTGGGGCTTTTAGAGATGGTGGGTATGGCTCACAAGAAGAATAACCGCCTAAATACTCTGTCGGGTGGTGAGCAGCAGCGCATTGCCATTGCTATTGCGCTTGCCAATTCACCCAAGCTTCTTCTTGCGGATGAGCCTACGGGAAGTGTGGACCCAGCCACTGCAAATTACATTTTTGATGTATTCCGGGAGCTGAATAAGAATGGACAGACCATACTTATTGTTACTCATGATGTAACCCTGTCAAAGAAGGTACAGCGTGTAGTGGCTATCAGGGATGGTAAGATATCCAGTGAGCGTATCCTGAAGGAGAAATATACGGATTTGGTAAAGGAAGTGTCCCTTGACTGGCATTCCCTGGAGACACAGGAAGAGTTTTCGGTAGTGGATAAAGCGGGACGAGTGCAGATTCCCAGAGAACTTCTGGACAGTCTGGCTCTTGGCGACAATAAATTAAAAGTAGAGATGGTTGATGGTAAAATAATTTTAAGCAAACCGGAGGAGAAGACAAATGAGACTGTTTAATGATAATTGGACTTTTTTAAAGACAGCCTTAGGCGTAAGTGTGGCAGATATCAGAGGAAGGGAGCAGGAATTTGCACCTGTGGATATTCCCCACGATTGGATGATTTATGATACCAACAATCTGTATGAGGATAGTATCGGCTGGTATCGTAAGGTGATTACGTCTCAGGATATCGGAGCCAAGGACGGAGAGACCGTATATCTGCGTTTTGATGGTGTGTATATGGATTCTACAGTCTATGTAAATGGTGTGAAGGTAGGGGATTGGAAGTATGGTTATTCGGCCTTTGGATTTGATATTACGGAGGAGCTTGTAGAAGGAGAGAATGAAATCCTTGTGCAGGTAGTTTATCAGTCTCCCAACACCAGGTGGTACTCCGGAGCGGGAATCTACCGTAATGTGTGGCTGAAGGTGTATCCGGATGTATATCTTCCACTGGATGGTACTTATGTACATAATACCTATATCTCTGAGGGCAAGTACCTGATGGAGATTGATACTGAGGTGGATGGTCTGATTACCGCAGACACAATGGTAAAATATACATTGCTTTTGGACGGTAAAGTGGTAAAGGACATGGGACTTCATCATCCGATTACCAAGAAGGTTTCTTTTGGAGAAGAGCTGGAGAATCTGAGGGAATGGGATATTGAAGCACCGAATTGTTATAAATTGAAAGTGGAGCTTATGGAAGGGGATGTATGCAAGGATTCCCAGGAGATTACCGTAGGCTTTAAGCGTATGCTCTTTGATACGGAGAAAGGCTTTTTCTTAAACGGCAGACATGTGAAGATTCACGGTGTATGTGAGCATCACGATAATGGTGCGTTGGGAGCGGCTTTCCATGAGGAGGCAATGCGTCGTAAGTTCACCATTCTTCGTGAGATGGGCGTAAATGCGCTTCGTACTGCCCACAATATGCCTGCAAAGGAACTGATGGATATTGCGGATGAAATGGGATTTCTTATTCTGTCCGAGGCGTTTGATATGTGGGAAAGACCTAAGACAGAGTTTGACTATGGTAATTATTTCAAGGAATGGGCATGTATCGATATCCGCTCCTGGATTCGCAGAGACCGAAATCATCCTTCTCTGTTTATGTGGTCTATCGGTAATGAAATCTATGATACCCATGCAGACCCATGGGCACCGGATATTGTAAGACGTTTGATGGGAGAAGTAAAGGAATCTGACATGAAGGGCAATGCTCTCATTACCATCGGCTCTAATTACATGCCTTGGGAGGGTGCGCAAAAGTGCGCGGATATCGTAAAGGTAGCCGGTTATAACTACGCAGAAAGATTGTATGATGAGCATCATGCGGCACATCCGGATTGGATTATTTTCGGTAGTGAGACCTCTTCCACTGTACAGAGCCGTGGAATCTACAGATTCCCTCTGTCACAGTCTATTTTGTCCGATGAGGACGAGCAGTGTTCCTGCCTTGGTAACTGCTGTACCAGCTGGGGGGCAAAGAATACAGAGGCTTGTATTATCCCGGACAGAGATGCAGAGTTTTGTTTCGGACAGTTTATCTGGACCGGATTTGATTATATTGGTGAGCCTACACCATACCAGACCAAGAACTCTTACTTTGGTCAGATAGATACCGCAGGTATTCCTAAGGATACCTTCTACATCTACCGTTCTGAGTGGGGCGAGGGAAAGCTGGCACCTATGGTACATGTATACCCACACTGGGATTTCAGTGAAGGTGAGGAAATCGATGTAAGAGCAACCACAGATGCGGCATCGGTAGAGCTTTTTGTAAATGGTGTTTCGCAAGGCAAGCAGGAGATTGACCATGAGAAGGGCAATGTTTTACAGGGACTTTGGCATGTGACCTACGAGCCGGGTGAGATTCTGGCAGTAGCTTATGATAAAGAGGGCAAGGAAGTAGCAAGACATTCCCGTCACAGTTTTGGGAATGGTGTGAAGATTTTAACGGAGGCCAACAAGACCGTTTTAAAGGCAAATGGAGAGGATTTATCTTATATTACTATCAGTACCGTAGACAAAGATGGTTATCCTGTTGAAAATGCCATGGATTACGTTGAGGTGCTTGTAGAAGGAGCCGGACGTTTGGTTGGTATGGATAATGGTGACAGTACCGATTATGACCCATATAAGGGTAACGTGAGAAAGTTATTTAATGGTAAATTGGTAGCGATTGTAGCGTCTAAAACAGTTGCAGGCGAAATCAAGGTAACCGTAAATGGTAAGAATTTAGAGAGTAGTACTATTGTTATGAATGCAGTGGAGGCACCGGTAAGAAGCGGTATTTCCGTAAATGAAAACTTAATGGATAAACCTATGGAGATTCCTTCCAATATTCCGGTTCGTAAAGTTGAAATCGGTATTCCGGAGGGTAAGGTTTTAGAGCCGGGTAAGGAGAGTATCATAGTAACAGCCAAGATATATCCGGAAAATGCTACCGATCAGCAAGTAAGCTGGAAGGTTGTAAACGGAAGCGGCATTGACGTTAACTTTGTTAAGGTTCAGGAGATTTCTTGCGAAAATGGTGTGCATACTGCAAGAATTGATGCTTTGGGTGATGGAGAATTCCTGGTGCGCTGTATGTCTAAAAGCGGTACTGACAAGGTGAAATTAATTTCACAGGTAGGTTTTAAGGCACAGGGACTTGGTCATGCAATGGTTTCACCTTATGAGTTTGTAACAGCAGGCCTCTATAACGATTCTATTGGAGAGATTGGTAATGGAAACGAAAAGGGTATTGCTACAGAGCGGGAAAATGTCAGTGCAGTAGTATTTACCAATCTGGACTTCGGCGATTATGGCTCTGATGAAATCACAGTACCAATCTGGGCAGTGGATGAGAAAGCCTATCCGGTAGAAATCTGGCTGGGTAAGCCGGGTGAGGAAGGTAGTGAAATACTGGCAAATAACATTTACCAGAAGCCATCCATTTGGGCTACTTATCAGGCGGATACTTGGAAGTTATCCAGAAGAATTAAGGGAGTACAGACCATTTCCATTCAGATGTACGATAAGGTACATATAAAGGGATTTGAGTTTACCAAATATGAGAAGGGTGTAAGCCGTGTGGAAGCGCCTGAGTTTACCAATATCTATGGTGACAGCTTTGTTGTGGGAGATAAGGACATCACCGGTATCGGAAATAACGTAGTAGTAGAATATGCGGATATGGACTTTGGTGCAGAGGGGGTAGATGCAATCGCTATCTGGGGAAGAACACCTCTTGCAGGAAATACCGCTCATATTAATTTCACTAATGAAGAGGGGGTCAGTGTACGACGTATTCTTGAGATTAAGGGAACCAAGGACTATGAGAAGCAAGAAATTACTTTTGAGAAGCTCGTAGGGAAAGGTAAAGTAGAATTCATCTTCTTACCGGGAACGGATTTTGATATGGAAGCATTTCAGTTTCTTTGTAAGAATCAGTAGAAAGCAAGAGAAGACATATGATGAGGAAATATTCAGAAGGAAAACCATATAAGGTTATAGCGTTTGTTCTATCCAATTTCTCCAATGATGAGCAGCTTCATATTATGGAGACGGTAGTAGAGGTATGCAGAAGGCGTGAGATAAAGGTATGCTTTTATTCCACTATTACGGATTTGTTTATGAATGATGTTATTGATCAGGGTGAGAGAAGTATTTTTAATACCATTCATGTGGAGCAGTACGACGGTATTGTACTTATGTCTGAGTCCTTTAAGCAGGATGAGGAAATGAAGGAGATTGTACGTCGTGGAAAAGAAGCCGGAGTACCTGTTTTTGCGGTAGACAAGTATCTGGAAGGAGCCATTAATCTAGCATTTGAATATGAAGGATGCTTTCGTGAAGTGGTAGAGCATATGGTGGAGCATCACGGATACACAAGGATTAACTTCATGGGTGGTATGCCGGGCAACAGCTATTCTGAGGTGCGCCTGCAGGCGTATAAGGATGTACTGGAGAAAAACGGTATTCCATTTGATGAAAGAAGGGTGTATTATGGATATTTCTGGGAGGACCCTGCTCTTGTAGCCATGGAGCAGATGATGGATAGTCCCCTACCTTTTCCGGAGGCCATTATTTGTGCGAATGATGCCATGGCACTGCCCATTATTAATTTCCTTCAGAGGAATGGCTTCAGAGTACCGGAGGATGTGGCAGTCAGTGGATTTGATGGCATTGATATGGAGCGTTACTCCGTGCCCAGACTTACTACCGGTGTGGTAAATAATGAGCGTATGATAGAGCTTATTTGTGACATGATTGAGAATGGAACAGAGGATGTGGACCGGAGCAAGGTGATTCCTATTCACAGTAAAATGCAAGTGGGACATTCCTGCGGCTGTAATGCGTTAGGCAGTGAGTATGGTATATCGGAATTAATGCGTATGCGTTCTGAACTTCACCAGTTGATTAAATTCCAGAATGATGTAGAGAAGATGGTTTCGCGTTACAGTACCAAGACTGATTTTGCTGAGAGTGTAAAGGCAATTTCCAGGTATTCGTCTCCTTTGAGATATAGGGAAGTAATGCTCACTCTGGAAGAGGATTTTGTGGAGAATTTACAGGTGGAGATGTACACTAAGGCCGGTGAGATGGAGCCACATGGAAAAGCCATGACTATGGCGCATATTATTAATGGAGAGCGTAGTACGGGAAAGCAGATTCAGCGAAATGTGGATGAGAAGGAAATTGAGAAGTTTATCTGCGACAGCCTGGATAAATACGATTATCTGATGCACTTACCTATTCATGTAAAGGGTGTTGGTGTAGGTGTTATGACGTATCTGTTCTATATTGAAGAAATGTGGTATATGGCAGCTGCATCCTTTATGACAAGTCTGCGTAATCTGTTTGAGCTGGTGATGGCACAGGCCCAGTTGATGAGAGTGTATTTGTTTGATATGCTGACCGGACTCTATAATAGGCAAGGTTTTTACCAGAGAGTAAATGCCATGATGGAAAAGGCCGTGGAGATGGATGCCGTGCAGATGACAGTGATTTCTGTCGATATGGACGGATTAAAAAACATCAATGACACTTATGGACACAATGAGGGCGATACAGCACTCCGGAACTTTGGTCAGATGATAAAGAAGTCTGTGGATAAGGAAATTGCAGCAAGAATCGGTGGTGATGAGTTTTTGATTGCATTTACCGGAGATTACAATTATGGCAGGGCCGCAGAGATTGTGGCATCCATAAAGAAAGAGATTGCAGCATATAATAAGCTTGGCAACACTCCTTATGAGATTCATGCAAGTGTGGGAGCATATACCAGTAGTATCCATGCACAGACATTGGATGATTTCTTAAGCAGGGCAGACAAGTTGATGTATGAAGAGAAAGCTCAGCATAAGAGCTATGCAAGACATAATTAAGTAAGTTTTAGGAAGGTAATAACCATGTTACACAATATTTTATCCGATAATTATTCTGCGCTGTGCGCATTTTGCGGCATTTTGTTTGCTTTTTTTGCAACGATTATTGCTACTGCAAAGCTTGGCCGGTTTTTACCCAAGGACGGAGGCAGGGACTTTGCCCACGATGGAAAGAAATCAGCAGGAAAGCCCAGAGGTGCAGGAATCATTTTTGTATTGGCATACGTGGTTGTTGCATTCCTTTTTGCACCTATGAGTGCAGAATATATCATATATCTGATGCTGATTGTAATCTGTATGATGACCGGATATTTGGATGACGCGGCGAAAAATCCGTGGGGTGAGTACAAGAAAGGCTTCTTGGATTTGTGTGTGGCAGTTTTGGTAGCGGTTACCTTTTTGCGATATAACAGTAATGTGATAGAACTTGCTATTTTTGATATGGCAATTACCATACCACCGATTCTCTTCGGTGTGCTGGTGGTAGTTTTAGTGTGGGCATCGGTGAATGTAACCAATTGTGCGGATGGCGTGGATGGATTGTCAGGTACCCTTACCATTATAACGATTATCACAATCTATGCTATTGATGTGGTAAAAGAGGTGGCGGGTGAATATTCTTTCCAGATACTTCTTTTTGCAGTGTGTATTTTAGGGTATTTATGGTACAATGCTACACCAAGTAAGCTGATGATGGGGGACGCAGGATCCAGAGCCATGGGGCTTTTTATCAGTATCGCCATTCTGAAGACCGGAAGCCCATTTTTATATATTCCGGTGGCATTGGTACTTATTTTAGATGGTGGTCTGGGACTTCTGAAGGTAGCATTGATACGTTTCTGTAAGATTCACATTTTGTCTAATGTGCGTCTTCCTCTTCATGACCATGTACGTAAAAATTGGGATTGGAGTAATACCCAGACAGTATACCGTTTTGCCATTATTCAGATTATTCTGAGTGTGGCCACGGTGTATGCAATTCAGATGTAGAGAATTAGGTGGAATATGTTTGATGAATTAACACAAAAAGATATTGATGAGATGCGCCAGGAGATTGAGTATCGTAAGCTGGTGGTACGTCCCAAGGCGCTGGAGGATGTAAAGGAAGCCAGAGCCCATGGGGATTTGAGTGAGAATTTTGAGTATTATGCGGCGAAAAAAGTAAAGAATCAGAATGAGAGCCGTATCCGCTATCTGGAGAGAATGATTCGTACGGCGAATGTGATCTCTGACGAATCTGCTGAGGATGAGGTCGGTATTAATAACCGGGTAACCGTGCAATTTGTGGATGACGGTACAGAAGAGGTTTATAAGATTGTGACCACTGTCCGTGGTAATTCTTTAGAGGGATTAATCAGTAATGAGTCACCCCTTGGTAAGGCGCTACTGGGGCATAAGGTGGGAGATATTGTGCACGTGGAGGTAAATCCCAGTGTGGGCTATGATGTGAAGATTACCATGATAGATAATGCTGCCGCACAGGACAGTGATAAAATTAGGAGTTTTTAGTTGATGAAGAAGTACTTTTTATTTGATTTGGACGGAACATTAACCGATCCAAAAGTGGGAATCTGCACTTGTGTGCAGTATGCATTGAAGGATCAGGGAATAGATGAGCCTGACTTGGATAAGCTGGAGCCCTTTATCGGACCGCCTCTTTGGGACAGCTTTATGAAGTTCTATGGTATGGACAGGGAGCAGGCGGATAGAGCTGTTGCCAAGTACAGAGAGCGTTTTGCTGATGTGGGACTATTTGAAAATGAAGTATATGAAGGCATTCCCTTTATGTTGAAGGACTTAAAGGAAGCCGGATTTACGCTGGCTGTTGCATCCAGTAAGCCAACAGTATATGTGGAGAGAATCTTAGAGCATTTTCAGATTAAGCAGTATTTTAAAGTAATCGTGGGAAGTGAGCTGGACGGAACAAGAGTAAATAAGGATGAGGTAGTAAGAGAAGCGCTTCATCAGCTTTTTGGCAAGGAGCAGATAAATCCGGAACTGGTGTATATGGTTGGTGATCGTAGCTTTGATGTGGAGGGGGCAAGGGCGCTTAAGGTGGAAAGCGTTGGTGTTACCTATGGATACGGAAGTAAGGAAGAGCTGATGGAAGCCCATGCAGATTACATTGTGCGAAGCGTTGGAGAGCTTCATGCGTTTCTTCTTCGTGAGGAGGAGCGTCCTAAGCCAAAGGGCTTCTTTCAGGTAATGTGGCCGTTCCTTTATCCCTTTTTACTGTTTATCTTAATTAAGAATGTTGTGGACAGTGGCGTTTTACTGCTGTTTAAAAATATCAGTGCAGGAATGAGTGGAAAGCTGGCAGAGTGGTTACTGTTTTATGATGAAACCACTGGGGAAGCTACAGGTCTTACCGGTAATGCAACCGCTATTATGAGTGCCTTTTCCTGTATCGTTGCTGTTTTCTTTGTAAGAGATATGGCCAAGAAGCTGATACAGAGAACCAAGGAGGATATGTTTCTTGCTCATCTGCGTGGGGAAGAACCTATTACTTACGGCGTGGCTGCCATTGTAACGGTTGCTGCGGTTGTGGGATTGAATGTGCTCTTAGAAGTAATGGGGGTGACGGATAAGGCTACGGCATACCAGAATATGCTGGCAGATGTATACTCCGCATCGCTGCCTATCGGTCTTATGTGCTTCGGTATTTTAATACCGGTAGCGGAAGAAATTCTGTTTAGAGGCATTATTTATAATATTTTGCGTCGTAGAGCTAAGATTACCGTGGCAATGATTATCTCAGCTTTCACCTATGGCATGTATCACATGAATTATATTCAGGGCGTGTATGCTTTTGTTTTGGGATGTTTGATGGTGTATATGTATGAATATTTTGGAAGTTTTTTATGGCCGGTGCTTGTGCATGTGATCTCAGGATGTCTGGTGTATCTTCTGACGTATACACCACTGGTGAATAGTCCGCTATACAGCCTGCCGATATGTTTGGTATGTGGTATATGTGTATTTGTGGGAATTCGTCTTATGGACCGCAAGAAGAGATTTCTTGTGGGGGAAGTGGTAAGTGATGAATAGATTTAACAGTTTTTACAAAATTTTACTTGCGAAATTCTTCCAAAAGGTTTTTAATGATTAAATGATACAGTGAAATGAAGGGAGTATGACTATGAGTAAGCTTAGCATACCAAAGGATTATAAATCACATTTAAACTTATATGAAACACAGGTGGCAATTAAGACCGTTAAGGATTGTTTCCAGCAGCTTTTAGTAGACCGTCTGGATTTGCTTCGTGTGTCTGCACCGCTTTTTGTAACACCGGAATCCGGTTTAAATGATAACTTAAACGGTGTGGAAAGACCGGTTTCTTTCGATATCAAGGACCAAGGGGGCAGAGAAGCAGAGATTGTACATTCTCTGGCTAAGTGGAAGCGTTATGCTCTCCAGAAGTATGGTTTTGGCGTAGGACAGGGATTGTACACGGATATGAATGCTATCCGTCGTGATGAAGAAGCGGACAATATCCATTCAATTTATGTGGACCAGTGGGATTGGGAGAAGGTTATCAGTAAGGAAGACCGTAATATTGAGTTCTTGAAGGATACCGTAAAGGGACTTTATAAGGTTCTCCGTAAAACAGAGAAGTATATGTCCATTCATTATGACTATATCGAAGAGATTCTTCCCCACGACATTTTCTTTGTAACTACCAGAGAGTTAGAGGAGATGTTCCCGGATTACACTCCGAAGGAGAGGGAATATTATATTGCAAAGGCTAAGGGTGCCGTATGTATCATGCAGATTGGTGATATGCTGGAGTGTGGCGAGCCTCATGATGGCCGTGCGCCGGATTATGATGACTGGGCGCTGAACGCAGATATTATTGTTTATTATCCTGTGCTTGATATTGCTTTAGAATTGTCTTCTATGGGTATCCGCGTTGACAAGCAGGCGCTGTTATCCCAGCTTGAAAAGGCAGGGTGTCCGGAAAGAGCTGAGCTTCCGTTCCAGAAGGCAGTGCTGGAGGAGAAGGTTCCATACACCATCGGTGGTGGTATCGGACAGTCCCGTATCTGTATGTTCTTCCTCAGAAAAGCACATATCGGAGAGGTACAGTGCTCTATCTGGCCGGATGAGATTGTTAAGGAATGTGAAGATAAAGGGGTACAGCTTTTATAATGACATATAACGAGATTAAGAAAAACGAAGAAGTGCTGGCTTTTCTGGAGAAGGGTAATGCGGACTTAGGAGTGCTTGGCTATACCGATCATTCGCGGGCTCATTGTACCATGGTTGCAGAGAGAGCTGCGTACATATTAACAGAGCTTGGCTACTCAGAGCGAGAGGTGGAGCTTGCCAAGATTGCAGGCTTTATGCACGATATCGGCAATGCCATCAATCGTAAAAATCACGCGGAGTATGGTGGACTTTTGGCGAATCAGATTCTTTCTAAGACAGATATGCCGCTAAAGGACCGTGTGACTGTGGTATCGGCCATCAGTAATCATGATGAATCCACCGGCGGCGCTAAGGATGTGGTATCTGCAGCACTTATCATTGCAGATAAGACCGATGTACGTCGGAACAGAGTGCGTACCAAGGAACCGGAGAATTTTGATATTCACGACAGGGTGAATTATGCCGTAACGCAGGCTGATTTGCACATTGATGTGGAGAAGAAGGTTATCACGCTGGACTTACAGATTGATGAGCGAATTTGTACCATGTACGAGTACTTCGATATTTTCTTAGGGCGTATGCTGATGAGCCGTGGTGCCGCAGCAATGCTGGGCGTGAAGTTTAAACTGACTGCAAACGGAAGTAAAATATTATAAGAAATTTTAGAGCATGCGGATTTATGTGAAACAGGGTGGCAAGCTGGCTTGCCTGAGCCTGTTTTCATAAATCTATATGGCGAGACGCCACATAATGAGCAAACGACAAGCGCTGCTTGTTGTTATGTAAAGCCTCGAAGAGGTGATTTTGCGAATGGGGCTCTGAATCATGGCAAACAGAGCCGGAGGAGAAATCCTCCGGTTTTTTATTGACATCTGCGCAAAAAAAATTGGATAATGCTGCTCCCTGTATCTACAGTTTTGCAGATACAGGGATTTTTTTATTGCACACACCGAACATATGTGCTATTATTAAGAAAAAAGAACGTTTGTTCTGATTGGAGATAATAGGAAGATGCAGGAAATAGTTTCATACGTGAGGAAAAGTGTAAATATTATTGAAAACGGTGTTTTTGAAGCCGAGATATCTCTAATGGATAAGTTAGGTATCTTGGCAGATAGCGCCAAGTATGATGTTGCATGCACGTCCTCCGGTGTGGAACGTAGGGGTAATGGGAAGGATATGGGGAACTGTATCAAAGGAGGTATCTGTCATAGCTTCAGTGCAGACGGAAGATGTATATCTCTTTTAAAAATTCTACAGACCAATGAGTGTATTTATGATTGCAAGTACTGCATTAACCGCCGCTCCAATGATGTTCCAAGAGCCACATTTACTCCGGAAGAGGTATGTACCCTTACCATGGAGTTTTATCGCAGAAATTATATTGAAGGGCTGTTTTTGAGCTCAGGGATTGTGCAGAGTCCTACTTATACCATGGAGCTGATTTATCGCACAGTGCTTTTACTTCGGAAGAAGTATCGTTTTAATGGCTATATTCATGTGAAGGCTATTCCGGGTGCAGACCCCCAGTTAATCCGTTTAACGGGCTTTTTAGCAGACAGAATGAGTGTGAACTTAGAATTACCCACTGCGGAGGGATTGAAGGAATTAGCCCCCAATAAGCACCGTAAAACCATACTTACGCCCATGAGGCAGATTCAAAACGGAATTACGGCAAATAAGGACGAAATCGTGCTATATAAAAATGCTCCCCGTTTTGTCAGCGGAGGACAGTCTACCCAGATGATTATCGGGGCGACGCCGGAAAGTGATTTTCAGATTATCAATGTGGCGGAGAATTTGTATCAGAAGTTTGATTTAAAAAGAGTGTTCTATTCTGCCTTTGTAAAGGTCAATGAAGATAAAGCCCTTCCGGCACTGCCAGGGGGACCGCCTCTTCTTAGGGAGCATCGTTTATATCAGGCTGATTGGTTATTACGATTTTATGGATTTAAGGCAAGTGAGCTTTTGGATGAAAAGAGGCCATTTTTTAATGTGATGCTGGATCCTAAGGAAGATTGGGCGGTACGGCATCTGGAGGTTTTTCCTATAGAGATTAATAGGGCTCCTTATGAGATGCTTTTGCGGATTCCGGGAGTGGGAGTAAAGAGTGCCCAGCGGATTATGATGGCACGCAGAACTGCGAATCTGACATTTCAGGATTTGAAGAAAATAGGAGTGGTTTTGAAGCGCGCGTTGTACTTTATTACTTGTAATGGGCGCATGATGTATCCGACCAAACTGGAAGAGGATTATATTGTGCGGAATCTGACCACAGATAAGGATCGGATAAAGTTTGGTAGTGATGGTATGACATATAAGCAGATGTCTCTGTTTGACAGCGGGAGCTTTCATATAGAGCCTACACCAAGAACTTTGCTTGCATCAGTGAACGGTCAGCTTTAGGAGGGTACTATGTATATATATCGGTGTGAAGAATCCATGGAAGGGATTCTGACAGCTATTTATAATATATATGAGGATAGGAGAGCATATGAAGATACGCAGATCAGACTGGATGGTGCGTATGTTTTGTTTGGAGAAGATGTACCGGTAGAAGGGGACATAGGAAAGGCAGAAAAAGTAAGCCGGACGTTATATCGGAAGTTTGGTGCCGCAGATTATGATATTATATGCAAAGCATTGGCATCCTGGTCGCCGGATAAAGCTAATGTGGTATTTCACAGCATACGTTACGGTTTAAGCGCCTCTGTGGCCCCGGGAAGGCTTTTTCAGCACCTCAGTGATGTAAATGTGCTTGAAACATCAAAGTTGGCGTTAAATGCCGCCAGAGAGTTTCAACATTTACAGGGATTTGTACGATTTGAAGAGTTGGAGAATGGCATTTTGTTTGCAAGAATTAAGCCGAAGAATCATGTGTTACAAGGTCTGATGGAGCATTTTTCTGACAGACTTCCCGAAGAAAACTTTTGTATTTATGATGAAGGTAGGGAGCAGTTTGCAATTCATCCTGCAGGAAAAGAATGGTTTTTATTGAAGGGAGATATGGCTGTAAGGCAGGTAGAGAATGTACCCCATTCTACGGAGGAAAAGAAGTATGCGGCATTATTTAGGCACTTTTGCAATCGGATAGCCATAAGGGAAAGAAAGAACTATGAATTACAGCGTAATATGCTTCCGATACGGTTTAGAGAATACATGACAGAGTGGAAATAATCGGTAAACATGGGAAATTAGGGCAAAAATATTACAAAAATGTTAAAAGTGGTTGCTTTTCCAAATTAACTGTGATATGTTATCTCTCGTCGAGGAAAACGTTTCCCGGCTGAGGATTATATGAGTGATTTATATGTGTTAAGAGAGGAAAAGGTAATGGTACGTCAAATTAAACTTTCATTGAATGAAGTGCAGCATTTCGTTAACGTAGCTTCAAAGTGTGATTTTGATATCGATATCTGTTATAACAGATATGTTGTTGATGCGAAGTCATTCTTGGGTGTGTATGGTCTTGACTTAAACAGACCATTAACTGTATCTTACGATGGATATAATGAAGAGTTTGAAGAACTTTTACGTGAACAGGCAATCGCTTGCTAGGAAGCGGTAATTGACTCCCTATATCGGATGGGTTACTATCTGATATAGGGAGTTTGTTGTTTGTGGAAGGAGGAGCAGGGCTGTGGATATGTCCAAAGAAATACAGAGAATATCCGTAAGGGAATTGGTTGAATTTCTTTTGCGGGATGGTGATATTGATAACAGGCATAAGGCATCTCCGGAAAATGCCATGCAGGAGGGAAGTCGTATCCATCGTATGATACAGAGAAGGATGGGGGCTGAATATCAGGCCGAGGTATCTTTGAAGTACTTGTATGAAACGGAGCATTATATTCTTTCTGTGGAAGGAAGGGCAGATGGTGTAATAGATACTCCTGAGAAAATAATGATTGATGAAATCAAAGGAACATATAGAGAGTTATTTCATATGAAGGCGCCTATGGGAGTTCATGTGGCGCAAGCGAAGTGTTATGCATATATGTATAGTCGCAGCTTTGATGAAGCAAAGCGGAAACAGGGTATCTCAATCCGTATGACCTATTGCAATATGGATACGGAAGAAATTAAGTATTTCGAAGAGATGTATAGTGTGGAGGCTATAGAAGACTGGTTTGATAATCTCCTTGCAGAGTATCAAAAATGGGTTGACTATCAGTACGAATGGAGAATACTGCGGAATCACTCTATAAAGGAATTGGAGTTTCCCTTTGAATATAGAGAAGGACAAAAGGAGCTGGTTACATATGTATATCAGACAATTTATCATCAGAGAAAGCTTTTTTTGGAAGCTCCCACAGGTGTGGGAAAGACGATATCTACCATATTCCCGGCTGTAAAGGCAATGGAGAGGAATATGGGCGAGAAGATATTCTATCTTACAGCGAAGACGATTACCAGAACTGTGGCAGATAATACGTTTCAGATTCTTCGGGAAAAGGGACTGAGATTTAAAAGTATCATATTGACGGCAAAGGACAAAATTTGTTTTTGTGAGAAGCCGGAGTGTAATCCGGAGGCGTGTCCTTATGCAAGGGGGCATTTCGACAGAGTAAACGACGCTATGTATGATATGCTGATTCATGAGGAAAACTATACCAGGGAGAATATAGAATCATATGCCCGAAAGCATCAGGTTTGTCCGTTTGAGTTTGCCTTGGATATGAGCTTATATTCGGATGGGATTGTAGGAGATTACAATTATCTTTTTGATCCACATGTATATTTGAAACGTTTTTTCTCGGAGAATAAGAAGGGAAACTATCTCTTTTTGGTTGATGAGGCACATAATCTGCTGGAGAGAGGCAGGGAAATGTATAGTGCAACAGTGGTGAAAGAGGAATTCATGCAGCTTAGGCGCCATTTGAAGGAAGGGATGGAGAAGGAAGGCGCAAAGAAAGATATTCTCTATGGTGGGGGATATGCCTCTAAAATGGAGAAACAATTGGAAAAATGCAATAAGCAATTGCTGGCGCTGAAAAGGGAATGTGAGAATAATCGGATTGTACAGGAGATAGATGCCTTTGTGCTATCACTCATTAGACTTAATAGTATAATTGAGAGATACTTGGAAGAAAATGATAAGGGAAATGCGGAGATTCGGGAAGAAATTCTAGCGCTATATTTTAAAACCAGTCATTTCCTGGAGATTTACGAGATATTAGATGAAAAATATGTAAAATACACACAATTGCGGGAGGATGGAAGCTTTTTACTAAAGCTTTTTTGTGTGGATCCTTCCGGGAATCTGAAAGAACGTATGAAGAAGGGGAGAAGTACCATCCTATTCTCAGCGACGCTTTTGCCTATTCAGTATTACAAGGCACTGCTTGGAGGAGAGGCGGAGGATTATGAAGTGTACGCAAAATCTGTATTTGATGTAAAAAAACGGCTGTTATTGATTGCAAATGATGTAACAAGTAAATACACGAGACGTACTAACGAAGAATTCTATAAAATTGCACGATATATCGATGGAATTGTTCGCGGGAAACGCGGCAATTATATGGTATTTTGTCCTTCCTATTCTTTTATGCAGGAGGTATATAATTGCTATCAGGAATGCTTCGGTAGCGATGATAAAGAATGCATTATGCAGTCGGATTATATGAATGAGGCTGAGAGAGAGGAATTTTTGATGCATTTTTTAGGAAATGCAGAATTGGATTTAAATTCTGGCATTTTTATGGATATTGACATCGTTGACGAAAAAACGTTAATTGGTTTCTGTGTTCTTGGTGGGATTTTTAGCGAGGGAATTGATTTGAAGAGTGACAGTCTCATTGGAGTAATCATTATTGGAACTGGTATTCCCCAAGTGTGCTTTGAGAGAGAGCTTTTGAAGGACTATTTTGATGAGCAGGGGAATCTGGGATTTGATTATTCATATCGTTATCCGGGAATGAACAAGGTATTGCAGGCAGCCGGTCGTGTAATTCGAACTGTGGATGATGTTGGAATTATTGCACTTTTGGATGAGCGTTTTCTGCAGCCGTCCTATCAGTATCTTTTCCCAAGAGAGTGGAGTGAGTTTGTAATTGTGCAGAGTAGCAGTGTGGTGAATAGGATAATTGAATTTTGGGATAGTTATAACTAACTAAGCGTGTGATTTTCTTGTTGTTTTCTACCTATTTCTTAATGAAGTTAAATTACTATAAAACGGGTTTTTTAAATCCGTTTTATTTTTTGCAAAAATACTCTACATAATACAAAATTATGTAAATAATTTATGTAATACAAACGTATGTGTCAAATTTCGTTTTTTTGATTAAAAGACATGCAAAAAATATGATTTTGACGTCAATGACACATGAAAACTGACACGTGTGTACATGTGGATAACTATGTGGAAATTGTGGATTAGAATATAAAAAACGACATAAAAGCTGACAAAATCGGCATTTTTGTTTCTTTTCTCTATTTGAAGGGAAAATTGCAAAAAAACTACGTGAGTCAATTTAGATATGTAAACAATAAAAATTGTTATGGTAACCTATGAAACAGAATAGAAAAGCTACAATTCGGATAACAAGTATGGTTAATAGGAAAAGTTAGGAATAGTGAAGTAATGAAGATTGCAAGCTAACCTGTAGACAGGCTCTATGAGAATGGTATAAGGGTTGTACTTACTAAATGACAGTGTATTTTTTCCGGAAATAGAAAATGCTCCTCAAGGATACCAATATGGACCCTTGGGGAGCAATGTCGTATGTTATACAATTTTATACTGTGACAGCATTCGTGCCAACAGACGATAATAGTGCATGTGGTCGTTGTTCCAAGTAATCTTCTTGCTGAGTGATTCTAAGGAAAGAACACAGCGGGCACCATTCTTATCCCAAAACTTAATGTGAATGCAGGAGCGGATGCCTTGAGAACGCATTTGTTCGTAAGTAGAGTGTTCTTGAAGTTCTAATCTGTACACATCATCAATCACTACAATACCATCTGTTTCTATATTCTTAAAGAATTCTCCATGGATATAAGATTCTGTTTCTGCCTTGATTGCCTGGTTGCAAATCTGTGCGCCTATCATATATTTGATTTTTGCTCTTTCAAAATTATATATGGTAATACGTTCGGGCTCAAAATTTTCAATAAAATCGTCCAGAAGCTTTTCGATGGAATAGGGCTCGTTGCCATAAACCTTATCCATAATTACACACATGATATCGCCCAGAGACATGTCTTCTCTGCTGTTAATGCGAGTTGTAAGACTGGCGGCAGATTGAATCTCAGCCAAAGAACCGTGCTTTTTCTCATCGTATATAATGTATCGGTTGCGTCCTTTTTCCTTGGCACGATACACTGCAAAGTCAGCAAGAGTGAATAAATCATTGAAATTATCTGCATCTTTAGGATAGGCCGCGCAACCAATGGACAGGGTAATGGCAGGCGTGTTTTCCTGATTGGCAGGAAAGGTTGCACTGACGATATTCTTTATACTCCGCAGACGGGATCTGGAGTCCTCCAAATCATAAGCGTCAAAGAATAAAATAAAGAATTCGTCACCACCGATACGTCCAACGACACCATGACTACCTACTTCTGCGTCCATAATGGATGCCACTTTCTTGAGGGTGTTATCTCCGGTCATATGACCATACGTATCGTTTATCTTTTTGAAATAGTCAACATCCACGATAGCTATGCTGACATTTTGCCGTTTTTCTACATCAATGGCGCGAATAGCCAGATTGGTAATCTCGGGCTTACTTAGGACACCGGTAAGTGTATCGTACCTTGCCTGATGATGCTCTTCGTAGGGATGCTTCGTATCGCGATGGATATAGCCTACGGAATATGTCCTCACACCATTTGTATAGATGGAGGAACCCTTTAAAAGTGAGTAATTTGCCTCATAAGAATTCCACAAGACGTCGCCGGGAAGGGACAACTCAAAGTATTTCGTTCCTTTTTGTAGTTCTGAAATGAAGTGAGAAATATCCCCGTGTTTACTTTTATCAGAGTGACTTTTTAAACGTGTTTCAAAGTCATTTAAAGATAAATAGAGATCTTCACGGATTAGATTACGCTTGGTGAATATTCCAACCTCGCGGGTAAGTGGATCGAAGACAAAATAATCATCACCGTATAGTTCCAATAATTCAGACTGAACGCTATGGGTTGTGTTTGTTTCTTTCTCATTAGCAATCCATTGGGCAATATCGATAAGTGTTAAATGAACCTGTCCGGGAACTGTTCCGGGTTTTAAGGACACGTAGAAGGGAAGGGTAGTCCCTTGTGTAGTTGTCAGGTTCAGAATAAAACTACCTGCATACATGTTTTTTACATACTCATAAAACATTGGTCTGTCCGCTTCACAGATTAATTTTTCAAAGGTGTAGTATATTCTGCTGTCATCCATATAGACATAGAAACCGGTATCCGCAGACACTATGTCGAACGTTTTTTGTTTGATTATGATATTGAACATGTCTGATTTTGCCATGAGCGTAATCCTTCTCTCCTTTTGGTAAATTCAGTATACTACACTTTTATCTATATTTCATCCATAAATTTGCCTTTAAATGGTGTTTTCACAAAAGAAAACGGCTTAAGAGTTCTTAAGCCGATGTAAATTATGTTCGTATAGAATTCCTTCTTTTATGGGGATGCCCTCGGCATCGCTGTCCTTCATGCAGATACTGATAAAATCGGATGCTTTTTTTACGGATTCGGTAAAAGAAGCGTTGTGCAAAGCTTCAGCAGCTACAATAGAAGAAAAAATATCACCGGTACCATGTCTGGAATTGCCGGCAGAGGGAATGGACTGTAGAGTAAAAATTCCTTCTTCCCAGATGCAGTTGATAAGATTATCGCCATCGCCAACACCGGTAATTACCACTTTTTTGTTGCCTTGCGGGTCCAGCTTTTCGCAGAGGACTCTAAGCTCCAGTTCTGAATACCCCCCTTCTTTCATGGACGAATCTGTAAGCAGACAGGCTTCCGTAATATTAGGGGTGATAATGTGAGCCAGAGACACAAATTCTTTCATTCGTAAAATATGTTCATTGGTAACAGTGGAATAAGCTTTGCCATAGTCACCCATAACCGGGTCCACGACTAAAATGGTGTCAGGCGTTACGCATTTTGAATGGAGAAATCCGCAAATGGTTTCTAGCTGGGTTGCATTTCGCACATATCCTACATGGACGCCGTCAAAGGTAAGGTGGATATCCTCCCAAGCTTTTATGTAGGAAGGGAGCATGTCCGTAAAATCCTGCAGAAAGCAAGGCTGGTATGCCAGATGGCTGGATAATACTGTTGTAGGAGCCGGACAAACTTGTACATTCAGCGCTGCGCAGATAGGAAGTGCAGCGGTCAGGGAAATGCGTCCGAAACCTGCAAAGCTGTTAAACATGGCCAATTTGGGTGTTGGATTCATAGGTCTACCTCTTAGTTTGCTTTTGAAATCTGCACAAAGAGGTCACTTTTTTTCAGCGCAGGTCTAAGTGCCAGATAGAAAATGGAGGCGGCAATTACTGCAACCACTGCATTTACGCCGGTAGTGACAGAGCTCATCTTGGCAAGTGCAGAAGAAATATCCTGAGGTACGCCAAGTAAGTAGGTTTTGTAAAAATAACCGACGATAGGATCTGCAAAAACATTGAACAGCATTCCACAGAAACTGGAGAAGAAAGTTACGCCTATAATATATCTGGAGGAATGGTTTTCGCTGAGTTTGAAAATCCTATGAGCAACCAGACCTACGATAAGGCCGATGCATAATTTCAGGAAAAATGTCTTTGGGGCACTGGTAACGTAACCTGTAAAAAGGTCTGCAATGGTCATGCCAAGTGCACCGGCAAGTCCTCCCGGAAGACCGCCAAGCAGAAGCGCAGCCAGTACACAGAATACATTTCCGAAGTGGAAGGCAGTTTTCTCTGGACCGACAGGGATATCAATCTTAAAGAATGCAAAACCGATATAACACAATGCGGCCATCAGGCCAATTTGAGCTAATTTTTTCTTATCCATAATAGTTACTCCTCTTCTTTATTCATATATATGCTGAGCTTTATAATACATGGTAAGTGGTATTGTCAAAATATCCACTTTGAATATTTTTGAGCAGACCAGTTTTGCGTAACAGAAAAAACGGTTGACAAAAACGAGGGAAGTAGATATATTCTACTTATATTGTAAAGGCAGAGAGAAAGAGGAGTACGGATTACCCCTTATCAGAGAGAGTGGCGTATGCTGAGAGTCCACTTTAAGGAAGGGATGCGGAAGGTAGCTTTTGAGCCGGTGTGCCGAGAAATGAAGAGGTAGGTGCATCCGATTTATCCCCGTTAACGGATAAGACTTTTATTCAGAAGTCGCTGAGGCAGCGTAAGCTGTGAACAAAGGTGGTACCGCGTTATTGAATTAGACGCCCTTTGCTGAGGAAACTTGGCAAAGGGCTTTTCTTTCGCCAAAAATTCCGAAATTCAGAGAAGAAAGGAAGAGATTGTATGAGCAAAGAACTTGCAAAAACCTATGATCCCAAAGGATTAGAGGACAGACTTTATGAGAAGTGGTTAGAAAAGAAATATTTTCATGCAGAAGTAGACCACAGTAAGAAACCATTTACCATTGTGATTCCGCCTCCAAACATTACCGGACAGCTTCACATGGGACATGCACTGGATAACACCATGCAGGATATTTTGATCCGTTTTAAGAGAATGCAGGGTTACAACGCGCTTTGGCAGCCGGGTACTGATCATGCAAGTATTGCAACGGAAGTTAAGATTATTGAAAAGTTAAAAGAAGAAGGCGTTGATAAGTGGGAGCTTGGACGTGAGAAATTCTTAGAGCGTGCATGGGACTGGAAGAGAGAGTACGGCGGACGTATTATTTCTCAGCTGAAGAAGCTTGGCTCATCCTGTGACTGGGACAGAGAGCGTTTCACCATGGACGAAGGCTGTAATAAGGCGGTTACTGAAGTATTCGTTAAGATGCATGAGAAAGGATATATCTACAAGGGGTCCAGAATCATCAACTGGTGTCCGGTATGTAACACCTCTATCTCTGATGCTGAGGTAGTTTATGAGGAGCAGGCAGGTCATTTCTGGCATATTAAGTATCCGGTTATGAACGAAGACGGAACTCCTTCTGATACAGAATTCTTAACTTTTGCAACTACCAGACCGGAGACCATGCTGGGTGATACTGCGGTTGCAATTCATCCGGAGGATGAGAGATACCAGCACTTGATCGGTAAGAGTGTAATGCTTCCTATCGTGGGAAGAGTAATCCCTGTTGTTACCGATACTTATGTAGACAGAGAGTTCGGTACCGGTGTAGTTAAGATTACTCCTGCTCATGACCCGAATGACTTCGAAGTTGGTAAGAGACATGATCTTCCTATCATCAATGTAATGAACGATGATGCTACCATCAATAAGAATGGTGGCAAGTTCGAGGGTATGGACCGCTACGAGGCAAGAAAGGCAATTGTAAAAGAATTAGACGAAATGGGCTTACTTGTGAAGATTGAAGATCACGCTCACAATGTAGGTACTCATGACAGATGTAAGACTACCATCGAGCCTATGGTTAAGGCACAGTGGTTTGTTAAGATGGATGAGCTTATTAAGCCTGCAGTAGAGGCTGTAAAGACAGGCGATATCAAATTAATCCCTGAGAGAATGGATAAAGCATATTATAACTGGACTGACAATATCCGTGACTGGTGTATCAGTCGTCAGCTTTGGTGGGGACACAGAATCCCGGCATACTATTGTGATGAGTGTGGCGAGATTATCGTAGCCAGAACTGCTCCGGATACCTGTCCTAAGTGTGGATGCAAGCACTTAACCCAGGACCCGGATACCTTAGATACATGGTTCTCTTCAGCACTTTGGCCTTTCGAGACCTTAGGTTGGCCGGATAAGACAGAAGACCTTGAGTATTTCTACCCTACCGACGTACTTGTTACCGGTTATGATATTATTTTCTTCTGGGTAATCCGTATGATTTTCTCAGGATTTGAGCAAATGGGCAAGAAGCCGTTCTCTACCGTACTTTTCCACGGTCTTGTAAGAGACAGTCAGGGACGTAAGATGAGTAAGTCTCTGGGTAACGGTATCGATCCTTTGGAGGTAATTGATCAATATGGTGCGGATGCTTTGCGCCTCACCTTAATCACCGGTAATGCACCGGGTAATGATATGCGTTTCTATTACGAGAGAGTAGAGAACAGCCGTAACTTTGCTAATAAGGTATGGAATGCGTCCCGTTTCATTATGATGAATATGGATGGCAAGGAAGTAACTGCACCAAAGGAAGGGGAGCTTGCTCCTGTAGATAAGTGGATTCTTTCTAAGTTAAATACTTTAGTCAAGGATGTAACCGAGAATATGGAAGCTTTTGAGCTGGGTATCGCAGTTCAGAAGGTATATGACTTTATCTGGGATGAGTTTTGTGATTGGTATATTGAGATGGTTAAGCCTCGTCTGTATAACTCTGATGATGCAGTTAGCCAGAATGCGGCACTTTGGACCTTAAAGACCGTTCTTATCGATGCATTAAAGCTTCTTCATCCTTATATGCCGTTTATTACAGAGGAAATTTTCTGTACTCTTCAGAGTGAAGAAGAATCCATTATGATTAGTAAGTGGCCGGTATTTACCGAAGAGAGAAGTTTTGCAAAAGATGAGAAGGATATCGAAACAATTAAGGAAGCTGTTCGTGGTATCCGAAACATTCGTACCGAGATGAATGTGGCTCCAAGCCGTAAGGCACTTTGCTATGTAGTAAGCGAAAGTGAAGATATTCGTAACACTTTCACCGAAGGTAAATTGTTCTTCGCTTCCCTTGCCTATGCAAATGAAGTAATCGTTCAAAGCGACAAGACCGGTATTGCAACCGATGCAGTATCCGTAATGATTCCGGGAGCAACCGTATACATTCCTTTTGCAGAATTGGTTGATATTGCACAGGAGATCGAGCGTCTCCAGAAGGAGAAGAAGCGTCTGGAAGGAGAGCTTAACCGTGTAAACGGCATGCTTGCTAACGAGAAGTTTATCTCCAAGGCACCTCAGGCTAAGATTGATGAAGAGAAGGAAAAGCTGGCAAAGTACACCCAGATGATGGAGCAGGTAACAGAAAGATTGGCACAATTACAGTAAAAATAAGGGAGCTGTCGCTGAAGTGCGGTAGCTCCTTTCCGCTGGTTATCGTAGGAGGCGTTTGGTTTGAAAAAACAAGGTATCGACAGTTTTGAAGAGGCAGTAGATTATTTATATGCAGTTCCCAGATTTACCAAGAAGAACTCTCCGGAGGATACCAAGTGGTTTTTACAAAAACTGGGAAGCCCGGACAGGGGGCTCAACATCATTCACGTGGCAGGTACCAATGGGAAAGGTTCTACCTGTTCTTATATGAAGAGTATTTTAGAGGCAGCAGGGATGAGAGTGGCTCTTTTTACATCTCCCCACCTTGTGGATGTAAGGGAAAGATTCCGTATCGGGAAGGAAATGATGTCCAAGGAGTACTTTTTACAGAGCTTTTTACGGATATATAATCTGCTGGATTGGGAACTATTAGAAAAGGGAGAGGGGTACCATCCTACCTTTTTTGAGTATTTATTTTTTATGGCAATGCTATGGTTTGCAGAGGAAGAGATTGATTATTGTATTTTAGAAACGGGGCTTGGTGGCAGACTGGATGCCACAAATAGTGTTGAAAATAAAGTTTTGAGTGTTATTACAAGAATAAGTTTGGAGCATGTAGAATATCTTGGTAATAGTATCTCTGAAATTGCAGGGGAAAAGGCAGGAATTATGATGGAAGGGGTTCCGGTTGTTTATTCGGATGTGGAACCGGATGCCACTGCAGTTTTTGCGGAAAGAGCGGTGGAACTTTCCTGTCCGGCGTACCCTGTGTCAAAAAATGACTATAGAGTGCTGAATTTGCGAAACAAAAGCATTGATTTTTCTTATGTTTCTCGTTATGATAAAAATGTGTGTACTATGCTTTGTTTACATACCATTGCCCACTATCAGGTGGAAAACTGTGCATTGGCACTTCGGGCGGTGGAAGTATTAGATACGAACCGGGAGATTACCCGGGAGCAGATTTATAGAGGTGTAGAGAACTGCTTTTGGGAAGGACGCATGGAGGAAGTTTTGCCGGACACATATGTGGACGGTGCCCACAATGAGGACGGGATCAGAGCCTTTTTGGAAACGGTTGCCATGGATGGGCATCCTGGGAAGAGAACGCTTCTTTTCAGCGTTGTAGCAGATAAAGATTATGGGAAAATGATTGGGGCAATCGGCAGTTCAGGGCTTTTTGACAAGCTGGTGGTTGCGCGTTTGAATAGTAGCAGAGCGGCTTCTTTTGAGGATTTGGAGGTGCTTTTGCAGCAGGTGACAGCATATAAAGGGGAGCATTATGATGATGTGATAAGTGCCTTTGAAAGCTGTCAAAGCCACAGAGAGGAAGGCGAGCGGATTTATATAGCCGGCTCTTTGTATCTGGTTGGTGAAATAAAGGAGTTTTTGAAGAATGATTAACTTTGAAGAAGAATTGAAGAAATTTCATCCAAGCCTTGAGGTAGAGGATGTTAGTGATGCAATCTATAATCAGGATTTAACGGATATGGCAGATTTGGTTGTGAAAATAATCAAAGAAACCAAAGAAGCAGAAGAATAGTACTGCGCATTTTGGAGGATTTATGTTTTGTTATAATTGTGGCTGCCATTTATCCGAGCATGACTTTTGTACTTCCTGTGGAGTGGATGTAGGACCGTACAAGAGAGTAATGTATAGTGCGAACCGGTACTATAACGACGGCTTGGCGAAGGCAAAGGTACGTGATTTGTCGGGGGCTGTTACCAGTCTGAGACAATGTTTGAAATTTAATAAGAATCATATTGAGGCAAGAAATCTCCTTGGCCTTGTTTATTTTGAGATGGGCGAAGTGGTTGCGGCACTCAGTGAGTGGGTAATCAGTAAGAACCTTCAGCCCGAGAAGAATATTGCGGATGATTATATCAGCAGAGTTCAGTCCAATGGTTCCAGACTGGAGTCCATTAATCAGACCATTAAGAAGTATAATCTGGCATTGGCTTACTGTCAGCAGGAAAGTAAGGATTTGGCGGTGATTCAGTTAAAGAAGGTACTTTCCTTAAATACTAAGTTTTTACGTGCGCATCAGCTGTTGGCACTGCTTTATATTGATGGAGAGCAGTGGGAGAAGGCAAAGAGAGAACTGAACAAGTGCATGGATATTGACCGCAATAACACCATTACCCTATCCTATATGAAGGAAGTGGATATGATGCTGGCGCCGGATGAAAATGGCAGAAGCATTAAGAAAAAGAATGAGGAAGCGGTGCGTTTCCAATCAGATAATGAGATGATTATTCAGCCCACTCATTTTTCGGAGCCATCCAGAGGTGGTGCAAGTACTCTTCTTAACATTGTGATAGGTTTGGCAATCGGTATTGCTGCTATGTACTTTTTGGTGATTCCGTCGGTGAAGACCAATGTGCAGAATGATATGCAGGCTAAGGTGACGGATATCAGTAATCAGGTAGATGCCAAGAACGCTACCATTGCAGAGCTGGAAAGCAAGATTACGGATATGGAGAATGAAACGCAGAGACTAACCAAAGATTTGCAGGCATATGTGGGTACAGACGGTACTTTAGAGAGTATGGAGAAGCTTTTGATTGCTGCAAATCTGTATTTATCCCAGCAGGATTATGTACAGACAGCAGATTGCTTAGAGCAGATTGGGGCAGAAGTAGTGTTGGAAGAAACATCTCAGTCCTTCCAGGATTTGTATAACAGCCTTCTGACTGTAGTAGGTCCACAGGTATCTGTGCTTTGCTATGATGAAGCATATGCCTTGTACGAGGGTAGGGAATATGAAAGTGCAATTCCTTTGTTTGAGAAGACTATCGTTTATGATGCAGGACATTCCAACGCATGGTATTATCTGGCGCAGTCTTACAGACATACGGAAGCTACGGAGAAAGCAATAGAAGCCTACAAAAAGGTTATTGCACTGGCTCCTGACAGTGAAAGAGCGAGTCGCGCTCAGAGATATATAGATGATTTAAGTGAATAATGGATTACAAAAGAGGACATGTAGCAATGCTGCATGTCTTCTTTTATTTTCAAAAGGAGGAGTATATGGAGGAATTCAAGGTGATAGACAGGTGTCTGATGGTGAGGATGCCGGAGGAGATTGACCATTATAAGTCATCATACATATGTGAGGAAACGGATAAGAGGATTATAAAGGAGAACGTAGATCATGTGGTGTTTGATTTTGAGGAAACTAGATTTATGGATTCTTCAGGAATCGGTATTTTGATGGGAAGATACAAAAAGATGCAGTTTATCGGTGGTAAGGTTCTTATCATTCATCCGGACAAGCTGATTACCAGAATGTTACATATGGCGGGAATCAATCGTTATATTGAGATTATGGAGTAGGGGGCGAAAAGTGAAAATGAAGAATGAAATGTGTTTAGAATTTGAAGCAATAGCAGTGAATGAAAGTCTTGCCAGAGTAGCAGTAGCTGCCTTTGTGGCGCCCTTAAATCCTACCCTGGAGGAGCTTTCGGATATAAAAACAGCGGTGAGTGAAGCTGTGACAAATGCCATCATCCATGGCTATGAGAACTGGCAGGGATATGATGTGGAGAAAAGAAGCGTGTCTGCAAGACTTATGGTGCATCCGGGTAAAGTGTGTATGAAATGCAGACTGGAGGATGGTTATCTTCTGGTGGAAATCAGGGACAGGGGCAAGGGGATTGCAGATATTGAGAAAGCTATGGAGCCTCTTTATACCACTAGGCCGGAGCAGAATCGGTCGGGTATGGGATTTGCCTTTATGGAAGCTTTTATGGATGACTTGGAGGTGGAGAGTACTCCGGACGTGGGAACTACGGTGCATATGAAAAAGAAAATGGATAGCGGGAACTGGATTGAAGAGGCTTAGGGGGCGCGATGGAAGAGATATCAGTACTTCTTGCAAAAGCACATGCTGGCGATGGGAATGCCAGAGAGTTACTGATAGAGAAAAATCTGGGACTGGTTCACGCGGTGATTTCCCGATTTATGGGGAGGGGGGCAGAGCGGGATGACTTATTTCAAATCGGAGTCATTGGTCTGATGAAGGCTGTGGACCGTTTTGATATGAACTTTGATGTAAAGTTTTCCACATATGCAGTACCGTTGATTACCGGTGAGATTAAGCGTTTTTTTCGGGACGACGGACCGGTAAAAATATCCAGAAGTATTAAGGAACAGGCATATAAGGTGCAGAGAGCAAGAGAAGCCTTACAAGCAAGGCTTGGGACGGAACCAACATTAAAGGAACTGGTAGAAGAGACAGGGTTATCACTGGATGAAGTCGTTGTGGCAATGGAGGCCTCAGGCCCGGTAGAGTCTTTGTATGCCCCCTCTTATGGGGAGGATAAAGATTCTGCTTATCTGGTGGACACTATACGCAGTACGGACAACGGTGAAGAAAGGATGCTGAACCATATGCTTCTGGGTACTCTTCTGGAGACACTGGAACCGAAGGAAAGGCAGGTTATTATACACCGCTATTATGGGAACAAGACTCAATGTCAGGTGGCTTCGCTTATGGGAATGAGTCAGGTGCAGGTCAGCAGGCTGGAGAAAAAGGTGCTTTTACAGATGCGTAAGAAGGCAGGGGCGGATATTCATTAAGATTTTATAAAAAACAGTTATTTCCACTTCCCTTGAGGACATTTTTCGACTATTATTTAATATGTGCCCCGGAGGAATGGTTGCGTTGCAATTGATACTCCGATGGTATAAAAAGTGTCAAAATGTGTCAGAGAGTAAGAGGAGATAGGATGGATTTTAAATCAGTGGAACAGGACGAGCTTCTGGCAAAGGAGAGAGCGAAACGTCTGAAGAGAAAGAGAACCTTGAGTTCTATACTGGCATTTGTAGTATGTATGCTGGTGTTTATTATAGTGATGGTATTGTGTGTAGTAGGTTATATCTGGGTGGATGAGAAATTGCAGGATAATCTGTCTACGGCAATTCAGGTAGACCAGCAGGCACAGATTGAGGCTGCCGGAGAAGTGGCAGTAACCTATACGGAGTCACAGATTGAAGAGCTGATTAAGGCTGCTAAGGCTGAGGGGGAACTGGAAGGTACAGAGAAGCTTCTCGCATCCCTGGAGGCGTCTTTGTCGGAGGGAAAGTCGTTTGCTGAAGCGCTGAGACCTCTTTATCAGGACAAGTTGGTGGTTGCCAGCGGCGGTAAGTACAATTTTGTGCCTATTGATACATCTTTAAAGATGCATGGCTTTGTAGCGGAGAATCTTACCGTGACTGCGAACGGTTTTTATGAATATATGGAAAATGGACAGCTTATAAGCCATAAGGGAATCGATGTATCCAAGCATCAAGGTGAAATTGATTGGCAGCAGGTTGCGGCAGATGGTGTGGAGTTTGCATTTATCCGCGTGGGAAATCGTGGCTATGGTACCGGGGCGATTGTGCCGGATGAACAGTTTGAGAATAATATCAAAGGCGCTACCACCAATGGTATTAAGGCCGGTGTGTACTTTTTCTCTCAGGCAACTACGGAGGAAGAGGCCATAGAGGAAGCGAATTTTGTATTGGAGAACATTGCACCGTATAAGATTCAGTGCCCGGTGGTTGTAGATGTGGAGAAGGTTAGTGACAGTCAGGCTCGTATGAATTTGATTAGCAGGGAGCAGAGAACTGCCAATGTAAAAGCGTTCTGTGATACCATTGCGGCTGCAGGATATACACCGATGATTTATCATAATATGGAAATGGCTACCATGTTCCTTGAGTTTGCACAGTTGGAGGAGTATCAGAAGTGGTTTGCATATTATAATAATCAGGATTTCTATTATCCCTATGCTTATGATGTATTACAGTATTCTGACAAGGGTAGGGTAAATGGTATTAACGGAGATGTGGATTTGAATATTTCTTTCACTCTTTGGGAATAGGCGAATGAATAAAATTCATGTTTTGGAGATTTTCTGCAAAACATGAATTTTTTTGTTTTCTCTGCACATAATAGCAGCATTAGGAGGAGTTTATTATGCAGGTGAAGACAATGGTGTATCTAAAATGTAATCGAAGCAGTGAGGTGTATCGTCCCAAAGTATATTTGGAAGACGTAGCCAGTATCTATAGTTCTGATCCTGCAGTTACGGCACTCTGCAAGGCTATGACAGTTTATCGGTTTACCAAACAGAATGAGACAAAGGCCATTCTCAGTGTCATTCATCTGATTGCCCAGATTGAGAAAGAATGCCCGGATGTGCATGTAATGTCTGTAGGAGAAAATGATGTGGTTGTGGAATATATGCGGAAGCCGCCTGCAAATAACTGGAAGCAAAAGCTGAAAATCGGTCTGGTTTGTGCGGTGTGTTTCTTTGGAACCGCATTTACCATTATGGCATTTCATAATGATATTGAGATAAGCTCTGTGTTTGAAAGAATATATGTAATGTGGCGGGGACAGGTGGATAAAGCAATCAGTGTGCTGGAGATAGCATACAGTGCCGGACTTGCTGCCGGAATCGTAGTGTTCTTCGGGCATATCGGAAAGATTAAATTGACCAAGGACCCGTCACCTATTCAGGTATCCATGAAGACCTATGAGAAGGATGTGGATTATACGGTTATTGAGTCTGCCGGAAGAAACGGAATGGAGTTGGAAGAGTAAATGGAAGGAGTATTGTTGTGCTTTACAATGTTCTGCTTCGGGGCTCTGGCGTCTGCTGGGGTATTCACTGTGCTAAGCAGTGTGAGTCTGATTCCCAGATTTGCCGGGAAAACAAGAACCGGAGGGGAAATACAGGTATATGAGAATGCAGTAATTCTGGGGACTATCTGGGGAGGAATTATCAGTTTGCCAAAGCAGCCGTTTATTATTCTGTTACCCGGGTGGCTGAGTTTAGGTTTGCTGGTGATTACGGGTGTGTTCAGCGGCATGTTTGTGGGCTGTATTGCTTTGGCGGTTGCGGAGATGCTGGACAGCTTTCCAATATTTTTCCGGCGAATTAAGTTGAAAAAGGGAATCAGTCTTATTGTTTTTGTTATTGCGTTGGGAAAATTGGCAGGTTCGATGCTGTATTTTATGGTGAAATAAGGGGGATGGAAATATGACATTATCAGAGAAGGAAAAACAAGAGTATGCAAAATATGTTGAGCAGGTAACACCTACCCACAATCTGTGGATGCAGATGTTTCGGGCATTTCTGGTGGGCGGAATAATTTGCTCTATTGGTCAGTTTATTTTGAATGTGGGAACAACGAACTTCGGCTTGGAGAAGGATGTGGCGGCATCCTGGTGCTCGCTGCTTTTGGTATTGGCATCAGTAGTGCTTACAGGTTTGAATATTTACCCGAAAATTGTAAAGTGGGGCGGCGCCGGTGCGCTGGTTCCGATTACGGGCTTTGCCAATTCCGTAGCGGCAGCAGCTATAGAATATAAAACGGAGGGTCAGGTCTTTGGTATCGGATGCAAGATATTTACCATTGCGGGGCCGGTGATTCTGTATGGGATATTCAGTTCATGGGTGCTGGGAGTGATTTACTGGGTGTTAAAATGAAGATATTTGGCACTTTCGAGGTAAGAGCCGGAAGCACAAGGGGCACGAGCCGATAGAAAACTTCTTCGTAAGCAGGCATTGTCTGCTTACGAAGAAGTTTAGGAATATCTATTCTGATTTCTCAGGTGTTTCCGTTATCCAATCTACATCATATCCAAATTCAAGGGCGATGAGCTTTGCTAGCGCAGGAGATATAGTTTTGTTTCTATTAGTTCCTGGGCGGCTGTTTCCGGTGAGGATATAGAGATAGTTTTCAGAAATGCCTAATCTTTTAGCAAATTCCCGTTTGGATATATTTTGTTCAACAATGATTTTATTCAATTTCTCTGCTAGTGTCATAAGGTAGATGCTCCTATTTTATCTTGGTGTTGTTTTAAGGATGCAAAACGTAATAACTGTTTTCTGGAAGAGATGCCAAGTTTGCTGTAGATATTTTTATTGTGATATTTCAAAGTGTTTTCAGTGATTCCTAAAATGTCTACAATCTCTTTGGCTGTTTTACCGGATAAATATAATTCATATATTTTATATTCGGCAGGGCTGAGTGTACTTAGATTACAAAGAAAGAACTCGTAATCTTCCAGAACAATTTCTTTTTTGTGCTCGTCGGAAAGATGTTGTATTTCACTTTGTGCTAACGCATATTCTTCCAATGCTTTTTCGTATGCCAATTTTGTGCGTTCCGCTTCTTCCTCAGCTATTTTTTGAGATTGTTCTAAATCTCGCAGTTTCTGTTCATAGAGAATATCTTTTTCTTCTAAGAATGCAAACAGATCATCTATTTCACGTATTTTTAAATTGTTTACGGTTCCATCGTTTGCCTTGATTTGTTCAAGGCTTTTTATGATTGGGGAGACATATTTTTTGCTTATGAAGATACAGTATATTAATGTAAAAAGAACTACAAAAAGTATAACACCGCCAGTTTTAATCTGGTTTTTCTTAAGCATACTTTCATATTGTGCGTCTGTGAGCATAATTGCAACGGTAAAAGAGTTGTTGCCTAGCTGTATATTCTGCGTTTTACCTATACATTTTTCGTTACTGAATTCAAATACAGTAACGTCCCTTTTGGCTAAAGTATGAATATTAGAATTGGCAATGTTATATCGACTTGTGTTAAATTGTCCGGAATAGGTGCCTTGTTTTTCATCAAGTAAAGCACCAATAAGCTGTCCCAACTTGTCATCGCTTACTTTTTCCGCCAATTGAAAGTATAAATCACTTACCTCAAATCCGCAGATACCGATTATTTTATCTCTTAAATCGTGGATAGGAACATATATATATCTTGCTCTTTCCCAGGTTTCCGGTATTTCAACGGTGGGACTCAAAATATAGTGAGGGTTGTCTGCAAATAATGAATTGCTATTGTCAAAAAAGTCGGTTTGCATTTCATTTTGCCAGCCACTGTGAAATACCAGATCATTCTCTTTTCCGGTAGTGTAAGAACCACGATAAAGAGAGATTTCATTATTAACAGTGTTTTCTGAATATATATTAATATATTTTAAGTAGATACCGTTATAATAGGGAGTTTCGGACTGACTGTTAACAGTTGTGTCTAAGATATAAAAAGCTCCGCTTGATGGTGCAAGTTGCATATTCCAATACACTATATCATACAAATGATTTTGTAAATCACCAAGTGCATCCGGATTGTTTTTTAAATCTCCAAATGTTCTGTTATTTTCTGTTAAATATTGTTGAATAGTGGTTTCTAATTGTTCGGAAAAAGAAATTGCATGGGCCGCAATTTTATTATAATCATCGTTAATATTATCTGTATAAGATAGTAGCTGTGTATCTAATATCTCCAATATTTGTCGGTTTGTAGAATTCATGATCCCGAATAGATTGAATAGTAGAAGAATTAGAGACAAAATAATAGCAATTGCAGATATTATAAAAAAATAAAAGTGTCTGCGCATGGAAGTGCTTTCTGTTTTGAACTGGGTTACAATTGCCTTTATGCTAACGCGGTTTAAAGCTTTCATTTTTCTTGCATCCCCCTATTTTTCTGACAGACTTCTGAGTTCAGCAAGGGAAGACTCTGCTAGTTCGTTTAAAACAAGTTCAGAATCTTGTCCGCCAGAAACACGTCTAACATATTGGTTATGTGCGGTTCTCAGGACTGCTTTGACATTATTTTCAAAATCAGTTTGCGTATCGGAGGCTCCGTTGTAAAGTGGAAGTGCATAAAAAGAATATTCCTGATGCATTTTATCAATAGCTACATAAGCGCTACGATAATTTTCTTTTTCAACAATGCTAATGTCATTGAATAGAGAGTTAATTGCGCTATGGGTAACAGGAATGTAGCCGGCTTGTGTTACAAACCGCAGATTGTTATCATGCTCTGTAAGCCATTTGGCAAAGATGTAAGAAGCTTGATTTTTTTTTGCATTGTCACTTTTGATTGCAAAGAGTCCACCGCCGCGGTGAACGACAGCAGAAAAATCGTCTGTGAATACCGGGTATGGCAATGCTAAGGTTGTAATTGGTTCTGATGTATTATCTGGGTAAAAAACTTCTTCCGGCTGGTATAATACATCCGCAGTGGAACCGGTGTTGGCTAATATATCAATTGTTTTCCATTTTGCAGCGGCATAGCCGTCATCCAAACAAATTCCACCATGAATCGCCGTTTTAGCTAAAGGAAACCAAATGCGCTCAAAAGCTTCGTCGTGAAGATTTAACTGATTGTTTCTGATAAATTCACTACCATATGCTTTCATGCCAATATATGCATAGTTATAATAATCATTTATCTGAAGAAAATGTTGTCCGTTAGACCAATCATAATATTTGCCCGCAACTTCAAAAAGACCGTCAAAAGTAGAGAGGTCGTTAGTGGTAACATCAGCATTAGAACCAAAACGGTCAAATAATGTTTGATTGATAAAAAGTGCTTCTGTTGATTTTGCAATAGGGAGCATCAGTAATGCATTGTCAAAGTATCCTTCTGATAAAAAATCATCATTAAACGCAGAGAGTTCTTCTGCTGTAAAATAATCATTCCATGTGAGAAGCTCTTCTTCACCAATAATTTCCACAACACGGGGATATGCAGTAAATAAATCCGGTAAGTCTGCTGCGCCGGGGGCACCGCTGGCGGCCGCTGATAATGCTTTGTCAATTGCAGAGGAGCTTGTAACAGAAACCACATTAATAGTAATGCCGTTTTCTTTGCCAACGCTCCGATTAAATTCGTCTATAACTGTGTTTAGTGGAGATGTGGTTTGACTGCCATAAACATGCCACATGGTAAGTGTGATAGGATTCTCTGGACTTGGAGCATTTTGCTGCGCACAACCGGTAAAGCAAGGTATAATAATTGCAAGGCAAATAATTATTGCTATAGTTCTTTTCATCATTGTGTGTCTCCTTCAAAGTTGAGTTCCTACCCCAAACCCCACCCTTTTTTTTAATAATATTTATCGCCCACCCAATTTGAGTTGTTTGGGTGGTGTGAGGCGTAATAAAAATTGATAGTATATAATCGGCAGTTTGGGTCCCGTATTTGTATTATGGCACAAAGTCTTGACTGGGTCAATGGTGCGGACAGTTGAAAGAACAAGGGAAATATACGTGAAAAGGGGGAAAAGAAGATGATATATAATGTGTACTTTGATATTTTTGCAGTCGTGATTTCTTTCTTTTCGATTATTCTCGCTCTTACTAAAAAAGATTTTTTGAAAAGACAAAACTTTATTCTCTTTATTTTACTTGTGGTAACTTTTTTGGCGTCGCTACTCGATATTTTTAGTTCTGTTGGTAATTCCTATATTGTGGAATGGTCATACGGTTTGAGAGATGTACTTAATTATGGTTATCTTGCGGTTCAAAATATAATGCCATATTTGTTTTGCCTGTACATAGTATTCCTAATTGATTTGGATAACAAGCTGAGCAGGAAAAGAAGACGCTTGTTTCATATAGGTTTGTCAATTCCCTATGTAGTGGATGTGGTTCTGTTCTTGTTAAATCCTTTTATGAGAGAGGTGTTTTATTACGATTCAAACAGGGTCTATACACATGATTGGGGAATGATTGTGCTTTATGCGAATGCACTCTTATATATGATTTTCAATTACTATCTGATGATACGTTATGGAAAGGAAGTAAGGTTTGCAAAGAAGGCTACCGTATATTTGTTTCTTACGGCGAGTCTAGTAGCAGTTGTTTTCCAGATTATTATTCCTACTATATTACTTCAACTTTGTATAGAAGCTTTATGCCTATCCGGCATATTGTTTACTGTAGAGAATGAAAATGATATTCTTCATAGTATTTTGCTTTTTTTCTTTTTATTGATACTATGTTTCTTTGCACAGGTAGATGTCATCCCGGAGGTTTTCCCATGGAGAATGATTTCCAGTGTATATTTTTTGGCGTTGGGAGTATTGCTTGTAATTTATTTTGCGGAACGAATCGCAGACAGAGGGCAGCTAAAGCGTTGGATGATGTTTTGTGCATGGCTGATTGTTACGTTTATGCTTCTTAGAATGATAAAGTATGAAGTATTTCCAGCGCATTCTATCTTAGGAAGATATACATGGTACTTGTATTATTTGCCTATGCTGTATATTCCTCTTTGTACATCTTTTGCAACCTTAAGCATTGATGGAGAAGGAAAAAGGGGATTTTCCAGAGTCAGATTGTTGTTTGGAACAATCACTTTTTTGATGTTACTATTTGTTTTATCAAATGATTTTCATCAAAAAGTGTTTAGATTTGAAGATGGATTTTTCCATTGGGATAGTGATTATAAACATGGATTCGGATTTTTTATAGTCATTGCTTGGACTTACTTTTTATATGTATTTTCCATTGTTACTATGTTCAGAAAGTGCAGACTTTCCAGAATGAAGAAAAAATGGTGGATTACAATGATTCCTTTTGCGCTGGGAATAACAATGCAGCTTTTAATTGCTTTTGGGAAAATGCCAAAAATGAATGGACTTATGGTAATTAATTTTCCGGAAGCAGTGTGTTTTATGATAGCCCTTTTTTGGGAATGCTGCATTCGAATTGGATTGATTCCGACCAATAAAGGATATGGGGAGCTGATGAGAGTATCTTCATTAGCATTACAAATAACGGATAAGAGTGGGAAGGTAATATATAAATCTATCTCGGCAAATGCGCTTGAAGATATCCATAAAAATAAGACAGAGCCTATTCTTTTGGATGAGAACACAGAATTATATTGTGAACAAATTTCCGGAGGCTATACATATTGGCAGAATGATATTTCAGAACTAAATGAGATAAATAGAAAATTGGAGGAGGTTCATTCGCTTCTTGCAGAGGAAACAGAATTAATCCGTTTGGAGAATGAACTGAAGGAGAAGCAGGTTTCGATTGAACAACGAACCAAATTGTATGAATTGATAAATGCTCAAACAATAACGCAGTCTAAGAAAATTGCAGAATTGGCAGAGATTGCATTGAAGACAGATGATACAAGGCATAGGAATTATAATGCAGGAATTATCTGTTTTTTGGGGGTATATATCAAACGTTATGCAAATCTAATGTTGTTAGCGGAAAATGAAAATACAATGAGTACTGCGGAGTTGGGAATGGCTATTGCTGAGTCCTTGCGTTACCTGAGAAATGTTGACATACCGACCGATTATGTAGGAAATGGAGATGCTAAGATTCCGACAGATAATGTGATTTTACTTTATGAAATCTTTGAGAGACTGATAGAGAATGCTTTATCAGATTTGAAAGCAGTTTATGTAAAGCTGGAGAATTCAGCAGGAATTGTTCTTAAGATTACATTGGAAGGGGTATGCGCCATTTTGAGAGAGGAGACAAAGGAAAAATTGTTTCATTCGGGTATTCCTGTAACTGTAAAGTATGAAGATGAGATTAGTTATATACGTTTTCGTTTAACTAGGGAGGTGTAAAGCAGATGTATTTTGGTGATATGCCGGACGTGGCAAGAGGCTTTGTATTTGTGTGGTTAATATGCATCTTTATTCTGGGACTATGCAATTTATATCATTCTATACAAGTAAAGCAAAAGCGGCATATTGTGATTTCTGCCGGATTGCTTGTTATAGAGTATTTTTTGCTCCAGATTATGTCAGACATTTTGCATAGACACGCGGGGATGGAGAACGTCGAACTTAGTTACACACTTGGAAGTATTGATGTTATATGGTGGATTGTTTTAATAGCCGGAATAATGGTGATAAGTATTACGTTGGCATCTTTTTTCAAGCATTGGAAGGAAGAACATATTACGCCTATGTCTGTAAAGGATAGTATTGATATGTTACATGCCGGACTTTGTTACTGGGAGGATGGGGGAAGAATCATACTATCGAACAAGAAGATGGATGAAATATGCTTGGCTATTTCCGGGGAGATGCTTTTGAATGGAGAGAAATTCTATGAATGCATAGAAACGGAGTGTATGCCAATGCCGGATGGAAGAAGAAAATATTTCTTTCACAATCCTGTGGAATTTGAGGATAAGCAAATACATGAATTGATAGCAGTAGATGTAACAGAGCTTTATAAGAAAAACGAATTGTTGGAGCAGGAAACAATAAGCTTACAGAGGATGAATGAGAGCCTGCGAAGATACAATCAAAATATTGAAGATACCGTACGAAAGCAGGAAATATTGGATGCAAAGGTATATATCCACGATGAAATGAATCGTCTGATGCTGGTTACAACTGCAAATGCAGAGACGCCTATGTCGGAGGAAGAATTTAAAGAGATTTTGACTTTGTGGAGAAATAACGCAATTCTTCTTGGGGCGGAATCGGGGAAGGCTCGCGTCAATACAGATATCACAGAGGTTAACCAATTGGCTGAGTTATTAGGTATCCGATTAAGCTGGAAAGGTGAGCATCTTTTAAGCTTGCCGGATGCTATAAAAGAAGTATTCGTAATGGTTGCCAGGGAAGCGATTGCAAATGCAGTGAAGCATGCAGAGGCAAAGAACATTACAATCAGAATTCATAAGAGTGATGAGAAAATATTAATTGAAATATCAAATGATGGAAAGCTTCCTGCCGACACAATATCTATGGGCGGAGGCCTGACAAATATAAAAAGAATGGTAGAAGAAAAAAAAGGCCGTTTTAAAGTGGAAGTAAATGAGCAGTTTCATATGATTTTAGAATTTTAAACCAGCCGATTGGCGGGAGAAAAGAAATTATATAAGTATAAAATACTGATTAGTAAGAGGGGGAATCAAAATATGATATATCGTGTTTTGGTAGTGGAAGACCAGGAAATGCCCAGACAGCTTTTTGAAATATTTATTAATTCAAGTGAAGAATTCAAGCATGTGGGTTCTGTAGCAAATGCAGGTCTGGCATTGTCAATGTGTAAAAATCAACAAGTGGATTTGATTTTGATGGATGTGATGACAGAGCTGGGGCATAGCGGATTGGAAGCAGCGGCAGAAATAAAGCAGGTATTTCCAAAGATTAAGATTATCATTGTGACATCCATGCCGGAATATACCTGGTTGCAAAGAGCAAGAGAAATAGGTGTAGAATCCTTTTGGTATAAGGATGGCAAGAAGACCGCGATTCTGGATGTTATGAAGAGAACTATGGACGGGGAGAGTATTTATCCGGATACCACACCACTTGTCAGAATCGGAAACAGTACCAATCATGAGTTTACGGAAAGGGAGCTGGATATCCTACGAGAACTGACTACCGGTGACAGTAATACGGAAATCGGAGAACGCTTATGTATCTCTGCCAGTACCGTAAAATATCATGTGGAAAACTTGTTGACAAAGACAGGTTTTCATACCCGTACGGAGCTGGCTTCCGAGGCAAGAAGCTTGGGAATCGTTATAAAGGAGAAATATGAAAGATAATTATCGTGGCTTTAATTTGACGGGCGTACAATAGTTATGCACGATACCTGAAGTTGCTACTGCAAAAAGAAATAGAACTTCCGGAGTTGTTAGATTTTTAGGGAGGAGCGTTGTTACGCTTCTCCTTTTTGCAATTTATAAAAACTAGCCATTTGGCGGGGGTAAGGGTGGCTCATAACGCTAAAATAGAATATAGGTGAAAGAGGAAAATATTGAATGAACAGCGTTATTAGGGGATATGAAGGAGGAAAATGAAATGGGATTATTTAGTAAAGAAGCATGTGCATTTTGTAACGCGGAAGTAGGAATGCTAAAGCGTTCTAAGTTGGCAACAAAGGAGTTTATTTGCAATGACTGCAAAAGAAAGACCAATTATTTTGCCAGAATGGACTATACCTCTAAGGTTGCGGCGCAACAGATGATGGATATGCTGGCACAGGAGGAGGCGGATTTTGAAGCCAGCTTTGATAATGCAGAGAACCGTTTTCAGAGTGCGGAAAGAAGCTTTAAGACCTGGGATCTGGGAAGCTTGAGAGTGCATTATCGTCGTAATACCAGAACTGGTGCATTCCAGATTAATTTGGATGCAATGAGCCGTTATGAGCATATTCCGGTATTTTATTTTGATACCATGATTCCTTATAGGTTTGAGGCAGAAAATGCAGCTCTTGCGGATAGCAGAAGGAACGAAGTTACAAACATGAGTGTAAACTATGTAACCGTAGAAGAAAGTAAGGATGCGGAAGGTAAAGTTACTTCTTGTACAGTAGTGATTCCGTATAACAATGATTGTATCCGTGAAATCAAGCTGAAAGGAGATGTTCGGGATAAAGAGGAAGTGGAAGTATTCTATGATTTTGCACAGCGAATCAATCAGGATAGGATTAATTGGTTAAACGCTGGGCTGTATGATGAGGAAAGAAAGGACAAAATGCAGGTGAGAAACCTTGGTGATACTGCAGCGGCAGCACTTAAAGCAGCAATGACCGGTGGCAGTGTGGAAGAAGCAGTAAAGCAGGGTATTGAAACTGCTAATGATATTGAAGAGGGAAAAGTAAGACAAGGATTTTTGGGAAAACTTTTTAAGAAATAATACGGGGAGGGAGTGTAAAAATGAAAAAGAGATTACGGACAATTATTTTAACAGGTGTCATGGTATGTTCTTTAACCGCCTGCGGAGGTGGCAAGCCATCGGAAGGCACAAATCCTGCCGAAAGCACAACAGCTGCTTACGAAAATACATCAACAGCCGCTTTGGCAACATCTGCTGAAACAAAAGAAGAGACAACTGAAGTTGTTGAAGAGGATAAAAGTGATGCATCCAGTGTTACGGTTTACTATGGCTGGGGTAGCAGTAGTGATGAGGAGAAGTATACATCCGAAATCTTTTGTCCGGAGGGAGCAGTGTTCGACGAAGATACATTGCAGAGTAACGAAGAATACGGTAGTGTAATGACAGTAATGGTAGACGATGAAGTCAATGAGTATCATGCATCCAGCAAAATGCACTGGCATTGTGATGCTTATAATAACGAGCCGATTGCTTATCCGATCATTGCACAGCTTTATTTTGACGGAGAACTGGATGCTGAAACTGCAGCAGAGAACAGCAACTGTTCACAGAAGGTCACACCTCTTGGCTTCCAATGGAACGGTTATGATGTTATTCTCATTGAAACAAAGTACACCTTTTTAGATTACGGCGAACAGACCGAGATTTTTGCTGGTGTTGAATATGACTTGGATTACTGGAAGGCTGAAGATGGTACGGGTGAAATCAAAGACCTGACTACAAAAGCACTTTTTGGCTTTGATATGTATTCAACTGGCTGGGATGAGTTGACACAGGATAAATGTGCGTGGATTATAGGGGAGCTTTTCGGCGTGGACTCCGGCGTTGCAGATCCTTTTGCAGTAAGTGACGAGGGCGAGGAAACCACGGAAGCTGTTGTTAACGTAGACGCATCCGAACTGCTCGGCACATGGCTGCAGAGGGATAGCGATTGGGAGGATACATATATTTTCAATGCTGATGGCACAGGTGTGTTGATTAGCGGTCCTGAGTATCCCTTTACTTATGCAGTTAGTGGTGATGTCCTGACACTGACCTATGATGTGGATGATGAAGAAGAGTTTACTATTTCCGTTAGCGGAGACCTGTTGACTATGGTGGACCGGTTTGGCAACGAGCTGCTTATGGATAAGCAGGCAGTCCAGAGTGAAGAGCCGCAAGAACCGGAAGAAACCGAGGTGCCTGTGGCAGCAGAGCCTGAGAATCCCTATGTCAGGGAAATTGTGGCGACCTGGGTGGATGAGGAAAGCGGTTACCAGGAAACCTTCACCTTCAACGCAGACGGTACCGGTATGTACAGCTGTGTGGACGGCGGGTATTACGAGTACCCTATTACCTATAATTTCCTCAGAAGCGACTATTTACAATTCTTCTATGAGGATGGCTCAGAAGGTGGATTTATAATCAGAATCGAGGGTGACACCTTGTACGTTACCAATGATTATGTTGTAGACATGCCGCTTGTCCGTCAGTAAATAGTGCAGCTTAAAGTGCTTTGGAGAAAACATTATGAAAAAGCTTTTATTGATTTGGAGTATTGTACTTAGCATTGCTGGTGTTATGGCCTTATTATTCTCCGCACTACAGCGATACGGATACTATAATTTACTTGACGGAGATGCAGATATTTATATGAGATTGCATTGTAGAATAATCATTTCTTTTGTAATAGAAATTGTTCTTGTGGCATTGGGAGCAGTGTGTCTCATGATTCGCATCAAAATGTAATGTACTCTTTACCATCGGAATACAATTGGGAGAAAAAAATGAGGCAGGTTTACTATTCCAAAAACAAAAGCGGCCTTTGGTTTATCAATGAACGAGGAGGAAAGCTGAGGATCAGTGGGGCGGATTGCCTCTGCAAGGAGGACATTGAGGTACACAACCCCGATGAAAATTGGTGCGACGCCTTCCACCAGATTGAAATAGCGGGCAGCGTCACCGAAATTTACGGAGGTTTCCTTGAAAACTTTCGAAACCTGTCCTGTCTGATGTTGCCTAAGTCGGTAACCCTTATGGAGACGACCGACGCCTTGCGGGAGCTGCTTGGTCAAAATAAGGCGGTAATCTATGCATCCTACGGATCGTTTGGAGAAAGATTTGCCGAGCAAAACGAGTTGGAATTTTGCCCCGAGAACATTCTTCTAGGCTGGAGGCATAACAAGCAATACAACGAATCCACCAGCATTACGTTGCGTTTTTTGGAAGATGGGTCAATGGACATTCTGTATGATTACATCACTTCGGGTTGGGCGGCCTCCAATAACGGCGGCGGCTCCATAACGAAAAAGATGCCGGAGGGATATTACCCCGGCTGTTCCATTCAGGAATTTGCGGAGCTGTTTCCATCGGTTTATTACGAGCAGATCATCAAAAACCCCGAGGTAAAAGCCTTCCTCGGAAAACAAAAACAGGTAGGAATAAGGGAGGTAAAATGAATGGCAGTTTTGCAAGAATACCAGTGTCCCTGCTGTGGTGGTGCTATAGCTTTTGACAGCAAACTGCAGAAAATGAAGTGTCCGTTTTGTGATACGGAATTTGAGATGGAAACTCTTGTTTCCTATGACAACGAATTGAAAAATGAACCGGAAGAGGACATGTCCTGGGAACGTGCAGGCGGTGCTGAATGGAAGAAAGGAGAGACGGATGGTCTTCGCTCCTATGTCTGTAAGTCCTGTGGGGGCGAGATTGTTGGAGACGAGAATACCGCCGCTACCGCCTGTCCTTACTGCGACAATCCGGTAGTCATGATGGGACAGTTTTCCGGCAATCTAAAGCCGGATTATGTAATCCCTTTCAAATTGGACAAAAAAGCAGCGAAAGAAGCATTAAAGAAACATTATGGCGGAAAGAAACTCCTGCCGAAAGTCTTTAAGGATCAAAATCATATTGATGAGATTAAGGGAATCTATGTTCCGTTCTGGCTCTTCGACGCAGATGCGGACGCAGATATCCGTTACAAGGCTACCCGTGTCCGGGCGTGGAGCGACAATAACTACAATTACACGGAAACGAAGTTCTATATGGTCAGCCGAAGTGGGCAATTGAAATTTGAGAGGGTGCCTGTGGATGGAGCCTCCAAAATGGACGATGCCCTTATGGAATCCCTGGAACCCTTTGACTTTGGGGAAGTAGTGGATTTCCAGACTGCATATCTTGCCGGTTATCTGGCGGATAAGTATGACATGGATTCCGAACAGAGCATAGAGCGGGCAAATAAGAGAATCAAAAAGAGTACAGAGGATGCGTTTGCTCACACTGTGCAAGGATATTCAACCGTCACTGCAGAGTCTACGAGTATCCGACTGCAAAACGGTAAAACTAAATACGCGCTGTATCCTGTGTGGCTCTTGAACACTACTTGGAATGGCGAGAAATATTCCTTTGCCATGAATGGACAATCCGGGAAATTTGTGGGAGATTTGCCAATGGATAAGGGAATCTATAAAAAATATCTTTGGGGTTTTACCGGCATGATAAGTGCGGCTGTTTTTGCAATAACTTATCTGGTGTGGTTACTGTAAGGGGGATGGATGATGAAAAAAAGACTATGGGTATTATTGTGTACGCTTTTTCTTGTTCTTTCTCATTCCATGCCGGTGCTTGCATGGAATGACACACTGCTACTTGTGGACGATGCAGACCTTTTGACTGACAGTGAGGAAAGTATATTATTATCCAGACTGGAAGAGGTCAGCAGGAACGGACAGACAGATATTGTAGTGGTGACTATCAATTCTCTGTATGGGGAGGATATGCAGGATTACGCTGATGACTTCTATGATGACAGCGGATATGCAGAAGATGGTGTACTGTTGCTGATTAGCATCTATGACAGTGAATGGTACATATCAACTGCCGGATTTGGAATCACTGTTGTCACGGATGCCGGGCGGGAGTACATGGAAGAACAGTTCTTAGAGGAACTTAGTGATGGAGCGTTTTTCGATGCTTTTATGACATATGCTGACCTTTGCGATGAATTCATTAGGCAGGCTCGGAATGGGAAACCATATGATGTGGGGAATCTGCCCAAAGGTCCATTTCCTCTTTTCAAGAATCTGCTTGTTTCTTTTGGGATTGGTCTGGTGGCAGCATTTGTGGTGACAGGAAAGATGAGGGGAGAGCTGAAGACAGTAAATATGCAGGAAAAGGCGGCAAATTATGTCAAAAGTGGAAGTCTGAAAGTAACCCAGTCAAAGGAGCTGTTTCTGTATACGCAGATGAACAGGCAAGTCAGAGAAAAGAATACAAGTTCCGAAGGCTCCGATACGCATACCTCTTCATCGGGCAAAATCCATGGCGGCGGAGGAGGAAAATTTTGATAAGCATTAGATATAGAAAATAGGAGGATATTCATATGAGTTATGTGGGAAAATGGATGTTTCATTCCATTGGAACAGTGGATGATGAAACCTATGAAAGAGTTTGGCTAAATGCAGAGGAATATATGAATTCTCCAATGCCTTACATCGATGAAAACGATGAAGAATCAGTTACCGATGAAATAAAGGAGCGAAAGAAAACGGTAGGCATGCTTCTTGAGGTATGTGAGGATGGAAAACTGTATGTATTGATGCCATTGCCGGAGGGTGTTTCCAAGGAAGAAGTGGAGGCAGCAGCAAGGGCAGGAATAATCAAAGTTCGTGATGGCATGATGACCGATGATCCTTGTGATTGGGAGGAGCGAGAGGGTGAGCTCTGGGTAAAACTGGGAAGGTCAGGTGACTTCATGCAGTTTAGCGGAGATGGAGAACTTTTAACAATGATAACGACTCGTTTTGAGAGATTACAGTAAAGGAGATTAGGGAAATGGCATTATTTGATATGATTAAAAATCAGGTTACATCTCAATTAAAAAGAGAGGCATCAAAAGCAGTAAACAATGCAGCGCAAAGTGCATCTCAGGCTATTGCAAAGGGCAGAAATCAGACAGAAAGCTTTACTTTTGCATCTTTGCCTGCAAGTGTGGCGGAATTGCAGGCATTGCCGGAGGCTTCTTTGGACTCAGCATTTAAGACAACGGCGCTTTGTATTGCAGTTTTGTGTAATTTGGAGAAGGATGCAAATGCCACATGGGAAATGTTGGATTATTTAAAGGGACCGGAAACTGTGAATGAAAGAGAGAAAGCATTCATCAAGGAACGTTTGGCCGGAAAACAATATAAAACATTATCTTTCTTTAAGGGAGCAACACCGGATAATGGATATACACCTGCTGCCCCATATACCATTATAGTGAGTGAAAATCCGTATTCCTTTGATGAAGAGAATTGGGCAACTCTGTATGTGACAAGTGGCGGTGCAGATGCACCCAGACCCGTTAAATTGCGCAGGAAACCCTCTACGAATCAGTGGTTTATTAATGATATCCAGTGCCTTGCAGATATTAGAATTCCTACCCAGCAGGACGCATGGGCATAGAGTCATTATGAAACCAGTAGTTTTTAGTAATGAGTTTTTGCAGGTGGTTGTACCTGACGATTGGAAGTTGTTTCCGGGAATTGATGCGGAAGGTAAAACGACACAGAAAAAGCTACATATTTATAAGCATGCAGAAAGTGAATTAGATATATTTCATAAGGCAGGGATAACCATCTGTTATTACGAAGGTGGCGGACAGTATTTGCTAATTAAAGACCTATATGATGATGTTAAAGATATATCACCCTTTGAGTTAGGAAATTATTGTTGGAGCGGATATACTTGTAAAAGTTTTGGTTATCCCTACATTATGTTGGAATCAAGTGAGAAAACGGACAGGGTATTGTTAATGATTCTAACGGAAAATGGAGAAAACAAAATTTCATTTTCGGACAGCGATGTGCAAGAAATCATAAAGAGCATCGTTGCCGGGAGAAGGGAAGGAGAACATTCATGAAAAAGGTACTTTTGATTACATTGTTGACATGTTTGTTAGGTACATTCACAGCATGCGGAAAGGAAGACCCCCAAGTAGTAAGTACTCCGGAAAGCGTAGAAGAACATACCTCTGAAAAAGAGACACAGGAGAGCAGTGCTAAGGAAGAAAACAAAGAGGAGATAATGGAAGAGCCTTCCAGTGAAAGTGAAGCGGAGACTAAAGAAGAACCGCCGGTAAAAGATGAAGTGGCTGAGGTACCCGGGATTTTGTCGTTAAAGGAGACATACGCTACCAGATATGAATGGCAGGATGCTCTTTGGTTATTATATAGCGAATACTCTAATGTAACAATGTGGGAAGGCACTGAGCAGTATCCCGAAATAGATTGTGCATTATCAGAGACAGCCGGTATGCAGACACGTTCTATGGAGGATGAAGCGGATAATATTCTAAGCTTTATCACAGACATGGGGATGCTGGATGGAGACCTGGCGGATTTTGAAACACAGGTATCCACATCCAATGCACAAGTCAGAAGAGCGGATAGTGTGGTGTTAAGTTATGTAACAGACTCTTATGCGGATTATGGATCCATTGAGGATTTCAGAGGAATGTGGGGAAGCAATTATGATGTACAGACTGGCAAAGAACTTTTGCTGTCAGATGTAATTCTCGACATGGATGCCGTCCCCGCAGTTGTATGCAAGGAGTTAAACAGCCATCTTTGGGCAGGCTTGGATTATCCTGAAGACGTAGTGGAGGAGTATTTTAAGAATACGCCGGAGGATGGTATCCGTTGGTCATTGGATTATAATGGCGTGACCTTTTATTTTGGATATGATGATTTTACAGAAAGGTCAAGTGTAGGTAAGGCGGCTACCATTTCTTTTGCGGAGTATCCGGAACTGTTTAATAAAAAGTATATGAATGTACCGGAAGCGTACATGGTCAGACTTTCATTGGATTATTCCTTCTTTACGGATTTGGATAGTGACGGAACATTAGAGGAAGTGAATTGTACCGGTTTGTTTAATGAAACAGACAGATTTTATACTCAGTTTGGAGTTTACACGGACGTAAACGGTTATTATCAATATGAAGAGTTGTTTGCATATGATTATCAACCCTACTATGTGAAGACAGCGGATGGAAACCACTATATTTACTTGTTTTGCGAGGAAAATGAAATTGGAAATCATGTGCCAGGTCAGATGATGCTTGTAGTATACAATGTAAATGGTGGTGTGATTACAAGAGTTGGGGATATGAATATTGCGCCGGCTTACATCCCTTCAGATATGTTCCTATTGCCTCTGGACCCCAATCATATGCTTTTGGATAATTATGACAGCGGTGCACAGGATTTCGAAGTTTATATGGTGGGAAAAGATGGTATGCCTACGCTGAAATAAATGAACAGATATCATGGAGAGAAAAATGAAACATAAGAATAAAAAAAGTATTATTGTAAAACTTTGTTTATTGATAATGATTTTGTGTATTTGTTCCGGATGTGGAAATAACAGTTCTACAGAGGATATAAAGGAAGAAACAAAGGTTTCTACAGAAACGTCGGAAAAAGAGGAACTGTCAGAGGAGGCATTAAAGCCTGTTACATCCGAAGATGAGGCGAAAATTGATACACAGGAGCAGACTCCCTCTACAGAGGAAACACAATCTACAGAGGAAATACAGCTTTCAGAAGACATTGTGGAAGTGGATAGTGTTGAGGAATTTTTAGAAGCAATTCAGCCGGGAGCTACCATAAAGATTGAACCCGGATACTATAATCTGAGTGATTATACTGAGAAAATATGGAGTGAGCAGGGAGAAGAATGGAACGAAAAGCACCCATATGTTGCGTTGTATGAATGCTGGGATGGTGGCATAGAGGTAGCGATTCAGGACGTGCAGGATTTGTCTATTTTTGCAGATTTGGAGGGAGCTGTGGTCACGGAGCTTGTTGTGGAAACAAGAGCCGGAGCTGTTTTGAATTTTGAAGATTGTAATAATATTTTTCTGCATGGTCTTACTATGGGACATACCCAGGATGGAGCATGCGATTCCAGTGTAATTTCGTTTCTGAATACTACGAATGTCTACTTAACTGCAATGGACTTATACGGATGTGGCATGTATGGGTTTGATGCAATGTATGGAAGCGGTAACATATATGTGCAGAGCTGTACCATCCGTGACTGCGAAGACGGACCATTCTATATAATGGACGCGCAGGGAAAATACGAGTTTCGTAATTGCTGGCTGAGTGGTTCCAATGGCGGTGGTTATTACGAACCGGCAGATGGAGCAGAGCTTTCTTTCGTAGAATGTAATTTCGGCGAGAAGGAGACCAATTATTGGTATTATGATGAATATGCCACATTTACAGACTGCTATTGGGAAGAAATCACAGAATACCCTGATGTGGAACCGGAAGGAGAAGATGTTCTTGATATTGACAGTTTGATTCCGGCAGACGCCAATGAGTGGAACCTTGCGGATACTTATTATGCTTATATGTTTGTGAATCAGCAATCCGGTGAGACCGAGTATTATCCTTATTTTACCTTGGAGCTGTATGAAGATGGAGTTGGTTGGTGTGAGACTGAGGATGAGTATTTTGGGTTTACCTGGTATTGCGAATCAGACGGTACTGTGACGTTAGAAGGTGAAATATATCATTATTTGACACCTTATGTGGAGCATATGGACGGTTTTGATAGACTCTGGTTTATGATGCAGATGAATGAAACAGTTATTTGGATTTATTAGTGAAGGTATGTCCTGCTGAACCATCAGCAGGACTTATCTCTTTTGTTAGGCTGAAACAATCCATTGGAGGGAAGAAGAAAAGGAATGAGAAATATGAATAAGAAGTTGAACATCTGCGCCTTTGCACTGGCGCTTTTACTACTCGTGCCGCTTGCCGGGTGCGGTGGGGCTTCCGACAAAGGAGAGCCTGCCGTGGCGCCGGAACAGACACCCGCCGCTCCCGAGCCGATTCTGCCGGAGACTTCCGCTCCGTCTGAAGAATCCGTGGATGAGGCCGAAGTGATCCATGTCAGCACGGCGGGCGAGTTCCTCGAGGCCATCGCCCCAGACGTGGTCATTGAGCTCACACCGGGCACCTATAACCTTACGGAGTATCTCCGTGAGGCCTCCGATAACGTCTCGGATTATGTTTCTCGCACCTTCACTGACGGTTGGCAGGCAGAAATTCGCGAGGTCGATAGGCTGACGATTCGCGGGGCAAAGGACGGCAAGGTCGAGGTCGTGGCGGAGCCTCGCTATTCCGATGTGCTTTACTTCAACGACTGTTCCGATATTGTTATTGAGAACATCACCTTTGGTCATACGATTGAACAGGGAAACTGTCAGGGTGCGGTGCTGGCGTTTGATTACTGCCGAAAAATCAGTCTCGACGGCCTGGATCTCTACGGCTGCGGCACCTACGGCGTGGTGGCAGATCACACGGTGGGCATTGCGCTCAAGGACTGCATTATTCGCGAGTGTAGCTACGGCATCGTCGACCTGCTATGTAGCGACACCGTCTTTGAGGGCTGCACTTTCAGGGACAACGGAGGCTTCGACATGCTGAACCTCAGTGGCTCCTTCGCCCACTTCGAAGGCTGCTCCTTCACCGGAAACGAGGGGGACAATTTTCTTCCCGCTTACTATCACAGCGAAAGCGAAAGCGGAGCGCGCTTTGAACGCTGTACCTTCGGCAGCTGGGAGAGCCAGCGCCTCAATGAGGAAGTGAAAGACCATGGAAGCTTTGTGGTTGGAAAAGACTGCCAGTTTGAGACCGAGGACTATAACGGGTCCGAGATTACCGAGTACCCCGATTATTCCGGGGAATCGCAAGAAGACAGCGTGTTCTCCGCCCTGGACATGACACGCCTTAAGGTCGCCTCATTCGATACAAAGGTTCTGACAGCAAAAGAATATTATATTCTGTACGAGATTATTGACAGTAAGTCCGGTGAAGTGAGCTTTGAAACGAGCGACGATGTGAGATTCCTTACATTTGAGGAGGATGGCCGTGGATGCTTCTGGACAGACAATGAAAAAGGGCGACCTTTCAACTATGAGATGAAAAACGAGTATTCTTGTGCGATCTCCTTCGATGATGGCGCCAAGGCGAACTTCGGTTTCTACGCCGACCAGGGCGGAGCCCTGCCGGACAGCGAAGAGGGCTTTATGTGGCTTGCGCTGTATCTTGAGGATGAGGCACTCTGGTTCTACTGAGCTGATACTTGAACACAAAAAACACAGTTTGATTCCGACAGATGCCAATGAGTGGAACCTTGGGGGTACTTATTATGCTTATATGCTTGTGAATCAGATGGTACTGTGACATTAGGAAATGAAATATATCATTATTTGACACCTTATGTGGAGCAGATGGACGGTTTTGAAAGACTCTGGTTCATGATGTAGATGAATGAAACGGTTATCTGGTTTTATTAATGTCCATTTCAGATATTGAGCAAAGCATTCCGCAAAACTTATGCTAAAATTAGCCGATTGGCGGGGGAAAAATAGATTACAGGGGATTACAATAATAGTATTAACTCTGGAAAAAGAAGGGAAAAAACATGGGAGGTAAAATTAGTATGAGACTGAAAAAAAGACTTTTGAGTTTTTGCCTGGTGTTGTGCATGATTGCAGGCTTATTGTCAATGCCGGGAACCGCAGCGAAAGTAAGTGCTGCGCAGAGAGGACTTTATTATTTAAGAATAGCGGGAGTTGAGGTAATAAAAAACTCAAAAGTGCAAAACAACAGTAGTTTTGTTGACAATGGTTATCCGGCAGCTTCTATTGATTCAGTAGAAAAGATAGGGGATTTACCTGTCTGGTCAGTAACAGGCACGACACTTACGCTGAATGGTGATATCGTATGTGAGGATGGAGAAAACGGTATCGATATACGTCATTATGAAGGCGATGAAGCTACGATAAATGTGAATGCCGATGTTAATATTGATAATGCATATCATGGCATACGAAATGACTCCATAGCACCACATACAATTATCAACGTAGCAGATGGAAAAAAGTTAACTATCACATGTACTTTATATGGAATAACAAATGGAGCTAGAAATAACGCTTCAACCAAAGAACACAAAGTGGAATTAAACGGTGGAGAAGTGGAAATCTTTAATAAAGGAAAGAATGGAGATAGTACGGACGGATACGGTATATTCTGTCAGGGAGCTTCGAAGAGCATTCATTTAGTTATAGAATATAAAACGGAAACTGTTGGAGAAGTATATATTAACAGTGATCTGTCTATAACCTATAGTGAAAACGCCACGGGTGGCGATGGTATTATAACGGGGCATGCTTTTTCTTACGCACCACCTAGATATGAATACAAACCGGGTAAGGGTGTGAAATTGGAATCCGGCAAATCGTTATATATAAATGTTCCAAATAAAGCGCTGGGCGAGTGTGATAATCTTTCTATTGATTATAGTATGAGTGGAATTGTCGGTTCCGGTAATAGTGGTTTGTTGAGTGTTATGCCTTATTCGGAAATGGATATGGTAACATGCAAGGATTTTGATGGGCTGAAGGTTGCGCTGGAGAGTCCTGAAGTTACGAACGTAAAGGTTGAATTTACTTCTCCTTGTAAAATTGATGTGAGTGATTTACATGACAATGGTTATTTTATTAATGTAAATGGTACAAAAAATCTGGTAATTGGTGAGGGTATATTAAAAGTCGATTGTCAAGATAAAGATTATGGGGGCATCATTTATGTAGGTGAGGGTGCTGAATTAAACATAGCCGGTAATGGTGGTGAAGGACTGAAAGCACAATTTCGAGCGCGCACGAATACAACCAAAACTGCATTTGCACAAAACAGTATACTCGTAGTTGCAAGAAGCGGCGTTGTAAATATGAGAGGCGGTACAATTGGTGCAGACTTGGTTGGATTGGATGGACTTTATGAAACAAGTACCACCATAACTAGTTATAGTGGTGATTATGTATACCCTGTAAGAGTATATGATGGAACTTTTTATATGACAGGCGGCCTGCTTACGGCTGCTGTTTTGGGTCGTGAAAGAGGGAAAACAGAACAGACCGGAGGCGTTATTAATATATGTAAGGATTCTGCAAATGTCACAATTGATGGTGGAAAACTGGCAATATATTGCGGATGGGATTGGACCAATTCTTTTTGGACGGGAATAGAATATACTTATAAGCAGGCATTATTTTTTGGAAAAGGTATCTTATCATCTGCAGGGTATGATTATGAAGCCGGATATAAGAGAGCAAATATAATATCAGGTGAATTTTCACAGTATGTTTTTGCGTGGGGAGAAAAGATGCCATTTCTGGAGTATGAAGAAGAGTATATGAAAAGACTCCAAAAACCTCTGGAAGACAATATGGCAGATGGGTCCGTATTCCTTATTACAAAAGGCTATGAACCGGCAGATGATACGCATTTTGAATTTAAGGTAGTTAATCCGTTGTCAAGTAATATGGAAATGACATATGACGAAAAGAAAGACATAAAAGTGATTAACGTAGAGGGAAGTACTCCGCCGGAATTCTATACGGCGCCATTTGATAAGTATGATATATATTCAGACCTTACGACAGTGGTTGATCATTATGAAGTGCCGGTATGGACATATTCTTTAGATGGCGTTCACTGGGATACGCCTACAGTTGAAAATGGTATTCTGAAAAAAGATATTGATGATTCAAATCCATACACTTTATATCCAAGCTATAAAGTCGGTAGAGATGTTTATTACAGACTTACTGTTCTTGATAAATTGGGAAGGCTTTATATTATGGATGAAATAGTTCTGGTACATTATGCTTCACCTGATGTATCAGCGGAAGTAGCATTGACATATGAAAATGGAAATGGTTATGCAACACCTGATTCCAATGCTATTATTAACCTTAAAGAGTGGGAGGGCCTCGTAGAGGATGAGGTGATTCCTTCCCCCTACAATATGGCAAGGCTTGAGATTGTAGAGGCGCCGGCGGGAAGCACACTCAGCGGAGTGTTACTTGATGAAAACAAAAAAACAACCTTCAAGTTCCCGGAGGATTTTATAAAATATTCCGGTGATTATGTTCCGGGCAATTATGTGGTTCGCGTAGGTCAGCTTACATCCAAGAACAGATGGGTTTATTCGGATAAAGTTGTGGTTTCTATGAAGGTACCGGCAACGGAAATGCAGTTGAGTTATGATAAAGATTATTATTATGACAGTGAGGGTGGAGACAATCCTGCCTATCATGCATCCGGTGTGGGATTGTTGAATATTGAGGCGGGAATACTGCCGGTAACTGCATCGCAGGATACCTATACAGAGCCTGTTTGGGAAAGCAGCAATGAAGAAGTTGTAGCAGTGACAGAAGACGGTATGTTAGAAGCGTTAAAACCGGGCAGAGTCACATTAACGGCTACATCATCACTTGGAACTGAGTCAATTGATGTAGTAGTTCCTGCAACCAGATTTGAGATTACAGGACTTGACGCACCTGTATACGGACAGCCCTTTGATTACAATGTAGAGGTAGCTTCTGATATTGAGGTGACTCCTTCCGTTAAATGGGTAAGCGATACTGTGTCAGGTGCTGTTGATGAAACACCCAAAGTTGGTGTGCGTTACCGGTGTGAGATAACATTACCGATTGGGGACTATGAATTCCCGTTATGGTTAGACTCTGATGACGATGCTTATGTAGATTACGATGCCATGAATGTGTCACTGAATGGTGAGTACAATCAAAAGAACAGTGGCACAACCGGATATCAGGGATTTTTGGTTTCGGATGACAGAAAAACAATAACAATTAGATACCTGAGCGATAAAATCGTAAATCCTGACGCAAGAGAGATTGACACCATATATGTTAATTATAGTGAGAAGCTATATCACGGTGATAAGAGATCTGACTGGGTAGATAGCGTGGAAGCTTATTGTGCCGGTGATGGAAATGCAGTAGTGACATTTGAACCGGGATTAGAAAGCAGCACCACATCAAGTGCCTATATCATCGGTGGAAATGAATATGAGTTTTTCATGTCCGCTTCCATATCAGGAGATGATTATACCTTTGCCGAAAACATTACATGGATAATCAATGGCGAAGAGATAGCAGATGAACGAATGACAACAAAATTCTGCATGCCACCGACGAAGATAATTAAGGCTGTTGGCGAACCGGGTGTTGTGGTGATCGATAGCTTTGTGCCGGAAACCATTCATATAGCAGTTGGTGAAACCGTAAATATTGTGGACTATTATAAGGTTCTTCCGGAAGAACACGATGCGGTAATCAGTTATGCGAAATACTCCGAGTATTTCGACCCGTATTTTACCGTATCAGAGGCAGACGGCACTGTGACCGGTGTGTCTGTGACAGATGATTCACTGCCGATTCTTGTTAAGGCTAAATATGCAGAGACATTAAGTGATGGTACAGAAATTACATTTAGAAATGAGTACAAAGTTAATGTAATGGTTTATGAAACTGTCGAAGCTAAGCCTGAAACATATCGTGTAACTTTAGATGGTGAAGCATATACAACTGCCCGTCCGGGTGACAAGGTATGCGTGTACAGTGAAGATGACACACGAATTCTTACTAATGTAACGGCTGACGGAATCGAGATAACGAAAGAAACCAATCCATACAACACAGGTTATGGCTGCTTTATCTTTACAATGCCTGAAGGTGATGTTGCACTTACGGGTACCTGGGAAGAAATACCTGTGTATTACATGGTGCAGTTTAGGATGAATGGTATGGGAACAGCACCTGCATTCCAGAAGATACTGGCAGGAGAGAAAGTTGTTCTTCCGAATGAGCCGTCGGCAGAAGGTGCAAGCTTCGATGGCTGGTATAAAGACAGTGAGTTTACGGAAGCATGGGATTTTGAGAATGATACTGTAACAGACAATATTGTACTCTATGCAAAGTGGACACATGTTCATAATTATAGTACAGTGTGGTTCAGCGATAGCGATAGCCATTGGCACATGTGTAATTGTGGCGGAAGGACAGATGAGGAAGTACATACACCTGACCATGAGGGTGGTGCCACCGAAGAGTATGCCATTTTATGTTCTGTTTGTGGATATGAGATGGAGGCACAGTTAGAGCATGTACATGTTTATAGTGAAACATGGAGCAAGGATGCAACCAAACACTGGAAAGAGTGTGCTTGCGGTGCCAAGTCAGAGGAAGGGGAACATACAGCAGGCGACTGGATTGTGGATGAGGAAGCTACGACAGATAAAGTCGGCAAACAGCATAAAGACTGTACCCAGTGTGGCTATAAGATGGAGGAGGAAGAGATTCCGAAAACCTGTGCCCACAGCTTTACGGAAAAGATTGAAGATACGGATCATTATGTACGGGGAAGCGGGGCTGATTGTCGCACTCCATATCAATACTATTATGACTGTGCTTATTGTGATAAGTGGAGCTTTGACCATATATGGGTAAGTTCTAAATACGGCGGTCATGATTGGGATGAAGAATCTCATTGTAGTGTATGTGGCATAACCTTTTATCATGTTAATATTGGCGAATGTGATATTACCAGCCAAAATGCGGCAGACGTATTCGGGGATGGTAAAGTATCCTACGATAAGACTACCAATACACTGACCTTGAATGGTTATAGCTATAAGGGAGATGGTACTCCGTTTTTAGAGGATGAAAATGCAGCCATTGTGTGTGATGCAGGAATTCATATTCAGTTGATTGGCGAGAATACTATTGAAACCACAGAGGGTGTGAATGCCGGAGGTATTGTAGTATTAGAGGGCGATTGTACGATTGACGGAACAGGAACCTTAAATGTGATAGCAGACGGTGGTGGAATCGCTGCAGCCGGAGGAAGTATCACAGTGAAATCAGGCAAGCTGGTGTTAGGTACCGAATCACGACCGGTTGAAGTGGGAATCATGGGCTTGGGAGTTATCATAGAAGATGGTGATATCCACATAACAGCCGGCGCATGCGGAATATATGCTATGGTTTCTACTATGGGAATAGCGGTAAAAGGTGGAAATGTATCAATAAGTACCAATATGGATGGTGGTCCATACATGGTATTGGATTATAGTGTAGGCGAGCCTGTTTCCTGTGCACCGGATGTTACGGAGTATGAAAATTGCAAGGTAATGGCAAGTGTAAATGTTACCGGAAGTGGTGCAGTAGAATATAATCCTGCAGATATGGAAAGCTACAGGTATGTGGAGATTTCGCCTGATGCTCCCGATGCAGATGCGCAGTTAAAGGCATTCGTAGAGCGTATGTATACCGTAGCTCTTGGCCGAGAGGCTGAGGCTGAAGGTGTGGCATACTGGGTAGACCAGCTTAAGTCAGGAAAGAATGACGGTGAAGATATTGCGGTAGGCTTCATTACCGGCGAAGAATTCCTCGGAAGAAACTTGAACAACACCGAGTATCTTGAAGTACTGTACGCAACCTTCTTTGACAGAGAGCCGGATGAAGGTGGCTGGAACTACAACATGGGACTGCTTGAGAGCGGTGTGGACAGAAATGTCGTTCTGGATGTATTTATTAACTCAGCCGAGTTCGAGGCACTGTGCACCGGTTACGGAATCAAGGCAGTATTTTCACCGGAAGAGATGGTAAGAAGTTTCGTAGAGCGTATGTATACCGTAGCTCTTAACCGTGATGCAGAGGAAGACGGAGCAGCGTTCTGGACTGCAGCACTGGTTGCAGGAAATACAACCGGAGCAGAGGTGGCAGACGGATTCTTCAGTAGTGATGAGTTTGTAAACAGAGGATTAAGCGACAGAGAATACGTAGAAGTATTGTATGCAACCTTCTTTAACAGAGACGCAGAGGAAACAGGTATCGAGTACTGGATTAACTCCATCTCAACAACCAACAGAAGAGTAGCGTTAATTGGTTTTGCGAATTCAGAAGAGTTTGCAATTCTCTGTGAGAAATATGGGATTATTGCAGGTGAAATTGAATAAGTAACGTGTCATAGATAAAATTGGATATATGTGATGAGCAACAGCTGACGGAGAAGTCCGTCAGCTGTTGTGCTATGATTAGCAGTATAATATTTTTTAAGAAGAATGCATTAAGAAATTTGAAAAACTTGGCGATAGAATACACAGAAGAACAACTGAATAACATCGACAAGGCTATACTTGTCCGGTTGTTCCTCATGCAACAGGCACAGTTAAAGGATATCGAAACCAAACCCATTCAAGGGAATTCAGCGGAATCTGTGTAATGGATGGCTATTAGGTCTATTACACGATTGAAACAGAGCGTGATAATCTGAAGATTGTGGGATGCTGTGCACATGGAGAAAGGAAAACATATGAAGAAGATAGGTGTTTTTGGGGGAATAATTATATGTGTACTGACATGCTTTATATCAATTTATACAAATAATATGGTGGTAGAAGCGGTTGATACGGATTTTACCATTGCAGATGGTGTGCTGACTGCCTATACGGGTACGGATACGAATGTAATCATACCGGAGGGGGTAACGGAAATCGGTAGTGCTGTATTTCAGAATAACACGATCATGGAAACCGTACAGATTCCGGATACGGTAACAACCATTGGTATGGATGCCTTTTATGGTTGTACATCATTGAAGGAGTTGGAACTGCCGGATAGTGTCACTAAGATTGGGGATACTGCATTCTCAGGATGTACGGGTCTGACAAAGGTTTCGCTGTCTGCCAATCTGTCCAATGCGGGATTTTACAGCTTTAGCGGGTGTATCGGACTGACGGAGGTTGAGATTCCGAAACGTCTTAGCTCTGCAAATGCAATGTTTCGTCGTTGTAATAATCTGAAGAAAGTTACTTTTGAAGAGGGGGCAACGTGGATTGCAACGGGGCTGTTCAGCGATTGTGACGGTCTGGAGGAGATTACAATTCCGGAAACGGTGGAAAGTATTCCGGCCATGTGCTTTGAACTGTGCGATAATTTAAGGAAAGTTGTATTACCTCCTAATATTAAGACGGTAGCTGCACGTGCGTTTTATGGCACGGCAATAACGGAGATGGAGTTACCAATAGGTACGGAGGGAATCGGAGACAGCGCCTTTGGCAATTGTACAGAGCTTGTGAAGGTGACGATTCCTTATACCGTTACTGCAATTGATGCAGATGCCTTTGATGGTACGGAAAACGTAGTTATATACTGTTACAAAAATTCTTATGCAGAGGAGTTCGCTATTCAGTATGAGATTGAGTATGTAGCGGATGATGTTAAGGTAGAAGAGGTGATTTTAAGTGAAACGGAGCTTCTTTTGGAAATCGATGATTCTGTTTTGCTGAAAGCAACCATAACACCGGAAGGGTATTCAGACGAAGTGGTTTGGACTACCTCGGATATGCGTGTGGCGAGGATTTCAGAGTATGGACGTGTTACGGCACGTCGTATCGGAACCACGGATATTACCGTGACAGCGGGTGAGTGCAGTGCGGTATGTAAGGTGACTGTTGTTCGCTCAAAGGCAACTCCTACGCCGGCACCTACAGTAGCACCAACACCGGAGCCCACGGTTATTCCGACAGCTACGCCGGTATCAACTGCGACGCCGAAACCGTCCACCCCGAAGGCACAGGTGAGAGCTTTTGTGGAGCGTATGTATACATGTGCTTTGGGTAGAGCGGCGGAAGAGGAAGGTGCAGAATATTGGGCGAATTGTCTTCTTGCGGGAAGTACTACCGGTGCTATAGTCGCGGATGGCTTTATTAACGGACCGGAATTTATTGGCAGATGTCTGACGGACCGGGACTATGTGTTAACTTTGTATGCTACTTTTTTTGATCGTGAAGCTGCGGAGGCGGATATAGAGTTCTGGGTAAGTTCTTTAAAAAGTGTTAGTCGTAGACAAGTAATGGCGGGATTTGTCAATTCTCCGGAGTTTGGTGCCATTTGTGAGAGCTATGGCATCATCAGAGGAAGTATCTCTGCAGAGGGCAGTTCTGCTCCAACAGAAATAGCATTGAATACAACGGAATTGTCCATAAGAGTGGGTGAGGTAAAGAAGCTGACTGTTTTGAATTATGGCGGGGAGATAAGCTGGAGCAACAGAACCGGCAGCGTAGTGGTAGATGGGGAAGGTAATGTGACAGGTGCCACGCCGGGAACGGATTATGTGAACGCTATTTATGATGGTCAGAGTTTAATGTGTACGATTACTGTTCTAAATACTACGGCAGCAGACTGGGTTTACAGTGAGGATGGTAATACACGTACCAGAACTAATTATTTGGGGGAAGTGATAACGGAAGTAAAGACTGTGGTAGAAGGCGAAGAGGTCTGGGGATATTATCATGAGGAGTATGCAGAGCGGTGGCGAGAGTATATACAGGAGATTCGTAGAAGTACGCGTGCAGGAATCGCAGATGGTATGGGTGATGCACTGGGGGTTGTTAATCCTCCGGACCTTATCATGCGGGACTCATTGGATGAACTGGCAAAGAGACGTGCAGCAGAGGATGTATGTGGAATTGGAACAGAAGGATTTGAAGGTGTTATCAGGGGGGCGTACACACCGGAGGAAGTGTATGAGATATTATGTGATCCCGATTTTAGTAGAAACCTTTTGGGGGCTATCATGAACCCGGATTTTGTATATGGCGGTGTTACTAATTTCTGGTGGGACCGTATGGGTACGGGCGTTGACTTGTATCCTTATTGGTTCATAGAACTGGATTTATATCATGCAGATGAGGATGGAGCGGATGATTTGCAGTGGTTCCATTGCTGGGAAATATTCGGTTATTCGGAAGATGGACATACAAACTATTACTGCAGGGACGGGCAAGCAGATGAAGGACATCGTATGTTCTGCGGTCTTGTGATGGAGTGGAATCCACAGCGGGAACTTTATGAATTTAAATTTGTTGATGGAGAAACAATGGAGTTCACCAAGTAGGACGGGATCTATGTACGCTTGACTTTTACTCAAAAAGTCAAGCGTACTTTTTCTTTTTGTGCTAGTATATAATTACGGTACCGGAAATAAAGGAGGATAAGTGTGAGTAAGGTAGAACTGCTTGCAAATGCACTGGAATATATAGAACTTCATTTGGTGGAAGAGTTAAAGACAGAAGATATTGCAAAGGCGGTATTCTGCTCAAAATCCACGTTGGAGAAACTGTTTCAGGCGATTAATCATATAAGTATTCATGATTATGTGGTTCGTCGTAGGATGAACAAGGGGGCGAAACTCTTGTTTCAGAATGGCGAACTGAGTATTTTGGATGCAGCATTGCAAGTGGGGTATAGCAGTCACGAATCCTTCACAAGAGCCTTTAAACAAGTGTGGAATTGTAATCCTTCGGAGTTTCGCGGACGTGCCAGATATAGTGAGATTTTTCCGAGATTATATGCACCCCTAGATAATGGAGATGAGTATATGAAGAATAGAAGACATGTGGATATTAGTGAATTATATGATTTAATTGTGGAGAGAAAGAATTGTTATTATATTTGTAGTGACATTAAGAGATTGATACCAATTAACGAAATCAGTCACAAAGCCGGTGATTTAGCTATTTTAGAGTCTATGAACCGCTTAAATGATGCAGCCGGTGAGGAGGATTTGGTATTCCGTATCGGTGGCGATGAGTTTGTGCTTTTGACTGCCAGTGAAGATAAAGCTTATGCAGATGGTTTGGTGGAGAAGATTTTGGCGAAGAACGGTAATACTTTCCGTTATGAGGATATGGACATTCCGTTAAGTCTTTATGCGGTAGCTGCGAAATTGGAACTGAAGCAGGTGAAGTACAATGAAGTGTTTCGACAGCTTCATGAGACCATACAGGAGAATAAATAGCAAAGGAGTGGCTTTTAAGCCACTCCTTTGCTATTTAGCGGATTCCAGCGTCCGCGTACATAGTGAATGATAAAGAGAATAAAAAGTAGTATATTGTGGGCAATCATGCAGGCCCAGGCGGATACCAGGCCCATGTCCAGAAGCTGGGTGCAGACAAATGTTCCGACGATGCGGATGCCCCACATGCCGATGATGTTGAAAATAAAGGGGATGATGGTTTTGCCCACACCCTGCAAAACTCCTTCGATGATAATGGACACACCGAAAAACGGTTCGGATACGGCAACCATGCGTAGGACGGTGGTGCCTAAAAGGATAACCTGAGCATCTTTGGTGAAAATCTGCATCATTGCCGGTGCGAAGATAAAAAGCAGACCACCGGATACAATCATCAGCAACACTTCAATCAGGATAATCATCTTTGCAAGGTTCTTCATACGCTGTTTATCCTTCGCACCATAGGCATTGCCGGCCAGGGTGGCAGCAGCGGTCTGCATACCGTAGCCCGGGATGTAGAATGCGGATTCCACAGTATTGGCAATGGTGTGGGCAGCGGTGGATATTTCGCCCAATGAATTAATCATGGAAGCAAAAAATACATAGCCCAGAGAGGTGCCGAAGCGCTGTAGCATATTGGGAAAAGCTACCTTTAGACAGGGCTGGAGAATTTCTTTGTCCGGCCTAAAACTTTGACCCTTGGGAGAAATCATAGGGTGTTTCCATAGCTTGATTGTGATGAGGATACCTCCTACTGTAAAAGCAACGGCACTGGCAATGGCTGCGCCGATAACACCCAGATTTGCACCGTAGATAAGTACAAAATTCAGTACCACATTGATAATATTAACCCAGATACCGATTTTCATAGGGGTCTTGGTGTCTCCGGCAGCCCGAAGTGCGGTGCCGAAAATGATAGTGGCAGCTCTGGGCAACATGGGCATATATAGAATAAAGAAATAGGTAGCTGCCAGTTCCTGAATGGCGGGATCTACCTGCATCCAAACAGGGACCATACTGCTTAAGGAAAGGGTCAGTATAGTGAAAAAGATTCCGGAAACAAGGGTAGCAAGTACCGCTTGGGACACCACCCGGGAAGCCAGCTTTTCATCTCCTGCACCGTAGGCTTTGGCAATAATGGATAAAAAACCTACACCAAGAGCAGAGATGGTGCTGCCTACCAGCCAGTTGACGGTGGTGGTGGCTCCCACAGCAGCAGTAGCGGCAGTTCCCAGACCACCTACCATGGCGGTGTCAATATATTGTACGGCGGTCTGCATCAGTTGCTCTAACATGGTGGGCCATGCCAGAGAGAAAATGACTGGTATCATTGTAAAGGTAGACTCTTTTTTCTGAATGTTCGTCATAGTAAGCTCCGTAAAGCTGTAACAGTTCTGGTGCACCATTTGCAAACTGTTACAAAAGATAATCGTTTTAGCGTAGAAAGTCTATCATTTTCGGTGGGAAAAGTCAACGAAGCGTGATAAAATGTGGTAAAATAGTCTTAACTATTTACTGGGAGGTTTCGACAATGATTTTGATTAAAAACGGAAATGTACACGATGGAATTCATGCAGATGTGCAGGTGATTGATATTTTGGTTCAAGAGGGAAAGATTGCTGCCATGGGTGCGGAAATTGGGGCACCTGCAGGGGCTGAAATTATAGATGCTACAGGAAAAGAAGTATATCCCGGCTTCGTAGAGGCTCATGGACATATCGGTCTGGATGGCTACGGCATCGGCTATGAAGGCTGTGATTATAATGAAATGAATGATATTGTATCACCCCAGCTTAGGGGAATTGATGGAGTAAAGCCTCAGGAACCTACTTTTTTAAAGGCGGCCCAAGCCGGCGTTACCACTGTATGTGTGGGTCCGGGAAGTGCCAATGTGCTTGGAGGAACCTTTACAGTGATAAAGACTGTAGGAAATTCAGTGGATGAGATGCTGGTGCGTGACGGCGTGGCGATGAAGTGTGCCTTTGGTGAGAATCCGAAGCGTTGCTACCGTGATAAGAAGGATTCTACCCGTATGTCTACTGCATCTCTTCTGCGCGAGATGCTTTTTAAGGCAAGAGAGTATATGGAGAAAAAGGAAGCGGCGGGGGATGATATCTTTAAGAAGCCTGCTTTTGACATGAAGATGGAAGCTCTGATTCCGGTAATCAAGGGAGAGATTCCATTAAAGGCCCACGCACATGCCGCAGTGGATATTATTACCGCGCTTCGTATTGCCAAGGAATTCGATGTAAAGATTACCTTAGAGCATGTGACGGAAGGTCATTTAATTGTGAAAGAGCTGGTGGAGGCAAATGTACCTCTTGCCGTAGGACCGACCCTTACTAATGCATCTAAGTTTGAACTTCGTAATAAGAGCTGGACTACGCCGGGAATCTTAGCGGATGCGGGATGTCAGGTGTCCATTATCACTGATTCTCCGGTAATTAATCAGGAGTATTTGCCCATCTGCGCAGGAATGGCGGTAAAGGCAGGTATGGAGCCATTCAAGGCACTGCAGGCTATTACCATTAACCCGGCAAAGCATGCGGGAGTGGCGGACAGAGTAGGCTCTCTGGAAGTGGGTAAGGATGCAGATATTGTTATCTGCGACGGAGATGCTTTTGAAGTATCTACCAATGTGGAATGTGTATTAATTGACGGAAATCGTATAGGAGATTAATTATGGGATTTCGTATTGACAAAGGGGAGTACATAAAGCTGATATGCAGCGATAAGGAAAATGAGGCTGTAAAGCATGCGGTGAATAATCTTCGCAGGGATTTGATGCGTGTATTGGATGCTAAGATTAATGCGGATGTAAATCTGCCTATGAAGGAGATTTATGTGGGAACTGCCCGGGTGGCAGATTATGCTGCTTGCTGTGAGGGACAGCCTAAGGAAGCGTTCATGAATAAGGTAGAGGGCGGAGCTCTCTATATTTGCGGAGCCGATCGCCGTGGAACCATCTATGGCATCTATGATTTCTGCCAAAATGTGCTGGGAGTTTCTCCCTGGTACTTTTTTGCAGATGTGCCGGTGAAAGAGAAAGCATTCATAGAGCTTACGGAAGGATATGAGAAGACGGACTATCCGTCTGTTGAGTATCGCGGAATCTTTATCAATGATGAGGAAGAACTGGAGCATTGGGTACAGCGTTATATGGGTGAGGAAACCATCGGCGTGAAGACCTATGAGCATATTTTTGAGCTTCTTCTTCGTTTGAAGTTGAATTATATCTGGCCTGCGATGCATGTGAATTCCTTTAATATCAAGCAGGAAAATGGTGCGCTGGCCAACCGTATGGGCATCGTAGTAGGAACCTCCCACTGTGATATGCTGATGCGCAGTAATAACAGAGAGTGGAAGCCTTGGATTGCGAAAAAGGGATATGAAGGTGTGGAGTATGACTATTCCATTCCGGGTAGAAACCGTGAAATTTTGCAGGAGTACTGGAGGGAAAGTGTAGAGCAGAACAAGGATTTTGAGGTAAGTTACACCCTTGGTATGCGTGGTATTCATGATTCCGGTTTTGAAGTGCGTGGACTGGAGGGCAAGACCGGGGAAGAACTTTTGAAGGCGAAGATTCAGCTTCTTACGGATGTTATGAATTATCAGTATGAGATGCTGGGGGATGTGCTTCGGAGAGAGACCCAGAAGAACTTTGTACCTTACAAGGAAGTGTTGGAATTATATGATAACGGTTTGGAAGTTCCGGAGGATATGACATTAATCTGGGTAAATGATAACTATGGTTATGTGCGCAGATATCCGGGAGAGAAGGAAAAGGCGCGGAAGGGCGGAAACGGTATTTATTTCCATAATTCTTATTGGGCCCCCCCGGGGAATTCCTATTTGTTTATCTGTTCCATTCCTTTGGCACACACCCGCAACGAGCTGAAGAAGGCATATGAAGAAGGAATACAGAAGCTTTGGGTAACTAATTTCGGGGCAATTAAGCCTTTGGAGCAGCAGCTCTCTTTCTATGCGGCGTATGCATGGGAAGCGGGAAGAGAAGGAGCTGAGACCGAGAACGAACAGCTCTTTTTAGAGAATTGGATTAATCAGACTTTCAGTGGTAATTTTGGTAAGGTATTAGCACCTCTGCTGGTAGAGTTTGACCAGCTTACCAATGTGAGAAAGCTGGAGCATATGGATAGTGATGTATTCAGTCAGATTTCGTATGGTGATGAAGGCGCAGGACGACTGCACCGGTATGAGGAAATATTTGAAACAGTAAATCGAATTCATGGGTCACTGCCGAAGCAGGAGAGGGATGCATTCTTCCAGATGGTTGGAATGAAAGTTCATGCAGCGTATTATACCTATGCCATGTATTACTATGCAGACCGGAGCGTACTTTGTATGAAGCAGGAACGCAATAAGGCGGCACAGAAATATGCAGAGTTATCCCTGGAATATGATCATGCCAGAAGAAGTATGCTCTACTACTACAATCATGTGATGAGTAATGGAAAGTGGAATGGTATGGTAACACCGGAGGATTTCCCACCGCCACGAACTAATATGCATCCTGCAGCAATGCCGCCTTTATCCCTTCCGGAGAAGGAGCTGCGTCTAGCCGTGTGGGGCGAAGAAGAGAAGCTCTCTTTTGTGAGCGGAAAGAGAAAATGGTTTGAGCTGTCCAATGCCGGGGAAGGGGAGATACTTTGCAAGATAAAGGTTCCTTCTTACATAAAATTGCAATGTGATGGATTCGAAGAATCTGTGAACGGTGCAAATGGGGGATACCATGTGTTTGTGGGAGCTGTGGCAGAGGATTGCCGTTTTGTGACGGGAGTGGATTATACAAAGCTTTCAGAGAATCGGAGCGACGTGATTGAGATTTACGATATGGATAGCAGTGTGTCCATGCAGCTTCCTGTGGAGGTGGTTGTTGATTTTGTAAATGCACTTCATGTGGAAGAAGATGGTATTGTCGTTGTGGAAGCTACGGATTATACATGTGAGGCTGTTCCGGAAGGATTTGCGGAGATTGCAGGTCTGGGAAGAGGAAAGGGAAGTCTATTGGAAGGACATGATGCCGGTGCGGTGGTATCTTATAGGGTAACGTTACGCAGTGCGGGTGAGCATTTGTTGGAGTTGCATCGGTTCCCAACCTTGAACAGCGTGGGCAGGTTACGTCTGGGAGTGTCCGTGGATGGCGGTGATGAACAGGTGTTGGAAAGTCTGACTAATGACGAGCATAAGGGTACCTGGAAGTATAATGTGCAGAACAACGTGGATAAAATCACGATGCGTCTACCATTTGTTGGAGTGGGTGAACATACTATCAGTTTCCGCGTCATTGACAAGTATGTTTCCTTCAGCCGTTTTGTAATCTATACTGACATGAGGAAGGATGCTGGTCTGGTCTATGATTTTGAGAATCAGAATCTGCCAAAGGAATGGGATTTGCAGGGCTTTGTAAAGGAATTCTATGGAGAGGAGTCTACTAAATTGCAGCCCAGACCGACGCTGTATTTACCGATTGTGCGTAAAGGGGATACCCTGGGGCTGGAGGATGTGAGTATCTCGGCCCGGTGGTATGGCAGCAAGGTTTCCCCTCAGTATTTCTTAGACTGGGGACAAAATGTGTTTGGAGAAGATGACGGTGCTGTGAAAATTGATATGGCAACAGCGCTGGCATGTACGGAATATGCGTCCATGGAAGGTGGTCATTGGCTTTACTGTAATAGTCCTTCCTATGGAGAGAGCGGTCTTGCTATGTATATCCGTGAAGAGGGACTGAGATTTGCAGTGGAGGAAGCACCGAAGCTACGATATAAGATTGCGGTGCATGGTGGAAAGTATCGTCTTTGGATTCGTACCTTCTTTTGGGATAGAGAGGCATCGCATTTTGCAATTGCTGTAGATGGAAGAATTTACGAGGAGAAGGAGTTGTATAAAGGAAAATCGGTTTGGTCCTATTCCAGTGAGAATGTATGGAAATGGATACCCGCATTGGAGTTGGAAATGGAAGCCGGAGAACATATTGTGGAAGTGTATGCCCTAAGCTCACGTCTGCGTATGGAACAGATTTATATCACATCCGGAGAGGAATTACCACCAATAACACCATAAGATAAGGGATTGTTGCATAATGCAACAATCCCTATTTTATAGTTGTGCTTTCTGCATACGGGCGTAGATTCCGTCCTGGGCTAAAAGCTGTTCATGGGTTCCTTGTTCTACGATTTTGCCTTCGTGGATGACGAGAATTAAATCTGCATCACGAATGGTGGACAGCCGGTGGGCAATGGCGATGATGGTACGCTTGCCGGCAAGATTATTAATTGCCTGCTGAATGTGCCTTTCGGTTTCTACATCTACGGAGGCGGTTGCCTCATCTAAGATGATAATGGGAGACTGACGAAGAATTGCGCGGGCAATGGCGACACGCTGCTTCTGTCCGCCGGAGAGCCGCAGGCCACGTTCTCCTACCTGCGTCTCATAGCCTTCCGGCATATGTAGGATGTCCTCGTGTATATTGGCAGCTTTTGCGGCGGCTTCGATTTCTTCTCTGGTGGCATCCGGCTTGGCATAGCCGATGTTTTCTGTGATGGTGCCATTAAATAAAAAGGTATCTTGAAGCACTGGAGAAATATTGCGGCGAAGACTTTCTAAAGTGACGTCCTTGATATCCTTGCCGTCAATAAGGATTCTTCCTTCTACCGGGTCATAAAAACGGGAGATTAGTTGGGTAATGGTAGTCTTACCTACACCGGTAGGTCCAACAAGTGCTACCATCATGCCCGGCTTGCACTGGAAAGAAATCTGATTTAGTACCGGAATTTTGTTGCTGTAGTGGAAGCTGACGTTCTCAAAGGTGAGAGCTCCTTCTACAGTGCCTAAATCCGATGCATTTTCTGCATTCTCGATAGCGGAGGGTGTCTCTAATACAACAGCCACTCGTTCTGCACCCGCCAGAGATTGCTGGAGATTTTCCAGCCAGCTTGCAAGTCCCGAGATAGGTGCATAGAAGAGAGAAAGATAAAGTACAAAAGCCACAATATCTTCTACGCTGATTTGTCCCCGGATAGCAAGAAAACCACCGAAAAACACCACTAAAACCGTTCCCAGGGAGGATATCAGCTCTACGCTGGGATGAAAGATAGCGCTGGCACGCAAGGCACGAAGCATGGCACGTACCTGTTCAAAGCTTTGGGTATTTACCAGCTCTTTTTCATAGGCTTCCTGTCCGAAGGACTGGATCTCATGTAAGCCGGACAGGTTGTCCTGAAGCTTGGCATTTAACTGTCCCATGCACTGCTGTGAAGCCTTGAAGAATGGGCGTACCACCTTGGAAAAAATCACGCCGGAAAGCAGAATCAGCGGAATGGGAGCACAAGTAATCAGTGCCAGCTTCCAGTTGATGGTAAGCAGGATGATTAAGACGCCGGCAAAAGTCATTATATTCGTAATCATGTCCGGAATCATATGCGCATACAAAAGCTCAAAATCTCTGGTATCATTTACAATCCTGCTCATTAAGTCGCCGGTTTGCTTGTCGTGAAAAAATCCCAAATCCAAATTTTGTAGCTTGTCATACATCCTGGTACGCAAATCACCTACCAGATACCATGCGGCTTTGTGGGCAAGATAATTGCTCAGAAATCGAAATACCACTCGGAGCAGATAGAGAACCAAGAGCAGTACTGCCAATAGGGTAATGGTATCAAAGGCGGCATTGTCTACTCCTTTTTCCACAATTCCTGTCATGGAGGACAGTACCTTGGGGGCAGCCAGATTGATTCCTGTAAGGCATAGGGTTGATAAGATTGCCAGAATATAGAGGCCCTTATATCTGGCGGCTTCTTTTGTAAGTTTCCATAACATTCTCATAGGTCATCTCCTTAATTGTTGTCTGGATTTAGTATAACTGTTTTTGAAAGAATATTTTTACTAAAAATATAGAAGTTTTTTTGTGAAAAACACACAAGTAAAAATAGTACTTTTCGACTAGTTTGTAAATGAAAAAAATGATATAATATATTAAAATTAGTACCAAAGTACTTTGGTCTCGGCTAAAATAAAGGAGCAGTTATGTTTGATAAAGAAAAAGACGAAACAGTACAGACTGAAAACCAGGATATTATGGAACTGATTACTCCGGAAGAGAAGAAGGGGATGGAGATTCCGAAGTTCTTGAAAGAGAAGAAGGAGAAGGTTCCTAAGGAGAAGAAAGTGAAAGAACCGAAACCTCCTAAGGAGAAGAAAGTGAAAGAACCGAAACCTCCTAAGGAGAAAAAGGTGAAAGAGCCGAAGCCTCCTAAGGAGAAAAAGGTGAAAGAGCCGAAGCCTCCGAAAGAGAAAAAGGTAAAGGAACCAAAACAGCTCAAGGAACCAAAGGTTCCTAAGGAGAAGAAGGAAGGCAAGAAGCTGGATTTCTCCAAGGCAGCAGATGCAGTTAAGTCCGTAAACTGGTCAAAAATTTATGATAATAAGGTGGTAAGATTCCTCTCTGAAAAGCGTGGGGAAATGGGTAAGAGTATTATGGGTACTCTGGCCACCAGTGCTATTTTGCCGGTTATTTTCATGGTAATCATGGGTGTGGTAAGTTATTCTACAGCATCTAATGCTTTAGTAAGTAATACCGAGGAATCTGCAACAGCAACCGTAGTGGCTGTAGCGGATTATCTGGGCGTTATCTGTGATAATATTTCCTCTAAGGCAGCAGAGCTTGTATCCGACAGTGATATTAAGAATTACTATCAGAAGTTGTATGATAAGAGAGGCGATACGGTAGCAGAGGATACTCTTACTGCAGCAAAGTCTACCTTAGGTCAGGCGAAGATCAGTAATAAATACATGTTCAGTTATTCCATTATTCCGGTAGGAGGAAAGATAGCTACATCTTTAACCGGTGCACTTCCGGATGACCATTGGGCATTATATGAGGCAAGTGTGGAAGGACAGGCGTTCGCGGCGGATAAGAAGCTGAAGTCTTCCTGGTTTGGTTATCACCATTTTGTAGATGAATATTATTATGCAACTCCGGATAAGTACGGTCTTGCATATTTCCGCGAATTTATCCAGAATGATGCAATGTTAGTGCTTGATATTGATATTAATGTTCTGACAGAGATGCTGATGAGTATGGATACCGGTGAAGGCAGTATTAAAGCGATTGTAGCTCCGGACGGACGAGAAATCGGTGTGCTGGATGGTGCAGAAGAGGCTTATACCATTGATGGTGTAGAGACCAGCTGGTTTACCGGAAGTAAATATTTTGAGAAGTATAAGGATAGTGAGACTGCCGGTGCGCAGGAGGTTACCGTAGGTCTTAAGAAGTACTTATACATCTATGCTCCTGTAGAGGGTACCGGTATTACCCTTTGTGCTTTGATTCCAAAGGATACTTTAGTTGCAGATGCACAGCCTATTTTCCTGCTTACCGTATTGGTAGTGATTATTGCCGGTGCCATTGCACTGTTTAACGGTATTTCTATCGCAAACGGTATTAAGAGAACCTTACAACATGTAATTGGTGATTTGGAGAAGGTGGAGAAGGGTGACTTATCTGTAAACTTCACTGTAAAACGTAAGGATGAATTCTTGCAGTTGGCAACAGGACTTAATAACATGCTTGGTGGTATCAGACAGCTTATTGCCGATACGTCTAAGTTTGGCGAGGAAGTAAATGCCATGTCAGAGGAACTTGCAGAGAATGCATCAGACTTGAAGGAAGCTATGGATCAGGTACTTATCGCTGTAGATGAGGTTTCTACCGGTGCACAGCATCAGGCGGAAGAGACGGAGAACAGTAATGAGAAGATGCAGGGCTTATCTGACAACTTAACGATTATTTCTGATAAGACCACGTCAATGGAAAGTATGGCGGATGCGGTGATGTCTTCCGTAGAGAAGGGTCAGGAAATCGTAGATGTCTTGACAGATAAGGCAGACAAGACATCTGCTCTTACCAGAGAGTTAAGTATTGAAATGGAAGCTGTAGATAAGCGTACCAAGGAAATCGAAGGTTTCGTTCAGATGATTAATGAGATTGCCGGACAGACCAATCTTCTTTCTTTAAATGCTTCTATTGAGGCAGCAAGAGCAGGAGAGCATGGTCGTGGATTTTCCGTAGTTGCGGAGGAAATCCGTAAGTTGGCAGATCAGTCCAAGGAATCTGCAAACAAGATTAAGGAAATCGTTGGTGGTATCACAGAGACTACGCAGCGTACTTCTCTGGCAGCAAAGAGTACGGATGATATGATGAAAGAGCAGATGGCTGCTTTAGAGACTACCATTACCGTATTCCAGGAAATCAGAGAGACTACTTTGGGACTTGTGGATAATCTCCGCAAGACCGTAGACGGCATGGATCGTATCATGGATGAGAAGGTTGAGGTTGGTGATTCACTCCAGAACATCGCAGCAATCTCTGAGGAAGCTGCAGCTTCTGTTGAAGAGATTAATGCAACCATCAGTGAGCAGGTAAACATGATTGTGAAGCTTGCAGAGAAGGCTGATACCTTGAAGAGCCAGATGACAGATATGAACTCCTCCTTAGAGAAGTTCCAGTTATAATCTAGGTAAGGATAAAGTAAGGATAAGAAAGCCGGGCTACCGCATATGCGGTGCCCGGCTTTCGATTGTGCCAGTCAACAGATGTAGTCTCTCATAGCATACTCACCCATCTAGCGCCGGCTGGCGCTAGGTGGGGTGTGTAGTACATCTATTGGATGGGCATAAGAAAAGGGCTATCCGCATATGCGGTAGCCCTTGGGAGACTGTAATTAGTCGTTAGTGTAGTTGTCGAAGTAGCCCTGAATTAAAATCACAGGAGTACCCTTGTCACCGGAACCACTGGTTAAATCGCAGAGAGAACCGATTAAGTCGGTGAGCTGTCTGGGGGTAGTACCCTGGGAAGCCATGTTACCAACTAAGTTGCTGTCCTTGGTCTTGATACTGTTAGAGATTGCTTCTTTCAATTCTGCACCGCTAAGGTTTGCAAAATCATTGTCTGCTAAATACTTAAGTTTTAACTCATTAGGAGTACCGATAAGACCATCGGTGAATGCAGGAGAAACAACCGGGTCTGCAAGCTCCCAAATCTTTCCCTGAGGATCCTTGAAGGCACCGTCGCCGTATACCATAACTTCTACGTGCTTGCCGGTTTTCTCTAAAATCTGAGCCTGGATATCAAGAACTAAGTCCTTGCACTCCTGAGGGAATAACTTAATCTTGTCTTCGGTAGACTTGTTAGAACCAAGTAAACCATATTTTGCATTGAAGCCGCTTCCGTTGATAGAAGCAGTCATAATATCATCCAAACCGCAAACTACCTTAGCGCCGTTCTCCTTTAAGATACGCTTGGTACGAACACGGGTGTGAATGTCACAATTGATGATACAATCTGTATAATTAAGAATCGTCTTAGCCTGATTAGCGAAGATAACCTCAACCTCAGCACCAGCTTCCTTGATAATGTTTGAGTAGTAATCTACATAGTCAACTCCAGTGAATTCATGAACATTCTCACCGAATAATTCACGATATCTCTCTAATGTTAATACATCTGAGTAAGGGTTGATGCCTGCTTCGTCAAGCTGATCGTAGGTAAGAAGTGCATTACCAACTTCGTCACTTGGGTAGCTGAGCATTAATACAACCTTTTTGCATCCCATTGCGATACCCTTTAAGTTGATTGCAAAACGGTTACGGGAAAGGATAGGGAAAATAACACCTACGGTCTCTCCACCTAATTTTGCTTTAACATCAGCAGCGATGTCCTGAACAGTAACGTAGTTACCCTGAGCACGTGCAACGATAGACTCTGTCAATGCGATAACATCTCTGTCTCGTAATTCAAATCCTTCGCTGGCAGCTGCTTCTAATACGCTGTTAACTGTCATGTCCACCAGATTGTCGCCTTCACGAATGATAGGACAACGAATACCTCTTGAAACTGTACCGACTCTTCTTTCCATAATTTTTTTATCCTCTTTTTCAAAGTTTATGTGTCAAAAAACACGAACCAATTATACACCTACTATAACGATAGTGCAAGAAAGTATGAAAAATTTAATTGTGTGACTTCTTTTGGAATGAGGGTAAATTATTAGGAAAAATACTAGCTGTTAGTTGAAAGATGTACATATTTTAGGTAAACTGATTATAACAAAGTAAAAATGGAAAAGAGGATAATATGGATATTAGAAAAGCAAAAATGGAAGAACTGGATGAAATAGAACTGATTTATGCAAGAGCCAGAAGCTATATGAGAGAGACCGGGAACCCCAATCAATGGCAGGATAAGTATCCGTTGACAGCGTGGGTGGTGCGGGATATTGAGAATGGAGACCTGTATGTGTGCGAGGAGGAAGGCGAGCTTTGCGGAGTATTTTACTTCTCTTTGGAGCCGGACCCGGACTATGTGGAAATAGAGGATGGAGCGTGGCGAAATGATGCACCCCACGGTATTATCCACCGGGTTGCCAGCAGTGGCAGCCATAAGGGCGTGTTTCCGGCGATTTTGAATCATTGTAAGGGCATCATCGGAAACATCCGTATGGATACCCACGCGGAGAATAAAGTGATGCAGCATGTGTTAGAGAAGCAGGGATTCGTGCATTGCGGGACAGTGTATGTAAGAGGTGACAGCCCGCGAATGGCTTATCATCTATGCGAATGATTCTGCATTGCTGCCGGAAGAGGTAAATTTTATGCAGTTAACGGATTATGAGAAAGAACATCTGACCAGACTTCGGAAAAGTTTGGCAGAGTGTACCGTATTATTAAAGAAGAACGGCGCATTTCCATTGCAGGAAGCGTGTCGGATTGCCGCTTACGGAAATGGTGTTCGCGGTACCATAAAGGGAGGCAGCGGCTCCGGAGAAGTGAATTCCAGATATTTTATAAATGTAGAGCAGGGACTAGGGGATGCCGGATTTGTTATCGCTACAAAGGAGTGGTTGGATGCTTATGATGAGGTATGCGCAAAAGCAAAGAAAGAGTTTTGTAAAGAGATAAGGAAACGTGCAAGAAAGAAGCATACCTTGGCTTTGGTGGAGGGAATGGGCGCAGTGATGCCGGCTCCGGAATATGATTTGCCATTAGGTACAGAGGCAGATGCTGCTATATATGTAATAGCGCGTATTTCCGGAGAGGGAAGCGACCGCAGACCCTGTAAGGGAGATGCACTGCTGAATGATTCGGAGGTACGGGACATTCTTGCGCTGAACCGGAAGTATGAGAAGTTTATGCTTGTGATAAATACCGGAGGTCCGGTGGACTTGACTCCTGTGGAAGAAGTTTCCAATATATTGGTATTGTCCCAGCTTGGTGTAGAAACCGGAGCGGTACTGGCGGATATTCTCCTTGGAAAGGGACAGCCCTCGGGTAAGCTGACAACTACCTGGGCAGGTTGGAAAGATTATTGCAGTATTGGTACTTTCGGAAAAAGGGATGATACGGATTATAAGGAAGGAATTTATGTGGGCTACCGTTATTTTGATACGGTGGGGAAGAGAGCACTATTTCCCTTTGGATATGGTCTTGGTTATGCGGATTTTGCTCTATCCGGAGAGAAACTGGCTTTAGACGGAGAAATCGTCACTATAACCGTAAATGTGGCTAATTCGGGCGTATACGCAGGCAGGGAGACTGTGCAGGTGTATGTGTCTTCCCCAAGGGGGGAGTTGGACAAACCATACCAGGCTTTGGCGGGATTTGCCAAGACCGGAATGCTCGGCCCGGGTGAGGCGCAGGAGGTAGAAATTACCTTCCGGCTTTCGGATATGGCATCGTATAATACAAAGAGGCAAGCTTTTGTGTTGGAGCCGGGGGAATATATTGTCCGGGTTGGAAGTAGCAGTGTAGATACGTGGGCTTGCGGTATTTTGTATCTTGGGAAATATGTAGAGACACGAAAAGTGAAAAATCTGTGTGGGGAACCGAGCTTTCCGGACTGGAAGCCGGAGCTTAACCGGGTAGAGGAAGTGCCGGATGGCATTCTCATGTTTTCAGTGCCTTCTGATGAAATCACCCGAGAGAGGGCATGTTACGAAGCGGCACCCCAAATTAGTGAATTTGCAAAGCGTCTTACAGAAGAGGAGCTTGCGAGGGTTAACGTTGGAACACTGAAAAAGGGCGGCATCCAAAGTATTATCGGTAATGCCAGCGATACTGTACCGGGAGCTGCGGGGGAAAGTACGTCTTCCTTACAGGAAAAGGGACTTCCGAGTCTGGTGATGGCAGACGGTCCTGCCGGGCTGCGTCTCAGTCAAAGGTATTATCGGGATGAAAAGGGGGTACATACCTTTGAGGCAACCGTTCCGGACAGTGTACTGGAATATTTACCAAGGCCTTTGGCATGGCTTCTGGGAAGGAGACCGGTAGTAAAAGCGGGCGTAGATATTAAGGAGCAGTACACCACTGCAATCCCCATCGGTACAGCCATTGCACAGAGCTGGAATGAGGAGTTTGCCTATCTTTGCGGCAAAATCGTGGCAGAGGAGATGGAGCGGTTTGGGGTGCATCTGTGGCTTGCGCCGGCGCTGAATATACACCGTAATAATCTTTGTGGCAGAAATTTTGAGTATTTTTCCGAGGATCCGCTGATAAGTGGCAGATTTGCGACGGCTATTACGAAGGGTGTGCAAAGTTGCTGGGGCTGTGGTGTAACCATCAAGCACTTTGCTGCCAACAATCAGGAGACCAATCGCTACAATAACAGCAGTAATGTCAGTGAGCGTGCCATGCGGGAGATTTATTTAAGGGGCTTTGAAATCTGTGTGAAGGAAGCAAAGCCTTGTGCCGTGATGACATCCTATAACCTTCTAAATGGCGTACATACTTCGGAAAGCAGGGGGCTTACGGAAGATATTTTACGTAGAGAATGGGGATTTGAGGGCATTGTCATGACGGACTGGATTACTGCGGGCTTCATCCTTTCCGGTGGAGCACATTATGCTCCTCCACATGCAGGAAGGGTGGCAGCGGCAGGCAGTGACTTATTTATGCCGGGAAGCAAGAAGGATTATAAAGAAGTGCTGGAGGCTCTGAAGGACGGCACACTTACCCGAGAGCAGTTGGAAATCAGTGCTACGAGAGTTCTGAAAATGGCCGTAAGATTGACAGGAGGGAAACGCAGTGAAGAATCATAATCAGGTGACCTATGGACTTGGAACCTTGGGAAGAGATATGGTATATACCTTAATCAGCATGTATCTGATGTTCTATTTGACAGATGTGTTGCAACTGTCTACCACAGTACTTTGGTGGGTGACAGCCATTATTATGGCAGCAAGAGTATTTGATGCGTTCAATGACCCGATTATGGGTGTGATTGTAGACAATACCAATACAAAATACGGCAAATTCAAGCCGTGGATATGTATCGGTGCACTTTTGTCCGGTGTTCTGACGGTAGTGATGTTTACGGATTTCGGATTATCCGATGGGGCATTTATTGCTATATTCGGGATTACCTATATCACATGGGGAATCTGCTATACCATGCATGACATTTCCTATTGGTCCATGCTTCCGACTTTAAGTCAGGACCTTAGGATGCGTGAGAAAATTGGTTCCGTGGCACGTATCTGTGCCAGTATCGGACTCTTTGCGGTGGTATCTCTGGTGGTACCTGTTACTACTATGCTGGGTGAGGCGGCCGGTTCTCTGCAAAAGGGATATTTTCTTTTTTCTATTATTGCAGTGATATTTATGTGGGGGTTCCTGTGCTTTACTGTTTTTGGGGTAAAGGAACCGGGAGTGCAGGGAAAGAGTAAAAAGGACCATACTTCGTTAAAGGAGTTGGTACGAATTATTTTTAAGAATGATCAGCTTTTGGTAACCGCTATTGCCATGGCGCTGTTTATGATAGGATATTCCACTACTACCAGCTTTGGTCTCTACTATTTCAAATATGTTTACGGTGACGAGGGAATGTATTCCATCTTTGCGTTGATTCTTGGGGTATCGCAGATTTTTGCGTTGTCTGTGTTCCCGGTATTCGGTGCAAGGTTTACTCGTAAGAAATTATATACGGCAGCTACGATTATGGTGCTTGTGGGATATGTCATTTTCTTCTTCGCACCTACAAATACCATGCTGTTTATCGGCTCTGCGGGCTTGATTCTCTTTATCGGACAGGCCTTTATTCAGGTACTTACGCTGATGTTTTTAACAGACAGCGTGGAGTACGGAGAGTGGAAATTCGGTAAGCGCAATGACAGTGTGACCTTTTCTTTGCAGCCGTTTATAAATAAAATGGGTGGAGCCATTGCCAGTGGCATTACCGGAGCAACCGTCATTATCTCCGGGATGAGTGAGGCTGCGGGACCTGAGGATATGACCGGCGAGGGACTTATGATTTTGAAGGTGGCCATGATGATACTGCCACTGATTTGTATTGTAGTGGGATTTGTAATTTATCGTAAAAAGTACATTTTAGACGAGAAGATGTACGCCAAGATTGTGGAGGAGTTACATGAGCGAAACAAATAAAGTAACACTTAATAGTACGGTTGGGGAGCTTTATGCCACGCCTATCGGGCATGATACCATGGCCAAGGTGGTGATGCAGCTGGGCGCACCTGAGGTGCTTTTGCAAAAGGGACTTCTTGCCAATATGAAGCTGAAAACCTTGGCAAAGGTAACGGATAGGATGCTGGGAGAAGATTTTTTTCAGGTACTTCTTCATTTGATAAATAGCGAGAAGGATATGCCTGTAGTCTCCAAGGGGAAAATCACCCGGAGATGGTGGAAGGAAGCGGTGTTTTACCAGATATATCCAAGGAGTTTTTACGATACAGATGGAGATGGTATTGGCGATCTGAGAGGAATTATTGAGAAACTGGATTACTTGCAGGAGCTGGGAGTGACAGCACTCTGGCTTTCGCCAATATACGACTCACCCAATGATGACAATGGATACGATATCCGGGATTATAATAAGATTATGGAAGAGTTCGGTACCATGGAGGATTTTGAAGAGCTTTTATCCAAGCTACATGAAAAGGGGATGAAGCTGATTATGGATTTGGTAATCAATCATACCTCCGATGAGCATAAATGGTTCCGGGAGGCACTGAAAAATCCGGACTCTGAGTATCGTGATTATTATCATTTCCATAAGGGAGACGGTACGGACACACCACCCAACAATTGGACCAGCTTTTTCTCCGGCAGTGCGTGGAATCATTATGAGGAAAATGATGATTGGGCATTGCATCTCTTTTCCAAGAAGCAGATGGATTTAAATTGGGATAATCCACGAGTTCGTGAGGACTTGATTTCCATGATAAACTGGTGGCTGGAAAAAGGTGTGGATGGCTTCCGTATGGACGTTATAAACTATATCTCCAAGGAGCCGGGACTTCCTCAGGGAAATGTGGTCATTGGTAATATGATGGGCTTTACCGGTATTGAAAATTATTATTATGGACCCAATCTACATAAATATCTTCGTCAGGTACGGGCAGAAGCCTTTGACAAATATGGTGCATTCTCTGTGGGAGAAACACCGGGCGTAGGCATCAATATGTGCCGCCTGCTTACCGGAGAAGAACGGAAGGAACTGGATATGGTATTCTCCTTTGACCACTTAGAGACGCCGGGACATGTGCGTATGGATGATTACGGGTACGACCTGAATTTCTACCGGGACTATATCTGTGAGTGGGTAGGCGGTTATGGCAATAACTGTTGGATGTCCCTATTCTACAATAACCATGATAATCCCCGTATGATTAGTAAGGTCACCAAGGAGGTAAAATATCATCCTGCACTTGCAAAGCTTCTTGCGGTAATTCAGCTGACCATGAAGGGGACTCCATTTATCTTTCAAGGTGACGAGATGGGGCTTTCCAATTATGGTTTTACCTCCATGGAGCAGATTACTGACGTGGAGGCAAAGGGATATTATCAGGAGCTTTTGGACAAGGGAAAGAGTCCGGAGGAAGCTTTTGCAATAATCCTTGCGGGAACCAGAGAGCATTGCCGAGTGCTCCTTCCTTGGAATGATAAACTGCCTGGCTATCATGAGGGGCTGACGCAGAAAATCAATGAGGACATTCAAGAGACCTATCGCCGCCTCATCGCACTACGTAAGGCAGATGATACCTTGGTGTATGGTGACTTCAAGGTACTGAATAGTAAGAAGGACCGATTTACTTATAGTAGAAGCCTCAGTGGCAGCAGATACATCATTGACTGCAACTTGGGAAAGAAGAAGCAGAAGGCTTATCAGTCCCGTGGAGACTACGAACTGGTTTATGCCTCTGCTGAGTGGGAAGAAGGTTTTTTGCAGCCCTATGAGGCGAGAATTTGGAGGAAAAAATAGAGAACGCCCCAAAAGTCAGTTTTAGCTTTGACTTTTGGGGGCAGTGCATTATGCCACCTTTTTTTCCTGTAATGAAGGCTCAATGCGAACGCCTTCAGAACGTATTTGTATATTGCGCAAAACCAAAATCAAAATGGAAACTGTTGCAAAGATTGCCGTTCTGTCTCCGGAAACATACATATTCGGGGTAAATCCTATAATCACTCTTGACAACAGTCCCGCAATAAGAACTATCCATTGTAAATAGGTTTCGGAGCTATGACCATATATCAGATAGATTGTTCCAAACATGCAAATCCATACAACTAAATAGCACACTGCCTGAATTAAAATAAGTTTCGAATCGAACCCGCTCAGCTGCGAAATGCTAAAGTTATTCCAGAGAACTTCCAGTAGTCTTAATCCTTTATTCCACAATCCAGCCTGTACTAAAAATTTCAAAATATAAGTCACTCCCACTGCATACAGCACGGGAACCATTGCTATTATATGACCATACCATTTAACCTTTTTGCTTCTGATGGCGGCAATTAGCAGAACAATTGCCAGAAGAATAAATGTCTTGTTTCCGCTATTTTCTGCCATATAATATTGTGAAGTGGATAAAAATCCAATGTACAATTTTTCAATAAAATGAAATGATGCAAATTCCGGAAGATACAGTTCTGTTACCAGCGCCGTTCTGACCTGATTGCCCGGACATGCCAAAATAAAACACATGGATGCCATTATCAATACAAACTGCATCCAATATTGCCAAGAAGGTTTTCTCTTTTGCAGGATAAAATATACACCACATACAAGATATGCTCCAAACAAAATTGCTGACATCTGTTCCATATTCGCTGCATATAAAATGGCAAAGCAGGAAATTAGTATCTCCCACCATGCACACTGTTTCTGATTGCACCACTTCTTGAGTGGAAGGAGTGCTACTAAACCAAGTGCCAATACCCATACATAATTCATGGTAGTCGCCATCCATCCGGCACTATTCATGGAATCCAGGGGAATCAATAAAAGGGAGAATGCGCATAATATTCTGGCCTCTGACTGTTTGTTTTTGCTACCGAATATGGTTGCCATCATTGTGGCTATTAAAACCATCATGATTCCATTCAATATTCTCCATACGATAGGATTTATGCTTGCTATAAACACTAACAAAGCTTCTATAACAAGTCTGGAAGACCACTCGATATATCTCTCATTTAAAAATTGTAACAATGTTTTTTCCTGCAGAGCGGTACCAAAAAACAAATCATCTCCCCATCCCAGTTCCCATTGAAACTGTATTCCCATAATAAAAACAATTATAATAATCCAAAGGATTGCGAGACCTCTCTCTCTTTTTCTGTTTTGCATGATTACTTACCTTCCTTGTAGTTATTGTTTTATATTACCTTAAATAACTTTTCTGCACAACCTCTTTAACGAAGCGGATATTTGGACGCAAGTCTTGACGAAATGACAGTTGGGCATCCATGTCAATTTTTTGAAAAAAGGTATTGACATATTATCAAAATGATAATATGATAAGCTTATCAGATAGATATTATCAAAAGGATAATAACATAGAGAAGGGAGATAATAGTTATGAAGAAAACATTAATTGTAGTTGATATGCAGAAGGATTTTGTGGATGGTGCATTAGGAAGCAAGGAGGCAGTTGCCATTGTGGATAATGTAAAGGCGAAGATTGCGGAGTATCGTAAGAATGGAGATGAGGTCATTTTTACAAGAGATACCCATCAGAAAGATTATATGAGCACCAACGAAGGAAAGTACCTTCCGGTAGAGCACTGTATTGAAGGAACCGAGGGCTGGGAGATTATTCCGGAGCTTGAGGTGGCAGATGCAGTAGTAATCAATAAGCCAACCTTCGGATACTTAAATTGGAAGGATTACAATTTTGAGGAAGTAGAGCTTATCGGACTTTGTACAGATATCTGCGTGGTATCTAATGCGCTGATTATCAAGGCGCAGTTCCCGGAGATTAAGGTAAGCGTGGATGCAAGTTGCTGTGCAGGTGTGACTCCGGAAAGCCATAATGCAGCATTGACCACCATGAAGATGTGTCAGGTAGAAGTAATCTAATATAAACAAGGAAAGAAGGGTTATCTTATGATTAAGTGCAATGGAAAGCCGGTGGATGTAAATCACTTCCCGGACGGAACTTTACTGATGAAAGAAGATGTGACGGGACTTAAGGAAGTAACAATTACATGGCTTTTTGAAAGTAATGAGGAACTGGTGGCATTATATTTTTTGACAAAGCATTTACAGGCCAAAGGAATAGAGAGTATTACCTTGCAGATGCCCTATATCCCAAATGCAAGACAGGATAGAGTAAAGACTTCGGAGGATATCTTCACACTGAAATATTTTGCAGAATTGATTAATTCATTGCAATTTAAGAAAGTGGTAGTATTAGATCCTCACTCATATGTCAGCGAAGCATTAATTGACCGTATTGAGATTCGCACTCCGAAGAGCAATGTGGAGAAGGTGCTTGCAAAGCTGGAGGCGCAGGGAGCGAAGAATATTCTGATGTTCTACCCGGATGAGGGAGCTATGAAGAGATATGCAGGAATGTTTGACAGACCTTACGCTTTCGGCATCAAGAAGAGAGACTGGGCAACCGGACAGATTCGGGGGCTGGAAGTATCCGGTCAGGCAGAGCTTGTGGAAGGAGCCACGGTGCTGATTGTAGACGATATTTGTAGTAAGGGTGGTACCTTCTACTACAGTGCCAAGGCCTTAAAGGAGCTTGGTGCCAAGGAAGTGTACCTATACGTATCACACTGCGAGAACTCCATTATGGAAGGAGAAATCTTTAAGAGTGATGTGATTGAGAAGGTGTATACCACAGACAGTATTTTGACCAAGACAAATGAAAAGATGGAGACTATAAATTATGAATAAAACAAATCCCATGTTATTAATTGACTTTTATAAAGCAGTACATGCAGAGATGCTTCCGAAGGGAATCACTAAGTCTGTATCCTACTTTACCCCTCGTATGAGCCGTGTGGAGAGATGGGATAAAGTGGTTATGTTTGGCTTGCAGGGCTTTATTAAGACTTATCTTATCGATTATTTCAACGAGGAATTCTTTGGAAAGAGCTTTGAAGAGGCAGTTGGCGAGTATAAGCGTATTATGGATGCTGCACTTGGTGCGGATGCATACAAGATTGGTAAAATCGAGAAGCTTCATAAGCTGGGCTATCTTCCCATTGAGATTATCGCACTGCCGGAAGGTGCGCTGGTGCCTATGCATGTGCCGATGTTCGGTATTACCAATACTCATCCGGATTTTGCATGGCTCCCTCAGGCACTGGAAAGCCTTATCTCTGCGGAGAGTTGGCATCCCATGCTTGCGGCTACCGTAGGCTACACCTACCGTGAAATCGTAAATGCATACTATGATAAGACATGTGATGATACCATTCCTCGTGCAAAAGCACTGGGAGCCTTTGACTTCCGCGGCGAGGAGTGTACCGAATCAGCGGTAAAAGCAGGCGCAGGCTGGTGCTTATCTTTCTTAAATACCGCAACCGTTCCTACCATTCCTTATCTGGAGCAGAACTATGCATGCGATTGTACCAAGGAGCCGGTTGCGTTCGGAAGCCCAAGTACCGAGCATAGCGTGATGTGTAGTAACTATGCGATGGATGGGGATGAGGTGACTTTGCTTAAGAGACTGCTTACGGAGATTTATCCGAACACCAGCTTTAGTGCGGTACTGGATTCTTATGATTACTGGAATGTAATTGATAATATTCTTCCACAGATTAAGGAAGAGATACTGGCACACAACGGCTGCATGCTCATGCGCGGAGATTCCGGAGAATGTGTGGATGTGGTAACCCAGACTGTATTTAAGCTTTGGGACCAGTTTGGCGGAACTGTCAACAGTAAGGGCTATAAGGTGCTTGACCCGCATGTAAAGGCGATTTACGGAGATTCTATTACGGTGCAGAGGTGTGAAGAAATCTATCGCATTCTGGAAGAAAAGGGATTTGCATGCTCCAATGTGGCGCTGGGCGTAGGCTCTTTCTCTTTCCAGTGTATTGAGGAAAACGGAGAGCTTAAGCCATTTACCAGAGATACTTTCAGTTCTTGTATCAAGGCTACATATTGTGAGATTGAAGGCAATCCTTATCCGATATTTAAGAATCCTAAGGATGGCGGCTTTAAGAAGTCTCAGAAGGGTTGCTGTGTAGTAACCATGAAGGATGGTGTATATCAGTTCAAGGACGAATACACCTGGCAGGAAGCATGCGAGAATAAAGAGAATCAGTTAGTAACCGTATTTAAGGATGGTAAGTTGGTGAAGGAGCAGACCTTGCAGGAAGTTCGTGCAACATTGCACGGAGGAAAGTTCTAGTGGCAAAGAATGTGGAAGAAACATAAATCAAGGATAGGAGACTGGATATGTATAAATTTGATGTAAAAGATGCCACTGCAAAATGTGTGCAGTGGATTAGAGATTGGTTTGAGGAAAACGGACAGGGCTGTAATGCCGTGGTAGGTATCTCCGGCGGAAAGGACAGCTCCGTAGTAGCAGCCCTCTGTGTGGAGGCGCTGGGTAAGGATCGTGTTATCGGTGTGCTTATGCCCTGTGGTGTGCAGGGGGATATCGATATGGCGAAGAAGCTTGTAGACTTCCTTGGCATCAAGAGCTATGAGGTTAATATTGAGGATGCGGTAAACGGTGTGCTGAACAATATTAAAGGGGTGGAAATTTCTACCCAGGCAAGAACCAATTTGCCCCCGAGAATCCGTATGACCACTCTCTACGCTGTGAGCCAGAGTGTGAATGGCCGTGTTGCCAATACTTGTAACCTCTCTGAAGACTGGGTAGGATATTCTACCAGATATGGTGACAGTGTAGGTGATTTCAGTCCTCTTTCCAGATTGACTGTAACCGAGGTAAAGGCTATCGGAAAGGAGCTTGGACTTCCTATTGATTTAGTGGATAAGGTGCCTATTGATGGACTCTGTGGTAAGACTGATGAAGAGAATCTGGGCTTTACCTATGCGATGCTGGATGTATATATTCGTGAAGGCGTATGCGAGGATGCTACTGTTAAGGAGCGGATCGATACTTTGCATAAGAGAAATTTGTTCAAATTAGAGTTGATGCCATGCTTTGAGTGGAGTGCAGAGTAGGTCACTTATAGATACCCAAATAGATTTTGATAGGGGAATGAAAGGCGATATGAGTCTGAATTATAAGATGAGTAACGAAGAAATGGAGTATTTGAAAGAGTACGATATTTCAAAGTATGAAAGACCTTCGGTAGCGGCGGATATTGCGATTCTTTCCATTATGGAGCACGGAGAGCGGAATAATTTTCGGAAGCTTCCCAGGAAGGCGTTGAAGCTTTTGTTGATTAAGCGTGCGAACTATCCCTATAAGGATTGCTGGGCGCTGCCGGGAGGCTTCTGCAGACCGGATGAGGATGTGTATGAGACTGCTAAAAGAGAACTCTACGAAGAAACAAATGTGGAAAATGTGTATCTGAGTCATGTGGGAATCTTCGGAGAAGTAGGACGCGATCCAAGGGGCTGGATTATTTCCAATACATTTCTGGCACTTATGGATGGAGAAACGGTAGCGCTTCGGGCAGATACCGATGCATGGGAAGCTAAGTGGTTTTCTGTGGATATCCGATGCGAAGAATTGAAGAAAGAGTCTGCAGGAGACTCTGTAGAAATCGTAAATGAGTATGAGCTTTGTCTAGAACATGATATTTCCGGTCTTTGTTTGTCGGCAAAGGTCAGAGAGTACAGGGAGTACAAGAATTATCATGAGGTGGTACGGTATGAAATCATGGAAAGTGAGAAGCTTGCTTTTGACCATGCCAAAATCATTTTGCATGTAATAATGTCTCTTCGTAAGAGCGTGGAAATGGATTCCAAGATGGTATTTGACTTAATGCCGGAGCTTTTTACTTTAAATAGCTTGCAGAAGTCCTTTGAACTGATTTTGGACAAAGAACTTCTTACTGCCAACTTCCGTAGGAAAATTGCAGAATATGTAGTAGAGACAGAGTTGATGGCAGAGACCGGAGGTCACAGACCGTCCAAGCTTTTTAAGAGAAATGTTGAGAGGTTTTACAAATGATAAGAGAGTATATAAAGCAGGAACTGAAGGGATGGAAAATGCCGGAAGTAGTGTGGCTTGTTTCTGCCTGCGCGATTATTACGGCGCTTTCTGTTTACTGGAAGGATAGTCTTATGGGTATTATTTCTTCTACAACGGGTGTGGCATGTGTAGTATGTACCGGAAAGGGGAAATTATCCGCATATGTGTTTGGATTGATTAATTCTGTGTTGTATGCGATCATTGCTTACAAAGCTGCACTGTATGGAGAGACTATGCTGAATGCGATATATTATGTGCCAATGCAATTTGTAGGCTTTTATACCTGGGCAAAGAATATGAATGCCGATACCGGAGAAGTTACGAAGAGGCATATGAAAAACAGTGGAAGAGTTGTGATGTGTGCAGCTGTTTTGTTGGGAACTGTTTTTTACGGACTCTTGCTGAAGGCTATGGGTGACGTAATGCCTTTTGTAGATGCCTTTACTACAGTGTCTTCAATAATCGCTATGGTAGTGTCCGTAAGGATGTTTGCAGAGCAGTGGTGGATATGGATTGTAGTAGATGTATTTACGGTGTACATGTGGGGGTGCAATTTTGCTGCAGGTGCGGAGAATATGGCGACGCTTCTTATGTGGATCGTGTACCTTGGAAATGCAATTGTTATGTGTATAAAGTGGGAAAAAGAAGTAAAAGGAGCAAGGAATGTACAAGTATAAAGTGGGAATGTACGGAGGTTCGTTTGATCCTTTGCATGTAGGACATATCCATGATATTATTCGTGCGGCAGCAGTATGTGAAGAGTTGTATGTTATGATAAGCTGGTGCGAGGGAAGGGAGTCTACATCCAAAGAATTGCGATATCGTTGGATATTGAACAGTACCAGACATCTGTCCAATGTGAAGATTATTATGGTGGAAGATACTGCAGTTTCCAAGGAAGAATATAATACCAATTTTTACTGGGAAAAGGGAGCACAGGATATTAAGGATATCATAGGTAAGCCTATTGATGTAGTTTTTTGTGGTTCGGATTATTATGGAACAAATCGATTTGAAAGCTTGTATTGTCCGGAAAGTGAAGTGATTTATTTTGATAGAGCAGAGGTACCGATCAGCTCTACGGAGATTCGGGACTGGGCCACAGAGCACTGGGATTATATACCGAAGGTTTGTAAGGATTATTATGTAAAAAAGGTTTTGGTTGTGGGCGGTGAATCTACAGGGAAATCTACGTTGGTCAGAAACCTGGCATTGGCATACAATACCAATTATGTTGAGGAAGTGGGCAGGGAAACCTGTGACTATGCAGGCGGCGAAGAATTCATGATAGAAGAGGATTTGATTGAGAATTTTATCCGCCAGAAGGATGAGGTCAGAAAAGCAGCCAAAGAAAGTAATCGGATTCTTTTTGTAGATACGGATGCACTTACGACGGGATTTTATTGTGATTTGTTATTAGAGGATATGAGTAAAGCTCAAATGAGTAAGCTTGCAGAAGCAATACATCAGACCAACCAATGGGACTTAGTATTCTTTTTGGAAACAGAGGGAACGGAATTTGTACAGGACGGAACCAGAAATGAAGAAATCCGTGCAGAACGAAAGAAATACAGTGACCTTCTTCGGGAATGGTTTGAAAAGAATGGTGTTACCTATCATTCTTTATCCGGAAGTTATCTGGAGAGATTTGACAGCGCCAAGGAATTGATAGGCAAAGAGTTAAAAGTAACAACGCAGTTTTAAGAATACTTTGTAAGAAAAAGTCTGTTGTAAAACTCTTCTTTGAGGAGATTTACAACAGACTTTATTTTAGTTCGTCTTAGGTTCGCAGGTTACATCGCAACCCAGCTTGCGGAAGATTTTCTTATCTACAGAGGATAAGAGGACACTGGAGTGTACCTGGCAACCTTTAAGCTTAGGAAGCTGGGTAAGTGCAAGGGCAGCGTCCTCGTTGTGAGCCGCGGTTGCAGAGAGCGCAATCAGTACTTCATCGGTATGAAGTCTGGGGTTCTTGCTCTTTAAATACTTAGTCTTAAGCTCCTGAATCGGTGCGATATTATCGGGAGATAATATCTTGTTCTCGTGAGGAATACCGGCCAGCACCTTTAGGGTATTAATCAGTGCAGCGGCACTTGCACCTAAAAGAGCAGTAGTTTTGCCGGTGATGATAGCGCCGTCATCCAATTCAATGGCAACTGCCGGGGCACAGGTGGCTTCGGCTCTGACGAGGGCAGGCTTTACCGCAGGACGGTCGGTGGTAGAAATTTTCTCCTGGCTCATAAGAAGCTGGATTTTGTTGACTTCTTCCTGACTACCTTTGCCGGTTGCTGTATTTACCACTGCCTCATAGTAGCGGCGGATGATTTCTTGACGGGATGCATAGCGACATGCTTCATCGTCGATAATACAATTTCCAACCATGTTCACACCCATGTCTGTGGGAGATGCATAGGGACTTTCACCATAGATTCTCATGAACATGGCATTTAAAACAGGGAAAATCTCTACATCGCGATTATAGTTGACGGTGGTAATACCGTATGCTTTCAAGTGGTAAGGGTCAATAATGTTGATATCATTTAAATCAGCGGTTGCAGCTTCATAAGCTAAGTTGACCGGATGGTCTAAGGAGAGATTCCAAATAGGGAAGGTCTCAAACTTAGCATAGCCGGCGCGGATACCGCGCTTGTGCTCGTGATAGAGCTGGGAAAGACAGGTGCTCATCTTACCGCTGCCCGGACCCGGTGCAGTGACAACCACTAACGGCCGTGAAGTCTCGATGTAATCGTTCTTACCGAAGCCCTCTTCACTGATAATGGAGGTAACATTGGTAGGGTACCCGGGGATTAAATAGTGATGGTATACCTTTACTCCAAGCTTTTCCAGGCGTTTCTGGAACAAGATAGCACTGCGCTGCTCGGTGTATTTGGTGAGGACAACACTTCCTACATAAAGTCCTTTGGAATGAAACTCGTCCATTAGGCGGACCACATCGTCATCATAAGTGATGCCAAGGTCACCGCGGATTTTATTTTTCTCTATGTCGTCTGCACTCACAACCATAACGATTTCCGCCTGATCGGAGAGCTGCATCAACATCTGTAATTTACTGTCCGGCGCAAATCCCGGAAGTACACGGGAAGCATGATAATCGTCAAAAAGCTTGCCACCGAATTCCAGATACAGCTTGCCGCCAAACTTATTAATTCGTTCACGAATATGCTCTGATTGCATTCTTAAATACTTGTCATTATCAAAACCGATACGCATGATTATCATACTCCTTTTATTTTACTAATCTAAAAAACAGCTTACATTGTAGCACTTTGTAATTCTACAGGCAATTTTTATTTCGAAAATTTATCGCCAAATTTTTACAAGTTCTCCATGAAATTTTTTGTGACTTCTTTACACAGATTTAGCATCCATTCCTTGGACACTTTGCAAACCTGTCTGTCGTAGGTGTAAAATCCGTTGGTTTCATCCTCTACGTCGCTGAGCTGGGTGTATACATATCCTACACAGCCTTTGGGAATGGAGGCAAAAATCACTCTGTCATAGGCTGAACGGATGGCATTGTGAAGCTCTTCCTGACTGGATTTTTGTCCATAGCCATAGTTCTTGTCGGATTGGAAGGTATGTCCCTCCACTACGTAGGAGCAACCACCAAATTCCGACATAAACAGAGGACCGGTAGGTTTTTGGGGAACATGCTGGAAACCGAAATATATATGACGGCTGTCAAAGTCATTCTCCTTCTGGGCAAACCACCCGGAGGTAGAGTCGTAGAGTCTGGTAGGGTCCAGCTCTTTGGCTTTGTGATATACTGCGTCACTGTTAAACTGTCCCCAGCCCTCGTTGAATAGGGTGTAACCGATGATGCAGGGATGGTTATATAAGTGGGCAAAGGTATCCTCCATAGCCTCTAAGAAAAATTCCTTTTGGGCATGGGGAGCTTTGCTTCGGGTGTCGTTCCATCTGTTCAGACCGATGGCGGGCAGTACGGTGTCTCTGAGGTAAGAGTAGTCGCCGCTGTTTACCAGATCCTGAAAAACCAGCATCCCCAGCTTGTCACAGTAATAGTAGAAGATATCCGGCTCAATCTTGATGTGTTTTCGCAACATGTTTAGGCCAAGCTCCTTCATGCGGAGAATGTCACGCTCATACTCTGCCTCCTCGTGGGGAGTGTAGATACCGTCCATAAAATACCCCTGGTCAAGTACGCCTTGCAGAAAAATGGGAGAACCATTGAGGCAGGTGATTTTCTTACCGTTTATTTCCTGCCATCCGATTTCACGCAAGGCGAAGTAAGAGGTTACTTTATCCTCACCGCATCTAATATGGAGAGAATAAAGGTAGGGGTCTTCCGGGGACCAAAGATGGGGATTATAACCGGATAAATCAATATGAAGCCGATTGCCGGAAGCTTTTAGCACTTCTCCACTCTCTAAAGGGATGGAGATGGCGGGGATAACCTGCGCATCATTACTTTGAATGGAGATGTCCACTCCGGTCATGGAAGGAGTGAGCTTTAAGGATTTTATGTAGACATCCGGAACACATTCAAGCCATACACTTTGCCAGATGCCACTGATAGGGGTATACCACATGCCACCCCGTTTTTTACGCTGCTTGCCATAGGGATAGACGGTGCTTAACGTGTCGGTGACTTTCACGGTAAGAAGATTCTCGCCGGAGCGGCGTAGAAGGTCTGTAACATCAAAGGAAAAAGGAAGATAACCGCCGATGTGGTTGCCCAGCTTTTCACCATTAAGATATACTTTGGCAATCTGGTCCACTGCCCCGAAATGTAACAGTATACGTCCTCTACTTTTACGAAGTTTTTCAGAAAGTTGAAAAGCTTTTTCATATGTATACTTGTCAGGCATGGTCTGCGCTATACCTGAAAGGGCAGATTCCGGAGGAAAAGGAACCGTTACTACTTTGCCGTCGATGGTCCATTCGCCGTTTAGGCTTTGCCAGAGCTCTCTTTGCAATTGTGGGCGGGGATAAGCTGTCCATGCCATAGGAGGTCCTCCTTAAGAAAATCGTTACTTAGATTTTAGTGGAAAAACGATTTAGATACAATAGCTAAGGGGGAAAAAATATGGTATACTTTTTCCGGGGCAGAGAGGTGGCTCAGGAGAGATTCGGAAAGAGGAAAGAGTAGAAGGATAAATGACAGAATTAGAGTTATATTATAATAAATTTAATGAGGAAAAAAGGCTGGATTCGCGTCATGGACAGGTGGAATTCCGGGTGACTATGAAATATATTCACGAGTATCTGGAGGAGCTTGCTTCAGAGAGCGCAAGAGAGGAAATTAAGATTTTGGATATCGGTGCGGGAACCGGACGATACAGCGTGGCGTTGGCGGAAGAAGGTTATGATGTAACAGCGGTGGAGCTTGTGAAGTATAATCTTGGAATTCTTAAGAAAAAGAACAGCTCCGTGAAGGCTATGCAGGGCAATGCCATGAATTTGAAAAAGCTTTCGGCAAATCAATTTGATGTGACGCTGCTTTTTGGTCCCATGTACCATCTTTTTACAAAAGAAGACAGACTCAAAGCTCTTTCGGAGGCGAAGCGTGTGACTAAGCCGGGGGGAGTGATTCTGGTAGCGTATATTATGAATGAGTATGGGGCCCTGACTTATGCGTTCAAGGAGAAACATATATTGGAGTGTGTGGAGCAGGGGCGTTTTACGGAGGATTTTAAATGCATTTCAAATCCGGCGGATTTATATGATTATGTCCGTATTGAGCAGATTAAAGAACTGTCGGAGGCACTTTCACTTACCAGATTGAAGCTGATTTCACCGGATGGTCCGGCGAATTACATGAGACCTTTTTTAAATCAGCTTAGTGATGAGGAATTTGAGTATTTTATAAAATATCAGATGGCTACCTGTGAGCGGCAGGATTTAATCGGTGCCGGTGCCCACACGGTGGATATTCTGAGGAAATAGATGGAATTGGAGGAATATATGAGCAAGAAAGTTCGAAATATACTGGCATACATTTTATTTGGTTTTGCGGGTGTGTGTGCGGTTGTACTTATTATAAATGCGGTGCGCAATAATAATGCCGGAAATGAAGTGGAAGATATCAAGGAAAGTTATGTGGCAGAGCTGACAGAGGAGCCGGCCGTGCCAACAGAGAATCCGGTAGTATTGTCGGAGTCTACAGAATCGCCAAAGCCTACAGAATCACCGGTGCCCACATCGACACCCTTTCCGGGTATCGAGGGAGTGGAAGTGCCGGCAAGAATTATCGATTTTGAAGGTTTGCAAGAGACTGCTCCAGATGCATATGCATGGATTTTGATACCGGGTACGGATGTTGATTATCCCATTGTTCAGCATCCGGAAGAGCCGGACTACTACCTGCGTCATACACCGGAAGGAAAAGATGCTACGGCAGGAAGTATTTTTACACAGCTTTATAATTCCATGGACTGGACCGATAATAATACTATCATCTATGGACACAATATGAGAAACGGAAGCATGTTTGCGACTCTTCATAAGTTCGAGGAAGCGGAATTTTTTGAGGAATACCAGTATGTTTACATCTACTCTCCGGATGGGACTATCCGTATCTATCAGATATTTGGAGCATATGAGTTTGGAGATCTTCATCTGATGCTGAACTATGCCATGAATACGGAGTCGGGATATGCTGACTTTTTAAGTGGACTCACAGAACTGACCAATCCGGATAATCTGTTCCGTGAGGAGATGGAAGTGACAACGGATGACAAGATTATTACGTTATCAACCTGTATTGGAGGAAAGAGCTATAATCGGTTTCTGGTTTCAGCAAAACTGGTGGCAGAAGGAAAGTTGGAATAGGTGTATAAAGTTGCATACAAATTTTGGAATGCGTTGCAATACCGTGCTAAAAATGGTAAAATAGTACGATAGTTCATTGGGACTTATTTACAAAATGAGTATAAATCAAGGAGTTAATATGGGGTTTATAGATATGCATTCCCACGTTCTGCCGGGGCTGGATGATGGCTCAAAATCTATGGAGCAATCATTGGCCATGTTGCGGATTGCGGAATCGGAAGGGATTAGCACGATTATTGCTACACCTCACAATATGCCGGGGAAAGGACGACCATCCAGAGAAAAGTTGGAGGAAAGACTTGCGCAGCTTCGGGAAGAAGCAGAATATGAGGGCATTGCAATAGAAATACAATTGGGAACAGAGTATTACTACAGAGAAGAGGTTTGTGAAATATTTGATCGGGAAGAAGCGGTAACCATGGCGGCTTCTGATTGTGTATTATTAGAATTTAATCCGTTTGAGGAAAAGTCATATATTTATAATGCGGTGCGGGAGACGTTCAGTACCGGTTATTCGCCAATCGTGGCTCATGTAGAGAGATACGAACAGCTGATGAAGAAGACGGAATATGTGCACACACTAAAGGATATGGGAGCACTGATACAGGTAAATGCTTCCTCGGTCATTGGCGAGAACGGATTTCGTGTGAAGAGAGACGTGAGGAAGCTTCTGAAGGAAGGATATGTGGACTTTGTTTCTACGGATGCTCATTCGGATCGGAACCGGGCACCCCGAATGGCTAAATGTGCGGCATATCTTTACAAGAAATACGGTGCACAATATGCAGAAAGACTTCTGTATAAAAATGCAGAAAAATATTTATTATAATACAAATAAGGAGATAAATAATTAACATGGATACCCAGTATAACGCATCTACAAGTGATGAAATAGAAATTGACTTAAGAGAGATTTTTGCAGTGCTTCTGCATTATGCATGGGTCATTATTCTCTCTGCCATTATTGTAGGTGCAGCAGCGTTTGCATTGAGCAAGTTTGTGATTACACCCACCTATGAGTCTACAACCCGTATCGTTATTCTCGCAAAGGATAGCGGAGAAAGTGCCATTACATATTCGGACATGCAGCTTGGTTCTCAGTTGACCAAGGACTATGCGGAGCTGATTACTTCCAGATACGTAGTGGAGCAGGTGATTGAGAATTTTCAGTTGGATATTACGTATGACAAGTATGTAGAAAAGATAAATGTGGTAACACCGTCAGATACCCGTATTATTGATATTACTATGACAGATGAGGATCCGGAGCTTGCAAAGCAGATGGTGGATGAGCTTCGTTCCATTGCGGCAAAGCGTATTGAAGAGGTTATGGCAGTAGATGCAGTTAATCTGGTGGATGAAGGATATGTTGCAACAGAGCCCTCTGACCCTAGTGTGTTGAAGTGGACTGCTATCGGCATTTTACTGGGAGGATTTATGGCGGCTGCAGTGGTACTGATTCGTTATTTGTTAGATGATACCATTAAATCTTCTGAAGATATCGAGAAATATCTAAAATTGAGCACTTTGGCACTGATTCCCGTTGCAGTAGAGGAAGACGACAAGGAGAAGGGGAAAGGCAGAAGACGTCATGCACCCAGGAAGACGGAAGAAGAGGCACATAAGGCAGCAATAGAAGCAGTTTTTGCTGAGACCGGCGAGATTGAAGAAAATGCAGAGAGTGAAGAGGCGTAGAAGGCGATGCAGAAGATAGACCTTAGAAGAAGAGAATTAGATTACAGAACCAGAGAAGCCTATAAGAATCTTCGTACCAATGTAGAATTCTCGGGTGATAATATTAAAGTAATAGCAATTACAAGCTGTACGCCAAATGAAGGTAAAAGCAGTATTTCCTATGAATTGGCATCCTCCTTTGCACAGGCGGGCAAGAAGGTGCTTTTAATCGATGCTGATCTTCGTAAATCGGTGCTGATTCAGAGACATCATAAGGGTAAGGTACGTTTTGGTCTGGTGCATTATTTGGTGGGTAAGTATCCTATGGATGAAGTCATCTGCGAAACGGATAACAGGAATTTGTTTATGACCTTTGCCGGTCCGGTACCACCCAACCCGGCAGAGCTTTTGGGCAACCAGAGATTTGCAGATATGATAGTAAAGGCAAGAGCAGAATACGATATGGTGATTATCGATACTCCGCCTTTGGGAAGTGTTATCGATAGTGCTATTGTGGCAAAGCAGTGTGATGGTGTGATTCTGGTAATTGCAAATGGTGAAATCAGCTATCGCTTTGCACAGAAGGTAAAGGAGCAGCTTGACAAGGCCGGCAGCCGTATTCTGGGCTGTGTACTTAACAAGGTGAATATGAACAAGTCCGGCAAATATGGCTACTATGGCAAGTATTATGGTAAGTATTATGGCCAGTATTACGGAAAGTATTAGGAGAATCCATGAATTCTGATGATTTAGAATATGACTATTATGAAGATATCCCCAGTCCGGCAACGCTGGAGAAGAAGAAACGGAGGAGACGCCGGATTATTATTCGTGTTGTATCTTGGGCACTGGTTGTGATATTAGCGGTATTAATCTTGGCTGTGGGTGTGGCGGTGTTTATGGTAAAACACGGCGGGAAGTCTCTTCAGCAGAAGACGGAAGGGAATGCACCTACACTGGATGTGCAGACTGCTCCTGTACCGGAAGTGGCAGAGCCTGTGAGCAGTCCTACGCCTAAGCCGATGGAATGGCAGGCAGATTGGGTACAGTATGGGGATACCATCTATGATTACAATGAGAATATTATGACCTTCCTCTTTATGGGAATTGATAAAAAGGGTGAGGTAGAGCTTACGGATAAGCTGGCAGACGGTGGACAATCTGATGCATTGTTCCTCGTCGTGGTGAATCCGGATACGGAGCAGATTGACTTAATCGGTATCAACCGGGATACCATGGTAGATGTGTACTGCTATGGATATGAAGAGAATGGTGATACCATGGTGGTGGAGGCACAGATTACTACCCAGCATGGCTTTGGCGATGGTGGAGAGCTGAGTGCCCGGTATACCAAGGAAGCAGTGTCAGCGCTATTCTATAACCTGCCCATTACCGGCTATGTGTCCATCGGTTATGATGCTATTCCGCAGATTAATGATGCGGTAGGCGGCGTGGATGTAGTTTGTCTTACGGATCTTACCTACCGAATAAAAGACTGGACAGAGGGAGCAGAACTTCATTTAGAAGGTGAAGATGCGCTGAAGTATTTGAGACTTCGTGATGTGACGGTATTTGAAAGTGCCCGCGGCAGACTGGCCCGTCAGAAGCAGTATCTGAATGCTTTTGTGACTAAAGTAGTGGAAGCCACGAAAAAGGACATTACCGTACCGGTAACTTTATACAAGGAAGTTAGTGAGTATATGACCACCGATGTCACTGCTGACCAGATTGTGTACTTAACCAGTCAGCTTTTGGATTACAAATTTGGTGAAATTTACACCTTAGAGGGGGAGACTGTGCAGGGAGAGCGATTCGAAGAATTCTATCCCGACTATGAGAAGTTGAAAGAATTGATGTTACAGGTATTCTATACACCTGTAGAAGTGGAGTAGAAGATAAGATTGCGGGCGCTGTGTCCTTTCGTTGACACACGCCATTCGCAATCTCGCCCCTGCGGTGCTTTCTCGCCACTTACGTGGCAGACTCTTCATGAACGCGGCGTGTCCTTTCGTTGACACACGCCATTCGCAATCTCGCCCCTGCGGTGCTTTCTCGCCACTTACGTGGCTAAGATTGCTCATGAACGCGGCGTGTCCTTCATCAACTAAACCATATACATTTCTGTGCAAGCACAAATGTATATGGTTCAGTTGATGAGTCAACTGGAATGGTATCACATACAAACTAAGAAAGGAGGAGATAACAATGAAGAAAAGAATTCTTGCTCTTGTTGCCGCTGCAACATTAGTAATGGGCATGACTATGAGCGTTGCTGCTGCAGGAAGCTCTTCCAGTGCGAACGTAGTAGTTCCTGCTACTTCACCTGTTGCTACTACAGGTTCTCAGACCATTACAGCTAATACCGTTAATGAGTTTGCACAGACCACTACCGTAACTACTACTGTTGCCGGTGCTAAGGTAGAGGCAGCTTCTACTGCAACTGCTGCTGCAGCTGTAGAACAGGCTAAGGCGATATATGGTGACAATGCATTCCTTGCATCTGTAGTTGAGATTACCGTTCCTGCCGGAACCGGTGCTGCAGAGTTCACCCTTGGCTGCCCTAACGTATGGAAGGGTCAGACTGTAACCATCTTACATCAGAAGGCTGATGGAACATGGGAGAAAATCACTCCTAGCAAGGTTGGTAACAACTATGTTACCTTTACCCTCACCTCTTACTCACCTGTTGCTATCGTAATCGATGCATCTAAGGCTCCTAAGACCGGTGACCCTATGACCGCTATCGCTGTTATGGGTATGGTAAGCTTAGCTGGTGCTGGTTTATTAAAGAAGCGCGATTAATCGTACTTCAGAAAACTTTTTGGTTCAAAACTTTGGCTTTGAGGCGTAAGCCCAGGGCTTCTTATAACTGCTTGCTACGGCAAGCAATTAAACCTGCAGGTTTAATTAATGACCAAATATTTAGTTGAATTTTTACTATCTCCAGTATGTGATATCACACTCAAGGAGCCGTAAGGCTCCTTGGGTTTTATAAGAGAGAAAAGTTATTTAGAAAATGAGGAAGAAATACGAATGCAGCAAAAACCAGTTACGAATCTGGCAAAAATCTTAATAACCATATGGAATACAATGTTGTTTGCCTTGGTCTGGGTGATGATTTACAATGATCGTACCTTTGATTCTTATAAGCTGCAGGGTGCATTATTGTCTATTTTGATTTGGTATATTATCTATACCTTCTTTTCAAGGCTGTATAAGGCCTTTCGTATCGCCTCCTGTGCTATTGGAGAGACGGTATTTTCCCAAATGTTGTCCTTTGGATTTGCAGACGCTATCTTATATGTGGAGTGCTGTCTGATTGATAATGAATATGTAAATATATTCCCGGGGCTGGGAGCGGCGTGTCTGCAGATTGTGGGAACGGCTATCTGTGTACTGATTGTAAAGCGCTACTTCATGACCCATATGAAACCGAAAAGAACCCTACTTGCGTATGGTGAACATATAGAGCTTGCAGAAGTAAAAGCCTTCTGTAAGAGACTGTTAAAGAAATACGAACATCTTTTTGAAATCAGCGGTTATATCTGTGAGACTGAGAGTATGGAAACTTTGGACAGGGCACTGGAAGATGCAGAGGATATTATCTGCTATGAGATGTCCATGGATCAGCGCTATACCTTGATGGAAATCGCGGTGAGCAGGATGAAGACCATCTATTTTACTCCAAGACTGGGAGATATCATGTTGCAGGGATGTAGTAATAAGCATCTGCTGGATACTCCGCTGATGAAGTATGAATACAACTACATGAAGAAATCGGAGTATTTCTCTAAGCGTATTTTGGATTTGCTGCTGGCGATGGTGCTTGTGGTACTCACTTCACCTATCATGTTGATAACGGCTATTGCTATCAAACTGGAGGATGGAGGGCCTGTATTCTTCAAGCAGAAGAGATGCACCAAGGATGCGGTAGAATTCGACATCTTAAAGTTTCGTAGTATGATAGTGGACGCAGAGAAGCAGGGTGTTACTCCGTGTAAGGAGGGGGATCCTCGCATAACTAAGGTTGGCAAATTCATCCGTGCAACCCGTATTGACGAGCTGCCGCAGATTCTCAATATCCTAAAGGGCGATATGAGCTTTGTGGGTCCCAGACCAGAGCGTATCGAACATGTACAGCAGTATATCAAGGAACTGCCGGAATTCGCCTATCGCATGCGTGTAAAGGGTGGGCTTACCGGCTATGCCCAGATCTATGGTAAATACAATACCTCAGCCTATGATAAGCTGAGATTGGACTTAATGTATATTGAAAATATGTCACTTACCCAGGATTTGAAGATTCTGGTGCTTACTATCCGGACTGTGTTCACCCCGGAAAGTACGGAAGGATTTGAGGAAGAGAAAAGTGACGCGATGAAAGAATTGACCTCAAAGAAAGTAAGCTAAGAAATGAAGAAAGTATTGTTTTTAGTAAATCGTGATTTTGTATTATATAACTTCCGTGTGGAATTGGTTGAGAAACTGATAAAAGACGGATACGAGGTATATATATGCCTCCCATACGGAGAAAAGGTAGATATCATGGTGGAAATGGGATGTAAATTCATCCCGGTAGAAATAGATAAGCGTGGAACGAATCCGATTCGCGACTTAAAACTGATTTGCTCTTATCGTAAGATATTCAAGGAAGTGAAGCCGGATATCATTTTAAGCTATACTACCAAATGTGTCATCTACGCAGGTATCCTTGCAGGAATGATGAAGATACCTTATCTTGCCAATGTATCCGGGCTTGGAACAGCGGTAGAATATGAGAGCGTATTGCAGAAACTTATGATATTCTTATACAAATGGTCTGTAAAGAAAGCGAGATGTGTATTCTTCCAGAATCAGGAGAATCTGGAATTCTTCCGGAAGCATAAGATGTATGATGGAAAATACCGATTAATCTCCGGCTCTGGTGTAAATTTGGACAGATGGAAGCTGATGGAGTACCCTAGTGATGAGAATGGAGTAGAATTCCTCTTTATCGCCCGCGTGATTAAGGAAAAGGGAATCGAGGAATATCTGGCAGTAGCAAAATTGATTAAGGCAGAATATCCGAATAGCACCTTCCGTATTTTAGGACCCTGTGATGGTGAATATGCGGACATTTTGAAGGCGTATGAGGCACAAGGAATCATAAAGTACGAAGGCATGGTGCAGGACACAAGCCCTTATATTCGAAATGCGCATTGTACCATTCACCCATCCTTCTATCCGGAGGGAATCTCGAATGTATGTCTGGAAAGTGCAGCATGCGGAAGACCTGTAATAACCACTGACCGTGCAGGATGCAGAGAAACGGTGGAGGATGGTGTTACAGGATTTTTGTTTGAGCAGAGAAATACAGAAGAATTGATAGAAGTTGTTAAGAGATTTATGAAGTTGCCCAATGAAGAGCGTGCAAAACTTGGCTTGAATGGTCATGAAAAGGTGAAGCGGGAGTTTGACAGAAAGCTTGTAGTTGAGGCGTATATGGAAGAGATAGAGAGATAACCATGCAAAAAATATTGTTTGTGACAAATAGGAATATTTTGACTACCTGTGGGGAGTTAAGATTGATAAAAAACAGAGCAGAGAAGCTGTACGTGAAGTATGGTATATCATCTGATTTTATTGTTTTTTCAAGTAAATCAAGAATTGAAGCCCCCAATAAAGAGATGATTAATGCAGGAGGTACTGTTAAAGCATACCGCCTAAGCATGTGGAATCAAGTGAGAACTGCCATTTCATATCTGGCAATAAAAAAGGAAATTAAATGTCGGGTAGAGTCAGAGAGATATAAGGCTGTTGTATTATCAGGTGTGGGTATGTCTCTGTTTGCAAAGAGTATCCGAAAATATTCAGGTATCCGTATTATTCTTGATATACATGGAGCATTGGAAGATACAGTTGAGGCAGCTAAGAATAGAAATCTGTTTAAAAAAATTTTGTTTCGAGGGTTATTTCTTTTAGAAAAGTATGCGTTATCTACGAATTTTACAAGAGTGGATGGTTGTTTTGTCGTGACGCAAGCATTAGAGGAATATCTAAAAAAGAGATATAAGATGAAATCTAATGTAAAGTTTTACAAAGTTCCGTGTGCTACTTCAACTAATGTAATAGATGAGTCTGTCTATCAGGAAAATCGGGAGTTTTATAGGAGAAAGTATGGTATTGAGGAGAATGAACAGGTTTTTGTTTATTCCGGTGGTATATCATCGTGGCAATGTATTGATGAAACAATAGATTTATATAAGTCAATTTCAAAAAAATTGGGTGTTAAAAGTCGAATGTTTATTTTTTCGCATAGTATTGATTCCATAAAGGACAAGGTTGCGGATGATGAACGGTTTGTCATTGATAGTTATAAACCGGATGAATTGATGAAGGTGCTCTGTGCCGGTGATTTTGCGTTTTTACTTAGAAAGAATTGCCCAACGAACAATGTTGCATTTCCTAATAAGTTTTTGGAATATGTTCAAAGTAGGATGAAAATTATTGCAACGCCTTATGTATTTGAGATTTCTGGCCAGATTCAAACTAATGACATAGGCTATTTATATAGGTTCGAAGAGAATATTAATGAATTGCTTGATTATATAAAGGCAAATACGGGTAAAAGAAATGATGTTATAATTACCAAACAGATATTAGAAGAGAATAGTTTTGAAAATCGATTGAATGCATTTGCAGAGGATTTGGGCTAAGATGAGTTATACAAAAAGTGGACATATGACATATCATGAAAATTATGTAGATGTAAAGGAAATCTTTATTGCTTCGATTATAGGGCTTTTAAATAGTTTTTTTTATGGCAGTGTAGCTATCATGGGAATTCTGTGCGCAGTTGAAGTTTGTGTTCTAATATATTTTTTTTATAGACGGGATTATATTTCTTATATTTCGTATTATATGATTTTCTTGTGCTTTAGTATGGAAAGTGCCACATTTGTTGGAACTAGTCAATTTTACGGTTTTAAAAATTTCAGACTTGCTGGATTGAATTTAGCCGTATGGATGTTTTTACCTATTTTGTTTGTGGCACTGATAAACTATAAAACGGTGTTGAAGCGTACAAGTGTTGTTCATAGAAAAATTCTTCAAAAATTGGGGATTTTCACTTTCTTTGGAATTTTCATGGGATTAATAACATATTTAGCAAATGATAACGGTTTTTCAAATAAGGCAGGAAGTTTTTCTGCTTTTTGGGGAGCAAGTTATAATTATATCTTACCATTTTTGGAAATGATTGTAGTTACATGGATTTTGGTTCGAGATAGGAGTGCGTTATATCGTGTGAAGAGAATGTTGTTTTCTACCATTCCTTCTTTGGCGGTTGTATTTCTTGCGTGCTTAGTGACACAAAATTATGGTAACAGAGGTGGTCTGCCTTCGTTACAGGTGAGTGGAATATATTTTTTACTGGTCTGTGCATTGGTTTTAGTTATATATGATCATTTTGACTTTAGAACGAAAATTGTGTTATTTTGTTCGGGTAGTGTGATATTGATGCTCTCGCTAATTTATAATGCGAGTGGAAAGATTGTTATTATTACAGTTGTAATTCCTTTTTTAATGTTGCTTTTAATGAAGAGGAAAGGTTCTGCCGCAAAGACAATGTTTATGGTAATTTTTGCTGGAATAGCAGTGATTATTATTATGAGTTGGCTTTTTCCTATTTTGATGTCTAAAAGTAGACTTCTTTCAATTAAATATGAACAGGCTGCGAGCCTGTTCTCGTTTGGAGGAGGTGACTGGCTGGAAAACATGCCTGAGTCTCCCAAAATGCGAATAACGGAATTTATGAATATTGGAGCGGAGTATCTAAAGAAACCCTGGTTTGCTCTTTTGGGAAAAGGGTTTGCGGGTACGATAAAAGATAATCTGGATTTATTTTCCAATTTGAACGGTTTTGACTTTTCGAAGTGGGAACTTGAACTGGGGGCATATTATGCTATGCATGAATCCATCAACTGTTTCTTTTTGGTTGGTGGTATTTCAGGTTTGTATTTTATTATCAGCATTCTTTTCACTTTGTACAAAAGGTTACATAAATCTCCTTGGCTTCTTTTAGGTTTTTTATGGATCTTGCTGTATTATAATTACCATTTGAGTGTTGTGATTTATGGTATTGTAGCTTTGATTGTTGGATTGGTGGAAATGGATGAAGAGAGATATCGGGACTGTTATAGTGTTCTTCATTCAGAAAAATAGATAAGGAGAATATATGCTGATAAAACCTTCTAAAAAAGATGTGATTTGGAGTTATGTAGGAATAATCATGTCAATGGCTAGTAATTTCTTATTACTCCCATTTTTAATGCACTTTATTGAGAGTGACTTTTTAGGGTTATGGTACGTATATTTGAGCCTGGGCGGGATTGTTGTTTTGTTTGATTTTGGATTTAATCCAACCTTTGCTAGAAATATTGCCTATTGTTGGAGTGGAGCATCACGGCTTAGTTCGGAAGGTGTGATTTATTCCCAAAATAACCAACCTAATTATGGGCTTATGAGAAAGGTCATAAAAACTTGTCAAACAATTTATTTGATAATATCATTAATTGCTCTTTTTGTGTTGCTCACAGTAGGATCTGTATATATTTATTTTATTTCAACGAATATATTTAATAATTCAGTTATCATTTCATGGATAATATATTCGGTAGCAGTTTTTTTGAATTTATATTATGGGTATTACGCTACATTTTTAAGGGGAGTAGGAGCGGTATCACAATATAATAAAATAAATGTCATGGCCCGCCTGGCACAAATTGTTATTTCCATTTTGTTGCTTATTTGGGGGTGGGGAATAATTGGTGTTTCAATCGCCTATCTTTTATATGGGTTTATTCTACGGTTTTTCTCTAAACAAGAATTTTACAGACATCAGGATTTGGGCGTACGATTGAAAGAACATTCGGAAGAGGTTTCAGCAAAAGACATTAAAGAACTCTTTTGTACAGTATGGCACAATGCTTGGAGAGATGGAATTGTGGCAGTTTCCAATTATTGTGCAGGGCAGGCAAGTACTCTCATTGCATCTACAGTACTGAGCCTGACTGAGACAGGAATATATTCTATTTCTGTACAATTAATAACTGCAATTGCAACGATAGCAGCAGGTTTGTATACAGCATATCAGCCGGCAATGCAGAGTGCATATGCCAATAATAATGTGGCAGAATCAAGACGACTTATGTCATTAGCGATGGTGACGTATAATCTGTTATTCTGGGGAGGAACAATCGGTCTGATGATAATAGGAATTCCTATACTGAAAGTTGTAAAGCCGGACTATGTCTATGATAAGTTGGTTATTTTGGGGATTGCAATTTACAATTTTTTCTACAAGCGTCAGACATATTACGCTTCTTTTATTTCGAATACAAATCGTGTGCCATATATGCTGGCATATATAATTTCAAGTATCAGTGGAATTGTGGCATCTATTGTATTAGTATGCTATTTGGAGATGGGAGTGTGGGGACTGATTATAGGACAATTTGTCCCACAGTTGGTATATAATTGTTGGAAGTGGCCTTTGGCAGTTTATAAAATGCTGGGGATAAAAGGGATAAAATTTGCGGTTATTGGAGTTAAAGAATTAAAGACGTTAATTGTGCGGAGAATTTCATGAAAGTATTGATAGTAGATTTTGTTTTTGTAACTGCGCATAAAACGGTTAATTTGGATTTTATTAGGGCAGTAGCAAGAATAGCAGAAACGGATGTAATTTCGGTTAATGGGTTTTATGACAAAGAAAAAACAGATTTGGAAAAGCTAAATGTTAATTTCATTACTATGAATGTAGGATGGGATAACAGAGGTGCAATTAAGTCCAGGTTGTACAGTTTGCACCTTATGAAAAAAACTGCAGATATTGTGAATAAAACGGCTTATGACATTGTTCTTGTTCTGACATTTGATACTATTGCATATGCATTCGGTCATAGGTATTGGAAAGATATACCTATTATAGTATTTCATCATAAAAATATCGATGAATTGACGAGTGGCTTTAAGAGAAAACTATTTGATTCATATAAAAATTCTATTTACCATTTTGTATTTGAAGAGTTTTTCCAAAATTACTTAGTTAATGAGATTAAAACAGATTCTGATAGAGTTTTTACGATACCATTTCCGGTTTATACAGATTATGAACAGGTAGATAGAGAAAAGAAAATTGATTGTGTGGGGTTATGTAACAGTAATTCGGAAGAGTTTATTTCTCAGGTGATAGAAAAAAGTGATGTTTTTGAGAAAAATGATTTGACAATTCTTTTGCGTTCGAAAGGACATAGTATTAATTTAAATAATGTGTCAATAGTGAATGGGTTTATGGAGTACAGTTTGTATAACAGACTGCTTATGGAAGCGGAATACGTTCTTGTTCCTTTGCCATCTAATTATGTATACAGGCTAAGTGGAACAATTTATGACGCAATAGCGCGAAGAAAAATAGTACTTACATCCAGTAAATTTTATGCTGAGGAATATGAAAGGCGATATCCGGGTATATGTCACGAGGTTAAAGATGTGGATGATTTGATTAGGCATCTTTTAATGGATAAAGAAACGTTTATTCAGGATAGTTTCGATAGATTTATTAATGAACATTCGATAATGAATGCCTCTATTCAAATTGAAAATGCTTTTAAAGTGTTGTTGGCTGAATGATTGTATGAATGAAAATGTTCTATGAAAGCAATAATGCCATATTAAGGAAGGGAAAACATTATGCGCAAAGTAATGCTCGTTTTTGGGACAAGACCAGAGGCAATCAAGATGTGTCCTTTGGTAAATGAATTAAAAAAGAGAAAGAGTATACAAACCATAGTTTGCGTTACAGGACAACATAGGCAGATGTTAAATCAGGTATTGGAAACATTCAGTGTGATTCCGGATTATGATTTATCAATAATGAAAGAAAAACAAACATTATTTGATATTACAACAAATATATTAGGCAAGATAAAAGATGTGCTTGAAAAAGAGAAACCGGATGTTGTATTAGTTCATGGAGATACCAGTACAACCTTTGCGACTGCATTAGCTTGTTTTTACCAACAGATTCCGGTAGGGCATGTAGAGGCTGGACTTCGCACTTACGACATTTTCAGCCCATATCCGGAGGAATTCAATCGACAAGCAGTTTCTATTATTTCACAATACAATTTTGCACCCACAGAAACCGCAAAGAATAATCTGATTGCTGAGGGTAGAAAAGAAGAAAATATATGGATTACAGGCAATACGGTGATTGATGCACTGAAAACAACTGTAAAGGATGACTATAGTCATCCGGAGCTTGAATGGGCAAAGGATAGCAGATTAATCTTTATCACTGCTCACAGAAGAGAAAACTTAGGTGAGCCTATGCATAATATGTTTCGGGCGATTCGGCGAGTATTGGAAGAGCATCCGGATGTTAAAGCACTATATCCGATACATATGAACCCTGTCGTGCGACAAGCTGCTGATGAAGAATTAGGTGAAGTGGAGCGTGTTCATATTATTGAGCCTGTAGAGGTGTTTGATTGTCATAATTTGATGGCAAGATCTTATTTGATTTTGACTGATTCCGGAGGAATTCAAGAAGAAGCCCCCTCACTGGGAAAACCTGTTTTGGTGATGCGAGATACTACAGAAAGACCGGAAGGAATTGCTGCCGGCACGTTAAAACTTGTGGGAACGGATGAGGATACGATTTATAAGAAGTTTAAGGAGTTGCTAGAAAATAAAGAGGCATATGATGCTATGGCTAAGGCAAATAATCCATATGGTGATGGTCGTGCGTGTGAACGGATTGCGGATATTATTGAATATGGTTATACGGAAAGATGATATTTGAGTTTCGTAGATGGCAATATGAGATGCGATGAAAGGAGATTGGTGTTAACAGTCTCCTTTCATCATTTTATAAGAGCTTACGGAAAGTTGTCATTATCGTAAGCGTTGTCAAAAGTAAAGATGGTCATAAGCTGAGTAGCCATTATAAATAGGATTTTACCTACAGGCACGGGATGTGTACTCTTCATAATTCAAAAGTATAATAACACTAAAGTGTGAGGAAGCGAGGTATTGAAGCTCATATGGAGTTCTGATAAGATTATATTTGCACTGATGTAGTGCTTGAATGATTTCGATTTCAAGGAGAATATACAAATGCAAAAATATGCTATTGTTTTTGATTATAATATGGCAAAGGAGTACTTTATACCATACTCTCAGGAGGCCCTTCTTGAGGAGATTACGGATAAAAGGCTTCGCAGTATGATAGAGGCATCGGTAAGGCGGGAAAATGCATTTGAGCATTTTGTTGAGAAATATAATCTGCAAGAACATTACTTTATTGAGCGTATTGATGATATGCAATTTGGGGAAGATTCTCCACATTGGATCAATGAGACCGAGCATATAGAGGAGCTATCTTTGTGGGATTTTCTGGCGGATGCAAAAGCAATCTCAGAGGCGCAGAGATATGGATTGGACAATCGGGAGTATGTGAATCGTCTGGCAAGTGTGACGCTGGATAGTAGAAGAGATTTGCATTATCTCAAATTGATGCTTTCTGTACTTGTGTACATAGATGGCGGTGATGATTATCCGGATATGAACGGGCCAGAAAGAAATGGTGACGATGATGGTTTTGCCTATAGCGAAATGGATTCGCTGATGCGTGAGTTTTTCCGGGATGTTGAGGAGCTTGAGGAGAGGGATTTTGATTGGAATATTGACCTGAGTAGGTATGAGAACTTTAGGAAGTATAAGAATTTTAGGCCGGCAGAAATTGCGGTAGAAGTGTGTGAACTGATTTATGAGTTGGAACAAAATGGAATAAGTAAAGTCATAAGGCGTGAATGTAAAGGTCTCATAAAGAAACGAATGACAGAGGTGTTTAGGGCACTGGGGGAATGTTATACAATGCGACTAAAAAAGATATTGGCATTGCGTTCATTATATTCTGGCAGGCAAGTAAAGGTAGATGTAAGCTTTTTTGAAGGAAGCATCTATCGGATGAGTATTTGCATGGATCAGGAACGTTATACTCAGGAAGTAGGAGCTTTAACCCGTAATCTTATGGAAAGCAGCATAAGCTCTTTTGTAAATTGTGTGCATCATATTGGAAGTGTGATGCCCGGTAATTATGCCAGTTTTGATTCTATGAGGAACTTTTTTGGAGGCAATAACAGTACCGGTGTAGTACCGCCGGGCTGGGCACAGGATAAATATGAAACAGGAGACGGATGTTTTGCTTTGCTTATTTCAAACAGTACTAAACATTATTTTGCATTCAGTGGTGCAAAAGAGGTTGGTTCAAAGCGTGGAGGGATGGAAAATCTTGCGAAGGTAGTCATGGAGAATATTCTTAATCATGTTACAGTAAAGAATGTATATGACCATATTTACACTTTTAACTGGGCATATCTGCATGATGCTTCGGAGGCTCTGCGCTACACAGAGATTACAGAGGACAGGGCAGAAGATATCACAAAATACATCTTACAGCCTGAAAAATATGCAGATGATTTAAAAGCGGGACTTCTTGATACTGCCGGAAAGAAGGGCGCTACTTATGGCTGCTGCGAAAGGAAGATGTTAGCCTTTTCCGGTTATAAGGATGCATTGGAGATTTATTCCCGTTGGGCTCCTTGTTGGATGTGTCGGCCTGCGGTTATGGATGCGCAGCCATGTGACTATTATGCATTTGCGGATTTGGATGATAAGAAAAGGGGAATGCAAATAGATATGCAGCTGAAGAAGTATACTGTTTCAAGGCGGACCACATACAGTGTGTCAGGTTAATACATTGATTTATAAGAGCTTTTTTGATAAGATAATTAATAAGTGTTTTTTGCACTGTAATGATAGTATTCATATTTTCGTATTGCAGGGAGAATTGAGATGAAGATTTTTACCCCGTATCGTGTTTGCCCTTTGGGGGCACATGTGGACCACCAGCTTGGTGTGGTTACCGGATTTGCTATCGACCGAGGTGTGACTTTGGAATTTGAGCCGACGGAGGATGGGATAATTCATGTTGTCAGTAAGAATTTTCCGGGGGTGGTGGAGTTTTATATAGGAGACTCTCCGGAGCGTGAGATGAACTGGGGAGACTTTATCCGTGGGGCAGTGATTACCCTTTCCAGGAAATATACTTTGACGAAGGGGATAAATGGTGTGATTGAAGGGACGTTGCCTATTGGAGGTTTGTCATCGTCTGCGGCAGTTATTCTCACTTATTTAAACGCTTTGTGTAAAGTGAATGATATTCATCTTACTACACAGGGAATTATCGATATGGCAATCCGTGTGGAGCGTAATTATATTGGCGTGAATGTGGGAAAGCTGGACCAGAGCTGTGAGGTATATTGTAAAGAGGGGTGTCTTCTTGTACTGGATACGTTGGATGATTCCGGCAGAAACATCCCTGTAAGTAAGGATATGCCACCTTTTGAGATTATGATTATGTTTAGTGGTGTAGAGCGTTCATTAGCCGGTTCGGCGTACAATGCCCGGGTGGATGAGTGTAAGTCAGCAGCCTATACGATTAAGGCATTTAGTGGTATGGAATATGGGAGGTATGCGGATACCTATCTGAGAGATATTCCGGAAGGGGTGTACGAGACATACAAAGATAAGTTACCGGAGAGTTTTGCCAAGAGAGCGAAGCATTACTTTAGTGAGCAACAGCGTGTGCGTATGGGCGTAGAGGCTTGGAAAAATGGGGATTTGGTGACTTTTGGGCAGATGATATTTGCCTCAGGACGTAGTTCTATTGAGAACTATGAAGCGGGATCCAAGCAACTTACTAAATTGCAGGATATTATGGAAGGGGTAGACGGTATCTACGGTGGACGTTTCTCGGGAGCAGGGTTTAATGGCTGTAGTATAGCGATTATTAATCCGGAGAAGAGAGAGAGGATAGTGGAGCGAGTGACGAGAGAGTATTTGGAGGCGTTTCCGGAGCTAACTGACAAATTTTCGGTTCATATCTGCAAGACTGCGAATGGAGTGGAATTGTAATGAAGTGTGTGGTATTGGCAGCAGGGTACGCCACCAGGTTGTACCCACTGACGGAACATTTTCCCAAGCCTTTACTTAAAGTGCAGGAGAAGACGATTTTAGATTGGATTATTGAGGACTTGGATTCCGTAGGCGGGATTGATGAGTTTATAGTGGTGTCAAACCACAAGTTTTATAGTATTTTTTTAGAGTGGGCAGGTGCATGTAAGTATCGGGCAAAGGTGACGGTTCTGGATGATGGTACGGTGGATAATGAGCATCGTCTTGGAGCGGTGAAGGATATTGCTTTTGCTATTGACAAGTGTGATATTAAGGAACCCATTGTTGTAGTTGCGGGAGATAACCTGACGGATTTTTCACTGAAGGGTTTTGTGGAGTACTATCGTGCAAAGGGGCATACTTGTGTTATGCGTCATCATGAGCCTTCCTTGGAGAAGCTTCGCCGGACCGGAGTGATTCGCATTGATGATGGGGATAAGGTGCTTGAAATGCAGGAGAAGCCGGCTCAGCCGGTAAGTAACTGGGCAGTACCGCCGTTTTATGCGTACAGCGCGGAGGATTTGGCTCTGATAAGTAAAGCGGTAGAAGAGGGTGTATGCAATGTGGATGCACCGGGGGATTTCATCGCTTGGTTGTGCACTCAGAGTGATGTGTATGCGTATCTTATGCCGGGTAAACGATATGATATTGGCAATCTGCAGAGCTATGAGGAGATATGTAAGACTTATAAGGGAATTAAATAAGTTAGCATTAAGAAGGGCATGATTCTTTTCTCTCAAAGGTTATTAAGACAGATCGGGTAAAGTCATGCGTAACGTTGGTACTCTACTGGGGAGAAAATGGGACGGTCCTGTGTCATTGGAGGAAATAATGAATATGGGAGAGACAACAGGGATTAGAGCAGGGGAATGTTTCATAAGAGGTTAGAGGAATTGGTTGTATGCAAATCATAGAAACATTTATTACGGGAAAAGAGAATAATCCGTTTACTTGTGAGGATGGAATATTTGTTAGTGAGAACCTTGTGGCAGTGGTTGATGGTGTGACCACTAATGGTAATTGTTTGTGGAATGGGCATAGGAGCGGATATTTCGCGAAAGAGGTATTGTTGAAGAGTTTGCAAGAGATTGTGGATGAGGGGCAAGAATACCTTTGGGGTAGTGAGGAATCTGCCATTCGGATATTAGAAAAACTGGATTTATCTTTGGGGCGAGTAATTCTGGCACGATATGGGAAGCATCTGTCTATAGATGAATATCCCAGAGCGTCAGTTATCCTCTATAATAACCTGACAAAAGAGGTAATCAGTTATGGAGACTGTCAATGCATGATAAGTGATACAGTATATTCCCATGTTAAGAAGATAGATGAATTAAATGCAGACTTACGTGCATTTTACCTGGAATATCATTTCATGAAGGGGATGACATTACAAGAGCTGATAGAGAATGACTTAGGCAGAGAGGCAATTTTAGAAAACTTGCGGATGCAAAGTATTTTTGAAAATGAACCGGGAGAGTTTGGTTATGCAGTCTTGAATGGCAGAGGTATCGAAAAAAAGATGATAAAAAGATATAAGGTCTGCCCGGGAGATGAAGTGATTCTTGCAAGTGATGGGTATCCTAAACTTGCAAAAACGTTGAAAGAAAGTGAAGAACTTTTACGACAAGTATTACAGGAAGATTCCATGTGCTTCCGTAAGTACCGGGCAACAAAAGGGGTAAAACCCGGCAATGTCAGCTTTGATGACAGAGCATTTTGCCGATTTATAGTATAGACAGTATAAGCCCATCCAATCGGATGGGCTTATATAAGAATTTTATACGCGATATCCTTTACTTTCAATTACATTTACAACTTGATCTACGTATTTCTGGCAGGTGTCCATATCACCGGCTTCTACCATGACACGAATTACCGGTTCGGTACCGCTTTCGCGAACTAAGATTCGACCGTCACTGCCAAGTGCGTCAGCAACTGCAGCAACTGCAAGCTGTACGTCGGCATCAGCATTTACGGTAGCCTTATCAAGAACACGTACGTTGGTAAGTACCTGAGGATATACCTTGAATGGAGAAGCAAGCTCGCTTAATGAAGTCTTTTTCTCTAACATTACTTCCATCATTTTGATAGCGGTCAGGATACCGTCGCCGGTAGTTGCATATTTCTTGAAGATGATATGTCCGGACTGCTCACCACCCAGACGATAACCGTTCTGCTGCATGTTTTCATATACATACTTGTCACCTACAGCAGTTTTTTCATATTCTACTCCGATTGCATCAAAAGCTTTGTATAAACCAAAATTGGACATAACAGTGGTTACTACCTTGTTGCCAAGGAGTTTTCCGCGTTCCTTTAAGTAACGACCGTAAATGTACATGATGGCATCGCCATCCACCAAGTTGCCTTTTTCGTCCACACAGAGGCATCTGTCGGCGTCACCGTCGAAAGCAAAGCCAACATCTAAGCCGTTTTCTACAACATATTTCTGTAAGCCTTCAATGTGGGTGGAACCACAGTTTGTATTGATATTTACACCGTCAGGCTGATTATTGATAACGTATGTTTTTGCACCGAGGGCATCAAATACATTTTTTGCAATCATCCAAGAAGCACCGTTAGCGCAATCCAAACCTACCTTTACATCACGGTAAGAGCGGGTAGCCAGAGAAATCAGGTAGCCCACATAACGGTTACGTCCGGCAACATAATCTACAGTACAACCGATATTCTCGCGTTCAGCATAAGGAAGCTCACCGATAACACCGTCTAAGTATTCTTCCACTTTTAAAATGGTTTCTTCATCCATCTTCTCACCATTTCCGTTGATGAGTTTAATACCGTTATCAAAGTATGGATTGTGACTTGCAGAAATCATAATACCACCGTCAAAGTCCTCTGTACGTGCTACATAAGATACACTTGGGGTAGTGGTTACGTGAAGTAAATATGCATCAGTGCCTGATGCGGTAAGTCCTGCTACGAGGGCATATTCAAACATGTAAGAAGAGCGGCGGGTATCTTTGCCGATTACCACTTTGGCTTTTTCTCCGTTTGTTTTATTCTGATTGTAATACCAGCCTAAGAAACGACCAATTTTGTATGCATGGTCAGCTGTAAGATTCTTATTTGCTTCGCCACGGAAGCCATCAGTTCCAAAATATTTTCCCATTTTCTTCCTTTCTGTGCGTATTGCAAATAGGATTGCAATACTGCATCAATGGAGAGGAGATTCTTTCACGTCTCCATTTTAATTTGCTTTGGTTTACTTCATAGTATTCAGCTATAAAGGAACAAATGATTTTGCAGTAATAATTTATCACTTTTAAAAAAGACGTGCAAGAGTATAATGGGGACTGTTACTAAAAATTTTCTTAAAATTTTCTTAATGCGACAATGCTTTAAAACGTTAACGTGCAAATTTCTGCTTTTATTATTGCTAGTTTTATGATAATATAATTTCGATTTTTTATTCCATCAGGAGGCTACGTATGAGAATTTATTGTTGTGAAGACTATGCAGATATGAGCCGCAAAGCAGCAAATGTGATTTCTGCACAGATGATTAGTAAGCCAAACAGTGTTCTTGGTCTGGCTACAGGTTCCACGCCTATCGGAACTTATGAGAATCTTGTTGCAAGATATGAGCAGGGAGATTTGGATTTCTCGGATATTACGACTGTGAATCTGGATGAGTACAAGGGACTTTCCGGAGACCACGACCAGAGCTATCGTTATTTTATGAATTATCATCTTTTTTCAAAGGTTAATATTGACGTAAAGCGCACCCATGTTCCGGACGGAACAGAGCCGGACAGTGCTAAGGCATGTGCGGATTATAATGCAATCATTGACAGCGTTGGGGGTATTGATTTACAGCTTTTAGGTCTTGGACACAATGGTCATATCGGTTTTAATGAGCCATCTGATTGTTTTGATAAGCTGACTCATTGCGTAGATCTTACCGAAAGCACTATCGAAGCAAATAAGCGTTTCTTTGAGAAAGTGGAGGATGTTCCGCGTCAGGCATATACCATGGGTATCCAGACCATTATGTCAGCAAAGAAGGTTCTTATGGTAGTGTCAGGTGAAGATAAGGCTGATATTGTAGCAAAGGCATTTGCAGGTCCGATTACCCCGGAAGTGCCTGCTTCAGCATTGCAGTTACATCAGGATTTTATTTTAGTTGGAGATAAGGCTGCGTTAAGTAAGTTGATGAAGTAATATAAATATGTCCCGGAGAGGTGTTCTCCGGGGCTTTTTAGCAGGAGAAAATAAATGAGATTATTGATTATCAGACATGCAGACCCGGATTATTCTATTGATTCGTTAACAGAAAAGGGCTGGCGTGAGGCAGAGGCACTTTCGGCAAAGCTGGCAAAGGAAAAGATTGATTACAGCTATGTATCACCTCTTGGAAGAGCAAGGGATACGGCGAAGAAGGGGTTGGAAAAGCTTTCCTTGGAGCCGGTGGTATGTGACTGGCTCAGGGAGTTCCATGCTCCGATTTTGAGACCTGACAGAGGGGGAGAGAGAATTATCTGTTGGGACTGGCTTCCACAGGACTGGACCGTAGAGGACAAATATTACGACCATGAGAAGTGGGCTGATACAGAGGTGATGAAAGAAGGGAATGTGAAGGCGGAGTATACTCGTGTGGTAACAGGGCTGGATACACTGCTTGCAAAGCATGGATATGAGCGAAGTGGCCGGATTTATAAGGCAGTAAAGGCCAATAATGATACTATCGCAATCTTTTGCCATTTTGGCGCAGAGTGTGTGCTTTTAGCCCATTTACTCGGTGTGTCCCCCATGGTTTTGTGGCATGGATTATGTGCGGCTCCCTCTTCCGTAACTACGGTATATACGGAAGAGAGAAGGGAAGGTTTAGCATCATTCCGTGTGGCTTCCTTTGGGGATATTTCTCATCTATACGCGGCAAATGAACAACCTGCTTTTGCAGCACGGTTTTGTGAGTGTTACAGTAATGAAGATGAACGTCATGATTAAAGTATGTATGAATAATGTAAAATAAGAAAGGCTTCGGGGAATCCCGGAGTTTTTCTTTTGGAAAGTTTATGTTGGTCAAATGTTATATTGCGCAATTGCGCGCAAAAACGTAAGAATATGGAGCTTGTTTGTTAAAAAGTAACAAAAGTACTAGAAAAATATTGGAATTGCTGTCAGTTGTAATAAAAAAGGGGAAATGCTAAGATAAACCTAAGAACAATCGGTTGCGCAACGGCGGTTGTGCTTGCGCTATGAATGGGAGGTTTTGAAATGAAAAAGAAAGGTTTTAAGAAGCTGGTCAGTACTGCTCTTGCGGCAGCAATGGTAATATCCGGATGCGCTGTAAATGATATGGGTGTGGTACAGGCTAGCGAAGGCACTGAGGTTACAATTGCTAACGCAGGGTTTGAGAACGATATCTGGGGTAGCGATCCGGGATGGACTATTGAGGCCACTGAATGGGGCGATGATGCGCTGGCTGTAGAGTGGTTTGCGTATGCGGATAATCCATGGGTTGCTACGAATTCTGATGGAAGTGAGTATGCATTAAAGTATTATTCATCCGTAGATACTACAATGACAGTTTCACAGATGGTTGACCTTGAGGCGGGAGTCTATCAGGTAGAAGCAAAGATGCTTTCCGGTGGTTCAGCGGCATTAAGTGTGTTTGTGGGTGAGGAAGCATCTGCGCAGGTTATTCCTGACGAAAGTGATGTTTGGTTTACCGCATCTGAGGAAATTACCATTGCAGAAGATGGTGAAGATGTGAATGTGGGTATTACTGTAGAGATTCCTGCAGAAGCGTGGGGCTATGTGGATTGCTTTACATTGACCAGAACTGGTGATGTTGTGCCGGAAGCAACGGCAACACCTGAGGTGACAGAAGCACCGGAAGTAACTGCAACTCCGGAAGTGACAGAAGCACCTGTGGCAACAGAGGAGCCTGCTGTGGGATATTATGGATGGCAGGCTACAGAACTTGTAGTAAACGGTGATTTTGAGACCGGAGATCTTACCGGATGGACATTGGATAGCTCTGCAATGGATTGGAGCTACTATAAGTATGAGATTAAGGCAGATAGTTATGCTACCAATAATACAACAAACGCATTTAAGGTATCTAATTATACTGACAGTGTACAGCCATTTTCTTTAAGTCAGACAGTAACTGTGGAGACTGGTACCTATAAGCTGGGCTTTATAATGGATGGTGAAGCTGCAACTTCCGGTCTTGAACTAGCCATAGGGACAACAGTGCTGGAGCTTCCGGCAACTACCGGATGGAACGTATGGATACCGGTGGAGACGGAGAGTTTTACCTTGGAAAAAGGGGAATATGAAATTGTCATTGGTGGTGATGTTGCATATTCTTATTACTGCGATATAGATGATATTGTATTATATGAGTACGTTTTCATTGAGGGTGAAACAGAGCCGACTCCTGCACCTACAGAAGCACCTACTCCTACTCCGGAGCCTACAGCAACTCCTGCCCCGGCAGAGTCTGATATTTATGTAGAGAGACTGGATAATCTTTCAGAAGATTTTATTACCGGTGTAGATGTTTCTTCCTACCTTTCTGTTAGAAACAGTGGTGCGAAGTACTATGATTTTGACGGAAACGAATTAACTGATCAGGGGTTCTTTGATTTGCTTGCTGAGAGTGGTGTGAAGTATGTTCGTCTCCGTGTATGGCATAATCCGTTTGATGCAAATGGTAATGGTTACGGCGGTGGTAATAACGATATAGAAGTTGCAAAGACTATCGGGCAGTGGGTAACCAATGCAGGAATGAAGGTTCTTGTTGATTTCCATTACTCTGACTTCTGGGCAGATCCGGGCAAGCAGCAGGCACCAAAGGCTTGGGCTGACATGGATTTGGATACTAAGATTGCAGCAGTAGAGGAATATACCCAGGAAAGCTTACAGTACCTGATTGACAACGGCGTTGATGTAGGTATGGTACAGGTTGGTAACGAGACCAACAACGGTATTGCAGGAGAGACCGGATGGGAAAATATGTCAAAGATTTTCTCCGCAGGTAGTGCAGCAGTACGTAGCGTAGCAGAAGCTAATGATATGGAGATTTTAGTGGCTCTTCATTTCACGAATCCGGAGGCGGCCGGAAGATATGCCGGATATGCTGCAAATCTGAATACCTATGAAGTGGATTATGATGTATTTGCATCTTCATACTATCCATATTGGCATGGTACATTAGACAATTTAAGTTCTGTACTTGGCACTGTGGCAGAGACGTATGGTAAGAAGGTTATGGTTGCTGAGACTTCTTGGGTATATACCTATGAAGAAGGTGACGGTCATGGCAATACAACTGATGAATCAGATAAGGCAGAAGATATTAATGAAGTATCTGTTCAGGGACAAGCAACTTCTGTAAGTAATATTATTAAGACGATTGCAAATACCACAAATGGTATTGGTGTATTCTATTGGGAGCCGGCATGGATTCCGGTACAGTATTATGATGGCAGTGATGAGTCTGTATTAGAAGAGAACAAAGCTCTTTGGGAGCAGTACGGAAGCGGCTGGGCATCCTCATATTCCGGCGAGTATGATCCGGACGACGCCGGCGTATGGTATGGTGGAAGTGCTGTAGATAATGAAGCATTATTTGATTTCCATGGTAAAGCATTAGAGTCTTTAAATGTATTTAAGTATGTATATACCGGAACTACTGCAGAAATCGTTGCGTCTTCTGTAAAATCTGAGGAAGTGACATTTGAATTGGGAGATGAGATTGTACTTCCTGAAACTGTAACTGCAGTTTATGTGAATGGAACTACTGCAGAAGTGGATGTAACCTGGAATCAGGAAGAGTTTGAAACTGCAGTTGCAAGCGGCGTGGGTAGCTATGTGATTAACGGTACAGCAGTGGTAACGGGAAGAACCTTTGATGTAACTTGTACTCTTGTGATTAAGCCGGTGAATTTACTCGTTAATCCGGGATTTGAAGATAGTTCTACCATGAGTGCATGGACGATTAGTAATAGCAGCATTATTGCAAGAACCTATGATAACAATAAGCGTAGTGGTGGTTATTCATTAAAGTTTTATTCCGGTACTGCGGCAGAATATACAGCAGAGCAGACCGTTACCCTGGATGCCGGAGTGTATACTTATGGTGGTTATTTGCAGGGAGGCGATGCCGGTGACTCTGCTGTGTTTAAAATCTATGCGACGGTAAATGAAGAGACTAAGGAAGAGGCATCTGCTGTAAGTGGATGGCAGAACTGGGATAATCCTGAAATTACAGAAATTATAGTAACGGAAGACGATACAGATGTAGTTGTTGGTATTTACGGTTCTTTTGAAGCGAAGGGCTGGGGTGCATGGGATGACATGTATCTCTATAGAACCGGTGATGTGGAAGCAGTGCCAACAGCAGTGCCTACTGAGGCACCAACAGCGGCACCTACCGAGGAGCCAACAGCAGCACCTACCGAGGAGCCAACAGCAGCACCTACCGAGGCACCAACAGCAGCACCAACTGAGGAGCCAACAGCAGCACCAACTGAGGAGCCGACAGCAGCACCTACTGAGGAGCCAACAGCAGCACCAACTGAGGAGCCGACCAGTGCACCTACTGAGGAACCAACAGCAGCACCTACCGAGGCACCGACAGCAGCGCCTACGGAAGCACCAACAGCAACTCCTGCACCGACCAAGAGTCCTGATGATATTGCAAGAGAGAATGTAACTGCGTTCGTAGAGCGTATGTACACAGTAGCCCTTGGCCGTGATGCGGATCCGAGTGGTGTTCAGTTCTGGGTAGACAATCTTTACAGCTATGTAGAT
>JAZQIQ010000010.1:0-5316 GCA_045541195.1 Acetatifactor sp. | reverse complement strand
AATCAAATCGAATCCTGGCAAGCTTATATCCATCTCCAGTGGATGTAAAATCATCTGCACCAAGCTCTGCTATCGTAGGTGATTCTGTCCAGGACCAGTTACTTCCCAATCTTGCCACACCCTGTACTTTAACCATGCCGGAATAATCCGCTTCTTCCGGTAATAGCACATCCATAGTCACATAGGCACCATCATGAAGAGCCTCTGTTGTTGTCAGGGCAATATTATACTCACCCTTATCATCCCAGTCACTGGTAGAATCAAAGACTACATCCTCTCCATATACCTGAACCGCATCATCCGGCAAAGCCAGGAAAATACCAAATTCTTCATTTTCACTACCGTTTGTCGCCATAACAGCACCGTCATCTCCCGGCGTCAGTGCCGTTGCCTCAAGCCCAACGTCATTACATGTACCAATCTTAAGCTCTCCTGCACTACATTCATCTACAATCGTCTCTTCCGCCAGTACCACCATTGGCTTCACACCTAAAATGCCGGATATAAACAGCGATGCACATAAAAGCAATGCCCATAACCTTACTTTACATTTCATTTTTCACCCTCCACTTTTTGACTTTCAAAATTATGTTATAGCTTCTTTTACCTTTGCAGATATTAGAATACCAAATACTTTGAGGTTTTAATATTGCTTTTTTCCATGAAATAAACAAAAAAAAATGTGCATTTTAGCTAAAAAAACCTCATTTTTAGCACTTTAGAACTAATTACTTTAAGCGTTTTTAATCTTTTTTAGCCATTTTTAACCCCTCGTATTATGACCATCCCTCCACTTAATAAACCATAACAGGATGACACATTTCTTAAAATGTACTTTCTCAAATAATACATCAAAAATCTCTTAAACGTAATAACGGGGCGATATCCAAACGGATATCACCCCAACTATTAACAATTTCTTTATTTAATTATATAATAAAAAATCTTCTTCGATCTTTATTAATCCTTATAATCTGGTTACTACAAAGATATCATAGATTGCCTTAATAGCAGTTTCAAAATCATCGTTCTCTACACCAATGATAATGTTAAGCTCAGAAGATCCCTGATCAATCATCTTAACGTTTACATTGGCATGTGCCAGTGCAGAGAAGATACGGCCAGCTGTACCTCTTGCAGACTTCATACCACGGCCTACAACTGCGATTAATGCAAGATCAGCTTCAATATCAATTACATCCGGATTAGCCAGCCTGTGAAGTGCACCAACCACGTTCTGCTCCTTGTGCATGAATTCATCCTGATGCACAAATACAGTCATGGTATCAATACCGGAAGGAACATGCTCAAAGGAGATTCCATTGTCCTCGAACGCCTGTAATACCTTACGGCCGAATCCGATTTCGGAGTTCATCATCTCTTTTTCAATATTTACAGAACAGAAGCCCTTCTTACCTGCAATACCGGTAATCACATACTTTGACTTCTGACAAGTACTTTCCACAATCCAGGTACCATTATCTTCCGGAGCATTGGTGTTACGGATATTGATAGGAATACCCATCTGACGTACCGGAAAGATAGCATCCTCATGAAGTACGGTTGCACCCATATACGCAAGCTCACGTAACTCGCGATAAGTAATGGTTTCAATAGCCACAGGATTCTTTACCACACGCGGATCTGCTACAAGGAAGCCGGATACATCCGTCCAGTTCTCGTATACATCTGCTTTAGCTGCCTTAGCTACGATAGAACCGGTAATGTCAGAACCACCTCTGGAGAAGGTCTTAACTGTACCATCCGCATATGCACCGTAGAAGCCCGGAATAACAGCAGCTTCGCACTTCTCTAATCTTGCAGATAATACCTCATTGGTCTTGTCTGCATCAAACTTACCGTTTTCATCAAAGAAAATAACGGTAGCCGCATCAATAAATTCAAACTTAAGGTAAGATGCCATGATAATACCGTTCAAAAACTCACCACGGGATGCAGCATAATCCTTACCTGCCTTTGCCTTGAAGTTCTTCTCTACGGTAGAAAATGCCTCTTCTAAAGATAAATCTAATTTCAGACCGTCGATAATCTCCTGATAACGAGCCTTGATAGCCTTCATTTCCTTGTTAAAATCCTTACCAGCTTCTGCCAACGCATAGCAGCTGTAAAGCATATCTGTCACCTTGATATCCTCCGGATATCTCTTACCCGGTGCGGAAGGAACTACGAACTTTCTTTCCTTATCTGCACGGATGATTGCACCTACCTTTTCAAACTGCTCTGCACTCGCCAGAGAGCTTCCACCAAATTTAACTACTCTTCTCATAATAATACTCCTATATTATTGTTATGTATATTATAACTGCAAAAATGTATCAATCAACTTATGTCCCACCGGTTCAAAATTGCCGGATGCCTTACCATCTTCCTCAGTATAATCCCACCCCTTGGAAAGAGGTGCCGTGCTGTCATAAAGCATATATGGAACATTGTCTGCAGTGTGGGTACGACATCGAATCGGTGTAGGATGATCCGGAAGCACAAGAAGTCTAAAATCTACTCCCGCCGCTTCAAGCTTCTCCACTACAGGTCCGATAACTTTCTCGTCAAGGTACTCAATCGCCTGTACCTTGCGCTCCACACTTCCCTGATGACCCATTTCATCAGGTGCCTCTACATGAATATACGCAAAATCATACTCCTCATCAAGCAAAGCTTTCACAGCTGCATCCACTTTTCCCGCATAATTAGTGTGTAAGCCACCATTTGCACCGGGAACCTCTGCAACGCCCATGCTTGCTCCTACGGCGATACCCTTCAGTAAATCTACCGCAGATACCATCATACCCTTCTTGCCGGTCTTCTCTTCAAAAGAAGATAAGAGTGGCTTAGTTCCTGCTCCCCAGAACCAGCAACAGTTAGCGGGATTCAATCCCTGTTTCTTTCTCTCCACATTCAGCGGATGATTTTTCAGAATCTCATAGCTCTTCTTCATCATCTCACGAAGTACCGCATCCTCCGGTAAATACCGGCCGATGGTCTGTCCAAGTACATCATGAGGCGGCGTCAGCTCCACTACCTGTCCCTTATCCCAGATAAGGCAGTGACGATAGCTGGTTCCTACATAAAACTGATAGGTCTCATTTGCCAGCTGTTTTGCAACCTCTTCTAAAAGAATCGCGCAATCCTCGGTACTGATTTCCGAAGAACTATGGTCAATAATGGTTAACTCCTCAAAGGGTACATCTTCTTCCGAAACCGTAACGATATTGCATCTGAGTGCAATATCTGTATCCTTCATAGGTACACCAATACTCAACGCCTCCAATGGAGAACGACCGGAATAATATTTCTTCGGATCATACCCCATTACAGACAGATTCGCAGTATCAGAGCCCGGCTTCATTCCGTCGGGAATAGTGTGTACCATACCAACCTCTGACATTTTACTTAATTTATCCATATTGGGAGTCTTTGCATATGCCAGTGGGGTTTTATTACCCAGTGCCTCAATAGGCTCATCTGCCATACCGTCTCCCAAAACTACTACATATTTCATAATATTATTTTAACTCCTCAAAAAACTATTTTTCTACACGGATTCTCATGAATACCTTGTCACCTAAAGCTTCATACTTTGCCGCAAAATCCTTTTCTTTCATCTCCTGAGTGAAGTATCCGAAGTCATCTCTTCCCTCAATCTCTACTTCCTTACCACCCGGGAATGCAGCAAGCACATCAGCCTTAGCAGAAACGTCAGCACGTACAAAGAAGCTTCTGCAAACCTCTGCGATATCAACCAGCTTGGCTTCCTCTGCATCCCAGAATACAGGTACATTGTTGCCAATATTTCTTGCACATTCTACCACATCACCAACTACGGCACTTGCGGTAGGAAGCTTACCTGCACCACGTCCGTAGTACATAGAGTCGCCAAGCATATTACTGCGTACAAACACACCGTTAAATACGTCATTTACCATATATAATGGATAATCTGTATCAATCATAAAAGGTGCAACCATAGCAAGTGTTCCATTCTCTGTATTCTTGCTCATACCGAAAATCTTAACAGCCATACCTGCTGCCTTGGCATATACAAAATCATCTGCGGTAATTCTGGTAATACCCTCCGTGTAGATGTTCTCATACTTTACATTCTTACCAGTCATTAAGGATGAAAGAATTGCAATCTTACGACATGCATCATAACCTTCCACATCCGCTTCCGGATTACGCTCTGCATATCCCAGCTCCTGCGCCTTGGCAAGTACTTCACCGAAGTCAGCGCCTTCCTTATCCATCTTGGTTAATATGTAATTGGTAGTACCGTTTAAGATACCTGTAATACTCTCTACCTTTTCTGCGGTAAGTGCATTGTTAATGGTACGGATAATAGGAATACCACCACCTACACTTGCCTCAAACATGTAATTACAATTGTTCTCTCTTGCAATCGCAAGAAGCTCAGGACCGTGATTTGCTACAAGCTCCTTATTGGAGGTACATACGCTCTTACCCTTTAATAGTGCTGCCTTTGTAAAATCGTATGCCGGTTTTACACCACCCATGGTCTCACAGATAATCTGTACATCCTCATCCTCTAAAATAATATTAAAGTCATGAACCACTTTATTCTCATATGGATCGCCCGGGAACTCGCGAAGATCTAAAATATGCTTTACATAAAGCTTCTCGCCCGCTCTCTTGCTTACCACTTCATTATTCTGTTCAATTACCTCTACAACTCCGCTACCTACTGTACCGTAACCTAATACTGCTACCTGAATCATTTTTCTTACTCCTTAGCTATTATTTTTACATAATGAACACCTTTTTGGTCTTCCATTGCTTCAATCATTTGAGACACATTTTTTGTAGTGGATAAAACCTGAACACTAATACTCAATGATGCTATTCCATTGATTGGAATACTTTGATGTATTGTCAAAATATTGGCACCAAAATCTGCAACAATTTTAAGTACGTCTGATAAAAGTCCCGGCTCATCGTCCATTTGAAAAGTCAAGGTAATAGTTGTTCCTTCTTGATTATCATGAAACTGAAAAATATCGTCTTTATACTTATAAAAGGAACTTCTACTGATTCCAACCATATCTGTTGCTTCCTGAATCGTAGAAACCCTCCCGGTTTCTAATAAACGTTTTGCTTCTACTACTTTAAGCAATACTTCCGGAACCGCTTTTTTGTTTACTACAAAATACTTCGTTTCTCCCATATGTACTCCTTATGCAATTCGTTTAGAATCGCATTTGTGTGCGTGACAGATACACTTGAGTGTGTTTGTCTTTCTCTCAAATACACGTGTCTGCCACCGAGGGATATTGTAACACA
>JAZQIQ010000009.1:0-142492 GCA_045541195.1 Acetatifactor sp. | reverse complement strand
GCTCTGTACAGAACCTTTATGGATCGTGAAGCAGATCAGGCCGGAATCGATGCATGGAAAGCTGCTTTAGATGGCGGCGTAGACCGTAAGACTGTAATGAACAGTTTTGCAGCATGTGATGAATTCCAGCAGATTAAAGCTCAGTACGGCTTATAAAAATTAAGAAAAACGCAGTAGCGATTGATTTCGCTACTGCGTCTTTTTATTTTACGTCATTCTTACTTGGGACACCGTTTTGGTAATCTATAGCATTCTGTAGAGTAGTATTTGCAATTGCTTCAAGCGCTTCCTTGGTAAAGAATCCCTGATGAGAGGTAATCATTACATTAGGGAAGGAGAGAAGACGGGCAGTTACGGAGGTCTCTAAGATTTCTTCTGAACGGTCTTCAAATACATTGTTGGTTTCTTCTTCATATACATCAAGTCCTACACCGGCAAACTTTTTCAGGCGGATACCTTCTACCAGGTCATCCGTTTTTACAAGTCCTCCGCGAGAGGTATTGACCAAGATTACACCATCTTTCATCTTACGGATGGAAGCAATGTTAATCATATGACGGGTATCATCCAGCAGAGGACAATGCAAAGAGATTAAATCACTTTCTGCAAGTACCTCATCCAAGGTTTTGTAGGTTACAAAATCTTTTAATGCAGGATTCTCATAAACATCATAGGCGATAACTTTCATACCGAAGCCATTACAGATACGACACATGGCTGCACCAATTTTACCGGTACCGATGATGCCGGCAGTCTTTTGGTAGAAATTAAATCCCATAAGGCCGCTGAGGCTGAAATCATTCTCACGTACTTTATTATATGCTTTATGAAGTCTGCGGTTACATGCAAGAGCCAGAGCCATGGCATGCTCTGCAACTGCCTCCGGAGAATAGCCAGGTACACACATAACACGGATATTCAGTTCTTTTGCCTTTTCCAAGTCTACATTATTGAAGCCGGCACAACGCATTAGTACCACGCCGATCTTGTGCTGGTGTAAAATGGTAAGAGTGTGAGCACTGACATCGGAGCTTACAAAAGCACAGACACCGTCAAAGCCTTCTGCAAGAGCGGCAGTGCGAGGATCTAAGTCGGATTTGATGTATTCAATTTCGATTCCGGGGAAACCAGCTAAGGAACTTTGGAAAGAATCCTTATCATAGTTCTTGGCATCATAAAAAAGTATTCTCAAAATTTATTTCCTCCTACAATATATATTTGTGTTATTATATCCACATAAATTATATTTATCATGAAGAGAAGAGGATTGCAAGTATACGCTGGATAAAGGGAAAATCTGGAGGCGAATTGATGAAATTTGACAAAGAGAATTATGTTGTGGAAAATGTGTGTGTGTTGGGGGAATTGCTTATCCGGTGGGGAATGTACTCCTTGCCGGTGAATATGATTTTGAACAGATTTTTGCCCTGACTGTGGGTAGCAATCACTCGCAGACAGGGCATTTTTTATTTAATATTTAGTTTTTGGGCCGCTATTTCCATCTGTTCCGGAGTAGGCTCCCAGGAGAATTCATATATGACAATGCGATTCTCCCAGCAAATCAGATAGGTATTCAGTGGGGCATCGCACCAATGAAGGCGATAAGCTTCTGACGCATCCCAAAGTGTGGCATCTATAGGAAGGTAACAATCTTCTGAATTGTTGCCGAAATGGTCATTTAGAAGGGCGTCTTTGCAGAAAGAGTAGATACCGTTCCACTTGATGTCCAAGATAGTATATTCGATACCATAAACGGGGCTTTCTTCCGGAGAAAGTGCGCGCTGATAGCATTCTGTGCGGGCTAGAAGAAATGTTTCCCTATCGTCAGCTTCTTTGGTCCAAAGTGTATCAATCTTCATTAGGTCTTCTACCACCAGTGGCAGAGAATCATTGTATATATTGCGGGCCATACCATAGAAATCGTAAGTGCCAACTGCCTTGTCATCTTCTGTAGAATTGTACTCTAATATAGTGAGCATCATGATAGTGGAAAGGCCCATAGTAAGCAGTACGGCAGAGAGAATTGTTATAAAACGGTTCAATCCTCGAGAAGTTCCGTCCTTTTTCAGGAGCCATTTTATTCCAAAGATGAACAGTATAACAATGGCAGTGATTACCAGCCATATAACCGTGCCGTAAAGCCACTGCTCTGAGCTGACTGCGGTGCAAAGGATAATCAATAAGGATATCAGAAGTAACACCCAGCTAAAGGCATGGTTTGTACGCAGATTTAGGAATGCTCCTGTTTCGTCGGCCAGTCTGCGGGCCTTTTTATACCAGCTATAGTACAGAATTATCTCCAACAGAACGGATAGGCTGGTAAAAATCCACATGGGTACCATGTAGAGTGAATACGGACTGGAAAGAAAATCCACAGGGTCATTATTAAACTGCCATCCGCAGAAGAATAATTCGAAAATGCACAAAGCCAGCAGGAAAAAGTGGGTAGGCAGCATATTTTTCTTCATGGAGCTGTGAATGTTTTGCACTTGAACGACAGCATCGGTTTCTATGGGGGTAGGGTCAACTTCCTCGCTGTAGAAAATCTGCATTTGTCCCCATCTTGCTGCAATGTTCCAACTGTCCTTGGACGCGTATTCTTCCATAATCTGCTGACCTTCTGTGGGGGCGGGATCAAAGTCGGATGCGTCGGCAAAGTAAGTTACAGTGATATTTAGGTCCTTTGGCTGAATGCGGCGATACCTCCAGATGAGATTACCCGGTTTTTCCACCAGCCAACCCTTAGAGGCCATTTTGGACATCTTCTCTTCAATAGCAGCCTTATCATAAAAGGCAAAGGTTTCTAACTGATATTTCACATCTTTCATTATTATTTTCCCTCCCTAAATATGGCACGATAGTCCTGAATCTGTGCCTGAATACGTGCATATTCTGCACTCAGCATTTCTTTCCCCTTCTCTGTCAGAATGTAGCTGCGCTTGCGACCCTCTACTTTTGTTTCCTGAATCATTTTAGACTCTAGGAATTGCTCTAAAAGAGTGTAAAGTGTACCGGAACCTACATTCACCCTGCCTCCGGTCATGGTCTTTACCTTATCCAGAATATCCATTCCACAGCATTCCTCGTTCAGACAGAGAAGAACATAGAACATCTGCTCTGTCAAGGTTCTGAACTTCTCTCTGGGCATAATAAACCTCCTAATCTCGAATATCGAGTATCTATGCTTATATATTATTCTCGATATTCGAGAATGTCAATACTGTATTTTTTTGATTTATATTGACAAGGTTGTTTATTGATGATAAACTAAAGCTAGTTTATTGAGAGTAAACAGGAGGAATCTTTATGGAAGATATGAAGTTGGGCGTTGTAGAATCGCGATTTGCGGATATTGTCTGGGCTAATGAGCCGATTGGTTCCAGAGAGCTTTCTAAGCTTTGTGAAAAAGAGCTGAATTGGAAAAGACCCACAACATATACGGTACTTCGCAAGCTTTGTGAGAAGGGACTGTTTCAGAATTTGGACGGTATTGTAAGCTCTGTGATATCTAAGGAAGAATTTCATGCTATGCAGAGCGAGAGGTTTGTAGAAGAGACATTTCAGGGTTCGTTACCGGCATTTATCTCAGCTTTTGCTACCAGAAAGACGTTGACCAAACAGGAGATCGAAGAAATTCGCCGGATGATTGATTCATATCAGGAGGGCTGAGAATGGAAACCGTATTTTTAAAACTTCTGAATATGAGTATTTCTGCAGGTTGGGTGATACTTGCCGTAATCTTTGTAAGACTTGTATGGAAGAGAGCGCCGAAATGGAGTCGCTGTGTGCTGTGGGGAATTGTGGCATTTCGTTTGATTTGTCCGTTTTCATGGGAGAGTGTGGTGAGCCTGATGCCCAGCAGTGAGACAATTCCGGAGGAGATTATGTATATGCAGGAGCCGGAGATTCACAGTGGAGTGGAACTTATCAATCACATGGTAAATCCGGTGCTTTCCGAAAGTCTTTCACCGAATCCGGGGGATAGTGTAAATCCACTGCAGGTATGGGCATTTATAGCGTCCGTGTTGTGGCTTGTGGGAATGGCAGGGATAGCATTATATGCATTTATCAGCTATGTTCGTCTTCAGCGAAAGGTGGCGGTATCTTTGCCGGTGGCAGAGAATATATATATATGTGATTATATTGATACTCCCTTTATCTTGGGGATGTTTTGTCCAAGGATTTATCTGCCGTCTGTCTTGGAGCAGAAGCAGGTGCCTTATGTGATACTGCATGAGAAAGCACATTTGAAGCGTATGGATCATCTTTGGAAGCCTCTAGGCTATGTCCTTCTTACGGTATATTGGTTTCATCCGCTGATGTGGGTGGCATATGTGCTATTGTGCAGAGATATTGAACTTGCATGTGATGAGAAGGTGATTAAGGAGTTGGGAGAAGGGGATAAGAAGTCCTATTCGGATGTGCTTTTGGAGTGTAGCGTTTCACGGCGAATGATCATGGCTTGCCCGTTGGCATTTGGGGAAGTTGGTGTGAAGGAACGGGTGAAGACAGTACTGAGCTATAAGCGTCCGGCGTTTTGGATGATGATTGCGGCTGCGATTCTTTGCGTCGTTGTAGCAGTGTGCTTTCTGACCAATCCCAAGGAAGAGAATTACCGTGCATCGGAGCCCTTGGGGTATACCTATCGCGTAGAATCTACGGAGTACACGTATGGGAGAGAAATGATTTCCAGTATGGTTTATATAACGGATTATGCCAGATATAACTTATCTGCTGATTATATAATGCGATGCAAGGACGAAGTGGGTACGAATTCCACGGACGGGGAGTGGGAGCTGTGCGGCAGAATGCAGGAGGTGAAGCTGACAGAGGAGAATTTTGACACGTATTTCCGTGAGTGGGATGGTCTGCCGGGATGGCCGATGGACTTTTTACCGGAGGACTACCGAAAGAATAATGAAAATGCGTGGCAGATACTCCGGGGAGAGGATGAGCTGAGCTACTATTTCCTTCATCAGAAGAGTGGAGAGGTATATTTGGTGTGCTGGTATTATGATGGTGATGGGGATAATTATGCAGATGATTCCATTGTCCGGTGGATGTTTAAGCTTGAGAGGGTGAATGATGTAAGCTCTGATTGGGGACAGGAGCAGTGTCCGATAGCTGAGCCCACGGAGGAACCTGTATCGCCCGAAAATCCTAAGGTGCAGGAAGAGTCCGAAAATATACCGGATATCGGTGACCCTTTGGAGGCAGCGATTCATGACGCAATCCTGGGCAGGGATGCAGAACGGATTGTGGAGGGGATTTTGTTCCCCTGCGAGAGTCATGTGATTCTGGGAACGGAGACGCTTTGTGTATGCGGAACGGAGGATTCGCCGGAGACAGGGGAGTATCTTACTGTTTATGCTATGGTCCTGACGCAAGAGTACGCTTTTGGGGAACATGGAAGGATATTGGATGGTCTTGGCGGACATTCTCCGGTGGCAATTACCTTTAAGGTGGAAGGGGATGAATACATCTTAGAGGAATACTGGATGCCGCGGGATGGAAGCTACTATGTGGAAGATATTCGAGAGAAGTTCCCGGATGATATCGAAGAAGAGGCCTTGGATACCCAGAAGTTTATCCTTGCGCAGATGCAGGGCTGCTATCATCAGGCAGTGCAGTTTGGGCAGACGGAGACGGATGCGGTGATTGGGGAATTGATGGACACAATATTGTTTCGACCCAAGGAAGAGAGCGATGTGCAGGCTTATATTGATGCACACAGTCTGGAATATCGTGAACTGATTTACTATGGTATGTATACATTGGACTACTGTAAAGAGCATTTTGAAAAGGGTGGACAGATGGATTTGAAGGGCGCTCTGATGGCATCTGTTTGTCAGGACATTGCAGAGGGATATGGTTGGGAGCAGGCTTATGGTTCCAAGTATGAGAATGGGCAGGAATGGTATGATGGTTATGGTAAGGAGGGAATCTTCTTCCCACTGGGACTGGCGGAAGAGAATCCCAGAAAGGATTGGGGAATTACCCTGTCTGCAGTGAATGTAACCGGTAAGGGACTGGAACTGGAGATACAGCAGTCAGGTGGTGCTCCTACAGGTTCTTTGCAGTGTGGTTCTGATTATAGGCTGATGTTTCGGGAGGGAGATGTTTTTAAGATGGTTCCGGTCACTATAGATAATTATGCGTGGACGGCAGAAGCATATTTGATTTCTATGGAGACCGATATATCCTTTGAGATAGATTGGACCTGGCTGTACGGAACCTTGCCAGCCGGTGAGTACCGTTTGATAAAAGAAATCATGGATTTTAGAAAGAGTGGGGACTATGATATCGAAGAATTTTATGTAGATTTTGAAATTCAATAGTAAGGTATGAATATCTTTGATAGATGGGGCGTATATCAGATTTTGTGCTGAGTACGCCCTGTTTTGTGCGGTTAATTTACTGCACATTTTGTGGCAAGGTGATAGGTTTCAACGACTATTTTATTTGATTTTGGTGGAAAATGGGGCGTAAGAGAGTTATTATTCTATATACACCCCACAAGGGAAGAATGTTACAAGTATGTAGATGGTATGGAAAAATTTGAAAAAATGTATAATTTAAAAATAAAAATGATATCTTCTTGCGTCTAACATATGAAAGGAGGTGGAGAGCCTGTGAATAATGAAGAATATGCGATGCGGGTAGAGGAGATTCGCGGAAAGTTATATAAAACAGCATTTTTGTATCTGGGCAGTCAGTCGCTGGCATTGGATGTGGTGGATGAGGCTGTGTATAAGGGATTATGTAATCATAAAAAGCTGCGTCAGCCGGAGTATTTTACCACATGGATGACAAGGATTTTAATTAATGAATGTCATAATGAACAGCGGAGGCAGAAGCGGCTTAGTCCTCTGGAAGAATTGACGGAGCTTGTGACCGAAGATTACGATGCGCTCCCTTTGAAAGAAGCCATTCGGTGTTTACCAAAGGAACTGAAGGATGTGATTATACTCAGATACTTTACAGGCTACACATTGGCAGAGACGGCGGAGGCCTTGAAAATTCCTCAGGGAACGGTTGCCACAAGACAGCGTAAGGCATTGCAACTGCTGAAGTTAGAGTATGAAGAGGAGGTGTCATCATGAATCGTATGGAAGAATTGCAGGAATTATTAAATAAACTGGAAGAGCCGGTTCCCGCATTAAATGATACGTTGAAGCGTGCAAAAGGCAGAAAAGTAAAGAGAAATGCTATTATTGGCGTTGTGGCAGGCATGGCAGCAGCTTTTGTATTATTTGTTGGGGCAGTAAATTTCAGCATTCCTGTTGCTTACGCCTGTTCAAAGATTCCAATTATCAAGGAACTGGCGGAGGCAGTTACCTTTTCGCCATCTTTAAGTGATGCAGTGGGGAATGAATATGTACAGCCTATGAACCTACAGAAGGAGGACGGTGGTGTTACTGCCACGGTGGAATATTTGATTGTGGATCAGAAGCAGGTGAATGTGTTTTTTCGGTTGGATTCGGAGTATTATAGTGGGTTGAGCACAAGACCTAAGGTAAAATCTGCAGAAGGAGCCGGTACATTGCCCTGCGCCTATAGCTTAAGCGAGTGCGATGTGGAAAATGGAGAACTGCGCTGTCTTACCATTGATTTTGTGGAAGAGGATGTACCCGGAGAGCTGCTGATTACATTGGATATTTCGGAGCGGGAGAACTATGATAATGAGAACCTGGCAGAGATGATAGCACCGGAGAATGTTCATGATGGTATGTTTTCTACAGAGGAAGAGCAGCCGGTTTATGTAGCATACTTTGAGTTTCTTTTGGAGTTTGATCCGGCCTTTACAGCTGCCGGGAAGGTACTCGATATCAATCGGACATTGGAATTGGATGGACAGCAGATTACGTTCACCCAGATGGAGGTGTATCCTACTCATCTTAGAGTGAACGTGGAAGCATGTGGGGAAAATACAGCATGGCTAAAATCGCTGGATTTCTATATTGAGACAGATTGGGGAATGCAGTTTGAAACGATTTCTAATGGTATTAGTGCTACAGGAGATGAGGATGGAAAGTCCATGGCATCTTTTCGGGCTGAAAGTGCATATTTTTATGATGCGAAACATTTGGAAATTGTGCTTTCCGGTGTGGAGTGGCTGGATAAGGATATGGAAAAGGTATATGTGAATCTGGAGACCGGGGAGACTGGGCAGCTTCCGGAGGGAGTGCAGTTTAAATCTGCAACCAAGAGGCCTGAGGGATGGATTGTAGAATTTGAAGCGGAGTATAGAAAAGATAATCATCATCACCAGTTGTTTTCCCACATGTTCTATAGTGAGGAAGGTGAAATGTATGAAATCAGTTCTTGGTCATGTACTTTTGGTGAGTATGATGAGAATGGAGAGGCTTTGACATTTATTGAAGAATTTCCTTTAAAGGATTATCATGAAGCGGAGGTGTGGCTCAGTCCTTACTATTCCCACATGTGGAGACCGGAGGAACCGATTATCATAAAAGTACAATAAATGTATGATGTGTAATATAGGTATTTCGTTTGCGACTTAAGATGTGGGGCATAAACAAATGAGAAAGGGAGAAAGTGCGTGGAAGATCAGCAGATAATTGAACTATATTTTCAGCGGGATGAGCGTGCTATATCGGAGACTGCGACAAAGTACGGAGGCTTCTGCACTCATATTGCGATGAATATCTTAAGTGTGAAGGAAGATGCGGAGGAATGTGTTAGTGATACTTACTTTTCTGCCTGGAAGCAGATACCACCTACCGTGCCGGAGGTATTTAAAGCTTTTCTAGGGCGAATTACCAGAAATCTGTCCATTACAAAATTCCGTTCTATGCGTGCGAAGAAGCGCTTTAACGGACTGGAAGTGATGTTGTCGGAGTTGGAAGATTGTATTCCGGCAGTAGCGAGTGTGGAGCAGATTGTGGAGGCAAAGCAGTTATCAGAATATATCAGCGATTGGTTGGAATCGTTGCCGGAGGAGGACCGTGCTCTTTTTGTAAGAAGATATTGGTTTGGAGAGGAAGTGCAGGTATTGGCTAAGAAATGTGGCATTACAGCCGGGCATATGGCGCAGAAGATGCACCGGATGCGTAAGGGTCTGAAGAGCTTTCTGGAGCAGAAGGGGGTGGCAGTATGAGTGAGAAAACAGAGAAGCTTTATGATGGTATCACCGGTATCCGGGACGATATTGTGGAATGGAGTGAAGGATATGTATTTCATAAGAAAAGTCGAAATTATCGGAGTATAGTGACTTTTGGGACCATGGCGGCATGTGCCTGCCTGATGGTGCTGATAACGTTGCCATATTTTGCCGGCGGAGGCAGTCATAGTGAAGGTGTATATATGACAGAGGGAGTTAAGGAAAATCAACCGGTCGACAGAGTGGAGGCTCCTGCGCAGGCAGTGGAGGACACGGAATCCATGTTGCAGCCGCCAATGGAATCGGCAGTAGCAGGAAGCAGAGGCGATTATATGTGTCTGTTTCCAAGTGTAATTCCGTATGGATATGAAGCGGAAAGAGTTGGTGGCGTATATGAAAGCACAGTATTCCAAGCGAAGTACTATAATGAAGAATTACAGGATGAAATGATTATCCGCATTGCTTCTAAGGAATGGTTTGCAAAGGAAGTGGGAGATGTGGAATTTAACTGTGTGTTTTACCAAGAGAAATTGGATGCTATAGGGTCTTACATTTACATTGATGGCGGTGAGTACATTGCAGAATACTCCTTTAGCACCAGAGATATTGCGGAGATAGATGGATTTTATGATATGGTATATTCTGCACCGTTCTTTGGGGATTAGGCGGAAAAGACTAAAGACAGATAGGGAGTAGGGTTTGTATAATATTATTCGGAGTATTACTATTATTTTACAAAAGGGGAATATTATGCAACTTATTTTAACAAACATTATCACAGTGATTTCAAATTTTATTGTATTTGCTGCAATACCTTTTATCTGGTGGTTAATCAGGCATCGTAAAGAGGTGAATTTCTTCACATGGTTGGGATTTATTAAACCAAAGCTTCAGGTGAAATGGTGGGGAGTGGTTATCTTTGCTGCAGCATATGTGTTTTTGTATTATTTCGATTGGACGGTGTTTATCAGTGAGGAATCAATGAGTGTGGTAAACAATAATTCAGCAGCTTCCGCAAATGCTTTTGCAGGATTGGGAGTGGCAGCAATTATCCCTGCCTTTCTGCAGAACTTTCTGGCCAATGGTGTATGTGAGGAGCTTTTGTACAGAGGCTTTATCAATAAAAGGCTCTGCGCCAAATTCGGTACATGGCCCGGAATTATTATTACAGGTGTTCTGTTTGGCTTAATGCACAATGGTCTGTATCTGCTTGCAGGCGTACCGGTAGGACTGGATTATCATATCGGAATGTTCTGCTTTACCGGAGGTGCGGGACTGATGCTGGGTGCATTGGATGAGAAGGTATTTAATGGTTCTATTATTCCAAGTATTATCCTTCATGGTCTGGGTAACTTCATTGGTAGTATGACGGTAGCATTTTAAAAGAGTGAGACTTATCGGTAACGGTAAGTCTTTTCCTGTTAAAGAAAAGGTTTTATTCTTTTTTAATTTGTTTCCTATCGCAAAAATGCTATAATTAATGTCGATATTTTATTTTTAGTAATGGCGGCTTTGCCAGGGGGACATATGGGAAATATTTCAATTATTGCAGACAGTACATGTGATTTATCAAAGGAAATCTTGGAGAGATATCAGATTAAGACCTTTCCGCTTCATATTCATTTGGGAGAAGAGGAATTTTTTGATGGAGTAAATGTATCGCCGGAAGAGTTGTATCGCTGGTCTGATGCAAATAAAGCTACACCTAAGACTTCCACCGTTTCCCCCGGGGAAGCGCAGGAGGTGCTTAAAAAGGCGTTGGAGAGTGCAGATGAGGTCATCTGTTTCTGCATTTCAGAGGATATGTCTGCCTGCGCACAGGTAATGCGTCTGGCAGTGCAGGAGCTGGAAGTAGAGGATAAGGTATTTGTTGTGAATTCGGCAAGTCTTTCTACCGGTATCGGATTGCAAATCATTGAGGTAGCGGTGATGGCGCAGAATGGACTACCGGCTAAAGTGATTGTGGATAAAATCAAGGATTTACAGCCTTATGTACGGGCGAGCTTTGTGGTGGATACCCTGACCTATCTTCATCGAGGTGGTCGCTGTAGTGGTCTGGCAGCAATGGCGGGAAGTACCTTTAAGTTGCATCCATATATTGGTGTGGTAGATGGGAAGATGAAACCGGGGAAGAAATACCGGGGCAAGATGGAAACAGTAATCCGGGATTATGTGAAGGATTTGACACCGGAGCTGAAGCGTGCCCATAAGGAAAGAGTGTTTATTACTCATTCCGGATGTGAGCAGACTATTTTAGATGGGGTAAAGGCACAGCTGGAGGAACTTAAGTATTTTGAGGAGATCCTTACCACTAGGGCAGGAAGTGTTATTTCGAGCCACTGTGGGCCGGGGACTTTAGGGGTGCTGTTTATTGCAGGAGAATAGATAAAGATTAAAACTTGTAAAATAAGCCCTCTTGGAATACATTATAAGTAATGATTCCAAGGGGGATTTTATTGTGTGGCTGACAGTAAAGCATAATGATAGTGTGGTAAGGAAAGAATTTCATAAAGAAATCTTGTTGTGGGACGCACTTGCGGAGATGGGATTTATATTGCCAAGACCCTGTGGCGGAAAAGGTGTCTGCGGCAATTGTGAAGTGATGATGAATGGGGAGGCTGTGCGGGCATGCATTACCTATTTGGAGGGAGATTCACTGGTGGAGGAGCTTTCTTTGGCAGAGGATGTACAGGTTGTATCTATTGGAGAATGTGTAGTCACCGGTGAAAATGCCCTTATTGAAGAAGGTTATGGACTGGCGGTAGATATCGGTACTACCACCCTTGCCGGCTATTTGTATAAATTCCCGGAGGGAGAGCTGGTAAAAACCATGGGAGCTTTGAATCCCCAGACCCGGTATGGTGCGGATGTAGTTACCAGAATGGAATATGCCTTAAAGGGTGGAGCAGAAGAATTAAAAAATTGTCTTGCAGAGGAAATCCGTAAGCTGATGGCAGGTATTTCCATCGACAAATATGTGATTACCGGAAATACAGCTATGTTGCATTTCCTGACAGGAAAGGAGACCGGTAAAATGGCCTGTGCACCCTATGAGCCGGAGTGTCTTTTCGGAGAGTGGTATGAGAATGTATATCTGCCGGGATGTGTCTCTGCTTTTGTGGGAGCAGATATTGTCTGCGCTGTGCTCTCCAGTGGAATGATGGGGCATGGGACTTCGCTTCTTGTGGATATTGGTACCAATGGGGAAATGGTACTTTATAAAGATGGACAGCTGTTTTGCTGTTCCGCACCTGCCGGACCGGCATTTGAAGGAGCGGAGATTTCCAGGGGAATGCTGGCAGAAAACGGGGCTATAAATAAAGTTTATGTGAAACAGGGAAAGATAAAATACACAACTATCGGAGACGGAGCATCGAAGGGAATTTGCGGTAGCGGATTAATTGATGCCATTGCTGTGATGCTGGAAATGGGAGTGCTGGATGAGACCGGGTATTTGGAAGAATCTTTTGAAATCGGAGACAGTGGAGTATTTATTTCACCGGAGGATATAAGGCAGGTACAGCTTGCAAAAGCAGCTATCCGTGCCGGGCTTGAGACTCTTCTGAAGGAAAGTAATTGTACTTATGAGAATATAGAGACTTTCTATATTGCGGGAGGCTTTGGAAGTTATATAGATCCCCGGAGTGCAGCAAGAATGGGACTGTTTCCGGATGAGCTGCTTGGGAAAGTAAAGGTGATCGGGAATGCCGCCGGTACCGGTGCGGGGATGATTTTAAAGAGCCGGAGCTGTTTGGAGAAGACTTTGGAAATTTCCCGAAAGGCAACTACATTACAATTGGCGGATTCTGTGTATTTTGCAGAAAAGTATGTGGAACAGATGATGTTTATAGAAGAATAGATAGGGAATCCATGTGTGAAACAATTTTTGCACATGGATTTTTTAGTACATTAAATCGTAACATTGACTATTGTTACTAATTTCCTATATGGGAAATGTGCAATTTAGACAATTCTACTAAATGGAAAGAAAAACCACTAGATATTATGTGCAAATTGCATTAAAATAAAAATAACATTTACAACGGAATTATAAAATACTTTTAAGGAGGACACACTTATTATGAAAGACACAAACAAAAATGGCTTCCGTAAATTCGGTATGCGCGACTGTCTTGCATATGCAGCCGGAGATTTCGGATGTAACATGAGTTTTGCGCTGAAGGGCACTATGATGATTTTCTGGACCCAGTTCATGGGTCTGGAGCTATGGTACTCGCTTTTACTTGTTGTAGTACAGGTATGGGATGCTATCAATGACCCTGTAATCGGTTCCTTGGTAGATGCTGACAAGCATCAGTATAAGCGTAATAAGTTCTTACAGTATATCTGGTTCGGTTCTATCGGACTTATTGTTGCCGGAGCATTATGCTTCCTTCCTTTCCCGAATGCCCCTCTTTGGGCACAGATGATTATCTTCGTTTGTGGCTACGTTATCTGGGATGCATTCTATACCGTAGCTAACGTACCTTATGGTTCCCTGTTATCATTGATCTCTAATGAGCCTGCTGACCGTGCATCTTTATCTGCATGGCGTTCTATCGGTTCCATGGTTGGTAACATGGTTCCTATGGCAATCCTTCCGATGATTATCTATGATGCAAATGATAACCTTATGGGAGAAAGAGTGTTTATTGCAGCTCTTATTATGGGATTCTTAGGATTTATCTGTTTCCAGTTTATGATTAAGAATACCGAGATTCGTGTACCTACAGACATTAAGTTAAATGAAGAACCGCCCAAATTCAATGTAGTTAAGGCTATGGGTAATTTCGCAAAGAATCGTCCGGCAGTGGGTGCAACAGTTGCTGCATGTGGTATGTTCCTGGGTATGCAGGGTGGAGCAGCAGCAGTTACCGTATTATTCCAGTCCTATTTTAATAACGTGCAGATTTCAGGTATTGTACAGCTGTTTGCCATGATTCCGATCATTTTCTTTACTCCGCTTGCACGTAAGATGGTTACCAAGTTTGGAAAGAAAGAGCTTGCAACTGTTGGTGCGATTGCGAGTATGATCGCATGTGGACTTATGGTTGTTCTGCCTATTACTCCGGATGGAAAGGGTATCGTTATTTATGTCGTTTGTCAGTTAATCAATAGTCTTGGTATGGGTATATACTCTACTGTAAGCTGGGCGATGATGGGTGATGCGATTGATTACAACGAGTGGAAAATCGGAACCAGAGAAGAAGGTACCGTGTATGCACTTCATTCCTTCTTCCGTAAACTGGCACAGGGGCTTGGTCCTGCGCTTGCATTAGTTGTTATGACCGCTTTAGGTTACGTAGGTGCAAATGGTGGACAGCAGACTGCAGAAGTAGCTCTCAGAATGCGTTACCTGGTGGCAGGTTTATACCTGTTCAGTGCAGTTCTTCAGTTTATCGGTCTTAGCCTTATCTATAACTTGGATAAGAAGACTTTAGAGAAGATGACTTCCGAATTGGAAGCAAGAAAGGCTTCTGCAAAATAAAATTGCTAGATTTTTATTGAGGTGAATAAGTAGATATGAGACAAGTTATTAATTTTAATGCCAAGTGGGCCTTCTCTAAGGAGGCCACCGGGGTACCTACAGAGGTATCGTCCAAGTGGAATTTTGTAAATCTTCCTCATTGCTGGAATGCAATTGACGGTCAGGATGGTGGTAACGATTATTATCGTGGAACTGCTTATTATGCAAAGGCTTTGGACAAGATGGATTTACCTGTAGCAGATCGTTATTATTTAGAACTGCGCGGAGCGAATTCTTCTGCAGATGTGTATGTAAACGGCAAGCATCTGGCTCACCATGATGGTGGATATTCTACATGGCGTGTAGATATTACCGATGCACTGGAGCGAGATAATCTTTTTGTGGTAGCAGTGGATAATGCGGCGAATGATAAGGTGTATCCTCAGGTGGCAGACTTTACCTTCTATGGTGGTCTGTACCGTGATGTAAATATTATTGCGGTAAGTGAATCACATTTTGATTTGGAATACTTTGGAGGTCCCGGCATTAAGGTGACTCCGACCGTAAACGGTGCAAATGCGGACGTTGAGGTAGAAGTATATGTGACAAACAGAAAGGATTCCCAGACCTTTGTGTATGCGGTGAAGGATGCAGAAGGCAATGTGGTTGCCAATATGACCTCTGATGATAATGTGGCCAACATTACCATTGAAAATGTGCATTTATGGCATGGTAAAAAGGATCCTTACCTTTACAGCGCAGAGGTTTTACTGGTTGAGGGTACGGAAGTTCTTGATAACGTAAGCACACGCTTCGGTTGCAGAACCTTTGAGATTCATCCCGAAAACGGGTTTATTTTAAACGGAGAGGAATATCCTCTGCGCGGTGTATCTCGTCATCAGGACAGATGGGGACTTGGTAATGCGCTTCTTCCGGAGCATCATGAAGAGGATATCGACTTCATCTTAGAGGTTGGTTGTACTACGATTCGTCTGGCACATTATCAGCACGACCAGTATTTCTATGATTTGTGTGACGAGAAGGGTCTTGTTATTTGGGCAGAGATTCCTTATATCTCCCAGCATATGCCTACCGGACGCGAGAACACTATTTCTCAGATGAAAGAACTGATTGTGCAGAATTACAATCATCCTTCCATTGTGGTATGGGGCTTAAGTAATGAGATTACCATGAAGGGTGATACGGATCCGGATTTGTTAGAGAATCACCATATTTTAAATGATTTGTGTCATGAGATGGATGCTACCCGTCTGACAACTATTGCAGCGGTTTCACCTTGCCCGATTGATAGCCCATACATTCAGATTCCGGATGTGGTTTCTTATAATCATTACTTCGGTTGGTACGGTGGCGATACTACAATGAATGGTCCTTGGTTTGATAAATTCCATGAGACTCACCCGAATATTCCTATCGGATGTTCTGAGTATGGTTGCGAGGCACTGAATTGGCATACTTCTAAGCCGGTGCAGGGTGATTACACCGAGGAATATCAGGCGTTCTATCATGAAGAGCTGATTAAGCAGTTATTCACCCGTAAATACATGTGGGCAACTCATGTATGGAATATGTTCGACTTTGGTGCGGATGCAAGAAGCGAAGGTGGCGAGAACGGACAGAACCACAAGGGACTTATGACCTTTGATCGTAAGTATAAGAAGGATTCCTTCTATGCATACAAGGCTTGGTTATCCGATGAACCATTCGTACATCTCTGTGGTAAGAGATATGTGGACAGAGTGGAGGATGTAACCAAAGTTACCGTATACTCTAACCAGCCGGAAGTAGAACTGTTTGTAAATGGTAAGAGTCTTGGTAAGAAGAGTAGTCCTGAACATTTCTTCTACTTTGATGTTCCTAATGAGGGCGAATCCACTTTAGTTGCTGTTGCCGGTGATCTTAAGGATGAAAGCAAGATTCGTAAGGTGGAAGAGTTCAATGAGGCATATCGTCTGAAAGAGAAGAATGCGATTCTGAACTGGTTTGATATCACAGAGCCGGAAGGTTATTTCTCATTAAATGATAAGATTGGTGATATCATGAAGAATCCTCAGGGACAGGCTCTGTTTGGCGGATTGCTTGCACAGCTGATGCCAAAGAATGAGGATGGAAAAGTAGAGGCAATGGGCTTTGAGATGAACGATGCCATGATGAGCATGATGGGGGGATTTACCGTACTTCGTCTCAGTGGAATGATTGGCACCATGGGTGTAAATCTTACCAAAGAGCAGTTGCTGGATTTAAATGCGAAGTTAAATCAGATTCCAAAAGCATAAAGAATATGGAATGGAGCTGTACCGGATGGTACAGCTCTATTTTTGTGACCTTCGTACTATTTATTGTTTCTTTTTTCTGCCAAATGTGATAAAATAATTAAAAAATCTGAATTAAAAGGATTGGAGTGGAAAGCGTATGAAATATAGGATTTTACTTGCAGGAAAAAACAGAGCAATTGTAGATGATTTCTTCCGGACGATGGATGATCGGTTTGAGTGTCTGACCACATCCAATCGTAGCATGGATATTGCAAATCACATGGTACTTTTTAAGCCTCATGCATTTGTATATTGTTTTGCATCAGAGTCAAGGGACGATATTATCAGGCTGACAGAATCGTTTGAACGTGTGGAAGAGGAATACAGACATATTGTATTGATTGGTGATCCGGAGCATTGTGAGGAATTTTCAAAGCGTAGACCGGAAATGGTAAAAATGGTGCTTCATCGCCCGATTACGGCCAATACAATCAAGGATAAGTTACTCAAGTATTTTGAGAAGAATAAAATAGGCGTGGAGAAGATCGAAAAAGTGGATGAGATGGAGGATTTGATGGCTTTCGCCAAGTCCATGCAGGAGAAGGATGATGCAGAGAAAGCGGCAATGGCAAAGGCAGAATCTGCAAAAGCAGCGGCAGAAGCAGCTGCACAGGCAATTTTGAAGAAACAGCAGATGACTCCGGATGTTGCATCCATTGTGCAGACTGCAGAGAAGAAGATGGTGCAGGAAAACCAAACTGCAGAAATTCCGTCGGAGCCCCAGCAGATGCCGGATTTATCTTCTTTACCTGCAGAACCTATTGAAATGAAGCATATACTTGTCATTGATGATGATTTGATGATGCTTCGTCTGGTGAAGGCAGAGCTTAAGGATAAGTATAACGTGGCTACTGCGGTGAGTGGTAAGGTTGGTCTGAAATTCTTAGAGCGACGTAGTACGGACCTTATTTTGCTGGATTATGAGATGCCGGAGGAAAATGGTGCGGAAGTGCTGGAGAAACTTCGTGCAAATCCTATGACAAAGAATATTCCGGTAGTTTTTTTAACCGGTATGAATAATCGTGAAATAATTAAACAGCTTGTGGCTATGAAGCCACAGGGATATTTGCTTAAGCCTATAAAGTGTGAACAGTTGGCTGCAACCATTCAACAGTTGATTGGCTAAGTTATGAGACAATGGTTGCGAGAAGAAGGTGAAAATTGGGAATGGAAAGTACAGAAGATAAGTTGCAGTTGACAGAGTTGATTGATATAGAGACATTGCAGTTGATTCAGGATACTTTTGCCGGGATTACCGGGGTTACCATAGGAATTTCCGATGCAAATGGGGTGAATGTAACCAGAGATACGCATTCCACAGAGTTTTGTCTGAATTTTAATAAAAAGTCTCCCATAGGACGGGCGAGATGCGAGAAATGTGATAGAGAGGGTACAGAGCTTGCTCTTCGGATGGGCAAATCCGTAACCTATCATTGTCATGCGGGGCTTATTGATTTTGCGGCTCCGATTGTGGCTCATGGTGAAATGATTGGCTGCATTACCGGTGGGCAGGTGCGGACGGGGGAATTGGATGAAAAGGAGCTTCGCCGTGTAGCTGCAGAGCTCGAAGTGGACCCGGATGCTTATGTAGAGGCTGCGCGGAAAATTCCTTATATAAGCGAGGGACATTTGGCACGAGCAACGGATTTTTTGTATAAAATGTCAACTATTATTTCGGAAATGGCACTTGACCGTTACGAGGTTCTGGAAGCGGGAAAAGAGATTGAACGCGTTGCCCAGATGAAATCCGACTTTCTTGCCAATATGAGTCATGAAATCCGTACACCCATGAATGCAGTCATCGGTATGGCAGAGATGGCATTACGTGAAGATTTACCGGCTGCAGCGAGAGGGTATGTAAGCCAGATTATTTCCTCGGGAAAGACATTGTTAACTATTATCAATGATATTTTGGATTTTTCAAAAATTGAATCCGGAAAGATGGATGTGGAAGAGGCAGAATATGAGCCTATGTCCATTATTAACGATGTGGCAAACATAATTAATACCCGAATCGGCGAAAAGGATGTGGAATTGATTCTGGATATAGCACCGGATTTGCCACGCAGAATTCTGGGTGACTCCGAACGTATTAAACAGGTAATTATTAATTTGTCAAACAATGCCGTAAAATTTACCAGACAAGGTCAGGTGGCTTTGAAGGTTGGATTTACGAAAATCAGTGATACGGAGATGTGTTTGGAAGTGGCAATCAAGGATACCGGTATCGGTATCAAAAAGGAAGATTTGCCAAAGCTTTTCAAGTCCTTCCAACAGCTTGACAGCAAGAGAAACCGTAATATTGAAGGGACTGGTCTGGGACTGGCCATTTCCCAGCGGTTTGTTGAGCTTATGGACGGAGAGATTTCTGTAGAAAGTGAGTATGAGAAAGGTAGTACATTCTCCTTCTGGGTACCCCAGAAAATCGTGGATGAGAAGCCTTCCGTCGTTGTAAAGAATAAAGAAACACTTCGGGTAGCGGGACTTGTAGCAAATGGTTTCCTAAGAGAGCATATTGAGAAGGATATGGCTCATTTGGGGATTCCGTATAAGTCTCTGGAAACGGAAGCGGATTTGGAAATCCTGCACAAAGAGAAGATATCTTACTTTTTTGTGGGGCAGGGAACTTTTTCTGTGGAAGTACAAGAATTCGTAAAGAATCATCCGGAGATTACTACTATTTTGATGATTGATTTCAGGTCTTCTGTTAAGCTGTCCATTCCTAATCTGATGGTGGTGAAAAAGCCGCTTTATGTACTGAATATTGCATCCATCTTTAATGGAGAAGATGTAAATGCGGGATTTGGTTTTTGTAATAGGGAAGACTTTGAGTTTATTGCGCCGGAAGCAGAGGTGCTGATTGTTGATGATAATGCTATCAATCTGACCGTGGCGGAAGGTCTTTTGAAGCCTTTGCAGATGCGGATTGAAACGGCACTTAGCGGTAGAGAAGCGATTGAGAAGATATCTACCAAACGATACGATTTGATTTTTATGGATCATATGATGCCGGAGCTGGATGGTGTGGAGACAACCCGTATTATCAGGCGCTTCCATTCAGAATATGATGATGTTCCGATTATAGCTCTTACTGCCAATGCGGTCAGCGGAACCAAAGAGATGTTCCTTGCAGAGGGCATGAATGACTTTGTGGCAAAGCCAATCGAAATGCGTACTATGTTGTCGAAGTTGCGTAACTGGATACCGAAGCATAAGATTAAAAAGGTATACTCTGTTGCAGGGGAAGAGACAACAGAGGATAAAGATATTATCAGTGTTGCGATTGAAGGGCTGGATACCGGCTCTGCACTTCGTCTCTTAGGAACAGAGAAGTTGTTTTGGGCGGTGCTTAAGGATTATTATCAGGCAATTCCAAAGAAATCCAAGCTGATTAAAGAGCTGGAAGAGAAAGAGGACTGGAAAGCGTATACCATAGAGGTACACGCTTTGAAAAGCGCGTCCAAGCAGGTGGGAGCTATGGAGCTTTCGGAGAAAGCCTTGCGGATGGAAATGGCGGGTAAAGAAAATGATGGCGAGTTGATTCATCGCTGTACGGATGATATGTTGCAGCAATATATTGGATATGCAGAGATACTGAAACCGTACTTCCCGGAAGAAAAGAAAGCAACCGGTCTGGGTAAGGAAATTACTGCAGAAGAAATAGAGGTTTTCTTTGAGGAAATCCGTGCTGCTATGGAAGATTTGGATATGGATACTGCACTGGAGATTTTCAATAATATGGCAGAATTCAATTACAAAGAAGAGGAAGAGGCTTTATTCGAGATGCTGGGCGAAGCAGTGGCTGAGTACGATGTGGATAAATGTGAAGAAATCATTGTAAAATGGGAAAACTATTATAAAATAAAATAGTGTCATATACTATTTGAGAAGGAGGGAGTCCCATGGACAAGAGTGTAATGAATCAGCTGACGTATGGATTGTTTGTTCTGACGGCATACGATGGCAAAAAACATAACGGGTGTATCATAAATACTGCACTACAGGTAACAAGTGAACCAAACCGTATCGCAGTGACCGTGAACAAAGCCAATTATACACATGATTTGATTATGGAGAATCGAAAGCTGAATGTGTCAATCATCAGCGAGGAGGCCAAATTTGATTTGTTTAAGCGGTTTGGGTTTGCGTCCGGAAGAGACGTGGATAAGTTTGAGGGCTTTGCGGGAGCGAAGATGGCCCCTAATGACCTTTATTATGTCACGGAAGGTACTAATGCTTATATTTCCGCATGGGTGCAGGAGACTGTGGATTTAGGAACGCATACCATGTTTATTGCCGCAGTGACCAATATGGAGAAATTGAGTGATTCGCCCAGTGCAACATATGGTTACTACCACAGTAATATCAAGCCGAAACCGGAAAAGAAGGTAGAAACGCCGGAAGGGCAGTCTGTATGGAGATGCAAGATTTGCAATTATGAATATGTGGGAGAGGAGCTTCCGGCAGATTATATTTGTCCGATTTGCAAGCATCCTGCAGAGGATTTTGAAAAAGTAAAATAGGATAGTGAAAACAAAGGATGCTTTCCGGGAGTGAATAAGGCTCTCGGAAAGTATTTTTGTTAGGAGATGAATAAAATAAGTCTTTACAGTGATTCTTTACCGTGCTAAAATACTAAAGCAATGCTTTGCATCTATGGTTTTAGGAGGAATTATTATGAAGAGATTAACAGCTTTATTTTTATCTTTGACAATGGCGATTGGACTTACCGCATGTGGTGGTAGTGCTGAGGGTGAAACCTTTACAGTAGGATTTGATGCGGAATATCCGCCATATGGTTATATGGCAGATGACGGTACATATACCGGTTTTGATTTGGAACTTGCACAGGAAGTATGTGAGCGTAACGGCTGGACCTTAGTTAAGCAGCCTATTGATTGGAATACAAAGGACATGGAATTAAATTCCGGCTCTATTGATTGTATCTGGAACGGATTTACCGTAACCGGACGTGAGGATCAGTATACTTGGTCTGTTCCTTATGTGGATAACTCTATTGTATTTATTACCATGAATGCTTCCGATATTCAGGCAAAGGCAGATCTTGCCGGTAAGATTGTGGTAACTCAGGCCGGTTCTTCCGCACTTACCGCACTTACCGATGATAGTGAAGACAACGCAGAGAACTTAGAACTTGCAGCAAGCTTTGCAGAGCTTCAGCAGGTTGCAGATTATAATACTGCATTCCTTAATTTAGAGTCCGGTGTGGTTGATGCTATCGCAGTAGATATCGGTGTTGCACAGTATCAGTTAACTTCCCGTGAGGGAACTTTCCGTATGCTGGAGGAACAGCTTTCTACCGAACAGTATGCAGTTGGCTTCAAGCTTGGTAACGAAGAGCTTCGTGACACTGTTCAGAACACTCTTTTCGAAATGTACAAGGATGGTACCTTTATGGAAATCGCGGAGAAGTATTCTGATTTTAACTTAGCTGACATGGTATGTATCGGCGATTACATTAACTAATGAAGTGAGGAATTTTAGCTATGACAGTCTGGGGGATGGCGCAGCAGGTATTATCCGGTACAGGCGCTACACTGCTTATATTTTTTTCAACAGTGATATTTTCCATGCCATTAGGGCTTTTGGTGGCATGGGGGCGAATGAGCAGGATTAAGCCCGTTTCCCTTGTAGTAAAGGGATTTATCTCCATATTGCGTGGTACGCCGTTGATGCTGCAGTTGATAGTGTGGTTTTATGGTCCTTTTTATTTGTTTGGCATGCAGTTATCCTCCGGTTGGAGACTGACCGCTACCATTCTTGGATTTTCTATTAACTATGCGGCGTATTTTGCGGAGATTTTCCGCTCGGGTATTCAGAGTATTCCTCTGGGACAATACGAGGCTGCAAATGTGCTTGGGTACAGTAGGGCACAGACCTTTGCGAAGATTATTTTTCCGCAGATGTGTAAACGTGTATTGCCGCCGGTTACCAATGAAGTGATCACACTGGTAAAGGATACTTCTCTTGCTTTTGTGCTTGCGTACTCAGAGGTGTTTACCATTGCTAAGCAGGTGGCAGCAGCTCAGACAACTATCCTTCCGCTGTTTATTGCGGGTGGTTTCTACTATGTTTTTAACTTCGTGGTAGATTTTGTTATGGCTAAGATTGAACAGAAAATGAATTATTACCGCTAAGGAGCGTTTGAAAGCGTATGAAATATTTAGAAATAAGAAACTGCAAAAAAGCGTTTGGTGACCTTAGCGTATTGAACGATATTTCCATGTCGGTGGAGGAAGGAGAAGTTGTGGCCATCATCGGACCTTCCGGTTCGGGAAAATCCACACTGCTTCGTTGTGCCACCCTTCTTGAGACTATGGATAGCGGTGAATTAGTATACATGGGAGAAAACGCTGTAACAACACAGAATGGTCAGGCAGTGTATGGAGATGCAACCGCGCTTAAGAAAATAAAGAATTATTTTGGGCTGGTTTTCCAAAATTTTAACTTGTTTCCTCACTATAGTGTTCTGAAAAATGTGTGTGATGCACCCATTAGTGTGCAGAAGCGTAACAAAGAGGAAGTGAAAGAAGAGGCTTTAAAACTTTTGGCGAAGATGGGGCTTTCCGGAAAAGAAGAAGCGTATCCATGTCAGCTTTCCGGCGGACAGCAGCAGCGTGTGGCCATTGCCAGAGCTCTTGCCATGAAGCCGTCTATTCTCTTTTTTGATGAGCCCACTTCTGCACTGGATCCGGAGCTTACCGGAGAAATCCTAAAGGTTATCAGACAACTTGCGGAAGAGAAAATGACCATGGTCATTGTAACGCATGAAATGAGCTTTGCAAGAGATGTGGCAGACAGAGTGATCTTTATGGATGGTGGATATATCATCGAGGAGGGGGATCCTCGTGAGGTGATTGAACATCCGAAGGAAGAGCGTACCAAACAGTTTTTGGCCCGTTTTTCGTCAGAACAGTAGATGGGAGTTACATTTTGAAAGTTAAATATGTAAATCCGGCAGGGAATATTACTGCTATTGTAGAGGGTTTTGTGCCCATGGCGGAGCGTATTTCCCTGTCGAAGAAGATTTTAGATAAAAAATATGCCGAGCAGGTAGGATTTGAAACGGCACCTGCGGTGGGCGGTTTATACAGACTGGAAATGATGGGCGGGGAATTCTGTGGTAACGCAGCCCGCTCATTTGGATATTTGAAGGCATTAGAAGCTTATGGAACAGGTGTACATACCATAGATATCGAGATTTCCGGCACGGAAGCACCGATAACTGTGGAAGTGGATTTGGAAAAAGGTACTGCATTTGCTCGGATGCCTATACCGTCCCGTTTGGAACAGAAGGAAGTAAGAGGGAGTTTTTATCCGGTTGTGATGAGCCATGGAATTTGTCATCTGATAGCACTGGAAGTGGAGCCGGATGAAGAGTTCGTAAAAGAAGCTTTGCAAGTGATGAAGTCCTTGAAGCAGGATGCGTACGGCATTATGTTTTTGAGCGCAAGGAAGGGTGTGTTGACACCGGCAGTATATGTGCCGACTACCGATTCTCTTGTGTGGGAATCGTCCTGTGGTTCGGGAAGTGTGGCTTGTGGCTGGTATCTTGCGATGGCTGCTGATGCTATAGAAGGAAATGCGCTAAGGAGTTATTCTTTTGTACAGCCTGGAGGAACCATTTGGGTTGAGCTTACCTTGCAGAATGGAAGGGTAACCCTCTGTACTATGGGGGGAGAAATTAGTATTGTTGAAAGATGATAGAGATTAAAAAAGGGCTGTTGTAACAGCCCTTTTTAAGTACAATTATTCAAACATTTCATTAATCTTTGTGATATATTCTTTGGTTAAAGTTACGCCAACACCGCCGGGATTAACAATGTAACCATTGGTTCCCTTAGGAATTTCCATGGTAGCAAGCTGCTCGAAAGTAACCACGATTGCCTTTACTTCTTCCTTGCCGGCTTTGAAACGCTGGTATTCCATGCCGTCACTGAAAAGAGGTACCATGCTGGTGGTCTCGTTCATACGGAATAAAATCTGCTGAATGTTTTTTTGGTCGCCTTCGGACTTGTCCACGATGGGAAGGAGATACTTTGCACGCTTGATATTAGCGGACATTTCTTCATCTAATTCCTGCAGATGCTTTAAGTCGGTCTGAGGGTCCTTTCTGCGAAGCTCCTGCATGTAATAAATCATACTAATCTGGAGAGAGGGATTCTCCAAAGGTCTCTGGGGCTCCGGTAAATTGGAGAAGTCAGGACGCTTAATCACTTCACGGATTTTGTACACGGCCTCACCTTCGTCGGTAGTCCAGTGCATAGCGGTGATTCCGTAAACAAAGAAACTGGAAACAATCATAATCATTTCTTTTTGGTCCATCTTGATAGCGATGGTAGGCTGAATATGTGCTTCTGCAAGTTCGATAGCCTTTGCTTTGGCAGTTTCTAAGTTGGTGAAGAAGAAAGCCTCATCCTCACCGGACTCCTCGTTATAAACGGTGTAAGGAACGTGAGTTAGGTGGGAATATAAAATGTATGCCTCTTCAAGAGTAGGTAAGCTCTTCAAAAATTCTGCTTTCTGCGTTTCGTTCATTTAAAATAATCCTCCCAATTGTTCATTGCTGAACTGTTATTTGCATTATTGTATTGTATCATATCTTGACTGTTTTTGGTATACTAAGATTATGGAAAGGAGGCAAAAAGTTATGGAAAAGCAACGTACTTATATCTGTATTGATTTAAAGAGCTTTTATGCCTCCGTGGAGTGTGCGGATTTGGGCCTGGATCCGTTGACTACAAAGCTGGTGGTGGCGGATCCGGAGCGTAGTGAGAAGACGATCTGCCTTGCTATTTCTCCGGCAATGAAGGCACTGGGTATTCACAACCGTTGCCGTGTATTTGAGATTCCGAAAGGGATTGATTATATTATGGCGCAGCCCCGAATGCAGCGTTATATTGATGTGTCGGCGAATATTTATGGTATATATCTGAAATATATTGCCAAGGAAGATATACACGTATACTCCATTGATGAATGCTTTATGGATGTGACGGATTATCTGCATATGTACCGTATGACGGCAAAGGAATTGGCGATGCGCATTATGCAGGAGGTATATGAGAAGACTATGATTACTGCCACCTGTGGTATCGGAACCAATCTATACCTTGCTAAAGTGGCACTTGATATTACAGCAAAGCATGTGGAGGATCATGTGGGTTATCTGGATGAGGAAATGTACCGAAATACACTTTGGCACCATAGACCGCTTACGGATTTCTGGCGTGTGGGCAGGGGAATTGCGACAAGGCTTGCAACCTGCGGGATTTATGATATGCAGGGGATTGCGGAAGCGGATGAAGATTTGATGTATCAGCTTTTCGGAATTGATGCGGAACTGCTTATTGACCATGCCTGGGGGAGAGAGACAACTACCATGCCGGATATTAAGAACTTTAAGTCCAAACACAACTGCCTTTCCAGTGGACAGGTACTTTGTCATGGTTACGGGTTTGAAGATGGGAAGTTGATTGCGAAAGAGATGGCGGATCTGTTGTGTCTGGAGCTGGTGGCAAAGAATCTGGTGACAGAATCCGTTTCCATATATATAGGATACGAAAACGGTTATAACAAGCCCCATGCAAATGGAAGCATTAATCTGCCTACGGCAACCTGTTCTGCAAAGCTGATTATGAACTATGTGGAAAAGTTGTACGATCGTATAGTTGACCGATTTACTCCCGTACGGCGATTAAATCTTTCTTTTAACAATGTGGTGGCGGGAGAGTACCAGCAATACGACCTTTTCACAGACCCGGCGGAGCTAGAGAGGGAGAAGAAGATGCAGCTTGCCATGCTGGATATCAAGAAGAAGTTTGGGAAGAATGCCATTTTGAAAGGTTTAAATTTAGAAGAGAACGCCACTACCATGGAAAGGAACCGGCAGATTGGAGGACATAAAAGTGGGGAATAGACCGAAAATGAGTCCCGCAGACCGTGCGAAGCAGTTTATGCCCTTTGCGGCGCTGAAGGGATATGAGGAAGCTCTTCGGGAGAAAGAACGGGAAGTGGAAGAACAAATGAAAAGGGACGTGGGAGAAGAGTACCATGAAGATTTTTTCAGTTTCGACTAAAGTATTTCGGATTTGCGTCGATAACTTATACAAGTAAAGTAGGAATGTGTTTAGAGTTTATAAGGAGGAGTCCATTATGAGAATAGAGTCTTATAACCAGATTCAGCAGATTTATCAGAAGCAGCGTATCAATAAATCACAGGCTGTTTCGCAGGCATCACAGTCAGATATGCTCCAGATTAGCAGCCTTGGAAAGGACTTCCAGACTGTGAAGGCAGCAGTGAAGAGTTGCCCGGATATCAGAGAGGAGATTACCGCTCCGATCAAAGAGAAGATTGCGAATGGTACCTATGATGTAGATACCGCAAGCTTTGCAGAAAAGCTTATGAAGAAATACGCAGAATTGGGGTAAGAAACAGTGGCAAGCTTGATGGAGAACCTGATTCAGGTGTTGGAAGATGAGCAGGTTCAGTACGCAGGTTTGCTGGAACTGTCGTCAAAAAAGACCGACTATATAGTAGCCGGAGATCTTGAAAATATAAATAAAATCACGGATGAAGAAGGCTTATGGCTGAGTAACATCAATCGCTTGGAAAGAAAGAGAGAAGAAGTTACTGCCGATATTGCCAATGTACTTAACAAGGATGTTAACACTTTGAAAATTTCAGTATTGGTTGAGATGCTTGAAGGAAGACCTGAAGAGCAGAAACGTTTAAATGATGCAGGGGATGCACTGTCAAAGGTGGTAAGAAATCTTCAGCAGATTAATGAACGGAACAGAGAATTGCTCGACCATGCCTTACAGTTGGTAGAGTTTGATATGAATTTGATTCAGGCGATGCGTACTGCACCGGCCACTGCCAACTATAATAAAGGAGCTTACACTACGGGAAGTGTGATAGGAACCGGCAATCGCGGTTTCGACGCAAAGCAGTAGGCTTTGTGACCTTGAGAAGAAAGAGAGGTGGATATTCATGCCACTTATGGGAAGCCTTTGGATAGGAACATCGGGATTACAAACAAGTCAAAATGCGCTGAATACCACAGCGCATAACTTGTCTAATATGGACACTGCGGGATATGTAAGACAACAGGTTCAGCAGGGTACCAGATTCTATAATACACTTGCGGTTGCTCCCAGATCTGTTGCGGATCAGCAGTATGGTTTGGGTGTAAATTACAGCGCCGTAAAGCACGTCAGAGACTATTTCCTAGATAAAACATATCGTACCGAATCGGGCCGTTCCATGTTTTATCAGGTTTCTTCGGAGACTTTGGAGGAAGCAGAAAACCTTCTCGGAGAGCTCAACGGAGAAGCGTTCCAGTTGGCCATGAGTAATCTTTGGACTTCAGTGCAGGAACTTTCCAAGGATCCTACCAGCTCTGTAACCCAGGGATTGATGGTTCAGAGAGCAGAGGAAATGGTTGAGAGAGCTGCGAATATTTATGACAGCCTTTGCAATTATCAGGATAATCTGAATATGCAGATTAAGCAGAAAATTGATCTGATTAACGAGTATGGTAATCGGATTTTGGAATTGAATGATCAGATTCGTAATATCGAATCCGGCGGAATTGAACACGCCAATGATTTGCGAGATGTGAGAGATTCCATGCTGGATGAGCTTGGTTCATTGGTGAATATGGATTATACCGAGGATATTACCGGTAATGTATATGTACGCATTGAAGGTGTGGATTTTGTAAAAGGTTCTATGTGTTATGAAATCGACCTTCATGTAGATGAAACGACCGGTTTTTACACACCTTTCTGGCCACTGAATGCCAAATATGAAGTTTTAGAGAATGGTACCAGAGATTATGATATTGAAGGTGCGGAAGTTTTTGATTTGGATAGAGAAATCTCTACAGATATGGAAACAGACATCGGTGGTGTAAAGGCAATGCTTCTGGCGCGTGGTGATCATAGAGCGGATTATACAGATGTTGTGAAGGATTACAGTGCGGTGGAGCAATCCGTTATTATGAATCTTCAGGCAGAATTCGATCAGATGATTCACAATGTGGTAAGTAAGATTAATGAAGTATTACAGAAAGCAGCAGGTGGAACCAGAGGTGATTTGACATTACAGGATGGAACCGTCCTGACAGGTGCCTACTATTTCGAAAGTAATCCGGGCGGTTACATGAGAAAAGAAGACGGACAGCCTCTGCAGATGTTTGCTAAGATTACTACCGATGCCTATGACAAGGTAGTGGGAGCAGATGGCAAAGAGTATTGGGTATACGCAGAAGAAGATTTTACCCAGACAGACAGTTTATATACGTTGAGAAATCTTCAGATTGACAGAGAAATCAAACAGGCTCCGGCGCTTCTCGGTCTGAGACTGGAAGACGGTAGTGAGGATATGGAAACTGTGAATGCCATGGTGGATGCTTTTACCGAAGAGATTTATACATTAAATCCGAAGGTAAAGAAGACCACATCCTTCATGGATTACTACACCGATTTGGTTTCGCAGGTGGCGAACAGCGGCGCAGTATTTAACAGTGTATATGAGAATCAGTTAAATACGGTAGAGGCTACAGAGAATGCAAGACAGCAGATTATCGGTGTATCTTCCGACGATGAGCTTTCGTATATGATTAAATATCAGAACGCATATAACGCATCCAGCCGTTATATCAATACGGTAAGTCAGATGCTGGAACATATTTTAAATACCTTAGGCGTCTAATTGAATTCTGCGGATGCAGGATAACAGAAAGGGGAAAAGGACATGCCCTCAACATTTTTCGGATTAAATACAGCTTATACAGGACTTCTTGCTAATAACGCTGCATTAAATACAACTTCAAACAATATTGCAAATGTGCAGACGGAAGGTTACAGCCGTCAGCATGTAGTTCAGGAAGCTGCGGATGCCCTGAGAGTATTCCAGACCTACGGATGTGCCGGTGCCGGTGTGGAGACGCTTGCCATTGAACGTATCCGTGATGAATTCTATGACCAGAAGTATTGGAACAACAATACCAAGACCGGTGAGTATGAAATCAAGGCGTATTACATGCAGCAGGTTGAAACCTATTTTGAAGATAATGGCGTAGATTCCGGATTCAAAACCATCTTCGACGACTTTATGTTAGAAGCGATGGAAGAGCTTTTAAAGGATCCCAGCAGCGATTCTGCTAAGGCACAGTTTGTCGGTAAGGCAGATGCACTTGCGGAGTACTTTAACAGCCTCGGCGGTAACATGGAAGCACTTCAGAAGGATATCAATGCGGAGATTAAGCTGAAGGTGGATGAGATTAATTCCATTGCATCGGAGATTGCAACCTTAAATAAGCAGATTAATGTTATCGAATTGACCGGTCCTAAGGCTAACGAACTTCGTGACAAGAGAACCCTTCTTTTGGATGATTTGTCCAAGATTATAGATATTGAATGTATTGAGACACCTATCGTTGATGCGAATCAGCCGGACAGAGAGAGTGGCGCTAATCGTTTCCTCGTTAAGTTGGCGAGTGGTTCTGTATTGATTGATACCACAGAGTACAATGGTCTTCATTGCGAGGCACGAGAGGTATACGAGAAGGTACATCAGACAGATATTGATGGACTTTATGAAGTATATTGGGATAACGGTGATAAGTTCAATCTCTACAATCCACTTCTTGGTGGTGAACTTTATGGTCTGGTACAGCTTCGTGACGGAAATAACGGTGAGAACTTTAAAGGCACCGTAACGTCAATCGGAACTACGGATGATGGCTTGCAGGACACTGTTACCGTGAAGGTGAATAACGCTTACCTTATGGATTTGAATAAGAGCAATCTTTCAGACCAGGGCGGTATCATCAACTTAGGAAATCATCTGTATTACTATGACAGCTGGTCTTATACCAGAGAAGCGGATGGCAGTGTATCCTATACCTTTACCTTATCTGATGCGGAGAAAAATGAAGGTAAGAGAGTGAATGAAGACAGAATTCTCAAGGATGCCACCATTGGAACCAGCGTTTTATATCAGGGTGTTCCTTACTACATGAATCAGATGAATGAATGGGTAAGAACCTTCGCTCAGAAGTTCAATGATATTGTTACTTCCGGTGTAGATGTTTATGGTGATGCAGGTAATATGCTTTTTACCGGTGATAAGACTACGGATGATGATCAGTACGATTTTCCGGCAGAGAGCCGCTATGACTTGGGCGGAGCAATCACGGTGGATAGCATGCAGGATAGCTTCTATCAGCTGACTGCAATGAATTTTAATGTATTTACTCCTATATCCAATAATGCAAGTCTTTTAGCAACAAGGTATAATGTGAGCGATGGTGTGGAGAGTGTGGATCTCTTACAGGATTTAAGACGACTTGCTACAGATAAGGAGATGATGTCTTTCCGTGGAAGCTCTGCAGACGAGTTTTTGCAATGTGTGCTTAGTGATATCGCATTAAATGCGAACAGAGCCAATACCTTTGAAACAAACTACACTGATATTGGTAAGATGATTGACAATCAGAGAATTTCCATTTCCGGCGTGGATGAGGACGAAGAAGCTGTGAATCTGGTAAAATATCAGAACGGCTACAACTTATCTTCTAAGATGATTCAGACATTGACAGAAGTCTACGACAGATTGATTCTTCAGACCGGAGTTTAATACCTACAGCCATGGGGCGAAGGAAAGGTTTAGGTGATACGAAATGAGAATTACAAATAAAATTATGCGTAATAATAACCTGGCAAACATCAATACCAATAAGATTTACCAGGACAAGCTGAGTACACAGATGTCTACCCAGAAAAAAATCAGCCGTCCTTCAGAGGATCCGGTAATTGCTATCCGTGCGCTGAGACTTCGTAGTAATGTTACCGAAGTAACCCAGTATTACAGCAAGAATATTCCGGATGCACAGAGCTGGCTGGATATTACCGAAGAGGCGCTGAAGAATCTTACCGGTGTTGTGACCAATATGATTGAGCAGTGTACCAAGGGCTCTAACGGAGACTTAACTTCTTCCGACAGACAGATTATTATTGAGCAGTTGAAAGCGCTCAGTGATGAAGTTTATACTACCGGTGACGCAGACTTTGCAGGAAGATATGTATTTACCGGATATCGTACCGATACTTCATTAAGCTTTATGAAGGCTGAGACAAGGGACTATGAAATTACCGAGCAGCTTACTAAGGATTCTATTGACAGTATCAGCGTTATCCGCACTACCACTACCGATGGTAACGGCAATGTGATTGATTTAAAGGATATCAATGAAGCAAACTACACCGGTATGGATATTAATGAGACGGATATTTCCCAGATTGATGTCTATCGTATCCGCCTTGCATATGGTGAGTGTATGGATACGACTCCTACGATTACTTACAAGGAGCCACAGGCGGATGGTAGCTTTGTAGATACGACTCTTCCGGTGACTGTACTCCATGATTATGAGGATCCTTATACCGCAGCGGCAGACATGACCGGAGTGGGTGCGGTGTTTGTACCGGAAACCGGTGAAGTATTGCTCAGTGAAGAGGCATATAAGGCGCTTAAGAATACCGTAGATTCTGCAACAACCAGTGCTATTGATGAGGATGAAATTCGTATTACTTATCACAAGCAGGACTGGGTATCCGGAGATCTTCGTCCGGAACATTATTTTGCTTGCAGCGCTCCGGATGATGAGGGTAATGTAGTAAAGTACAACGAGGAATATTTACAGAGCAACGAAAAACTGCGTCAGGTGATTGAGTATGATGTAGGATTTAATCAGACCATTCAGGTGAATTCTACCGCAGATGAGTGCTTTAAGCATACAGTAGGCCGTGAAGTGGAAGACCTTATTAATGCTATGCAGGATGTAGTGGATATGGAGAAGATTATCACTGATTTAGAGGCAGAACTGGAGAAGACCGGTGTGGATACCGAAACTGTAGAGCTGAGATTGGCTGCGGCTGAGAAGGCACTTGCCTTTATGAAGGATAAGGCGCAGAAGATGTTTGAAGGTGGTATTTCTGTATTCCAGGATTGCTTAGATCAGGCGAACCTTTCTATTACAAACTGTGGTACAAGAAGCAGTAAGCTGGATTTGATTGACAGCCGTATGCAGACTCAGAAGACTACTTTTGAGACATTAAAGAGTGAGAATGAGGATGCGGATATTACGGAAGTAGCGATTCAGCTTGGCAGTGCAGAGCTTACTTATGAGGCAGCACTTATGGCTACCGGTAAGATTATGCAGACTACGCTTCTGAACTTCATCTAAGGGAAAGAAAAGGGGAGAGAATATGAAGATTAATACTAAGGTATTTGGTGAAATCGATATTGAAGAAGATAAGATTATCAACTTTGTAAACGGTATTATCGGTTTCCCGGATTTAAAGAGATTTACCTTGATTTATAACGATGAAAAGGGTGTAAATGCAGGGATTCGTTGGTTACAGTCCATTGAAGAACCGGCATTCGCGATCCCGGTAATGGATCCGCTTGTAGCGATGGACAATTATAATCCGGTGGTGGATGATGAACTTCTGAAAGCGCTCGGTGATTTAAGGGATGATAATATGTTTGTGCTTGTTGCTGCAACCATTCCGAAGGATATTACCAAGATGAGTGTAAACCTTCAGGGACCATTCATTATCAATGCGGATGAGCGCAAGGCTTGTCAGGTGATTGTGGATAATGAAGACTACCCTGTGAAGTTTTACATCTACGACATCCTTAAGGCGAGAAAGGATGGTGAGCAATAGATGCTGGCATTATCTCGTAAAAAGGGTGAAGCTATCGTTGTGAACAACAACGTGGAAATCACCATCTTGGAAGTAAAGGGAGACCAGGTGAAGATTGGTATCTCTGCTCCCAAGGATGTACCTATTTATCGTAAAGAAGTATATATGCAGATTCAGCAGGCGAACCAAGAGGCGGCAAGTGCAGAAGGCTTGGCTGCGCTTAAAGATTTGCTGGGATAATATGAAATGTATGGAAGGAGTCGACGATGTCGGCTCCTTTTTGACGATCGCTAATCAGAGCAAGATGCACGAAGCATATCTTGTCTCTGTGGGGGAGACACCTTTATATTTTTTATGTGGTGGTGAGGCTTGTATCTGTTAAGAGGAGAGGGATTTGTCTCTTGGGGGGATTGGCCATATGTTGGAGCTGAGGAGGTATGGTCATTGAGTTATTAGGCGATATGTTGGGAGTAAAGAGTACCTTTGGGCGAAAAATTACACTGCTTGAAGTGAATATGGGAGAGTGAAGAGGAAATGGTGTCCAGGTTTAGGCATATAGAATGTAACATGGTGCACGATGCCGAAAATGAAGATTGTTTTGGACGAAAAAGGGGGCTTATTTTGCCTGTTTAGGCATATGCATGGGTGCGAAGGTGTGATGCCTAAAAAAGAGAATCATTTTAGGTATGGACGTGTGAAGAAAGTATATATGCCTAAAAGGGGGTTTTTAGGGTATATTTTTGATGGAATAAGGAGTTGAATTAGGCACAGGAAAGTAAGAGAAACTGTATATGCCTAAAAGGTGGGTAGGAAAGGCACTTTCAGGTGCTATAGGATGTATCGCTTGATGTTTTCAACAATTACATCCGTGGTTAGAGGGTGCATCCTGGTTTCGTAGGTGGTAATCAACTGAATTGTCGGAATGATACCATTAGTGAGATACTGATGTAACTTCGTAGTGGCCTTTTGAATATATTTGGAATCATCCATTAAACCGAAGTGCTCCCAGTAGTAGTATTCTCCGGTTGCCGGATGACGGATAGTGAAGTCCGGGTAATAGGTAGATTCGCCGAGCTGTAGAGGAGCTTCGTAGCGAAAGGGAATACCGTGTGTATGTAACTGCAAGGCGATTAGAACCTCGGACTTGGAGCGGACGAACAATCCATTTGGGGCCGGATGAATCAAGGCTTCCGGGTAGGGGGCATTACTTTCAATGGGAGAAGTGGCCCAGGCGGTTAATTCTTCGGATAGTGATGAGGAAGAGGGGGATAGGAGCTCAGAGTAACCGGGAGAAGACAGAAGATCAAGATATTTCCGGTCGGGATTGGTGTCGTGTTGCATAAGGTAAGCGTCTACAGCCCGTAGCTCATGCCGGATGGATTCCAAACGTAGAGTCAAATACTTCTTCAAAGCTAACTGCTCTGCCAGAGCACGATTCTTCTTGGGGATGTAAACCGGTGTATGACCGTCACTTTGATACCACTTAATGTATCCGTTGCCGGAGGTGCAGATTAGCTTGCCTTCCGGTAGAGAGTCTAACTGCCGACGGATAGAGTCAGCCTCTCGTGCGAGTCTTTTGTGTTCAGATAAAGCGCTATTATAAAGCATGATAACAACTCCTTTATGAAAAAATATAGATTACAAATGGTGGAAGAACGGCTGAAATGCCGGGAAAAAGATATATTGATTATAAGATTCGCCAGATAATATGTCAAGGCTATGAACGGATGGGAAATAAGGGAGGTATGTTTTGTAGGATAAGGAGAGCGAGTGAATTCAAGGAAAAAGAATGTAAGGAAAGCAGGTTTCTTTTAAGAAACACTAAAGAAATACGCAGAAATGACGATAAAAAATACGAGACAGTAAGCAAAAAGCAAGCTGTAATAAATGTAACCGATAACAAGTCATTCACATGGAGGTGGATATTATGGCAATTGAACCATTAGGAAGTATTATGAGTGTACAGGCACAAGGAACCGTGCAAAGTAGACCCGTAGCAGCACAGGCACAGACGAATGTAACTGTGGACACACAACCGGTAGAACCTGTAGAGAAGGTAGAACCCGCCCAAAAGACACAGAATCAGGGCGCAGAGACCAATTCAAATGCAGCACAGGATCAGCAGGCTACCAATGAACAGATTAAGAAGGCAGTAGAGCAGCTGAATAAGAATATGCCACATTCGGAAGCTGTCTTTGGCATTCATGATGCAACCAACAGAGTAACTATTAAAATCATCGATAAAGAGACCAAAGAAACGATCAAGGAACTCCCACCTGAGAAGACCTTAGACATGATTGCTAAGGTGTGGGAGATGGCAGGAATCTTAGTAGATGAACGCCGCTAAGTAAAGGAGGTATACTATGGCACCAATTCGAGTTTCAGGTATGAATTCCGGTATGGATACCGATGCCGTTGTAGAAGCATTGGTGGAAGCCCAGAAGAATAAAGTTAACAAAGCCAAGAAGGAACAGACCTTACTGGAGTGGAAGCAGGATGCGTGGAAGACTTTAAACAGCAAGATGAAGAAGCTGTTTAACAATACCGTTACCAATCTTCGTTATGCAAGTACATTCTCGAAGAAGGCGACTACGGTCAGCAACTCCAGTGCAGTAAGTGTAATTACCGGCAGTAATGCGGTAAACGGTGCACAGAAGCTGAAGATTATAAAGCAGGCTAAGACAGGATATTTAACCGGTAAGCAGTTGTCAGAAGAACAGTCATTTAAGGCTACCAGTACTATGAAAGAGCTGGATCCGAATTTTAGCGGTAGTGGTACTATTAATGTGACCAGTGGAGGAGAGACCACTGCTATTACTGTAAATGAAGATACTACTATTTCAGATGTTCTTACCCAGTTAAAGGAAGCGGGCTTAAATGCCAGTTTTGATGAGAAGAATCAGAGATTCTTCATCAGTGCCAAGGAGTCCGGTAAAGCAAACGACTTCTCAATTAATGCAGGAGATGCAAATGGCTTGGCAGCAATGAATGCTATGGGTATCACTACTTCGCTTGCGGATGATGCGGCTTCAAAGGCTGAGTATACTCAGTTCGCAGCATATGTAGGGGCTACAGATGCGGATACCATCGCTAATATGCGTAGTATTATCGATGCAGATATTGCAGCCAGAGTTGCCGCTTACGTGAAGAGCAATGAAGAAGCAAATACAGAGATTACTTCTCTCCAGGAGAAGATTGACGCGATTAAAGCCGGTGAGAATTATGATGCGGCAGATACCGTAGAGAGCTTGGAAGCAGCTATCGCAGAGAAGACAGCGGCATTAGAGGCAGAGGGGCTCACAGACGAAGAGAAGAAGACTCTTACCGAAGAAAAGGAAGCATTAGAAGCGAAGCTTACCAATGTGAAGAATCTTCAGACCTACGAAGAGGAAATTACCAAATTAAACGAGAAGATTGCTGATAATAATCAGTATATCCAGGATGATGGTAGTGGCAACTTCGTGGCAAGTGCAACATTAACCTCTCAGGTAGAAACTGCTTATTTAAACAAAGCAAACTTTGCGAAGGGTGTGGTAGAAGGCACTGTAGACATTAGTGCAGGTGCAACCCGTATCGCAGGTTCTGATGCGCAAATCGAATTGAATGATGCAGTTTTCACGTCAAGTAGTAATTCTTTCGAAATCAACGGACTTACCATTACCGTATTAGCAGAGACTACAGAAGAGATTTCAATCAATACAGAGAATGACAACAGTGGTATTTACAATACGGTCAAGAAGTTCTTAACAGAGTTCAATGAGCTTGCGAAGGAGATGGATAAGCTCTATGGAACCAAGAAGGATAGAGACTATGAGCCTCTTACCGACGAGGAGAGAGAAGAGCTGAGCGAAGACGAAATCGAGAAGTGGGAGAACAAGATTAAGGATAGCATCCTTGGTGGAGATTCCACCCTTAGTATGTTCTCAAGTGCTATTTATTCTGTAATGAGTTCCGGAGTAGAGGTAAATGGTGAGAAGATGTTCCTCTCCGAATTGGGTATCGGTACATTAGGTTATTTTGAGTGTGATGATTATGAGAAGCATATGTACCACATTGATGGTGATCCGGATGATGATGCGACCAGTAGCAAAGCAGATAAGTTGAAATCTTTGATTGCTTCGGATCCGGACAAGGTTGCAGACTTCTTCTCCGGTCTTGCGAATAATCTTGTGACTACATGGCAGAGCTATTCCGGTACTACGGAGTTAAGCAGCTACGGCTCCATCTATAATGATAAGCAGATGAAAACGCAGTATAATGATTATACGACAAAGATTAAGGAGTTAGAGAGAAAGCTGACAGAGGCAGAGGACAGATGGTATGCGAAGTTCTCAGCCATGGAGACTGCTCTTGCGAAGCTGAGCTCTAATGAAAGTGCTATTTCATCCATGTTAGGCATGTAGGATAAAGAAGGAGGAGTATAAGACATGGCGTTGCCCAATGCTTATGCACAATATGCAAACAGTAAGGCGCTGACAGCGTCGCCGGGAGAGCTTACCATGATGCTCTATGAGGGGATGATTAAGTTCTGTAATCGTGCCATCGACGGAGCGCAAGAGAAGAATATCCAGAAGACACATGACAATATCCGTAAGATTCGTAATATTGTGGATTATCTGCGTGCCACCTTGGATATGAAATATCCTGTGGCGCAGGACTTTGAGAAGTTGTATCTGGTTCTGAATCGTAAGCTTACGACGGCGAATCTTTCTAAAAGTGTGGAGGATTTGGAGGATGTGAATGAATTTCTCCATATGCTCAGGGATACCTGGAAGGAAGTCATGGATAAGAATAGGAGAGGTGAGGCATAATGGACAACTATCTCTTAATCCTACAGGATAGTCTGGTGAAGAAGCTTCGGGTTCTGGAGCAATTGGAAGTATGTAATGAAAAGCAGGAGACGGCTCTTAATAAGGAGCCGGTCTCCTTAGAAGAATTCGATGGGCTGACAGAGGAGAAGGGGGTTCTTATTGATAACCTTTTGAAACTGGACAATGGATTTGAACAGTTGTATGAGAGGGTAAAGGCGCAGCTGGAGGCAAATAAAGATGCTTATCGGATGGAAATCAGTAATCTAAAGGAACTGGTTCGTCAAATCACGGAGAAAAGCGTATCTCTGCAAGCCCAGGAAGCAAGGAATAAGACTCTTGTGGAGAAATTCTTCGCTAAAGAGAAGGGGCAGCTGCGTCAGGGGAGACTGGGCAGTAAGGCTGCATTGAATTATTATTCCAGCATGAATCGTATGGGCGTGAATGCGCCTCAGGTGATTGATGAAAAAAATTAAAAAAATAATCAAAAATATTGAAGATAGGTCTAAAGTATTACGAAACCTGTCCGATATATATATCAAGTAAAGCAAATAACTGCTTTATGAAACCAAGCAAACGAGTGGCAAGGATGCCACCGGAAATTCAAGGAGGAAAATTATATGGTAGTACAGCACAACTTAAGAGCGATGAACTCAAACAGAATGCTCAACATCACAGTAGGAACTCAGGCTAAGTCTACTGAGAAATTATCTTCAGGTTACAGAATTAACCGTGCAGCAGATGATGCAGCTGGTCTTTCTATTTCTGAGAAGATGAGAAGCCAGATCAGAGGTCTTGAGCAGGCTTCTAAGAACGCAGAAGACGGTATTTCTTATGTACAGACCGTAGAAGGTGCTTACACTGAAATTACTGAGATGCTTCAGAGAATGAATGAGCTTGCAGTTCAGGCAGCTACCGGAACTACTAATGGTACTCAGGATGGTTATATCAATGCGGAAGTTACTGCACTTAAGGCTGAAATCAATCGTATCGGCGGAGCAACCATGTTCAACGGTACTGCAGCATTTAATGCAACCATTACTCTTCAGATTGGTGAAACCAACAATACTGCAAACCAGTTAAAGGTTGAAACTAAGGCAGTTTCTGATACTTGTTCTAAGGCATTAGCAGTTGACTTAAGCTCAGATGCAGGTGCAAAGAGTGCAATCGCAGATATTGCAACTTCCTTAGAAGCAGTAGCAGCAGCTAGATCAGACCTTGGTGCAATCCAGAACAGATTAGAGCATACCGTTCTCAACCTTGACAATGTTCAGGAGAACGTTACTGCATCTGAATCTCGTATCCGTGATACCGATATGTCTACTGAGATGGTTAAGTACAGCAACAACAACATCCTTGCTCAGGCAGGACAGGCAATGCTTGCTCAGTCTAACCAGGCTAACCAGGGTGTTCTTGCATTACTTCAGTAATCTAGTGACTACCGAAAGAGGGATTGGCGAAAGCCAATCCCTTTTTTTGAGGACTTATCATATATAATTGATAACGGGGCTGTTGCAAAATGCAACGCCGGTGTTGGAAAATGCCACAGGAAGAACACCACCCTTATGAGCCCCTTGCGAGAACTGCGTAGTAATTTCCAAAATCAGCGTTTATGTTCCATTCGTGTCTTTTCACGTGTTAGACGGGCCGCTGTATCTGTCATGCATAGGGCGGATTCTGAGAGAAACTACGAGCCTGTCTGCTCTTTCGGGCAATGTCCCTATATGGGTAAGCTGGTCGAAACTGCTTAAATTTCACATAGTGTCTGTCTGCGTTCTTTGATTAGTCCATGTCTGTTCGAGCTTCGAGCAAAATAAAAGAACTGTGCGTCTACATTAAGAAATAATCAAAAAGCCTTCCAAAAGTTAGAAAAGCTTTAACTATGGAAGGCTTTTTAATCATTTCTTCTGTATCCGTACAGTTCTTTTATTTTGTCGAAGACGCGCCCCCGACATGAACCGGAACGCAGTCAGTCACTTTGGAAATTTCTACGCACTTTCTCTAAGCTTACCCATATAGGGACATTGCCCCAAAAGAAGGCAGGCTATCCTATTCACCCTCAGGAATCCGCCAATATGCGGACCGATAGGAGGCCCGTCTAACCTTGAAAAGACACGAATAATCAAAGAACGTAAACGTGATTTTGTGAAATTCCAGCAGTGCGCAGTAGGGGCTCGTAAGGGTGGTGTTCTCCCTGTGGCATTGTCTAAGACTGGCGTCGCATTTTGCAACAGCCCCATTATTGTGGTGTATTCAGATATTTAAACAGAGCGGAGAATCTGCATAATCTCTTCCATGACTTCCTTGGAATCCAAATAGCCGTTAGCTAAATGGAGGAAAGAGAGGGCTTTATGGTACTCTTTTAAGCCCTTGAGAAGGAGCCCGATGTTATAGTAGCTGGCAGGTCCGTGAGTGCTGCTTTGTATATAGCAGGAGCACTGTGGAGCCTGTAGGTAAGACTCTAAGGCCTTGAGATAGTTACCTTGCTGAATATGTACATATCCCATCAGATAGTGAAAGTCGGAATAATCCTGTAAATTGCCGGCGTGTTCGGACAGGTGCTTTGATAGTAAGTCATTATCTCTCAGGTCGATTAGCAGGTAAGCATAGTTGATGACCAAAGTAACATAATAAGGGCTGGATGGTGCAACATTATGCGAAAGAGCTTCTTTAAGATACTTAGCCGCTTTAATCTTGTCGATAGTAGAGTAGGACGTTCCCAATTGAAATAAATAGTAAGGACGCGTTTCTTCAGGACAAGTCAGAAGATGCTTCTCTAAGAGGGCAATATTCCGTTGCTGTTTGGCTAGATTCTCTTCTTTTGATAAACAGTAACCGGAATGCAATACAACCATCCCTGTATCAATTGCGGACTTCGTCTGATTGTCCAATGTTGCTATCTGCTCGTGAATAGGATAGACAAAGTGGTGCTTCTGCCTATTGTATAAGCGGGCTACGTTCGCATCTGTCACAGAGTCATCTAAATGATAGGAACGCTGAATGATAGCTCCTATCATATCCGGATTCTGAGCAATTAACTCATCCAAAAGAGATAGGTCAAATTCTTCTAAGTATTCATCGCAATCAATACACAATATCCAATCATTGCTTGCTTTCTCAGCGCAGTAATTCCTCGCGGCACTAAAATCATCTACCCACTCAAAATCAAAGACTTTATCAGTATATTTGGAAGCAATCTCTTTGGTGCTGTCCGTAGAGCCGGTATCCGTGAATACAATCTCAAAAGGATAAGGCTGCAGTGCGCTTAGGCATCTGTCAAGGGTATTCTCTTCATTCCGACCGATAATGCATACAGATATATTAATCATAAGTTCCCTCCCACTGTTTCCAGGATTAATGGTATCATTATATCAAAAGTGGGAGGAATACTCAATTCTTTAAGCCGAATCTCAGAATATGTGCTTGTGCGGGAACAGGGAGAGAATACTATATAAGTTGGATTGTAGTTGTTTGGTGCAGCTGTGTCAGAGGGCAGGAAAATATGTGGTGATTAGTTGAAAGTAATAGACATATGAAGTATAATGTATTTACCACACAGAATTGGAAGGTGAAAAGATTGCATACAGAAGCACAGGAATATTACAATATAGCATCCTGGTTAAAGGATAAAATTAACTATAATAGGATATCAAAATATAATGCTAATCGGCATAGGCAGGTTTTGCATGGAGAAATCTGGTATTGTGATTTGGGATATAATGTTGGTACGGAAAAGAATAAGGTACGCCCTGTATTAGTTGTATCAAACAACAGAGTAAATAATTCGGAAAAAGTAGTGGTTGTTTCGATAACAGATGCGAAGGGAAAAGTTAACGCAAATAATTTACCTGCACAAGATTCATGGTTACTATTATATTCTACTACAACAGATGATACAAAGATGATTCGAGCAGGAAGGGTGGTGCCGCCCAATATGCATGCATATAGTTTTTTAGATAAAGACAGTATGTTGCAATGTGAGGAAATAAGGGCAGTAAGCAAAGCAAGACTTGATGTGACAAGAGGGTGTATTGGAAAATTAGAACCCAGTGATTTTGCATTATTCGAGGGGAAATTTAAAAGATGTTATAATTTGTAATTGACATAAAGAAAATAATCGCATATTATGTAGGTGTAGAAGAGAATACTATGATTAAGTCTCACACTTGCTTTTGCAAGATACAGTGAGTACAAAATATATGTTTAAACGAAGCCGTATGACCGCAAGGTATAGCTTCTGGAGGCTCCCCAGTTATCTGGGGAGTTTTTCTTTGTAAATTTATATGTAGGCTTGGTAGGGGAGAGTTGCTGGATACATCAATGGCGGAAGCGTGGAAGGAGCCGTAGGAGGGAAGTGTGTGAAGTAAAAGAGATGCAATGGGATGATTGCTTGGAGATGTATGTGTAAGGAATACTGTGGTTCGTGTCGATAAATATATGGGATGTCGAAAGATAATCCCGGAAGGAGTAGATGAGATGGATAGAGTTGTCAGAAAGCAGCTTTTGGAAATGCAGGGTATTTTGCGGAAAATGCATATAAAATTACGGGAATTACTGGAACGTGATAATAAGGAAGCGGTAATAAGTCTGCTACCGGAATGTCAGAACGGGGCAGTGCAGTTGGGGACACTGATTGAGGATTCTGAGGGTGTAGGTTTTGTGACAGTAGGGATTCTGGAAGAGTACTGCGAGTATTTGTATATGCTTCATATGGATTTGATGCAAGGGGCTGAGGTGAATCCGGAAGAAATCTACCTGCGTATGGAGGGAATCCTAGACCGGGTAAAAAACAGTATTTTGGAGGATATAAAGGTAAAAAAGGAAGTGGTATTTCTGCCCTATAAGGCATCTATGTGGGATTCTCTGGAAAGTGAGTGGATGGCTGCAGAGGCAGACCCGGAGTGTGATGCGTATGTGATTCCCATTCCTTACTATGATAGGAAACAGGATGGAAGCTTAGGTGAGATGCATTATGAAGCAGGCGAGTTTCCTGCGAATGTACCGGTAACGGATTATAATGCATATGATTTTAGCGGGCGTAGACCGGACGTGGTATATATCCATAATCCATATGATGAGTACAATATAGTAACCACTGTCCATCCCTTTTTCTATGCGAAGAATCTGAAAAAATATACAGATCAGCTTGTGTATATTCCTTACTTTGTATTAGCGGAGATTGATCCAAGGAACCGTGGGGGAGTAGATGGTATAGCTCACTTTGTGCTGACACCGGGAGTGCTTCATGCGGATAAGGTTATCCTACAGTCGGAGGAGATGCGTCAGATATATATTGACGTCCTGGTACGGGAGCAGGGAGAGGAGACCAGAGCAGGCTGGGAAAAGAAAATCTTTGGAAACGGCTCGCCGAAGTTGGATAAAGTGCAGAGAATGAGCCGGGATGAAGTGGAGATTCCTAAGGATTGGGAGAGAATATTATATAGGCCGGATGGCAGTAGAAAAAAGGTGGTACTATATAATGTAGGTCTTGGCGATTTGCTTAAGTATGAGGATAAGTGGATAGATAAGATAAAGCGTACATTTGAAATCTTCAAGGAATATCGGGAGGATGTGGCACTTCTGTGGAGACCCCACCCTTTGATTCAAGCGACGATAGAATCTATGCGTCCACAGCTATGGGAGGCTTATGAGGCGCTGCGAGAGCAGTATAAGGCAGAAGGCTGGGGAATCTATGATGATACAGCGGAGCTGAACCGTGCAATCGTGCTGTGTGACGGGTATTTTGGAGATGCCAGCAGTCTGGTACAGCTGTGCCAAAGCACTGAGAAGCCAGTGATGATACAGGATGTGATGGTGTAGGATGGTGGTTCGTCTATTATGTTCTTACCGAAGAGGGCACATATGGATAAGTCGGTCATATTGGTGGAGCTAAAGTGGGATAAGGATGTAACTATGATAAAAAGACAAAAGTGCATGCTTGTGAGATTTGTAAGACTATATGTTAGTGATTGTGGATGGGCCGGTATAGGAACTGCGTTTTGAAATTTCATGCTCTCATTGAATTACAAATCAAATAATGGTAATATAATAATATAAAAGTTCAATGTATTTATTTTAGCCGGAGCTCGTCTGGGCTTGTGGCAGGAGGACAGGAATTGCAGGCGTTGTCTGCTAATAGGGTGTGTCCCTGAGAAATCAGTCAGGGATACTCAAAGGCTTTCCCTGTTGGTATAGGTGTTAATAAGGAAAGCAATTGTGAGTTAATATGAATCCGGGCTTATGTTCGGATGCCATGGTAGACGCTATTTACAAAGTATGCCAGTGGCAAACGGGTTATGAGAAAGGAGGATGCTTCAGGGTGAAAGGACAGAGGTTTATGCCATTAAACGAATTGTTTGTGGAGATCAGTAGTAAATTTAGCCAAATGACAACGGCGGAATTTGTGGATCTTTTGAAACAAACAGAGAATCCGGATGAGAAGGAATTCTATTCTGTGATATTTAATACGATTCTTCAGCAACAACAAAGACGCGTTATAGAGGCAAACAAGTTTTAATGAAGAGCTATATTATTTACGCAGGAGTGAATGGTTCTGGGAAGTCTACATTGTATCACACAAGGTCAGAGTTCAAGGATTTACCTAGAATTAATACAGATGAAATTCTTGTAGAGTTTGGTGATTGGAGAAATCCGTCAGATTTGCTAAAAGCGGGAAAGATTGCTGTTACTAGGATAAAGGAGTTGTTTTTAAATGAACAATCATTTGTACAGGAAACAACTTTATGTGGTCGAGGGATCATTCAAAATATTATTAAAGCCAAAAAGAATGGGTATGAAATTATTTTGTTTTATGTTGGAATTGACTCTGTAGATATAGCAAAGGAACGAATTGCATACAGGGTTAGGAACGGAGGGCATGGGATACCGGATGCTGACGTTGAAAGGCGCTTTTGTGACAGTTTTACTAATCTAGGAGTTATTATTCCTTACTGTGATGAAATTTATTTTTATGACAACACAGAGTATATGTATCCAGTTGCTGTAATAAGAGCTGGAGAAAAAGAAATTATATCAAAGAAATTACCAAAATGGTTTTTGCAATTTAACTCACAGTAAACGGGTAAAGCTTACAAATGTAGGCTTTACCTGTTTTTGTATTATAAACACTGACTGCCTTGATGCGGAATGAAACTAATTAGCTTTAGTGTATTGAACGGAGTAATTTTTATTGTGTTTTTATCAAACTAAATGCAACATTATTTTTGTCTGAGTAGGTGCGACGCAGGGGGGATGCGTTTACTTGCAAAATCTCCCTGCGTTTTGAACTGTAAAAAAATATATTTGACAATAAATAGTGAAGGTGCTACGCTTTTAGTAAAGTGAAAGTCTGGGAACATATCTTGTAGTGGGGCTATATTCTGAGGCATATCAATGATGATCCTGTCAGTGTCAGGGAATCTTGTGTATCTCTGGTTCTATTCTGGGGAACTGAATGGGACGGACCGGAAACGTTGCAGGAGATGATGGATATGGAGGCGGTGCCCGATTATCTGAAAGCTTATGTGAATAATTACAAAATGCATTTGGTTAATGTGCGTGAGCTTAAGGATACCGGTGTATTTAAGACGGATTTGCGGCAGGTGTTTGAGTTTATCCGGTGCTCCGAGGACAAAGCAGCGCTGAAGAAGCTGGTGAAGGGTAACCCGGATTATGCGTGCCTTGGCATGGATGCGTATGATGTCATGATGGCGCATGCCCATTCTAAGGAGCTAAAGGAATTGCGAAACAGAGTTGAGAAGGAAGGTGGAAATGTGTGTAAAGGATTAGCTGATTGGGCAGCAGAAGAACGGGCAGAGGGAAGAGCGGAAGGTGCGTTGTATCATTTATACAAGATGGTGGCGCGTGGTAGGCGCACAGTGCAAGATGCATTGGAAGATTTGGAGAATGGAATCAGTGAAACGGAATTTCTTGCCGGAATGCAGGCAGCCGGATTTAAGGTGCCGTAGGTGAAATAGGGGAACATACCAACGGCGAAAAGGTAAGTCGAAAAATACATAAATGGTACTTTCGATATGTAAACTAATTATGACTTTATGCCGATAAATATTTAAAGTGTTAGTATGTAATACTTTGATATTTAGACATGGAGGTCGAAGTGTATCATGGAGGATGTTAAAATTTAACAAGATAATTATGTGAAAAGCTGACGTATATTAAGGATATATGGTTGGCTTTTTGTGTTATTAATATCCAAAAGAGATGCACGTTGTGGAGGAAAGTATGGGTATAGAAAAGAGCAAAGTTTACATCTTTGGTGCTGGCTATGAGTATAGAAAATTGTGTTTTTATATACAGAAAAGAAATGAATCCTTGGATGTTTTAGGTGTTATTACGACTCAAAAGGAACAAATCCCCGGAACGACACGGTGGACGATGGGTATTGAAGAAATAGTTGATTTTGATTATATAATCGTCTCAGTGCGTGATTGGGAAGAAATAGTTGTATATTTGAATAAACATGGAATTGGAAATGAAAAAATTATTCTTGGTGCGATGTTTTATGATGAAGAGTTTGTTTTTTCTGAATATATAAAGGACAAAAAGAATAGAGAAGATATTGATGTACCGGAATACTATAACTATGTCAAAGCTAAGAAAAAAGAATATTTAAAAGAATCGGTTTTGCATTATCCACCAGAGTTTATTACGATTGCAGTTTCGTCTATTTGTCCAAATAAGTGTTTATTTTGTGCGTATCATGGAGATGCTGCAAAAGAGAATAGCAATGCATATAACATTCCGTTTAGGTTATCTTATGAAGATTTTTGCAAGATAGTAGACTTTGCATATAAGGGAGGGGTATCAAGAGTTCACATATGTGGAACGGGTGAGCCGTTTGCCAATCCTGATATATTGAGAATGATGGATTATGTTATAGGAAAGTATGGGGAAGTTTCATTACAGACAGAATTCTGGCCTCAGTTATTCAAAAAGAAAGAGTATTTAAAAGAAATTGTAAAGCGCGGGGATAATATATCATATATTACAACGGACTTATGCGCATCTACCGGTGAAGAACATGAGAAGATAAAAGTAGGACAGAGTTATGAAGAATTAATTTCTGCATTACAGTATATTTCTCAAAACAGTAAGATTAAATTGAATATATTCCTGATTTTGACAAAAAACAGTTGGAAAGATTTGAAACTAATAATAGATGAATTTGAAAAAAAACAAATACGTAATTATATATTAACTATAGGGAATCTTTATTCTTACGACTATTCAGACTACACAAGCTCAGAGAATGTTTATACTTCTTTGGATAAGAATATTACCAATGAACTTAAAAGTCTAAAAGAATATGCATCGCAAAAAGGTGTTGAGGTTAACATTCCGGAGCCGGGGGATTATACAAGTACTCCTTGTCCCATATTGTGGGATAAATTTCAGATATGGCCTGTAAGGGGATGTGATGAAAATCGATATATTGAAAATATGGTTCCAATTGCCTGTGCAGCTGTGGTGAAGGGAGCTATTAATTCTTTAGGGTATTTATTTGATTATAATAATATAATGGATGCTTGGAATAATCCAACGATTGTAGAAATTAGAGAAGGTATTCTAAATGGTCGATATCCTAGTGAATATTGCAAAAAGTGTGTTTTGTATCATAGGGAAGATGGCTATTACAAACAGAAAGTTAAGCAACAACAATAGATGAAGTGTTGTGCGGAGATGAATAATGTTGGGAAAACTGAAAAGGAGTTTTTTATGGGATTATGTACAGTTGATATTATAAAAATATTAAAAATTATAAAAGAGCATGATGTTCAAAGCATGTGTATGATAGGGCGACAAAATATACACATTAAATGGAAGGAGTTTGGCGCTATCTTAATGTCTTTGAGATGGAGTTATGACGAAAAAATATGGTCAAAGATTTTTAATCAGAATCCAATCGACACATATGACTTTTTTCGGATGTTTGGTGTGAAAGAAGTGCATGCATTGGACTATGATGAGGCCGATGGAGCAGATATTATTGCAAATCTTAATGAGGAGATGCCGGATGAAATAATATCATCATTTGATTTGGTTTTGAATGGTGGGACGCTTGAACATGTTTTTGATGTGGCAAAAGCTATGAAAAATATATCTAGTTTAGCAAAGCAGGGAGGATTAGTTGTTCATATATGTCCGGCGGCCAGGTATGTAGAACACGGTTTTTATAGCTTCTCACCCACTTTTTTTACAGATTTCTATACGTCGAAGGCATGGGAGATTACAAGCTTAGAGTGGGAATTTCGTATGACTAATGCGCCGAAGAGTGAGTGGGTTGCAGTATATTCTCAGGATTGTAGAATTTTTCAAACCTACTGTAATTGGGAAGAGTGGGCGCGCGCTCAAAAGAGAATAAATCACTTTATGGATTGTCTTTTAGGTGTAGAAGATATTGGAAATGTACAAATATGGTGTACTGTAAAAAAGATTGGGGATAAGAATTGTAGTGATGAGTATCCCATACAAAAAGCTTACGCGAAATCGGAAGTGGTTGATGTATATAGACCGAAAACAGTTGATTTTGCAAAAATCGAAAAAATAGTAAAGAGTAATTCTAAAAAAGTTGTGGCATTATATGGGGCCGGAAAGATTTGTGAAGAGATTATAGAACATCTTTACATAAATGATTTAGAAGACAAGATAGATTATCTGTTTGATTCAAATATAAAACGAGCAGGAGAGTTTTTTCGAGGATATAGAATTCTTTTTCCTTCATTGACTAAACTGAACAAGGCAGATGTTATTATTATTTGTACAAATAGGTATGAAGAGGAGATAAGAGACGATTTGGTTAAGCTAGGTGTAGATGTAGGGTGTATCTATTCTTGTACAAGTTAATTTGTAGTGAAATGAGTAATTAAGATGGAAGTATGGTATATCCTAAATGTTAATATCTAAGTGGTAGTAGGAGGATGACACGATGTATAAAGTTGCTTTATGGGGAGAACGGTAAATTGGGCGATGCTAAAGACATGAAAAGTCACCAACATATAACAGAAATTTGTGGAGAGAAGAAGAGATGGTAAAAGCATTATACTTTGATGGATTGTGTTATGAGGATGGCAAAATTTGGGGAATAGAACAAAAGTATGGTAATATCGCCTTTTTAGATAAAGATAGCTTTCAGATTAAGCAATGTTTTGAACTGCCGATGAAAAAATTTAGAGACTATTACAAAGTCTGGAAGAAAGGGGATTTTTTGTTAGTATTTCCGGGATATGCAGATGAAATTGTCAAATACCATATGATTACGGGAGAAAGTGAGGTATTGTTCAAAAATGTCTGTACAGAGGAATTTTATGAATTTCATACACTGATTGAAAATATGCAGAAGTTATACGCTCTGCCAATAATAGGAAATAAAATCAGAAAGATTGATTTTGAAAATAAAAAAATGACAGAAATCGACTTGCCATATAAAACAAAGGTGACACTTTGGGGCAAGTATATTAATAGAGAAAAGGAAATTATTGTAACCTGTAAAGAAAATCCTGACCTGCTGGTATTTAATGTGGACAGTGAGATATTTGAGCGAAAGAGAGTAGGAACTGAACGGATAGGCTTTGTTGATATCTTAGTAAAAGGAGAGTATATTTATTTGCTATCTTTTGAAAGAAAAATAATACGAGTAAATAGTGATTATTCTAACGCTAGATGTGTATGTGTTCTTCAGGAAGAGTATAAGTATATTTTAGAATTTGGAGATGCAGAGTTACTGTTAATACCGAAATATTCTAAGAAAATTGTCGCTTTCAATATACAAACAGAGGAACTCCGTGATATTGATTGTCCTAAACAACTTCATGTTGATGAGGAAAGGGAAGGTGTTCCGTTTTTTGCAGAAATTGTAGAAGATGAGGAAAACTATTACGTTCTTCCAAGAATTGCAAATATGATTATCTGCGTAAATAAGTCCGGTAGCGTTAGATTTGCTAATTGGTCATATAAGGTAAAGAATAATGATATAGGAGCCATTTTGCGAAATCGTATATCAATGGAAGGTGATTATAGCTTAGATGATTTTATACAGTCAATTCTGGGATAAAGGAAGAGTATTTGCAGAATTGTTTGGTTGGTTAAAGTTTATGCATGGAGGAAGGTAAAAAAGAATGTATTGTACAAGACAGAAAACAGAAGAAATAATGAAAGCAGCAAAATCTATTGTAATTGTTGGATATGGGATTATTGGACAAGAATTACATGATAGATTAGTGCAAGAATATAAAAGTTCTATTATTGCAATTTTTGATAATAGAAAAAAAGATGAAAAGGTGTGTGTTCCATATAAGATTGAGGGAGAGGATATTTTGTATGTTGTTGCGGTAGGGGACGAAGGGGTTCGTAAAGAGTTATATACACAACTACAAGGTTTAGGCATATCCGATGAACACATCGTGATGTATTACAAATGGTTGTGTCCGGACTATTTTAGAAATCTGGATCCGAAAGATTATAAGGAGGCAGTGGATGACTTATACACATCGGTGTTAGGAAAAAAAATGAACTGGGAGAATCCGAGAACTTATAACGAAATAATTTGTTGGGAGAAGATTTATGCACAAGATGAAAGAAGAACTAGGTTAGTAGATAAATACTCGGTAAGAGAGTGGATAAAAGAGAAAATTGGAGAGGAATATTTAGTGGGTTTGCTGGGTGTATGGGACGAACCGGAAGAAATAAATTTTTCCATTTTACCAAAGCAATATGTGTTGAAACTGAACAATGGTTGTCGTAGAAATATAATTGTAAAAGATTCTGCTACTATTGATAAAGAGGCTATTATAAAGCAATTAAGGGAATGGAAAAACGATAATTTTGCATTTAATTCATTGGAGATGCAGTATTATAATATTCCACCAAAGATTATATGTGAAGAGTATATTGAAGGCTTGGGCACGACTACACATAACATGGATGTGTTTTGCTTTCATGGAGAACCTAAATATGTATGGTATAGAAATATAGTATTCAAAAACGGAATAAAAGAGTTAGTGCGTTTTTACGACTTGGATTGGAATACTATGGATGTTGAATATGATTATCCGCTTGATGAGCGAATTGTAGAGAAACCAGTTCAATTGGAGGAAATGCTTGAATTAAGTCGTATTTTAAGTAAAGAGTTTAGGCACGTGAGAGTGGATTGGTATGTATTGCCCACAGGAAAGTTGCTTTTTGGCGAGATGACATTTTCTTCTGCAACAGGAATTGGATATTTTAAGCCAGAAGAGTGGGATAGGTATTTTGGAGATTTAATTACAGGACCGGAGGGGAACTTATAATTGAATGACAATATTAAGTACTTATTAAATGTAAAAGTTGGTTTTCTTAGATTTAGAAAGAATTTGCAAGGAATAAATATTGCACTGTGGAAGCACAAGTTTGAACTTTTTGGAAAATGTGGAGATGATAGGGCAAGTGAGATTTTACAATTATTTTTGACTAGTAGAATGACGAGAATAAAAGACTGTGAGTTAGATAATAGTATTGAAGATATCATTTTGTTTTGTGTGATTAAGGATGATTTGGATAAGGCAAAGTTGTTGATGGAACACTATCGGAAATTAGGGGTTGATAGATTTGTTTTTTTGGATAATTGCTCATCAGACGGTACAAAAGAATATTTGTGTGAGCAAGAGGATGCATATGTCTATGAGTGTGTTGAAGAATACAGTTCAGCTAAGCGGGTTGCTTGGCTGAACAGAATGTTGGCATTACATGGTGATAATCATTGGTGCATAATTGTAGATTCTGATGAATTTATAACATATAAAGGGCGTGAGAATCACACTTTAAAGGATTTAATAGCGGCTGCATGGCGAAATAATTATAGGCGTATAGAAGGTTTTCTGTTGGATATGTATCCTAGGAATGAAATGTTTTCAGGTTCGAATGAAAATAGTTTGGTTGAGTCGAATTATTTTGATAAGGATACATATAAGATTAAAAGTTGGAAATATGGAGCTGCGATAGTGGGGGGACCGAGGTATCGCGTTTTCCATAGAAAAGTTTATCTGTCTAAATATCCAGTGTTTTATATGGGAGAGGATGATTTTGTTGCAAGTTCCCATACTATGATACCGGTGTATCCGGTAAAGGAAACACCCATTTGGATTGCGATATGTCATTATAAATTTGTTGATGAAAAAGATATCCGAAAAATCAGGGCGGCAGTAAAGAAGGAAAACTATGCAGCGGGTAGTGCAGATTATAAGGCATATTTATCCAAGATAGAAAAGAATGATAGTATAGTGATGTATGATGAAAAAACTTCAGTAAAGTTGAATGGTTCTAAAGATTTAGAAGTTATAACATTTCTTTCTACTCCTTTTGAGTAAGGAGAGAGGTGTCTTCAAAATGGTGATGGAGTAGTTGGTCGGAATGAAAAATATATTTCTAATTATTTTAGTATGTGTAGGAATAATATGCGGATGTGTCAGGGAAAGAACCTTGCATAAAAGAAAAATAGTGCATTATAAGAATGAAAATAGCAAGTTTAGAGAGTTTTATGGTGTATTAACGCAGTGGGTGGAATTAAAACAAGCGGGCAAATCGTTAGAGGAATATTTCGAGCATTACGGGTATCGTTCAGTGGCAATTTATGGGATGAAGGAGCTGGGAGAATTATTGTACGATGAGCTTAAAGAGTCGAAAGTGGAGATTAAGTATGTAATTGATAAGAACATTGACTATATTTATACGGAAGTTCCGGGGGTGAAACCGGATGAACCAATGGAGATGGTTGATGTGGTGGTGGTAGCGGCTATAAGCTACTTCCCAAGTATCAAGAAGGACTTGGAAAAGAAGGTGGATTGCCCAATAGTCTCTTTGGCAGATATGATTACGGAGATATAAGTAATAAGAAATCCATTATACGATATTATTATATGATGCGAGGAGTAATGAATATGGAATGTTATACAAAAGAATTTTACGACAATGTGTTAGCTGTTAATTTGCATGCTGCAGAGCGAATGATGCCGTATATTATAGACAAAATTAAGCCTAAGAGTGTGGTGGATATAGGGTGTGGAAAAGGATTCTTTTTAAAGGTAATAAAAGATAAGAATCCGGATATACAGATACTGGGGATAGATGGTGAGCATATACCATCAAATGAATTATTTATTGATAAAGAACATTACTATTCATTTGACCTGACTAAAAAACTCGATATATCAAAAAGTTTGATTTGGCGATGTCTTTTGAAGTGGCCGAACACTTGGAAGAACAATTTGCGGATGTGTTTATAGATAACATCACGAAATTGTCAGATGTAGTTGTTTTTAGTGCTGCGATTCCTCAACAAGGTGGAACGCATCATGTGAATGAGCAATGGGCTAGTTACTGGACTGAAAAATTTAGGAAAAAGGGATATAAGGCAAGTGATTGTTTGAGAAAATATTTTTGGGAAGATGCAAGTATTAATCCTTTACGACGTCAGAATATTATGCTTTATGTCAAAATGGAAAAATATGATCAGCTTACAGATAATTTCAAAATGGAAAATGAAGGTAAAATTTTGGATGTAGTTCATCCTGATTTTTGGCTTGAAAAGAATTCAACATCTTTACAACGAATTGAAGAATTAAATTCTGTTTGTTCAACACAATACATGATGATGAATAGTATAATTGACAGTGATGTGAAAACAGCAATGAAAATAATTGGTGAAATGAACTTGTTTGAAATGGCAGATAATGTCAAATACTTGGAATATATAAAAAGACATTTTCCGGATTATTTTTTGGAGATAGAAACGGAGGTAGATAGAGTTTCTAAACGTATGCAAAATGATAGATTTATATTATGGGGGGCTGGTGAAGATGGAAAGAAAGTGGAACGGCTCTTTGCGGTACTTGAAAAGGATATAGTTAAGGTCTGCGATAAAAAACCAAATGGAATAAAAACAGTAGGAATCCAAGAGATGTTAGATGACTATAATGGTGAAATTGTTATTATTTCATCAAGAAAATACTTAAAAGAGATAATGGAATTTGTGCAAAAAATAGATGGGAAGAATAGATTAATAATATATCAGAGTACAGTTGTCCGAAAAGTTAATGCCACAAACGCAATTTTATGACGTGGTGAACGGATGCATTGTTGGAGGATATAGTGATTATAATGTGATTGAGTTATTGAATAAGGGTAAGGTAGATATGTCTCGTTATTATATAGCTGAAAAAATTTAGAAACGGAAGTCGTGAGATGAAGTGGAATAATAAAGGTGTGGAGCTGGACAAGCGACTGGAAAAATACCAAATCGATTGCCAAGGGGATTTTAAATTTCTCATCTTTGGTGCGGGAAAGAATGGAAAGAGACTCTTGGAGAATTATTCGTATAGAGATTCTGTAATTGGTTTTCTGGATAATGACAAGGAGAAGGTGGGAAGTGTCATTGAAGGAAAGAAAGTGTTTTCTGTTGACGAATATTTGCAGATGGAGTCTGTCAAGGTAGTAATTTCTCCAACAAACTTCTTGGGAGATGAGATTGAAAAACAGCTACAACAGTATGGAAAGAAACCATGGGTTGATTATTACAGATACAATGAGTTTACAACGGAAGTTTTTCCTTTGTATGAATTATATAAGTATGATTATTTACACATATTTCATGCACAGATAGCATTGACGGAGCGTTGTACATTGAGCTGTGTTAAGTGTTGCCATGGCTGTAATTTGATTCAGAATAGGGCGCAGTGTGTGGATATGTCCCTGGATGAAGCAAAGACCAGTGCAGATTATTTCTTTAATAATTTTGATAGGGTAGATAATTTCGCGCTTCTGGGAGGAGAGCCGCTATTATATAAGCATTTGATTGCGATAATAGAATATATAGGAAAGAATTATCGGGATAAAATGTCCCTTTTTTACATAGTTACGAACGGAACGTTAATGCCATCGGATGAGTTGATTCGTGTATGTAAAATGTATAATGTTACATTTCAAATATCAGACTATCGGGGAACAAATGAGAGACTTAAGCCTCAAATTGAGAGATTAGTTAATTTATTGCAGAAGGCTGGAGTCTTGTATGAGTTAAACGGAACGGAGGATTGGTGGCTGGACTTTGGGTTCGAGGGTCAGAAGTATGGTGAAGAAGGTACGATGAAGGTATTTGATGCTTGTCAGTCCCAGTGTAGAGAAATTAGGGAGAATCGATTCTATTATTGCATTATGGCAAGAGCATATTCTGAGAATAGTGGGATGCATATAGGTGCTGATGATTATTTAGATTTGGACTTTATTGCTGAGAATAAAAAGAAGATACTCATGGAGTACTGTTTGGGATATTCGGATAAGGGTTATCTGGAAATGTGTAGTTATTGTAATGGAATGAATGACAGGACGAAGTTAATTCCGGCAGGGGTGCAACCGGCAGCGCAAGAAGATGGCAATATATAGTGGAGTGGCGAGGTGTTTGTTTTGCAAGAGAGACAATTATGTATCGAATATTTAAAAAAGTGGCAAGAAGAAGGAAATAAGATTGCGATTTTCGGTGCAGGATGTTGTGGTGTGCAGGCAGCAGATGTGTTGTTGCATTGTGGAGTTAAGGCAGACGTATTTCTTGATAGTAATGCTGAAAAGTGGGGAAGGGACATTTATGAAGGGATTACATGTATCAATCCGAAAGAAATAGCAGGGGATGATAGATATATTACGTTTATTCGCATTAGTCGGGACTATTACGAAGATGTCGTTGAGTGCGCCGCGAAACTCGGAGTAGTACAAATCGGAGACTTTAATAATGTGATTGATGATATGATTGTTAATCATACGGAAGTATATCTGGAGTTAATTAAAAGATATGAGAGTTTTCCACGAGTAAATTCTTTTTTTTCTTTATCACCGAATTCGTGGGCTCCGAAAGCTAAGGAAAATGTGATAAGTGGAACAGAGCGGATTGCAGTTTATACAGGGGTTTTTGGAAATTATGATGAAGTTTGTTTGCCAAAGGTGAAACCAGGCAATGTAGATTACTTTTTTGTATCTGATGAAAGACCGAAGGAATTAGGATATTTTCAGTGGATAGATGCTAAAACAGTGATGCCGGATAGCATCTGCTCTCCTATCAAGAGAAATCGTTATATTAAAATGAAACCGCATTTGTTATTTCCGGAATATAAGTATTCTATTTACATTGATGGGAATATAGAAGTATGTGATGATATCTCAACATTTATTCAAAGTAGTAAATCGGGAATCTCAGCGTTTATGCATCCGACTCGCGAATGTCTTTTTTATGAAGCTATCAATATCGTAAATTTTAAAAGGGTGGCCGCGGAAGATGTATGCAGACAAATGGAAAGATACATCAAAGAGGGGATGCCTGTCCGATATGGTATGCCGGAAATGATGGTAATAGCCAGAGAACATCGAAATCCAATATGTATAAAAATTATGGAAGATTGGTGGCATGAATTTGATACGGAGTCTCAAAGAGACCAGTTGTCTTTCATGTATGTGATGTGGAAGAATGGGATGAGTCTGCATGATATTACGTCTTTGGGAAGAAATTCCAGAGAATGCCATAAAATATCAATAAAAGAACATCATAAGGATTCTTTTATGATAGCTAATAGGGAAATGAGGAAGGTATTCTAATTTACAGAAGGATATATGAATGGTTGAAGGGAGAAACACGCGGATGAAGAACATTTTAATATTTGGTGCAGGTGAGCGTGGCAGGGAGTTGATAGACCAGTATATTGATTACAATGGAAAAAATATAATTGTAGCGATTGTAGACAACCATCCCCGGTGCTCCCAATATCGAAATATTCCGGTTGTACAGCCCGAGGAAATACATCGATTTACTTATGATGAGATATGGGTATGTACAATATATTATTCACAAGTAAAGAAGCAACTTATGGAAGAATACGGGATTTTGGAAGAACGAATCATTTATACAGAGCCGGTTATGCCCATTTTAGATGAACGTATCCGAGAAAAATATGAATCGGAACTGCGAGTGGGATACGAAAGAAAAGATGACTTAGCAGAGGTTTTAAACTATATAAAAAAGTATCCTGCCCGTATGTATTGTTATCCGTTTGTTGATGAGTATATGCATAAAGAAGTACCGGTGCACTATGATGTAAATAAGAATATGTACTATGTAGTTCATAAATCGAAAAAAATGTTTTTTTCAAGAAAAATGGATGCTGAACAAAAGGTGCGATTTTACTATAATTCCATTGTTATGGAGCAGGACGAGCGTTCGCCGCATTGTTATTGGAATTGTGAATATATTAGGGAATTTATGTCAGGTGTCGTTGTAGATGTGGGCGCAGCTGAAGGAATCTTTGCTTTGGAAGTAATTGATGAAGCAGAGCATATTTATCTGTTTGAGGTAGAAGAAGATTGGATTGAGGCATTGAAGTATACGTTTGAGCCATATTCTGAGAAGGTAACAATAATTCGTAAGTTTGTAGCAGATTTTGATGATGAAGATCATTGTAGACTGGATACCATATTTAGAAATATTAAAGTTGACTGCATTAAGATGGATATCGAAGGTGCAGAGCTTTCAGCACTTAAAGGTGCTGAGAACATTTTGACAGAGCAGGAGCTTAAATTGGCAATTTGTACATATCACCACCCGTGTGATAACGAACATATTACCGCATATCTAAAAGGAATGGGATATGGGACGGAGAATTCCAAGGGTTATATTCTGTGTCAGGGAGCATGGGAATTAGATAATAAAGAAGTAACTTTTAGAAGAGGGTTGCTATTTGCAGAAAGGGAAGGCGATTTAAAGTGAATGTATATATATATGGATGTGGTAAATTGGGAAAAAGTGTTTTAATGCCTCTAAAAAATAGGTTTGCCTATAATGTAGAGGGATACATTGATAAAAGTGGAGATTTACCAGGGGATTATATGGGAGTTCCCGTTTTTAAAACAGAGAAATTTGATTATTGTAATGTGGAAAATAATTTGATATTGGTTGCGATAGGGGATTATGTTGAGGCTGTTAATGTGAAGCGTTTTCTGGAATCGAAAGGATGTAGTGGTGATAATATAAAGTTACTTTATTTTGACGCAGATTACATTGAATTGTTTTCCGATGAAAGAACTAGCTTTATTAAAGATTTTGCATTGTGGTGTGAGAAGAGTAATATAAATGGAAATGTGGCTGAGTGTGGAGTATTCCGAGGGGATTCGGCTAAATTTATAAATAGTTACTTTGATGAACGTAAATTGTATTTGTTTGATACCTTTGAAGGTTTTGACGAAAGTGATTTGGAACATGAAATTAATGCGATTGGTGAGGGATTTGCCAAGGAATATTTTACAAAAGAAAGGTTCTTTGATGTTATTACTGATGAGATAATGTTAAAGATGACATCACCTGAAAATATTATTATTAAAAAGGGGTATTTTCCGATGAGTGCAGAGGGGATTGAAGATAGGTTTTGTTTTGTAAATCTTGATATGGACCTTTTTCAGCCTATGTTGGCAGGATTAAGATTTTTTTGGGAACGGATGGAAAAAGGAGGGGTTATTTTGTTACACGACTACTTTCATACAGGACTCAAAGGGGTTGAAAAAGCGGTGGAATCTTTTGAAAAGGAGATAGGGACTACATTACCTAAAATACCAATAGGTGATCATTTTAGTTTAGCAATTATAAAATAAGGGTCTAGAGAGGTCAGTGGGGATTAGGATATGAAGTATTTGGCAATTTGTATACCCAACTATAATCGGTTGGAAAAATTGAAAAGATTGATAGAAAAATGTGTGGTACAGATTATTCACAGTTCATTGGAACGAGACGTGGAGATTTGTATTAGTGACGATTGCTCTACGGAAGATCCCACAGAAGTGATAATTTCTATGCAACGAAAATACCCTTCTATTTTGTTTCGGTATCAGCGAAATGAGAAAAATGAAGGGATGGATTATAATTTTCTTAACAGTGTTCTGCTTTCTGACAGTTTATATTGCTGGATTGTAGGTAATGATGATGTGCCGGAAGAAAATGGAATCTGTCGTGCGGTAAAACATTTGAAAGAAGAGAAAGATAGGACAGATATACTAATTACACCGTTTAATGTTTATGCGGAAAATGATGAGTACAGGTCCACTATATATCCATTTGGGGATATGGGGGGGGATACATTAAGATATGATACAAGTAATGTGCAAGAGTATCGGGAGTTGCTAAATGGTGTACAGCATAATAGTGCATTATTCGGCTTTTTATCAAATGTTATTTTTAAAAGGTGCAGCTGGGAACGATATAAGGAACGTTTTCAGGATAAATTAGATACAATATTTATCCAGATGTATATGAATATTCAGACCTTGCAAGATGGGGCAGTGGTTGATGTTGTTCCGTGGAAGGTTATTAAAAATTATTCGGATGATGAGATGAATCAATCAATTACAAGAATAAGTAAGATATTGTTGGGGCTGGATGGAGTAGTTGAATACTTTTTTTCGGGAGAGGAAAAGCAGTATTTAAAGCGAAGGATAGTGGATCCTTACATTACAGGCGAGGTTTGGGATTTGCCGGAGGAGCATTTGTATAAAAATAAAATAAGAGGGATTGCTTCACATAAGAATCGATTATATGAAACATATTATGTTCCACCCGAAGAGAGAGAGAGTTTCTTTTCAGAGAAAAATGTATTGATTTATGGAGCCGGAATATTCGGCAAAAAAGTGTATGGAGAGCTTAAGAAATATGGAGCTGTGCTTAAAGGAATAGCAGATTCTGATGAAGCAAAAAAAGGGATGAGATTTGAAGAGTTTGCGGTAATGTCTGTTAAAGATATGTTAGAGGTTTGTGGTAAGTGGGATACTTGCATAATAGTGGCTAGTCATATGGGCGTGGAGGCCATGATTAATACGTTAATAGAGAACAAGATTGAAAAGATAGCACTTATCTCTTAATGCTGGAAATGTCTGGAGGCGCGTATGAAGTTTATTAAATGCAGTTATGATGAATTTATTACAAAGATAAAGGATAGAAGGGTTATTCAGTTTGGCGCTTCGACAGGTTGGGGATATTATGCCAGCTTATATCCGAATATACACACAGAGGTTGTGGAGAGGACGGATTATATAGTAGACAATAGTAGTGAGAAAGTTGGAAAAGAATGGGATGTATTAGGGCGCAGGATACCGGTAAATGCGCCGGGAAGGTTGTGTGAGGAAAAGAAACCTTTAATTCTAATTACGGTAGGGCTAAGATATCAGGACGCGATTTGCAGGCAGCTTCTCGATTTAGCGCTTCCGGAAGAGGCAGAGTGTTATTCTTTGCAGTTAATGATATACGAGGAAAAAGAAGCAGATAATAAGTGTGTAAGTGAGTATTTTGAAGCACACAGGGAAAAGACAATTCCGCCTATAATTCATAGTTTCTGGTTTAGTGGAGAGGAAAAGCCGGATAAATACAAAAGATGCATAGATAGTTGGTATAAGTTTTGTCCGGATTTTGAAATACATGAGTGGAATAGTAATAATTATGATGTGACAAAAAATGAGTACATGAGACAGGCTTTTGAGTGTAGGAAGTGGGCATTTGTATCGGATTATGCACGGTTGGATGTTGTGCATGAGTATGGTGGAATATATTTAGATATGGATGTGGAATTAATTGCGCCAATAGACTGGATGAGATTCGCAACTGCTTTTTTTTGCAGACAAAATGACGGATTGATTGAATTAGGTTCCGGATTCGGAGCAGCTAGGAGGAATCCTTTGGTAGGAGAGCTGCTCGGCTTTTATGCTGACAAGCAGTTTTTGAAGGCTGATGGTACAGTGGATACCACTCCACAACCGGCACTGCTGGGTTCGATTTTTAATAAGCATGGAATGGTGCTCAGTCATAATTCAGAAGTTGTGGATGATGTGATGCTTTTTTCCAACGATTATATTACTTGTATTAAAGGTGATCCTGCAAGCTGGAATTTTAAAGGTACGGAAGTCGGCATCCATTGGCATAATGCCGGATGGTTGAATGCGAATGCGCGTTTGGCGCTAGAAGAAGATTTTATTGCAAAAGATAGTTTACTAAGGAACTATTTTAATGCACTTTAGTAAATTGGTGGGAGAAAGAATGGTGCAGAAGAGTGTTATATTTGGTGCGGGTCTTTATGGGAAGGTAGCACTGGAAAAGCTGGGAGAAGATGAAGTAGAATACTTTATCGACAATAGTCAAACAAAACAGGGAACTATGTATTTAGGCAAGAGGGTAATCGGTTTGCAGCAATTTATGGAATTATCGAAGCAGTATCATATTGTTGTAGCCAGTGTATACGCGTCAAGCATTGTGAAACAGTTAAAGGATGCGGGGATTACAAATTATTCGATCTTTATAGATTATCTACACGGATATTATGAAACAGATGAACTGATAGTGAATCCTTATGAATTGACACCGGAAGTGTCTACGGAGGAAGAATGGCAGCAGTCCGAGAGAAATGAATATATGAAAAAGGCGGTTTACGATGAAGCAGAGTTATTGTTCGAAAAGCAACCACTATTTCACCATATTGAAGTAGAAACCATAAACCGCTGTAATGGAGTATGTTCTTTTTGCCCGGTAAACAGAAATGTGGATCCACGTAAAGAAGCAATTATGTCTGAAGAAATGTTTTATAACATTGTGGAGCAGTTGGCAGAAATTGATTATAGTGGCAGATTTACCACTTTTTCTAACAATGAACCGTTATTGGATGATAGAATCATTGAGTGGAACCGATATGCCAGAGAGAAGTTACCCAAAGCCAGAATGCATCTGTTCACAAACGGGACTTTACTTACATTAGAAAAATTTGTTGCATTAACGGAGATATTGGACGAATTAATTATTGACAATTACCAGCAGGAATTGAAGCTGATTAAGCCCTGTCAGGAAATACAGCGATATTGTGAAGAACATCCGGAACTAAAAAAGAAGGTAACGATTGTACTACGTAAACCGAAGGAGATTTTAACTTCCAGAGGAGGGGATGCACCGAATCGGCAGAATTTAGCAGATTACGGAAAGGAGCGGTGTGTACTTCCATATAAACAGATAATTGTCCGACCGGATGGGAAGATATCCTTATGTTGTAATGATGCTTTGGGGAAGTATACACTGGGGGATTTGTCCCGGGAGAGATTATTAGATATTTGGTACGGACCCAGATTTCAGATGGTGCGAAAGTGTTTATATGAAGGCAGAGAAAATTGGGGGAACTGTAGATTTTGTGATAATTTCTCGGTTGGATAAACATGGATATGTAGTGGAGGAAGTGTAGAGTATGATTACTGCATTATTACTTGCAGGTGGGCAGGATGCTACTTTTCAGATGGATATACCGAAGCAGTTTGTAAATGTGAATAACAGACCGATTATCGTGTATACATTGGAAGTATTTCAGCATCATCCGGAGATAGACGAGATATATGTAACCTGTCTGGACGGATGGCAGGAGATGGTCAGAGTATATGCGAAGCAGTTTGGAATCACAAAGCTTACCCGGATTATTACCGGTGGAAAGGATGCTCAGGAGTCGACATTTCATGGCTTATCAATGATGAGTGAGATGATGGGAGCAGGGGATATCGTAGTAATACATGATGCCATTCGACCTCTGGTTTCTAAGGAGCTAATCAGTAAGAGTATATATATGTGTCGTAAGAAAGGGATGGGAGTAGCTGCTACCAATATCATGGACACCATTATGCACTCGGATAATGGTAAGGATGGGTATAAGAGTATTAACCGTTATGAGATTATGAAGGTGCAGACGCCGCAGGCCTTTGATTTTGAGTATCTTTGGAAGATACATAATCGCGCATTGGAATCGCATTGTACCGGGGCATGGGATAACAGCTCTTTACTGACAAGCTTGGGGGAGAGAGTATACTTTTCGGAGGGTTCAGACCTTAATCTTAAGATAAATACGGTAGAGGATGTGGAGATGTTTAAGGCTTTGTATCGTATGCATACGTAGTTTTACCGGGTGAAATAGATAATTTGTTGGACAAAGGATAATGAGAAGCATATGAATATAGCAATGATATTAGCAGGGGGGCGAGGCAGTCGGACGGCGCAGGATATACCGAAGCAGTTTATGAGTGTGTATGAGAAACCGCTTATTATATATACGCTGGAGAATTTTGAACGTCACCCGGATATAGATGCCATAATGGTAGTGTGTCTGGAAGGCTGGCATGAGGTGCTGAGAGTCTATGCGAAGCAATATAAGATTACGAAGCTGAAATGGATTATTGATGGTGGGAAGGATGGTCAGGAATCTACCTTTAAAGGGATAGAGGCATTAGAGGATGTGTGTGGAAGCAGGGATGTTATTCTTATACATGATGCTATCCGTCCATTTCTTACACCGGAGGTTATTACGGACGCTATTGTTAAGTGCCAGCAGAAGGGGTCCGGACTAAGTGCTGTCCGCTGTCAGGAGACGATTGTTACTACGGAAGATGGAATTTCCGGAAGTGTTAGCATACCCAGACAGGATATCATGCGTGTACAGACGCCACAGGCGTACTCTTATGAAAAGCTGAAGTGGGCACATAGTGAGGCGCAGCAAAGGGGGATTACCGGAGAAGTGTATATGAATACCTTAATGCTACATTTGGGACAGACGTTGTACTTTTCCAAAGGGACCGAGAAGAATGTTAAGATTACGACAATAGATGATCTGGAGTTATTCAAATCTCTCCTCCGTATGGAGCGGGAGGATTGGATTAAGTAAACGGAGAACGAATATGATAAATGACAGACGAATCGTTATCTTTGGAGCGCAATCCAGAGCGAAGACGTTAAAAGGGTATGTTCAGTTTCTGTATCCTGATGTGGAAATTGTTGCTTTCCTGGTGGATGCCGGAGAGGAGAATGTCTCTTTGATAGATGGAATCCCGGTATTACTTTTACCGGATGCGACGATTCCCCGTGATGTGCCTGTATATATCGCGACGAAAGCAATCTATCATGAAGATATTGCCAATCGTCTGCGGAAAAAGGGAGTCAAGAAGATAGTACCCGTAACTGTAGAAGTGGATAATTTTTTCCGAAATAAATATGTGGAAAAGGTTTATGAGAACCGGCTACGTGAGTTTGTAAAAATTGATACTTTGGATATTATGCGGAGAATAGAACGTTCGAGAGATATCCGTGGAGTTGTTTATATGGCAAAATCCATATATGATAAACCACTTGTATATTCTAAGGTGCCAGAGCAGTATATCGTGCCGATTCAGGTAGGAGCGGCGCTTACGCAGCAGCGCCTGGAGGATTGTAAAATAACGGATAATACCGTAATAGGTGAACGGAAAGATAATATTTCCGAAATGAATCGTCAGTATAGTGAGCTGACTGCTTTATATTGGATGTGGAAGAATGCCGGGGAAGATGTGATAGGATTGTGCCATTATCGCCGGCATTTTGTGTTACCACCCGACTGGGCGGAGATTATGCAGGCAAAGGCTATCGATGTCATACTACCGGTTCCTACCTATGTGGAGCCAAGTATTGCGGAGAATTATAGGGAACGGCATGATGCGACCGATTGGGATTTCCTAATGGAGTATCTGCGGGAAAAGTATCCGGAAGATTATGTGGTGGCAGAAAGGGTTTTTGCAGGGAATCTGTATTCACCATGTAATATGTTGATTGCAAGGCGAGAGGTATTGGATACGCTGTGTGCGTGGATGTTTCCTATTCTGTTTGCGGTGCAGGAGCATGGTGGTGAGAAGGAAGATGTGTATCAGAACAGGTATCTTGGGTTTGTGTCAGAACGTTTGATTACTCTATTTTTTGAGAAGCATTATGAAGAGTACAACATCGTATATGCGGATAAGGAGTTTATAAGTTAGAAGGGTTAAAGGAGCGTAAGAGGATGAATTTGTATCAGGAGCAATTAGAGCGGATTGCAAGGAAGTCTTTAGAATGGAGCGAATTAGATAATAAGACAGTATTACTATCAGGGGCCACCGGAATGCTTGGAAAGTGTCTGGTCGATATATTGATGCTACGGAATGGGATGACTGCAGAGAAGGTGCGTGTAATCGCTTTGAGCAGGAATGTGGCAACTGCGGAGGAGCGATTTGCAGAGTACAGGAATATGCCGGAGCTCCAATACTATTCTTGTGATATCAATGGCGGGATTCCGGAATGCGGTGCAGCAGACTTTATAATTCATGCAGCCAGTAATACCCATCCTCTGCAATATTCTCAAGATTCTATTGGTACTATTGCATCGAATATTATCGGTACGAAAAATCTTCTGGACTATGCAGTGGGACATGGCGTGAATAAATTCTGCTTTGTATCCTCTGTAGAGGTATATGGGGAAAATAGGGGTGATGTAGAGAAATTCGCTGAGGACTATCTGGGATATCTTGATTGCAATACCTTGCGGGCAGGATATCCGGAGAGTAAGCGGTTAGGAGAAGCGCTATGTAATGCTTATAAGCAGACCTATGATTTGGACTTTGTAATCCCACGTTTGAGCAGAGTGTATGGTCCCACAATGCTCTCCTCTGATACAAAGGCAATCTCGCAGTTTATTAAGAAGGCAGCTGCCGGAGAGGATATCATTCTAAAAAGTGAAGGGACGCAGAAATATTCCTATTCCTTTGCGACAGATGCGGCAGAAGCGGTGCTCTATATCTTGACAAAGGGCGAAGTAGGGCACGCATATAATGTGGCAAATGAAGAATCCGATATCATGCTGAAAGAGCTGGCAGCTTATCTTGCAGATATAGCAGGGACGAAGGTAGTCTTTCAGCTGCCGGATATTGCGGAGCAGAAAGGGTATTCTACGGCTACGAAGGCGATGCTGGATGTATCCAAGCTTAGAAAGCTGGGCTGGGAAGCTAGTGTGTCTATGAAGGAAGGGCTGAGATATACGGTTGAGTCAGTAAAGGGATAAGAGCGGAGAGGGTATCTATGGGGAAAGAGTTGATTTCTGTAATCATACCAATTTATAATGTGGCACCTTATCTTGACAGGTGCATTGAGAGTGTCTGCAATCAGACATACCGTAATCTTCAGATTATTTTGGTGGATGATGGTTCTACGGATGATTCTGTGACTATATGTGACAGATGTGCCCTGAAGGATGGACGTATTGTGGTTATCCACAAGGAGAATGGTGGGCTGGTTAGTGCCAGAAAGGCGGGGCTTAAAGTTGCATCGGGAGAGTATGTTGCATATGTGGACGGAGATGATTGGATTGAACCGGATATGTATGAGCAGCTGATAAATAGGATGCAGGATGTGGGAGCGGACTTGGTAGAGAGTGATGCATTTATAGATATGGGGCAGGAAACCATACCTATGCGAAGTAAAGTCCCTTATGGTGTATACGACGCTAATGAATTACTTCCTATCATGCTCTGTGATGATAACTTTAATGAATGTCAATTGAAGGCATCACTATGTTTAAAGCTGTTTCGAAGAGGTTTGCTGGAAGAGGTACAGTTTCAGGTGAACGATGCAGTAAGGTTTGGTGAAGATGCAGCAGTAGTTTATCCGTATGTTTTGCAATGTAACCGAGTGGCAATTATGGATTATGCGGGATATCATTATGTACAAAGACCGGGGTCCATGGCACATAATACAACGGAGATGGATTGGGAAAGTAGCATTGCTTTGATAAAAGGATTAGATAACTGCTTTCGAGAGAGTGGAAAGGCAGATAGGTTGCTTGTGCAGTTGAATCAGTATGCAAAAGTGCTGTGTGTTATGCGACATATCTCTTACCTGGATGCAGGTGCGGGGCGGAGATGCCTGCTACCTTTTGGAGGGATAGAGGTAGGTACTTCTGTTATTATATATGGAGCCGGATTGTGTGGTCAGAGCATCTACCGTTATCTGAACGGTAACAAGCTTGCCAATGTGGTGTGTTGGGTAGACAGAGAGTACGAGAAGTTCCGCCAGATTCATTTAGATGTGCAGTCGCCGGAGACAGTGCTTGATGTCAAGTATCGGGATGTACCGGTAATCATTGCCGTGAATAGCAGAAAGACTGCTATGAGTATCCGGGGATGGCTTTTGGAGCATGGAGTAGAAGAATGCTCCATTATGTGGCTGACGGAAGAGTTTATCGAATCAGACTTGTTAAGCAGATTGCTAAGTGATGCAGAATAGGGTGACAGAGTTGGAAAAGAGTATGTTGTTAGCTGAAATAAATGAGAGTAATGTATGGCTGGAATTTCTTAGAAATAAGGAGGTTCACAAGGTTGCGGTCTGTGGGTATCGTGAATGTGGCAAGGCGGTTGTGAGCAGATTGGAAGAGAGTGGTTTTATTGTGCCATATATCGTGGAGAGAAATTATGAGTCTCTTCGAAAGGTAGAGAGCATAAGGATTCCGATTGTAGGATTTCAAGAAGAGGAATTGTATAATCAAGCGCAGGTTTTGCTCCTTACTCCCGATATGGATAGGGATATAGTAAGAGAATGTCTAGAACTGGCGGGTATCACGATAAAGCAGATGATATTGGACGAGCTTATGATGGAGAAGTAGATGTTATCAAAGTATGTAACGGAATCAGAGAAAAATCAATATAAGCGCTCCGGACTGTTAAAGAAAGACTTTGACACACTGAATAAGAAAGAACAGCCGGAGTATTATCAGGCGCAGAGGATTGGGTCATACCGTGAAGTGTTCAGAAAGACATGCGAGGTGGTAACAATCCCGCAAAATACAGGGCGTTTTATGTATTTTGTAGATCCACAGTTTTTGTTTGATGTAACACGTGGGTACCGGTTTGAGAACTTTACGCCGGATTATGGAGTGATTTTAGAGTGCGGTTTGGAAGATTTAAAGTATTCTGTTGAGGATTTGGGGGAAGACTTTTGCAGGGATTATAATGATATCGTAGAGTCTCTGTGTATATTATGCAGGCGTATTAGTGATAGTACATCGGAATCGCAGATTAAGAAGTATTTTACGCGGATGATAGAGACAGAGGCAGCAGGATTTGAAGAGGCTTTGCAAAGAATTCTATTTGTTAATCAGAACCTGTGGCAGATGGGGCACCGTTTAGTGGGGCTGGGACATTTGGATATGCTTTTGGAGCCGTATTATCAAAGCGAAGTGCAGGAAGGTACTTTGAGCAGGGCGGAAGCCAGGGTGATAATGAAGGACTTTCTTAAGACGCTCCATGAGTACTATTGGCTGAAAAGCAATGTGTTAATGGGAGATACCGGTCAGATTATTTTGCTTGGACAAAGTGATGAAGATGGAGAGTATGTATGTAATGAACTTACTTACTTGTGGCTAGAAGCTTTGCAGGAAATCCGTCTACCGGATCCCAAGATTCTCCTGCGTGTGAATAGCAAAATGCCGCGTGAGTTGATGGCATTAGCGCTTGGTTGTATGGAAACGGGAGTGGGCTCACCGATACTTGCAAATGATGATGTGATTATCCCTTTATTGGAGCAGTATGGAGTGCCGACGGAGGATGCAGTAGAGTATGGTGTCTCAGCCTGCTGGGAGCCGCTGATACCAGGAAAGAGCATCAGTCTGAATAATATTGCTCATCTGAAGTATCCACAGGTACTTCTCAATCTGTTAGAGAGTGTGGGAGAAGTGGGTTCATTCGATGCGCTCATGGATGAATTTTATGAGGAACTGAGGAAAGAGCTGGATGGAATTCAGTCATCTATTGCAGTGTTCCGGTTGCAGTATGCTCCATTGCTTTCTGTATTTATGGGAGAGTGTAGGGGCAACAAGAAGGATGTATCCTGTGGCGGTGCTAAATATAGCAATTATGGAATTACAACCGTGGGGCTGGCGAATACAGTGAATTCATTACTGAACATTAAGAAATATGTATTTGATGAAAGACGAATGACACCGGATTCTGTAAGAGCGGTATTGGCAGATGATTATGCCGGACAGGAAGGTCTGAGGCAACAGTTAAAAGCATTAGAATGTTCATATGGGACGGATGATGAAAGTGTGCTACGTTTGACGAATTCTATTTTGCGGAAAACAACAGAGTATACGAAAGACTTCCGGAATTATTTGGGTGGTACGCTTAAGTTTGGAGTCAGTGCTCCGACATATATTGATGCAGCGAAGGATTTCCCGGCTACTTTTGATGGCAGAAAAAAGGGAGAACCTTTTGCGGTACACATTTCCTCAGATTCCGGGAACGGATATACGGAGGTTGTAAATTTTGCTGCCGGCTTGGATTATGCAGAGAATCGGTTTAATGGTAACGTGGTGGATTTCATGGTTACACCGCATTTTATTAACCGGAACTTTGATAAGTTTGTAGATTTTCTGATGGCTGCTATAGAGGTTGGTTTTTTTGAGTTGCAGATGAATGTCGTGGGAAGTGATGTATTATTGGCGGCCAAGAGAGAACCGGAGAAATATGCGAACCTGATTGTTCGGGTATGGGGATTTAGTGCATATTTCAATGAGCTTCCCGAATGCTATCAGGATGTACTGATTAGAAGGGCGCTGGAGAATGAAGGAAAAAATGTTCAAGCGTGATAAAATGATAATTACCAACATTCAGCGGATGTGTATGCATGATGGTCCGGGGATAAGGACCACTGTATTCATGAAGGGGTGTAATCTGCATTGCCCCTGGTGTGCAAATCCGGAAAATATCAGCGGTCGGATACAGGCATATACTTCGGAAGATGGTATTGAAAAGGTATATGGCAGAGAATATGATGCGGCTCAATTGTATAAAGAGATAATGAAGGATTCTGCATATTGGAAAAGGGGAGGCGGAGTTACCTTTTCCGGCGGAGAACCATTGTTGCAGGCAGAGGCATTAGTAGAGTTGCTGAAGAGGTTAAAGGACGTAGGGGGTCATGTTGCGTTTGAAACGGCATTGATGACGGATAAAGATTTGGTAGAGGTTTGTATTCCGTATGTTGATTTGTTTATTGTCGACATGAAGATTCTGCTCCCTGATTTATGTGGCAAAGTGCTTGGGGGTAATGTTGATAGATTCTTTAGGAATTTAGAGATATTATCTGCACAAAATAAAGAAATTTTGTTTCGTATTCCTTGCAATCGGGAATACACTCTGCGCGACGGGAATATCGAGGCAATTGTGGACGTATTAAAGAGATATCCGGAACACCCCATAGAGATTTTTGCAACACATTCCCTTGCGAAGAAAAAGTATGAATGCCTTGGACGGAAGTATATTGATTTTGAACCGGTGACGGAATCGGAGTTGGAACTACTGGCGCAGAGAATTCGGGGATATGTCTCAAGTGTTACGATTAATAGAATATAGCTTGATAACAAAAATCCTATCCACATTGTGGATAGGATTTTTGTTATTCGCGAAACTGTTCCGGAACTTCCATACCCTGGCGTTTGAATTCTTCAAAAAGCATTTCTTCCTGATGCTTGAAAAAGGGATAGTTATGATTTGAACCACCCTGAACCGGTGTCATGTAATCACCATACTGGAGTGTTAATATTTCATGGTATGCGGCAGGTATGGGAATGGTAATATTTTCAAAAGGCACGTTAATGAATTTTGAATACCATTCGATCGGATATCGTAAATGTGGAGCTGCAAGAAAATCAGGGAAGTAGGTAACTTCCTTTGCTTTTTGATCCCAATACATGGCGCATATATTATCTGTAAGGACGAACATCTGTTGCTCCAGAGATTCTTCTTGGTTGAAGGAAATATTGCATAGCTCTTCAATCTGGTGAAGATATGCCTGTCTTTCTTCAGGAGGTAATTCTTCGTTGTTCCAAAGTTGACTAAGCGCAAAAGTTGCTTTTATCAGATTGAAGTGAATGGTTTCTTCTGTTTTATCCAAAGGAAACTTGTCATAAACAAAGATATCAATTCCCATTACGTAGGGGCAACCATGATATTTTTCCAAATACTCCGGAGAGGTTGTGATAGCACTGGAATTGGAAATTCGCGGAACCCAAGATTTATTATTGTTCTCCTTGACATTGCGAATTCGATATCCTTTAGGTAACTCTTTCTTGGCATAGTGGATAAAGCGAGTGTAATTAAGTCTGTCCATACCTATGTCGATATCATCATCCCAAGGAATAAAGCCCTTATGTCTAACTGCGCCAAGAAGCGTTCCATAGTCTGCAAAGTAGGTAAGCTTGTGCCGCTTACATATGATATCTACTTGTTTTAGAATTTCCAGTTGCGTAGCCCACGCTCTTTTTACCATGGGTCTAATATAGAAACCATCCCGTTCCTCGCCCTCGAAATATGATGGATCAAAATGCATAAAGAATCCTCCTGTTAATATAGATATATGTACTTATAGTTATCATAACATGCAGGATGGTTGAGGGCAATATTTTTTGATAAAAGAGATAGGGAAAAAGGACTAGAGATGTTTATGATAGTATTGATAAAATAAAAATAATTTTTATGAAAATGAACAAGTATGTGTTAAAAAAAGTGCAGAGAAAAGTGCGAAAAAACTAATGTAGATCCTTGGCTTGTCCGATATATTAGAATATAAATCAATGTACATTTAATGGTTGGGGAGTAATAAGAATGAACAAGATACGGAAGAAGCTTTTTTTACTATGGATGGTGTTGGGAATGGCCGGAATCATGGCTGGCTGTGGCAATGATAAACCGGATAATTCCGTGACAATTTATTCCAGCGCAGAGGATTATCGAAATGAATATTATTTATCTCGCTTGAAAGAACAATTTCCGGATTATGATATCACCATAGAATATATGGAGACCGGAAAGCATGCAGCAAGGCTTCTTGCAGAGGGAACAGATACGGAATGTGATATTTCGCTAAGTGTGGAATATGGATACATGCAACAATATTCGGATAATTTGGCATCCATGGAGAGTTATGATGTGATCGGTTTCTTAGAGGATGTGCAGGATCCGGAACGAAAGATTTTCCCGGAAATGAGGAATGGTGGAGCAATTATTATTAACATGGACCTATTGGAAGAGAAGCAGCTTTCGGAGCCCACTTGCTATGAAGATTTGCTAAGACCGGAGTATAAAGGTTTAATTAGTATGCCGAATCCGAAATCATCCGGAACGGGTTATTCTTTTCTGAAAGCTCTTGTGAACAGTATGGGGGAAGAAGAGGCATTTGCGTATTTTGATTCTTTGACAGAGAATATTTTACAGTATACTTCCTCGGGTTCGGGACCGGTTAATAATCTGGTCTCAGGGGAGGCTGTAATTGGATTGGGAATCACTGCGCAGGCGGTGACGCAGATAAATGCCGGTGTGAACCTAAAGGTAGTTTATTTTGAAGAGGGTTCGCCCAGTGTCCCTTATGGATATGGAGTTATCAAAGGGAAAGAAGATAGACAGGCAGTAAGAGATGTTTTTGATTTCTTTTACCATACATTGATTGCAGAAAATTGTGGGCGATTCTTTCCGGAGCAGATATATGCAGATATTACCTTCGAGATAGAGAATTATCCTTCGAACATTCCTTATGCAGATATGAGTAATAACACAACAGAAGAAAAAGAGAGATTATTGTCAAAATGGATTTACTAAATGCCAAAAAGAAATTAGAAATAAAGAATTTATATAAAGAACTGGATGGAAGAGCAATTTTGAAAGGTGTATCCTTTGATGTACATGAAGGTGAGTTTCTTTCCTTGCTTGGACCATCCGGTTGTGGCAAGACCACCATTCTAAGAATTTTGACCGGACTTGTGGAAGCCTCGTCCGGAGAGATTTATAAGGATGGAATGGAGATTTCAGCGGTAGAACCTTCAAAGCGTGGAATGGGAATCGTATTTCAGAACTACGCCTTATTTGAGAATATGACCGTACTGGATAACGTAAGATATGCTCTGAAGTTTCATAATCACTTAAAGGACAGAGCAACAGAGCGTGCACGAGAAATGATTGAATTGGTGGGCTTGACAGATTATGCAGATAAGAAACCGGCTAAATTGTCAGGAGGGCAGCAGCAACGTGTTGCCATTGCTCGAACTCTGGCTCTTCAGCCGGATATTATTTTATTTGATGAACCTATGTCGGCGTTGGATGTGGATACAAGGCTTGCTCTTCGCAAGGAGATTAAGATGCTTCAGGAGAAGCTTGGAACTACTATGATTTTTGTAACCCATGATCAGGAAGAAGCTTTCGCTATGTCGGACCGTATATTGGTAATGAATGAAGGAAGGGTGTGTCAAGTGGATACGCCGCATAAATTACTGCGTGAGCCGGCAACTGATTTTGTGAAAAGCTTTGTGGTGGATAATCTGAGAACAAAGATGGATAGTATGTCTGTGTATATGGGGGATATTTATGAAAAGTAGGAAAGTGACACCTCTTAAGCTCGGGCTGGCTCTTTTTTTCGGAATTACCGTAATTTATCCTTTGCTTACCATGCTTGTGCGGATTAAGGATGTGGATGTTGTCACTGTCTGGACATCTCTTCAATTTGTGAATGCGCTTAAGAATTCGGTATTGTTCTCAGCGATTGCAACGGTTATATCCATGGCTTTGGCGTTTGCTCTTGCATGGTGTGTTGAAAGGACCACGATTAACTTCAAGAGAACGATACATCTGATTATGGTTGTGCCTATGCTGATTCCGTCCATTTCCCATGGAATGGGGTTGATTATCCTGTTTGGTGCCAATGGTATTTTGACGAATTTGTTTCACTTGCAGTGGAACATTTACGGGGCGTCCGGAATTATCTTAGGCTCGGTGATGTATTCGTTTCCGGTTGCCTACCTGATGTTTATAGATGCACTTCGATATGAGGATGGAAGTGCTTATCAGGCTGCAAATATGCTGGGGATTCCGAAGAAGAATCAGTTTCTGCGACTGACCTGTTCTTATTTGAGAAAACCATTGATTTCTATTATTTTTGCAACATTTACCTTGATTATAACAGATTATGGTGTGCCGTTAATGATAGGTGGTAAGTGTACTACGTTACCGGTATTGATGTATCAGGATGTTATCGGGCTCCTGGATTTTGGAAAAGGAAGTGCTATAGGCGTGGTGCTTTTGGTACCGGCAGCATTGGCTTTTGTGGCAGATATGGCAACGAAGGATAATGGAGGCAGCAGTACGATACATACGCCCTATCCGTTGAAGCATAATAAGATACGTGATGTGGTTTGTTATATTTACTGCGCTATGATGGTTATTGCTGTGGTGGGACCTATTCTTACATTTGTACTGTTATCCTTTGTAAAGAAATATCCAATTGATTTGACCATTACGATGGAGCATGTTTTCCGGTGCTTTGAAATGTCAGGTGGGAAATTTATGCTGAACTCTGTTCTGGTAGCTTTGGTAGTGGCGATACTTGGTATGGTTGTGGCTTTTGGTAGTGCGTATTTGACAACCAGAATGAAGACCAAGTCATCCTACTTATTTCATCTGGCATCCATTATTTCCATGGCAATTCCCGGAATTGTTCTGGGACTATCTTATGCAATGGCATTTAAGAAGTGGTCCATATATGGAACTTTTATAATCATTATCATGGTGAATATGGCGCATTTCTTCTCTAGTCCATATTTAATGATGTATAACACGCTTAGTAAGACGAATGAGAATCTGGAAGCTATAGGAACTACTTTGGGAGTAAGGCGTATTTATATCATCCGGGATGTTATCATTCCGCAAACAAAAGAAACTTTGATAGAAATGTTTGCGTATTTCTTTGTGAATTGTATGATGACAATTTCTGCAATCTCATTTTTGGTAACGGTGAAGACAAAGACACTGTCGCTAATGATCACACAGTTTGAGGCGCAGATGATGCTGGAATGCGCGGCGTTTGTATCGCTACTGATATTGCTGGTAAATTTGGCAATGAAGATAGTAATGCTGTTTTGGAAGAAGCACATTAGAGCGACAAGGAATTAGTACGAATGGAGAGCAGTATGGAATTAACAAGAAAGCAATTTGAAGTTTTAGCATATTTGGAATCGGTACAGGACTTGGATGTGACGCAAAGAGATATTGCAAAAGAGTGTGGTATTGCATTGGGAACTGTTAATAAAGTGCTGGAGCAACTTGGGCAAGGTGGTCTGGTGCAGGGGAATCGCATCGTGGAGGCCGGATTGGAAGCTTTGGAACCTTATCGGGTGAAAAGAGTAATCCTTCTGGCAGCAGGCTTTGGTTCCCGTTTGGTGCCGGTGACTTTGAATACTCCTAAGCCTCTTGTGCGGGTAAAAGGAGTCCGTATGATTGACACTCTGTTAGATGCGGTATATGAGGCTGGAATAGAAGAGGTTGTTATTGTGCGAGGGTATTTAGGAGAACAATTTGACCAGTTGCTATATAAATATCCGAACCTGAAATTCATTGAAAATCCGGCTTTTAATGAGGCGAATAATATTGCTTCCGCATTGTGTGCAAGACATCTGATGGAAAATGCCTATGTGATGGAAGCAGATTTGGTTCTGTATAATAAGAAGTTAATTACCAAATATCAATATACAAGTAATTATTTAGGAGTGCCTGTTGAAAAGACGGATGACTGGTGCTTTGAAACTAAGAATAAGGTGATTGTGAAACTTAAAATAGGTGGCTTGGATTGCCATCATATGTTTGGTATTTCTTATTGGAACAAAGAAGACGGGGTTAAGCTTGCTGAGCATATTAAGGACGTGTACGAGATGCCGGGCGGTAAGGAGCGTTACTGGGATCAGGTGGCACTGGAGTATTTTGTAAAGGATTACAGGGTAGAAGTGCGAGAGTGCAGCTTTGAGGATATTGTGGAGATTGATAATTATTCGGAGTTGAAGAGGTTGGATTCTGCTTATTGTTAAGGTGCAGAAGATATAAATGATTGTTTATTTTGTGAAGAAAGAGCGTGATTCCTATTGAATCACGCTCTTAATATGTACACCCTATTTAGTTATATTCCTTCTCCAGAGCAAGGAATTCTTCTTCGGAGAGTTTGGAATATGCGCATGCATCCTTAAGAGAGAGGATGCCATCATGGTATTGGGCAATTAGAAGCTCCCTTTGCCCATCTTCCTTAATCTGAGCGTTGACGTAGATTTCAGAGAAACCATTGCCTATGATATCACCGGTTTCGCGAATCGCTCGGTCAACGTGATAAGTGGTTCTGCCTTTGCCAAGGAAGTCTTCTCTCTATATTCCCAATCGCAAGTAAAATTCTAATTAGATAGTAACATGTAAAGCGGAATATTACAAGAATTTTGTATAGAAGAATATAGTTGACAGTTAATGTTAAAAATGCTACACTTCTAGTAAAGTGAAAATCTGGGAACCAATCTTGTAGCGAGGCTACAGTCTAAGACTTATCCATGGCAATTCTGCCGTAGTCAGGAATCCTGCTTGTTTCACAATAGAATACATTGGCAGGAGGGATGACCTGCTGCAGAATAGGAGGCTGTGTATGACACAGAAGAAAAGGACTGTCTTAGATGGTCTGAATTTGGTTGATAAGTTTTTATTTGATAAAACAATCGAAAACAAGGAAGCATTTGAAGCAATTGCATCGATTGTTACAAGTAAGCCCATTGTGTTGAAAGAGAAGCCTCATACAGAGCAAGAGGAAAGCGTCTCACCGGATTTAAGAGCTATTCGTTTGGATGTGATAGGAGTATCGGAAAAAGATAGGATTTTCTCTATAGAAATGCAACAGAAGAATACATATAACATTCCCAAGCGAAGTCGCTTATATCAGGGATTGATAGATGTGTCGCTGCTGGTACCGGGGGAAACGGATTTTAACAAGTTAAATGATGTATGCATGGTATTTATTGCTCCGTTTGATATCTTTGGGCGGGGCTTGTACAGATACACATTTGAAGGCGTATGTAGGGAATGTCCGGATTTAAAGTTAAATGATGGTGCAATGAGAATATTTATTAATACCAAAGGAAAAAACAGGGAAGAATTTACGCAGGAGTTTCTGGATTTTTGTGAGTATGTGTCAGAGAGTTCGGATGAGGTTGCACAGCGGAGCGGAAGTGAAAAGGTGAAGCTAATACACAAGTATGTCTCTGAAATTCGTAGATCGGAGAAGATGGGAGTGAAGTATATGCAAAGATGGGAAGAATTGGCATATGCAAAGGATGAAGGAAGACAGCAAGGAATAGAGCAGGGAGTATTGCTCCATGTATATAAAATGGTGGAACGAGGCAGACTTACGGTGAAGGAGGCATTGGAAGACTTGGAGTCAGTGCAAAGGGAAGAAGATTTTGTAAAGGCGATGCAGGCAGCAGGGTTTAAACTACCATAATATGTGGTGCTTAATTTGGCAGAAATATGCCGAAGCTCGGCGGATAGTAAGTAAAGAGTAAAAAGAGTAACAGCATTATCATTGCACTGATTTTCAGCGGGATTTCATATTTGGAAAGCCCGCTGTTCTTGGTATGGCGGTATGCGGTACGTAGTCCCAGAAAAACACTGATGTAGAAAAGTAAGACATCGATGATAGTGATATGACGTCCCAGAATACCACTGTAAGTATAGTAGGAAATAGGGATAAACCAGGTTCCGGTGTGGAGACCTATAAGGAGAGCCGGGATCAAAGCCGGATAACGGCTCTGCAGAATATTAAAATAGGACATGATGACAGTAAAGAGAAGCATGGGAAAAAAGAAGAGCTTCATATGCTCCCAGATAGATTCGTTAACCGGACTAATAAGTCCGATGATTCGTATGCCGCCTGTCCATTCATATAAGAAATGAAGAAGTGTTCCGAATATACTGATAAAAACGAAACCTATCAAAAAGCATTTTCTTAGTTCTTTTTTCACCCTTTTGCTCCTTACTATCATAATGTCCTATCATAGAATGTGCAGCAAAATGAAAAAATATGCTGTTAATTATTATCTGCTTTCCAAGTTTTTAAGATTTTGATGATTTTTTTCTGTTCTTCGGTAGAGTAACCATGGAATACATGAAGTAATTCTTTATCAAGCTTAAGGCTTTCGGAATCGTCTTCACGCTCTGTCATAAGACTGTCGACAGAAACATTGCACATCTGTGCATAGTATGCAAGCATTCTGAGGTTCAACTTTGCACGGCTGTTTTCAACGTTGCTGACGAAGGATACGGTGCATCCGAGACCATCAGCTACCTGCTTCTGGGAAATTTTGTTGCGGATACGTTCTGCCTTCATGCGGCGGGCAATAATGCTGTAATCTAATTCTGTCATTTAATGAAACCTCCTACTATATATGAATACATATAGTATAATATAGAAAAGTAGGATTGTAAACCCTATTACCTATTGAAAATGTTGGCGAAATATCGTACCATTGTATCTGTTCAGAGCCATGCAGCTTTATAAAGGCAGGACTCGCAAGCTTGCTTGCAGAGGGCTGTATTTATAAAGCTATGTGGCGAGAGCCACTCAATGAGCAAAAGTAAAGCCGCATCGCGGCGTTTTTGCGAATTGGGCTCTGAACAGAGTTGGAGTCACGGGGCAAAAGTAAAGCCGCATCGCGGCGTTTTTGCGAACCAGGCTCTGAACAGGCTTGTTTCACTGCTAAAGGGGAGCAGTGGAATGGAGTGATACCTTTAACAAAGGAAGGAACAAGAGGAGTATAAAATGAATATGACAAAAGCAGAAGTTTTAAAAAGAGAAATTCTTCGCCAGTACCGCAGTGTACGTCAGTTTGCTATTGAGATGAACATTCCTTATAGTACGCTGGTAACCGCTTTAGAGCGCGGTATTGAGGGCATGGCTTATGGTACAGTGATTAAGATGTGTGATAAGCTTAGTCTGAATCCGGTAGACTTTACTTCATTGGAGCGAGATGCATCTTTGGGAGCGCAACTTTTAGAGAATCGTGTGATGCAGTACTATATGAAGTTAAACCAGACCGGCAGGGACAAGGTTTTGGAACTGATGGATGACTTTGTGCAGATTGAGAAGTACAAAGCAAAAGCAAAAAAGAATAAGGAAAATTAAATGAAATATGATTATTTGGTAGTGGGCAGCGGACTGTTTGGTGCAGTTTTTGCCTATGAGATGAAGAAGGCGGGGAAAAGCCTGTTGGTGATTGATAAAAGGAGTCATATTGCGGGCAATATCTATACCGGTCAGGAACATGGGATTCAGGTACATAAGTATGGTGCCCATATTTTCCACACTTCTAATAAGAAGGTATGGGACTATGTAAATCAGTTTGCGGAGTTCAATCATTATGTAAATAGTCCGGTGGCGATTTACAAGGATGAGCTCTACAATATGCCTTTTAACATGAACACTTTCAGCAAGATGTGGGGCATTAAGACTCCTGCAGAGGCAAAGGCTAAGATCGAAGAGCAAAGCTGCGCGGAGCGTGTGGAGAATCCGCAGAATGTGGAGGAGCAGGCAATCAATCTGGTTGGAAGAGATATCTATGAGAAGCTGGTGAAGGGCTACACGGAGAAGCAGTGGGGAAGAAGTGCCAAAGAACTTCCGGCATTTATTATCCGCCGTCTTCCGGTGCGTTTTACCTATGATAATAACTACTTTACGGATCCGTATCAGGGAATTCCGAAAGGTGGTTATACGCAGATTGTAGAAAAGCTTTTGGACGGCATAGAAGTACGTCTTGGTATTACCTATAAAGAGTTCCTTGCGGAGAATGACGCAAAAGGGGAAGGCGCAGATATCTTCGGTAAGGTGCTTTATACCGGTATGATTGATGAATACTATGATTACAAGTTAGGGGAGCTTCAATATCGTTCCCTGCGTTTTGAGGAAGAACTGCTGGAGGATGAGTGTAATTTCCAAGGGAATGCTGTGGTTAATTATACGGAGCGAGAGATTCCTTACACAAGAATTATTGAGCATAAGCATTTTGAGTTTGATAGTACTTCTAAGGATACGATTATTACCAAGGAATATCCTGCAACATGGGAAAGAGGGGATGAGCCTTATTACCCCATTAATGATGTGCGTAACAGTGAGTTGTTTATGCAGTATCAGAAACTGGCAGAGGCGGAGCCGGGTGTATTGTTCGGCGGTCGCCTTGGACAGTATAAGTATTATGATATGGACAAAGTGATTGAGGCTGCCCTTGAAATGGCAGAAAAAGAGCTTTCCGGTTGTTAGACCGGAAAGCTTTTCTTTATTGAAATATTATTAACAATAGAAATTGAACATCATACCGCTGTAAGCACTGGTAACATAAGGGTTCGGGAAATTATGTCCCGGGTTTTTATAGGCAACCATTGTCTGCTCAACATAGTTCATGGGGTTGATGGAAATCTGCTTGCTTTTGGAGAGCAGACCCTGTGAGAAGTTCTTTAAAGTCTGGAAGGTATCAGTGATATCCTCGGAAGCTTCAAAGGTATTGGTTAACGCCTCTCTGTCTACGGAAAGTGCACCGTCACTCTCGATAGTAAGTCCCATATCTCCGAATGTTTGTCCGAACTTCCTGGTTATGGCGGTCATTTCGCGCACAACATTTTTGCTGCGTGGATGACTTTCTAAGAAGTTATTCATCTGCGTAAGGAAGCTGTTATAGCCGTTTGCCAGTTCAACTACATTATCTGCAAGGGACTCCACATCATTCTTTAAACTGATAGATACCGGCTTGTCCTCAGGGGTAGTACCCTTTAAAGTTACCTCAAACATCTTGCCGATGGTAATGTTGTTGGTTGTGGAAGCGCGCTCTTCGCCATTGATACGATAAGAAGCATTGGTGGGTTTATGACTGATATAATCGATGCCTAAATATTCCACGGCACCTTTTTGCTTACTGGTATTGAAATCGCTGATGTTGAAAATGGTCTTCCTGTCGCCGGAAAGTCCGGTAGATTCGGAAGCAAGAGTAATGGCGCTGCGGCCTTCTTCTTCCGCAATGTCAGCTTTCAGCCCGATGCCCGAATTGTTGATTAGGCGTACCAAACGTTTTTGCACATCTCGGTTAGTCTCTGTCTCTCCGATGGTGAACTGTAATTCATAGTTCATATCATTAATCTGTACATCGAAGGAGTATGTATCTGCCGGGAGAGCAACGGTATCTTCCGGTAAGAACTTACCCATATTCTTCTGACCGCTGGCAAGAGAGTCGACTTCTAAAGTAAAGTTTGGCGCAGGTGCACCGGCAGTATAAGTACCGATAAAGGTGGCTTCTGCAATTTCCTTGTCGGAAGTGGAAGCAGCCTTCTGACTGAGCAGGGTAGCCTCGTCCAAACCGCCCAAAGAGGCGATGGTATGGTGAAGTTCTCTGGCATTCTCTTTCAGTCCGATGGCATAATCTCTTACGACCCGTCCATCCAGAGGAAGGTATACCGGAGATTCCTTATTTAACTTTACGATGGAATTATAGACACTACGCAGCTCGCTCTTTTTGTGTGCATCATAGCGATTGCTGGTAGGTGGCTTGTATGCACTTAGATAATTATTGTATGCAGTGTTAAGAATAGCACTCATTTACACGCCTCCTTTCCTCCTTGGCTAAAGTCGTGATTGCTGTAGAAATAAAAGTATGATATAATCAAAGTCCGTTTTGATTATTTTGTATAAGAAAATACAAATATCCACTTTTATGGGTAAAATGTACCATATATATAAGGAAAAAACAAGAGGTAACGTTGAAAAAACGGCGGAAATACAACAAAAATACAAAAAAAACGTTGACTCAATAGCGTGCATATGCTATATTAATTCAGCGAGATTTATTTTTAGGTCTTTTTTTTATGCCTAAAAGTTGATGAAGACTATATAGAGAAACTGCGTGGGACGCAGTGAAATGGAGGAAATTATGCGTACAAAAATCACTTTAGCATGTACCGAATGCAAGCAGCGTAACTACAACACCACTAAGGATAAGAAGACTCATCCTGATCGTATGGAAACCAAGAAATATTGTAGATTCTGCAAGACTCATACTACTCATAAGGAAACCAAATAATTACCTGATAAGTATTGCAATGGTCGCTTGAGAAGCGACGGAAATGGAGCGAATTAATGGGAGATATGGCAGAAAAGAGCACCAAGAAGCCCAGTTTCTTTAAAGGTGTTAAGTCTGAATTCAAGAAGATTACATGGCCGGACAAACATTCCACATTCAAGCAATCCGTAGCAGTTGTTGCGATATCTGTAGTTGTTGGAGTAATTATTGCGATACTGGATTTCGTGATTCAGTATGGCGTAAATATTTTAACATCAATTTAGAACGAGGGTGATTGTATGGCAGATGCAAAATGGTATGTAGTTCATACTTATTCCGGGTATGAGAACAAAGTCAAAGCCAATATTGAGAAGACAATCGAGAACAACAAGCATCTTGCAGAGCAGATTCTTGAGGTTAGAGTTCCTCTTGAGGAAGTTGTCGAGGTGAAGAACGGTGTAAAGAAGACTGTTCAGAGAAAAATGTTCCCGGGTTATGTTCTGCTCAACATGGATATGAATGATGACACCTGGTATGTTGTAAGAAATACTCGTGGTGTAACCGGATTCGTAGGACCAGGAAGCAAGCCTGTTCCGCTTACGGAAGCTGAAATGAAGCCTCTCGGTATTAAGACAGAGAATGTGTCTGTTGACTTTGAAGAAGGTGACAGCATCGCAGTTGTAGCCGGTGTTTGGAAAGATACCGTTGGTGTGGTTCAGAAGCTTGACTACAATAAGCAGACCGCAACCATCAATGTTGAACTTTTTGGTAGAGAGACACCTGTAGAGATTAGCTTCGCAGAAGTAAGAAAACTTTAAGTTTTAAGATGATATTTTCCCGGAGATATCCGGTAAGATATAAAGGCAACAAAGAGAAGGAACCCTAATGTTTAAGGTTCCAGTGGGAGCAAGGCGAGTGCCTTGCGCCGAATTACCACATTATAGGAGGTGCCACAATGGCAAAGAAAGTAACAGGATACATTAAATTACAGATCCCAGCTGGTAAAGCTACACCAGCTCCACCAGTAGGTCCTGCACTTGGACAGCATGGTGTAAACATCGTTGAATTTACAAAGCAGTTCAACGCTAGAACCGCAGATAAGGGTGATACCATCATCCCTGTTGTTATTACTGTATATGCAGATAGAAGCTTTAGTTTCATCACAAAGACTCCTCCTGCAGCAGTTCTTTTAAAGAAGGCATGTAACATTAAGTCTGGTTCAGGTGTTCCTAACAAGACTAAGGTTGCAACTATCTCTAAGGCAAAGCTTCAGGAAATCGCTGAGTTAAAGATGCCTGATTTAAACGCTGCAAGTTTAGAGGCTGCTATGAGCATGATCGCTGGTACAGCTCGTTCTATGGGTATTACTGTAGAAGAATAATACTCAGAAACTGTTAATAATTTGGGAGACAATCGGGAGTGATTGTCGCTAGAACCTAGGAGGTAATTTATAATGAAACATGGTAAGAAATATACCGAAGTTGCAAAGTTAGTTGATAGAGCAACTTTATATGAAGCAAATGATGCAATTGCACTTGTAAAGAAGACTGCAACTGCTAAGTTCGATGAAACTATCGAAGCACACATCAGAACCGGTTGTGACGGACGTCATGCTGATCAGCAGATCCGTGGTGCTGTAGTTCTTCCTAACGGAACCGGTAAGACTGTTAAGGTTTTAGTTATCGCTAAGGGCGCTAAGATTGATGAAGCTTTGGCAGCTGGTGCTGATCACGTTGGTGGTGAAGAGTTAGTTCCGAAGATTCAGAATGAAGGTTGGTTAGATTTCGACGTAGTAGTAGCTACTCCTGATATGATGGGTGTAGTTGGTCGTCTTGGTAAGGTTTTAGGTCCTAAGGGATTAATGCCTAACCCTAAGGCTGGTACCGTTACTATGGACGTTGCTAAGGCTATCGCTGATATCAAGGCTGGTAAGATTGAGTACAGACTTGACAAGACCAACATCGTGCATGTTCCTCTTGGAAAGGCTTCTTTCTCTGAGGAAGCTCTTGAAGAAAACTTCAAGGCTCTTATGGATGCTATCATGAAGGCTAAGCCAAGCGCAGTTAAGGGTGCTTACTTAAAGAGCATCACTTTAACTTCTACCATGGGACCTGGTGTTAAGGTTTCAACTGCTAAGTTCGTATAAGAATTGGTAAAGTGATTTAAAGAGGTTGTCGCAGTGCGATGACCTCTTTCTTGTTGTGTAAAAGAGGATTTTGCGGTATCATATTCATTATGAAAAAGCTTTGGAATATATATCAGAATAAAAAAAGAATAATATTGCCGATAGTGGGAGTTTGGGCGGTAAGTCTGATAGGTGTCCTCTATGTTCTTTTGGGAGAAGGGAGTTACGTGGAAGTTCATGATCAGATGGACGGAGAGATTTTGAACTATATATATCAGGCGAAGTATCTGTTCCTGGGAGATGTGATTCCGGAATTTATGAATGGTATGGATAAGTCATCCATGACACCACCTGCACCCCTTGGGGTACTGTTATATAAAGTGTTCCCGCCATATACGGCATTTGTGGTGATGCAGTGGATGATTGTACTGATAGGTTTTCTGGGCATGTATTATTTGTGCCGCTATTTTGAGCTTCCGGAGGAAATCTGCTTCCTGGCCGGAGGATTATTCGCATATATGCCGTTTTATCCCGTGTATGGTCTGGCGGCGCTGGGACAGCCCATGCTGGTGCTTTGTTATCTGCGATGGTTAAAAGGAGAGGGGAGGCCATGGGTCTTGCTTGGAATCTGTTTTTACGGTCTGATGTCTTCGCTGACTTTGGTGGGATTTGCCTGGCTGATGCTTGGGGGGCTTCATCTGGTTGTGCTACTTCTTGGACACGATTGGAAAAAGGTCGGAAGAAATGTGTTGGCGATACTGGTGTTATTGCTCACTTATGTGGTGACCAATCTGGATTTGCTGCGTAGTGTGCTTGGAGATGGATTTCAGACCCATCGGGAAGAAATGGTGTTGCAACCTACAGCGGATTTGTATGAGAAGTTTAAAGAGTTGCTTTTTCAAGGCGGAGCATATTCAAAGACTTATTCGTTATTGGTGTTCTGGGGAGCACTTTTACTTTGTTGCATTGGTCTCATACGGAAAAATGAGGAAAGTATAAGACGCGCCAAACGGTTGGGAGTATTGGTGGCAGGAATCGTGGTGTTAACCCTTTGGGCAGTTCTTTGGAATGCCGGGCCGGTGGTTACGCTTCGTGAGAGTATTGGTGGAATGGCGGCATATTTCCAGGCGGACAGAGTGTATTGGATATTTCCGTTTTTGTGGATAGTGGCTCTGGGATTTTTGCTGGAATTCATTCTTTTTATGGTTGAGCAATATGAGGATGTTCCGGTGAAAGCTGTTTTATTGGGGATTATGATTGTGCTGGTGACCTATCATGGGGCTTCTGTATTTCGGGACAGCACGCTGAATAAAAATATCCGTCTGCTGCTTGTGGATGGATATGAACAGGTAACTTGGGAGAGTTTTTATATGGAGGATGTATTTACAGAGATAGATGCTGTGATTTCGCCGGATAAGGATTCTTATAGTGTGGTAAGTCTTGGAATGTATCCTTCTATTGCACTTTATAATGGGTTTACCTGTGCCGATGGTTATTCCAACAATTATGATTTGGATTATAAACATGCTTTTCGTGAGATTATATCACCGGAGCTGGAGAAGAGTAGAACTGTGCGCACATATTTTGATGACTGGGGAAATCGTTGTTATCTGGCAACTGCGCAACGAGGATTTGATGCTATGGTGAAGAAGGGCAGTGGCTTTGCATATACGAAACCTTCTTACAGCCTGGCAGAGATGGAGAAGTTCAACATTCGTTATCTTTTTTCGGCAGCTCCCATTGAGGATACAATGTACGAGAGTATGCTTGTGGAGGGAAGTCCTTTTTCAACAGAAAGCTCATATTATGAAGTGTGGGTGTATGACTTGCAGAAATAAAAGAGAAAAAGTGTTGACAAACAGATGAGAATATGATATCTTATCTTAGGTTATAAAACCACGCCGAAGACAGCAGGTGTCAAAAGAACTCTTCGAGTTCTTAAGAGTTTCTTTGAAACTCTTGGAATTATGTAGAGGCTTGTGACGTAAGTTCCGTAAGGACGCCTACCGAGGAGAGAGAGTTTAACGTATGAATTTTCACGCCTTCCTGTCTTTGATGGGGAGGCTCTTTTTATAGAGTGACTCCTTTCGGCAAGAAAATCTAAAAGGAGGTAAAGAAAGATGGCAAAGATCGAATTAAAGCAGCCTGTAGTTGCAGAGATTTCTGAAGGTATCAAGGAAGCGAAGTCCGTAGTTTTAGTTGACTATCGTGGACTTACTGTTGAGCAGGATACTGAGTTACGTAGACAGTTACGTGCAGCAGGAGTTTCTTACAAGGTTTACAAGAACACCATGATGAACTTCGCGTTCAAGGGTACTGATTTCGAACAGTTAGCTCCTTACTTAAACGGACCTAGCGCTATGGCATATTCTACTGAAGATGCTACCGCTCCTGCAAGAGTTTTAGCAGAGTTCGCTAAGAAGGCTGACAAGCTTGAAATCAAGGCTGGTGTTGTGGAAGGAACTGCTTACGATGCTAAGGGAATGCAGGCAATTGCTTCTATCCCTTCAAGAGAGGTTCTCATTTCCAGATTACTTGGTTCTATGCAGAGTCCTATCACCAACTTCGCTCGCGTCATGAATCAGTTAGCAGAAAAAGGTGGCGCTGCAGCTTGTGCAGCAGAAGCTCCTGTGACTGAGGAAGTAGCAGCAGATGCAGAATAATACGAAATATTTCGTATAGGAAGAATGTCTCGAAGAGTCATTCGTTATGATTAACAAGATACTTTATATTAATTAAAATGGAGGAAATTAAAAATGGCTAAGTTAACAGCACAGGAATTAATCGACGCTATCAAAGAGTTAAGCGTATTAGAGTTAAATGATCTCGTAAAAGCATGCGAGGAAGAGTTCGGCGTATCTGCAGCAGCAGGCGTTGTAGTTGCAGCAGCAGGTCCTGCTGAGGCAGCAGAAGAGAAGACTGAGTTCGACGTTGAGTTAACCGAGGCAGGCGCTGAGAAGGTTAAGGTTATCAAGGTTGTTCGTGAAATCACCGGTCTTGGCTTAAAGGAAGCTAAGGACGCTGTAGATGGCGCTCCTAAGGTTCTTAAGGAAGCTGCTTCTAAGGAAGAAGCTGAAGCTATCAAGAAGAAACTTGAAGAAGTTGGCGCTAAGGTTACTCTTAAGTAAACAGCGATATATTCAAGTGACTGCGTAAATGCAAAAAATAACGACCCTCATGCTTGCATGCTGGGTCGTTTGTTTTTGCATTTACATTGGCGTGTGTAACACGTCCTTGAAATTTGCTGAGCAAATTTCGAGGACGTCACTCTACTTTTCTATTCATTCTGCTATTTCAAAAAACTGGAAAAATCAGAAAAATCCCTATTGACTTTATTGACAAGCCTATGTTATCATGGATGGTGCACTATTGTGGTGTGTTATGCTTATTGAAAGACTAGTATATAGTGATAAACCGACAAAATAAGCTGAAATATGAAAGAACGGGGTGAAATGTCAATGGAAAAAAACAGAATACGTCCTATTGCAACCAGCAAGAATATGCGTATGAGTTATCAGAGACAAAAAGAGGTATTGGAGATGCCCAACCTGATTGAAGTTCAGAAGGACTCTTATCAGTGGTTTTTAGACGAAGGCTTGAAAGAAGTTTTTGCTGATATTTCTCCAATCGCTGATTACAGCGGAGCTCTTAGTCTCGAGTTTGTAGACTTCGAATTATGCGAAGGCGACGTGAAGTATTCTATTGAAGAGTGCAAAGAGAGAGATGCTACATATGCAGCACCACTCAAGGTAAAAGTTCGTCTTTACAATAAGGAGAAGGAAGAAATCAGTGAGCATGAAATCTTTATGGGTGACCTGCCTCTGATGACTAAGACCGGTACATTCGTTATTAACGGTGCAGAGCGTGTAATCGTTAGCCAGTTAGTACGTTCTCCGGGTATCTACTATGCAATTGGTCATGACAAAATCGGTAAGAGATTATTTTCTTCTACTGTTATCCCTAACCGAGGTGCATGGTTAGAATACGAGACCGATTCCAATGATGTTTTCTGGGTTCGTGTAGATAGAACTAGAAAGGTTCCTATTACTGTTCTCATTCGTGCACTTGGTCTTGGTACCAACGATGAAATCAGAGAACTGTTCGGTGAGGAACCGAAGATTGAAGCCAGCTTCGGAAAGGACACTGCTGAGAATTATCAGGAGGGTCTATTAGAGTTATACAAAAAAATCCGTCCGGGCGAGCCTCTCAGCGTAGAAAGTGCAGAGAGTTTAATCAATGCCATGTTCTTCGATCCCCGTAGATATGATTTGGCAAAAGTCGGTAGATATAAATTCAATAAAAAGCTTGCATTAAAGAATAGAATCAGACATCAGATTTTAGCGGCTGATGTTGTGGATCCTTCCACCGGTGAAGTGTTAGCAGCAGCAGGTACCAAGGTAACTGCAGAGCTGGCAGATACTATTCAGAATGCAGCAGTTCCTTTTGTATATATTCAGACTGAGGAGAGAAATATCAAGGTTCTTTCCAATATGATGGTTGATATTACCAATTTCATCGACCTTAATCCGGCTGATTACGGTATCCATGAGCTTGTTTACTATCCGTTACTTGCTCAGATTCTGGAAGAGTTTGCAGATGACCCTGAGGCTCTTGCAGAGGCAATCAAGAAGAATGTACAGGAATTAGTTCCCAAGCACGTTACAAAGGAAGATATCTTTGCTTCCATTAATTATAATATGCACTTAGAAGCCGGCCTTGGTAACGATGATGATATCGACCACTTAGGTAACAGACGTATCCGTGCAGTAGGTGAGTTATTACAGAACCAGTATCGTATTGGTTTATCCAGAATGGAGAGAGTGGTACGTGAGCGTATGACTACCCATGATGCAGAGGAGATTTCACCTCAGTCATTAATTAACATTAAGCCGGTAACTGCAGCAGTGAAGGAGTTCTTCGGTTCTTCCCAGCTGTCACAGTTCATGGATCAGAATAACCCTCTTGGTGAGCTTACTCACAAGAGACGTTTATCAGCACTTGGTCCCGGTGGTCTTTCCAGAGATAGAGCCGGATTCGAGGTTCGAGACGTACACTATTCACACTATGGAAGAATGTGTCCTATCGAGACTCCCGAAGGTCCTAACATCGGTCTTATTAACTCTTTGGCATCTTATGCAAGAATCAACGAGTATGGTTTCGTAGAGGCTCCATACCGTAAGATTGATAAGGCTGACCCTGCAAATCCTCGTGTAACTGAGGAAGTAGTTTACATGACTGCTGATGAAGAGGATAACTATCATGTAGCACAGGCGAATGAGCAGCTGGATGAGAATGGCTACTTTGTTCGTAACAGTGTATCCGGTCGTTATCGCGAAGAGACGCAGGAATATCCAAAGGCTATGTTCGATTACATGGACGTATCTCCTAAGATGGTATTCTCTGTAGCTACCGCACTCATTCCTTTCTTGCAGAACGATGATGCGAACCGTGCGCTGATGGGTTCAAACATGCAGCGTCAGGCAGTACCTCTTCTCTTTACCGATGCACCTGCAGTAGGTACCGGTATGGAAGTAAAGGCAGCCGTTGACTCCGGTGTATGTGTTGTTGCACCTAAGTCCGGTACTGTTGATTATGTATCCTCTAACCTCATTCGTATGACCTATGATGATGGTGAGAAGGCTGAGATTAAGCTTACTAAGTTTGCACGTTCCAACCAGTCTAACTGCTACAACCAGAAGCCTATCGTCTTCAAGGGTGAGCATGTAAATGCAGGACAGGTAATTGCAGACGGTCCTTCTACTCATGAAGGTGAGCTTGCTCTTGGTAAGAATCCTCTTATCGGTTTCATGACCTGGGAAGGTTATAATTACGAGGATGCGGTTTTATTAAGTGAAAGATTAGTACAGGAAGATGTTTATACATCCATCCATATTGAAGAATATGAAGCAGAAGCACGTGACACTAAGCTCGGACCGGAAGAGATTACACGCGATGTTCCCGGTGTTGGTGAAGAAGCACTGAAGGATCTGGATGACAGAGGTATTATCCGCGTGGGCGCTGAGGTTCGTGCAGGCGATATCTTAGTTGGTAAGGTTACTCCTAAGGGAGAGACAGAGCTTACCGCAGAAGAGAGACTTCTTAGAGCAATCTTCGGTGAGAAGGCAAGAGAGGTAAGAGATACTTCCCTTAAGGTTCCTCATGGTGAGTATGGTATCGTTGTAGATGCTAAGGTATTTACCAGAGAGAATAGCGATGAGCTTTCACCTGGTGTAAATATGGCAGTACGTATTTATATTGCGCAGAAGAGAAAGATTTCCGTTGGTGATAAGATGGCGGGTCGTCATGGTAATAAGGGTGTAGTTTCCCGTGTATTACCTGTAGAAGATATGCCTTACTTACCAAACGGTCGTCCTCTTGATATCGTGCTTAACCCTCTGGGTGTACCTTCCCGTATGAATATCGGACAGGTGCTTGAGATTCACCTCTCACTTGCTGCAAAGGCTCTTGGCTTTAACGTAGCAACCCCTGTATTCGATGGTGCAAACGAGAATGATATTATGGACACTCTTGATTTGGCTAACGACTACGTTAACCTTTCTTGGGAGGAATTCGAAGCTAAGCATGGTGAAGAACTTCTTCCGGAAGTATTACAGTATTTATCAGATAATCGTGATCATAGAGAGCTTTGGAAGGGCGTTCCTATTTCAAGAGACGGTAAGGTTCGCTTACGTGACGGTAGAACAGGTGAGTATTTTGACAGTCCTGTAACCATCGGTCACATGCATTATTTAAAGCTCCATCATTTAGTAGATGATAAGATTCATGCCCGTTCAACCGGACCGTACTCCTTAGTTACCCAGCAGCCTCTGGGTGGTAAGGCTCAGTTCGGTGGACAGCGTTTCGGTGAGATGGAAGTTTGGGCGTTAGAGGCATATGGTGCTTCTTACACCTTACAGGAAATCCTTACCGTGAAGTCTGATGACGTTGTAGGACGTGTGAAGACTTATGAAGCAATTATCAAGGGTGATAACATTCCTGAGCCTAGCATCCCTGAGTCATTCAAGGTTATGCTTAAGGAATTACAGGCACTTGGTTTAGACGTAAGAGTACTTCGTGAGGATAACACCGAAGTAGAAATCATGGAAACCATCGATTACGGCGATACCGATTATCGTTATGAGATGGAAGGCGACCGCAAGTATTCTGATTATAATGAGAATCTTGGGGAAGCAGGTTTCCAGGCACAGGAATTCGACGAGAGTGGCGAATTAGTTGAGGCAGAGGATGATTTCGCAGGTGAGGATGACTTCGAAGATTCATACGATGATTTCGACGGTGACGATCAGTTCTAGCCAGTAATATATAAACTATAACTATTCAGAGTAGCATGGCTATTTGCCATGGGATTTATGCAAACAGTCCTCTGTAAGTAAACTTACCCGGTCTGTTTGATATAAATCCATATTGCTCTGAATAGTAAAATCATGTGAAAAGGAGTGCCATAAATGTCAGAACAAATTGTGAATGAAACATATCAGCCAACGACATTTGCAGCTATTAAGATTGGTCTTGCTTCTCCTGAGAAGATTATTGACTGGTCTTATGGTGAGGTTACTAAGCCTGAAACAATCAACTACAGAACCTTAAAGCCGGAGAGAGACGGTTTATTCTGTGAGAAGATTTTCGGACCTAGCAAGGACTGGGAGTGTCATTGTGGTAAATATAAGAAAATCAGATACAAAGGCGTTGTCTGTGATCGCTGTGGTGTAGAAGTTACCAAGTCCAGCGTTCGTAGAGAGCGTATGGGACGCATCGAGCTTGCTGCTCCGGTGTCTCATATCTGGTACTTCAAAGGTATCCCGAGCCGTATGGGATTAATCCTTGACCTTTCTCCAAGAGTGCTTGAGAAGGTATTGTACTTTGCTTCTTACATTGTGTTGGATGCAGGTGAGACCAACCTTGAGTACAAGCAGGTATTGTCTGAGAGAGAGTATCAGGATGCAAGAGAGACATGGGGCAATAAGTTCCGTGTAGGTATGGGTGCAGAAGCAATCAAAGAGCTTTTACAGAACATTGACCTTGACAAAGAGGGCGATGAATTGAAGGCTGAGCTTCAGGATGCAACCGGCCAGAAGCGTGCACGTATTATTAAGAGAGTAGAAGTTGTAGAAGCATTCCGCGCTTCAGGCAATAAGCCTGAGTGGATGGTAATGGATGTTATTCCGGTTATTCCTCCGGATCTTCGTCCGATGGTTCAGCTTGATGGTGGTCGTTTTGCAACATCTGACCTTAATGATTTATACAGAAGAATTATTAACAGAAATAATCGTCTTAAGAGATTATTAGAGCTTGGTGCTCCGGACATTATCGTTCGTAACGAGAAGCGTATGCTTCAGGAAGCTGTTGATGCACTTATTGATAATGGTAGACGTGGTCGTCCTGTAACCGGACCCGGTAACAGAGCGCTGAAGTCTTTATCTGATATGCTGAAGGGTAAGAGCGGACGTTTCCGTCAGAACTTACTTGGTAAGCGTGTAGACTACTCTGGACGTTCCGTAATCGTAGTAGGACCGGAACTTAAGATTTACCAGTGTGGTCTTCCGAAAGAGATGGCTATCGAGCTCTTCAAGCCTTTCGTTATGAAGGAGCTTGTTGCTAAGGGCATCAGCCAGAATATTAAGAATGCTAAGAAGCTTGTGGAAAGATTAGATACTCAGGTATGGGACGTTCTCGAAGACGTTATTAAAGAGCATCCGGTTATGTTAAACCGTGCTCCTACCCTTCATAGACTTGGTATTCAGGCTTTCGAACCGATTCTTGTAGAGGGTAAGGCTATTAAGCTTCATCCGCTTGTATGTACTGCGTTCAACGCCGACTTCGACGGTGACCAGATGGCGGTTCACCTTCCATTATCTGTGGAAGCACAGGCAGAGTGCCGTTTCTTACTGCTCTCTCCTAACAATTTACTGAAGCCTTCCGATGGTGGTCCTGTAGCCGTTCCTTCACAGGATATGGTTCTTGGTATTTACTACCTGACCCAGGAGAGACCGGGAGCGGCAGGTGAAGGTAAGTTCTTCAAGAATGTAAATGAAGCAATCCTTGCTTATGAGAATCAGGTAATTACTCTCCACAGCAGAATCAAAGTTCGTATGACCAAGACTTTGGCTGACGGTAGCGTTATTACCGATAACGTAGAATCTACTATGGGACGTTTCATCTTTAACGAAATTCTTCCTCAGGATTTAGGATTCGTGGATAGAAGCGTTGCGGGCAATGAATTGAAGCTTGAGGTAGATTTCCATGTTGGTAAGAAGGGCTTAAAGCAGATCCTTGAGAAAGTAATTAATACCCATGGCGCATCTAAGACCGCAGAGGTATTGGATGACGTTAAGGCGATTGGTTACAAGTACTCTACCAGAGCTGCAATGACTGTATCCATTTCTGATATGACCGTGCCTGAGAAGAAGCCGGAGCTTCTTGCAGCAGCACAGGCTACTGTAGATAAGATTGCAGCGAATTATCGTCGTGGTCTTATTACTGAGGAAGAGCGCTATCGTGCAGTAGTAGAGACATGGAACGAAACCGATAAAGAGTTAACAGAGACACTGCTTGCAGGTCTTGATAAATACAACAACATTTACATGATGGCGGACTCCGGTGCGCGTGGTTCCAACCAGCAGATTAAACAGCTGGCAGGTATGCGTGGACTTATGGCAGATACAACCGGTCGTACCATCGAATTACCGATTAAGTCTAACTTCCGTGAAGGTCTTGACGTACTTGAGTACTTCATGTCCGCACACGGTGCTCGTAAGGGTCTTTCCGATACCGCGCTTCGTACAGCGGACTCCGGATACCTTACCCGTCGAATGGTAGACGTTTCACAGGAATTAATCATCCGTGAGGTTGATTGTGCGTTAGAACGTCCAGAGATTCCTGGTATGAGAGTGAAAGCTTTCATGGATGGTAAAGAGACTATTGAAAGCTTGAAAGATCGTATTACCGGCAGATATGCTTGTGAAGATATCTACGATAGAGACGGTAACAGAATCGTTAAGCATAATCATATGATTACTCCTAGCAGAGCAGCTAAGATTTTAAGTGTAGGTGTGGATGCTAAGGGTGAGCCAATCGAAGAAGTTAAGATTCGTACTATTTTAACCTGTCGTTCTCATGTTGGTATCTGTGCAAAGTGTTACGGTGCGAACATGGCAACCGGTGAAGCAGTTCAGGTGGGTGAAGCAGTTGGTATTATTGCAGCACAGTCTATCGGTGAGCCTGGTACACAGCTTACCATGAGAACCTTCCATACCGGTGGTGTAGCGGGTGACGATATTACCCAGGGTCTTCCTCGTGTAGAGGAGCTTTTCGAGGCTAGAAGGCCTAAGGGACTTGCAATTATCGCTGAATTTGGTGGAAAGGTAGAAATCCGTGACACCAAGAAGAAGCGTGAAGTTGTTGTTACTAATGCTGAGACAGGTGAATCTAAGGCATACTTGATTCCTTACGGTTCTCGTATTAAAGTTGTAGATGGCCAAATGTTAGAGGCCGGCGATGAGCTTACGGAAGGTAGTGTAAATCCTCACGATCTCTTAAAGATTAAGGGTATCCGTGCTGTACAGGATTATATGCTCCGTGAAGTTCAGAGAGTATACCGTCTTCAGGGTGTAGATATTGCTGATAAGCATATTGAAGTGATTGTACGTCAGATGCTTAAGAAGGTTCGTATTGAGACGAATGGAGACAGTGATTTCTTACCTGGTACTTTAGTAGATACACTTGACTACGAAGATGGTAACGAAGCATTAATTGCTGAAGGTAAGGAACCGGCAGATGGTAAGCAAGTACTTCTTGGTATTACCAAGGCAGCTCTTGCAACGGATTCCTTCTTATCAGCAGCATCCTTCCAGGAGACCACCAAGGTTCTTACTGAGGCTGCAATCAAGGGTAAGGTTGACCCTCTTGTAGGTCTGAAGGAAAACGTAATCATCGGTAAATTAATTCCTGCAGGTACCGGTATGAAGAGATATCGCGATACCAAGCTGAGCACTGACGAAGTTCTTGCAATGGATTTCGCAGATGATATGGAATTAGATTTCTCCATGGATGAGGACGTTGTAGAAGAGGTAGAAGCTACTGAAGAAGTAGAAGAAACTGTAGAAGAATAATTTAAAACTGCTACACATTATGTGTAGCAGTTTTTTTGTGGACGGAAAGTTACTCTTCGATAGTGATTAAGTTGTAGGAATTGTTGTATTCCAGTTCGCCGGTAGTGATAATTTGCCAGGAAGTGATGCGATAGAAGGTATCTTCGTCTGTAGTAGGATACAGGATTTCCAGTTTGACAGAAAGGCTCTGTAAGTCAGAAATCGGTATTAAGTAGGATTTGGTATGTCCTACGGTGGAGAAGTAGGTTTCTTCGCTGTCTGAACTAGCATAGACATTTTGCAGGGTTCTGTCGATGCTTGCAATATAGTTCTCCGCCTGATTGGCTGCGCTATAATAAGCTTCGATCCGGTCTGCAACTTTTTTACTGAGTTTATAATCAGCATTTGCACTGACAATGGAAAGCGTGGCAAAAGCAACCAAACATAAGACTATAAAGATTAATAGAATGGAGGATGTTCCGACATTTACTCGGAATTCTCGTTTTTTACTCATGGTTACCCCTCCTCTCCGGAATGTGATGTGCAACCTGAAGAGAGTAAAGTTCTTCGTCGGAGCTGTTAAAAATAGCAATTTTCCCACGGATGAGACCTTCTTTGTTCTCAGGGAAGAAGATAATGGTTGATACATACCCATCTTCTTCAAAGACTAAAAGAGTGTCTTTCAATATTTTGCTGTCCGGATAAAGAAAATGAATCTGTACGATATCGCCTTCGCAGGCAGTGTATATTTCTGCAAGGTTTTGTGCCTGGCTTACGGCGTAGGTTAATTCTACAGTATCATCACTTAATGTGCTGGATTTTACAAAAAGATGTACGCAAATGGTACTGGCCAGCGAAAAAAATAAAAGCGCAATAATAAGTTCCATTAAAAAAAGGCCGGATTTGGAGTGCTTCAAGAGGGCACCTCCTTTTCTATGTATACTAATTGCAGTGCGTTGAAATGTACACATGCTGTTCTTGCCCAGGGACAAGTGTAAAATAAACTTTTAAAAGATTGTCAGAGACAAATTCCATGTCAAGATGCTCTAACTTCATAATAGCGTTGCCTGCATCAAGAGGATCATCACCAATATTGCTGTCTTTTTTGATGAAGAGTTCTCTTAAGTAACCATCATGATAGTACAGGTAGGTTGCATAAGTTTCCCCTTGAATCTCCTGAGAAAAGATTAGAGCTTCTGTTCCATATAGTTCATCAAGTTCTATGGCCGATGCAAAATCGTTTTGTCGAATTTTTTCTGAAAAATAGGAGCAAGCCATACGTGAATCATAATTTTCCGTCATATGAGAAACAGTCTGTTTGTAGATGTTGGCTCCTAATATAACAAGTACCAGTGCAGATAACGTAAAAACACCAAAGAGAGCCAGCACAAACAGAACATCGACAATATGTGGTTTTTCTATCCTGTTATTCATAGGCTAGTCTCCTAAATACAAAATTGTTACATCAGGGAAAATATTGGAACTAAAGGGCTGATAATCTATGCGAAATAGTGATTTGTCGTAGGTTAAGCCATAGTTTTCTTCAATATAATCAAGGTTGGGAGGATAAACACCTTCCACGGCATAGCATTGAGATATACTTCTGTGAAGGGCGGTTTCCAGACTTTCTTTCTGTTTGGCAAGGGTGGTCTCGCTGACAGAGGATACCCCACTGATAAAAAGAATCCCAATAATGAGAAATAACAACAATGGCAAGGCATAAATTGCTTTTTTTACTACTTCACCATGAGATTTTTCAAAACGGTTTGTCATAGCAGCCTCCTATCCGATGCTGGACATAATGCCCATCAGAGGAAGGATTACCGATAAAAGAATCAGTCCCACAATAACGGAAAGGATAATTACCAAAGTGGGCTCAAGTACTGCAATAATGGATTGGAGTTTCTTATCCGTTTCCTTCTCATATTGATCTGCTATTTTACGGAGTACAACATCAATGTTACCACTCTTGTAACCAACCGTAACCATACGGGATTGCAGGTTGCTGAATATTCCGGAATTTACTAATGCATCAGAAAGGGTATCGCCTTGTTTTAAGTCTTCTTTACATTGTCTGATTTTTTTCTCCATATCTGCATTGCCAACAAGCTCAGCAACCATATCAAGACTGGCAAAGGTATCAATACCACTACTCAATGTCATGGCCATACCGCTGGCAAAACGCTGGCAGGCAAATTTCTGCATAAAGCCTTTGGTGGCCGGAAACCAGACCATAAGCTTAAGGGCTTTATCCTTCATTGTGGGGAAATTCAGACTGCCGTATACCAGAATGAAGAGAAGTACCAATATAAATACTCCGATACCGGAATAACGGTTCAAGGATTCTCCAAGCTTCAATAAGGAGCCTGCGATACCTGTCATCTCGCTACCCAGTTCGGCAAAAACCTGATTGAAAATGGGCAGGACTTTTGTCATGAGTACGAAGATGACAAGAAACATCATTATAATCATAATCAGTGGATATGTGATGGCACTTTTGATACTTTCCCGGATATTTTCTTCTTTCTCATAATAGTCTGCCAGAGAGAGAAGACAGGCATCCAGATTACCGGATTGTTCTCCCAATTTGATCAGATTGATGCAATACTCCGGAAAGGCATCTGTGCGATGAAGTGCTTCATAGAAAGGTTCCCCTTCTTTGCAGGTAGCAATGATTTGCTCAATGAGCAGTTGTCCCTCAGAGGCCTTGATATCCGATAAAAGAATCTCCATAGCTGAGAAAGGCGTAATCCCTGCTTGAATTAATAGTGCGGTCTGAGATAAAAAAGTGGATATCTCAGGTGCGGTAAGTTTTTTACTCATATTATCCCCTCGTTAATAAATGTATTTTACGGTGTAATTTGACCCATCACCGATAAATTTCTTAAGTTCCTTGTCGCCGGTGCTGGCACCGAAGGTGGGGTCCATCAGACTCCAATTCTCTCCGTCAAATTCAATGATACCGTTGACCCATCCGATTTCATTTAAATAGACACTAATCCATGCATGATAGGCTTCTCCTGCGTAGCCAACTTCCAATCTGGTGGGAATGCGCTGGCTGCGGAGCATGCTGGTCATTATGGCAGCATAATCAAGGCATATTCCCTTTCGGGCCTCTAAAGAAGCATCAATGTCTGCAATATATCCGGTCAGATTGCCGGAAACCGCAACAGAGGCTTTGTCATGGTCATAATCAATATTTTCAATAATGTAATTGTACACTGCGGAAACAAAGGATAGATCTGTTTCCTCGTATCTTCTCAGCTCGCAGGCAAGTAATACGGACTTTGTTTCTTCAGTATAGTTACAGTATTGGCTGGGACGAAGATAAGGTGTGAACTCGTCTGTAAGCGTAACATCTATTGTGGTAGTAAAGCAAGTAGAATATGAAGTATCTACAATATTTTCGTAAATTCCTACGCTGTAGCTACCGTTTCCGGCTGTGAGGGGAAATGCTTCATATCGTCCTCCGGAAATATCATAGGTACATTTGTAGTCATCAGGACCGGTAAGAATCAGTTTCACTTTAGGGCAAGTACCGGTATAGTTTACGCAGATATATCCGTCTTTTGTATTGGATGTATCAATGGTAACCACATCGTTGCCGCAAGTGGTGATACCGCTTGCTTCCGGTAGGGGGACATAGGAGGGCATGCTCTCTTTAAGGGGATCGTCTTGTGCTTCGGTGTCAGGTGCAGAGGTTTCCTTAATGAGAGAAGAAAGCTCAGGCACACTTGCCTCGGGCAATTTCACATTGCTGCAACTGCTTAGACTCATGGTACATAACCCATATGTAATTAATAGAGTAATTAATTTTTTCTTCATAAAAATCCTTCACTATGGGAGAGGGGTGTATAACAAATGTAGAGTAGAGTTGTTTTCTCCCAGTATGTAAATATTGCATTCCTCATTCAGATAGGGAAATGCCAAAATATGATTCTCGGAATCATAGGATAGAACTGCTATTTTTTCGCCCGTGCAGGTAAGCATGTAGGAGTTGTTCAGGTCAATGGAGCCGTGGCAGGGCTTTACTTTAATATACAATATGCCGTCTTCAATATGATGTTGCTCCAGGGTGATAATGTGAAGCTTACCATTTGTATTACTAAAAGGAATGAAAATAAGAGGGGTGCTAAGTGTAATAAGCAAAATTAATATGGTAATTGCCAGACAGATGTTGTAGGGCATTAAACGTTTATGTTCCCGAAGTATAAGTTTATCAAAGGGTATGGTGTTGGGCTCTACATTACAGGCTGCAAAAATGTTTTGGAGCGTCTGGTCAGCTGAGTTCATGTCTATTTTGTATTGTTTTCTGAAAAACATACAGGGATATTATCCTTTCAAAGTCTTTTTTAAATGTTCCAGACCGGAAGCAATGTGCCTTTTTACTGTACTGCGACTGATTCCTAATGTCTTGGCGATTTCTTCCAATTTTAAGTTTCTAAAGTATCGTAATGTTAGTACCTGCTTTTCATGAAAGGGAAGACGTTCCAAAGCGGTAAGCAGTCTTCGGTATTCATCCTTTTGCTGGGTAAATTCCTCCGGATTGGAGGAAAGGTTTTGGCATTGTACAAGTTCCAGAAGCTCCGGGGGAGAAACATCCTGAAGTGTTTGGAGTTTACGTAACATATCAAAACATACATTGAATGAGATTCGATTTAACCATGCAATGAATAGGGTGGGGTCATTGAGCGTATGAATGTTTTTTAAAGCAGAAATGTAGATTTCCTGTAGGGCATCCTGTGCGGAAAAATCATCCTTAAGATAGTGTCGGGCATAGTTGTAGGTTTTGTTATATGTAAGTGCATAGATTTCTGCAAAGGCGTCGCTACTTCCTTTTTGCGTTTGTATTACCAAGCCGGCGATGTAAAGATGGTTCATTTCTTTCATAGGGTACCATCCTTTCCACTGGGAAATTATATTTTATGTAATTTATCATAGGTAGTAGTCAATAGTGAGGAAAAGCTGGTATACTGTTCCTTGTTGTTTAGGGTATGGGCACGTTTAAGTTGAATGGGGGTCTCTGGATGCCGGATGTTGTGCTCTGCAAGTTTTTCGTCCAACGATTCATAACATGTGCTCATGAGTTCTTCTGAACAATTGTTGATTACGATAATAAATTCATTTCCGCCATTGCGTCCCACAAAGCCGTATTTTTCAAAACTGCTTTCTAAGATAGAGCAGAAGGATTGCAATAGCTGATCTCCTGTTTCCCTGCCGTGAGTGTTATTGATTTCAGCAAGATTGCTGATTGTAAGAAGGCTACAACATACATTTTCCAAGGAATCGACCGTATTGTAGGAGTGGAATACAATATCCAGACTGTGTCTGTTAGGTATACCGGTCAGATTATCCAGATATGTCTGCATATGTAAATCATGGTGGTCTACAGCTACTTTACGAATGGTGAAGAAATCAAATAGAATGAATAAAAAGCATGCAACCAATGTAAGGTAAGTAATAATGCATAAAAGCAATAAGGAAGAGTCTGTATATACTCTTGAACGTAATTCTTCTGCAGATAAAAGCGTTAGCAGAGCGGTCAGCTCAAAGACGAAAAAAATAATTAATTGAATTGTTTTATTTCTGCGATAATTCTTAATAAATTTGCTCTCTTGCATACAACCTCCGGAAAGATAAACAGAAACTGGGAAATATTTACTATTATTATAAAATATTTTGGTAAAATTGAAAAGGGATATAGTACTATAGGGAGAAAAAATGTGCTTAAAATTATAACAATTTTGTTAGAAAATGAGCTTTTTGCTAAATTGTGGTAGACTTAAAGAGTGTATAAAGAAGATGAGGTGTCTATATGCACGGAAAGTTTTGGCAGATTATTACATCCGTTCCAACAGGATATGATTTGATTGTAATCGAAGAAGAGAAGATTCCATTGGTGGCAAGCGTTACGAAAGATTATGAATTATGGCTTGCGGTAACCGGTGGGCTAATTGCTTTTTTGTTGTTTTGGGTAGCAGTAATTGTTTATGCAGCTGCATGTGACTGGAAAAGGGGTAGAGTTGCGGAATTAGAGCAACTCAATGGGCAGATTGGTTACAAAGGCTGGAATATACTACGACTTCGGAGAGAGATTAATCGGTTGGAGATGGAAGTTATAGAAAAAATATAATTAAAAAGTGAACCAAAGTTGTCGGTACCAAAGTCTTATTTATTATAAACGATAAAGAGACAAATAAGACATGTATACTTTAATGATAAGAGGAGAAAAAGACATGTTAAAAGGGTTGATGAAAAAGTTACACAAAACAGTGACAATGCTTATGTGTGTATTGTTGGTAGTGGAATCTTTCAATTGTGCTGAAATTATTGTAGGTGCAACCGCAGAGAATACACAGACTGTGTCAGGAGGAGATGCACCACAGCGCAAGACATATAAAGCAGGTCTGTATTTGCTTAAGTCCGGATACACTCCTATGGCCGAGGTTACCGGACCGACTGTACATAATCATGATACGCAGGAGTTTGTGTGTATAGGCTGGGCCTTTTTTGAGCATCAGTTTGATGATAGTTATCTTACCTATGCAGAGGTTCCGGGAGTTGAGGAAGATTTGTATCTGGTTGAAGATTTGATGGTACAGGCAAGGTACTTTGGTAGTGAGGAATGTGCTTATGATTGGAGGACAGAAACGGTATCTTATGTCGAGGGCGATATTAAGTACAGTGTGAAGGTTAGTGAAATTAACTGGTACGTTATTAAATATCCCCATGGAAAAGATAAACCTATTCATATTGATGGTGTAGTTACTTGGGCAGAAGGACCGGCACCAACAGCGACTCCGGCACCAACAGCGAAGCCGACCGCCGAGCCGACAGCGACTCCGGCACCGACCACAGAGCCGACAGCGAAGCCGACCGCCGAACCGACAGCGACTCCGGTACCGACTGTGAAGCCGACAGCGACTCCGGTACCGACTGTGAAGCCGACAGCGACTCCGGTACCGACTGTGAAGCCGACAGCGACTCCGGCACCGACCACAGAGCCGACAGCGAAGCCGACCGCTGAGCCGACAGCGACTCCGGCACCGACCACAGAGCCGACAACGGCACCAACAAGTGCACCAACAAGTGCACCAACGACAGCACCAACAAGTGCGCCGACAGCGGTACCAACAAGTGCGCCGACGACAGCACCAACCACAGCGCCGACAACGGCACCAACAAGTGCACCAACGGCAGCACCAACAAGTGCACCAACGACAGCACCAACAAGTGCGCCGACAGCGGTACCAACAAGTGCGCCGACGACAGCACCAACCACAGCGCCAACACCGGAAGTGATTCCTGTGGAGCCGACAGTGACAGAGACTCCGGAAACAGAGCCCACGGAGGAGCCGGTGGTAATTGAAGACGGCGATGTTCCTTTGGCAAGTCCTGAGAATGTGATTGAGATAGAGGATGAACCGGTTGCGTTAGCAGAAGGTATCGGAGAATGTTGGATTCATTGGTTGATTTTGATATTAACTTTGGTATACTTTGTATACGAGTTTGCCAGAATCATTTATAGAGATAATGAGCTTAAGAAGCTTCAGGAAGAAGCAGAAGGTAAAAATACAAAGGAATAGGAGGCGTCGAAGAATGAAATATGTTGATATTGCGGTAACAATAATTTTCATACTGGCATTAGTAGTTATATATTTCTTTTGGGGATGCAAATGGGATTTATATGCCACTATTCTTGCTGTATTGGTAATAATTGTAAGTCTGTTAATAGGTCATTCTCAGAATAAGAAAATCAAGGAATTTGAAGAAGACAAAGAGGAATAAAGAGAATGTCCCCCAGCTTTTCGCTGAGGGACATTTTTTTGTAAAAAAAGTCCGAGAATGCTGATGGATTAAGGGAATTCTTGTGTCACTTTGTTATTGTAAAAGAAAAAGAATAACGCTATACTTGATATAATAGGTGATATATAAGCTGATATCCACTTTATAAAATAAAATGGTACGGAGGAAGAAATGGTAGATACAATATTAAATAATTTTCATCTGGAGAAAATTTTTTGGATTATTAAGAAAAAGCTTGCATTTATTATCATTTTTGCAGTTGTGGGCGGACTGGCCGGCGGCGGATTTGCGTATCTGACGAATAGCAGTTATTATCAGGCGAGTATTTCTTTTTATGTATATAGCCGTTCAGATTATCTTTACAGTAATTCTGTGAATATGTCCAGTTCGGATTTTACACTGGCGAAGAATCTGGTATCCAGTTATACCAGAGTTTTGAGAAGTAATACAGTATTGGATAAGGTAATTGAAGCAACAGGACTTCCATATACATCCCAGTATCTGGCTTCTAATATAGGTTCCAGCACTATTGACGGAACTTCTATTTTCTACGTGTATGTATATGATGCTGATCCATATAATGCCATGGCTATTGCGAATGCCATAGCAGATATTGCACCGGAGGAGATTTCTCGTATTGTGAAAACCGGAGGTGTGGAGGTTGTGGACTATGCACAATTGCCTACAGCAGCAATATCATCTACCAACATGATTAAATTTCTGGCACTGGGTGTAGCCGGAGGTGGTGGTCTTGCGGCAGTGTTATTCCTTTTCTTTGGACTGTTGGATACCACTATTCGAAGAAAGTATGAGTTACGTCTCATGTTTAATATACCGTTTCTGGGAGAAGTACCGGAAATGGTTGCTCCAAAGAAAAATGTTAAATTGGAGAAGATTCTCAGCCCGGAGAGTCCTTTTACCATTAAGGAATCTTATAATTCCATGCGAACCAATATTATGTTCCTAAGTAACGGGGAAAACTGTCCGGTATTTGCGTTTACAAGTGCGGAGCAAAACGAGGGAAAGACCTTGAATGCAATTAATGTTGCAATAGGCTTTGCACAGCTGGGAAAGAAAGTTCTTTTGATTGACGGAGATATGAGAAATCCATCCATCGGAAGATTTCTTAACATTAAAGGAACTGTTGGTTTAAGTCAGTATCTGGGTGGAATTACAGAGGATGAGAATATTGTGGAATACAAAGAGAATTTGTATGTGTTCCAGGCCGGAAAGGTTCCGCCCAATGCATCTGAACTTCTTGCCGGAAAACGTATGGAAGCGTTGTTGAAGGCGAAAAAGGAAGAGTATGAGATGATTATTATTGATTTACCTCCGGTGGGTGTGGTAACAGACAGTCTTACATTGGCAAATCAAGTGACTGCATATATGCTTGTGGTTCGAATGGGACAGAGTAAGTTAAATTCTCATAAGAGCGCAGTGCAGGCATTAGAGCAGGTTGGGGCGAATATCGGTGGATTTATCTTAAACGGAATGGATGTTAAATCCCAGGATTATAACTACCGTAAATATAATTATGATTATAAATACGGGGATACTGATAAAGAGTTAAAGTAGAGATTTAGGCACGTAATCAAGTGGGGGTTATGGATATGTGCCATATACATAGGGGTTGTTTGAGAATGAATAATACAAAGAAGATATGCTTTGCTGCATCATCCGGGGGACATTTTGAACAGTTGATGATGTTAAAGCCTTTGATGGAAAAGTATGATAGTTTTATTGTAACAGAAAAAACCAGCTATGAAAGTAAGACCGGCGTAAAATGTCATTATATGCTTCAGGTGAACAGAAGAGAAGTTTTGTTTTTACCGAAGATGTGCGTGAATTTTGTGAAAGCCATGAAAGTCATGCTGGTAGAAAAACCGGATGTAATTATTACCACCGGTGTTCTTGCCATGATTCCCATTTCCATTTTGGCAAAGCTTTGCGGCAAGAAGCTGATTTATATTGAATCTTTTGCGAAAGTAACAAGTGCCACATTGACCGGAAAGTTTTTGTATAAGTATGCAGATAAGTTCTACGTTCAGTGGGAACAAATGCTGAAGATTTATCCGAAGGCCACCTTTTTGGGAGGAATTTACTAATGATTTTTATAACAACAGGTTCACAGAAATTCCAGTTTAATCGCTTATTGGAAGAGATTGACAGATTGGTGGAAACGAAAGTAATTACGGAAGAGGTTTTTGCTCAGATTGGCTACAGTGATTATAAACCAAAGAATTATGCTTTCTGTGAGTTTATGTCCAGAGAGGAATTTGCGGAAAAGACTAATGCATGCGACTTGTTTATCACCCATGGAGGTACCGGTGCAATTATCGGTGCAGTAAAAAAGGGGAAGAAGGTTGTTGCGGTTCCAAGACTTGCAAAGTACGGAGAACATGTGGATGATCATCAGCTGCAGCTCCTTGCACAGTTTGATGAAATGAGCCTAATCTGTCCCTGTTACGATGTGGCAGAATTGGGAAAAGCTTTGGAAACAGCACGCAATACCAAGTACATGGAATATCAGTCTAACACAAAGACAATCATTGAAGATATTGAAACCGAAATTAACGATAAAGCAGAAGTACTGCCTAAGGAAAAGAAGGAACGTATTACGTATATTGACGTGGTGCGTGGTATTGCCATTATTTTGGTGTGTGTGGGACATGCAATTTCCAATATGCAGGATGTAAGGGAAATCGCATTACCACATCTGCTTCGGTGGATTAGTCAGTTCCATATGCCTTTATTTTTTGTGATTAGCGGTATGCTTTTTAGCGATGCAAATGTAAAACATCCGGTGAAGTCATCCTTGCACAAGGTAAAGGCATATTACATACCATTTGTAGTGTATAATTTAATCTTCCTGGCATTACATAATGTTTTTGCGGCATTACAGCTGGTAAATGATAAGTTTAACGGTGGCGCATATGATGCAAAGCAGTATTTATACAGGTTTGTGATGGTTATTACCGGTCACAGACAGAGTTTTGGTGGTGCCATGTGGTTTCTTGGGTCTATCTTGATTATATCCCTGCTTTTTATCTGGATGTTCTGGTTTGTGCGTCGTTTTATTCCGGCGAAGTGGCAGACTCCGGTAGAATGTGTGGGAGTACTTGCTTTTGTGGCAGTGGGTGTATCAGGGTATTGTCCTACTGCGTTTAAGTTGAATGTTTCTTTGTATAGTACACTGTTTTTCTATTTTGGATATTTGTATAAAAGGTATAAATGGAACGAGACGCTTCTTCGGTATAAATGGCCGATTATGGCGGTATGTCTGATTCTTTCCGTGTGGATTGCATATGTCAGTCCCGTAGGAATTGTTTCTAAGTATTATGCAAACTTCTGGCTCTTTGCTATTACAGCGGTACTGGGAAGTTTATTGATAATCTTGATGGCACAGACCAAGTTTTTAAAGGATAATGTAGTGCTGCAGTATATCGGTAAGAAATCATTGGACATTATGTCTCTTCATTTCTTATCCTTCAAGGTAGTGAGTGTTGTAATCATCCTGTGTTACGGATTACCATGGGAAAGACTGGCAGAGTACCCGGTTCTTACCGGTGTAAGTGGCGCATGGTGGATATTATATACCATTGCCGGGGTGACAGTATCTATCGGACTTCGTGTATGTTTTGATAAGGTGAGAAGTTTCATTACAAAGAGAAAATAAGGTAAAAATATGAATGTAAGTATTATTGTACCAATTTTTAATATGGAGAAGTATTTGCGTGATTGTTTGGATACTATTATGAATCAGACATTGGATTCTTTTGAGGTAATCCTAGTGGATGATGGATCTAATGATGCCTCTCCGGAGATTATAAGAGAGTATCAGCAGCGTTATCCGCAATTGATTCGGAGCTTCACTAAGGAAAATGGTGGGCAGGCTACAGCAAGAAATTTAGGAATCCGGGAGAGTAAGGGAGAATATATAGGATTCGTTGATGCGGATGATACTGTGGATTTAAAGATGTATGAGCAGATGTATTCTCTTGCCAAGGAAAAGGATTTGGACTTGGTAGAGTGTGCTTATCGTTTTGTGAAAATAGAAAATAACCGTGAGGTAGAGCTGAAAACTTATGGTCATGTAAGAAAATATACTTCCCAAAGAGATATGTTTATAGATTCTCTGGTGTCACCCTGGAATAAATTATATCGGGGAGATATCCTTCGGGGAAACGGGATTGATTTCCCGGAGGGGTACATTTATGAGGATACCGCTTTTTTTGTGAAAGCCATTCCTTATATCAAAACATGGGATTATATTGATGAGCCTTTTGTAAAACATTTTCAACGGGCGAATTCTACCATGACCGGGAACAGAAGTTTGCGTGTAGCAAATATTTTTCCGGTGCTGGAAGATATCTGGAAGTATTATGATAAGATTGGTAAGGTGCAGGAATACATGGAAGAGCTGAAGTTTTTTACAGCGAAGATTCTATTGTGCAGTTCGCTTGATAGAATTTCCATGGTGGAAGAGAATAATATCCGGAAGGATTTATTGAGACAGACATGCGCTTTTTTGAAAAAATATGCGCCGGACTATCGTAAAAATGCTTATGTAAGAGCTAATTCCAAGGGATTATATATGAGATTAATTTATCCGTGGAACATTGGCATGATTTGTACCTTGTTGTCATTGAGACAGCGTGGTTAGTAACAGAAAGAAGGTTACCAATGAAAATATCGGTTGTAATGACGTTATATAATGGGGAGAAGTATTTGTTTCCGCAGCTGGAGTCAATTCTGCTACAGACACGTATGGTGGATGAAGTGATAATTTGTGATGACGGTTCAAAGGATTCTTCCGTGCAGATGGTAGAAGAGTTTATAGGAAAAAATGGTCTCGCTCCGGCATGGAAACTTCATATCAATGAGAAAAATCTGGGATACGCTAATAATTTTATAAACGGTATGAATTATGTAACCGGAGATGTGGTCTTTTTTGCAGATCAGGATGATGTGTGGATGCCGGAAAAGATAGAGAAATGTATGGCAGTAATGGAGCAAAATCCCGGCATTGACCTTCTATGTAGTGAATTTGAAGTATTGACCTGCTCCGATGATGCGCCATCCATACAGAAGTTTTTCCTGCAATATATGAACGGAAGTGAAGAAGTGGAGCAGCTTCACCTAAATGAAAAAACTATTTTTATCGGTAGTGAAGGTTGCGTAATGTGCTTTAGAAAGACCTTCTTTGACGAAATCAAAGAATATCACTTTGATGGCTGGGCACATGACGAGTTCCTTTGGAAGCTTGCTATGGCAAAGGATACCTGTTATTACTACCATAAGCCGCTGATTCAGCGCAGAATGCATTCCGGTAATGTGTCTAAGAGAAAGATGCGTGATTTACAGAAGCGTATATTATTCCTTGAGAATCTAAAGCGTGGGCATGAGAAGATGCTTACCATCGGCAAAGTAAGAGGACTTAGCGAGGCAAATACGAAACTGATTGAAAAAAATATCAGATCGGTGGACTTGCGAATCGGGCTACTTGCGGAGAAGAAGTATTTTAATACATTAAAGTTATTGTTGTTTTATTCAAAGAATTACCATAGCAGAAGGGCGATTCCGGTAGAGTTGCTTATGGCAATGAAAGGGTAAAGGAGAGCTTACAGAGAATGGAGCAGTTAAAGCCTGCACAAAGTAAATACATACGTGAGACTACGAAAAAAGCAACTGTCAAGAATATCTCCATTTTATTCATCATCTCCTATTTTTTGATTCCACAATATGTCGGGATTGATGTTGCAGGATTTGATTTGACGGTGAACAGAGCCTTTTTGGTGATATTATTTATCTGTATTTTTTCTGATCCCGACCGTTCAAAGCAGTTTACCAGAATGGTAAGGCAGTTTAAATATTTGTCTCCAATTGTTTTCTTCGTATTTGTACTGCTGTATACAGGTGGATTGAGAGCAGACATTAATACTATGATGAATGCGACGATAGAGTTTGCATTTATGTTTTTGATTGTATATATTTTAAAATTCGAAATGAGCTTGGAACTGTTTTCCAAGTTGGTATGTGGTTGTGGTTATGTGCTGTGCATCTTGGGAATTGAGGAATATGTTACACATGTAAATCTTTTTCATAAATTGCAGACATTGGATGCAAATTTCTCGCAGTTTATCAGGTCTGGTAATTTGCGTATTATGGGACCTTGCGGACATGCTCTGGCATATGGATTGTTGCTTTTGATTATTGTGCCTTTTGCATGTGTTGACTGGAAATCAAAGCAGATTAATATTTTGCAGAATAAAGTTCTTTTTTTGCTTCTTGCAGTTAATGTTATTTTGACCGGTTCACGTTCATCATTGGCTTTGTTTGCGTTAGAGGTGGTTTTGCTTTTTTTATTCAGTCCTATGAAGGAAAAGAAGGTGGCACTTCTTTTCGTGGGAGTGGCACTGGTATGTGTAGCTGCATTTGTTATTGTTTTGCCCAATAACGGAATGAGCAGATATATTATGCTTCAGGTAACCAGTGTTCTTGATACGATTCTGGGAACCAGTATGGCAGTATCCTATGGCGCAGAAATGGAGCGGTTGGATAACAGTACTTATTACAGACAGGTACTACCCAAGGTGTTCTTTGTACCTTATTTGAATCCGATCTTAGGTAGAGGTGTCAGCAGACATAGTAGTTTCCAGATTGATGGAATTTCTATTATCTCTATCGATAATTTTTATGTGGCGCAGTATATTCGTTATGCATACACCGGTCTCATTTCTTATATGTGGTTTGTGGTTGCATCGTGGATAGATATGTTTAAGTATTGGTTAAAGAAGAAAGAGGGTATTATAATTGCTTTTGCAGTTGCGATACTGTGCTATTATATAAATTTGTGGTGGATGGACGCATTGCAAACATTACGATATATTTATGCGGTGATTGCGGTGGCATATGTTTATATTGAAGCCGATTTACCACAATTAGCAAAGAAAAAACGAGGAACGATAAATGAAAGTAAGTATATTAGGCGTAGAATTTAATTCCCCCAATATGGGATGCGGAGCATTAGCATACTCTGCATGTATGCTTTTGAATAAATGTTGCGAAGAGCTGGCGTCGGATTTAGAAATCAATGTATTTTTGATTGATGGAGCTTTTCAGCCAAAGTTAGAAGGCTGTAAAGCCAAAATCAATTGTATTAAATATAGTTTAAAAGATGTGAAATTCTGGAAAAGAGCATATAGAATATTAAAATCCAGTGATTTAGTCTTGGATTTCTCGTTAGGTGATAGCTTCGCGGATATTTATGGTTCGCATCGATTTTATAAACATTCTATGCTTAGGGTATGTGCTATTTTAAGTGGCACACCATATGTTCTTGGACCACAGACGTATGGTCCTTTTAGCAAGAAACTGCCACAGATTTTGGCTAAGTTTATCTGGAAGAAGAGTGATACCATATTTGTCCGTGATCATAGATCGCAGGAATATGTAAGAAAAATGTGCGGGATTGAGCCACGTTTAACTACGGATGTGGCATTCTATCTGCCTATTGAAAGAAATACAGTAGTTGAAAGTGAAAAGATACTATTGGGCTTTAATCCCTCCGGTCTGTTGTGGGATGGTCAGGAGTTTATTAATAAAGCGAATACCATTGCAGTGGATTATAGAGAATATGTGATAAAGCTTATGGAGGAGCTCACAGCAGATGATAGATATAAGGTGTGTCTGATTCCTCATGTATTTTCAGCGGACGTGAAGAGCCCGGAGAATGACTATCGTGCATGTAAAGAGATTCATGAGATGTTCCCGAACACGATTGTTGCGCCGCTATTTAAGACTCCTATGGAAGCAAAGGGATATATTTCTCAGATGGATTTATTTATCGGAGCCAGAATGCACGCAACTATTGCGGCGGTGTCTTCCGGCGTAGCGACTATTGCATTCTCTTATAGTAGAAAGTTTGAAGGACTTTTTGAAGGGATTGAATATCCCTATGTGGTCAGCGCTACACAGATAGATACACAGAAAGCGTTGAAAGAGACCTTGGAGTTAGTAGGGAAAAGAGAACAGATGAAGAATACCATTCAGGAGATTCAAACTGTTATTGAGAGTCGTAAGAGTACCATGTATAGTGAAATTTTAGGAATATGTGAGAAAATGAAACATGCTTAAAAATATATTAAAGGTATTAATGTCTAATTTTATAGTAACTGCGGTTGGATTGATAAACAGCTTTGTCTTTCCGGCAATTATGAGTGTGGAAAGCTATTCTGCATATCATGAATTTACTCTATATGTTTCCTATATCAATGTTTGTCATCTTGGTATTGCAACCGGTATGTTTGTATACTATGGAGGCAAGGATTACAAGACTATAGACAGGGCTAGATATAAAGGGGAGATATCTCTGATATTATGTGTGCTTGCCTTTTTTACTACTATAGGAATTGGACTTTCCTACTTTATACAGTCTGCCTTGATATTTAAGGTGGCACTGTCGATATATCCGGTATGTATGATTGCAAGCTTTAAGGCTATGTATCAGGCTTGGAATCGATTTACGGCATATTCGGTAATTAATGTTATTACGACTGCAGCCCTTACTGCAGGCGTACTTCTCTATTATTTGTTTTGCGGAGAGGTTAGCAGCACGATTATTATTGCCTTATACTTAATGATTCAGTACGGCGTGTTTATATATTTTATGCTGGAGTATTTCCTGTTTGTCAGAAAGGTAAAGCGGGAGCCTATGTTCAGCAAACAAAATTTTGACACCACTAAGACCGGATTCCTGATTATGATGGGTAATTACGTTATGCTTCTGTTTCATGGACTGGATAAGCAGTTTGTAAATACCTTATATTCTGCATATGATTTTGCGATGTATTCTTTTGCAAGTTCTACTACAAATATTATGAATGTGTTTATCACTGCATTGTCTACTCCGTTTTATCCCCGTCTTGCAAAGCAGGATATGGATAAGAAGCAGTTGGATATGCTGAAGGAAATGCTATTTATTTTTGGCGCATACTCCGGCTGTGCGTATTTCGCAGTTTCTTTTATTGTAGAGCATTTTATACCAAAATATCAGGACAGCTTGTTTGTGGTATATTTGTTTTTTGCAACATTTCCTGCATCAGCGGTTATAAATGTTTTATATGTGAATTTATATAAAGTGACCAAGCAGGTGAAGAAGTATATTGGTACATTGGTGGGTATTTTGGTGGTTTCTTTTATATTGAATGTAGTAGCAGTACTTTTGAACGGGGGCTTTGTAGGAATTTCAGCAGCTACCTTGTGTACTTATTACGTTTGGTTATTATATTCTCAGAGAGATTTTAAGGATATTGTGATTTCAAAGAAGGATTTTGTATATTTAGTATTTTTTGCAGTGATTTACCTTGCCTGCATAAAGGTATCCAATGTAATTATTGGATTTGTAATATATGGAGTCGTGATTACTGTTGTTGATTTTGTATTTTACCGGGATAGTTTAGGTGAAGCTATTTCTATGGTTTGTGCGAAGTTTATAAAAAAGGGAAAAGTAAGAAATTAGTATGAAACAAAAGTGTATGGAACAGTATTGTGTTGGCTGTGGCCTGTGTCATTCTGAAAAGAGTGTAGAATTACATAGAGATGAAAAGGGATACTTTTATCCGGTAAATTATGAAAATGATACGGAGAAGTTGGAATTTATGGATAAGGTATGCCCTGCGCAAGGAAAGGGCGTGTCGTCACTTTCCGGTGATAATGTGTGGGGGAACTATATTGGGGCATATGCTACATATTCTACAGATGAAATTCTGCGAAAGAAGGCATCCAGTGGCGGTACTTTGTCCGCACTTGCAATTTATTTGCTGGAAGAGAAAAAGGTGGATGGTATCATTCATGTGGGTGTTATAGCAGATTCTTTATATGAAACCACCTGTTATTGCAGTACTACAAGGGAAGAGGTAATCGGGCGTTGCGGTTCCAGATATGCTATATCCAGTCCATGGTACAGTCTTTCTGAAATGGTGGATGTAGAGAAGACATATTGTGTTATCGGTAAGCCCTGTGATGTAATGGCTCTTCGCAATATGATGAAAGAGAATTCAAAGTACGATAAATGCATTAAGTATGTGCTATCCTTTTTTTGTGCTGGTTTACCAAGTAAGGATGCAAACCAGAAACTTGTAGATTCTCTGGAAAGTGGATGTAAAGGTGTGAGTCTGAATTACCGAGGTAATGGTTGGCCCGGATATGCTACGCTTGTGGATGAAAAGGGAGAGTCCCATCGGATGGAGTACAGTAAATCCTGGGGGGGCATATTGGGTAGAGATATCCATCCATATTGCAGATTTTGTCCCGACGGAATTGGCGAGATGGCCGATGTGGCATGTGGTGACGGTTGGTATACCAATGAGGCCGGGGAGCCGGACTTTTCCGAGAAAGAGGGTAGAAATATTACGTTTTCCAGAAATGGCAAGGGGCAGAAACTATTGGAAGAAGCTCAAAAGGCGGGCTATATTTCTCTTGATGAATGGGACAATATTGAGGTGTTAAAACGGATTCAGAAATATCAGTATACCCGTAGGACCACATTGTTTGCAAAGATGCTTGCATTTAAAATTATGGGGAAGGAAACACCGAAATTTCCTTTGAAGACGGTAAAAGGATTCCGCAAGAGCGGAAATGTGAAGGAAGAACTTCGTATTTTCTTAGGTACTGTAAAGAGGGCATTGAAAGGTAAGGTATAACATGGCAGCATTGGTAAGTGTAATCGTCCCGGTATATAATGTAGAAGATTTTTTAGACGAATGCATTAAAAGTGTTATCTCGCAGACATATGATAATTGGGAATTAATATTGGTTGATGATGGTTCAAAGGATGGTTCCCCTGCGCTTTGTGATAAATGGGCGGAGAAGGAAGCCAGAATTAAGGTGTATCATCAGAAAAATGGTGGTCTGTCCGAGGCTAGAAATACCGGATTGAAGTATTGCCAGGGTGAATATATCACCTTTTTAGACAGTGATGATTATCTTTTGCCTAATTGCATCGAGACACTGTTAAATGGATTGGAAGAAAAAGAATGTCAGATGTGTGTCGGTAATTACACGAATATTACCGGTAATGAAATATATATGGGAACTCTAAACCAGCGTATAAAAGAGGAAATCGTAGATTGGGAAGGGTATATGGAGAAGTTCTATACCTTTGTACCTTTCTATGCACAGGTCTGGGCAAAGATATATAAAAGAGAAATCTTTGATGGGATTATCTTCCCCAAAGGAAGAGTGTCAGAAGATGCTTATGTTATGCTGGATGTAGTACGTAAATGTGAGAAAATCTGCGTTATTCCCGAAGTTGTCAGTGTATATCGTCAGCGTGAGGGTAGTGTGACTGCAAAGCCTTATTCTGAGACGATTGATGATGATGTTTTGTGGCTGGATAAGCATATTGATTTTTATAAAGAGAATGGCTATAAGAAATTGGAAGATGCTGCAGTAAAGCAGTACAGCTATATGCTATTGCAGCGTTGGGGAGAGTTAAATAGAGAGAAGAAAAAGAAATACTCTCCAGTTTTGCGCGAAAAGTGTCGATATATATTTAAGCAGAAAAATGGAACGGCAAAAACAAAGGTGAAATACGGAATTGCTTCCGTTTGCCCATCTTTGGCAAGTGAGTTATTCCGAAACAGACGTAGGAGATAGAGTTTTGAAAAAGGTAGTGCTGATAATACCGTATTTCGGGAAAAAGCCTGATTATTACAGCTTGTGGGAAATGTCCGCAAAGGCAAATTCTACGGTTGATTTTCTGATTTTGACAGATGTCAGGGAAATTAAGGAAGATAGGAATATTCATGTGAAATATATGCAGTTTTCGGAATTGCGGGAGCGTATACAGAAGGAGTTTGATTTTAAACTTTCACTGAATAGTGCTTATAAGTTCTGCGATTTCAGACCGGCATACGGATATATATTTGCTGAAGAGGTAAAAGAATACGATTTTTGGGGACATTGTGACATGGATCTGATATTCGGAGATATCCGCAGTTTCCTAACAGAGGATATCTTAGAACAGAATGATAAAATCTTTGAACATGGACATTTTTGTCTTTATCGTAATAATGAAAGAATGGTAAATCTATTTAGAGAAGATGGTCCTTATCCGGAAGTGAATTATAAGGAAGCTTTTACTACTAATGATTCTTTTGCGTTTGATGAATTTCCGGGAATGGTTTGTAAATGCCATCGTTTGGGAATTAAGACATATTTAAATACCAATTGCTTTTTTGATTGCAAGACGGATGAACTGGAGTTTAAGGATGCTTTTCATCCCACCAGAGAGTGCAAAACGATTATTCGTTATGAACAAGGGAAGCTTTTTGCAGAGGAGCTTGCACAGCAGGACTTTGAGAATGAAGATTTTTCTCGGGTAAAGAATAGAGAGATTATGTATTTTCATTTCCAAAAAAGAAAGCTGGACAATCTGGCAGATGTGTTCTCTAAAAACGGACTTTTTTGGATTATACCGAATGAATTGGTATTTGGTGAGGAAGAGTATAGCAAATTATTTGCAAAAAAGGGTCACAATTTGTACCAAATCATGTATAATATTAATAGATACAAAAAAAAGATAACGGATCATAAGAAACGTTTTGAAACTCGCAAAAAGGAGGATAAATCGTATTCTGTAAGGGAATATGTGGAAGAAAGGAAACTGTGCAATAAACGCTTTCGGGATAATCGTTTATACCGGGAAGAGCTATTCAGGAAGGAGAGGAGATAGTATTGGAACGAATGAAGAAATTAGTAGTACCTATGGTGGTATTTTGTTTGATGGTCGCATGTATTGTGCCATTTATGCTTTATAGGCACAGTACCATTGATGACAACTCTATTCCATTAGTGGATGGTATCAGGGTGCGCCCCACACAGGCGGATGGCCAGGTGATTCCGGATAAGTATAATACCGGATGTAATGAGAGTCTTTTGACAACCAAAGTGGTTGAGGCCGGTGAGTATTTTGGTGTTACCATCAGTAATTATGGAACCAAAGGAAAGGCGATATATTACAAAACTACAACGCCTACCAGTATAGTATTTGAAAATGTAGATTTTTCCAGCGATGACTTTATTATTGCCAAAGAGGGAGAAGTAACAAAAGATTCTACCATTGTATTCCGTAATTGTAAGTTTGGCTCTTTTACGACTGCTCATTTAGGGGATGCCAAAGTACATCACTATTTTGAGAATTGTAGCTTTATCCATTTTGCGGGAAGTAACAGTACATTTAGAAATTGCTACTTTGGTAGTGGAAGTGACGGAGATGGCATTAATCCTTATCGGAACTGTTTTTTCTATGATTGTATGATTGCGGATTTAGTAAAGCCTTCAGAGACCGGAGAGTCTAATCATGTGGATGGTTTCCAGGTGTTTGGCGATTCTTCTGCATATAAGCTTGATTGTACGAATATTCATCTGGAGAATTGTCGTTTTGAAGTTCCGAATATTCCGTACAGCAGTGCGGCCGGTATATTGAATTGTCCGATTACTTTTACTATGCGATACAGTAATGCATCCCATGTAAGTTTTAAGGATTGTATTGTAAATGGTGGAACATATTACTCCATTATGTTGTACAGTGACACCTTTACCTTTGATGATGTGACTATGGAAAATATCAGTGTAGGGGGAAGTCGTAAGAGTGCTAATGTCATCGGAGATGAACCGATGGAAGCTCAACTTACCAATGTTCATGATACGCAGTATCTGTATGCCGCATCTGTGTGGAGAGATTCAAATGCAATCCATGTGAGCGTTACCAATGATACAAATCAGGAAAGAGCTCTTAAGGTAGTGACTTCTAATGACACATACTATTTTACCATTCCTGCATGTCCTATTTCGGTGAACATTCCTACAGATTCTATGAATTATGAGGATTTCCCATTTGACATGGATATTCAAGTTCCTTTGGCAGATTGGGTGGTATGCTATGATGTAACTAACAACGAATCTGAGCAGATTCGTTTTGTGAATTGGTTGGACTCAGATGTATATGTGGTAGAAGAGAGTGTTGCTCCTGTAGCAACAGAAGCACCGGCTTATGGGGAAATTGTTACGGAAGATTTCAGTATAGGTACTGTAGTAGGTTCTAACAATTCTTTTGGTACAGAGACAGATTCTTCTGTAAATGTACAGGAAGCAGAGTACGGTATCTGTGGTGATAGTGTGGAGTATAAGTTATATGCAGGTGTTTTAACGTTATCCGGAACAGGAAGTACTTACAGCTATAATTCTACGAAAACAGCACCTTGGTATGATAGTCGGGAATTAATTCAGAAGATTATTGTAGAAGAAGGCGTTACAGCTTTGGGTACTCAGTTATTTACCGGTTGTACTAATTTGACATCGGTTGTTTTAGCGGAGGGATTATCAACCATTGGTGGTAATGTATTCGCCAAAGATAGCAAGCTTGCCACTGTTACATTACCTGAGTCACTTACCAGTATTGGTAAATATGCTTTTGCAAGCACTGCACTTGAAACTATTTACTATGCAGGAACGGCAGAAATGTGGGAAAATGTTGCAATTGGTGAGAAGAATGAGCCGATTAATTCTTCCATTATTGTTTATCAGGTTGGAGAAGCAATAGAAGAAACTATGGTAGTTGCGGAAGGTGTTAGTGGAGATACCGTTAATTGGGTGTTCTATTCTGACGGCTTGCTGGTACTTAGTGGAGAAGGAGCGACACCAAGCTATAATTCTTCAAAGCCTGCACCTTGGGTAGATTACAGGGGGCAGATTACTAAGATTGTTGTAGAAGAGGGCATTACCTCTGTTGGTAATCAGGCTTTTGCCCAATGTACTGTAGTGGAAGAGATTGTTTTTGCTGATAGTGTAGAAACTATTGGTGGTAATACCTGTATCAAGGATAAGGCGCTAAAAACAGTGACATTTGGTTCGGGACTTACTTCTATCGGAAGATTTGCATTCAGCGGAAGTGGTGTGGAGACTATTATTTATCGCGGAACAGAAGAGATGTGGGGAGCTGTATCCATTGGTGATAGAAATGAAGTTCTTTATAACGCCACCATAGAGTATGCAGAATAAAAAGAGTGGGAGCAGTTTTGCTCCCACTAGTTACATTTATAGTGCCGGCATGTCTGTGCCATTTTTTTGCGCAAGGTATTGCGGATAAAATGGTATGGACTTCAGCATTTTCCGATATCTTCGTTTTCTGTTTATAATTTGTAGATAATGAAATACCTTTGGAAAGTGCTTGGCGATACGTTGGATAAAAGCACTGACCTTGGTTGGGGTCTTTTTCGGCTTCCAGGTACCGGTACAATAATGAATGGTATAATGCTTGTTTAATAAAGAGCCGATTTCAAATAGCTCTTTCGGATAAATGGCAAAGTCGCCTAAATCCTGATATCGGTTGTTTAGTAAAAAAGCAGGGTACTTTTTCAAAATAAGATAGGTAAAATAATAGTTATTTGGAACATAATTGCGAATAAAGTATTTTCCCTCTTTTTCTAATATGGTATGATTTTCTGTGTCGGGGATGAACTCCGTACGATAATACATATCGAGTAATTCCTTAATCAATTTGCTTCCGGGAGCAGCACCGATTACAGCTGAACCGATAGAGCAGTCAAAAATAAAGTTAAGGAATACTTCATGGTGAAGCAGTGGTGTGAAATCTCGAAAAATTTTAACATCGGTATCTAAGTAGATGCCGCCTATTTTATCTAAGGCAACCAGACGATAAAAATCTGCTACAAAAGCCCATTTTTTTTCTGCATAGGCCTTTCTGATATAATCATTTTCATCGAAAGAACAATTGGATTCGTTCCATTCGATGATTTGATAATCGGGCAGAGAAGACCAGGAATCAATGCAGGATTGAATGTCTGCAGGCTTTGGACCACCACCGAACCAGCAATAATGAATTATTTTAGGAATCCTATTGGTAGGATTTGTACTCATAAGAAACTCCATTTCTTTTGTATTTTATTTCATTATGCAATGCGATATTTGAATTGTCAAATATTATAACAAAAGTGAAATTTTTTTGTTGGAAATGTGGAAAGGAAAGATATAGTGAACAAATCGAAAATCAAAGATATTATTGTGATTGTTGTAGCTTTAATTGCCATTATGGCGTTGGTAGTGTTTCTTTTGTATATTCGCAAGCAGGAGCAACAGGCACAGCAACAGCAGATTCAGCAAGGTGTTATACAGGCTACGGAAAATGAAATTAAGCAGGAGCAGGAAAAATCACAGAAGTCCATTACCATTCGGAGTGTGAAGGATAATGTTTTAGAGGTTTATAATGCAGGAAGCACAACTGTAGATTTGCAGGGTTATGAAGTATGGTTAAACGGAGAGAGAGTTTTTGCTTTTGAGAGTGCTGTAGATATTGAAGCAAAGGCATCGCATGAAATAACATTGGCTTCTCATAAAGTGGAAAATGATAACGATATTCTTTGTATCTATCAGAACGGAGAACTGATTTATCAGACCATCTATAGTGTGATTGCGGGAACAGAAGACAGGCCGTTCTTTACTGTACCGTCCGGATTCTATAATGAGACTGTGGAGATTACGATTGAGGCACCGGAGGGAGCTGAAATATATTATACTTTAGATGGAACATTACCAACGAAAGATTCTTTAAAATATGAGTCGCCCATTGTAGCAACCATTATGTCAGGTTCTGAACCGGTTTATGCAACCCGGCGTGGAATTACCATCTCAGCACGCTATTTACCATCTTCTGTGGAAAAGGCAACGGTGATTACTGCAATGTATGTGGATGCTGAGGGCAACGAAAGTGAAGTTGCTTACGGAACATATTTTATCGGTTATGATATAAAGCCGTCCTTCACCGATATTCCGGTGATTGCAATTTGGGCTCAGCCGGAAGATTTATTCAACTATAAGGATGGAATTTATGTCAGTGGTAAGGTCTATGAAGATGCATTAGCAAAGGGAATGGTTACTGATTATTCTGCGAATTATTGCATGGGTTGGGAAGCGGATGTGTATATGCAGTGTTTTGATGAAAATAAGCATATTTATTGGTCTTCTCCGGCGGGATTGACTGTAGAGAATGATGGTTATGCCTTTTTAGCCCAGAAGAGCTTGTATTTGTTACCCCAGGCGCAGACGGGAGCGGTTCTTTTATCTAATGGAAAGGCTGATTATACAATAAAGATCAGAAGCCAGCTGGCCTCCGGTCTGCTTGCAGAGGAGCCTGTCAACTATTTGACTTATCAGCCCTGTGCTGTTTTTATTAACGGTGAGTACTGGGGTGTGTATATGCAGACAGAGGGAGAAATAGAGCGTGCAATTGCGGAGAAAACCGGACTGGACCAAGGTGATATCCTTGTGGAGCAGTTTCAGTATGTTGATGCCTTTTCAGGAAAATCCTCAGATTTTACCTCATGCTATGAATTTATTGCGACAAGTGATATGACAGATGAGAGTGTCTACGAAGAAGTACAGCAGATGATAGATATACAGAATTATATTGAATATATCTGTGCGAATGTGTATATTGGAAACAGTAATTTCCCCGGTTATCAGCAGTATGTATGGAAGGCTGAGGGCAATGGTGCCTATGCAGATGGAAAGTGGCGTTTCCTTATGAATGATGTGGAACAGTCCATGGCAAACAGTGACTTAAGCAGCTATAGTTTGAATACATTTTTACGTCCGATGATTCAGGAAGATTTGATGCTATACTCTTTAATGCGAAATGAAACATTTCGTCAAAGCTTTGCGGAAACCATGATGAGATTGGCAGAAGAGGTATTTACAGCAGAAAAGACAGAACAGTTGACACAGGAAATTACGAAGAAGAATGCGTATCCGATAGTGAATTCTTACACTCGGTTCTTTGGAGGATATTCTACGGATGCATATAAACTGCAGGTAGAAGAAATTGTAGAATTCTTTGAGAACAGGAAAGAGTATATTATTTCCTATACGATGGAATTTTTGTCGCAGAAACGTGAGCTGATTGATTTTCAGGCAGTAGAGGGGTAAAGAAATGCGTACAATAGATAAGTATTATGCGGAGCTAATACTGGCACAGTTAAACAATAGAAAACCGGCACCGGTTCCGGAGGAAGTATCCGTTGATGAGTTGATTTTACTTTCCAGAAAGAATCATATGGATTATATGATTCTGGGAGGACTCTTAAAGACAGATAATCTTAAAGATGAGTATAAGCCGGCACTAAGAAGAGCCGTGATGGTAAGCCTGTTCCGGACTACAACCCAGATTACAGAGTTTCGTGAGCTGACAAAGAGATTTGAAGAGAATCAGGTGAAGAATCAGCCTATGAAGGGGTCTTTGATGCGGTTTATGTATCCTACACCGGAGCTTCGTGAGATGAGTGATATAGATATCCTTATTGAGAAGGACTCATGGGAACGTGGTGTTAAGGTGATGGAAGAGATGGGCTATACCCTTCATGAAGCCATTAAGCATCATGATATATATGTGAAAAAACCATATATGGTTTTGGAAGCGCATCGTGCCATGTATGATAAGACTGTGGACAGTAATCAGTACGAGTATTTCAAAAATATGTCGAAAGCAGTGCTTAGAGAAGGATATCAGTATTCCTATGATTTTACAACGGAAGATTTCTATATCTATATGATTGCCCATATGGCAAAGCACTTTTATAAGATGGGCTGCGGCGTACGAAATCTGGTGGATATTTATGTATACAATCAGAAGTTTGGTAATTCCATGGACAACGCATATGTGAACAAAGAACTGAAGAAGCTGGGACTTTATGATTTTACCAATCATATGGTAAAATTGGCCGGCATCTGGCTTGGTGGTGATAAGGAAGAAGAATTCTACGACCAGTTATTTGACTATATGTTGGGTAGTGGTATCTATGGTAAAGATGAAAATGGTATCTGGAATAAGTTCTGCGAAGAGAAGATGCAGGATAAAGAGGTGACCAAAGAACGTCTGAGAGCATGGTATATGTTCCCGCCACTTTCCTATATGTCTGAATATTATCCATGGTTGGAAGCGCATCCGTATTTCCTTCCGGTGGCATGGGGAATCCGTGCATTTCGTGGCATTTTCTTACACAAGGGCGAGCAGAAGCGCCATATGATTAATGAGATTGAGCAGGATCAGATTGCGGTGTACAAGAAGATTTATCAGGAGATGAATCTTCGATTTAAGTAGGTTATTATGAGAATAATTGATTTTTTTACAAAAAACAGGCGTAAAGGTATTACCTTATTGGCATATATATATTCTGCATGGTATCGTGCACTTCTTGTATTTGTTCAGCCGAAGTATTTGTACAAATACTGGGGAGAACGGGGACAGGAGTCTGCTGAGGATGAGACGCAGGAGAATTACAAATATGCGGCAGGAGTATCTATGTCCGTAAACAGAGTTTGTAATCATACCAAGTGGGAAAGTAAGTGCCTGGTTCGGGCACTTACTGCCCAAAGACTTTTGAAAAAAAAGGGAATTCGTTCGACTCTGTATCTGGGATGTGGATTGACAGACGGTAAAATGGTAGCTCATGCTTGGCTGAGAGTGGGCAAGATGTATGTGACCGGAGGCGATGGCAAGACCTATTCGACAGTGGATAAGTTTCGGGCATAGGCAGTTGCGTGTGGATAAGAGGTAAATATGTCAGCAATCTGGGGAATTGTGGATTTGAATAATAATAAACCGGCGGAAGGGGATTTCAGCCGGATGGAGAAGGTGTACCGCTCAAAGAAAATTGACCGGATTGACACCTTTTTTCAGTTGCATTTTTATATGGGATGCGGTCTTCAATATGCGGTAAAAGAGGCAAGAGAAGAGCATTTTCCTTATGGTGATGGCGAAAACAGATATTTTGTGGCAGATGCTATTTTGGACAATCGCAAGGAGATAAAGGAGTATTTTGGGATTGCGGCAGATACAGATGGTGCTATCATGTATCACGCATTACAAAGGGATTGGGACGGTGCTTTGGATAATATGCTGGGAGCATATGCATTTGCTTATTATGATAAGGAAAAGAGTGAGCTTTCTTTAGTTAATGATGTAGTGGGGAACCGTTCCGTGTATTATCTCTATGAGAATGGTCGGGTGTATTTTTCCACATTGTTAGAGGCAATAACCAATGTCAAAAAGGGCTTACAGGTAAATAAAACGTGGTTTAAGAATTATTTTGGCTTAAATGATTTACGTGTGGTGTCTGAGGCCAGAGAGACACCCTATCAGGGAATCTATAGGGTGGAACCCGGTGAAGTAGTGAAGTTCACTGCAAACGGTATGGAAAGAAGGGCTTACTGGGATCCGTTTAAAAATCGCAAGACAATAAAACTGTCTTCAGATGAAGAATATAAGGAATTGGTATGCTCTGTTTTTAAGGAATGTGTAGAATCATTAATCCGGGATGGTAGTGAGACTGCCATTCTTTTAAGCGGTGGTCTGGATTCCAATGCAGTTGCGGCGTATGCGGCACCAAAGCTTAAGGAAATTGGAAGAAAATTGTATTCTTTTACATCTGTACCGAACAAAGAGAAAAGCCGAATTCCCAAGAATCAGTATTATGTAGAGGATGAAACAGAGTATATTGAAGAGCTTCAGACGTGTCACAGCAATCTGGAACCGGAGTATGTGGACGCCTCGGAGGGGAATCTCCTTGCGCAGAACAGAGAGATACAGAGAGTTCTGGAGATTCCTTTTAAAACAGTGCTGAATATGCCATGGATATACAGAGCATACAAAATGGCAGCTGAAAAGGGTTGTGGGATTATGTTGTCGGGACAGTATGGGAATGTAACCATATCTTACGGTGATTTTCATTGCCTGTTTGTTACACTGCTTCAAAAAGGCAGGGTTCTTAGAATGATAAAGGAAATAAATGCCTACAGCAGACGTTATAAGACAAGTAGGAAGTTGATATTAAAGAATGTTCTGCAAGCACCAAAGGAGGATAATTTCAAGGTGTTCTCCCGCTATATGTACGATAAGAATGCACTACGACAGGTGGGAGAGACAGAAGTGAAGTATTCTCTGGAAACCGGGATAATACCCAGGGATCCTACCCGTGACAAGAGGTTAATCGAATTGGTGCTTAGCCTTCCGCTGGAGATATTTGTATCTGATGGACGGGAGAGGCGTCTTGTACGGGAATATATGAAGGATATCATTCCGGAGAAGATTGTCAGTGATGTATTTCATCGCGGCAGACAGGGGATTGGATGTCGGAAGAACATGTATGAGCAGTGGGACGAGATTACTTTAGAATTAGAGAAGTCTTTTGCCTGGGAAGGTGCCGGAGAGTATGTTGATACAGAGGCTGTAAAAGCGAAGATGGAAAATCGGGGAGAATTGTTTGCTCCTGACAACGGATTTGAAATGGTAAAGCTCATGTACAGCGGACTTACCCTGGAATATTTGGAGAGAATGAATGAAACAGAGATATTACTATAAAATATACGGCTTATCTGTAGCATCGGATATCTGTATACAGCAGGCGTATGAAATAGGGGAAGTACAGGAAGCAGATGTGGATATATCCTTTGGACAGGTACCGGAGTTTCTGAAGGAAGCCGGTCGCAAAGGATATGGAACCTGGACCAACGGATTTAAGGATGCATGGTTTCGGATGAAAGGGGCCGCTCAGTTTTATGTGAAGGGTGGTCATGACATTATTGTGGAGCCGGAAGAACATGGGAATATGGAGCTGGTGTGTTCCATGATTTTGAGTGCAGGATTTTCGCTGATTCTTTTACAGAGAAATGAGCCGGTGTTACATGGCAGTGCTATCGAAAAGGATGGGCAGGCATTTATTGTCTGTGGTGAAAGCGGTGCAGGAAAGTCCACCATAACTATGGAACTTCTAAAGACGGATGTGGGCTTTTTGGCGGATGATACGGTGCGTGTACATTTGGAGAATGGTACCGTTGTGGCGGAGCCTACTTACCCCCAGCAAAAGGTGTGCAGAGATATGGCGGTGCAGAACGGTTTGGAGCTGGAGAAACTACGATATATTGATGAGCAGCGGGATAAATTCGCACTGATGCGGAGAGAACAGTTTGTACCATATGCTGTACCTTTAAAGAAGATTATTATATTGAAAAAGAGTGATGAGATTAGGGAAGTAACCAGTCGAAAATATAGTGGAAAAGAGTATTTGGACGGGCTGGTGAAGAATCTATATTTGGCGGATACTTATAAGCACAATGTAGGTGTTCCGATGCAGATGATGCAGCTGTTTATTATGATGGCAGGACAGGTGGAAATACAGGAGATATGCAGGCCTTTGGAGGGAGATTCCGTTGGGGCAGTAATGTCAGAATTATATAAATTGTTTCAATTTTGTTAGAATTGATACACCTTGCCTAAAGATGTGTATAATAAAAACATCTTAAAGACACACATTTATAGGAGGAGTAAAAATATGAAAACTTGGAATAGCCCAGCAATCGAAGAATTAGAAGTAAAGGCAACTGCTTATGATCCTAACGGTGGAGAGAAGGAAGATGGACAGTATATTTCTTACGATCAGAAGTATACCATTCCTACTTATGGTCCTTCTTCAGGAAACAGCGGAAAGCCTTCTGTTGATGTAAACTAATTAAGGATTGTTTAAAGACTCGTGGTTTCACGGGTCTTTTTTCTTTGTAGGTAATAGTATATGATAAGATTCCTACATTGCAGAGTAATGAAAATTGTAGTACAATAATGTATATGAATTTGAGGGCGGTATATCTTATCAGAAAGGATTACTTATGGAGAAGAGTACAACAATTACTATCAAGAAGAATTTAAACGTAACGGATTTATCGGGCGAAAAGGTTATGGTGGATTTTGAGACCGGTAAGTACTTTATGATTAAAGGCGTGGGAAATGATATCTGGGATATGCTTCAGGAGGAGACAACCCCTGCCAAGATTATTGAGAATTTATTAAAGGAATATGATGTTACACCGGAGGAATGCGAGAAAGCCGTAATGGAGTTTCTTTCCAAATTGGAGGAACTTGCATTCTTAGGTTAGACTAGAGGAAATACATATGAATAAATTAAAAGCGCTATGGGGAGACCGCAGGAATCAGGCAAAGTATGCCAAGTGGCTTATGCAGTATTCTAAGCCATATGCAGGACGCATTACATTAGTGATGCTAATGAATCTTGCGGCTACGGCATTTGGGCTTATTATGGTGGAAATCTCAAAAAGGGTAATCGATAATGCTTCGTTAGGGGGGGGCTTTATCGAATTAATTCTTTTGTACTTTGTATTGCTTGTATTGCAGCAGGTAGTAGGAGTGGCAGTAACCTTGATGGGAACCATGCTTTCGGAGAAGTTCTCCTTTGGCATTCGTAAGCAGCTGTATGAGAAGATTATCAATTCCCATTGGATGGATGTGAAAAGGTATCATACCGGAGATTTAATGACCAGACTTACCAGTGATGCAGGAAATATTGCAGATGGAATTGTAAATACCATTCCCAGTATTATTAAATTAGGGATTGAGCTGGTAGCGGTATTCTTTTATTTGTTTTACTACTCACCGTTACTTGCAGTGTTTGCTTTATTGATTGCACCGGTAGCAGGTTTAACCAGCTGGTGGCTGGGTAAGAAACTGAAGACTTTACAAGTAAAGGTGCAGGAATCAGAAGCAAATTATCGTTCTTTTCTGCAGGAAAGTCTGGCGAATTTATTGGTAGTAAAGGCGTTTGCCAATGAGAAATACTATTCAGAACGCTTGACAACCCTTCGCGAGGAGCGTTTCTATTGGGTATATAAGAGAACTAAGATGGGAACAATTGCTTCCACGACTATGTCATCAACGTTTCAGATTGGATACATTGTAGCATTTGCCTATGGTGCACTTCAGATTTCAAAGAATGTGATTACTTATGGTACTATGTCCGTATTTCTTACGTTGGTAAATCGTGTGCAGTCGCCTATTATGGCACTGGCACAGTATATACCTAAGGTGGTTTCTGTTTTAGCTTCCGCAGGACGAGTAATCGAGCTACAGAGTATACCTTATGAGGAGAAGTTGGAGCATCAGTTGGAAGCGAAGAATGTGGGCGTGAAGCTGGAGAATATGAGCTTTGGTTATACGGATGAGATGGTTCTGGAGGATGTTTCGCTGGAGATTAAACCGGGTGAATTTGTAGCGATTATCGGAGAATCCGGTATTGGTAAGACTACACTGATTCGTATTATCATGTCATTTATGAGCAATGTGAGCGGTCAGGTCAGCTTTTATAATGAAAAAGGTGAAGTGGAGAAAGCTAATGCGGGTACCCGTAATTACTTATCTTATGTACCTCAGGGAAATACACTTTTCAGCGGTACCATTCGTGAGAATATCCGTATCGGTAAGCTGGATGCCACGGAAGAAGAGATGTGGGATGCATTGAAGCTTTCTTCCGGGTATGATTTTGTAAAGAGCCTTCCTCAAGGGCTGGATACAGTTATCGGAGAGCGTGGTCACGGTTTATCAGAGGGACAGGCACAGCGTATCTCCATTGCCAGAGCTTTTATCCGTAAGGCACCCTTCCTTATTCTGGATGAAGCAACATCATCTTTGGATGAAACTACGGAACTGTCTGTAATTCAGGGTTTACAGCAGTTAGACCCCAAGCCTACGTGCTTGATTATTACCCATCGGAAGAGTATCTTGAAATATTGTGACAGAGAGATAAAGATAGAGAATAAGAAAACCATGGAAATTGAATAATGAGGCAGGGTGTATGACATTTTGAATATAAATTCTTTCAAATGTGTTAGAATTGTTGATAGAAATTGTAAGATGGTGTATGGTTATATCATCGACAACGCAAATACATTTATCAAATGGAGGATATTAAAATGAAGATTTGGAACGCACCAGAAATGGTTGAACTTAACATCAACGAAACTGCAGACGGATTATTCCCAGCTATGTACGAAGGTATCTTCGGTGACTGCCTTTGCGGAAACGATGCAAATCATGGTCCTTTAACCGGACATAACTGTCAGCAGGAAGAGACTCATCCTACTACTCCGAACGATCCTAGCTAATTGATTGGAAGTGTAAAACCCTTGCCTAATATCGGCAAGGGTTTTTTTGTTGTGACGATGAGCAAAATGTCAACGTGCTTGCACGGATGACATTTGATGAGCGCTAATCAGAGAGAGATTCGCGAAGCGTGTCCTGCCTCTGGAATGACGAGGAGAATAATATGAGTGGAATATATGGATATTGGCATCCGGAGAATCAGATAAGTCAGTGTAAAGAGGATATAAACAGGCTTAGGCTTTGGAATGCCGCCTATGGAAATGAGGCAGAAGAACAGCATATGGAAGAGGAGTATTGCTTAGGAGGTTACTGTGAAAAGCTTTCAGAACATGCCGGTAGAAGCACTCCTGTTCTAAAACAGGACGGAAAATATGTGGTAATCGATGCAGTTCTCTATAATCGGGAGGAATTGATAGCTCGTGGAAACTTTGAGAAAACTCTTTCGGATGAGGAGCTTCTGTATGCTTATATTGAAAGATTCGGATGGGATGAGCTGAAGAATGTGAATGGCGATTTTTCAGGAGCTGTTTATGATGAGCAGAAAAAGTGCCTGACTCTTTTCAGGGACCATATGGGAGTGCGTCCCTTATTTTACTATGCAAAAGATTGCAGAGTTGTGTTTTCTACGGATATCCGGGGAATTTCCGGCATGGAGCAGGTGGATGTCTCCGTGGACAAAAACTGGCTTTGGGCTAATGTAAGTGGCTATGGCAATCTGGGACGGGAGAATACGGAATTTGCCCACATTTTCTGTGTGAAGCCGGCGTCTTATATGACTTTTATGTGGGAAAATGGAAATTTCCGGGTGACGAAGAAGGAGTATTGGAAGCTGGGTGAAAAGAAGATTCGCTTATCTTCCGAGCAAGCCTATATTGATAAGATGCGCGAGCTGATTACCGATTCTGTAAAGAGAAGATTGGATGCGGTATCGGGGATGGTAGGTGCGGAGTTGTCAGGCGGTCTGGATTCCGGTGTAATCGATATATTGATACATCGTCTGGGGCGGGAATGTGTATATTTCTCTTGGTCTGCTTCACCGGAGGAACTTCCTATGGCAGAAAATGATGAAAGATTTGTGATTCAGGACATTTGTGAGCAGGAGGGGATTACTTGTCATTATTGTGGAACGGGTATAACATACACAGATGATAGCATCATTACCCGGAAAATGCGTAAAATCGGAGTAAAAGTAAACTTAAACGAGGGCAGTGTAAAAAAGTATGTGCTACCACCTTATATTAACACGTTAACTATCGGTGAAACCTCAGACTTTATAAATAAAAGTGGAGCGAAAGTTGTATTTTCCGGACATGGAGGAGATGAAGGTGTTAGTCACAGATGCAGTGCATACGAAATGTTTTATAACAAGGAGTATTTGGCGTACTTTAAATATATGTGGTCGACAACAGAAGGGGCAAGGTTCAGGCCTAAACGAATGCTTTCCTATTGTTATAGGAATTTGTTTGTTACTGCAAAGGAACTTCGAAACTCCTATCTGGATGTATTTGGTGTAGAGGATTTGTTAAAGAAAGAGTTCCGCGAAAGCTTTGATAATGTGGAAAAGATGTCGTTGAAATTTGCCTATGATGCTAAGGCATATGTGGAAGAGGGCGGAAGTCGGAACAGGTTGGATGTAACGGCACTTTTGGGTGCTTATTCCGGTGCCAGATATTTAATGCCGTACCTTGATTACAGAGTTATCGACTATGCGGTATCCATTCCTAGACACATGTATATTAGGCATAAAATGAAGCGCTATATCTTCAGGCAAGCCTTTAAGGATATTATGCCGGAGTCTTTGTATGTATTGAATCGTAAGTCAAGCCCAAGCTGGAACAATCTGGTAAAAGAGCCTCGGACAGAGGAAGAGAATATGAATCGGAAGCAGATTGCATTGGAGATGCTTGACAGAAAGTTTTGGGCAGATTATTTTGATTGGGATGTAGTGGAGCAGTGGGCAAAGAAGAAGCCTACACCTGAGGATGAGATGCGGGATCAGGGAATCTTTATGTGTATTACCAATTGCTTTAAGTTCCAGAACATGGTGATTCGCTCAAGAGAAATTGGAAAAGAGGAGTAAGGATGTATTATTATAAATTATACGGAATGAAAATCGAAAGTGACTTGGAATTCCCACAACTTTTGACTTGTGAGGATGATGCTCCTTTGGATGTGCAGATTCAGAAGGTGGATTTTTCCGAGGAACTGGCGAAAATATCTGAAGAAAAGTACTTTGATTTCGGTAAGGAGTACAGCCGTTTTTCCAATCTGACATGCCAGTTTCAGGCATATGAGGGGAAGAGATTTACCTATGCACTTACCGGAGAAGGATGGCCGGAATATCTACAGACCTATATTCTGGGATATGGTTTTTCCATGATTGCTTTGCAGCGGGATATGCTTCCTATTCACTGCAGTGCTCTTGCGGATGAGGATGGAGCAGTATTGATTGCGGGCGAGAGCGGATCGGGCAAGTCTACAATAACCACAGCCTTTTTGAATAATGGATATCATTTGATGGCAGATGATATGGCGCTGGTAGACGGAGAAAAGGTATATCCCGCATTCCCGTATCAGAAGCTGTGCCGTAATGTGGCTTTGGCAGAAGGTTATAAGCTGGAAGAATTGATTTACATCAATGAGCAAAAGGATAAGTTTCTGGCACCGTACAGGGGAGAGTTCTCTACAAAGGAAGAGCGGATCAAAGGATTTATTCTGCTTCAGGTGGTCGGAGGAGAGCAGGTTGTGGATGCAGAGGTGTATGGGTTGAACCGATTCCATATATTTGCAAGTAACCTGTTTGTAAGGCATATTATCGGTAAAGAGAAGTATGAACCGCATATCGGACAGAAATGTCTGGAGATGGCATCCAAGGTTCCTACGTATCTTATCGGCAGACCGGGTGGACTGGATACCACGCAAGAGGTAATAAAAAAGGCCACCGAATGGGTGGCCGGATTAAGTCCGAAGAATTAATAGATTGGTAATGTGATAGAGAAGGTGCTTCCGGCACCTTCTTTGCTTTCGCATTTAACACTGCCGTCAAAGCGTTCTACAATAGCCTTTACGATAGCCAGACCAAGACCGCTCCCGGTGCTTCCGTCTGGGGTTCTTGCTTTGGATGCGGTATAGGTACGTAGGAACAGCTTTTCCACCACTTCCGGCGGGATACCATTTCCGGTGTCAATAACAGAAATTACCAGATGAGTCCCTTCTTCCCTGGCTTTTAGGGTAATCTGTGAACCTTCGGGTGTGTATTTTGCCGCATTGGTAAAAAGATTGTCCAATACGCGAATCAGTTTCTGGATATCTACGCGGATGTTACAGGTTAAATCTTCCGGTAAATCCAGTTGCATATCGTGATGGTCATATCTGGTATCTACAATGGCATCATAGAAATATTCTTCTAAAATTGCGGCAGCAGGCAGAACGGTAAATTCCAATTCTCTGCTGGTATCTTCCACACAAAACAGGTAATACATATCCTGAATCATATTTTCCAAAGTCTTGGTACGGCGGTCGATAATCTGCAGAGTAGAATTCAAATCTTCCGGGGATATTTCCGGGGATGCCGTTAGAACATCCACTGCACTGCGGATTGCGGTAATGGGGGCACGCAGATCATGGGAGATGTTTGCCAACATCTCGCTTCGTTCTTTTTGCATTTTTTGAAGTTCAGTATTGGCAACCAGAAGCTGCGTCGTAAGCTTTTCTATAGTTTGGCTCTCGATGTCCGGAGCCTGAAATTGATTCTTTTCCATAATTCCCTCTTATTGAGTTGTGAATTTGTAACCCTTGGACCATACAGTCTCAATCAGGTTTTCCAGTTCGTAATTACCTTCGAACTTCTTGCGGAGTCGGCTTACATTAACCATAACGGAGCGTCGGTCAGAGTCCTGATAGGAGCCGAAAAGGGCGGTTCCCAGTTCTTCAAAGGTGATCTCTCTCTCCGGGTTGGATGCCAGATAGAGAAGCAGTTCATATTCCCGGTTGGCAAGGCCAAGGTCTTCTCCCTTATATAATGCCTTGTGAGCAATCATATCGATGGTCAGGTTTCGGAATGTGAGCACACTGGCAGACTCTACAGGTTCTTCTTTCTTGAAACGCCTGAGCAGTACATCAATACGTACCTTGACTTCGCGGATACTGTAGGGTTTCACTATATAGTCATCGGCACCGGTCATCAGTCCGTTAATTTTGTCGTCTTCCGTATCTTTTCCTGTAAGGAAAATAATGGGGGCAGATGAGAATTTGCGGATTTCCTGGCATACCTGAAAGCCATCCATCCCCGGCATCATCACATCCAGCAGGATGCAGTCGGGATTCACTTTCCTGGCGCCGGCAATTCCCTTTTTGGGATCTGAAGAAATATAAACGGTAAAGCCTTCCTGGGTCAGGTATTTCTGATTCAGTTTCAGTACTTCGATATCGTCATCAATTAGTAAAAGTGTGGCCATGACTATCCTCCTATTTCTCTATATTTTCATCATAAATTCGTCCCTTTTAATTGTCAATTGAAAAAGTTTGGAGTATAGTAGAGTTGTGGTATGTTTATCCATATCGTCAAAGGAAAAAGCCGAAATAGGGCAATAAGGGAGAGAACATTATGAGAATTGCGGTGGCAGGTACCGGTTATGTTGGTTTGTCGTTGGCTGTGTTATTGTCACAGAATAATGAAGTAACAGCAGTAGATATTGTAGAGGAGAAGGTGGCGTTGATTAACAGCCGCAAATCACCCATTGTGGATAGAGAGATTTCTGAGTTTTTAGAGGCAAAGGAGCTGAATTTAAAGGCTACCACTAATGGTGCGGAAGCGTATAAGGATGCAGAATTTGTGGTTATTTCTACCCCTACCAATTATGATCCGGTGAAGAATTATTTTGATACATCTTCGGTAGAAGCGGTGATTAAGCTGGTAAAGGAAGTAAATCCGGAAGCAGTGATGATTATCAAGTCCACCATTCCGGTAGGATATACCCAGTCGGTGAAGGAGAAATTTGATACGGAGAATATTCTGTTTTCACCGGAGTTTTTGCGTGAAGGGCGAGCACTTTATGATAATTTATATCCTTCCCGTATTATCGTAGGAAGACCGGGAGCAAATGAGAAGCTTTGTAAGGCAGCAGAGAAGTTTGCCTCTCTTTTGGTTGAGGGTGCAGAGAAAAAGGATGTTCCGGTTCTATTTATGGAGACTACTGAGGCAGAGGCAGTAAAGCTTTTTGCTAATACATATCTTGCTCTTCGAGTATCTTATTTTAATGAATTGGATACTTATGCAGAGACAAGAGGGTTAAACACCAAGAATATTATTGACGGCGTATGCTTAGATCCGCGAATCGGTGGTCATTACAATAATCCATCCTTTGGTTATGGCGGATATTGTTTGCCAAAGGATACCAAGCAGTTGCTTGCAAATTATGAGAATGTTCCAAACAATATTATTGGAGCCATTGTAGATGCGAACAGTACAAGAAAGGATTTCATTGCAGAGCAGATTCTTGGCAAGGCTGGGTTCCCGGCAAAGAGAAATGCAGTGGTTGGTATCTACCGCTTAACAATGAAAGCAAATTCAGACAACTTTAGACAGTCTTCTATTCAGGGTGTTATGAAGCGTATTAAGGCAAAGGGTGTTGAGGTTGTTATTTTTGAACCTACACTTCAGGATGAAACCTTCTTTAATAGCAGAGTGATTCGCGATTTTGATGAATTTAAGAAAATGGCAGATGTTATCGTTGCAAACCGTAAGAGTGATGAGCTTACGGATGTGGAGGATAAGGTATATACAAGAGATTTGTATGCAAGAGATTAAGAGTTTGAATGTCATAGCATGTTATTATGGATTATAGAGAAACGGAAGTGTGTAAAATATGAAAGTAAAAATAAAAAAGATATTGAAAAAAATTCCGTTTGTTAAGAATTGTATTGATTATAGAAATATGCGTAATCGAAAGACCAAACTTCAATATTTACTAAAGCACAATGCAGAAAGATATCAGACCTCAAAGTATGATGGAAATTCTTTGGTTTCTATTATTATTTTAAATAGAAACGGAGTTGACAAATTAAAGGATTTGATGAGGTCTTTCAAAAAGAGTGATTTTTATCAAAACTTCGAGATAGTATTTGTGGATAATGCATCTACAGATGAATCCGTACAGTATATGAAAAAGTGGAAGGATACATATGATATCCATATTATATGTAATGATAGAAATTGCTCCTTTTCTGTTGCGAATAATCAAGCTGCTAACATGGCAAAAGGTGAATATTTGCTGTTTTTAAATAATGACACGGCGGTAACTGATGGTTGGTTGGATGCACTCCTATTGGCAGCTGAACAGTTACAAGATGTCGGAGTCTTAGGAGCAAGATTAATTTATCCAGAAGTTGCTGGCGAAAAGACAAAGGCTTATGCAATACAGCATGAAGGAATTTTGTTCAAGGATGCTATGAGAAAAAAGCATTATTTTATCCGACCATATAATTTAACTACAAAAGAGACGGCTTATGATATTGATATTACACCGATCGAACGAGTGGCGGTAACAGCAGCGGTGCTTTTGATAAAAAGTCACACTTATAAATTAATTGGTGGGTTTTCGGAACAATACTGCTATGGTTTGGAAGATGTAGATCTTGGTTTAAAACTTCATAAGATGGGCTACCATAATTATTATTGTCCAGGGTGCTTGGTGTATCATTATGAATTTGGTACGCGAGAATTTAAATCAGCAGAAGCACAGAAGCGAGGAGAACATAATACATCTGTATTTCAAGGGAAATGGCAAAGATATCTCTGGAAACAGATGTTGCTAGATAAAATTAATGGCACAACACTATTTACGAAACAATCTTTACAAATAGCGATTGCTTGTAGTAATAGCGCTACAAGTGAAAATGTTCGTTGTTTGGAAAAGCAATTGTTAAGCAGGGGTTATGATGTACGGTATTTGAATCCACAAGATGAAAAAAAGTATTATGATATAGGTCCGACAACGGATGTAATTATTTTATTGGATACTGGTTATCAATTAGGGCGCATGTCCAATTATAAAAATGATTTGTTGGTTTTTAGTACAAATGATTATCTAAAAGAAAAAAGTGGTATATTTCTGTATAAAGTACCTATGCATGAGCTTGAGGAGAATGTAGATTGGCTTACTGCAAGTTTGTGCGATATGATAAAAGATGAAATAACCCCCAATATGATTGATATCTGTGGTTGCATGCCAAATGATCATAATAAAAAGCATTGGGGAGACTATCACTTTGCAAGATCCATGAAAAGTGAGTTTGAGAAAAGAGGATATAAAGTCAATATTTTGACAAAGGATGAGTGGTATAGAAGAAGTGATGCGAAGTATACTATTTTTTTAAGAGGAAACAGAGAATACTATCCATCTGTTGAAGATGGTAAAAAATTTATCATGTGGAATATATCCCATCCGGCTGAAGTTTCGAAAGATGAATATAATGCTTTTGATTTTGTTTTCTTTGCGTCGGATAAGCTACAAGACCAATATGGTTCTCAAATAGATGTGGAATCAGATGTTCTCATGCAGTGTGCGGATGAAAATGTAATGAAGGTACAAGAAACCTTGGATAGAAAATATGAGTTGCTTTTTGTAGGTAATAGCCGTCGTGTATATCGCCAGATACTCAAGGATTTGCTTCCAACAAAACATCATCTTACAGTGATTGGTAGACATTGGGAGGAGTATCCGGTGCAAGAATATGTGGTATCAGATTATATTGCAAATGATCAAGTAGGACAGGCTTATCATGATGCGAAAATTTTGTTAAATGACCATTGGGAGGATATGAAAGAACAAGGAGTTATATCTAATCGGATTTTTGATGCATTAGCAGCAAAAGCATTTGTGATAAGCGATTATATGCCAGAAATTGAATCTGTATTTCAAGGTGCGGTGGTCACATATTCTGATAAAGTGGATTTAGAAAGAAAAATTGATTATTATCTACAGCATGAAAATGAGCGATTAGAAAAGGCAAGGATTGGGCAGTCAATTGTTTTGAGGGAACATACTTTTTCTAAGCGCATCGAAAAAATAATTGAGGTTATGAAAAAATTATAGGGAATTATGATTATGAAGAAAAAATACAATGTTACGAAAAATCAAATGGTTGGTGGATTCGCACTAGTGTTGGCTTTGTGTGTTGTATTTTTACTTGTGTTTAAAGCACAGTTGAATGATAGTTTTAATAAAAAGAATGAGTGTACACTAATGTGGGAGCATAAAGAAAATGGAAGTGAAGAACTATCGGCTGAAAAAACGTCTCTGACCCAGGTATTTACTTGTACGGTTCCTGAATTAAAGACCTTAAAAATTGAATGTAAAGGTAAAGAAATTAATCCTGATACTTATATTGAGATATCTGTAACAGAACCTGGTTCTGGCGAGGTTTTTTATCATAAGAAAAGTTTACTACAGAATGTGGTAAATGATAAAAAAAAGAAAATTAGTATCAAGATGAAAAATGCAATTACAAATTCAGAAAATAAACAATTGATATTAAATATTTCTTTGCTTTATCCGAGTGATTCAAGGATTAAATTTACAGCAAATAATAAAGCGGGAATTGTCACCTCGTTTGATGGAGTTAAAGAAAATAAGACAAATGTAATTTATGCACTGCAATATTCAAATACAAATCAATTGAAAGTATTGTATTTTTTCCTGTGTATACTGTTGTTAGCAGGGGTGGTTTTTAGCTATTATTTAATTGTCGTCTGTAGGAAGACGGTGGAACAGTTTTTTATTCCGATAGCGTTGATTATGGGATTTATTGTACAGTGTGTAATTGTTGTGTATGGTGTACCAGATGAACCTTGGCATATGGATACAGCATATAAATTATCTAATGTACTTTTGCGTATAGACGATTCATCTAACCCAGGTACGTTGTTGAAACGACAATGCGATATTATCATGAGTGATATGCTAGCAAATGGTGCGGAAAGTAATTCATACTATCAATTGCTTGAACATACCTTTGAAAAACCAGAAAATGTTGAACTAATAAATACTACCTTTGTTGATTCAAGTAATTTGGTGCCAGATTTTATATTTTTACCGACTGCGATTGGAATCAGTATTGGGAGAATGCTTGGATTATCTGCATTATTAACAATGCAATTAGGACGTTTGTGTAATTTGTTGTGCTTTGTAATGCTTGTGTGGTTAGCAATTAAACAAATGCCATATGGAAAAAATGTGATGGCAGCCATAGCATTAACTCCTATTGCTTTACAACAAGCGTCGTCAGCATCGTATGACCCCGTGATTACTGGAATTGTGTTTCTTTTTATCGCAACGGTTTTAAGAATTGTAGAAAATAGTCAATTTGAAAAAAAGGATATTTTGATTACATTGATATTAATCGTACTATTAGGAATGGTTAAGGGTGGTGTTTATTTACCACTTATAAGTTTACTACTTTGTGTTTGCGAAAAAATCATTATTAATCAGCAATCAAAAACAATAAAGAAAAAATGGATCCTAGTGGGCGCTGGTGTAGTGGGTATGGTGTTGGTAGCATTGTTATATAAATTCAAACCAACTTTTTTGGCATTATTGTCAAACAAGGTAGAGGTAACTGGTTCGAAGACAATATACTCATTATCATATATATTGGAGCACCCAGCTGATTTAGTTTATTTGTATTGGAATACTATTTTCGAAAGCGGAGAAGGGCATTTGGCTGGTATGTTGGGTGGAAGACTTGGTTGGCATGATGTACAAATCAGTTGGATGTTTGTAGTAATAATCTTAATTTGTTTGTTGCTTTTTGTGAATGTACGTGGAGATCAGTATTCGAATAATGTGAAATGTCGAATATATATTGGGATTGGTTGCTTGATTTCTACTGTTCTTATTATGCTTTCTATGTTATTAGGTGTCACTACATTAGACGATACACATATTGCAGGAATACAAGGAAGATATTTTTTGCCGTTTGCCCCAATTTTATTTATGTTAACTACGAATCATATGTTAAATGTAAACCAAAAGCAATGTAAAAGAATATGGATGGCATTAATTATAACAGATGTTTTAGTGGTGTTACAATTTGTAGTTAAAGTTTTATAATCAGGAATGTTGTGTGGGCTTTGTGTCCAATATATTACGCTGATATAGTTTGATTAATATGTTGAAAGTTGATATAATCAGTTGGTGTAATGTATTGTTACCGTGAGACAGTTAGAAATTATGGTGTCACTGTCGGACCAGCTTGGTAGGTACATTTTAGGAAGAGTTAAAGGAGTCATGAAATTTGGTAAACGTTCTAATGTCGACCTATAATGGGGAAAAATATGTAAGAGAACAAATTGATAGTATTTTAAATCAAACCTATCAAGACTTAAAATTGTACATTAGGGACGATGGTTCTACAGATGATACAATTCAAATTATACAGGAATATGATAGTAACCCTAAAGTAATTATTATAAAAGGCGAAAATATAGGATATGGACCTAGTTTTATGCAATTGTTATCAATTGCAAATGAAGGGGATTTTTGGGCCTTTTCAGATCAGGATGATGTGTGGGAGAATGATAAATTAGAACGTGCAGTGACGAAACTGAGTGAAATGGGTGAGAAGACCCCTAATATGTATTTTCATGGTTTTTCTCAAACGGATGAATTGCTTAATACAATAGATGAGTACAGAGAGGTTTTTAATAATTATTCATTTCAAAAAGCAATTACAGAATGTATTCATTTAGGATTTGCAACGGTATTTAATCGTAAATTGCGTGACAAAGTGTTGCAAGGAAACGTTACTAATATTGTATCACATGATTGGTGGGTGGAAATGGTGGTAATGGCATTTGGTCATGTGTATTATGATAGTTATATTGGAGCTAAGCATAGACGGTTAGAAGATAGTGTGTCAAGTGACAAGTTGAAAAAACGAATAGAATGGTTTTGCAGTGCGTTGAAAAATGAGTCTGAAATTCATAAATTGACTAAGTCTTTTTGGAATGTATATGGAAATGAGCTTGGTGAAACGGATAAAAATACACTTAATTTATTTGTATATGATCGTTATAACCTTATTAAGGCTTTAAAAAAGGCATGTTACCCTCAAAGATGGAGATCAAGTTGTTTGTCTGAAATATCATTACGATTATTGATGCTATTAGGCAAGCTTTAATTATAGAAAATATGAAATTTATTGATTTATGATATACGAAATAAGTTTATAGTACATGGTAATAGGAGGCTCTTTAAGATTATAGTTATGAAGAAAAAGTATGTCTTTGTTTTATTGTTTGCAATTGTTTTAAATACTATGATTATTGTTATGGATACTTCTCCATTTATGAATCCGATCAGTGGAGAATTTTTTTCAAAAATGACAGGTAAGTTGATATGGTGTGGGTTATTTGATTTACTCTTACTCTTTTTTGTTTCCCAAATTAATCGGATTTTTGATATGCCATATGAAATCATAGCAAACAGGGGACTTGTTTGGAATTTGGCTAAGAATGATTTTAAAGTGAAATACGTAGGCTCCTATTTGGGAATATTTTGGGCATTTATTAATCCGTTAGTAACGATTTTATTGTATTGGTTGGTTTTTCAGTTTGCTTTTAAGAGTGGCGATGTGGATGGGCATCCGTTTGTATTATGGTTGATGGCTGGTTTGATTCCTTGGTTTTTAATTCAAGATGCTATTGTTAATGGAACAAACGCGCTGTTGGAATATGCGTATTTGGTTAAGAAAGTAATGTTTCAAGTTAGCATACTGCCTGCAATAAAAGTAATATCAGCATGTCTTATACATGTTGTATTTATGGCAGTTGCATTGGTGATATTTATGTTATTGGGGCATTTTCCTTCAGTTTATATGATACAAATACTATATTATTTTGTTTGCACAATAGCATTTACATTAGCAATTGTTTATGCAACTAGTGCTATTATTTTGTTTGTACGTGATTTGGGACAGTTTATATCCGTATTTATGCAAGTGTTTCTATGGGCGACTCCTATTATGTGGCGTTTAGATATAATTCCTGCACAGTATAGCTGGATTTTTAAAATTAATCCTGCGTATTATATTATTGTTGGTTACAGGGATTCCATGCTATATAACACTAGCGTGTTCCAGAATTTGGGATATACATTATATTTTTGGTTATTTGTAATAGTTCTATTGATTGTAAGTTCATCAGTGTTTAGAAAATTACGTCCACATTTTGCGGATGTTCTATAAGAGAGGATAAATATGAGTGAATGTGTTGTAAATATTGAAAACGTCAGTAAAGTATATAAGATATATGAAAATCCAATGGATCGTTTGAAGGATGCGTTAAATTTAGTAAAAGAACCAATATATCGCGAATATAAGGCTTTAGATAGTGTGTCATTTCAAGTTGAGAAGGGTCAAACTGTTGGATTGATTGGAACAAATGGTGCAGGTAAGTCCACTTTATTAAAAGTTGTTACTGGAGTGATAACACCAACACAGGGACAAGCAATTGTCAAAGGAAAGATTGCAGCCTTGTTAGAGTTAGGTGCAGGTTTCAATATGGAATATACCGGCATAGAGAATATCTATTTGAATGGTTCTATGATGGGTTATACAAAAGAGCAGATGGACGAACGTATACCAGAAATCGTTGAATTTGCAGGCATAGGTGATTTTATTAATCAGCCAGTAAAAACATATTCTAGTGGTATGTTTGCCAGATTGGCTTTTTCGGTTGCAATTAACGTGGATCCGGATATATTAATTGTGGACGAAGCGTTGTCGGTAGGTGATATTTATTTTCAGGCTAAATGTTATAAAAAAATGAATGATATCAAAAAGAATGGAACAACGATTTTGTTAGTAACACATGACATGAGTAGTGTGATTAAGTATTGCGACAAAGTAGTCATTTTAAATAAAGGAAAGTTTTTAAAAGAGGGTAATGCCAAAGAGATGGTTGATATCTACAAAAAACTTTTGGTGAATCAGTATGATGAAGATGAAAAAGAAGATGAGGCAGTTGTAGAAGTCGTTGAGGAAGCACAGAAATCTAGTATTAGTATGCTTGATGAAAAGCAATTAAAGTATGGTCCTTGGAAAGAATATTTACAAATCAATACGGAACAATTAACTTATGGAAATGATAAAGCGGAGATTGTAGACTTTGGTATTTTTGATAAGACTGGAAATTTAAACAATATGATTCTTAAGAAGGATTCATTCGTTGTTAAGATGAAGGTGAAATTCAAACAAGATGTTGAAGAGCCAATATTTGCGTTGACATTTAAAGATGCACACGGAACCGATATTACGGGAACCAATACGATGTATGAAAAAAAGGATCTCAGCTTAGCAAAAGCAGGAGAAGAATATGTTATTACATTTGAACAGGATATGTTATTACAGGGCGGTGAGTATCTGTTGTCGTTTGGATGTACAGGATATAGCAACTGTGATTTTACCGTGTATCATCGACTTTATGATGTAACTAATATTACAGTAGTATCAGCACAGAATACAGTGGGATATTACGACATGAATTCTGATGTGAAAGTTGAACTTGTAACGGAGGATTAAGATGATTGAAGAAAGGTTAAATTTAAAATTTTATAAAGGTCAAGATATATATAGTGACGGTGATGTGGAAGATGAAATTCTGCAGGCGTTAAATGAAACAGGAGATACCCAACAGATTTTGATGGAGCATAATGAGTGGCCTTTCTTGTATCACTTGTCACCTATCAGGGAAAATATCTTAGAATGGTATGATTTTAATTCGGAAGGCACAGTATTAGAGATTGGTTCGGGTTGTGGCGCAATTTCGGGATTGTTGTGTAAGAAATTAAAAAGAGTTGTTGGAATTGATTTGTCAAAAAAAAGGTCAACTATTAATGTTGTGAAAAATAAGGAGTATTCTAATTTAGAGATTATGGTTGGCAATTTCGAAGATATTGTTTTAGATGAGAAGTTTGATTATGTCACTTTGATTGGCGTATTGGAGTATTCTATTTATTATATCAATGATGAACATCCTTTTGAAACGATGTTAGAAAGAGCAAAGTCTTATTTGAAGCCAGGCGGGAAATTAATAATTGCGATTGAAAATAAGTACGGATTAAAATATTGGTCTGGCGCAGTTGAGGACCATACT
>JAZQIQ010000008.1:0-154880 GCA_045541195.1 Acetatifactor sp. | reverse complement strand
TGTTAAAAGTTCATCCTGCCAAAATTATCATCTGGCATTACTGTTTTTGGTTTAAAGATTTGCATCTTTTAAACGTTCTTGAAAATAAAATTTATCAAAGAATTTTCAAGGTTGCATTGTTGTTTATTTGTCAAAGTTCATATTCGTAGAAACCGAAGTCTCTAACGGAGAAGGAGGGATTTGAACCCTCGCGCCGCTATTAACGACCTGCACCCTTTCCAGGGGTGTCCCTTCAACCACTTGGGTACTTCTCCAAAATGCTTGAATCATTACATTATGTAATTTATCTTAATCGCGGCGGAGTTGAACCTCCGAGCGGAGAGGGTGGGATTCGAACCCACGCGCCCTTGCGGACAAACGGTTTTCAAGACCGCCTCGTTATGACCACTTCGATACCTCTCCGTGTTCGCTGAGCACCAGCGACTTGATTATAATAACAAACCTATCATTAATTGTCAACAGGTTTTTACACAATTTTTTAAACTTTTTTTGTTTTTCTTCAAAATGCCCATTTTACAAGGTTTTCTGCACTTTTCCCAATACAATATCTTGTGTTTTTTTCTTACTTCTACACAAGAAAAAGCCAAAATGTTTGAACTTTCAGAATAGTCCATACATTTCAGCTTCAACTTTTTTAATACTCAATTAACAACTCCGCATAGATTCCGCCAAGCTCTTTTAATCCTTTAGCAACAAGTCCTGCATACAATACAGCACCGGCATATCTAAGATGGGTATTGTCCTCTTTTCCTTCCATATAATTTGAATAGATTCCCGCATCAAAGTTCATATACCAGTTTCTGGACTCTTCCTCACCGGCCCTTTTTAGTTCTACCCTACTCATACTATATAAATCTATCAAAGGCACGTTTAAATTTGCAGCCGTCTGCTTCATACCTGCCACATAATCCGAATGTGCACCCATTCCAAGATGTCCATTTTCCATAAAGCATCTGCGCTCTAACGGCGTAATCAAGACCGGATAAGCTCCATGCTTTCTCGCCACCTCAATATAAATCCCCAGATTCTCCATATAAGTCGAATAAGGCTCCGTATAACGAGTAGGGTCCTGATCCTTCTCATCATTGTGTCCAAACTGAATAAAAAGGAAATCTCCCTCTCCAATCTGACCATCAATCACCTGAAGACGTCCCTCGTCAATAAAGCTCTTGGTGCTTCTACCGTTTTTCGCATGATTCTTTACTTCTACATCATCTTTTAAATACAAAGAAAGAACTTGTCCCATTCCGGTCTGAGGATATGTAGTAATGTCATTGGTCTGTACAGTGGAATCCGCTGCCCAATAAATCTTTCTCATATTCTATCTCCTAAATACAAAAGCGAGGAAGAATGTTTATTCCCCCTCGCCAAAATCCTTTAAATAAGGAACAAATTATTCCTTTACTGCACCAATATTTACACCCTTTACAAAGTACTGCTGTAAGAAAGGATACAGCATCATGAAAGGAAGGATTGCACAGATAATACCTGCGTTGAACAATGTATTCTGAGATACCTTGTATGCGGTAGTCGGCGTATCTCCATCCATAATCATGTTACGCAACTTGTACTGGAAGTTAACTTGATCATTATCAGTGATGTAAATCTTAACAGTTGAGTAATCGTTCCATACGGTAACTGCAAACATCAAGCCGATGGATGCAAGAGCCGCCTTAGAAAGCGGAAGAACGATTTTAAAGAAAATTCCCATTGGAGAACATCCGTCAATCTTAGCAGCTTCATATAAAGAAGCAGGGATGCCTTCAAAGAAGTTTCTCATAAGTACAATATTATATACATTAATACCATGCTTGAATACAAGAATCCACATGTTATTAACTAAACCTAACTCTTTCATAACTAAGTACTCAGGAATCATACCACCGGTGAAAATCATAGTGAATAATAACATTCCTGCGAAAAGACCACGGCCCGGCATCTCAAACTGGATAAGTACATATCCACCCAGTGTAGATAATACAAGACCTAATAACGCACCTAATACAGTGGTAACAACAGAGTTGATAAATGGTCTATATAAAGCCTGTGTCTCAATAATGGTCTTATATCCATCAACAGAGAACTTATCCGGCCAGATTCTGAACTGGTATACACCAACTGCGTTGAAGGAGTCAGATAAAACTTTCCACATCGGAACAATAATAATCAAACCAAGCAAGATAAACACGATGTAGTTGATAACATCAAACATCTTAATTTTCTTTTTCGGCTTACGATATACTGCTGCTTCTGCCATATTCTTACCTCCTTAAATAATACCACGACCACGGGTCTTCTTACTTGCCCAGTTACATACAAGAACAAGTACACAACCAACTAATGATCGGAAGAGACCTACTGCTGTAGAGTATCCATAGTTTGGAAGCGCCATTGCGAAGGTCTGTCTATAGATGTAAGTAGCACATACATCAGCTACGCTGTAAACCGCATTGTTATAAAGAACGAATACTGACTCAAACAGATTCATAACTTTTGCAAGGTTTAAGATAAGTACGGTAATAATGGTATTACCAAGTGCCGGTAAGGTGATGTAACGCATCTTCTGGAGACGAGTCGCACCGTCAATATCACCAGCTTCATATAACTCCGGATTAATACCTGAAAGTGTTGCAAGGAAGATAATGGTTCCCCAACCGGTATCCTTCCAAAGATTGATTACGTAATAAATCGGTCTCCAATAGTTTTCATCCGCAAGGAAGTAAATACCCATACCATCCGCTGCGATAATGCCCCAATCCTTCAACATACCGTTTACCATACCGGTACTGGAAGGTGATAAGAACAAACTGAAGATAGATGCAACTACTGCCCATGACATAAAGTGAGGTAAGTAGATGATGGTCTGCAGTGTCTTCTTAGCCATGAGGTTACCCATTTCATTTAAGAAAATGGATACAACTACGGAAGCAAATGTGCTGAGGAATAACTTAACAATACTCAGCTCAAGTGTGTTTCTGAATGCGGTCCAAAATGCATCTGTGGAGAACATCTTCGTAAAATGCTTAAGACCAACATATACAGGCTCACCAACCGGCTTGTAGTCATATAATGCATAACGAATACCAAGCATCGGCCAGTAATTGAAAATAAGTAAGAAAATAATAACCGGTAAAAACATGATATAGTAGCCTCTATGGTTCCAAATACGTAATCCAAGAGATTTTTTACGGATTTCGATACCTGAAGCTGTGACGTTTTTCTTTTTGCCCATTCCGTCCTCTTCCTTTCATCGCTTATACAACATTTCTCTCAAACAACGGCCGGACTAAACTACGGCCGGGCGTCTTTCGTGAAATAACTGTCCTGCCTCTGATGAGACAGGACAGCTCATTTAACTATTAACTCAAATAGTCTATCTTATAATAATTAGCCGTTTAACTCAGCTAAGCACTGCTCGATGATAGAACCTACAGTATCACGATAGGTCTGCATAGCAGCTTCAACATCACCATTCTTGGTAACAACTTCGGTAACTACTGCCATCTTAGCATCGTAGATAGTACCAGACTCATTGGTATAAGTCTCAGATACAGGAGAGATAGGAGCATCTACACAGTTCTCAGTGAAGAAAATGTTACCTTCTGCTGCTAAACCTTCAACAGAGTTGAATCCGTTGGTTAATGGAGAAACAACAAGTGCAGGATCTAAGTGATTCTTCTTCCATACAGAGTTAGGATCGTTAGGAGACTGCTTTAAGTGGAACTTACCTTCTTCATAAGAGTAGGTCTTCTCTTTGTCAGTACCAGGGTTAATAGTGAACTCTTCTGCCTTAGTAGACCAGTGTACATCTTCTGCACCATAAGTCCATAAAGTCTGAACAGTACCACCATCCATCATGGTCTCGATGAATGCATCAAAAACTGCCTGCTCACGAGTATTATCACCATCCATATCATCAATGATAACCCATACAGGAGCCTCTCTGTTAAGGTAAGCACCAACTTCAGCGATAGGAGGTAACTGAACTAATTCTTCGTTAACCTCGTTCTTGATAAGGTTATCAGTTAAAGTCTGATACCAAGAACCTGCCCAGTAAGTGAATACACCTGAAGAACCGGTCTGATCGTTAGAGAACCACTTCTCACGAGCGATCTTAGTAGATGCGGTTAAAGTTTCAGGATCGATTGCACCTTCATTATAAGCCTGCTGTAATCTTAATAAAGCAGCCTTAGTTGCTTCAGTATCAAAACCATCGTACCATACACCATCTTCACCCTGGAGAATTGCTGGGTAAGCATCCTGCCAAAACTCAGGTAAGTAGTTAATGTAAGGAGCTTCGTTTCCTAAGAAACCAGCTGCAACAACACCATAGGTATCGCCAGCAGTGCCGTTTCCATCAGGATCGCCATCATGGAATGCCTTTAACATATTGTAGTATGCATCATAAGTAGTAACGGTAGAAGCGTCGATACCAACTGCATCTAACCATGCCTTCTTAACGTAAGTTACACAACCATTACCGTAAGTAGGAGCAAAGCCGTAAAGCTTTCCATCTTTCTTAAGAGCTTCGTTGATTGCAGGAAGAGTCATTCTGCTCTGGAAATCAGCATTCTCATAAGCTTCGGTCATATCCCAAAGAAGTCCGGTTGGAGCGTACTGTGCGTACATATCAGCAGACATGATCATTACATCAGGATAATCCTGAGATGCAAATAAACGTCCAACTGCATCTACGTAACCAGAGTGGTCTAACTGAGAAATCTCAAGGTCAACGCCTACAGCGTCTTCCCACTGCTTCTCGAACTCTGCCTGACCGTTATCTACAGTAGCGGTTAAAGTACCGTTAACTACCATTTTAACTTTCTCAAGCTTGAACTCTTCTGCAGGAGCATCTGCAGGAGCATCTGCACTTGACTCAGCCGGTGCTGCTGCACTTGAATCAGCTGGGGTTTCGTTTCCGCCACAAGCTGCTAAAGAAACAACCATAGCAGAAGCTAAAAGTAAGGATAAAACTTTTTTCTTCATTTTTTCTTCCTCCCATATAAAATGAAAAATATGTTATTTAGTGTTGAGGCTCTCGCCCCGACCTGTTCACACCTTAGCATTTTGAAGCATTTTTAGCAAGTGACAAAATTTGCTGTCACGGACATAATTTGTTCATAGTTTACTCAAACCCTTGTATTTACTGGTCTTTTTGTAAGTACTTACATATTGTTTTTTTTGTATAAAACTGATACAATGTCACTAAATTCCTTGGCAATATATCAATTCTTTAGGAGACATATTTGATGATTTTAGATAAAGAAAAGAGAGTAAATAGTACAAATGTACCAAAAGAAAACAACTCTCTCATGATGAAAATGGTAACCTCTTACAGCATTTTTCTGCTAGCCATTTTGATTTTATTCTTTCTTTTGTTCATAACAATTTTAAATAACAGTCGTAATGTTTATAATCTGCAACGGCAAACTACTATGATAAGTAACGTGGAACTCTTTGAAAAAGATATAGATATCATGCATGTGTATTGCAGACAGATGTTGCAGCAGAAAGATTTTCGTCACATCATGAACGAAGATACGGTTACAAACAAGTATGTAGAACTTGGAAATCATCTACAGACATTAATGGCTACAGACATCTATCCGGAATCCCTGCTTCCGATTAATGAGGTTTTCTGCTATTTTCCTCTGACAGAATACATACTGTCACCGGTGTATTTTATTCATCAGGACAAATATTACAACTGGGTGAAGAAATATCCATCCAATCTACAGGATTCCTGGAATGACATTTTGAACTTCTCCTTTTCCAGAAATCACTACAACCCTATGGATGCATTTCTCCCTAATTCGGCAAAAGATTACTACCTTTATACCATCGACCTGGCAGATTTATATTATTTAGAAACCAATGCTATTATATGTTTTGTAATTGATAAAGAAGAACTTCTGAAATTATTCAGCGGTTTTGACTTTGCTAAAAATAATTCTTTCCTATTAATAATGGACGAGGATACTTCTCCTGTTCTGACTTTGGGAAATATCTCAGAGGGGAACTATGAACCTATTGCCGGTTTAGATTACAAAAATAACTTCTCTGAATTTTCTTCGGGAATCACCATAGGTAAATATATTTCCGACCAGACCGGCTATACTTATTATTACAGTTTTCCGTCATATAGTACCACAGAAGGAATCAGTTCCTACAGTTTTGTATACATTCTAATTATGGTGGCAGCTTTGGGTTGCGGCGGATATCTGGTTTACCGTTTCTCCCGCAGAAATGTGGAACCGATTCTGGCTCTTGGCCACGAATTACATGAAGCAGTTGAAGAAGGTAACCAACTGAAGAAAGTAATGGATGTTCAACGTCCTATTATTTATCGTTCCTATGTGAAAAAACTTTTATCCGGCAGTGTTACCACCAGCGAAGAAGCCTATTATATTATGAATTACCTGAATCTTCCTTATTATGGTAAGATATTCAACGTACTGTATATCGTGGTGTACGATAACATGGAAGAAATCAGTGACGAGTCCCTTCACAATGACAATCACGTAAAGGAAATGGAAAATATTATCCTCTCTACTATTCAGAAATATTTTGGAGAAGAGCTTTTTTACTGCCGTCCTGTGAGCCGTACCTTCGCCCTATTAATCAGCGAAGATGCCTCTCAAGGCGAAGACTATATTTTGAAGCTTCAGGAAAAAATACTGCGTATTCACGATGAATTGCATGATAACTATGATATGTGGCTCTTTGCCGGACTTGGCAAGAGCTGTGACAGTCCCTTAAACGTATGGGAATCTTACCAGCAGGCTCAAGAAGCGATCAGCTATGCCACCAAGAATTATATTTTCTTTCCTTACGAATTTATCAAGAAGGATTCCAAGGCATTCTATTATCCGCCGGAGGTGTCCACCAAGCTGATTCAGTTTATTACTACCGGAAATCTTTCCCAGGTACAAGAACTGTTTAGCTTAATTCATCAGGAAAATATCGAAGAACGTTCTCTTCCGATAAACTTAATTCAGTTTTTATTATCCGATATTCGGAACACACTATTAAAAGCACGATTTACTCTTCCGGCAAACACTGACGCAGAAGCAGCACGTGCCATTGACGACCGTTTTAACAGTCCCCTTACCTTTAAACTGTGTGAGGATATTGCAGTTAGTCTCTGTAATTTATTCGGCAAGGACACGGAAGATGAAAATCTGGCTGTAACAATTGAAAAATATATTCAAGCAAACTTCAAAGATCCATCTTTATGTCTTAATAAGATATCCGACGAATTTCAGATATCAGAAAGTTACTTCTCACATATGTTCAAAGAGAAGACCGGAGCCAACTTCTCCACATATCTGGAGAATCTGCGAATGGGCGAAGCGATGCGCCTGATTAAAGAAACAGATATCAGCTTAAACGAGTTATACCTTATGGTCGGTTACAACAATCCTACCACCTTCCGTAGAGCATTTAAAAAAGTGTTCGGGGTAACTCCAAGCAGCGTAAAATAAATTTAGGAGTTTAACAATGGAAAAAGCAATCCTGTCCTTTATTGACAAACTTGAACAATCCGAGGTTCCCATGCACGCCATTCTGCTCATGCAGAATGGCAGATTAATTACAGAGGGCTACTATGCCCCCTATCGCAAGGATACCCCTCACCGCATGTTCTCCATTATGAAAAGTTTAAATTCTCTCTGTATCGGTATTTTAGAAGAAGAAGGTAAACTGCATCTTTCAGACAAGATTATTGACTATTTCCCGGATAAATTACCAAAAGAAATACATCCCTTTCTGGCTGCAATGACCATTGAGGACATGCTTCGTATGCGTTCCTGCCATGCACAGACTACATACAAACAGTCCACTATGGAGTGGGTGGAAAGCTTCTTTAAGACCATACCATCCCACAAACCCGGCACAGTATTCCACTACGATACTTCCGCATCCCATGTGCTGTGCATGCTGGTAGAACGTGTCAGTGGCAAGCCCATGTTTGATTTTTTCCGTGAGAAAATCGCAAATCACATCGGTTGGTCCGAAAACGCCTATGTGATAGTCAACGATTTCGGCGATCCCCAAGGTGGTAGCGGACTGATGTGCACTCCTATGGATTTATTACTTTTGGCAAAGCTTCTCCTTCAGGAAGGTAACTGGAACGGCAAACAACTTATTCCTAAAGACTACTTGAAGAAAGCAACCTCCAATCTGACTCCCAACATAGTAACCGGTCCAGTCAAAAGCGAGCAAATGGGCTACGGCTATCAGATTTGGTGCGGCGAGCACGATAGCTTTGTTCTGTATGGTATGGGCGGGCAGCTGGCAATCTGCTTCCCTAAGCACAGCTTTATCTGTGTCACTTGTGCAGACTCCCAGGGAATGGGCGGCGGTAATCAATTTATTTATAATGCACTCCACGAGACCATTCTCCCTGCATTACAAGAAGGCAAAGCCTTAACCGAAACCACTACCGCCATCACTGAGCGTATGAATACACTTCGTATTGCACCAATCCGCAATGTGAACACTTTCACAGCTACAGCAAAACAGATTCAAAATAAGGTATATACCTTTGCTGAGAATTCAAGTAACTTCACAGAGGCTCATTTTACTTTTACGGAAGACTATTCCGAAGGCATTTTCCATTACTGCTACGATGGCCATGCTTGTACACTGCCCTTCTCCTTTACAGAATGTAAGAGAGGAGTTTTCCCTGTATATAACTTCTTCTGTGCTACCAGCGCTGCTTGGCTCACAGAGAACACTCTCTATCTTAAGAGTCATATTATCGATAGCTCCGTGGGAAGTGTTCATCTGGAATTTGTTTTCGACGATGGCGATGTCACTGTATTTATGAAGAAAATTGAAGAAACTACCTTAAACGAATACAATACACACTTATACGGAATCTGCAAATAAAACAGGAGAGAGCTACATAAAGCTCTCTCCTATTTTAATATCTTCCGGTGTTGTAATTTTAATATTTTCATAAGACGCCTCTACCAGCTTTACAGGCATCTTCTTCATAGTTTCCACAACCATGGCATCGTCCGTAATCTGTACTTCCTGTGCTTCCAAATCCTCCAGATTTTCTATCAGTTCACCATAGGCTTCTACAATTAAATCTTTCTCAAAGGTCTGCGGTGTCTGTACCATCCAGACAGTCTTACGATTAGGCGTTTTCACACCGAATCCTGCTTCATCCGCAATCTTAATGGTATCCTTAACCGGCATGGCAGCAACACAACCTCTATACTTTTTTGCAGCTTCAAAGGTATCTGTAATAATTTTCTCCGTTACAAAAGGTCTGGCACCGTCATGGATAAACACATATCCCGGTTCCTTTTGCTCCCTTATCACTTTCAATGCCTCCCACACCGACAAAAACCGTTCCGCACCGCCTTCAATGATCTGTTCAACTTTATGAAACCCGTACTTCTCTACTATATTTTCCCGGCAATATGAGATTTCTCCTTTTCCAACTACCAGGATCACACTGTCAATCACTACACTTCTTTCAAAAGCATTCAGCGCATACCACAAAATCGGCTTATCTTTTAATAAAAGATACTGCTTGGGTACATCAGCCTGCATACGTTTGCCTACACCGGCTGCCAGTACTACGGCTACATTTTTTTGATTTTCCATTTTATCGTTCCCCTAATCTTAAATTCGGAACTGCATTCAAGTCTAAAGAGCTTCTAACACCCTTTTTAAACTCATAATATCCTGCCACACCAATCATTGCCGCATTATCCGTGCAATAAATCGGGCTTGGATGATAGAATTTCACCTTATTTTTCTCGCAAGCTTCTTCAAAAGCCTTGCGGAGAGATGAATTGGACGCTACACCACCTGCTATAGCAAATTTATCATAGCCAAACTGCTTTACTGCATGCATGGAATGCTCTACCAACACATCAATCACCGCTTTTTGGAAGGATGCAGCAATATCTGCTTCACAGATAGTTTCCCCCTTCATCTGGCAACCATTAATATAATTAAGCACTGCCGATTTCAAACCACTGAAGCTGAAATCATACTCATTCTCTCCCACTTTTGCACGCGGGAACTTAATTGCATCTGGATTCCCTTCCTTGGAAAGCTTATCAATTTTAGGACCACCCGGATACCCAAGTCCGATAGCTCTTGCCACCTTATCAAAAGCTTCTCCAGCTGCATCATCTCTGGTTCTGCCGATAATCTCATACTCACCATAATCCTTCACCAGCACCAGATGCGAATGACCACCGGATACCACAAGACACACAAAGGGTGGCTCTAAATCTAAATTTTCTATGTAATTGGCACTGATATGCCCCTCAATATGGTGCACCCCTACCAGCGGAATATCCGATGCAAAGCTGATTGCCTTCGCTGCAGACACACCGACCAAAAGCGCTCCTACAAGTCCAGGACCATAAGTTACCGCAATGGCATCCATATCTTCCAGTACAGCGCCAGCCTCAGAAAGTGCCTCTTCTATCACCTGATTAATCTTCTCAATATGCTTTCGGGATGCAATTTCCGGAACCACCCCTCCATACAAAGTATGTAACGCAATCTGAGACGAAATCACATTGGAAAGAACCTCTCTTCCGTTGCTGATTACAGCAGCTGCCGTCTCGTCACAAGAGCTTTCAATTGCAAGAATTAATGTATCATTTTCCTTCTTTTCTATACTCATTACAGACAAGCCTTCCTAATCTACATATACATTTTCGGCCAGATCCCAACCATAAATCTTCCAGTGCTTATTTTCATCTTTGCGGAGAAGATATACTTCTATCGTGGAATCTGAAGTTTTACCCTGTGTAAAACTATATCCGCACCGAATTCTGGCAAATTCATGGCCATCATCCGTAAAATAATCTACATCCGTACTGCTGGCAACCGATGCACTGGCAATACGTCTGTTCTGCTCCTTAAATTGTATAATTTCCAGCGTAAGCCCTGCCAAATATGTCTCCCAAGGATTGTTATCAACCAATTCCTGATCGTATAATAGTCTCGCCTGCTGAGCTAATGCCTCGATTTCCTCCACAGAGCAATCTTCATTATAGAAGCATTTCATCACTTCATTATAATATTTAATTACCTCCTTTGGTGAAGGTGGATAATCCTTCTCTAAGTCTCTGGCAAGAATCTTCTGTACTACGGTCAGATTCTGCTCTTCCATTGCCTGACGATCGCGATTCACCAGATAACAATAGTATCCCACCATAGAAACAATTAATACTGCGATAACAATAATAATGATTGAGCTCTTCTTACTTGATTTCATAATCTGCACCTATTCCTCAAACTGTAATTCTACGCTTCTGCCATCCTTTGCCGCTACCGATGCCGGGAATATCTTCTTCACATCTCCCATATATTCCTCGGGCCTTGTCAAAGACGGACTGTAATGTGTCAGCCACATCTCCCTTACACCGGCCTCCTTGGCAATCTTCGCAGCTTCATACATGGTCATATGTTTATACTCTCTTGCCTTTACCAACTTATCCGGTTCTCCATACATACCCTCACAGATAAACAAATCGGCACCTTCTGCATGCTCTTTAATGCTCTCTGTTGGTCTGGTATCCGTACAATAAGTCAGCTTGATGCCCTTTCTGGCACCTCCCAGCACCATATCCGGCGTATAAACCGTTCCATCCAGCTCCACTGTTTCTCCCTTTTGGAGAATTCCCCAGTAGTTTCTTGGAATTCCAAGCTCCATGGCCTTATCCAACTGAAACTTACCAATTCGGTCAATAATCATATTATAACCATAGCAAAGTACATTGTGATTTACTTTAAATGCTTCTATACGAAATCCGTCAAAACTAAAAGTCTGATTCACCTCTTCAATTTCCCTGCATTCAATCTCAAAGGGAAGCTCCGGTGCAATCACCCGCAGAGCATTCACCACTCTAGCCAGCCCCTTGGGACCGATAAGTAAAAGTGGTTCCGTTCTCTCCGCATTTCCCATAGTCAGGAGCATCCCCGGCAGACCACTGATGTGGTCCGCATGATAATGGGTAAAACAAATAATATCTATGGGCTTTGGACTCCATCCCTTTTCCTTCATGGCAATCTGCGTTCCCTCCCCGCAGTCAATCAAAATGCTCTTGCCATTATATCGCATCATCAGCGATGTGAGCCATCTATAGGGAAGAGGCATCATACCTCCTGTTCCCAACAAACATACATCCAGCATTGAATTCTCCAATCTAACATTCTACAGCCATTCCATAATCTCCGTAACGGTTACGGGAATCCGGAACTGTGAAATTAAATCTTCATAACAATCCTCACATAAAGAAAAGCTATGAATTTCACCATCATGGTGACTATGATATCCAAAGGCACAAGCAGAGGAAAACATTCCTTCCTTCACCACACCGTCTTCTTCCTTAATCTTTCGGCCGCATCTATTACAAGCACTCATGTTTATACCTCCATCCAAATCCATTAAGTGACACTCTCCCACTCTGAATAGTTTCAGTATAACAAATGAATCCCCTCTTTGCCCGTGGTAAATCCTACCTCTTTCGGCGCCACATAATCATGGCATCCTCCACCGGTTTCTCATAGAACCGTGGTCTTATTCCTTCCGAAACAAAGCCCAGTTTCTCATATAGGGCAATTGCCGGCTTATTGCTGACCCTTACTTCTAACGTATAGTCCACAATCCCAAGGTGCTCTCCTTCTTTAAAAAGAAGTTCCATCATATCAGTGGCAACTCCCCGACATCGATAGTCCTCTGCCACCACCACATTATTGACATTTCCTTCCGAAAGGACATTGGTCACTCCTAAAGATGCCACAATCCTGCCATCCTCCTCCGCCACATAATACAAGCTATTCTCATCCTGTACCAAATGCAGAAAATCCTCCGGTTTCCACGGCATACTGAACACAGTTCCGTTTAATACGCTGACCGCTTCTACGTCTCTTTCTTCCAATCTACGAATTACTATCACTGTTTCGTTCTTCTCTTTCTCTCTCTGCCTGACTCTTACGAAGATATTCCGGTTCATGGGCTGCTGCAGATACTACTTTGCCCTGTCTTGCATATACTGCGCCAAGAGCCGCTACACTACCGGCATTCTGGTGACTTCTGTGAGCCGGTGCAAAAACATATTTCTCTTTATCGCGGGATATGATTCGCTCCTTATAAACCGGTACACCATCTCCTAAGAAAATAACCTGACCATCTAACGTCTCACAATAGTCTAAAAGCTCCTCCATATCCATGGCGTCCTGCTCTTTTACCACTACAAGATTATCTGCCTCAAACCGGTACACACCGGTATAGACCTGATTTCTTCTGGCATCAATAATGGGACAGATATACTTCTCTGTTCCCCAGAGATTATATGCAAGCCCTTCCAAGGTAGGCACCTCTATAATATCCTTTTTCAGTGCAAGAGCTAATCCCTTTACCGTAGCTGAACCGATACGTAGCCCGGTAAAGGAGCCCGGTCCCGCCGCCACAGCAATATAATCAACACTCCCTAACTCCAGCTCTGTCATCTTCTTCACTTCATCTAACATAGGAAGCAGAGTCTGAGAATGTGTTTTTTTATGATGAATGGTATATTCCGCAAGCAGAATATTATCTTCTACTACAGCCACACTGGCCACAAGCCCTGAGCTGTCAATCGCCAAAACCTTCATATCATACCTTATCTTTCTATCTTTTTCATCTCTATTTTACGGTAATCAAAGCCTTTTTCCAAGTCCTTTTCTATGGTAATCTGATAATAAGAATCCGGCAATATCTCTTCAATCAGATTCGCCCATTCCACCAGGCAGATTCCATCTCCGTAAAACATATCTTCATAGCCGATTTCTTCCATTTCCTCCACATCACCGATGCGGTACACATCAAAGTGATAAAAGGGCATCCGCCCCTCTTCATACACTTGGACAATGGTAAAGGTAGGGCTGTTTACCGGCTCCGTAATGGCGAGCCCAGCCGCTACCCCTTGTGTGAATACCGTCTTTCCTACACCCAAATCCCCGATTAAAGTATATACTTGTCCTGACTGCGCATTCTCACCGATTTCTCTTCCTATCTCAAAAGTATCTTCCGGAGCAAAGCTCTCCCATACTCTGTTCTGCATACATTATCTCCAAAATCTTAGAATCGAATCTTCACTTTTCCCGCCGGCATATGGGTAGAAATCACTTCTATTAACGCCGGAAGCTGCTCCCCAACTTGGCTCCTTGGGAAAATCGTTGCATTTACCTTTGTAGTATACACGATGATACTCTTTGTGGTAGATGTCGCTTTATACATATTTTCCCATGCCTGGCTCTGGGTCTGTTCTCCCTGCGAGACCGTAATTCCGTTCTCATCCAACACATAATGAAGCGGCTCCTTAAACGCCGGGTTCAAAAGTGCCTGCTGCTTACTCTTAATCTTCAGATTCCACGGAAGATATAATAAGAGTACCACCCCCAAAATAAGATAAATCCACATCTTGGTCATAACACCAATCACTACCATCAATGCTCCAAAGCAACTGCCAATAATCCCGGCCGGTGTGTTATAGGTATGAGCCATCATATAATCATATAAATCTTTTGCCTCAATTTTGACATCTAGTTCTACCATGAAAACAACCTCCTAAAATAAGGCCACTTAAGCACGACTTCTGCCCTGCTTAAGCAGCCTCCCGATTACTCTACTGTTGATGTACAGTGTGGACACTTCACCGCATCCAAAGCAATTTCAGATTTACAATACGGGCACTTCTTGGTAGTGGGTGCCGCTACCGGAGCAGGCTCCTCTGTTTTTAATTTGTTAATGGTCTTCACCATCACAAATACAACAACTGCCATGATTAAGAAATTGATTATCCCTGAAATAAAATTACCATAATTCAAGGTTGCGGCACCTGCCTCAGCTGCTGCTGCCGCTGTTGCATAGGTATTACCATCCAACGCTATAAACCAGTTGGAGAAATCCAATTTCCCGGTAAACAAGCTAAGTACCGGCATCACAATATCATTTACCAAAGAGGAAACAATACCATTAAAAGCTCCACCGATAATCACACCAACTGCCAAATCAATCATATTCCCTTTCAGGGCAAATTTTTTAAATTCTTCTACCGTTTTATTCTTCATTTGTCTCTCCTATTTCTTCGGAATAATTAACTTTCATTATACTAACACTAGCTACAAAATGCAAGTATTGCTGCCTGCTACTTTCCGTAAACAGTCTTTAAAATGGGACTAATCGGCTTATAAACCAAAAGAGTTATCACAGACACCACTGTCCCTTTAAGTACATTCACGGGAGCAACGCACGCCACCACAAAGCTTACAATGTCACCACTGTTAACCAGCGGATTCACTTTCTCCCCCATTGCAAGGAGCATATCCAGAGGCATGCCATAGAGTTCAGAGAAAGCCGGAAGCAGATAAATAGCATTAAATGCCGTACCAAATGCAGTAAGTACTATAGTACCCACAACCACCCCTACGGTCGCCCCTTTTTTCTTTCTCCAAAAAGCATAAATTGACGATGCAGGAATAATCAGACTACAGCCCACTACGAAATTGGCAAACTCACCCACAAACACTGTAGTAGTTCCGTCCATCAAAAGATTCAGAAGTATCTTCAAAAACTCCATCAACACCCCTGCTGCCGGACCAAAAGCCAATGCCCCAATCATAATCGGCAACTCACTTAAATCAATCTTATAAAAAGGTGGTGCAAAAGGAAGGGGAACTTCAAACAACATCAAAATCGTAGCAATGGCCGAAAACATACCAATCACTGCCATTCTTCTGACTGTCAGAAACTTCCCGGAAATACCGCTGCGCTTTTGTGCCAGTTTTTCCAAAAGAAAAGACGCAACAAACAATGCAACTATAATCCCGGCAAACTGCAATACAAATGTCAGATTTTCCTTAAATGCTACAAATAAATCCGTCAATACACTTCTCCTATATCCTACTTTTTGTCCATATTCTTAATCTTCATGGTAAGAGAAATCCTCTTCTTTGCAACATCACATTCCAGAACCTGTACTTCCACAATATCACCTACGCTGACAGCTTCCAGAGGATGCTTGATAAACTTATCGGTAATCTGAGAGATATGAACCAGACCATCCTGATGCACACCAATATCCACGAATACACCAAAGTCGATAACATTACGAACGGTTCCTTTTAAAACCATGCCCGGCTTTAAATCCTTCATATCTAAAACATCACTGCGAAGGATCGGCTTGGGCATATCATCACGTGGATCTCTTGCCGGCTTCTCAAGCTCCTTTAAGATATCTATTAAGGTAATTTCACCGATACCCAGTTCCTCTGCCACCAGCTTCTTATTCTTAATACGCTTCTCTAAGCTGCTGACACTGATTTCGTTTACTACTTCATTTACATTCTTTGCAGGCTTTTCTTCCTCAAAGCTTACGCCTCCCATAGCTGCGGCAAGTGCCTTACCCATAGCAGTATTGGTATTACGTACCTGTACCTGCTTCTTATGAGGCTTTTGCGGTTTCTTCGGCGCAGGAGCTTTCTTCGCGGACGCTTTCTCTGCTGCTGCCTTCTTCTGAGCCTCTTTTACATCCTCCATGGTAAGCCCAAGCTTGTCTAAAAGCTTCAAGGTTGCCTCATAGCTCTCCGGATGAACACTGGTGGCATCCAACGGATTGTCTCCGTCAAGAATACGCATAAATCCGGCACACTGTTCAAATGCCTTAGGTCCTAACTTAGCTACCTTTAAAAGCTGCTTACGGTTGGTAAATCTGCCGTTTGTCTCACGATATTCTACGATATTTTTTGCAATAGTCTTATTTATACCGGAAATATACTCAAGAAGAGACGCTGATGCGGTATTTAAATCCACACCGACCTTATTCACGCTGTCTTCTACCACTCCGCTTAAAGCTTCACTCAGCTTCTTCTGATTCATATCATGCTGATACTGCCCTACACCGATGGACTTTGGATCGATTTTTACAAGCTCTGCCAACGGATCCTGTAATCTACGGGCAATGGAAGCAGCGCTACGCTGTCCCACATCAAAGTTCGGGAACTCCTCGGTAGCCAGCTTACTTGCAGAATATACGGATGCTCCCGCCTCATTTACAATCACATACTGAACCGGCTTGTCCAGCTCTTTTAAAAGCTCTACGATTACCTGCTCTGATTCTCTGGAGGCAGTACCGTTTCCTACAGAAATTAAATCAATATCATACTTGCTGATTAATTTCTTTAATTCTTTCTTGGCTTCTTCTACTTTATTCTGTGGTGCGGTGGGATAGATTACCTTGGTATCCAGCACCTTACCGGTAGCATCCACTACTGCCAGCTTACAACCGGTACGGAAAGCAGGGTCCCAACCAAGAACTACCTTGCCGGCAATGGGCGGCTGTAATAAAAGTTGCTCCAAGTTCTTACCAAATACCGTAATCGCACCATCCTCTGCCTTTTCAGTCAGTTCATTGCGGATTTCTCTCTCAATAGCAGGTGCGATCAATCTCTCATAACTGTCCAGCACCACATCTTTTAAAATCGGTGTTGTATACTCATTATCGCTTGTCAGTGTCTTAGTTTCAAGATAACGGACAATACGCTCTACAGGAGCATTCACTTTCACGGTAAGAACCTTCTCCGCCTCACCACGATTTAATGCAAGTACACGGTGCCCTGCAATCTTTTTCACCGCTTCTTCAAACTGATAATACATTTCATATACACTCTGTGCCTTTTCATCCTTGGCAGTACTGGTAATCACACCTTCCTCCATGGTTGCGTTACGAATGTATAGTCTGTGCTCTGCCTCATCAGAAATGCTCTCGGCAATAATATCCTTTGCCCCCTGAATGGCATCTGCCACTGTAGCAACTTCCTTTTCCTCAGAAACAAATTTTGCAGCCTCTTCCTCTACAGGCACAGCAGCATCCTGCGCTAAGATATACTGCGCCAAAGGTTCCAATCCCTTTTCCTTTGCGATACTTGCTCTGGTCTTTCTCTTCGGTCTGTACGGACGATATAAATCCTCTACCACTACAAGCGTCTGTGCCGCAAGAATCTTCTCTTTCAATTCCTCGGTAAGTTGTCCCTGCTCCTCGATACTCTTAAGCACCTGCTCCTTTTTATCTTCAAGGTTGCGCAGATAAGTCAGCCTCTCATGAAGCTCACGAAGCTGCTCGTCGTTTAAGGAACCGGTTACTTCCTTACGGTAACGTGAAATGAACGGAATGGTGTTTCCCTCATCAATCAGCTTTACCGCAGCCTCTACCTGCCATTTTTCCACCTTTAATTCTTCTTTGATTTGTAAAATAATATCCATTTATGGCCTCCCATATTTTCATAACTCTACCCCTTATTATAAGTCATAGCAATAATTGATTTCAAGAGGAAATAATGGTATGATACTATTCAGAGCCATGCAGCTTTGTAAGAAGCAGACTTCGCAAGCTTGCTTGCAGAAGGATGTTTTTACAAAGCTATATGGCGAGAAGCCATCATTCGCAAAAGGAAAGCATCGTAGATGCGATTTTGCGAATGATGCTCTGAATTGTATCATCAAAAAAGCATCCACGATGCAATTTTGCCAATGATGCTCTGAATTGTATCAATATTCACCAAAAGGAGTCCCAACATGGATTATCAATCACAACCACCCAGAAAGAATTCCTTCATTGCTGCAAGTGTACTTATGGGCATTCTTTCTCTTGTATCATTATGCACTGTCATCGGACCTATGATTTTCGGTTCTCTGGGCATTATTTTTGCCGTTCTGGCACACCGCAAGGGTGAAAAGCTTGGTTCTGATGAACTTTTAGGCATCATTACCTCTTCTATCGGCGTAGGCTTTTCTGTCATTCTTATCGTTTCTGCTCTGGCAATGCTACCAACCATGCTAAGTGACCCGGAATACCGCGAATACATGAATCAGATGAGCGAGCAGATATACGGTGAGACTTTTGATGAAATGCTGGAGGAGATGAATTATGAATAAATATCGTAGTAGCGCAGAGCTTAAAAACCTGGCAAAGGAAAAGTTAAATGGCAGATATCTTCCTACTATTGTAGCTATGGTAATTGTCACCGGACTGCCCTATTTGATTTCATCCATGCTCCCTACCGGTGGATTTGTATGGATCATTTTATCCTTTGTGGTCTCTGCCATTGTTTCTGTTATTGTAGGAGTCTTTCAGATTGGCCTGAACTTTATGTTTTTGAATATGGCATGTGACCAGCCTTTTTCCTCCGGGGATATCTATTATGGTTTCCGAAACAATCCGGATAAATCCGTAAAGATCTCCACCGTTCAGGCGGCTGTAAGCATCATCCCCATGCTGCCCTATCAGATTTTTATGATAATGTACTTAAACACACAGAATCTTAACTGGTACATTTTCACGCTGCTTTCCCTGGCACTGGGATTGGTAATTTATGTTCCGTTAAGTCTGGCAATCTCCCAAAGCTATTATCTTCTTTTGGATTTCCCGGATTACAGTGCAAAGCAGATTTTGCAGACCAGTTGCAAAATCATGAAAGGACATATGGGACGCCTGTTTTATATTCAGGCAAGTTTTATTCCTTTGATGCTATTGGGTGCACTATCCTTTATGATCGGTATGCTATGGATTCTTCCTTACATGCAAATGACACAGACACTATTCTTCTTAGATTTAATGAATCCACAGAAAAAGGACTCCGAGTAATCTCGAAGTCCTTTTTCGTGCACTCACAATAATTTATTCTGGTAGAAGATTCTTATAAACGCAAAGCCAAAAAGGTTTTATCATTTACAATAGTTAGTATATTCTAACCCTCATTAGTTGTCAACAACTTTTTTAATAAAATTTTCCTCCAAAGTATTCAGATTCAAATCGGAATGCTCAATCTCTCTGGCATAGCGATAAGAAAGCTCTGTATAATCATCCATTGTCAATTCTCCGTTCTTTATCCATCTTGCCATAAACAATTCCCTGATAAAACGCACCGACTCTACGCAGAGAGCCATTTTACTGTAAATCCAGTCATCATACACCGCTCCGCAGAAATATGTATAGATAAAGAAAAAGAGGAGCTGTTTTGTAACATTTTCCAGCTCTGCTGCCTTGGCCTCCTCCTGCTTCCAATATGCTGCGTATTCTGTCCTACACTTTGCATAAAAAGCTTCCCCATCCTTATATAATACCTGCCACAATTCTTCTAATACCTCATCCCACTCCGGACGAAGTCTTTCCAATGCTTTCATCTGCAGAAATAACTCTACACGATCCTGAAAGGATACAAGCTCCCGGGCTACACTCCAATCTTTTTCCTGAAAACTCTTTATCACCTCTTCTATGCGGAAGTACTCTCCTTCCTCCACACAAAGCTGCATCTCCTTGGCAAATTCCAGCCCCATGCTCATGTAATCTTCCACAGAAAAGTTCTTGTCCCACAGCTTTTCAAAGCATACACGTCTCGCCTCTACCAACTGGGTATATAGCATAATATCGAAATCCTCAAAATCGTCCAGATCCTCTTCCTCATCTGTCTCCATTTCAACCAGTGGAACTTCTCCCTGCCAATTTAGAAGCATTTGAGCTACTATGGGACAAGACAGAGAAAGCGACCATTCCCGAACGCCCTCATACTCTTCCACATGACGCGGATACAATCTACAAGTATCGCATAAAGCCTCCGGTCCCAGTTCACTATAGATATCGCACAAATCTTCATCATTCAAAAAAGCACATCTTCCGTCACACTGATAAAAGGAGCCTTCCATCCAGTCAATAGAGTTACGAAGCCTATTTCCAAAGCTTCCTTCCACCTCGCCATACTTTTCCAACGACTCCTCATCAATCATAATCTGCCAGCCTGCACAGCACGTATCCGGACACGCCCCTGCCACACATGCAAACTCATCAAAATACACCGGCTTAAAATACTGCATATTCTCCTCCATACGAAAGGACGGCTTTCTGCCTTGTGTGTTTGCTTTTCTCCTACACAAATGGGGGTACCTGATTTTGTAGGCTTAAGAAAAATGCGTAGAAATTTCCAAAGGCTTGTTTGCATTTCGTTCGTGTCTTTTCATCCTTTCGACAAGCTCGGGAATATGTCTGTGTAATCGGAGACATATTCCCCACGTTTGCTCGAAATCTGAAAAGACATGAATAATCACAAAACGCAAACAAGCCTTTGTGAAATTTAAGCAATTTTCGCCAGTATACAAAATCAAGTGCCCGCATCTATGTGGAGAAAAACAATACACAAGGCGGCCCCAAAGCCGCCTTTTCCTAATTCTCTGTATCTTTCTTAGATAAGTTAATCCACTTTAAATAACCATTGATAAAAGTATCTAACGATCCATCCAATACTGCATCCACATTACCGCTTTCCACATCGGTACGATGATCCTTTACCATGGTGTAGGGCTGTAGTACATAGGAACGAATCTGGTTACCCCAACCGATATCCTTTACTTCACCGCGGATATCAGAAAGCTTCTCCACATTGGCCTCCTGCTTTAATAAAAACAGCTTGGCACGAAGCATCTGCATAGCTTTATCCTTATTTTGGAACTGGCTTCTTTCGTTCTGACACTGAACCACAGTTCCGGTAGGGATGTGAGTAATTCGTATTGCTGAAGAGGTCTTGTTAATATGCTGACCACCTGCACCACTGCTTCGGTAGGTATCAATACGAAGATCCTTCTCATCGATTTCTACATCCAGATCCTCTTCAATCTCCGGCATTACATCCAATGACACAAAGGAAGTCTGTCTCTTGCCCTGAGCATTAAAAGGAGAAATACGCACCAGTCTGTGCACGCCCTTTTCTGATTTTAAATATCCATAAGCATTGATTCCGTTTACCTGGAAGGTCACGGATTTAATACCGGCTTCGTCTCCGTCCAGATAGTCCAGAACCTCGATGGTAAAGCCCTTACGCTCCGCCCAGCGGGTATACATACGATACAGCATACTGCACCAGTCACAACTTTCCGTACCACCGGCACCTGCATTTAACTTTAAGATAGCATTGGCCTTATCATATTCTCCCGATAAGAGAGTACCGATACGAAGCTCATCAAACTCTACTTTGAACTCCTCCAGCTCTGTCTGAATATCTGCAACCAGAGACTCATCCTCTTCCTCGTATCCCATCTGAATCAGGGTCAGAATATCTTCATACTGAGTCTGCAGCTTATCATAGATTCCTACAGTATCCTTTAGATTCTTTAATTCTTTAATCTGTTTATTTGCGGAATCCGGATTATCCCAAAAGCCCGGTGCCTCCATCTCCCGCTCCATTTCTTCGATTCTCTTTGCCTTATTATCAAGGTCAAAGTGAATCCCTCACTTCCGCCAAAGGTGTCTCATAGGTCAGAATTTCTGTTTTCATCTGATCCAATTCAACCATTAACGTCACCTTCTTTCTATTTTCTGCCGCAGCAGTTCTTATATTTTAATCCACTTCCACATGGACATGGATCGTTCGGATATACCTTATTCTCGATACGCTTTACAGGAGCCTTCTGTAAGGACTCATCCTTATTGGTTCCGGTAACCTTAGCTACCTGTTCACGCTCTACCTTCTGCTCAATCTTTACATGGAACAGTAATCTAACGGTCTCTTCCTTAATGTTCTGCGTCATCTCGTCGAACATCTCATAACCATTCATCTTGTACTCTACGATAGGATCTCTCTGACCATAAGCCTGCAGACCGATACCCTGGCGGAGCTGTTCCATATCATCGATATGAGCCATCCACTTTCTATCAATAACCTTTAATAGAATCACGCGCTCAATCTCACGCATGGTCTCAGAGTTAGGGAACTCTGCTTCCTTACTCTCATACAACTTCACAGCCTCTTCCTTTAACTGCTGCTTCAAGCTGTTCTTCTTATTCTTCTTAACACGCTCCGGTGCAAGAGGCGCAAGGGGCACGGTGGGAAGGAGCAGATTGTTCAACTCTGCATAATTCCATTCCTCGCTGTCAACATCCTCATTAATACTCATATCCACACAATTCTCTACGATATCCGTTACCATCTTCAGGATAACATCTCTCATGCTCTCCCCATTCAGTACACGAAGTCTCTCATCGTAGATGATCTCACGCTGCTCACTCATGACACGGTCAAACTCAAGAAGGTTCTTTCTGATACCGAAGTTGTTATTCTCAATCTTCTTCTGTGCAGACTCAATGGCTCCGGTAAGAGCAGAATGTTCGATTTCCTGATCCTCAGAAATGCCCATACTGTTAAATACACTAATCAGTTTCTCAGAACCGAAGAGACGCATCAAATCATCCTCTAAGGAGATAAAGAACTTTGACTCACCCGGGTCACCCTGACGTCCGCTTCGTCCACGGAGCTGATTATCAATACGTCTGGACTCATGACGCTCCGTACCGATAATCTTAAGACCTCCTGCAGCTCTTGCCTGCTCATCCAGCTTAATGTCCGTACCACGACCTGCCATATTGGTTGCAATGGTAACTGCACCGTGAAGACCGGCATTCGCTACGATTTCTGCCTCCAGCTCATGGAACTTGGCATTTAATACCTTATGCTGGATCCCCTTCTTGGTCAACATTCTGGAAAGCTCCTCACTGGCATCAATGGTAATCGTACCTACAAGAACCGGCTGTCCTTTTGCATGTGCTTCTTCTACTGCACTGATAATAGCGTTTAACTTACCTCTTCTGGTCTTATATACAGCATCCTGATGATCAATACGAGCCACTGGCTTATTGGTGGGAACCTCTACAACGTCCATGCCGTAAATCTCACGGAACTCGTTCTCTTCCGTTAACGCAGTACCGGTCATGCCACTCTTCTTCTCAAATAAGTTGAAGAAGTTCTGGAAGGTAATAGAAGCTAAAGTCTTACTCTCTCTCTTGACCTTCACACGCTCCTTGGCCTCGATTGCCTGATGGAGACCATCGGAATAACGACGTCCCGGCATAATACGTCCGGTAAACTCATCTACGATAACAACCTGATTATCCTTTACTACATAGTCCTGATCACGGAACATCAGATTATGGGCACGAAGTGCAAGGATAATAATATGTTGAATCTCAGAGTTCTCCGGATCCGCATAGTTCTCTAAGTGGAAGAACTTCTCTACCTTCTCCACACCTGCCGCAGTAAGGTTTATCACCTTATCTTTCTCATTTACAATAAAGTCTCCGGTCTCTTCCTGCTCGATACCAAGGATGGCATCCATCTTACTGAGATGCTCCATATCCTTACCACGATGCATTTGACGAGCCAGATGATCACACATTTCATACAAGGCTGTGGACTTGCCACTCTGGCCGGAAATAATAAGCGGAGTTCTTGCCTCGTCTACAAGTACAGAGTCCACCTCATCGATGATTGCAAAATGCAGACCACGAAGCACTAACTGCTCCTTATAAATTACCATGTTATCTCTCAGATAATCAAAGCCTAGCTCATTGTTGGTAACATAAGTAATATCACACTGATATGCTGCTCTTCTCTCCTCCTGAGATAATCCGTTTAATACACATCCTACCTTGAGTCCCAGGAACTGATGCACAGCTCCCATCCACTCAGCATCTCGCTTTGCGAGATAATCATTAACAGTAACAACATGTACACCCTTTCCGGTAAGGGCATTTAAATACGCAGGCAAAAGGCAGGTCTGAGTCTTACCTTCACCGGTCTTCATCTCTGCGATACGTCCCTGGTGCAGAATCACACCACCCATAAGCTGCACACGATAATGCTCTGTATTAAGAACACGTCTCGCCGCTTCACGCACAACCGCATAAGCTTCTACCATGATATCATCCAAGGTCTCTCCTTCTGCCAGACGTGTTTTAAAAATCTCAGTTTTACCGCGAAGCTCCTCATCGCTGAGCTTCATCATTTCCGGTCTCAATGCCTCAATCTTATCTACAATCGGAATAATTCTTTTTAATTCTCTTTCGCTATGAGTACCGAAAATTTTGTCGAATAATTTCATACTACTTAATCTCCATTCCTATGGCTGGGTTTCACCGTGCTTTTCGCACAGCCTAACGAGTATTTTAACAGATTTTCCCCTACTATTCAACCTTATTACCTTGGGGTTTCCTAAACATTTTGTAAACATTTTGTAACATTGTGACTTTATGACTATTCTTCGCCCATCTCTAAAATAGACTCTCATTGACATTTGTTTTGACATCTCACCCAAAAGTACTTATAATTATTTATTATAACATTTTATCTATGGAGTGATGCTCGTGAAACGAATCTCAACCATGCAACTCAGACCCGGTATGCGTGTTGAAGAAGACGTAATGAATCTGGATCATCAGTTAATTATAAGAAAAGGGACCATACTTACAGATACCATTATTACCAGACTTAATCTGTACGGCATACTGACAGTTTATATCGACGAAACCTTTAAAGCGGTTCCGGAGAAAATTCCCGCACAATCTTACTATGAGCGTGTCAGGGAAAGCAAAGAATTCAAAAAATTTAAAGAAGAATATGATGCGGAAGTCGATTCCTTTAAAGACCATTTGAACAGTGTGGTAGAAAAAAATGCCACTATCGATGTAAAGGAGATGCTTGCAGTACCTTTAAAGCTTGTATTAGAAGCCAAAGGACGAATCAATGTGCTTGATATGCTGAGTAATATGCGCGAATACGATGACTCCACCTTTAACCATTGTTTAAATGTAGCACTGATTTGTAATGTATTTGCCACATGGCTTAAACTTAGTAAAGAGGAAGTGGAAATGGCAACGGCATGTGGTCTCTTCCATGACATTGGGAAGCTTCTGATTCCGAAGGAGATTGTCACCAAGCCCGGAGCCCTTACGGATGCCGAATACGCAGAAATCAAGCGCCACCCGGAGGAAGGATATCGTCTTCTTTTAGATAACCATGTAGACAAGCATATCTGCAACGCTGCACTGATGCACCATGAGCGTTGTGACGGTGGTGGTTATCCCCTGCGTCTGAAGGACAAATATATTGACGGTTATGCCAAAATGGTTGCCATTGCCGATGTGTATGATGCCATGACATCCGCCAGAGTATACCGTGGTCCTTTATGTCCCTTCAAGGTTATTGAGATTTTTGAAGCAGAAGGTCTGCAAAGATACGATGTTAACTTTGTCCTCACTTTCCTTGAGAATATCTGTCAGACATATATTCAGAACAAATGTCGCCTAAGTGACGGACGGGAAGGACAGATTATCTTCCTTAACAAGTATTCTTTGTCACGCCCTGTTATCCAGTGTGGCAATGAATATATAGACCTTTCCAAAGAGCCCAACTCGCTCTTTATCGAAAGCTTATTATAATAAAGTAAAAGAAAGATTTCATGATTTATGATTAATGTTTATGTAAATTATAAAGAAAAGGAGCCTTGCTTTTCCACGATTAGCGAGGCTTTCTCCTATATTTCCCGGAATTATGAAGCTCCGGAATCTACTTACCCGGCTACTGACGAGGATTTGGAAGAAGTAGCGCTTTACATCGCTCCCGGGATTTATCGTGAAAAACTTGTTTTAGAAAGACCATATGTTAATATCATTGGTGAAGATGCCTTATCCACTGTAATTGTATACGGAGACTATGCACGGGATATCATGCCGGACGGTGCTAAACGCGGTACCTTCCGCACTGCCACCCTGCGCATTCATACCCACGACGTATCTATGAAAAATATTACCGTACAAAACGATGCCGGCTTCGGTCACGCAGTAGGTCAGGCGCTTGCTTTGTATGTGGATGGCGACCGCAACAGCTTTTATGATGTCAGACTTATCGGAAGTCAGGACACCTTATTTACTGCCCCTCTTCCCCACAAGGAAGCACAGCCCGGCGGATTTACCGGTCCCGGAGAGCATAAGCCCCGCACCATGGGACGCCAATACTACAAGAACTGCTTTATTCAAGGGGATATCGATTTTATCTTCGGCGGAGCCTGCTGCTACTTTGAGGAGTGTATCATTTTCTCCAAAAAGCCGGAAGAGCTTCCACCGGAAGCCGAAGGTCGCTCCATCTGGAGCTATGTCACTGCAGCATCTACCTTTAAAGAAGAGCCTTACGGCTATGTCTTTGCAAACTGCAAGCTCACCAGTGACTGTCCTCCCGAAAGCGTTTATTTGGGACGTCCGTGGAGAGAATACGCCAAGACCGTATTTGTAAACTGTGAGTTAGGTGCCCATATCCACCGGGCAGGTTGGGAGGACTGGAACAAGACCCACGGTCACTTCTTCTACGCTGAACTGAATTCCACCGGCGAAGGAGCAGACACCTCTGGTCGCGCAGACTATTCACATCAGCTTTCTACAGAGGATGCTGGCTACTACACAAAAGAAAAAGTTTTACAGGGCTGGATGCCCGTATAACAGTAAGGAGCTGTTGTTCCATAGATGTGAAATCTATAGAGCATCAGCTCCTCTTTACATTTGGCACTATTATAATTATCAACTCCGGCAGGGAGACATTCTTAGCTTACAGTTTGAAAACAAGAGTTTTTGGACATAGTGAGTACACATCAATTACAATGTCCGAAAAATCAGAAAACTTTGGACATAGTAAGAGGACACTTGAAAATACTGTCCAAAAATATGGAAATTCTTGGATATATTAGACCTTCATGACTTATAATGTCCAAAAAGCCTATTATCTTTGGACATATGAAATATATAGAATCATTATGTCCAAAGAAGAGATTATGCAAGCCCGGTGCTTCATACCGAGCTTGTAAATATATTATAATCTGTGAAAACATGTTTTTCTTGACACCATATGTGATGTATACACATTTTTATAAACAGTGTAAAAATGAGCACAGAGACAAGATACGCTTTGCGAATCTCGCTCTGATTAGCAGTCGGCAAATGACAGCCATAACAAAAAAGGCCACCGCGGTTAAGCGACAGCCTTGTACATTATAGAAATATTTATGCTTCGTCGTAAAGCTTCTGTATAAACTCTTTACACTGGATATTATTCTCCGGAGTGGTATCCTCCAAAGTCGCGTGGATATAAGGTTTTCTGTTCTTCATGAACTTGATGAGGGAAGTGTAATCCATCTGGCCAAGTCCGGCTCCAACAGAAATCATCTTACCATCCTCTACCTTAAAGTCCTTGATGTGAACCATAGCAACATCCTCTCCGAGAAGCTCAATTGCTTCATCTACGATAGCCACCTGTTCCTGATAATTGCTGATATCCAAAAGATTTACCGGATCTAAGATAATCTGTAAGTTCGGAGAATTAATGGCGTCAAGCACCTGGCGGGCACGCTTCGGATTACATACGATATGCTTCCACACCGGCTCGATAGCAATTACAACACCCATCTTCTCTGCATACTCTACGATTGGTCTTAAATTCTTAATAAAGAGCTGTAAGGACTCCTCATTGTGGCACTCCGGCACATGAGTGTAGGTCTCGTTGGGACAACCGGTCTCGGTTCCCACTACACCACATCCAAGCCATGATGCAAAACGGATATGGGCCATATAACGATGCATGGTCTTTGCAAGCTGCTCCTCGTTAGGGTCTGCAAGATTAAGATAACATCCAAGTACTGCAATATGTACGTTGTTCTTTGCAAATACATCCTTCACATACATTGCAAGTCCCGGAGTCATTGCTTCGTCCGTGGTAGGGAACTCATCAATTACCTTTCCAAGCGCCAAATGTCCACATTTGAAACCTAAATTCTTCACATCTTCAATTCTTCCCTCTAAAGGTAATTTCTTTGTGTCATGTAATCTAATACCTAACTGCATCGTTTCTCCTCCTATATGTCCGGATATTTTTATTGGATTAGCTCTTCCACTCCGCTAATTTCGTATGCCTCGCCATCCTGACCGGTAATGGTCACATTATCCAGGGTAAGCTTGGTAACATTCTTCACAACACAGCCACGCTTGCTGCTCTTCTCAACACCTTCAGACATTGCAGGAACATCGAACTTTGGATTCTCAGCATAGCTGATAGAAATGTTCTTCATTACAATCTCTTCAATCTTCTGCTCCGGAAGTCCTTCCATATATGCAGCAGCTACATGACAGTTAGTACAAGTCATGTTCTCGAAAATCATCTTCTTCACAACCGGTGTCTTATCATCTACCGGATAAGGCTCTCTGGACTGAACATACTGAGTCTTTCCGTCCGGATCACAGAAGTAGAATGCATTGACAACAAGAGGCGTCATTACGTGATCCAATGTTAAATTGCGGAATATAATATTGCTTAGGATAGCATCCTTACCACGCCCACGTCTGGTCTTGATGCGAAGACCTCTGTCGGTGTTACGGAAGAAGCAATCCTCTACGGTTAAGTTTACCACACCTCCGGCAATTTCACTACCTAAAGTTACTGCGCCGTGACCATTTTCCATGAGGCACTGACGAATCATCACATTCTCAGTAGGGCGTTTGAACTTCTTACCCATGTAAATCTTACCGGACTTCACCGCGATACAGTCATCTCCCAAGGAGAAACGAACACCGATAATATCAATATTCTTACAGCTTTCCGGATCCAGACCGTCGGTATTAGGAGAGTCTGCCGGATTCTCTACTACCACATTCACAAACTTAAGGTCATCACTAAAGAATGGGTGCAATGTCCATGATGGAGAATTACAGAACTTCACGCCCTGCAAAGTTACATTCTTACAATGACTGATAAAGAACAGTCTTGGACGGAATGCAATACGCATTACCTTAGGATTGTGCCACCAGTTCTCCTTAGAGGCATTACCGTTAATGGTTCCTTCTCCATAAATCACTACATCCTCTGCATTAATACCGCAAATAATACCGGCAAACATAGGGAGCGGATTACCCTCCCAGGTTCCCAGATAGTATTCATCAGTCTCGTCATAGCTCTGAATGGTTCCCGGGAACTTTGCAAAGTGAGTTCTCTCGGTATCTGCCTTCAGCTCTGCACCTTTGGCAAGCTCCATACGAAGATGACTTTTTAAGAACAGAGAAGTAATCTTATATGTACCTGCCGGAATAAGCACTCTGCCAGCCTCAGGACAAGCCATAATTGCCGCCTGAATAAAATGAGTATCATCCTGCACGCCGTCACCTGCCGCGCCGAACTTCTTTACATCCAAAGTTACGAATTCATAATCTGTCTTGAAAGTAACCTGACCTACCTTTTCACCATCTGCATAAACCTCTACCAGCTGCTTCTCATCCGGCTCTAATCCGTAAAGAGAGGTAATGGTAGTATCGGTATCCTTGTTATATACACCATTGACATAAATCTGATAAGTGCGGGTAGCAAAATAACGTCCGCCATCTTTAATCTCAATACTTGCACTTCTGGCAGTATGCATTAAACAAATAATATCCATTACTCTTCCTCCCCTGCACTTACATACTTCATATATTTCTCAGAAAGCAGCACATCCATATCACAGCCTCTGGCGATAGCGTTCTGAATCATCTCATCAGCCACGCTGCCCGCTTCCCCAAAGCTTCCTTCTGCATAAAATGCATCGATAACCTTTCTGGCTACTGCTCTGTAAATCTCTACTACTTCACGATAATACTCGTAAATCTCCGGACTCATCACCTCAATGGTACTGATTAACATATCCATATACTCCGCAGAAACCTCTACCGTAAAGCCAGCAGCTACCTTCTTATCCCACGCACGCATCTGCTTTACAAGGTCCGGATATCCCTCTTTCTTATTGCACTGTGTCTCATAAGCACAATACACCGGATAAGCATATCTTGCCGCTTCCCAGATATCCATTTCCTTTGACGCAAAATCAAACACACCATCTTCGCATCTTGGCAATGCTTTCAAAGCATCTACTACATTCTTTAAAGCCTCGAAATCACCTTCATTTAAAATCTCGTAGCTTTCCATCAAACTATTCAGCATATCTATTCTCCTGTTTTTATTTCTCTACTCTTGAAAAATATAACTATTACATCCACTCACCATACTCATTATCTTAAACCTGATTGACAAAAGTATCTGACAAAAAGAAAATTTTGCATAGATACTTTTGTCTGCTACTTGCCAAAAAAGGAGTAGGTATCGACCTACCCCTTTCGGTTTTTCACATATTTCGGACCATTTAGAACATGCTTAGGTCAGAGAAACTATTTTATAAGGTTACGCCCTGTTTAAAGATTGCCATATCATGGAAGCCTGCTGCTTCACTGCACACCTTCTCGCCGGATGCTACAGCCACTACATAATCAAAGAGTGCCTGCGCCTGCTCTGCCATAGTGCTATCCTCTACCAGCACACCCGCATTGAAATCAATCCAGTTAGACTTCTTACCCGCAAGTCTGGAGTTGGTAGAAATCTTCATGGTCGGAACCGGTGATGCAAACGGAGTACCTCTACCAGTGGTAAAGAGTACAATATGCGCTCCGGATGCTGCCAATGCAGTTGCTGCAACAAGGTCATTACCCGGTGCAGAAAGTAAGTTAAGACCAGGAGTCTTCACGGTCTCACCATAAGCAAGTACACCCTTAACAAGTGCACTACCGGACTTCTGGGTACATCCAAGAGACTTATCCTCTAAAGTTGAGATACCGCCCTTCTTGTTACCCGGTGAAGGATTCTCATAAATGGTCTGATTATGACTCTTGAAATAATTCTTGAAGTCATTAATCAAATCTACGGTCTGGTTAAATAATTCCTCGTTTGCACAACGATTCATTAAAATAGTCTCTGCACCGAACATCTCCGGAACCTCAGTTAAAATGGTAGTTCCCTTCTTAGAGATGAGAAGGTCTGAGAAACGTCCAACCAATGGATTTGCAGTGATACCGGATAAACCGTCACTACCACCACACTTCATACCGATAATCAACTTGCTTACGCTGATAGGCTCTCTTTCAAAGCCTGCCGCATAATCGATAAGCTCCTTAATAGCCTCTACGGAAGCTTCGATTTCATCATCTACTTCCTGAGAAACAATGAACTTCACACGATTCTCATCATAGTCGCCGATATACGGCTTAAGAACATCAATATTGCTGTTCTCACAACCAAGACCAAGTACAAGAACACCGCCCGCATTAGGATGATTGATTAAATCTGCTAAAATCTTACGGGTATTCTCCTGATCATCTCCCATCTGAGAGCATCCGTAAGGATGAGGGAATGCGATAACCTCTGATACAGAACCCTTTACAAACTCGTTAGCCTTCTTAGCGATAGCAGTTGCTACGTTATTCACACAGCCAACAGTAGGGATAACCCAGATTTCGTTACGAACACCAACCTTACCGTCCGGTCTGTTAAAGCCCATGAAAGTAACGTCTTCAGTCTCGGTCTCCTCCACAGGAGTAGGCTCATAGGTGTACTCTAAAAGATCACCTAAAGCAGTCTTTACATTGTGGGTATGTATCCATGCGCCGATCTTAATCGCTTCCTTCGCATTACCGATACGATAACCGTACTTAATAACCTCACTGCCCTCTGCAATATCACAGACAGCCATCTTGTGACCTGCCGGAATATCTTCGGTAGCAGTTACGGACACACCGTTTTCTAAAGTAATTGCAGTGCCTGCAGGAATCTCCTGCAGAGCAACTACAACATTGTCATTGTCATTAATTTTTAAGAAATTTTGCATAATGCAGCCCTCATACCGTTTGCCTTGATATCATCTAAGTAAGCTACCATAGCATCGGTTAATCCCTCAACCTTGTTCAGATCCTGACCAAAGAAGTCTTCTCTGCCTAAGAATGCAGATACGAACTCTGCAGTAGCCTTACCGCTGTTGTCACGGAAGAACTCAAGAACAGCCATATCATCCATGATGTTGTACTCCTGACCGTCTCTGTGTCCGATTAATGCCTTTTCTCTGATTTCGCTACCGGTGTAGAATGCCATTAACGCTGCTAAAGAGAAGGTTAAATGTGCAGGTAACTTACCGGTCTTCTCGATGTAACCTAAGAAACTGGGCATACATCTTGCTCTCCACTTGGAAACTGAGTTCAGAGAGATAGATAATAATGCATGCTTTACATAAGGATTGTTGAAACGGGTAACTACCGCCTCTGCAAATTCCTTTAACTCATTCTCGGGTAAAGTAAGAGTAGGAATAACTTCATCGTAGATGGTCTTCATCATGAAGTTTCTTACATCCTCATCATCCATAGACTCTTTTACTAAATCATTGCCGCAAAGATAAGAAGCAAGTACGAAAGAGGTATGAGCACCATTTAAGATACGAACCTTTCTCTGCTTGTATGGCTTCTGATTATCGGTAAAGATTACAGGAAGACCAGCTCCCGGAAGATCAAATTCCTTGCTGATATCCTTAGCACTTTCGATAACCCAGAGAGCAAACGGCTCACCGGTAACCATAATCTTATCTTCATAGCCAAGAGCTTCCCACTCCTCGTTAATGGTATCTCTGGGATAACCGGTAACGATACGGTCTACTAAGGTAGAAGTGAAGATACACGCTTCATCCACCCACTTCTTGAATTCATCAGAAAGTCCCCAAAGCTCGATTAACTGCATTACACACTTCTTCAGCATGATACCGTTATCATCGATAAGCTCTACAGGAAGCATTACAAGCCCCTTCTCCATATCACCGTTAAAGGTCTCAAATCTGTGATATAAGAACTTGGTAAGCTTTCCCGGGAAAGTCTTCGGAGGATTTAATTCAAATTTATCGGTATTATCGAATACAATACCCGCCTCGGTTGTATTGGAAACTACGAAACGAAGAGTATCAATCTCTGCAAGAGACATATACTTCTCATACTCATTAATCGCATCTACAGCGTCTGCCACGCTGGTAATCTGTCTATTTAAAACCTTTGCCTCGCCGTCTACAATACCTCTTAAAGATACAGTATACTGGCAGTCCTGTGCATGGAACATATCTAAGTTACCAAACTCGATTGGCTTAATTAATACGATATCTCCATCGAACTTGCCCTGCTCATTAGCAATGTCAATCATGTAGTCTACGAATGCACGAAGGAAATTACCTTCACCAAACTGTACTACCTTAATAGGTCTTTCCTTCTTACCGGTTAAAGTCTTGTTTAAAACTTCCATAATACCTCCATCGGCTGTTTTCAGCCATTCTTTCTTATCAGTGTTGTTAAAAAAGGCGCACTCTCACAATTTTTATGAAAGTACTTACATAACTGATTTTACTTCCAAAATTCTCATTAGTCAATATATTTTAAAATATAGCTTGAAAAAAATTACGCATTTCGATATAATTCATTTGTGGCATTTTATGAAACTGCTTACATCGTTATTTTCATAACATACCATAAAAAAGTAAGGGGTTGAAGGATAAACGCATGACTATTTATGACATTTCCGAGAAAGCGGGAGTATCCATCGCTACTGTCTCCCGAGTCTTAAACGGAAGCAGTAACGTAAGTGAAAAGACAAAAAAGAAGGTTCTTGATGTCATTAATCAGTATGAATACACGCCCAATGCATTTGCAAGGGGACTGGGACTTAACACCATGAAGACAATCGGCATCTTATGTCCCGATTCGTCCGACCTGTATCTGGCCAAAGCGATCTACTACATAGAAAGAAAACTTCGTGCCAACGGTTATGACAGCATTCTCTGCTGTAGCGGTTACGATTTGGAAACCAAGAAAAGCAGTCTAAACCTGTTGATTACCAAGAAGGTAGATGGTATCATTTTAGTAGGTTCCAGTTATATATATGAGAAGGATGCTGATAATAAGTACATCTGTGATGCAGCACTTCAGGTTCCGGTGATGCTGTTAAATGCAGCTTTGGATGCGCCTAATGTATACAGCATTGTTTCGGATGATTTCACTTCCATGTATGAGGCTACGCTTCAAATGATTAACTCCGGAGTGAAGGACCCGTTATATTTTTATAACTCCACTTCATATAGTGGTAAGAAGAAGCTTGCCGGCTATCGTGCCGCTATGGAAAGCAAGAAGCTTTTAAAAAGTGGCAATATGATGCAGCTCTATCAGGGCTCCCACGAGGATGTTCCTGCTATGGCGGATCATTTATCCAAACTGGCTGCGAAGGGTGTAACCTTCCACGGTGTTATTGCCAGTGACGATACCATGGCACTTGGTGCTATGAAATATGCCCGTGAGAATGATTTAAGAGTTCCTGAGGATTTATCCATTATCGGTTATAACAATTCCATGCTGACGGAATGCTGCAACCCTGGACTCTCTTCCATTGATAATAAACTGGAAACCTTATGCCAGCACTTAATCACTACTCTTATGGGAATCTTAAGCGGCACGGAAATGCCTAAGCAGACACTGTTTTCCGGAGAGCTGATTAAGCGTGGGACAACTATCAACTAAGTAACTTAATGAACACGAATATAAAAACGGAGGTTTTAATATGAAAGCATTTATGGACAAGGATTTCCTTTTGGAAACCGAAACAGCAAAAGAGCTTTATCACAACTTTGCAGAGGTAACTCCAGTTCTTGATTACCACTGCCACATCAATCCAAAGGAAATCGCTGAGGACAGAAAGTTTGAGAACATCACCCAGGTATGGCTTGGCGGTGACCATTATAAATGGCGTTTTATGCGTTCTAACGGTGTAGATGAGAAGTACATCACCGGTGACGCATCTGATTACGAAAAGTTCTGCAAGTGGGCAGAGTGCTTAGGAAAAGCAATCGGTAACCCTCTCTTCCACTGGAGCCACTTAGAGCTTCAGAGATACTTTGGTTACAATGGTGTTTTAAACAAAAAAACCGCTGACGAAGTATGGAACCTTTGCAACGAGAAATTACAGCAGGCTGACATGTCAGTACGTAACTTAATCAAGAAAAGCAACGTTACTTTAATCTGTACTACCGATGACCCTATCGACAGCTTAGAGTGGCACAAGAAAATCGCTGAGGATACCACTTTCGACGTGAAGGTATTACCTGCATGGAGACCTGACAAAGCGATGAACATTGAAAAGCCTGAATACTTAGATTATCTCGAGAAATTAGCTACTGTATGCGGTATGAGCGAAATCGTTACTTTCGCACAGCTTAAGGATGCTTTAAGAAACAGAATGGAATTCTTCGCATCTATGGGATGTAACGTATCTGACCATGCTCTTGAGTATGTAATGTACGCTCCTGCTTCTGATGATGAAATCGAAGAAATCTTCTTAAAGAGATTAAATCATATGAACATCTCTAAGGATGAAGAATTAAAGTTCAAGACTGCATTCATGTTATTCGTAGGTCGCGAGTACAACAAGCTTGACTGGGCTATGCAGCTTCACTACGGATGTAAGAGAGACAACAATACTCTGATGTATGAAAAGCTCGGTCCTGATACCGGATACGACTGCATCAACAACTACGCTCCTTCTTCACAGATGGCAGATTTCTTAAATAACTTAATTACTACCAACGAGCTTCCAAGAACCATTATCTACAGCTTAAATCCTAACGATAACCAGGCAATCGGCACCATCCTCGGCTGCTTCCAGGATTCTACCGCATGTGCTAAGATTCAGCAGGGTAGCGCTTGGTGGTTCAACGATCACAAGACCGGTATGCAGGACCAGATGATTTCCCTTGCTAACCTTGGTAACCTTTCCGGTTTCGTTGGAATGTTAACCGACTCACGTAGCTTCTTATCTTACACCAGACATGAGTACTTCCGTCGTATTCTTTGTAACCTTGTTGGTAACTGGGTAGAGAACGGTGAGTTCCCGGCAGACATGGAAATCTTAGAAGAGATTATTACCAACATTTCTTACAACAACGCTAAGAAATACTTCAAGTTCCCATTATAGAAATTGTCGCCTATCAGCGATAATCCAATAAAAAAGCACTCGGCTAATGCCGGGTGCTTTTTGTGAGAGAAAAGTTCTGAGAAGAGATAAGACTCTTTCTGCAAAATCTATATTATCTAAAAATAAGTGTACTTTCTATTGTTTTTATGCTATTATTTTATAAAAGTACTGTTTTTTTGACACGGAGTATAATAATGATACCAAAAAAACCTATGCGCCTGAAAGATATCTCAAAAATAACCATCGGAAAGGTCAGACGAGGTCCCACATCCCCTATTCAATCAGACCATTCCCACATTTATTATGAAATCTTTTATGTTCAAACCGGCAAATGTCGTTTCCTGTTAAAGGATATGGTTTATAACATGAAAAAGGGCGATTTTGTTTACATTGTTCCGGGCGAGTTACACCACGCCATCTTCGATGCCGGTGAGTGCGACCTTATCACCTGCTATTTCAAAGAGAATTATATTGAGCATCAGCTTTTTGAGCGTTGGTTACCGGTAAAAATCCCACAGAATTTCACCTCTTTTATGGGAAGTGTCCCCTCCCTATATCAGGAAGACTTCAACACGCTGGTGAGTAAAATGGTCTCCGAACATGCCTCCATTGATAAATTCTCCGATGCTTTTTTAGGAGTTTATCTGCAGGAGTTAATTCTATTTCTAACCAGGCATTCGGTATTCTCCCATGAAGCACCGTCCATGATTAACGCCAACGATGCTGATATCCTGGCTGCCACCAAGTACATCTACCAGAACTTCCGTCATCCCCTGACCCTGGATGAAGTAGCTTCCATTGCCTCCTTAAGTCCCACCTATTTTAGCAAGAAATTCAAGCAGGTCACCGGTATGGGCTTTAAGGAATATTTAAACTACGTGCGCCTGAAACACGCACAAACCGCACTCCTCACTACCAATAATACTATTACGGATATCGCTCTGGAGTACGGCTTTAATGACAGTAATTATTTCAAAGATTTGTTCAAAAAGGTATACGGTAAGTCTCCCAGAGAATACCGTAAAAATCCCATGTAGCTTACGTGATAGCGTCAATGTGGTCGGCTGCGCCCATCACCATGACGCTTTCTCTTTCTTCAAATACATGATCCGGGCTGGGCAGGGGAAATATCTGCTCTCCCCGCTTTACTGCAAGTACACTGACCTGATATTTATTACGAATAGATAAATCCTTAATACTCTTTCCCACCCATTTCTTCGGCATTGCAATCTCATAGATACCGATTTCCGGCGTAATCTCGATATAGTCAAAGATATTGTCAGCACCGAACTTAATAGCCAATCTCTCTGCCACCTCACGCTCCGCATAAACAACATAATCCGCACCGTTTCTTAGAAGAAGCTTCTTGTGTACATCTCTGGTTGCACGGGCGATAATATACTTGCAATTCAAATCCTTCAGATTCACGGTAATCTCTAACACACTCTGGAAGCTCTCCCCGATAGCGATTACTGCCAAATCAAAATTATCAATTCCCAGACTCGCCATAAAACGTTCGTCTGTCGCGTCTCCGATGAGAATATTCTGCACAATACCCACTGCAGCATCTGCACGCTCTTCATTACTATCTACGGCAAGTACCTCATGTCCTGCCTCCTGAAACTTCATGGCCATGTGACGTCCGAAACGTCCCAAACCAATAATTAAAATGGATTTTACATTCATTACTCTACTCTCCTCCTAACCCACTTGTACTTGTTCTAACGGCAATCTTGATGCTACCACACGCCGTTCTGATGAAAATGCCAAAAGTATCGTGATGGATCCCGCTCGTCCGCATATCATGAGCGCTGTCAACAATAGTTTGGTGAACAAACAAACATTAGGAGTCAGCCCAAAGGACAAACCTACCGTAGCCATGGCCGATACGGTCTCAAATAGCGCCGTAATGATAGGCACACTTTCTACAGCCGAGACTACCACCGCTGATAAGCAAGTCACCAGCAAATACGTCATAAACACGCAGGATGCAAGGCGGGTAATCTCATCATCCATACGTCTGCCGAAAGCCTCTACATTTTTCTTCCGTTTAAAAGTGGTAAATATGCTGATGCATAGTACCCCAAAGGTGGTGGTCTTCATACCTCCCGCCGTAGAACCGGTAGCACCTCCAATCAACATCAGACATATCATTACAAACTTACTTGCCTCCGTTAGTCTGGATAAATCCACGGTCGCAAAGCCGGCTGTTCGTGCCGTCATCGACTGGAAAAAGGATACCAAAACCTTCTGATTACCATCCATACCCTCATATAGAGCCCCATTCCACTCAAGCAACGCAAACATTAGCGTACCGAACAGAAGCAGCATCGTGGTAATAAAAAGCACCATCTTACTCTGCAGATTCAATCGCTTCCACTGAAACTTCTTATCCAACAAATCATGCCATACAAAGAAGCCCAAACCACCGATATATATCAGCGCTATAATTACCAAGTTCACATACCAGTTATCTGCCACACTGACCAATGAGGACATCTCCCCGGATACACCGCCAAGCAAATCAAATCCTGCATTACAAAAGGCGGAGATAGCATGAAATACGGAATAATAGATACCTCTCCCCCAGCCAAACCGTGGAATAAAATACAGACTAAGAAGCAATGCGCCCATCCCCTCTACCAGAAAGGTTCCTCCGAAGATAAACTTACTCATCCGCACTATACCACCTATCTGCGGCGCAGAAATGGAATTCTGCATCAATGACCGCTGCGCCAAACCAATCTTCTGTTTGGTAAATGCCAAGATATTAATTGCCACCGTCATAAAGCCCACTCCGCCGATTTGTATTAATGTAATGATTACAATCTGACCAAATAAGGACCAATGCGTAAAGGTATCATATTGAATAAGTCCCGTCACACATGTAGCACTGGTTGCAGTAAACAGGCAATCCTCTATAGGCGACCACATTCTTGCTTTAGATGCAATGGGAAGCGTCAACAACAACGTCCCCACCAATATTATTAATAAATATCCGGTCAGAATAATCTGCATGGCAGACAGATTCTTCCCAAACGATTTCTTTTTCATACTCATATACTACCCTCAAAAATCAAATAATCCTTACTGCACTATTTTAGTACAGTAAGGATCTTTTGTACAGAATTTTAAATTAATATTCCATAACCTTCTCTTCGCCATTCATCACACGAAGCGCACCCTGAGTAAGTGCAAGAAGCTCATCTTCGCCCGGATATACGGTGAACGGAGCAATAAAGCCTGCACTTTCCTTTAACGACTCAACCACTGCAGCATTATAAGCAATACCGCCGGTTACGATAACCTGATCAACCTTGCCCTTAAGAACAGTAGCCATAGCACCCATATCCTTAGCTACCTGATAGGTGAAGGCATCTCTAACCTCTGCAGCCTTAGCATCACCTTCATTCGCCATCTTTACAACATTACGCATATCGTTGGTGCCAAGGTATGCATTAAAGCCTCCCTTACCCACGATCTTGCTGTATACTTCCTTCTGGGTATACTCACCTGAGAAGCACATCTTAATCAGGTCACCTGCCGGTACAGTACCTGCTCTCTCCGGAGAGAATGCACCTTCACCGTCCAATGCATTGTTAACATCCACAATACGTCCGCCGGTATGTGCACCTACCGATACACCGCCACCTAAATGAACTACGATTAAGTTCAGGGATTCATAAGGAACACCCTGCTCCTTTGCGTATCTCTTTGCAACTGCCTTCTGGTTCAGTGCATGGAAGATACTCTTTCTTGGAAGCTCCGGAACACCGGAATATCTTGCAACCGGTGCAAGCTCGTCGACTACTACAGGGTCAACAATATAAGAAGGAGCACCGATGGAATCTCCAATTTCCTTTGCAAGGATACCACCCAAGTTAGATGCATGCTGACCGGATACACCTGCCTTTAAGTCTGCAAGTAACTCTTCGGTCACTGCATATGTACCACCCGGAATCGGCTTTAACATACCGCCACGGCCTACAATCACATTTAAAGAATTAATATCAAAATCCTTGGAAACCAATAAATCAGTGATGATTTTCTTACGGAAATCCTTCTGGTCTACGATGGTAGCATACTGGCTGATCTCCTCGGTAGAGTGTCTTAAGGTCTCCTCAAAAAGCATGGTCTCATCTTCAAACACTGCGATTTTGGTGGAAGTAGAACCCGGGTTAATAATCAAACTCTTGATAGACATAATCATATCCTCCTTGTGATTACTGTGCGTTTTTCTTTAATTCTTCTGCAACTACTGCTGCGAGAGCAATAGAATTTACCTTGGTCTCAAAGGTATCGGAACGACTGGTTAAGATTGCCGGAACCTTGGTACCGGTTAAGATACAACCATTCTTGATATCATCCATACGAACCATCATCTTGTATACTAAATTACCTGCATGGATATCCGGGAATAAAAGGATATCTGCATCACCCTGAATCTTACGGTCGGTTGCTCCCTTATGCTTTGCAGCCTCTGCATCAATAGCAAGGTCTAAAGATAAAGGACCGTCCACGATACAACCTGTGATGGTGCCTTCCTCATTCATCTTCACAAGCTCAGCTGCATCTAAGGTACAAGGCATCTTAGGATTTACAACCTCTACCGCTGCAAGAGGAGCTACCTTCGGAACCTCTACACCGCAAGCCTTTGCTACAGGGATGGTGTTCTTAATAATACTTACCTTATCCTCTAATGTAGGGTAAGTCATAAATGCCACGTCCGTTAAGAACAGAAGCTGCTCAATACCCGGTACTTCAAATACACATACGTGAGATAATGCACTACCGGTACGGAGACCAACCTCTTTATCCAAAATACTCTTTAAGAAGGTCTTAGAATCTGCAAGACCCTTCATATACATATCTACCTTACCATCATGAGCAAGCTTTACTGCCTTTAATGCAGCTTCCATCATATCCGGCTCATCAATGATTTCAAAAGAAGAAATATCAAAGCCTCTTGCATCTGCAATTTCCTGCATCTTCGCCGCATCACCAACTAAGATTGCATCTGCAATGCCACGCTTCTTTGCTTCAATAACAGCTTCTAACACAGCCTCATCCTGTGCTGCTGCCACAGAAACCTTCTTCATCTCAAGACTACTTACTTTTTTGATAATGTCATCAAATTTCATACTCATTAGATTTTCCTTCCTTCACTTATCTTATTTTCCGTACTTTGGGACTTCAGAGTTGCTGTTCTGCATGGCTCTGAATACTTCGTTAAATTTTCAACAATACCCATTGTTAAGATTTTATCACTATCCCATGTAAAAATCAAGGTGTGTTTGTGTTTCTTTCCGAAAGGATTCTCTTTAAGTCAAAAAGCCAGTCTGCTTTGGCGTATAAATAAGGCTTCAGCTCCTGTGTCTCGTCCTTTTGATCCGGGATATATACCACCTTACAACCCGCTCTGTAAGCGGACATGACACCATTGGGCGAGTCTTCTATCGCAAGACACTCTGAGGGCTTTTTATCCAGCTGCCTACAGGTGTACATATATACATCCGGTGCCGGCTTACCGCGGGATACGGTTGTGGCAGATATCACATCATCAAAGTAATCATAGAGTCCAAGCTCTGTCAGGTACTTCCTTGCACGTACCGGCTCCGTAGCCGTAGCCACCGCTGTAGGAATCCCCTGCTCCTTCAGATACTTAAGGACCTCCACTGCACCGGGCTTAAGCTCAATCCCCACCTTCTCTAAGTGGGCTTCCATCAATTCACGTCTCTTTGCACGCACCTTCTCCACATCCAAATCCTCTCCGAAGATAGAACGCAGGAATGGCGCAGAATAGGGTGACCCCAGACTTCGCAGGGAAAGGGCCTGCTCATCCGTCAGCTCCATCCCATAGAAGGCAAAGGCCTCCTTCCAGAAACGACGATAATGCTTCTCTGTATCAATTAATGTTCCATCCATATCAAATATTACAGTCTTAATCATAGTAACCCTCTTGCCTCTCCACACATTTTCCCTGTGAAAAATCTTGCTCTTATGAATTTTACACAATATTCACGCGAATCACACAAAAAGAAAGTGCCGGTAACATTATATCCTCTTTTATGCTACCTTCTGTCATGTACACAGCCACATTTTCCGGCTTATTAATGCTGTTGGTTGCCTCCGGCCAAGGTCCGGTAAGAACCTCTGCATGGTAGCTATCAGCGATACCGCCCCAGGAATTGTCAAAGCTAAGCTTCATAGGCCACTTCTCTGTATTGCCGTTTACCACCTTGATGATAATCTCACGGGATGCCTCTTTATAAGAGAGAGAATAATATATCTTATCCTTCCAAACCTCTTTGTATTCAGCTCCTACCGCCAGTGTATAATCCCCCACCGCATTGCCGTACATCTTCTGCACATAATAGCTGGGAGAGCCATAACAGCCCTTACCGTCAAACCAGATCATATCCGGCGACCACTGGGCATATCCCAGCTTGGCAAAGAGAGGCGCATAGGATGCAAGCACCACCACGTCCGCATTCCGCTCCACACCGGTAAGAAACGCCGCTTCTGCCAACGCCCCCTCCAGATTGTTAGCCTGAGGCATATTCATACCGCTTACCGGGTGTGCCGCATACTCACCGGAAAACACCTTAATGGTTCTGTCATAATTATCATAAAAATCCACATGTTCAAAAAGCCACTGGGGCTTCACATAATAATGCTCATCCACCGCATATACAAAGTTCGCCTGATTCTTGTGCTCATTATAGAACTTCCACGCCGCTTCATATCGCTCCGAGGTAATATCCGGTCCCGCGGAACCGATTAATTTAATCTCCGGATACTTTCCGTGAATGGCTTCTTCAAACTTCACATAACGCTCAAAGAAATCTGCCTTATCCGTCTGCCACTGCTCATTGCCAATGCCTAACATGGTAAGTCCGAAGGGTTCTGCATGTCCCATGTCTGCACGGACTTTCCCCCACGTGGTATCTACGTCCCCATTGGCAAACTCAATCAAATCCAGTGCATCCTGCACAAACTCCTGCCATGCAGGGTCCTCTATCTGCAAAATCTCTTCAGACTGATACTGACAGGCAAAGCCTACATTCATTACCGGGATAGCCTTTGCTCCAATCTTCTCACAAAGAAGAAAATATTCGTAATAACCAAGTCCCAAGGTCTGGTTGTAATGACTGTAAGGACCGTGGAAACCATTCTCCGCACTATTGCCATGTACCGCCCAGCGGTTCCAGTTATTCTTACGTGCCCATACAGGCTTTAAGGAATCCTTGTAGCGGTAACGATTATTTAAGGTATTCCCCTCTACAATACATCCTCCCGGGAAACGTAAAAAGCCCGGCTTAAGCTCTGCCAGCTTTTCAAATAAATCCCTACGGAATACTCCTTCCACCGCATCTGCAGGCATCATGGAGATAAAGTCCAGCTCCACGATGCCTGACTCAGTGAGGGCAAAAATAAACTTCGCCTTTTCTACATCCTCCCTGGCAGTAAGTGTTGTTTCGTAGTATCGATAGAAGTTATAGGTCTCCCTTGTCCCCTCTGTGGTGCTGATGGTTACTTCCCCATAAGTCTTACCACCCTTTTCCACTTTGAGAAGGAAGTCACCTTCAAACTTTACACATCTTGCCCAGAAACAGATGTTGTAAGTCATGCCCTTTTTCAGACAAATACCGTCAAATGCCTGATTGCTGATACCTGCCCCCGGTTCCATCGCTTCCACACGCATATAGTGGGGATTCTCCTCAGTGAGAGGGCTTCCCATAACCATTCTTGTCTTCACGGCCGCTGCCTCCGGATATGCGCTCCAGCCATAGTGACCATCATAGACAGTGTAATAATCCCTAGCATCCCCGAAAGCCTCTAAAAACTCGAAGCTGCGGTTCTCCAGCATCTCCGCATATAAGCCCCCATCTGCCGCATAATTGATATCTTCAAAGAACAGGCCTATCATATCCGGCTGAATGGGTACGCCTTTTTCTCTTTTGATCTGTAACTCCATTAATATTCCCTCCAATACAGGCTACACTTCTCTTACAAATGCCAAGGCATCTTCTCCGGCAGAAGTCTCACGCCGGGCTCCTTCACCGCCTCCTGCATCAATAGATACACATATGCATCCTCCAATGCCTCTGCCATAGGATATACTTCTCTTCCGTTCTCTATATATTCTCTCATATCCAGCATCATGGTGGCAATAGCGTATTCATCCTGCTCCTCATCCATAATCACGGTTGGCTGCCACTGCCTGCTTTGCTCTTGCAATTTCTTGGTTTCCAGGCATGCATACTGTGGTTTTAGGAATGGGGTCAATTGTTTTATCTGTGGTCTAAATTCCTCATCCACATACTTTAGAAAAGTGTCATTCCATTCTCCATCACGCCCCTGTACATTTACATGCCTGGTACGGATGTAACTGTGATATAAGGTTCCGTCAAAATCATAGAATGCCATCTTCCCGCCGGAAAATCCCATGGTGATGACGCTGCGATTGCTCTTCTTCACCCGCCCGTCGGTAATGTCTCCATAACGGGAATCCGTCTCCGTCACATCAAAGGCGTACTGAGCCCCCTGCAGATATTCTAAGCGCAGGCTTATAGGATGGATGGGTTGCAACATCCTACGAATCAAGCTTACACCATGATAATCATGTGCCATGGATAAACTGACTGCGTATGGGTCATGAAGCTTTCCACTCTTAATCGCTTCCAGCCCTGCTGACATACTTGGATATCTGTGATACTGCTCCGCAATCTGTATCTTAGCACCGCTCTGTATTAACTCCCACAGTTCCTTAAGCTCTTCTACCGTGCCTGCTGCCGGTGTCTCACAAAGTACAGCAAATCCCTTCTGCGCCCACTTCATGGTCTCAGCACAAAGAGAATTCTTGGACACCGCAATCACCACGAAGTCAGGCATTACTTCCTCACAGGCTTCTATGGACGTAGTGGTGGGAATGCTATATTCTGCGGCCATCTTGTCCGCTTTCTCCTGACTGCGGCAGAGCATGTATTTGAGTTCAAATAATTGTGGATATTTCTTCGCGATTCTGGCATAGAATAAAGAACGCCAGCCGGAGCCTACGATAATGAATGATATGGGTTTTGTAAGATTCATGTCCTGCCTCCCTGATTGTGTCTACCGATACATTGTTCTCAAATCATTACACTTAGTAGTCAGCTTAAACTGCTGTACTAGTCTTGCTCAAGCAGCTGCTTTAGTAGTCCTTCACATCCTGCCAGAACATCCCGATAGGTAGCATCAAAATCTCCGGTATACCAAGGGTCTGCCACATCATCACCTTTCCCTGCAAAGGTCAGAAGCTTGTAAATCTTCCCCTCCGGATCACCGCCTGCGATACGGGTCATATTACGGATGTTGGCAGTATCCATGCCGATGAGATAGTCGTAATAATCGTAGTCTGCCCGTGTCATCTGCACAGCACGATGGGGTACTACGGGGATACCGACTTGGCGAAGCTTGTTTACTGTGCCATAGTGTGGTCCGTTGCCGATTTCCTCCCGGCTGGTAGCAGCAGAGGCGATTTCGAAGAGGTGGGATAGACCTCGTTCGTTTATTAAGTGGGTTAGGACAGATTCTGCCATGGTGGAACGACAGATATTGCCGTGGCAAATAAATAGCACTTTTATATGTTCTTTCATAAGTTTTCAAATCCTTTCAAATGCCCGTAAATACTGGGTTTGTGGAGTTTTTCGTTTTTTTGATACTCTGTCATTTCTTCTCAAAATAGAGCATATTTTCTCGGGTGATTGGCATAAAAATTGGCATAAATTAAAATTTTTATGCCACAGTTTTTGACTGGCATAAATTTTTACAACTCCGCATAAATACTGGGGTTGCAAGCCTTTCCATGGCATATTAACACACAAAAACGCTTGTTTTGTCATAAAACAAAAATTAATTTATGCCACGATTTTTCCCGCGTATAGCATCTTGCTTTTTTTCTATGCCTCTTTTTCGGTCAGCAAATCAAGCCTTTCCATCTCCGCAATCGCATCCTCCGCTTTGATATGCGTATATGTATCAAGAGTAACGGAAATATCTCCATGTCCCATAATATACTGCAATACCTTTGGATTCATACCGGACTTTGCCATATTCGTACAAAACGTATGTCTGCACACATGCGGCGTAATCTTCGGCAACTGTACACGGTAAATGCTATTGTATTTTTCAACGGAAAGCTGGAAGTATTTCTCCCAGTGTAATGCTACTTTCGGTTTACCATTCTTGTCTAAGAAAAGAAATCCTGAATACCCGTCTACAATCGGCTCAATCTTTGGCTTGGGACGATTCTTGATAATACGCTTGAATGCCTCCATTACTTCCGAATTCATTGGAATCTCGCGAATACCATTCTCTGTCTTGGTTTTCTCACAAACATATCTCATATCGCTGGTACGCTGGAGCTGATGGCTTACCTTAATAACATTCTTTTTAAAATCAATGTCCTTAATCGTCAAACCACAGAACTCACTGATACGAAGTCCGGTCTTGAACAGAATGAAAATTGCATCATAGTATCTACTGTAATGCCTGTCCTCCTGAATGAACTGCAAGAACTTTCTCTCCTGTTCCCTTGTGAGCGCATCCCTCTTCACACTATCATTCACTACCACTGTGTGAAGTTCGAACTGGAATGGATTCTTGATAATCATGTCATCATCTGCCGCCATCTGAAATGCAGGACGAAGAACTCCTCGCACTGTATGAATTGTACTGTAGCCTCTTCCATCTTCCTGCATTTTAATCAGAAAAATCTTTGCATCTGATGTTTTGACACTCGCAATCTTCCTCTGCCCGAAAGGTTCCTTTGCCAAAATATTTTGCACAAATTTGTAGCCTGTTCGAGTACTGTGTTTTACTCCGGTCTTAGTTGCCAAATACTTCTCTACCAACTCACATACCGTAAGGTCCTCACAAAAGGTTTCTAATCTTAGTTGCTTCTCGATATCCTTGATTTTTTCTCTCAAAGATTTCTCTTTCCGTTTTCCTGCCGGAGTTGGATCCGAAGCAGTCAAACGCCAACTGTAAACCGCTTTTCTCTGACCAAATGGAGTCATATAACGATAGACATATCTTCCATCGTCCTGTTGTGACTCTCCCATTTGAAGTACTCTACCTTTATTGTCACGTCTCTTTGCATTACTCATAATCATTCTCCTTTCAAAGAGCTGTGACATGGCTTAGTGTTAATATATCACAACTCCTTCGATTTTTCTATAATCTTCGGGCCTTCCGGAAAAATTATGCCAAATATTTTTGGAGAAATTTATGCCGGAAAGCCCCTATTCAAATTCCTATATTGCTTCTAATGTATCTACATACTTTTCAAACTTTACCCTTTTAATCTGAACACGATTTCCGTTCCAAAGAAGGTAATCTGCGTTCTTATTTTCATTTATAAGATTGCGCAGCTTATGTTCCCCAATGCGGAAATATGCTGCCGCTTCTTCAATGCTCAATGTATACTTTCTCCAAATAGGGATGTTATAGGTTTCGCTCATCTGATCCAAACTCCCCTTTCTTAACACGATGTCTTTCTAAGTATTCATTTACAATATCCAAATTCACAAGCACACATCTCTTCACCTTATAGACTGCATTTGCTTCCTTCGCTATTTCCTGGAATGTATGAAGTCCCAATGAGTAAAGCGCTGCTCCTTCCGCATATCTAACAAATCTTTTATTTCCGCTCTGAACCTGAGCTTCTAAATGTTCTACTTCTGTTCTCATCCTTGGCATCTCATACACCTCCCACATTTCCATCTAAAAATCCTACCATCTGTACCTTAAGCTTACGCTTCACCCTATGAAGCTTCTGCTGGACAGATTCATATACAAGCCCTTTATCCTCTGCTATATCAGCAATGCATTTTTCTTTTCTTAAAAACTGTCCAAATACCTCGGCTTCCTCTTTATCCAGGATTCCAAGCTGCTGGTTAAACAGCTCATAATCCTTCCTCATCATCCTCAGCAGAAAGGCTTCTTTCTGGAACTCTTCGCCTCGGTCAACACCATCCAGCACATCTCCCGAAAAATCACATGCTATAATCGCATCTCTGGTAATCACATTGCTAATCGCTGTATCTGCCGTAATATCACTATGCTTTCCGGATGTCTGTACCCGGACTCCTAAGTCTCCACGATTTTTGTTTCGGTTATAGGCCTTCTCATTCTCAATCATATAACGAAGCCCTTCTGTGTAGCTGTCTACAATACCCAAGAAATTCGGATAATAACGAATAATGATATCTACCTTCTTTGCCGAATCTGCTTTTTCATAAACATTTAAAATATTTCGTATCGCTGCCATCGTTTCCTCCATATAATCTGTTTTCGATGTAAGCTTTGCGAACCGGTTGCTTTTTCTTACTGATACCATTCTACGGCTTTCTATGGATCATGTCGTTTCCCAAAGAGTAGACAAAAAGTCTAGTGGGAATAGACTTGGCGTCCATTTCCTATATAAGTCGTCGAATTACTTTGTGCCACAGATACAAGTATAAATCATGAAAAAAAAGCGAGCGTACCAAATCGGTACGCCCGCTCCCTTATGCCTATACTAATTCTATAAAAGTATCCACTACCTCTTCCGGTAATATGTCAGGCCGCTTCTGCTGTAATTGAAATATAGCTCTCACTGCCGCTCGCCAAATAACATATTCCTTCCTATTACATTCACTTAGTCCAGCATAGCCTCTTGCATTTAACAAATAATCAATATCTGCTTCGTTATCTACACCAATTGCTAATGCCAGTCTTATACATCCTTCTTCATTTGGCCCATAATAATGAGCTTCATAATCAATTCGCCTCATGACATTAGATTGCACATGAGCACGTTTAAATATTTCACTATCAGGAGTTCCTGGACAATAACGTTCCTTTAACTCCTGATACACCTCCTTTATACTGTAACACTCATTTTCACAAATATTACAGATATTATTTTTAAATATTTCGATGGTATTTAGCACGTGTTCATCAATTTCCGAACGCTGCACTAAATCTCACTTTTTATATTACAGAATAGTAATCAGAGGGCTGTCACAGACTACATAATTTACATGCATCATATTTTCAGTAACAACAACTCTATCAATCAAATAAAAACAAAATGAATTACCAAATGTACCAGAAAACATGCGTCTGCATCCCTCCTTCCATTAGAAACTCACCGTCCAATTACCATCTGCATCCTCCTTTTTAACCAATTTGCATTGGTATTCTTCATTTTCAAGGAATGGGCATAAACATCCCTTGTTCTTCACATTCTCGCAAGGTTTACCTACAATCCTTGCTCCTTACCACCTTGTAGGGGCTATCCAGATATAACTGCATAATCTGGAATGGTGCTTATACGTATCAACATGTTACCACATTGGCGTATACAGTCAGCTACAGGAGGCCTACCAGGGTCTATGGTAATAGGTCTCTTTCCTTCCCCATAGAAGTCGTACTCTTTTCAGCAATCGGCGGTACGATTGAATACCTGCGCACTAACAATATCGACGGGTTAGGTTAATCAGTGCACTTGCTTTCCCATCTCGAATTTTATTTTATCAAATTTATCCAATCTATTCAATGCTATCATTTATTTTTCATTAAATGAAAAGGAGAACATATTACACTCCCCACATAAAAGTACTCCCACCTGGAATCGAACCAGGATCAACCGGTTCGTAGCCGGTCATTCTATCCATTAAACTATGAGAGCATAGCAGTCCCTACAGGAATCGAACCTGTATCAAAAGATTAGAAATCTCTTGTTTTCTCCATTAAACTAAGGGACCATGTTGCAGGAGCAAATCACTCCTGCTTTTCTATATTCACTTTTTCTATTCATGCGGATGCACTGAGTACAATACCACTGCATTGCTCCACCACCAGAATCTCATCAATTGATACTTTAAAGATTGCTGATAATAAAACCAAATTATCTACTGTAGGAAGAGCAGTACCATGTTGCCATTTATAAATAGCCTGAGGTGTTCCAAACCCAAAGATATTCTGCAATTCCTTTACTGATAATCCAGCTTCCTTCCGAAGCTTCTCTATATTTTTTCCTGTAGCTACTAAATCTACTGTTGGTATATTGAACATGATTACCTCCATACAAAAAAAGCCTAACCCTGCAATCTCTCACATAGGCTAGGCATAATCTACACGTTAGTTAATAGGTTCCGGGACGACATTTACAGTCAGCCCACGGCCCTACAGTTATCCTATATGAGCGCATGTTTCTAAAGCTCCAATCATTTCGTCTGAACGGTGCCATCTCTCGCATTGTATGTGGTTTTCTTGTTAATAATGTAAACATCGAACTCGGTTCTCCTTTCTATGAGCTTTTGCTCATCATGTTCTAAGTCGGAATGACTGGACTCGAACCAGCAGCCTCGTGATCCCAAATCACGCGCGCTACCACTTGCGCAACATCCCGATAAGTAGCGGAGGTGGGATTCGAACCCACGTTACAGGGCTTATGAGGCCCGGCTGGAACCATCTCCAGTCCACCCCGCAGTCGCAAAGGCAGGATTCGAACCTGCGTTACAGGGCTTATGAAGCCCGGCTGGAACCACCTCCAGTCCACTCTGCGAAACGTATTTTTGCATATAAAAAGACCGCTTGGATATCTTTTCAAATATCGTCTGCGGTCATGCTATCACTAACTAAGGTATTCTGTTATAGAGCAATTCATCACTCCTTCATCAGACTACCTCCAGACCGCATAGTATTTCTAGGCATAATAAAGCACGGAGAATTAGACATACGTCTAGCGTATGCTGTTAAGCGTCGCATATTCATTTCTCTCATCATAGTTGTGCTTCTCATAATTATTTCCTTTTCTTACCCAGGGGCTATTTGTGTGCCCTTGTTTCCTTTCGAATCATAATATATCACAGATTATGCGGTTTGTCATTCTACTTGTGGTATAAATCAGCAGAAACCTGAAATTTGTGCGTGCTCAATTGAAAAGCATCAAGTTCTCCTTCATATTCCATCGAACACATCTTGTTACTACCATCACTCTTTTTTCTTCTCCCGTTTCCGCAACTATTCAATTTCTGATAACTCTTTTAGTCTCTTTTTAATAAGAGTTTCAGCAAATGCTATATTCATTAGTATTTCATCCTTTATCTTTTCGGACTTTTCTGTATCAATTTTCCCATCAGCCTGTTCAAATAATATGAGACCTACCTGATGCCAATGTTCAACATTATCCTGCATTGCCTTTATGATACCAGTGCCAGCACTAAAAATGTCACTTGGAATATAAGCCTGATGTACCAAATCCAAGTTCTTAATTTCTATAATCAGTTCCAAAAATCTCAATGAATGCTCTTTATATTTAATCCGTTGGTCATCTGATATTCCGTCATCTTTTTCTGTTGAATAATAAACTAAATCTTGCACCAACACTATTAGTTCTGCAAAAAGAGTGTCTATCTTGGTATAATATCCCATCTCCTTTTCTAGCAATAAATCATATGCAGTCGTTGCACGTGTAAGTCTATTTCTGTATTTTTCAAGTTTTTTATCAAAAGCTGTGTCAATCCCTTTTTCAAAAAATTTCATAAACATACTTTTGAATATGGTTAATAAAGCAATCAATGCAGTTGCCCCACCACCTACAGCTACTAAAAAATCTTTTAATAAATCCATGCCTATTTTTCCCTCCGAAATTAGTAAAGAATACTATGTGGCTTATTTCTTATGATAGAAAGCGTCCCGGCTTTACAAACCATGTATGAAATATTTCCAGATATTCTCTGTTTAGTAGTCTTAAATCTTCTTGCCATTATCGAAATTAACACACGACTATCTGTCGGCCCGTTCATTACTATGTGCTGTTGCATAGCACTTCTAATTATTGTATTCATAGAAATTCCTCCTATAACATCTCATATTGTGCATGGCGGTCATAATTAACCATTTCAACAAATCTTATTTTATCTGGACACTCATCAGCAACATAATTATAAAATTGTTTTCCAAAAACACCTGCTGCACCTCTCTGCATATTCCAGTCGTCACCATACAGCTCCGGAAGAGTAAATTTGTCACCTTTTTTATACTTGGCCATTGCTCTTCTAACGGCTTCGGCTGGGGTATAAATTGTCTTCAAATTAAATAAACGATTTCTGATACAATCCTGCACAGAAACTCCATCTTCTCGTGCCATTGCTTCTAACTTTTGAGAATATTCCTCGTTCAATGAAAATTTGTAAACTGCCATATGCAACCTCCTGATATATTTTGTAGACATCATTCTTTGATGTCCCTCAATCACATTCTATCATTGATGTCCCTGAATTACAAGTCTTTTTTTAAAATAAACCGACCAGAAATTACTCCAGTCGGTTACACTATTTTCATTCTAATATAAGTCCAGCTATATCCGCCAAATGCTTCGTCATCTTATATTTTTCTTCTCGATGATCATCATAACTATAGCAACAGGTTACTGTTTTATTTTCAGGCCAAATCTGTTGAAGCACCCCTGTGCGAAGTGCATCACTTAAAACATGCTGTTTTCTCCACTTTTTCAAAACATACCAGTGTAAATCAATATACCCACATCGTAGGATAATAGCTTGCTTTTCGCCTCCTTCTGCAATAATTAAAAACTCATACTCGTCCTCCATATAGCAAAAGCTACTATCACCTCTATAGCACCGTTGTCTTACATTCCTTCTACTGTAATATATATAATCCTCAATTATCTCTTCGCATTCATTTATATCGATTTTATCTAAAACTGACTTTAACTGTTCATCTTTCATATTCTTTCCTATTTGCATTAACTCCACAAAATTCAAAGCTTCCGTTCCCTCCCATTATATATTTATTTCATTGGCAACACAATGACAAAAGGCGATTAATTAAATTTCAATTCAAATAACGTTTGCGGAAGGATTCGAACCTTCGGTGCCTTTCAGCACACTTCCTTAGCAGGGAAGCACCATCGACCTCTCGGACACGCAAACAAAAGTGGGCAGGATTGGACTTGAACCAACAGAACCCGAAGGCACCAGATTTACAGTCTGGCCCGCTACCAATTACGGTTTACCTACCCATAGGGTGCCCGACGAGACTCGAACTCGCAACCGGTGGAACCACAATCCACTGCTCTACCACTTGAGCTACAGTCACCATAGTGACCCCGGCTGGACTTGAACCCGGCACTTTCGCCTTGAAAGGGCGATGTCCTAGCCTTTAGACTACGGGGCCATATGCTCCACATGGGATTCGAACCCACAACCTACCGGTTAAAAGCCGGTTACTCTACCATTGAGTTAATGGAGCCTGTTATGCGAGCCATCGCTGACCCGCATTATTCATTTTTTCATGCAGACATAGAAATCTGCGCATCTGTCATAACCAAAATATCATCGATTCTGACACCCAACACAGATGCCAACACGACCAAGTTGTCGATTGTCGGCAATGCTGTTCCATGCTGCCACTTGTAAATTGCCTGCGGTGTCGCAAAGCCAAACACATCCTGCAAATCCTTTACGGATACCCCTGCCAGCTTTCTTAATCTATTGATATTCTGGCCTGTTCTTACCATATCAATGGTTGGAATAGCCATGACTTCCTCCTTCCCGGCATAGGCCGGGGAGTGGAATTATCTCATGTTCTTTCCAAACTTCGCCGGCTCTGATGCCTTAAAATTATAAATAGGTTTTAATACTTCAATCACTTCTACGGATTCCCCGATGACATCAATGATGTCACTCAGGGACTTATATGCCATAGGAGCTTCATCCAATGTATCTTCATTGACGGAGGTTGTATAGATTCCCTCCATTTCTTTCTTGTATTCCTCTAATGACAATGACTTACGTGCTCCCGCTCTTGACATCACTCTTCCGGCACCATGAGGCGCAGAATAGTTCCATTCCGAATTTCCCTTACCAACAGCCAGCACGCTTCCATCCCTCATATTAATTGGAATCAGCACTTTTTCTCCTTTATGGGCCGCTATTGCGCCCTTTCTCAATATCATTTCACCTGTATCAATATAATTATGAATGGTATGAAATGCGTCTATCGCTGTTAAACCACATCTGCCAAGAATGATTTCTGCAATCATTTCACGGTTTCTTTTCGCAAACTGCTGGCAGATTTCTATGTCAGCCAAGTAGTCCTCAAAATATTTACCGTGGAGATAACACAAATCTTCCGGAATTGATGTAGGTCCATTTGCCTTTTTCCATGCAATCTCTTTCAGTGCAGCCTGGATTTCACTTCGTCTTCCCTGCTCCTTATAGGTACGAATGATTTCATCTCTCTGCTCAAAGTAGTCTTCCATGCCACGGTTCAAATCACCTGCAAGTCTCTGATAGATTTCCGCCACTTGTTTACCAAGGTTACGGCTACCGGTATGAATAACAAGATATTTTGTACCATCTGCAGCCTTATCCATTTCGATGAAGTGATTACCGCCGCCCAGGGTTCCTAAGCTTCTTTCTAATCTCTTACTGTCCTTCAGTTCCCTAAAACAACGGAGCTGCTGTAAATCAAAATGCTCCTGTCTGCCCTGCCATACATTCATTCCCGAAGGAACAAAGTGGCATGCTTCATCCAGTTTTTCAAAATCTATCTCGATATTACCAAGATTCACCGTATACATGCCGCATCCAATATCGACTCCTACTACGTTTGGAACCGCCTTATCAATAACTGTCATGGTTGTTCCGATAGTGCAGCCTTTACCAGCGTGAACGTCCGGCATAATTCGAACCTTGGAACCGGCAGTAAATTCGTAATCGCACATTCTGCGGATTTGCTCAATCGCTTCCTCTTCGATTACGGTTGCATAACATATTGCTGTATTTACTTTTCCCTTAATCTCCAACATAGTGTTCTTCCTTTCTTCAAATCAACAAAAATACATTGGACAAAAGCATATGGTTGGATTCGAACCAACGGTCACGGAGTTGCAGTCCGCTGTCTTGACCACTTGACTACATATGCATAACGCAGAGCCAGGGATTCGAACCCTGATATCCTTTCGGAATGTCGGTTTTCAAGACCGATGCTGTACCAATTGAGCCAACTCTGCATAAAAAAATACCGCCTACCCATCATCAAGGTAAGCGGTACGCTAAGAACATGTTTATCTATCTTCCGCGCAGTCCTATCACTGCAGTCCGGTGTCAATAACACAATTTCCTCGTTTATGCTTATCTATAGATGAGTGCATGAAACCAAAGCCCAACTCGCGTTCATCGAGATGTGCTGATTTACAACTTTCACTATAGAGGCAATACCAACGATTCATTGTAGTCATGTCTTTTTCCTTTCTGGAACCTATGTCGTTCCGCTTTTCTCTTAATTACATCGTCATCATAGCACGAAAAGTTGAGATTGTAAATTATACTTGTGGTATAAAAACAAGTATAATTCTAATATTTTGTCCTTTATATTTAAGAAACCAACAGGTTATTGCTGCGCTTTTATCGATGATAATCCTGCACCAAGCTTTTTAATAATCGCATGTAAGTTCAAAGCATCCTTTTCTTTTATAACCAGCCTTTGACCCTCAACATAGGAATTATCGCCAGATTTATCAATATACTTCCTATCAACCATTCCATTGTTATGTTCAACAAGATGTCTACGTTGAAACATTACATTCATATCTTGCAATTCCATGTCAGACAGCCATTCCTCATAGCCTTTTCCAGTTGCCTCTTTAAAAAGCAGGCCCCCTTTTTCTACCATTTGAAAGTCATTCACTCTAGATGTTTTTCCAGTCAGCTTGTCATAGTGGCAAGCTGCAAACTTCTGAAATGCAGAAACTATATCACCAAGTGAACTTTCTAACAGGCTGCGGCACATCGTTTCTGCTTTATCTCTACCATAGGAAGTCGTCAACATCTCCTTCATTTCTGGAAGAGAACTCAACATTTTTTCAATGCTGTCCATTGATTCCTCAAATGCATCCACCGCAGAGTTATGTCCACAACAAGGGCAAAAATATGCAGAACCAATCACACTATATCTTGTCCCACACTCTTCGCAAGTAATATCCGTTTCCCATTCTTCGCTCTGACCAATAGGATTATTTTCGAATGTAATTCTTCGTCCCGGCTTATATGTAATTTTCACAAACTTATTTCGACGAGTAGAGCGCGCTAAACCTCCAAAGGCCTCGTCCAGCTTTTCAGAAATTAGAGCCATTGCATAATCAGCTGCAAGTTTCTGCATCCCTTCCAATTGCTCTTGCGTCCACCATTTCTCCGAAGTATCAATGTGTCCACACATAGGGCAATGTACTTCCTCATCAGAAACCTTTTCCTCCCAATCATTCATATTAATTTTGAACGTATACAAGCAGTTTTCATTAGGACATTCTCTATCGAAATATCCCTTTCTGTCAGATTGAAGCGTAACAGGTATCTCCAATTTTCTACACCTCCATAAAATCTGAAATTTTAATTTCCTTCCAGTATGCTTTTCACTATCAACACAATGTTGATAAGAGTTCAACTAAATCCTCATTATTCAAACACCACTACATAATCCTTAGCAAAATCCTCAAACGTATTATCTATTTGCACGACGATTTCTTCCCAATTAGAATTCAATTTGCCATTCACATACGCTTCCCTTGCAGCTGGCTTTTCTACAACCACCCATTTGAGTTGCATATATGAATATTTTGCAAATGCTATCCATTGAGGATAATTGATGCTCATAGGATTCTCCGTAAACAATACCTTTCCTGCATTTATAGCAGCCGCACCCGAATGTGCCACAAAAAGCATTGTCGCAAGTTTTGGATGTTTCTCTCTATTAAGAGAAAATGGAATAGAATCCTTGATCCCATGTCCTTCCTTTATCCTCTTAAATGCATATGAAATTCGAACAATCACTTCTGTTATCATCACAGGAATTGACATTGAACAAAAATGAATGAAATCATATCCCTCATAATACATTCCTTGTACTATTTCTGCAATTGTCTGTTCATACTCGCCTATGCTTCCAAACTGAAACAAATTGAAAACTCCCATTAATGGCGCTGGTAATCCCATTGATGTCGTTATATCTGACTTAAAATGAATAACCTGTTTTGCTAACGCAGCAAATATATCACTTTCTTTTCTGTCAGCATAATTCTCCATAACCTGAGATATAATTTTCCCTGTTTTATCAATCGTTGTCATTCTCCCTGTCATAATATCAAAAACACCTACAGCAAACCCCAATATTGGATCATGACCTAATGATAATAATCTATGATAATACGCAGACAAACCAGTAACATATTCTGTAGTATGCCTATTGTCCTGGGCATCATAGGGCACTTTACTTTCCTTTGAATTAGCAAGTTTTTGCATTTCTTCGGCAGGGAATGCTTCATCAAATCTCTTTCGAATATAATCTGATAAAGGTCCAGCCTCCAATCCATCTTTCCCTTTTGCCGGTATTCCAACAAGCAAAATATCCACTGCTGCTCCAACAATTCCTGCAATAGCGCTAATAGCAATATCTACCTTATCCAAGTGATGAAGTTGGTTATACTCTGCATTCATCTGACGAATTTCCTGCTTGTTTTTCTTCAGTTCTTCTACAGTAAAAAGCGCCTCTAATTCACACTCTGTTCCAACTACTGCTTCTGCCTCTCTGCAAAGTTTTTCCCAGGCCGGATATATCATTACTTTCTTTGGTGATTCCAAGCTGATCTGATTCTTTACCTCAGATGGCTCTATTCCGATTGCACGTAATTGTTCTTCTAAAAACTCTATCTCGGCTTCTCTTCTATGCCTTCTATCCTCTGAACCGTCAGCAAGATCAGCTAATGTCTTGTCATGATATTTCAAAACATTATTGACCTGTTGCTCACTCTTTGTGTACTTATATTTACTCATTCCGTTCCTCCGCACCGCTTTTAATAAATGTTTCCCAGAGTTTTTGCTTATAAGCTTCCCTTTCTCTATCATTTTTAAGAACATCTATTTCTGCTTGGTGCTTGCGCAAAATTTCTTGGCATAAAGCAGTCTGCTTTTGATGTTCCTTCTTATCCGCATTACGCCTGATTTCAGAGTTTATCCATCCACAAACCGGTATTGACAATAATACCCCTTGCACTTTTTTATTTTTTGAAGCAGTTGTTACATAATCAGATACTGTTTTCACAATTTGCCTAGTATTGATATTAACTTTTGGAACAGATAATTTCATTCGAACCTCCTACGCTACTCCCAAATCATGTTTTAATTCTTTTACTGCTTGAGCCAACAAAATATTCAAGCTCTGCAGGTAATCTAATCTCTCCTTATCTGCATCTGCTTCATCCTTCAGTGCTTGAATGATTGCTTCATGTCTCCTTAATGCTTCCTGGTATAAACGTTCCTTCTCTTGGCGCAACTGTTTATTTTTCAAATGAGCTGCAACACCCACACCACCGGCAGCTAAAACAGCTACTGGTACAGCAAGAACAAAAACACCTGCTACCATACCTCCTCCAACTATACTTCCAGCCGTAGCCAATCCCGAAGTAATTCCTGCTGCAGATAATCCTACGGTACCAAGCCCATATAATGCTGCAAATGATGCTACTCCTCCTATTCCCGCTCCAAGAGCTCCTGACAATACTTCCGGAATTGCACTTTCTCTGATTGTCCTTGTTTTATCATTTAAAGCCGCTGCAGCTTCATTCACAACATTTACCACTTGCTGCAAAGAGTCAACGCTTCTAAAATTCATGTCTTTTTTCTTCTTAATGTATTCTCCCATACTAATCCTCGCTTTCCAACTGCGCCAACACAAAGTTACATTCCGCAATCTGCTGCTGGTCGTTTGCAATCTCTCGTTGTATTTGTTCTATTGTACTCATCTTCTGCTGAATAGAAAGATTTCTTCGCTCAATCTCTTCTGTAAGATATCTTCGTACATCGTCCTTCGAAATAGAATCTTCACCTACTTCTTTTTGTTTCTTTGAAGCCGCCAAATATGTTGCTGCTATCCCTCCCATTAATGGAAGCGTCGCAATTGGAGCTACCATGCCTAACGCTGCTGTACTAGCTATCATCCCAGCATATTTAGGAGAACCTTTCAAAAATTTATTGAGAGATACATCTGTAACCACGTGACCTTCTTTACGCGAAGCTTTTTCTGCATGTAATTTTCCATTTCTAATCCATCTTCGCACCGTTTCAGGCTGTGTATTAAGCATATCAGCAATTTGTTTGACTGTATAAGTATCCATTGGGGTACCTCTCTTTCCTTTTATACAATCATAATAACACATTAATATGTGTTTTGCAATATAATTGTTGCATTAAAGTAGCATTAACCGTTTTTTATGCTATAATCTCACCCCAGCCAACACCTTAACCTGCTCCATCGCAGCCTTTCTAAGCTGCTCATTCTCTATCCCCTGCAGAAGTCTTGCTACTTGCATTACCTCCAAGCCAAACTCGTTTTCCTCTCCATCAACCAAATACGCCACTGTGGTTCCAAGCCCCATAGCTATCTCTTTCAGGATGCTGACCTTAATATCAATCCTATCGTTCTCATAAGCAGACAAAGTAATCTTCTTCATCTGTAGAACATCTGCTAATTCCTCCTGTGTCATGCCAAGTGCCAATCTACATTCCTTAATTCTCATTCCAATTGTCTTTTCCATACATCCTCTCTCCGGCAAAACCGAAAAGAATGGCAATATAAAAAGAGACACAAAGGAATCCCAGATTTCAATCCGGTTTATTCCCCTGCGTCTCTAGTGCTTCACATCTATATTTGATGTGGCCTTTATCAGGTGGGCCATCATTCAATTTTCTTATACTTTATAATTTCCGCCTACTGCGCCATGCTTTATCATGGCTTCCGTGTACTTCTTAAATGTTAGCACACGCTTACATTTACAGCATTTGAAGCTTATCCCCTGCAGAACAAGCATTGTGTCATCATCCTGCAATGTATAATCACACAAACGCTGATTACAACTCTTACATCTAATTACTATTTTCTCCAATTCACACACTCCTTACCTATACAAAATATCATCGCTACTTTGTACTCGCTAAGGAAAGGGAATAACCTCGCAAGCCTTCTCTTGCGTCCAGTTTTCCGTTAAGCATCTCTGCCCTGGTCGCTTCGCTGATCTTCTTGAGTGCTGAATATTCATCTAACGAACATTCAACTGCTTGCTCTTTCTAAAACCACTTCTATGTTCATAAATGTGCGTCTCCTCAATAGTGAACTCCTCCTCTCTTTGTTTTCGAACATTTGTTCTTTTTTCTGTTCACTATTATACTAAGGACGGACGCATAGGTCAAGAGAATTCTAGGTTACATTCGCATCTGCTATTGGAAAAATTTCTTCTACAGTAGTTTCAAAAAATATTGCTAATCTATATGCTATCTCCAGCGTAGTATTATGACCTTCCTCTGCTTCCATCTGACTTATAGTTTTTCTGCATACGCCAATTGCATCTGCCAGCTGTTCCTGCCGAAGGCCCCTCGCTTCCCGGTAGATTCTGACTTTAGAGGTGTATGTACTCATAGGCCGGTTCTCCTAACTTTATTTAAGATTGCCCCATCTTCTACAAAGAATCTATAATCTAACACATGGCTTAACATTTTTCTCGGTTCTACTCCAATCTGCTCAGCCAATAGTACCATTCGTTCCGTAATCTCAGACATATATTTCTCCTCAAAAGCAGTAGCTGCCTCTTCATCCCCTTGGAATGTATAATCATAAATGTCTATCAATCTAGCACCCAATTTTTCCATCAACAGCTGGCTGGGAATGTTATCAGTCTCTACCAATGCCTGAAATTGTGTTTTACCTGTTATTTTAGATATCGCCGGTAAAAATAAAGCAATAGCCCTACTTCCATACCCCTTATTACAATATTTCTGCAATAATTCAATGGCAATTTCCCATAAATTAGACTTCGTATCCTTTATGGATATGTACCCGATGAATTCGTTGTCCCTCTTCCGGATAATCGAACAGCAGAAACTTTTTTCGTCTTCAAACATTTTCCAAGTAGAATCAACTGCACTTTCGTTATCATAATATTCAGGATTATCCGTATTTTCTTTCTTGACTTGAATATACTTTTCCTTTTCCGAATCCCTGCAATTTCTTAACAAAATCACATCATCTTCCACAAATACGTCCATTTCTCTTTCTTTACCGAAATCCCAAACTTTCCCGTTGGAGCCTGTCGTTAATTTTTCTAATTTCCTTTCAAGTTCCTTAGTTTTCGCATCCAGCATCTCCATAATCTGTGAATGATATATTTTCTTTTCCTCACCATTCTGCTGTTCCATCTCCTCTAACAGCCTCAAGATTTCCTTTAAGAAAACTTTCTCAATAGTTTTTTCCGCTTTCTTCTGTAGTCTAGCCATAAATGCCCTCCTAACTCAACACATCATCATTTTTACAAATCTCATAATACTTGCAAGTAACACAGAACTTATTGCAGTATCTCCAGTTCCAATTGAAGGATTTCTTAATCCAATATACCCAACGACTCATATATCCAATTCTCCCCTTATACTACTTACCAATCCAATTCATCCATTGCATCATCCACACCACTGGCATAATCCGGGTCTGAATTATATCTATCCCAATCATAATCATCATCAAAATAAACGTCCTCATAACCAGCATCATAAGAATCATATGAACTGCTATTTTTGCTCGAACCACTTGAAAAACCAGTACTACTTTTTGCGCTGGTTCCACTACTTGAACCGCTTGTAGAATTTGTCTTGGAACTACTTGTTGCAGTGCTACTGCTACTATTGCTTTTACTATTTTTATATACTTCATGGTAGTCCGGATTTCCGTATGTTCTATAGCTCAAATCATGTAAATAACAATATCTACTACCGTCCTTCGCATCATTATCACAGCTGCTCATAGAACACTTGGGTTCACCAGCTGAAATAATCATTCCTATTACAAGCAGAATTCCCAAAGTCATTAATAAAGCTGCCCCTGTACTTATTTCATTTGAATTATTCTTCATCCTTTTATCTCCTTCCCATCAAAGCATTCCAAACTTGGCATATACAATAATACCGACAATCAAAAGTGCCACTCCTAAGAACTTCTGCTCACTGCTTTCTCCTGCAAACGCGAGATATAAACCCACCAATGGCATTGCAATTACCGCCAATACCAATATTACTAAACAGCCCATTCCGCCATCATTACTTCTACTGTTCTTACTCATATGTACGCCCTCCATTTATGCAAAAATCATTAAAATGCCTAATATAAGAAGCACTACCCCAACCACTGTAAGTACATCTCCGCTGTCTCCGGAACTACTCTGATTTTGTTTATTCCCAGAAATAGATCTGTGAATATGGTAACTAATAAACGCATCTTGCATATCGTATTCACCATTGTTATTCCAATCACACATAAGCTCATCTCCTTATCTGTTTGCCAAATTAAAAAGGAACCAAGAATAAGGTTATTTCCTTATCTTGGTTCCAGTATATATTAGGTGTTGTCCATTAAAACGGACTTATAACATGTTTTTAGGGCTCACATTCCTTCCTGTCCAACCCAGATATCTCGCCCATTCACGCATTTCATCCTGCTCTTCTTCACTACCTTCATGAATAGTCACCAGGAAGTCTCTATATCCCCACATTCCTCCTACATCATCAAGCACATTCAATCCATCTTTGCAAATACAACGTGGACGATAATTTTGGCACACAAATTCTTTTTCTTCATCGGTATAAGCTATATCTGATACTGTGATTCTGACTTCCCAGCCATCACCATAATCATATTCGTATACCAATTCATGCACAACCGGTGTTGCATCTGTTCCACAAATATTACTTGCATCCACAGTATCTTTACCCATATCCTCCGAACTATTTACATACAATACATCTCGCAAACACAGACGCTCTAACAAATTGTTCGGATTACCTCCCAAATCAATCTTCTCTCCAATTTGTTGTAGTGACAGCTCCTTAACATTCATATCACTAAAATGCTCACAAAAGCGTTTCACCTCATACTGGTTGGGCAAATAATAATCTCCTGTTCCCTCATATACATAAGGTCCGGTATACTTGCTCCTCAACCATGTACTGAAACTTCTTCCCTCCTCATAATCATCGTCCCAATACAAATCTTCGTAATCCTCTGTAGGAAAGCGGAAATAAACTCCACATAACTTAGAATATCTATCAAATCTGCCATCGGTCAACTTTTCAAAATCTTCCTCCACCAGTGAAAAAGAATGCAGATGACCATTCTGCCATCCAAATAGTTTTAAAATTACATAATGCAAAGAATGGAGTGTAATATCTTCCGGTACCAGCACATCCCTGGAAATACTTTTCTTAGTCTTTGCATATTTTACAATTGGATCATCTGCACCTTCGGCATCTGAATCTACCAGCTCTAGATGTAAACAAATGGCTTTTTCTACCTTTCGTGGCTTATTCTCCATAGATTTCTCCCCTCCCTTTTGCATCGTGCTCTCATTGCGTGATTTCTTCACCAGCTGACTATTTGCCGCCATACGCATACGCTCACGGTAAATACCACTTCTAACAGCTGTATCACTACGATTCTCCCCACCATATTGACCTCTGGTATATGGTAGGTATGATTGTATATTCTTCTCAGAAAGACATAGCTTTTCTGCAATTTCCGATACAGTCATTCCCTGGTTCCACAAGGTTCCTATTGCCTCGCTGGTTCTACTACTCCATAGACCTTCTGTAATTAGTACGCGACGAACTTTTATGGGGTAGGTTTTGAGACGCCCGGCCGTTTCCTTGACAGAAGCAGTCTGCAAATACACCTTAATTATATTTTGATACAGTTCTTCTTTCATAAACTCCATTGCCGGTCCCCCTTGATTATATTACAAATTATATCTCCGGAACAATATCGTGTCAACCTTACCTTTTAGTGCAAAAGTAAATGCGAGCCTTGCTTGAAGCAGGGCTCGCACATACTTATAGATTCTCAATCATAGTTACAATGCTTTTCCTATGATATCAACTGCCACAATACAAAGATATTTCTATCTCAGCTTGCTAAATAAATGGTCTATACTAATCCTGGAATAGGAATTCCTTTGATCAGAGAAATGAATATTGACCCAACCATCTTCGCACTCTTCAATGGTTAATTCAACACCTCTGCTATTAACTACGTGGAACTTTTCTCCTGTTTTTCCACCGGCAAGATTTCCTACTCTTCCAAATTCTTCAGTAAACACCTTTGGCCATTGACGCAAAAAATTCTTAATCAACTCCATATATTTGCGAAAATCTTCCTTGTGAAGAACAAATATGTACGACCTCTGTGTCCCCTTATGGAATGTAATAATTGCCAGCTTGGCATCCGAAATTCTTCGCTTCATCAGTTCCTTCGTATGTTCCCACTGCTCATAGGTTCGTCTCCCTTTCGAACAATAATAAACCACATTCTGTCCGGCAGCATAGTAATCGGCTATCTCATCAGCATAACAATACTTAATGGAATCCTTTGCACTCTCCAGCTCCTTCTCACACGCGCCATTATCAGGATCTACAAACACCAAATCAGCATCCGCACATGCTTTTAATGCTTCCTGATGCCATCTATCTCGATACGTTCTCTTTTCTGCCCGAGTATCACCGTCAGCATGCAGCAACTGATTATAATATACTGCATTTGTAATCATGTCTCTTTTTTCAAATGACAGCACGTCTCTTTGACCCGCTCGAAGCATTTCCCTTAATGCCATGAACAGTTCCGTATCATATCTTTGCATATCATCTTTTTCCAAATATCTAATATGCTTGCCATCATTGGATCCATCATCCGGAGTCAAATACCAATTAACTGCAATCTTTATACCATTGTTTGCAAGATATCTGAGCAATCCATATTTGCCATAATCACCCACATCACCAAAATACTGATTTTTCAAGCTGTTGCCTCCTCTGCTATTTTCCTTTATAATAATGACTTAAGTTAATAAATAGTTCCCGAATAGCATCCATATCTTCACAACTCTTTTCTTTCCTAATGCACTCTAAATTCATCAAGTATAACTGCTGCTTCTTCCATATCAAATTCCACTAACATACTTAGAAATTCTTCAAAGCTCGACGTCAAATCATTATCCGATTTAATAGCATCTGTATAATCTAAAAATGCCTTTGTAATAATCTTATTGACTATAACCTCGTTCTCTTTCACAATTCTTTCGCATTTCTGAAAATCTTTCTTCAGTTTATATAACGATTTATCCAAAGGAATAAGCACCTCTGGTAACAGCGCATTAATATGCATTTGATCAATTACATATAATAAGTTCTTAAAATGTAGCCAACCATATTTAGACCAAATTGTGTTCAAGAACATTTTATCCTTATATGAATACTCGGTATGTATTTCTTTCCAGTCTCGCATATGAAACTTTCCCAAAGTGAGAAATAACATAGAATAAAGCCTGTCTCGCACCTTTTCATCACCAATATGCGTAATCTTGGTTTCGACATCCGTTATGATTACTTCACATTGCCTCCTAACTGCGACATTACTGTGCCCATCAAAATATACCGCCAGTAAATGTTTAGAAATATCTTCATATAATTCGTATGCGTCAGAATTCATTTGAGTAAAATCCGGAAGTTCAAAAAGCATGTCCAAGATAGCTGAAACATTATGATTACCTATTAAGCTATTTTTTACAAATGTTTTCACTTCTCCAATAGCATATGCATCAAAGAACTCATGATAATGCTTGGCTTTTGAAATAACGGAAATCATATATGGAAAAGCTTTTTCCATTACCATTTTGAATTCTTCATTTTCAAAACTCAAGCCGCAGTTGGAAACATAAGCCAACGTTTGAATATCGCAATTCTCAATATTCCAATCCGATAAATTTATTTCTTCTTCCTGTAGTAAATACTTTTCAATAATTTCCTCACGCCTACTTTGATAAAGCTCCACATTATTTTCCTCAAACACATCCCTTACCCAAGTGGGCGGTTTCTTTTTGTTAGGATAATAATCACACTTTATTCCTATTTCATTGAGTTTAGAAACATTATACACAAAACAAGCCATTCTATCCTCCGAGAATGCAAGAATGGTATTAAACATACTTTTGGCCAATGTCTCATTTTGTTTCAAGTACTCCTTTAGGTGTAACGAAATATTGGAAACAATCCCCTGTTGTCCTCTATATAAGAGACAATCAAGCATTTGTCTCTTCATTTTTATCTTTATTTCATCGTCTAGTTCAAATTCAATTTGTTTATAAAGCACTCTAACAAGGGCAATTTCAAAGGCAAAAGAATCATTATTGAAAATACTCTCTATACCCTCAATCCAAACACCACACAATTCCGAACGCTTTTCTAATGAAATCTCTTTCTTTGATAAGGCACATGCTATTATCGTAACAAGCATATTTTGTAATTGCCCGGGAATGTCCGACTGCTCTATCAAAGACAGTAATTGATCAATTGTATTGAGACACTCTTGTAAATCCAACTTATCCTCTGCTATCAATGAATTACAATTCGATATTATTTTCTGAAACGCATTTCTTTCTAAATTGTATTTACTTCTACTATTTTCCTCTACTATCTTCTTTGCATCGCCTTTAATCTCTGGAATAAGTGCATATGTACGCTCGTCAATTGGACTCATAGAAGCATTTCGCAAATCCATTTTCTGTATTTGTAAATTAAGTCTCGCATCTTCTCCTTGATTAGGAATAATGGAATATAAATAATCGAGAATGTTTTCTGCTTTTGCTTTATAATCAGCCCCGAACAGTTGCATTTTAATAACATAATCTTGTAGCGAGTCATTTTCCTTCACTTTAATGTCATATCTGCTTTTGAATTCAGGCATTCCTACTGACATAAGAATAAGTTTTTCATATAGCTGCCTGTCCGGATTGGGCATCAAAAGTGCTAATTTCTGATTATCCAGCATAATCAGATCAATACTCGATGCCAAAAATAATGAATATCCCGGAATAACCTTGTTACAGTTTCGCCCTATCTCTGCAAGAACTGAAAGCATCATAATGTTATTTGCTTTTTTAATGATCTCTGCCTTAATATATTCCGCAAAACGTATCACCACTTTTTTATCATTATACTTAGAATTTATTTCTCTGATAGCCATCTTTGTAAATAGAAAGATCGCATCACTAATCAATTCATGAACTCTATGCTCTTGAATACCTGCCAACCAAAAGTTAGGATTGCATATATACTTTTTTTCATCCTTAGGAGAGTTTTCCCATACACAAATATCATATACCTCTTCAGGCTCTGCAATTTTTAATGAATCTGCAGCATGATTTGTAAGCTTTATTATCCATTCAAGTGCTATAACCCAATTATACTGAACAATATTATTTAGAAATACATTCTCATGTATACTGTCATATTCAAAGTGATATGAATCTGCTTTTCTTGACAAGCCGAACTCTTCCGCACTATCCCACCTGCTTCGACTATAATAAAAATCTCTTTTATCACATTCCGGTGTTTTTATCCAATACGCATCTGCGATCTCGCACAGCTCTCTAGGCAGTATCTGCACCAAAGGTGGTACAGCATTCTTCAATACATATTCAAGAATATCTTCATCTAAGCGATTACTTCTTCCATCGCTATTTAAATACCCCTGTATTCTATTAGCCCAAAACTGCTTTATCCATCCATGAGATTTTTTTGCCATTCTATATATAGGCAACAAACACAGATTTATATCTTCAGATATATGAAAATGTTTCTCTTGTGAAGACTTTTCCATTTTCTCTTCAGCATAAAATATCAATATCTCACAAGCAGAATCCACTGCCACATCATTATACATAATTGTCTGAGAGTAATCGGTGCATAGTTTTCTTATGTAGTTTTCATAAGTACTATCTTTATATACCTCACTCTTAAATATCAAATCAATCAAACAAGGTCTGCCCATTCCAATTGGCTTTAATTGAGCATAAACATTCTCATATTTAAGATTTAGTATTGTTGTCTCAAATGCAAAATTATTTGTAAGTCTGACCAACTCCCATAATAAATCACCTGAAATAGAATATGCGTATTCCTCAAAAAATTCATCACAAAAGTTTGATTTTACAATTCCTACTATTGTCTGTGTTTTCCAAACATTAGGAATTCTATCAGTCTCTAATAATTTATATAAGAATTTTTCTCTGTTTCCTTTCGAAAACAATTTATTCTCTACCCATATCTGATACCTACGATAAATACACCTTCCCCAATGTTCAATATTGGAAAAGAAGGCATCATAATCACTTTTACAGCCATCATACTGTTCATCAATAAATCTCTCAAAGCAAATATCCTCAAAAATATCATACTTTAGACGTATTGAATCGTTCCCACATAATGTAACAACATTTTCAGACTGTAAAATGTCAACTATTTCTACTCCTATGCTCTCCCTCTTCACCCCCGGCAAAAAGTTTTTCGCTCTATCAAACACAATTTTTTCTATAGCTTTTCTAATATCAGAATGACTAATTCCATCCGGAAGAGATTTTCCGCTCATGCACATCACCTCAGTCCAAATGAGATTTCTAAAGCCATCTACATCATCTATTTTTTTTGAATCTTTTATCTCTTTAATAATCAAATTCACATAAAACGGTGAACGCAACAGCTGAATATAGGATTTTGCTTCCCATAAATCCTGTATAATTTTATATTTTCTTGCTATCTCAAGAATCTGTTCATCTGAAAGTAAAGAAATATCATACTTCTTTATATGGTAAATATTTTCTATTTTCACAAACGCTGTTCTATCACAAGTTCTACATGATGTCACTACAAAAATATTGCTATATTCCTTAACAGTTTCATATATATGCTGTAACAAATCCAACTTTGTCTTAGCACTATCCGCAATAAACTCCAGCGCATCTATATAAATAACAAGTTTTCGCTGATTTATGTATTTAACTACTTTACCAATATCTAAGCCCCATATATCCTCTATATTTCTTGCTTCAGATATTTTTTCGGCTCTAGCATAAAGAACCAATTCTTCTTCCATCAACATCATTTTACATAAGGCAGACTTCCCTGAACCAGCTTCACCTTGTATAGATATAAAATTCTCTCCTTCTTTTTGTATCAATCTGATTTCATTTGATCTATCAATTACATATTCATCATTAATCAAACAATCAATATTATTATCAAGAAGAGCCTTGCTAATCGTAACTGCTTCCTCGAATTTATCCCCCATTTGCATGAGAGTATCATTTTCACTTTGTAAGAAATCATACAATGCTATTTGAAATTCAATATCAGTTTTAGCCTTTTGAACTATATCATCTGTAGTAATCAAGTTCTTGTCTTTAACAAATTCAATTTTTCCAATTCGAGATGCCCCAGTGAAATCTTTCACATTTCCAACACTATCATTAGAAAGGACAAAGAAAAACAACTCATTCACTCCTTGGAGCTCTTTGGATTTGCTATCACGTATTTTTTCCAAGGTGGATTTTACTTTCGCAGGAACATCTTGAATTGTACTTACTTGAACATATAATTTTTTATCTTCTGAGAGCAAATCAACATATGGGAAGTTTGCTTTTATCGAATTCAGATTTGAAAACTTTTGACCAAACCATATTGCACAAATCTTCTGCGCAAAAATTTCATATAAAGTCGCAGTATCAAACAGGCCTTTTTTGTTCAACGCCTCAATTTTTGCTTTATACGATACTATGTACTCGGTTATATACTGAACTCTTTCCGCTGAATCTTTCAACACTTCTCCTCCTCAATACACAAACGCATCCATGTAATTACATCATTATAGACAAAATACAACATCCCATATAACAGTAGACCTTAAGTTCAATCAATACACCCAGATGCTCCTTTTCCCATCCCAATTGAATTCTGTAACATCCTAAATACTTGCGCCGGACGCTTATTAAAGTCAACAATACTCTTCTTATCAACTACCTTACCATCTTTTATTGCAATAATTTCGCCATCAGAAAATACAAATCTGCTATCCTCGACAACAAAACTATCAACCATCTTGTCGTTAACCCCGGCAGCCTGTACACTTCTTTTCAGTTCAGAATAAAATCTGTATTCTGCTTCGTTCATAAATCTTAATTCCTGAACAAACTCGCTGTGTTGCATTAAAAACATATTAGTAAAATCAACCACAAATCCTGATTCCTTAGGTTTAATAGGCAAACCGGTTTCATTAGTCTCAGATATCTTTTTCCACTCTCTGACAGTAATACGATAATACAATTCATCTCCATTATTACGTCTTACAGGGACTTCCCTAATGGAACTCCTTTTGACTAATTCAACTCTTATTGCCTCTCCATAATACTCTATTTGACCATTTTCCTCGCCAAATATTCTTTTGGTTTGATAAAGTGCCACATAATGAATTGGTAATCTATTTTCAATTTCCGGTTTTGCAGGAACATAATAAAAATTCTTTTCAAAGCAAATATCAAATTGCTCGCGATTTCTGAATGTTCCAATCAACACGTCTCTCTTTTCCCAGTCAACGTATGCCAATTTTTCCTCAATGCCTCTAGGTAAAGTAGCCCTTTCAAAAGCAGACTCTTTTGAATCATTGATCAGATCTGCAAGCAGTCGCTCAACCAGTTCCGTCGCCCCAGGCAAAAACGGAAGCCCTCCGATATTTACAGTATCTATACTTCTATAAAACCGATGACCTCTTACCGGTTCAGAACCTTGGTTTATAAAGTGTTCACCTTCACTATAATCTTTCCAATCATCATAAGGAAAAAGAATGTAAGCACCAAACATCGTTTTCTCGAAAGTAAACTTGGATTGCGGATTCTCATATACAATAGAATCTCGATATCTGTGCATTGTATTAATATCATCAACCTTTGGACCCGGTTTGTTATCAGGATAAAAACCACTATCCGTATTAGTTTCTATCCGATACTTAGCATCAAAAACATACTTGTACGAAACATCTGTACCTTTCTTTTCAAGTTCCAGTACGTTATCAGGTCTCTGATTGACCGTTTGTGTTTTGTTTTCAGTCGGATTATAAAACAGTGAAATAATCTCACCGGTATTAGGATTAACAAATCGTGCTTTTGAAGTCCTTCCCTGTTTTAGTGTTACCGTGATTCCGGAATTATCTACTTTAATGATATCAGGAGAAATCAATCTGTACTCTTTTTTCAATAAGCTGAACAACTTCACAAAACACCAATACTCATAGAGCTGTGCCGTATCTTTAACTGAAATTTTGAAAATATCTCCGTTTACAGACAAACTTCTCTGAAGCATAATATAACATTTATATAGTTCTCTATATCCCGGAGCCATACCAAATACCAACGACATACTTTGTGCTGCCGAATATTCTGTGACATTTTTTAAGAACGAAGTATTCAACGCCCTTCTGATATCTCGTAACATATCATCTGCATCCGTCAACACTTTCTCCTCTGTCGTCTTCACTGTCGTTTGATATCTTTTTAAAAACTCTTCCATTTTTGAAATGGTCGACTTCAAAATAAACTTTACAAATCTGTTTTCGGAAGTATCATACGTAATCTGTTTCTTTGCTCCCATAGCCTTTTCTGCTTGAATCTTCCCGTTAGAGCAATAAACATACTCCTGATGCTTCATTAACCATTTCTCAGTAGCTCTATCTGTACGCTTAAGCTTATGATGCGGCACTACAGCATGTTCCGTAATTAACTTATGATGCGGTGCCGTAATTATTCTGTTCACCGCTTTCATATAGTCATCAAAGATTGTTCGAAGAATCTGGAAATACACTGCTAAAATGCCACTATTGGTATCACTCAAACTAAATTTCTCATATGTCTTAGCCATAAAATCAATAGCAGCTTCACATACCATTTCAGATATATCATTTATCATCCGTTGATAATCTTCTTTATATGAAATCTTAGTAGGAAAAACTTCTATTCTGATCATCAAATGTCTCTTCCCGTCAACAGAAATCTCCAAATCAGAATATCCTGCCAAATTATCAAAATTAATAACACCTGAAATACCAGTGTTATCACCTTCAAAAATAGGCCCTATTTTTTCTCTGATTGCATAATTCTCATTCCAAAAAGCCACAGCCTGTCCGGATACACTTCTAATTACAATCTCATAGTCGGTTTGTTCAAAAAATACCGGCGGAATCGAAACAGTGAATACTGCTGTTTCTGCAGGCTGTTCATATACCTCGCAGACACCGACAGCTTCAACATTTATTTTTTTGATATGATGACCATCTACAACAACAGAAGAAGTCTGGTCAAGGGTTGTCCCTTCCCAATTCTTCTTACTCTTAATTACAATATTTACTTCTGACGTATTAATCTCTAAAAGCTTATTAGAGCCAATAGGAAGTAAAGCCATCTTCTTCAAATCTCCTCATCATGTAACAAATCTTTTCTGCAGACTTCTTATATATACATCCTCTATCCTTAATGTATGTTTTCATCTGTTTCCATTTACTATCTTGAGATATTCCGGAATAATCTCCGGCACATTTCTTAAACAGATTCACAAGTAATTCTTCTACGCCCTTTCCACTACCTTGGATTCGAGGAAGAATTTTCTGCATTATTTCATTATCCAACGCCTCAGTTTCACTTAATAATTTTGCCTTTTCGTTGTTAAGCATATAGAAAACGATCTCATCTCTAACACGATAACCCACATGAGCATTTGCATCTTGCAAAATTTCGTTCATAGCCTGAAGCTCTGTACTTATTTTTCTTACAAATTCACGCTCCGTTTTATCTATATCACTTTTCAAAGTAATATATTGTGTTTTCAAAAATCCATTACCTTCCTCAACGGTCTTGCAATCCATAAACACATCTTCAAAAGTAGGGACTAAATCCACATAGGAAAATTCTATTGTATTAGCTCTGTCAAGCACCTTCTTACTGAACGGGAATGTTGTCTCATCCATATTTACCGTACCAATCACATAAAGATTCTCCGGCAGAGATAATTCCGGATATTCTTTGTCCGCTGCTTTATCTAAAGTAATAATATCCGTTTGTATCCTATCATCCACCCACTTACGAGTTTCTATTATAGATAAAAATTCGCTAAGATAATATTCCACTCTTGCCAAATTCATTTCATCCAGGCAAAGAAAATATGGATGTTCTAAATCCCCGGATGCCGTCTTAATAAAATCAATTATGGCTCCGGGAACAAATTCACCTTGAAGGTTAACATGTCCAAATAAATCTGAAGAATCAGACCAATCCGGTCTTACGGATACTAATTTGTATCTTCCATTGTCTTTAGTTGCACCTATTGCTTCTGCAAACAATCTAACTAACCGAGTCTTGCCGGTTCCACTTGTACCCGCTAATATTACAAATGGTTTTGATTTAAGGCTGAGGTAATAATTCTCTACCAAACCTTCATCAAATGAAAAGCCCTTGGCTTCAATATATGTATTGATGCGTTGTAAAATTTCCTTTGTAGACAACTGTTCCTCACCTCCTCCATAATTCGGATCAATACCGGATAAATCAATTTCCTTAAGTGCCTCATGCAATTCAGTTCTGATACGATATAAATAATTGTCCTGGCTTCCGCCTCTATACTTTCCCACAAATGGAAATGGAAAATAACGTTCTTGGTCACCGTCCATGCACGCCTTTAAGCCAAAATGCTTCTTTACTCTTCGCCCAAGATTCATTGCGCATCCGGAATAAGCAGATGGATGACCACCATAAATATCTGATAACTGTTTGCAACTTGCCTCTCCTCCCAGTTCCATCATGCCTTTCAACATCTTCATCGGAGACGGGTGAATCGGAAGTTCAACTTCAAGAATATACTTTTTCCAATCATCTTTTGTAAGGTTAGGATTATATTCCGTTAAAGATGGCCACCACTCATCTTGAAATTGCGTATTGGCTAAATTACCCTGCTCAGTAAATTCAATTTCAAAATAAAAATTATTAAGTTTTTGCTCTTCCTCCGTATCAATGACTGCTTTTACAAATTTAACAATCAATAAGTCGATATTGCAATTAGTATATATATACGCTCCTATTCTTCCTGTTTCACCGTAATCATCTCTTGATGTGCTTCTTTCAGCCTCCCCGAAAATCCATCCTGCCTCTGAGAGTTTAGAAAATTTATCTTCATTACGACAAAGCCTAGATATGAATTGAACATATGTCTTTTTTACACTATTTGCAGCAATACGTTCACCGTCATAATTAATAACAATATTCCTAACTTTTACGTCATTCGTTTTACCTATAAGTCTGTTTATTATTTCAATTCCAGCCGTCGAAAGTTTTGATATTCTAGCACTTGGTACGTTTTTATCAACAACATTTTTCGCTCCATCGTATATCTGCTTAAAAGATATCGTTGGCATCTTCTCACCTCCATATGCTGATTTCGAAAAAATCAACTAATAATAATCCCTGCATCTTCTAATCGTTTTTCCAATCGTAAAATTGCTTTCGCTTGTACCGCAGATGGCAATTTACCTGTTGTTTCAATTTCTATTGCCACTTTTAACAATGATATTTCTTTAAAGCTGAGCATATTATGCCTCATCGCCTCTGCTAACAATTCTTTCCAATAAAAAGAACCCTTTTGTGTTATTTTCAACGCAGCATCAACTTCACTATTTGCCTTTTGAACACTTCTAGCACTATTCGCCTGCTCTTTATCATATTCCTCATTCACAAGAGTCTCCAAAAACTCTTGTGACAATTGATAAGGCATACGACTATACGCCTCCCAAGTTTCTTTCTTTTTGCAGTATTCAGTTACAATAACTCCATGACTATCACAAATAAAGTCATTAGTCATTTTTGTAACTCTTTCTACCTCATCCATAAAAGCTGGATATAATTCTTGCGTCTGCCAAATCAAAGTCCAGTCAAGTGTATATCCCTTTGGAATACTATGCATGATTTTTGAAATAGAATAAGGCACAATGTTCATTTTATATCCACCCACGGTATACCATGCACCTGGAATCCTCTTCAATTTTTCCAAATAACCATCTACAGTTCTATAAATAATAGCTGCCCCAATACATTTTTTGAAGTAATACTCATTAAACTGCTCTTTATTCTTCTTATATACTTCATTTATAGAAGTACCAAAATCCTTAATAACCCAGTTACTACCTCTTGCAACTAAATCTGGCTTGCACTCTATTGCATACAGATATTTTGCCAGTTCTTCCTTCTTAATAATCTGCTTTTTGGGATACTTCTTGGCAAACTTATCCCTTTCTGCTTTAGTCATTTTCATCTGCTCTTGGTTATACTTTTTCTTTGTTCTCTCGTAATACCAACCTGTAGGATTAGGATTTCCGTTAACTGGAGGCGCCAAATACTTCTTTGACATCTGCTCCATAATGACATGAAATGGACTATTAGAAAAGAAGTCCGCAGCCGTAACTTTATTTTGACTATTTGCGTATCTCGCAATCTTTTCTACCATGGAATCATAAAATCTAACGCCGTCATCAAGCACAGTATCCCTGTCCTCAATAACTGTCAACTTCATCGGTACATAAATACCTTCCAATGTAGTATTATGCTTCTTCAAAACAGCCTCCGCTAAAGAAGCTGTCGTTTGACCACCATTGATTATCTGCAAATCTTCAATTTCTGTAATCATTAACTGACCATCAATAAGCTCTGTATTGATCCTGGACGCAGTAGTAGCAATTCCATTATTATACGTAAAAAATCTTGACGGTTCAGAAACGATCGTACGCTTAATACCACTATTTACACTTCTTGCTCCACCAGTTCCTAAGAAAGCTCGTACATTCCCCTCAAGAACTTTACTTCCATACGCAATATAAATGTCAGCCAGCAACTTCCCTGGGATAATTGCAATATATGCCTTATATCCTAGATTTTCTCCGATATTACCCTGTATACATGGAATTCCTTTCGAATCAAACTCCGATTTAATATTGATAGTTATAGGCTCACTATTATTTGCTAATTCCAACTCATAGAAACGTTCTAAATGCCATAGATTAATCTCTACTGGTTTTCCAGCAAAATCTTCTTGCTTAAGCTTCTTAACCTTATTACTCAACCGCTTATTAGTAATGATATAAAATTTAACTTTAAGAAGTAATTCTAGTGACATCTCATCCGCCAACATCCGTCGCTTAATAAGCCTTGACAGTTTTATAATATCATCTGATTCATCACAATACTCCTCGATATTCCCATTGCATGCTTCGTCTAAGTAATTAAGTAATCTCTTGTACAATGTGTCAATCTGTGTGTTAATAAGAGTCGATGGCTCCATTACATCTTCAAAATCGTAGATGAATAAAATTAAGCTTTTGTCCGTTTCGTCAAAACAATATCCATCAATCTGCATAAAGCGATTTCGTCTTCCTGTTTTTCCGAAATAAAATAAAATCGGATCCTGAAATTCTCCGTTCTCTTGCAAAACATTTAACGACCAATCATAAAACTCATCCGCCGTATCTGTATGGTTCAATGCTGCATCTGTTCTCAAGTTGGTCATAAATTCTTCTATGTATTCACTAATTCCCATGGCAACTCCCTATTCGCTCAACTCAAACTCTTTGATATCCGTTAACTGTAATTCATAAGATGCTTTAATAATAGCCTTCGGCAATAGATTCTTTTGCAATCTTGGGAAACCTTCACGTACTGAGTACTTTGTGCAGTTGCTAATTTCAAAAACAAACGAATCATAATAATTATTGAATTCATAGCCATGCAAAGAAACTTTTGCCCAAAAATCTTCTTTTTCTTCCTGTGTTTCAAAAAGCTTCATTGTATCTAAGACTAATTCATTTAATGTAATCCCTTTATACGCTTCGCTCATTTTTTCTAGCGAATATACAATAAGTTCTCCTTCATTATCACTCTCTAACTGCTCTATGGATGATATTTTCACAGACGCCTTTCCCCTATGAATCGTTTTGATCTCATACCACGATTCACCTGCTGAAAAATCCTTGTGTGTAAGTTCCTGACCACTCCAAGCTCTCAATGCATCAGCCAAGCCAATCCGTTTAGATAAATCGTTCTTCAAAAACAGCAGCTCACCTATCAATCCCATTATCTCTGGTTCAGTCAGTAAATTCTTGTTGCCTGGGACAAATGTCTTCTTCCACATAAAAAAACGATTTACTACCGCTTGATATCCTTCTGATTTCTCATGAATATCACGCGTTTGCTCAATTATGTCATCACAAAACTTATAATATAGTCCACTCACCTCATCATTTACCAATGAAAAGCGGATGGTATTATATTCCTCTCGCTTATATTGATTGACCTCTATGGACGCTGTTCCCGTTATCTTTCTTGGAACAAAAGGAGATCTTAATTCTATTGCCTTTCTTCCTTGCTCATCCAAACCAATAAACAATTCCAAAACATGCTCAGAATCTACCCTTGAAAAATAATTTGGTTTTGAAAATTCTCCAAATCTTTCTTCTACTCCCATTATTCTTCCTCCTCTGTTTCCGCTAATATAGAATCCTTTTCAAACCAATTATATATTTTATTGGCTTTATATCTATTCTTTCCTATCAGTGTAGCATCTTCTGCCATAGGTAATCCCATAGCCAAACAAACCACCGGTGCTCCGTTCATACTTTTCCTAAATTCACATGCTTGATTGCCTTGCTCTTTAGAGTCTACATCAACCAAATAAACCATAAGCAACGGCTTTCTTTCAGTAATGAACCGGAACCAAGTATTTGACGCATACGCTTTGTCATCTGTAAATTCAATAAAATTCTTTTCTTTATAGTACTGCCTATAGGCTTTCTTAGCTTCTTCAATAATTTCCTCTACAGTTTTCTCACCAGTAGCTTCTATACCAAGCAATCCATCATTAGGTCCACCTAACTTTCCTCTACGGCCAATACTCAACCGAGAATCTGCAGAATTAAACACACACGTTTTTCTCTGTACCTTGTAAATCTTGCGTCCAAAAAATTCTACATACGTGTTATTCTCATCAGATTTGCTCCCGCCAACAAATGCAATATTCCAAGAATCTAACACAGGTGAAGTGCACTCTGTTAAGAAACTGTTAATCTGCTGAACGTCAAAGTCTGCGTTATATTTAGAAATCTTTAATTGAGAAAGAAGTCGCATTATTTCATGTTTTTCAACATCAAATAAAACATAATGCTCTCCTGCTCCTTTTGCCCGTACCATTTCAAATCTCTTATCCTGAGCAACTAATGCTTCTACTGCTTTTTCTAACGCTTCATAATTTTTCTTTTGAACGCTAGCATCATAGATTACATATGGAGTTTCTACTACGCCACCAAAATAGCTTTCGTACTCATATTCATCTGTAGAATTCCGCATTTTGTTATACGCAGTAATTTTTAATTCCTCACTATTATTTCTGACACGTATACCGAAATTCTTAGGTTTCAGCTCCATCTCACGCATAATACTCATATCATTTTTTAATTTTTCTGTGGCTTCTGCTATTTCTGCATACCATTCTGCTGAGTCCCGGTGAGTCCAAATTCTAAACAGGTCATCATAACCTCTGCGATATCCAAACCACCTACCCATCTGCATTAACACGTCATATGTACAAGTATTTCGATAAAAATAACTTATAACAAGCCCTTCTAAAGTCAAGCCTCTTGACAAGGCCATTCCCCCAACAGCAATAACTCTTAACGACTCATTTTCCGGATACACTAGCTTCTCAGAATTTCTTGAACTGTTAACTACTTTTATTTGGATATTTTCTATCGATATAAATAACGCTCTTACAATATCCAGCCAAGTAAACTCGAGATTTGCATAATGCTTTTCCCAATTCTTATATATTCTTTTTAAAATAGGGTCCATCATGCTCTCATCAAAATTTTCGCTGAGATTAAATTTAATCGCCCTATATGCTCTTTCATGCAATTGCTCTACTTGCTCCTTAATTGCATATTGAACCTTAACAAAGCGTGACATATTAATCAACATTGAACGATGTGAACGCTTATCTCCTCTTAAATCACGAATTGCGTTTGCTAAATAAAAAGTAAACAATGCATCAGTCAAACTATTTGGCAACACATCATCCCAATGCTTCTTATGTTTAAAATAAAACGGCCACCCATCTTCCTCTTCTCTACCCGCATCCTCTATGTAAAGCAACTGAGAGTGATAAGGTGCATCTTTAGGAAAAATCTGATTAGGTCCAATATAATTACTTGGTGTTGGAAGTGCTACAATGAAATCCTCTGGAAAAAGGTCCTGTGTTTCCATTTTTTCTGTAGTCTCCGGATCAATAAATACGTTCGCAAACGGTGTAGCTGTAAAACCCACATAGTTCGATTTAGTAAATACATTCACTAATTCTCTTATCATTTTATTGATTTTTGTTGGGTCTTCCTTATCTGCACTCGTATTAACCGAAGCATTATCCGCCTCGTCATCAATTAGCAACATTGGCAAATCAATCTTTTTGGTTGATGGATCTGCATTTAAGGATATCAGCCAGTCCGTCAATTTTTTAAGTACACTAGCATTCTTTTTTATCACAAAAATCACTGCATCTTTATCTGCCAAGGACACTGCTATCTTGTCTGAGTTTCCAGTAAAATCTGCGGTACGTGATGTCATCGCCATAGCATGCAGCGGCTTGTTATCCAATCCCACGCCAACTCTTTGACCACCAGTTGTATCAGCTGCTAAATTTATGCCTACAAATCCCTCTTCCACTCTTTCTTGGGTCTGCTTTCTTAAGCCTTCAATTGTTCCTGTAAGCAAAATAAATACCTTATAGCCTGCATCTGCAGCTTTACAAATCAAACCAATATATGTTGAAGTTTTTCCAGATTGCACATCTCCAATTATTAAACCTCTCTTCAAAAAAGGAGCTGTCGAATTTGGATTTCCCAAATAATTCATTAACTTTTGGTCCAACGTATCTTCTCCTAATGTTGACACCACATTAGGACTAAACTTCTTAATGTCAATCAGATAATTCTTGTACCTTGTCCAAAACATCGGTACAATATCAGCTTTTGCATCATCATACCATTTTTCTTGCTCATAATCGTCAACTATACTTTGGCCCGGCAATGTAAATATTTTATATTTCCAATTCACATCTCGCTTTACAGCTTCATATTCTTCATCAGTAAGCTTTATTCCAGCAAACATCAACGCTCTATCAATAAATTCATTTACCATCTCTTCTGATAAATCGTTAGCAACCCCACCAAGCTCTATCAGAACATCAACACTTCTTACAACCTGGCTTACCTTCTCTAAACAAATGTCCATTATTACCCTTCTTCCTGTAGTTTTTTTAATATCGCTGGATAATGTACAAACGGCTCCGCAGAAAAAATCCTATCTAAGACAGCATTTCGTTCACAATTCCCCATTGCGATAGACATATTCATAAGCATTCGAGCCTTACTTTCTATATCTTGCAATCTCTCTTCATCAGTATCGCTTTCTATCTTATTCTGTGACTTATCGATATAAATTTGCTGATACGGTACAGCTTGCTCAATTTCTTCCAATATCATATCTATTCGAGACCACGTCTCATCATCAACCTTATTTTTAATAATGCTGAAAATCTCAGACTCTCTGTTAATTTTGTATGTAAATGAATCGCCGCGTCCTTTTACTCTATCCCAAATGTAGTCCACATTTTCATCTATTTTTTCAACTCTTCCACGATATGTCTGTGCTTTTACTGCAATGTCCATCGCTTCATCAACAGCCTTCGTCAATTGATTACGAATAATAAGTGGAATTGTCGCTGCTTGTTTCTTAATATCAATCCCCCAAATATCATCCAAGCTATTCGGAATATCTACTTTTATTCGAGCGTGTTTTGTAAGTTCTCCTCTAGCTCGTCCAAACCAAGTCCCCCAAATAATAAGCCTTTCATTACGGTAAATATAAAATCCCTGCTTTGTTCGATAATCCTCCATACCTCCAACTAACTTTTTATCCTCTTCTGTCATATCCTTTTGGAAAGGCAAAATATATGGTTGCACTATGATAGAACGTTCGATTCCTTCTGAGTCTTGAATATGCAAGGTGATTTTTCTTCTTACATTGGTTTTCTTGTGTTTTTCCAAAAAAGGATCTATGCCATGTAACCGGAAATGATTTATCCACATTTCGACACGGCCATATGCCTCTTTATTCAAGAACCGATGAAAAATAAGGGATAGATATTTCGTCGTTGACTCTTGATACTTAGACAATTCTGAATACACACTTCCTGCATTCTTTTTCAAAAAATCAAATACTTCCCAAACAACCACTGTACCACTTTCTTTTTCTTCTAAGTAACTATAAAAACGTAAATCTTTTATTTCAGCAGCTGAATACTGCAATAAATCCCACTCACAACTATCTTCAACCCGGTCCAATTCCCAAGAATATGCCGAATAAATACCGGCCTTTTTGCTGATTACAGTAAGCTTTCTGCACTGAGATAAGGACGCAGCTTTTAAACCTAGGCCAAACCGGCCTAAGTCATCTTCTTTTCTTCCCGACTTCTTTCTCTGACTACCATACTTCATGGCATCAAATAGCTCATCAGCACTCATCCCGTGACCATTATCACAAATTGCCACGTAGCAATCTGTCGGCTCTATAGGAAACTTAATATCCACTCTAGTACAATGTGCACTTATACTATTATCAATAACGTCAGCGACTGCAGCTTCAAATGTATATCCCATAGAACGCATTGATGTCATCAGGACGTCTGCTGTAGGAGTATTTCTTATGTATTCAGCCATTATTTCACCTTTCCTTCGTACTACACAATTTCCAAAAATTAGTATTTAAAGATAAACTCCCTATGAAATGCAAGGTACTTGCGTCTCTTATCATCCAACGGTAATTTTTCAATAAGCTTTCCTGTATATATCCCTAGTCGTTTCTGATTCATCGGGGATATCCAAGGCGATACTATAAGTGTCTTATCGTCTTCAAATGAAATAAAACCTCTATCAAATAATCTGTCATAAGTAGGCGTAAGCATAAAACCATTTTTGGGATCTACTTTCTCTTTGTCATCAGATAACACCCATGGCTTTATATGCGAAGCAACAAGTAACCGCTCATCTGTCACCTGCGTGAACGGACAGCAAGGACATTCATCCAACAATTTCTTACGATATTCTCCCTGACCAATTCTTGCATTAATAAGCGAGCTTTTGGTCTTGTCAGATATTTTCTTATCTTTTGAAATTCGCTCTGCCTGCTCTTCCTCACCCTTCATTACATAAGTAACCAGGTCCGACTTGTAATCAACAAACATTTTAAAATAATATAGCAGTCTACTATCAGCTCCTTTTAATTTAAGTACCGATAAATACGAAATATTCGGCAATCCTAAGGATCTCATAAAATCATAATAGTTTGATTTACTATTGATATATACTCTTGGCGGTTCAACACCTACTCTATAAATCTCAAAAGGCAGTATTTCATCTTGAAATTGATCAACAGCAAAACGTAATTGTTCGTATATCTCACCCATAGAATCCTTCTTAACATATTCTTGCTGAGGGTCCTCAAACTCACTTGCTGCGTCATTTAGATATGTTACAAAATCACTTTTTTTAAAAACACAATCACACGAATACTCTCCAAAGAAGTTTGACAACTCTTCACTTTCGTTGCCAACATATAACTTTGCCTCTCCATGTCCAGAACCTATTTTATTTTTTACAAACGAGTCTGCTAAAGTGATATATTCCAGTGTATCTATAACTTCATATTTTCCGCCATTCAATATTACATAATCCATATAAAATCTCTCCTTACTCGAAATCTGAATACGATTCAAAAATTGAATTCATAATCGCAATAAGCACATCAACAACAATGGAATTACCTGCTTGCTGATACATCGCGGTGTCTGAGACAGCAATTTTAAACGAATCACAAAATCCCATTAGACGTAGGCACTCTCTTGGTGTGAGCTTTCTCAGTCGTCCTTCTGTCGTTACATAATTATCAACTCCTGCTCTATGCATTTTATGCATTGTAGTTAACAATGGTCTTGCGATATCCAAATCTGTTTTCGGTTTTGAATAGAAACCTTTAGTTCCAGAAGCCATAACATATTTATATACTTTCTCTGACAAGAAATACTTCTCCAAATCTTTCATAAGTTTTTCTTTATCTTCATCTTGTGCTTCAAACACAAAATCACCATGCCAATTAAACTGCTGATTTTTCTTTTGGCAAAGTTGAATCGTTCCATCGATTTGTGTATAACGCTTCTCTAAATTCTTCTCGTCTGTTACAAAACGAACTCCTTTTGCAGGTAAATAATACTTACCTGATACATTATCCAATAAAAAGTCCTTCATTGTTGTATTTCCAAGAGGTATAGCTTTAGGAATCTCGAACGGCTTCTTTAATATCAAATCATTTCTAAATCCTATAACAAATACTCTTTCCCTATTCTGCGGAATCCCATAATCCTTTGCATTAAGTACCCCAGCTGTCCATGTGTAATCCAAATCGGTAAATACTTTCTGTATCGTTTCCCAGGTATTTCCTCCATCATTACTAAGCAATGCTCTTACATTTTCATAAATAAATATCTTTGGCTGAATTTCTTTTACCAATCTAGCATATTCGTAGAATAATGTTCCTCTCGTATCCTCCAGTCCCCGTTGTTTTCCAACCAAACTAAAAGACTGGCATGGGCTACCGCCGACAAACAAATCAACTTCGCCCCGGTAATGTTCCCCCTCTAAGAATGATACATTCCAATGAAAATTCGCTTCATCCAAATCATAATTCGCCATATAGCTTTGCTTTACTTTGTTTGATTTTTCATGTGCCTTATAAAGGGAATCTACATATGCCTTTCTCTCTTCAAATGTATCCAATCTGCTTAAATCTAATTTTATGTTTGCTTCTTTGATTTTCTCGTCTAACATGCCTAGACGCTCCGCAATATCTCTAACCGATTTAATTAGCCTCTTTCCAGAATTCAAATCCAAGAAAAGCTGTGCTTCTCTTAAATCACTCACAACAACATCCCATTGTATTCCATCAATACTTTCAAAATCGTTGTTTCCTTCCTCAAGACTTTCCCACAAATTATCTTTTCTAAAATCATTTAATACTTCAACAATATTTTGTAATACTCGGAGTTTTTTCTCCGCACCGTCCAGTTTTTTAATATCATCAAGAAAATTCTTATATTCCTTTTTCCGCGCTGACTTAAGAGACTCCATTTCGAGAATTGTTTCCAGCAACTTTTCAGCAAGGTCTACAATGCTATCATCCAAGGATTCTAATTTTTCAATAGTTTGATGATATATGAATTCTTGCTTATCAAGGCTTTCAATCATATCAAGCAATCCTTGCTCATCACTAATATCTGCTTTATCTATATGTGATACTACTTTCTTTAAATCTACAAATTCTTTATCTATACTTTTCAAACTCACATTTATTTTTTTAGTGAATATATCTACGTCTCCATTATCGCATGCAAATACAATTTTATGCTCAACTCCCATTCTTTTTAATGCATGCTCTATTGCACCGATTCCACTGAATACTGTTGCTAATTTAATCATTCGTTTGCTCCGTTTCTACTAAATTCTTTTCATCCAACATTTCCATAATGTCGGATATGTCACACTGTAATGCTGTACATATTTTCCGTAAAATTTCCGTATTTACATTCTCATTCTTTGCTAACTTCGCAATAGAAGTAGAACTGATTTCAGCTTTTGCCGCCAAATCTTTTTTCAGCATATCTCTGTCAATTAATAGCTTCCATAATTTCTTATAACTTATTTGCATAGGCTCCTCCCATTTCAACAAGCAAATATCTGTATAATATTCACCTTATATATATCGAGAATAAACACCTATATTATATCACTCAATCTAATTAATGTACAGCAATAATTACGCGAACGCAAAATTCAGATTTGAAAACTATCTCCTGGTTTTTGCATTTAGCTATGTCTACTCCCCATCCTCCCTACACACCTCATAATACTCACAAGTCACACAAAAGCATCTGCACTGCTTCCACTTCCTTCGAAAAGTTTTCCGAAGCCAATAAATCAATTTCTCCACTTTTCATCCTCTTCTCTATTATCCCTTTACACATCAACAAAATGAATATCGCTTCATCCCTGCCTGCGATTGCTCCAATGCTGCAAAGATGGAATCCAGTCGTCTCATCGCTTGCTTCTTATCTCTACGCTCTGCAGCTTTGTAATATTTCTTCTGTTGCTTTGTGCTCTTTGGCAGCTTTCTGTAATCATCCATGATGATGAGCTTTGCTCTGTCATGAGCAGTGATATACTCAACGATTTTCTCCATAGACTCCGTTGCTTTCACATCAGACTGTCTGTGGAATTCACCATGAATCGCTTCGTCGAAATTCATTCCAGCGGCATATGTGTTACGATGATACAGCAGGTACTCACCCAACTCTTTCTTCAGGAACACCTTCCAAAATCCAACTTCAGTCTGAATGTATAACGTGTCAGATGGCTTGTGATAATTAAACTGCATATTTCTTTTTCTTGACCAGGTTGCGAATGTTCCCTTATGCACATTCACATCGCCACGCAAACCGGCACAGTATTTGCATGCGTGATAATGCTTACGCTCTGCAACTTCAACGGCCATCTCTTTTCGGTTATCCGGCTTGATTCTGCGTGCATAAATACAACCGCACCTGTGATAAATCTTATTCTTTTTATCACACTTCCTACTTGCTACTACTAACATTCCAATTCCTCCATTTCTGTGATTTATAGTGTCCAAACGGGTAGGTCTCTCCCTTACCCACTTAAATACTACAAAATCATCTGTCCATTAAAACTCCCTCAACCATCGAATCTCCGTTCTCCGTTCGTTCGACATGCTTTTGGCAAAACCAAATTCTAGATAACAAAAAAAGACGAAGCCACAGCCACCAAAAGCCACAACTTCGCCCACTCTCACAATTCTTTTATCTCACATTTTCTCTTTTCTTCTTACTGCCCTTATCCGCTCTTTCACCATTTGAACGAATCTCTGATTTATTTTCAGCTTGTCTCGTACAGATACCTTCTGACGTTTTTCCTCCAGATACTTCTCCACGCCAGGCAAATATTCCTCCAGCGTTCCGGTCTTGTACTTACTGATAGGATTGATATCAACTCGTATTCCACCAATAGAAAATTTGTCTTCGTGAAGCAGATTAAACATATCGTCTTCTCTTTCATCACCGATATACTCCACTACCACATCTAGGTCCGAATGCTTTCCTTCCAGTCCTCGGCACCGACTGCCCGATAATACCACACCACGGATGGATGCATCAAAATCATTTTCCATCAGCTTGGCATTCACATATTCCTCCACCAGCTCTTCGATTTCAGTAGCACCTAATCCGTTAATCGGACGAAAACACTCTTCCGTCTTCGCCTTAAACTCCATTACTATCTGACTGTCATAAACTGCAGAACCGATTCTATTTGCTTCCTCTGCTTCCATAGCAACTTCAGCAAAGTCAAGCGGAATCAACTCATCCTCCACCGTGATATTACCCTTGGCACCGTTAGTATCCGAATTCTGTTTTAAGTCATCTACTATATCCTGCAACGCCTCCCTGATACTGATATCAGGATTATCATATACCCCACCATCACTCTCTCTGTACTGCTGGTCCATAATGGAGTAATCATATCCTTCGTCACATTCCTGAATGCTGATAATTCTATCTGCAATCCGAAACGCAAGCTCTGTCTCTCTTGATTGATCGTACCTCATTTCCTACCTCTTTCTTTCAAAAAAATAACCAGTTCTACACTGATTCCTACCTTTTCACAACATCTTGACTTAATCTTTCTTTTAGCAAGATATGAAATTCTTTACCGCTGATTTTCATTCCCTTTGACAAACATTCCTCTTCAAAGACAAACCTCTTTTCCAAGTCAAAGGCGCTATAATCAGCTCTGAAGTTTCTGAAATTATGCTTTTCCCATTCGAGTAACTTCTTCCATTGCTCCGGATAATATTTTCTTAAGCTTCGTAATTCTTCCAACGATTGCAAAGGACAACACCAACAGGATACGCGCTTGAAGTGTTCATAAAGCCCACCCCAATCATAGCCTCTGTCATAGCAATACTTTAAACAATCTGCTTCCGTCATATTCCAATCCACAAGTGGATGTACATGATTTTCCTGCTGGTTATTTTTTCTATTAAAACGATAACCCTCATCCGCAGCAAGTCCTACATAATACCGCATCTCATAATGCTCTTTTAATCCCTTTAAGAATCTTTCCCTTGGCTCAGTTTTTAAGGTTTTGGTACACCAGCGCATTCTCGGTCCCGGCCATCCAAATCCTTTTACATCTCCATACCGCATTTTTACTGGCGAATCATCCCTTCTTGCCACCGGATAATCAAACATATAGTATTCAAAGGGCTTCTCTGCTTTTACCCTTGTTATATGTATTCCTGTCTCTCTTTCTACCTTGTCGATGTGCTCATACATTTGTGGAAATTCCAATCCTGTATCACAAAATAAAACACAATCAATATCAATCTTTTCCTCTATCATTTTTAGTAACATTGCTGTACTGTCCTTACCTCCCGAAAATGACACTACATTAAATATCGTTTTTTCCAATACAAATCCTCCTTTGCGTAAAAAAAAGACAGCCTAAGCTGTCTGCGCAAAGGCTGCCCTTGTACTATTTTCTTTTTATTTAAAACAAAGTCGCGAGCAGTGCATTCGTATATACCTCATGCCTTTTCGCTCGTTGTGGCGTATCCCCAATCCCCTCAGAACAGCCAACTTTCGTTGACTGGCTACGCCCTCACTTCGTGAGTGCTAAGTACATCTACCTTGCATCTTTTTGTTTTCTTCGCTTCTGCTCCTCCCTGTGCATTTGCTCATTTTCCTGTGCTCTTAGGAATGCATCTATGTTGTGTTTCGCAGTCACATAATCCTGCATATCCTTTTTCGCCTGGCGATACTCCGCATACGCAGATTTCTTTTTTGCTAACACCTGTGCATATTCTGCATTCAGCTCCTTTACCTTCGGGATCCTCTGTCCGGGCAATCCGGAAAATGCTTCCTTGGCAGCTTTATGAAGTGTAATTTCTTCACGGTGTGCCTCAAAGAATTTCTTACTATATCCAGACTTACGATACGCCACATACACATCTCTGGTCTTGGCATAGTTAATAATATGCGTCTTCAAAACTGCAATCTCGCTCAAACGCTTTTCTGCGTCCTTGATGTTTTGAGACAATTCATTAAACCTTGCAGTGTGCACGGATGCCTTTTCAGCCAACACATCATAACTTCGAATATCCTTCTCCTGTAAAAACAGAAGTGTCTGTGCCATCTGCTTGATGTTATAAACTGTTGCCCATCGGGTGTAGCCACCACCCTTTCCCTGTTTCATCTTCTCCTTAATATCAATCAGCAAATCAAAATCTCGCTTTGGTCTGCTCCAGCGTTTCTTTGAGGCGTCCGCTCCACGTTCCGGTTCTTCTTTACCCAGAATGCGTTCCTCGATATCATCCTTCGTGTAACCTTCTCCAAGTGAATTAAGACGAATAAATTTCTTCTGAGCATTTCCCTTAAGCGAGATATTTTTACCACGCTTGATTTCGTAAGCCTGTTCCTTGAGCATCCTCAGAAACTCTTCAAAATCTGCCGGCTCTTTAGCAAGGACTGCGTCTATATCCTCACAAATCCTTGTTCGAATACTTTCCTTCTTGGGATAAGTAGTGCGTTTTTCTCTTTCGCCCGGTTTCCTTGGTTTGATGACAGACAGTCCATGCTCCAAACAAACCAAGTCACTGAGCTTCTGTAACGCCAAAGCGATAAACCACGAATCTCTGAATTTCCTATCACAATCCAAACTGGTGGAATTGAAAATCACATGATTATGGATATGCGCCTTATCCGTATGTGTCGCTACGATAAAAGCATGATTTCCCTTTGTAAATCGCATTGCAGTTTCATAACCAACCTGATTTGCTTCCTCCGGTGTAATCTCGCCCGGTTTAAAGGATTGGCGAATCTGATATGCGATAATGTCCCCCTTCGGCTTCCGACCGGTAATTCGCAAATATTCTCTTTTTGATTCTGCAAATTCTTTATCTGCTATCTCTGCATTGCATGCATGGGAAGACACATAGGTTCCCTGTCCTGTTTTTTCATCATTCATTGCATAATCCGTTCTGTCCTTTAGACACTGTGCTATTGTTCTCCCTTTATTCACATGCATCGCAATCAGTCTGGTTGCTGCCAATCCTTACACCTGCCTTTACTCAATATTTCCTAATCGCTCCAACATTTCTCCAAGCATCTGCAATAATTCCTTATGCATCGCCATCAGGTCTTTAATGTCTTCTTTGTAAATGCTCCCGGTCTCATTTGCTTTTTTCACATACTGATTCAGATTGTTACTGTTAATCTTCATGAGCCTAAGCACTTCCTTCATATCCGACATATCCAGCTGAATAATAAAACCGTTCATAGCCATTTTGAGCATATAGGCACTCAGATTCTGAATGCCTACACTCTCCATGCGCTCACGTATTGTTTGCAGTTCCTTTGGAGACACCTTAATATAAATTGCTTTAGATTTCTTCGGTGACACTATTACACCAACTCTCTTTCAAAAGGGCATAGACAAGATGGCTTATGCTCCGTCTGCTCAGGAACCGGACGGGGAACCTGTTGTTCCTTTAACTTTTCCAAAACAGATTTTTTATCTTCTCTCGGAATCGAAAGTGCACCGGTCATAGGATCTGCTTGCACATTGTTAATCACACCGTCCAGGTTGTTATCATTCTGCTCCACCATATCCTCAATCCCTTTCATCGGATTTCTGCTAATGGAAGGGCCTACACCAGTCACTTCTTCCGGGTCTGATGTTGAACCGACTTCCTCCACTTGCTCACCATGAATCTCATCCCATTTTTTGATTTTGCTCATATTTCACTTGCCTCCTTTTTCAAAGCTTAAGGAGAACTGGACTCTCTGCCCATCTCCCACTGTCATCACTACTGTTGTGTCGTAGTTTTTCCCAGTCTTCACACTGCGACACCCTTTCAGCTTCGCCTTGCCGTCCTTCAGGAGCTTCTCCGCTACCTGCCTAGTCAGCTTTTTGCTAAGGGCATCAAAGAATCTGTTATTCTTCCACAAAGCAAAATCACATTCTTTGCTTTCACAGAAAAATCCTTTACTCTTCTCCACCACATTTTTACCGCAACACGGACAAATACCAATCGGCTCATTTACCGGATGCATCAAAACCTCCGCATCCTCAATTACCTTATAGTTCCGCACCAGTTCCGTAATCATGGCACTGATTTCTCTGATAAACTCATCTGCGGAAAACTTCTTTTGCTCAATATCAATCAACTTCTCTTCCCAATCTGCAGTCATGGATGCCGACTGAATTTCCTCCGGCATAACTGTAATCAGCGCAGTTCCCTTATGCGTCGGAATCAAATATTTGGTTTTCTTATCTCCCTTACGTTCCACGAAACCAATGCGAACCAGTTTCTCAATGGTACCTGCCCTGGTCGCCGGTGTGCCGATTCCCTTATGCTCTGCATCCTCGGGCATTTCGTCTGCACTGGCATGCTCCATCGCACTAAGCAAAGTATCTTCCGTAAAATGCTTCTTGGGAGATGTCTTTCCCTCCTTTACTTCCGTCTCTCTTGCAGGGAGTGTTTTCCCCTCTTCAAAAAAAGTCAGGTTATCAAGAATCCTTTCATCGTCCGAATCCTCTGTTTCTTCTTTCTTGGCTACAAAGAACCATTCCTGAATATCACGCCAGCCCATTTTCACAATAAGCTTCGCTTTTGTCTTAAACACAACATCGGCAGCTTCAAATTCCAGCGCTGTTTCATTTACCACACAAGGCTCTGCCATACCCACCAGAAATCTACAGGAAATCAAACTCAGTACCTTCTGCTCTCCGCTCGGAAGCTCTCCATAATTCACATCCACAATGTTTGCTGTGGGAATAATCGCATGGTGGTCGCTTACCTTCTTGTTATTAATGACCTGCTTACAGTTGGGAGCAAATCCCTTCGTGTAACCAAATTTCTCTGCAACGGAATTTGATAACTTTGGTAGGCCCGCAGCCATATCTTCTGTCAAAAATCTGCTGTCTGTTCTCGGATAGGTAATGAGCTTCTTTTCATAAAGGCTCTGGGCATAATCCAAGGTCTGCTGTGCGGTAAACCCAAGCATCTTATTGGCATCCCTTTGAAGATTGGTAAGGTCATAAAGCTGCGGTGCTTTCTCCTGCTTTTCAGTTGTTCGATTTTTTCGAATAACTGCGTTCCCGGATTCCTTCACTTTCTGCAGTACATCCTCGGCCTCTGATTTTACGGAATACCTCTCACTGGTAGCTGTAACACCACCCACAGTAATAGTCACCGTATAAAACGATTCCGGTTTAAATCCGCTAATCTCAGCCTCCCTCATAACAAGCATTGCAAGAGTCGGAGTCATCACTCGCCCTACATTCAACGTTTGGCCATACAGAGTTGAAAAAAGCCGGGTAGCGTTCATTCCAACAATCCAGTCGGCACGCTCTGGGCATAGTGCAGCTTCATACAAAGCATCATATTCACTTCCACTCCTAAGATTGGCAAATCCGTCTAAGATAGCCGCATCTTCCATCGAGGAAATCCATAATCTCTCAAAAGGCTTTTTACAGCCTGCCTGATGATACACTAATCGGAAGATAAGTTCCCCCTCGCGTCCGGCATCTGTTGCTTCCACAAGAGAGGTTACATCCTCACGCTTCATCAAATCCTTCAAAACCTTAAACTGCTTCTTAGTGGATTCCGATACCTGATATTCCCACTGCTTAGGTAAAATCGGTAAATCCGAATAATTCCACTTGGCATATTTCTCATCATAGGCTTCCGGTTCTGCAAGCTCTACCAAATGCCCCACACACCAGCTCACGATATAACCGTTTCCTTCCAAATATCCATCCTGCCTGTCAGTGGCACCGATGACCTTCGCAATGGACTGAGCCACAGATGGCTTTTCTGCAATCACTAATTTCATTTGCTTCTCCTTTTCATTCCATAATAAAAACGCCTTGGAATACACCAAGACGTTTTCATCAATTATTCTAATATCTTAATCCACATTATATTTAGCATCCTTTTTGGTAAATAACGTAACAGCTACCAATATTGGTAGTGCGGCAAAAACAATAATTAGGAACAATGCCATCCAAGGACTTTCAATTTTCATTTTAACAGCTGGAAGAAACACTCTCTCTACTACAAATACAAATACTGAAGATAAAGAGAATGTATCAATTACCTGCCCCAAATAATCCTTTCGATGTACTTTTTCATCTAGAAACTTTTCAAATTTTTCTGTCAACACGATTAATGCTATTATCAACATCACAACCCCAGCAATAATAGATAATGTATCTATTACCCATATGAGTGATATCGCATCTAATATCATTGTAAAATACAGTGCAATACCTGATAATAACCCTACTCTTCTTGAATAACTTGCGTAAATTTTCTTTTGTTTTTCTTTTTCTTTACTTACAATCTTTTTTGCCATTTTAAACCTCCGATAAATATATTCACTTATTTATCGACAATATGCTGCTATTATTTAACTGTACTTATTATACACACGCCTGCGCCTCCTTCTCCTTCGTTTTCTTTGCCGGTGCCTTGGCAACCTTCTCCTTACCTTCCTTAAGCTTGGTCTTCACAGAGGTCTTCTTGGCAGTTTTCTCCTTTGGCTTCTCTTCTGTTTTCTCCGTAGCAGGATTTTCCTTTTCCAGCGACTTCGCATCCTGCTTCGTCTTCGCATCAGGAGACATCTTCTCAGCAGTCGCTTTCAAGATCTCTGCCAATTCTTCCTTGCGGTCTACCGTAGCAGGCTTAACACTCTCAGGTGCCTCAGCTATTTGCTCCTGCGTCTTCTGTGCCACAAGCTCTTCCACCTTTTCATCAATGGCAGTAATCATTTCTGATGCAGCTCTGCGAATCGTATCAAGAGATGCTTTTAATTCCGGCATCTCCTTTCCTTCTGACCAGCCTGCCACATAAGAAAAGGAATAGTCAGAGGTATCAATACCGTAATGCTGACAAACTGTATATGCCACACTTTCTGCCTCAACTTCTTTACTCCCCCTTGTCTGCTTCGGTCCGTTATTCTCGATTGCATGAAGCTTCTGATGAGCCATTTCATGAATGGCAGTCTTTACCGTCTGGGCTTCACTCATGCCTTCCTGAATGGCAATACGCTTCTCCGTCTGGCTGTAAAAGCCCTTGGCACCACCTTCGATATTCTCAAAAGTCATCGGTACCGGGCAAACCTCTTTCAATGCTTCCAAGAAAGTTCCATATCCATCCACGCCACCGGTCAGCTCATCTACACCAAGCGTCGGAAGCTCCTTGCCATCCGTCTGACTGACATCAAAAGTGCTTACCACCTTAAAGGCGTTCACTTTAATCTCAACGCTTTCCATGATAGGCTCCCCATCCTTATCCATCATCGGATTTCCTTTGTCATCAAGCTTGGTCTGTTCCCTCTGAATGGTATAGGGTGCCGGAGCAAGAATCTTAATTCCCTTCTCGCCCTTCTTTACAAATCTGCCCATTTCCTTCCATCCGGTAAAGCTCTGGCACATCTGGGCATCCGGCCTCTGCATCATAATCAGAATATTGTTATTTACTGAATAGCGAGGGAATTTCGCCATCGTATCAAGGAACTGTTTATATTTATCACTGGAGAATACATCCGATACTCCTTGCTCCAGCTTATCCGTGATTGCTTTCAACTCCGCTTCCTTGATCTCGCGATATTCTTCTGTACTCATTTTCTGTTCCTGTTTTTCCATTGTTGCTGTTTCTGCCACTTTCATCCCTCCAAATTCTAACTGTTCTATATTCGTTTCATATTTCAAATTCGGTACCGGGAGAACGTTTTTTTCATTGAAAGAATAATAATCATTTCCCGGTCCCACTATCACATGGTCCAGTAATTTTATTCCAAGCATGCCACAAAGCTGCGCCATACGGTCTGTAACAGCCACATCTTCCTTACTCGGAAAAACAGCCCCGGTGGTGTGGTTATGAACCATCATCACCGAAGCTGCATTGGATAGCACCATGGATTTTATTGCTTCCCTCGGATGCACCAGCGACTGATCCAGAGCACCCATACTGACAAAATTTACATTGATGGGCTTCAAATCCGGACGGAAGTTAATAATGGCAAATACTTCTCTGTCATAGTCCTTCAAAGTATCTGCCATCAACTTTACCGCAGCCTGCGGATTATTTATGGGAACCTCACTGTAAAGCGGAGGCTCCTTTACCATCCGAATCGCCACCTTATCCAGGCGAAAAGGTCTACTGTCCATAGTTTCCCTCTATAGGAACATTCACAATGAACTCCTGACCTTTCAATTCTTTCAGTCTGCTAAGAATCGACTTCTGGTTAGAACGTCGCTTTGTCTTACCAAGTGCCAGGGCACCTCTGTAATAATCTGCGTATCGTGACTTTCTTGCCATAGCTGCCTCCTATTCTTCCTCGTCTGCGGTTTCTTCGATGATGTCATCCTCTTCATCCAAACCGGCAAGGTAATCTTCCTCATCTTCGTTGTAATCAAAATCAGGGTCTGGTCCCATATTCTGGGTATCCTTTGTCTTATTTTTCTTAAGGAAGAAGAATCCACCTGCACCACCAAGAACAACTAACACAACCAATAAAAGCAAACCTGTCTTGTTGCTTTCAGTATCTTCATCTGCAGGTTGTTCTTCTGAAGGTGTTTCTGTCGGCTCCGGCGTAATCTCAGGCGTTGGTGTTACTTCGGGTTCTGTTATCTCCGGCTCAGGTGTGGAATCAATATACTGTTTAGCTTCCTCTTCATCCATGAGGGAAAGTAAATCTGCCTCATCCACTAAATTGAGGAAATGCACGGTCTCGTTACCTTCGTCATCACGGTCAATGATGATATAAAAATAATTACCAGCCTTAGTCGTTACCGTAATGAACTGCTTGCCACTCTTATCCGCCGAACCGTAATCGTCCACCAAAGTAAGATTTCCATCCGGTGTTAATGCGCAATTCACATCTGCAGTATCATTCATGCTGTCCATAAACATCATCATAAACATCTTAAGGAGTGCCGCATCCGTTTCGTTAGTTGCAGTCTCCACCACATCCAAATAATTCTTATGCACATATCCGGCCTTCTCAGGAACGATGATCTGATACCAGTTGCCTTCGGTGCCAATGACCGAAACCGCCTCGCCTGCGCAAAGCTGGTCGATAACCTCATAATCCATTCCTGCTCCCGTTCTTACATTCAAACGAGAGACGCCGGATGCAACAATTCCTGTAGGGTCCTCCTCTACACCATAGACATATTCCTCTCCATTAAAATTAAATACAACACTACCATCCTCATTTACTGTGTAACTGTAAGGCAGCTCTACATCTTCCAGTGTCTCTACTTCCACACTGTTATCAGAAACGCTGTCTACAATTGCCACTACCTCTGTTTCCGTAATGGTCTGCGCAAATGCAGTCATCGGTGTAACGCCCATCATTAGTGTTGTAGCAAAAGCAACCACTCCGCCAAACTTTTTACCAATATTAAATTTCTTCATCATCAAAATCCTCTCTTTCTTCGTAATCATCATTTTCCTCTGTAGTCGATACCGGTGTTGCACTTACCACCGGATTACTCTGCGCCGCAGGTAATTGTCCACTTGCTGCCATCTGCAAAAACTGTGCCAGCTGCTCCGGTGTAAGCTTAAGCGCACCTACATCAGCCAAAATTTGCGAGTTCTCAGCCTCTCTTAACTTCTGCTCCAGCTGCTTTACCTTTGCATCTGCATCCGCTCTGCGTTGCTTTGCCCGGTCTAATTCAGTTCGAAGCTTATCTAACTTTTCATACATTCTCTTTTCTCCTTCCACTTAAAAAAGCTCCCAAAATCGGGAGCCTAATTTGATTGATTTGTATTTAAATATCCCTACCGAACAGATATGACTTATTACCATAGGTAGAGAGCAACAGCTCATACTGTTCCAAATCGTCTGCAGACAAGCCATAGCTTCGCACCACAGAATCAATATCCACATTGGTAAGTACTGTTTTTAGAATGTAGTAGTCATATTCCACTTCCACCTCGTACTCAACCTCTACCCAGTAATACACCGTAACATCATAGGTATAGGTTTCTGTAACAAACTTTTTTGCAGTTGCATCCCATACCTGCCTGGTACCAGTTCTGGTTTCGATTCTGCTTCGCTGCTCCCACCTGGTTCTCGTTTCCGTCCTTGTCCGAACCTCCACAATCTCCGTGGTAGTAAGCTCATACTGAGCATCAAAGATATTTTGTAATTCTCTCTGAACCTCTCGCTGCGTATAATCCTCATACAACACAGTCAAGAGGGAAGCCAACTGGTAAGGATTGTGACCAATTGTTGCCAGCTCATATCGGTACTCATCATATCCCGGATAATCGGATTCAATGGAATTTACCTCGTCCTGCAATGATTCCTCCAGTGCCGTGTAATCTTCATCCACAGCAAGAATCACATCATCCTGTGCAGTATAGCTGGTCGCAATGGTAGAGTTATTTACACCACCCATAAATAAGGCGCAGGAGGACATCGTACACATTACCACTATCAGCAACAAGCCAATGATTCCAACAACAATCCATAGCTTAGGGTCTTGTAATACATGCTCCATGAGATATTCTCCGATACGCCCCACCATATCACTAGCCTTATCCACAAACTTCTTGCCAAGACTTCCTGCTCCTCCGGCTGCTTCCTTCGCTTTCTTTTTCTGATAAGCATCAATGGCCTGCCGCTTTGCTCTACTCTTTTGAAGAGACTTCGCAGTCTCCTTGGAGGTCTCCTTTTTGACTGTTTCCAGCTTTGCGGATTCCTTCTGCGTACGCTTATGAAGCTTCTTGCCGTACCTTGCCAGCTTTGCCTTTTCTGCAACCAGACCGGCTGCCTCCATGCCAAAGACTACTGCCTGAACTCCAACATTCTCATCCTCATTGCTTTCTGCAATCTCTCTGCAAATGCTACGGCTGACCTCGGCCTCAGCACGAATCTTGCGCCTGCCACGCTTCCTTTGCTCCTTCAGCTTCTTTCTCTCCTCCACGGTTAGGGAATTATCCTTTTTTCCGTATCGAAGCTTCTTTCTAACTGCCTCTCTTGCACTCTGCTCATTCTTGAGCTTCTCCCCCGGCGACTTTTGGGATGCCGCACGGGAGGACTTCTTAGTACCTCTACTCTTTTTCTCCTCATTCATTTACGCCTGCTCCTTCTTTGCTTCCTGCACTTCATTCAGCTTAGTTGTCATGATGCGGTACAATTCAAGGTCTGTAGGGAATCGATCCACGAATGGCAGGATGACATTTCCGTAAAATAAAAGCCCTTCACCTTCTCCCGAATGTGTTACATACGAAAGCTGATGAGGACTGATATTAAGCTGCTTTGCTAAAATTTGTCTGTCACCCACTGCCTGATTAAGCATATAGATGAAATCAGAGTTCTCAAAGATATTCTCCACTTCCTTTGATGCCAACAGGTCTTTTACGTTCTGCGTGATACCGGTCGGAATACCACCCCATTTTCTAAATCGCTTCCAGATTTCCACGGTATAAGCTGCGGTCTGCTCATCACGAAGCAAAAGATGCATCTCGTCCATGTAGTATCTGGTGGATTTACCGGCGGAACGGTTCTCCGTTACTCTGCCCCACACCTGGTCCTGTACCACCAACATACCAATCTTTTTCAACTGCTTACCTAAGTCCTTGATATCATAGCATACAAGTCTGTTGGTAATATCCACGTTGGTACGATGATTAAATACATTCAAGGAACCATGCACGTAGATTTCAAGAGCAGTCGCCACATGCTTGGCTTCTGCTTCATTCTGCTCTAAAAGTGCATTGTATAAATCCTCTAACAGTGGCATGTTCTCCGGCACCGGATTTTCGAAATACCCCTGATAAATCTTTCGGATACAACGGTCAATCACCGTCTTTTCAATCGGCTGCAGGCCTTCCTTTCCACCTACAATAAGCTCACAAAGAGACAAAATAAAGTCTGCCTTAAGAGCAATCGGGTTATCATCATCCGAGTAATTCATGTTGATGTCCATCGGATTGATAAACTGTGAGCTGGTAGGACTGATTTTGATAACCTGACCGCCGAAGCGTTCCACCAGTGGGCTATACTCTGACTCAGGGTCACTGATAATTACATCATCATCCGTAACAAGGAATGCATTGGCAATCTCTCGCTTAGCTGAAAATGACTTACCGGAGCCCGGGGTACCAAGGATAAGTCCGTTCGGGTTTTTCAACTTCTTTCTATCCACCATAATCAGGTTATTGGAAAGTGCATTCAAACCATAGTAAAGAGATTCCTTATCCGGCTGAAATAATTCCTGTGTAGTGAATGGTACGAAAATCGCTGTGCTGCTGGTTGTCATACCACGCTTAATATCAATCATGTTGTGTGCCAGTGGCAGGCTGCTCATAAGCCCCTGCTCCTGCTGATAATCAAGGCGCACTAAGTTGCAGTTATGCTTTTGGGCAATACTGGATGCCTGGAACAGATTGTTTTCAAGCTCCTGCTCCGTTCTGCCGGTATTCATCACAAGGAAGGTCAAAAGAAACATTCTCTCGTTCTGACTCTGCAACTCCTTAAGAAGTGCTTTCGCATCATTACCATAGGTTGCAAGGTCAGAAGGGATGATGTCCATATCGTATCCGGCACGGACTGCTTTCTTCTGCTCCTCAATCTTACTTCTGTCAAGCTCCGTAATGGTGTGCTTCACCGTCTTAATTGCCTCATTCTGATCCACGGACTGAATGTGCATGGAAATAATCAGGTTGGACTCCATGCCAAGGAAATCAGCTAACATTCTGTCACTGATATCCGATGCCGTAATGGATAAAAACGACATTGCTCCGTATAAGCCTCCCATCTGAAAGGTTCTGCCGTTCTTGAAACCGAATCCGCTAGGAGCAATAAAGTCCTTCACATTAAGTCCGGTTCCCGGAAGCCAACGCCACTCAAAGCGAAACTTCTCATTATCTCCCATGTGGAACTGTGTATGCATCAGTTCTAATCGTTCTGTACCATTTAAGCTTTTGGCTCGTACACCAAGTCGCTTAAAGTTATTTAAGATATCCATTTCAATGTGTGTCAGTCTGGGCTTTGCTTCTTTCATGGATGCTGCCTTAATACCAAAGGTCAGATATTTTGTCTTTGTAAGTCCGTTATTGCCTGCCTGCATCTGCCCAAACAGCATGGTACTGTACTCATCTCTGACACCATTAAAGTCATCCTTCTTATGCGGAATCGCAATGCTCTTTTCAAAGCTCTCTGCATCCGTGGTCATATTCATAAAGGACAATTCAAAGTGTACAGAGCTGTCAAAGAAGTTAAGGAACGAACACCATTCCTCAAAAATCTCTGTCTTATCCTCCTGCAATGCAAGCTGATAATTGATGTCCTGAAACTGAATTGTCTTTGAGTAATACTCATTACCCACACGGCAGATGCCGTTCTGAAACATTCTCTCAAAAGGAATACTCTGCTGGGCAGTTCTGGGAGTACCATCGTTTTTCTTTACCTTACGAATGACTTCCTTTACCTGTCGCTTTTCTTCCTTTGTGAGATGCTCCGGCAACGCCAGTTCCACATCCTTGTCTTTCTTTCGAACTAAAAACAATGCTTTCTACCTCCTTCTGTGCTTCTATTTGTCGCATAATCGTTGCGTAATCATTATCCGTCTCATACGGACGGTACTTCGGACGAACAAAATTCGCCTGAATAAACTGGTTCAAAAATACTTCCAAGGGCTGACCGTTCTTCTCATACATAGCAAGAAAAAACAGCGGCATCATAACCACCATCATTCCCATTGCAGCCATGCTTGGACTGCCCACCATTTTGAGCAGAAAAAAAGACGGTACCCCTAAAAGTGCCGCCAGCGAAAAACATATCAGCTGTCTCTTTGTAAGATTGAACATCACTTTACTTTTTACCTTCGTTAAGTCACGAGGTACTGATATATATGATGCTGCCATGTGCTATCCTCCTCTTTTAATGTGCATGCAAAATAGATTTTGCAATTGTACCGGTCTTAAACAATGTAAATGCCAAGAGCACGGTATATCCTAATACACTCCACAAGGAACCCGTAATATCAGATGTGAATGCCACACGGGTAATCAACACCGCATAAATACCAACACAAATCATGATAAGGAATCCTTGGAATGCCAGTGCAAATAAGGAACGCAAGTAATTCTGTCCCATCATGCTCTGGTCCTTATTCCCAAAGGTTGCAAACGGAATTGGTGCCATGCTTGCCATAAGATAAATCTCAATCATACGACCGTTAATGATAACAAAAATCGCAATACTCAAAATATGAATGCCTATCTGCACAATGAATGACTGCAGGAAGATGCCAAGCAGTGTTCCGGGACCTAAGGTTTCCAGTGTACTCCGCATTGTTGCAAGTGTACTGTCATCAATGGCAGTGCTTCCGGATATAATGCTTCCGCTTCGTTGGACAATCCATTGCCCCACATCAAATACCGCCATCGTAATGTTAAAGGTATTGGAAATCAGACATACCGCCACAAAGGTTTTAAATACCCACTTCCAAAATATCCATGTTTCAATATTCGCCAAATTATTATGGCTAATGACTAGCTGTATCAGCTCATAACAGGCAATAAATGTCAATATAATTCCTGCCACCGGGAGTATCACATTCTCTGAGATAGTCCTGATGAGTGCGTACACACTCGGCAAGAAGCTTGCCGGTGATGTACTCACATTAGTTGTAATCTGCCCGACCTGCCGATTCACAGAATCAAACGCGCCGGACAGATTATCCATAATTCCTGATATGAGCACCTCTTTCAGCCAGTCCTCGATCGACTGAAATAAGCTGTCCATTTAAACCTCCTGTTTCTTAGAACAAGGTTGCAAGTACAGGCACTAAGGTTGTACCGATAAGGGCTACACCGCCACCTGCCATAAGCTGCTTCATACCCTGAGACTTTGCACCAGGGTTATCGTTACCGTAGCCTTCCATAAGATTGATTGCACCCCAGATTCCAAGACCTGCTCCAAGTGCTACTACTAAAGTCTGTAATGTTCCAATTGCGCTCTGAAAAAATGCCATGATTAAAATCCTCCATATTCTTTAATGTGTTAGAGGCGGAGTCTTTCGCCCCGGCTCCGTATAATTAGTTACTGTTGCGTTGCGTGGTCCCGCCACGCTGTCTCTTAGAAAAGAGTTGCAAGTACAGGCACTAAAGTAGTACCGATAAGAGCTACACCGCCACCAGCCATAAGCTGCTTCATACCCTGAGACTTTGCGCCAGGGTTATCGTTACCGTAGCCTTCCATAAGGTTGATTGCACCCCAGATACCAAGACCTGCTCCAAGTGCTACTACTAATGTCTGTAATGTTCCTACTGCGCTCTGAAAAAATGCCATGATTAAAATCCTCCATATTCTTTCTTTGTTATAAAATTCCTTGACCAAAAGGTCGTTTATAGTTACTGCTCCAAAGCCCGTCGACTGACCTTGGAAATACGGCCGTACCTCTGCCGCGACATTCGCCAAATCTGAATGCAAGCATTCCGCCTTGGCTCATTGTTCGCGCAAATAAAAAAACTCCTTAACCTGCCTTTATCGCAAATCAAAAGAGTTATTCTTCGTCTACTTCGATGACCTCATATTCGTCATCCGCTCTCAATATTAACTTGTGGTTGAGGAACTTCTCGATATCGAAATGATTCTTCTTATCATAATCAGATGTCAGCCTGTAATTCGGATGCTGGGTGATGTCGTACTTATCTGAAAAGAACGGACGCACACCTCTTACCTGCACGATACATTTGCTGCCATCCATGACAGCCAGCTCATCAATGCTCATTAAATCCTTGCCAAGCTTCTGATAATTTAAGTTGTAGCTCATGTTGCTACCACGCGATTCCCCGGTGTTAAACATATCAATGGTTTCTTTACCAAGGGAAGCGTTCAAATCCTTTAGGGTGGTCTGCTCAGAGCCACCAAGGAATATCTGCGAATCCATGTTACCGATAATCGTATCGGCATTGTCCTTATAGATTGCTTTCAGCTGTGATTTTGCCTGCAATACCAGGCATGCAGAAATCTCTCTGCTTCGGATGGTTGCCACCAGCTTCTCCAGATTTGGAATCTGACCGATATTGGCACACTCATCAATCAGGCAGCGTACATGCACCGGAAGTCTTCCTCCGTATACATCGTCTGCCTTTTCACACAACAGATTAAACAACTGCGTATAAACCATGGAAATCAGGAAATTGAAGGTTGCATCTGTATCTGACATAATCAGAAACAGTGCTGTCTTCTTATCTCCCAGAGTATCCAACTCCAGCTCATCATAGGCAGTAATATCACGAAGCTCCTTAATATCAAACGGCGCAAGTCTTGCACCACAGGATACCAGAATCGACTTAGCGGTCTTGCCTGCAGCCAGCTTGTATTTCGCATACTGTCTCACTGCAAAGTGGTCCGGATTCTGCTTTTCCAATTCCTCAAACATCAAATCCACCGGATTCTTGAATTCCTCATCATCCTCTCGAACCTCCATTGCATTTATCATCTCAAGGAGTGTAGAGAAGTTCTGCTCTTCCTCCGGAGCCTCATAATGAATGTATCCGATAAGTGCTGTATAAAGCAGCATCTCTGCTTTCAGCCAGAAATCGTCACCACCCTTGCTTTCTCCCTTTGTATTTGCGATAAGCGTCGTTACCAGCTTTAGAATATCCTTCTCAGAGTGGATATAAGCAAAAGGGTTATAGTGCATCGATTTCTTGAAATTGATGGTATTAAAAATCTTAATCCGATAGTTATTCTTTAAAAGGGCATTACCACATTCACATGCGATACTACCCTTTGGATCAGTGACAACATAGCTCGAGTGCATCTGTAGCAAATTCGGCTTTAACCAGAATCTCGTTTTACCGGAACCAGAGCCACCGACTATCAGTACATTCTTGTTTCTCGCATATTTTGGCTGCGAGGGCCTGCTGTTCATGGTAATACGCTCCGTCTGGGATAGAATCACATTCTGCGCAAATACCTTATCCTCAAAGGGCTCAATATCTGCATGTGTTCCCCACCGGGCAGAACCATATTCCACGTTATGCCTGAACTTTTTTGCATTCTTTCCTTTCAGGTATACTGCCAATCGAAGCACTGCTCCTACAACGATACCCACTAATAAATCTACCGGATAAATGCTCGGCAATGGATTAGCAAATGCCTTCATAATGAGTCCATCCAAAACAATGCTCTGGATTTTCTCCGACATATTTGCTCCCACTGCCATTCTCCACATTTCTCCCAAATTGGTCGCTAATAATCCAATAATCACATAAGGCAGATTCAGGATTAGCAGCTTCTTAAGTTTCTTTGTACTCATCGCGTCTTCTCCTTTTTCTTCTCATGTTCTTTCTTAGGCATATTAGCCACCATCTCCTTAAACTTCTTAAGGGCTTTCAGTACGCTCGGTTTCTGCTGTTTCTTGACCTGCTTAGCGGTATACTCAGCCAAAACCTGCGCTATTGCATCTGCATCGCGGGCTTTAAAGAAAACCGTGTACTTTGTGGGAGTGGTAGTCTTGTCCTTTATAATCGCAAAATCTACCCCATACTTCTTAGCAATACGCTCAAAGTCCTTAAGACCGGTTTCGCCTACAGGCAGGCTGGAAACGCCCTGATTCTGTCCGATCAGCTCCTTCACAGATTGCTTACCTTTTTTCGGTTCTGTTTTTTTCGCTGCCTTTTTTGCCTTAACCTCTTTACGGTGCCTCAAATAGATATGCAATCCTTTCGCTAAAGCTCTACCGGTAAGTTTGGTCGTTGTAATTGCAAGACGTATCGTTTTCTCAGCCACTTCTTCATTTACCAAAGATAATCACTCCCTTCTCTCCGGCAAGTATTACATACACTCCAATACTCCTTCCAGCGTTGTAGATATTACCTTCGCTCTCTTTGCAATAGAAATATCCTCTTTTACATCATCATTGATAACACCACCACAGATTACTAAGAATCTTGCTCGTCTAAGGTCATCCTCTGACATCTCACGTAGTTTCTTACAAGCGTCCGGATCTTTGTCATCAAAAACTCCACTATAAGAAAGAGTTGGGCAAACCGGCATATATCCAGCCTTGACCAACTCCCTGCAATATCTTCTCGCTTCCTCTTCCGCTTCAAACCGGTTCTTACTCCATGCTGCGGTTACATATGCTCTTGGTATTGTTCTGCTCATAATGACCTCCTAAATCTCATATGCCGCCAGCGTCACTTGACCGGCACGTACATACGTCATTCTGCTAATCACTTCTATAAATGCATCATGAATCTCTTTCGGACTCAAACACTGAATCCCATGATCGGATTTCATAATCAGGCATTCTCCAATGATATATTTCTCTCCATCGATTCTTACAAGACTGTCACAGGGATAAATAATGATATACTCTGATTTTCCTATCATTTCGGACATACATCTATCTGCATAACCATCAATTACGGCTAATGCTTTTTCATGATCCATAAGCCACATAGTCTGGTCAGAGCCAAAATAAAGAGCACCCTTATCCAGCTTTGTCGGATCAACAGATACCAGAAAACAACGGCCTCTGCTATCGTTTATAAATCTTAATTCTACATTTTCCATTTTCTGTTCATCTCCTTATATTCTTCCATTGGCTCTGTCATTGTTAAACATCGCCGTATAATAATTATTGATTGTAAGTGGTGCATTATAAAGCATCGCAAGCAAATACTGCTTGATGTTACGAACTTCCGCACCATTCTTTTCCATGCAGTCTAAGATATACTGAATATGACAATACTCCAGCTTCATAAACTGACTTTTTACAACAGCCAGGGACTTCCTATCTCCGGCAATACGTATGGTTTTACTCTTCGAGCAAACAGTATCCACCAATAAATCTAAAATCTCATCCAGTTCCCGACACTGATAGGGATATTGCTGCTTCAGGGCATAGTACTCCAATTGTGCAATGAAATATTGTCTATAGGTCTCCCTCTCATCCATATCGCCATCTCCCGATAAGATACGATTAGTCTCACTAATCTCAGTATTATTAAAATCAGTATTATTACATCGTACTTTCTCCGAGTCTAGAGTCGTACATTTTACGAGTTCAGAATCGGAAGTTTTACGAGTCAAGAATCGTAGATTTTCCGAGTGGATAAAATTCTTCACATAAATAATCGCCGGTTTCCCCTGTCCCTGTCTTTTTCTCTCTATCAGCCCATGCTTCTCCAGTTCCACCAGCATTTTAGTAGCAGTCTTATCGCTGCAATTAAGTGAAAGCATAATAGCATCAAGAGTACATACCACATAAACACGCCCTTCCCCGTCAATCCATCCATTCTTCTGGGATAAAGAAACCCTGTCTAGGAGCAAGCCATAGAGAAGCTTGGCATCTGATGAAAGTTTCCGAAACTCCTCTTCCGTGCATAGCACCTTTGGAACCTTATAGAATACAAACTGCTCTGACTGCTCCTCATAGAAGTAGTCATATCTCATATGTTACCCTTTCTTTTTCATAAGCTGCGCATAGCATGGAAAGCAGAACTCTCTGCCTCTTCCATAAGGACATGGATTCTTGCAATTTCTGGGAGAGGGAACCGAACTCGGCTCCCTCTTAGGTACTGCACTGATTTGCCCCTGCTTATAGTCATTTCTGTCAGACATTACAGTGCTTCTCCTCCCTTTGACTTTGTAGCATTCTCCACTGCATCCTTTTTAGGCTGCTTAGCCACTTCATCCTTCTTAGCCTTAAGGTCACCCAAGACAGAACCTTTTTCCTCTTTTTCAGAAGAAATTTCAGCTTCCTTTGCCTGTTGACGAGCCTCAAACTTTTCTGCAAGCTCAAAGATGTGCTCCTTGCTATCATAGTGATATACACTGTCAGTAAGCTTTTCTTCCGGAGCAACCTGTGTAGCATTTACTTCTTCTACCATAGCCTTTAAGTCTCTGAAATTAGCCTCTCCATCATCTTTCACTAACAGCACCTCGTGCGTAGATGAAGGAAGGATGAAGAAATCACCACCCACTCTTTCAGCTGCCTCATCCATGAAGTTCTGGTAAGCAATAACGCCAGCTCCTGCAACCTTATCAGGAACTGTTGCCACAAACATCTTTTCATCCTGTGGCAATTCATCCATACCAAACATAGCAGCAGCATCAGGTCCCATCATTTCAATCATGACCTCATTCATACCTTTAATGACTGCCGGTCTAATCTCCGGTGCATTTTCAAGCGCATCCGCATGAAGCTGCTCAGGTGTAACTCCCATTCTTTCAATAAGTTCATTCGTAATAAGAATGGATGCTCTGCCGGCCTCATCACTCTCCATCACAAATCTGTACACCACTGCCATATCCTCCATCTCCTGATGGGGTACCTTGGTAAGCAACTCTGCATTTCTGTCAGAAGCAACCACTTCCATAGAAAGTTTGTCCTTCATCTGTTCATAATCTGTAAGTGCCTGAACATCAAAGGTCGGCATGTTGGAAAGATGGTCCTCAACCTTGTGAGTTACCTGCTCCACAATCTCATCAAACGGAACACCGTTTTCATATGCCTCTGCAAACACTTCCAAATTCAGATTCATTCCTATGTTGCTACCCGCCGGAGTAATTGTAATTGCTTCATAGGTCTCATTCATTTTCTCTACCGTGTTAACATGGATGCTTACTTCATTACCACCCTCATAAAGACGTTCCTGTAACGCATCCACAAACTCGTTCTTAAACTCTTCGTAATTCATTATGCTTTTTCTCCTTTACATTTCTTAACTGCTGCTTAGGTCGTCACCTGATTTTGAGCATAAGAAAAGCGCCATACCCACAACCTTAATGGTCATGAGCTGACGCTCCTTAATTACTCTATTCTTTTGCAAAAGAAATGGACTCGGCTCTAGGCTCATTTCTGATGTCCCTTCGCTTTGTCCATTGTAAATATATCACACTTAAAATCCGAAAAAAAGTGACAAAACATTAGCAAAGTATTGACCGTTCATTATCAAAACATTGACATTTTATTAGCCAATCTCTTTAAATCGCTCTAATACCATACGGGGATCCTAATGCAAAAGATAATAAACTGTCTTTTATTAGTTCAATAATCCCCAGAACCATTCCAACACCAAAGATAGCTATCGCTTCTACAAAAATAATGACCACCAAACTTCTTAATGCTACCCAATCTTGTGAATGTAGAATCCCAAAGAACCCTATCAGCATAAATATATTAAATAGGCTTAATACTACTCCTCCCATATTAGAGATTAGATTTATCATAATTCCTATTATCGATAATGGCGCAACAATTACTAATGCCAAAATTCTAAAAGGTAATTTAATAATAAACCAAAGTATCTTCATTATACTCTTCATCGTCTTCTGCTCCTTTCAACTTGAGGTCACAAATTGTTACCTCAAAGCAATAACTTGATATTCCAAATTGGAATATCAAATTAACATATACAATTTAACACTGTCCTAATTATCATTTCTTTATCCTCATCCCTGGATTTTTCTATCATAAGGATAAGCGCAACCAATAATGTATCACTGATTCTTTTTTCTCCATCAACATACAGCGCATTGTTCCACTCCAAAAATAGCAAGAACTTGATTGCTGCCATTTGCTTGTTACAGTCATACCAAACCGGATTCTTTATCATGTCATACAACATGCCTACTGCCACTTCTTCGATGCTTTCATTCCCATCATAGTATGTCCCCTCAGGACGGGCCAGTGTTTGATGGTCGTATGCATCCAGTATTTCCAAGGTATCCTTATATGCTTCTCTAAGCACATCTGTCCTTTCTTTGGTGATTGCAGTAATTTTATTCTCTTCCATCGCCAACTCCTCCATTATACAATCCTCATTATTTGCTCATATAAAAGTATCTCTTGCGCATTTACACTTCTATTATTATGGTAATGCCCGAAAAACCACTTTTTGAATTGTACACTCTGACGTATTTTTTCAAGATATTCATTCAAATAATCTCTCTTATACCTACCACCACCGATTAAAGCTTGTGTACTTGCTGCACAGCAGTGAGACACTATAAAATCAACTTCATTTCCATGTGCTTGCAAGTTTGCAATTCCTTCCATCATCTCCTCTTCCGATGGTAATTCCTGCTCCCACCAGCTATAATGATTCACTCTGTACGACTTAAAATTCTCCTCCAATGCCATTCTCTTTTTGTAAAAATCTGGATCATCATATTCTAAAATCCCTCCGGAAATATCATGACTTTTTGCTCCGCCAAAGGTAAATATCTTCTTACCTGCAATTGTGAACACCTGACCTCTCATCAGATGTATCACAGACGGTCTGATTTTATGAACTTTTCCTCCGTTCCATTCTTCTATAGGATAGCTGTAAAGCCTGTCAAAATTTTCATGGTTCCCATCTACAAACAATGTAGTAAATGGTTTGCCCTCCAATTCTTCAAGCATTTTTGTTTCCCATCCTCCGGATGCATCCTTATCCCATATTCCGCCAAAATCACCACAAATAATCATAAAGTCTTCTTTGGTCATTTCTTTTTGCTCCGGAAATAAGTCTATATCAAATTTCTCAAACTCCCCATGACAGTCACCGGTTATGTATATCATCGGTCCATCTCCTTTTATTATTTTTTTCTCTTTTGGCCTTTTCATTGCCCTCTTACGCATCTTCAGATTAAGCTCTCTATATCTTCGCTTTTCTTCTTCATCAGCTCCCAACAATTCAAGGTCTTTCTCCATACCAAGAGAAAACAATACTGCTGCATATGCACCAATCGAAACAGTACACACGCCTTTCTCTATCGATGAAAGTGTATCTGCGCTAATACCGGCTCGCTCTGCCAAAAGCTCTGCCCGTATATTCCTACGTAGTCTTGCTCTCTTTATATTTGCCCCCACTTTCTCCAATGCCTGTTCTGCACTAGGAAAAAGAACCACTTTTTTTCTAGCCATAATCCGCTTCCTTTCAAACTTTTTTCTTTAACACCTGATATATGCGGTGTTATCCGATTTTCTTCTTGACTATTTTTTCTGAATCTCATATTATTAACTCAAGAAGAAACGAGTTTTTGACTGAGTAAGGTCTTTATGACTGGAAATGGGTACCCGTTTCTTTTTTTATGTTCATAATGTCATATAAGTACAACTTTCCGTCTTCTGCATGTCTTACAACCATAATTACTTTAAAAACGTTGTAATATTTTATTTCACCCTCCTCATCAAAAACCGGCAACGCAAATCTGGAATCATATCGGTACCACCCATATTTTGCATCTCTTTTATGCTTTTCCTTGAAATTTTCCTTATGCATCTTATTCGTAGCAATCTCTATCATTTCCGGTATTCCTTGCACAGCATTGGCTTTTGCTTTAGCATTTGCTCCCTTCAGTGTATTCGTATAATTTGAATGCGCATACTCCTCAGGTAAATCTGCACCTATGTACACCATATCATTTGTACTTTTGATGATACGTGCTTCACCAACATACTGTTTCAAATACATCTCAACATCTTCCCATTCAATTGCTTGTCTTCCCTTAAATCGGACATCATGGATAAACACAATCTTGTTTCCATTCAAGTCTTCTACTACGCTTACGTTTCTTTGCATTAAAAAATCCTCCTACAAAATGTTATATTTCCATTCTGTAGGAGGATTGTAGTTTTGTCATTCAAGCTGTGCTTTAATTTTTTAGGCAACCGCCATCTCACATATTCTTTTATAATAAGTATACAATCTTTTATCTCTTCTATCTTCCAATATAACAACTGTTTTCGGAAGAATCGCTTTTTTGTTACCGCATACGATTGCATCAATCGGAATCCCAAACCACTGACTTAATGCATACAAATTATCAATCGTTGGCATATTGATACCACTACACCAGTTATATACACTTTGCACACTTGTGAGGTTTAAATATTCTTTTATGTCTTTCGGCGTAATTCCGCGTTTGTCCATGATTCGGCGGAGATTGATACCGGTCTCTTTAAGGTTAATTGTAGGGAACATAGACAACATCCTTTCACATACTATTTTGACTTTATTACTACTTTCTTTCCCGAAAATGCAATTCCAAGCTTAATGACATTTTCAATGCCTTCTTCCTTAAGTTCCAAGTCATATCGCTTTTCATCAATCTGGTTAAGTGCTTCCGTTGAGAGCTTTTCAAGTTCAGCCTCTTCCAAGCCACTCTTCCATTTCAGTTCCATAATAATGCCCGGATATTTCTTTTCTCTCGGATTTAAGCTGATATCATATCTGCCATCACCGGATTCTCTGTTAGATTTAATCCTATATTGATTATCCAGCAAAGCAATCAGCCCAAGCGTAAGTCCATGATAAAAGCCCTCTGCTCCGGCATCATAAAAGCTTATGGATTTGTCCATATACTCTGAAATTGCTTTTTGCAGTTTTTTAACATCATTTGCATATAGACTTTCTGCAATCATATTTGCTGTAGTTCTTGTAATTGCACCAATTTGCATCAAATGCGACAATATCTCGCTCTTATAAACTGCCGCAATCTCTTTATTTGGAATAGACACTTCACACAAATAAGAACCATCCGCCTGCAATTCCTTTTTAGGTGTCTTAAGATAACCGGCCACTAATAAAAGACTATAAATATTTGCAGGGTCTTCAGCCAGTGATCTATATACCACATTCTGGTCGATTCGCGCGATTACTCTCTCGCCTCGCAGCAATGCATACAGTCTCTCTGTGATATCATCCGTAGCAATGGTAAGTACATCTTCCAGCACTTCATTTTTTCCGGTATTAACCCAGTATGCCTGCGGAATACAGCCTCTTGAAATATAATTAATCACAGACCATGGATTATAAATCTCTGTACTACCAAACAGATAACCATCATACCATTCTCTAAGCTCATCTTCTTTATCTGCAACACCATAGTATTCAAGCATTTTTCTTACTTCCGAAGAAGTAAAACCGAAGAACTCATCATATTCGTCATCCATTACAGAATTCACAGTCAGATTATTTAGCCCACTGAAAATGCTCTCCTGTGCAATACGCAGAATTCCTGTAAGAAATCCATAGGTAATATTCTTGTTATCCTTAAAAGCTCCGGAGAAAAAGTTTCTCATAAAGCCAATGATTTCATCATAGAAATCCTTGGAATAGCCTTCCTGAATTGGCGTATCATATTCATCGATAATGATGATAGGAGCCTTGCCGTAATGTGTAGCAAGCATCTGCGATAATCTTTCAAGTGCCTCTGACATTTCCACCTCAGATGCTTCTTCTTTTAACACTTTAGCAAAATATGCTTTCTCATACTCTGCCAGTTCGCTACTGTTTAACAGTTCCTGATGTCTTCCGAACTCTTTCTGTAAGAGTCCACGAATCTTAACCACCGTCTCCTCCCAAGAATCAAATTTCACATCCTTGAAAGTCAAAAAGATAACCGGATATTTCCCCTGATGCTTACGATACTCTTCTCCGCATTTCCAAATAGCTTTGTCTACAAAGTATTGGCTCGTATCCTCATCCGAAATCTCAAAGAATACACGGAGCATATCCATGTTCAAAGTCTTTCCAAAACGTCTTGGTCTAGTAAATAAAGAAGCCAAAGGCTTCTGGTCCAGGAATTCCTTAATCAGCAACGTCTTATCTACATAGTAATATTCGGCTTGCGCACGAATATAATCTGAAACACCGATTGGTAAGGACCTTGTGCCGCCATCCTTTTTCTTAGAATACTTTCCTGAAGACACTCGACCATCAACTGGTTTCTCCGCATTATCCGGAATCTGCCATTGTCTCCCAACCTTTATTGCACCTAAAATTCTTCCTTTGTTACACAAATCGTTAATTGTTCTTTTAGACATTCCCCATTCAATTGCAATCTGATCACTAGACTTCATAAAATCATCTCCTTTGAGATTAGTGTTTCTCATCTTGCTTAAAGCATACAACATTTCGAGCGAAGTATCAATTCATTTTTTGACATTTCGCTCGAAATATTATTTTGCAAAGAAATAAAAGAACGCTTTTCGTTCACTCATTGATTGTTCTCATCACTTTTAGTACATTTTATCAAAAACTCTTCATTAATCTTTCCTATGATAATAATCATAATCTTTAGCAAATCCATATAGTCCTGCATCTGTACATCTTCATCCATCGGATATGTACTATGAATGTACTTGTTTCTTAAATCTTTTCCATTACTATATTCCGCCCGATTCAACATATAATTTAAATAATTAGTCTCCGGGACCGAAAACAACGTTCTTTCCGTCCGTATATCATTTGAATCTTTCATTTCAGTTAATACAGGTTTATACTTCCCATAGTATTGAACACAAACAACATCATGCTTATACATGTCAGCTAATATTGCAACATATTCTCTGTTTAATCTCAGCACATCATTATTATCCACATACACAACGTTCTTTTCTATCAACCAATCGATCGATGGTAATTGATATTCAAAAAATTCTGAACGTCTCATCTCCTCTGACATGATAAGCAAACAGAATGAATTATATGTGCTTTTTGTTTTTTCTGTATATGCAATGGTGGATTGATCAGAGAACAACAAATGCATTTTGTTATGCATGTCCGTGCTTTCTGCATAAGCATACTTTTCCTTCAGAAAACTTGGTACTGTACCCAGAACAATATGTTCTGATGACATTTCCAACAACTCTCTGTCTATTTGACCATCCTCGACATACATTCGATACTGTTTCAAAACTCCATCCATCTCAGACGAAATATTTTTACACTTATCCAACCAACTTGCATCATTCTTAGACGGATTATAAACAAATCCGTCTGCACCAAATTCCTCTTTTAAATACTCTTCAAAAAACCATTTTATTACTAATTCAAGACTGATGTTGTTTTTTTGTAAAAAGTTGTAATATGCATTCATTTGAAGCGTACTCGTCATATTACACATATTAAAGGATGTCCCCTTAATATACTCTCTCTTTCCTTTCATTCCAATATATTTTTCAAACACTCCCATTTGGGACTTTACCGCAACAAAAGTGCAACGCCAGAACATATCAAAATATTCAAACAAGAATTTAAAGTTATTTAAAATAGTCGGATAATCCAGATTTTCCTCCAACCATTTAATATCATATGTATATTTAATGGTATATCCTTCTTTTTCGTACGATACTACGTCCGGTACATCTCCAAAAGAGAGTTCCACGCCATAACCTATACCAGTACCACTTGTCTGATTATTTTCCCAGTATTTATGATATGCCTTTTTAGCAGCTAATTTAAGCTTATCGCTAATCGGACACTCTTTTGTACTATTATGAATCATTATTAAATGCAGATAATTTGGATTAGGATTTTCACTTTCAACATATCTCTTTAAAATCTCTTCATATTCACTTGGTAATAACTCCTTCGGAAAATAATATCGTATTTTCTCGCCTGCTTCCAAGAAATTATGTGCTAGCAATTCCGGTGTCTGTTCCGAAATTCTTAAGACATCCGATAACTCTTGACCAAAGAAATCAACAATTCGTTTATGCTTTAATATTACCCATAATGTCGGATTACTTTCTTCCACGAAGCGTTTAAATGTGTCTTTATCAATCCTTTCATAAACCTTAAACTTTTCTATCAACATCCAAAAGTCTTCCAAATACGACATACATACGCTTTCTTCAATTTTCATAAAGCTATCATTATTGATTTCGGTAAAAAATTTTGCACATAACTTCATCAGCAATGGAGACTTAGCCTTGTATCCATTATATGTATTTTCATCCCATTTTCTTAGGCGCACTTCTGTATCTAACAATTGAGCAATATTAAACAACTCAATAGCTTCATTTACATTTTCCACGGTACTCTGAGAAGAAAAACCTTGCAATTTTTCTTCCGAATCCTCTAATTCCCATCCTATACTCATATCGCTTTTCCCATAATATTTTATTCCATCATAATCTGGTCGCAAATCACATTACCTCTTCTTTGTTTATCTTTAATCGTAATAAATAAAGCAACGCATCTTATCTATTATATCTGAACATTCCCCTTTCTCTCGGAAATAAATAGCTCAATTAATTTTAAAACTTCTGACATAGTTATTTGAAAAATGTCCTTATCTCCAATTAGTAATTTATCCATTACATAATTCACAAGTTTCCTATCCATAAAATAACTTTTATATTCATCATAAGTAAACACTGTCAAATCAACCATCTTTTGAGACACAAAGCCAATCAATGTCTCATATACAACTTCTCTTTCAAATTCTTTTGAGCAGTTGGAATAGACCAGTAAAAAATACGAAAACACCACATCATTTCTAATAAATGGACACATTTTAAACTGCAACGCAACATTCACGATATTAAGAATCTGCATCAAATGTTGAGATGTAAACATTATAAATATCTCAGGTTCTGACATATCCATATTCAACAACATCTTCCCCGTTTCTTTTATGTGTTTTTCTATTCTCTCTCTCAGTGTTAATCCCGAATCCTTGAAATCATTATAGATTAAATGTTCAATTGCACCATCCACAAGTTCAGCTTCTATCTCTTCGTATGTTTGATATCTATCTAAAAAAGTTTCCATTGAATCCGAAGGTTTCTTAAAGAAGTTAAACAATATATCCAATGCCAGTTTTGATGTTTCTCTAAAATATTCACTCTTTTCATTTTCATAAATCAGTTCTAAAGGCAGAATCCAAAAATCATCGCTGTACTTTTCCAGCAGACACAATGTGTCGACATAAGTATCCGCGAAATATTGGTTAATATAATTATAATCTAATCCACTAGCCTTTGGTTTATAAAATGTACTCATTTTCCCAATAGGATCATTAATTATTCTATAATTCCCCATAATCCCAAACTCATAATGTCCATCGTTCATTATATCTAATCTAACAGCTCCTGCTAGATATGAAACTCTATCATCCAGACTGATATTATTAAGGAAATATGTAATAGTAGAATTATGTTTATACCAAAAAAGTTGAACCTCTTCTATCAAGACCTTTATTTCATCTAACGAAATATTCCCCGATAACACTTTGGGCTCATATCGCTTCAGTAGCAATTGATATTCTTTCTGAATTCTATTAATTGCTTTGAATTCCATAACACACTACTCCTTATATCTTTCTAAGTAAAAATCCGGCAACTCAATGATATTTGAAAGCAACTCAAACACTTTTTTCATTACCATATTACAATCCTCTTCAACACTATATAGCATTTGTTCTCTTGAATAATCTGGAACTGTATGATACAAATGTGCTGGATTATCGCATATTAACATGGCCGATTCTCTGATAGCTCCCCAAAATCCATGCACAAAATTTGTATCATATTCATAATAAATTTCATATAATTCTTCCTCACTGATACATTGAGCTTTTTGTCTAATATTCTGCTTATCAAAATAGTTAAGACTTATGTTTAAGAAATTTTCATCTTTGTCTTCATTCACATAAGCTTCCATTACATGCTTGTTCATATGAGATGCCTCTTCAATATGAAATTTTTCTTCTCTAAGTTTTGACATGACAAGCTTATACTTTCCACGTCCATACTCCTGAAACATTTCATATATCCTTGGCTCATCCTTCTCTTTAATAACTAAATATTTAAAATTGAAATAACTTTCTACCATTGTTCTAAAAAGAATTCGTCCTGAAATATTGCCAAACAAGTTGTTCTCTACTATTTCGCAATATAATTTAAATATGTACATCGAAATTCCCATACATACTTCGAATCGCTTATCTAATTTTTTATCTTCATTAGTTGCTTGAATATACTTAATTACTTTTTTCGCATCGTTATAATACTGCATAAGCTGCTCATCCTTCTTTTCAAATTGTAAAACCAACGGATTACATGGTGTAATGCTGGCCAGATTTATCCAAAAATTCTTACAAAACTCTTCGTCCCTATCAATTTGGGATAAAGCCTGGAAAGTCGCCCGTATACTTGGTCTATACATTCTCATTACTTCGTCTGTATGCTTGCATTTATGATATTCCGTTAGCGCTTTGCCAAGTACAGAGACTTCCGGACCTAGCGCTAATTTTCCACTTATAATGACAAACCAAAGTGCAATATAACAGACATCTGTTGATTCATTATCATGTAGTCCCATGTTTCTTTTCACAACTCGTATAACCGTTTCTACCTTTTCAGTTATAGATATTGATGGATTCACATAATGAAAATAAAATAAAGGACACTGTTCTGCCTCTATAATCATTGTCAGCGGAGCTAACACTTCCTTCCCTACATACCTGTCCAAAATAGCATAAAACTTCTCTTGCGTTTCTTCCGGCAGCTTTGTAATTAGAGAGAATTTAGATTCATATATTTTAAAACACTTACAGGCTTCTAATATCTTACTAAAAATATACAACCCATCTTCTCTTCCATATTTATCAAATATCAATGCAATCCATAAATATTCTGGCAAGGAATTCCTACTCCACGACGACAATTGCAATGCTTGCCCCATTGCGCCTGACAACAAAGGTGTTTCAAGTGTGTCCCCTACTTTTTTATGCTCCGATAATTTTGTTTTTTGCATCTTCAACTCCTCTGTATTTATCTACGATACATAATTTATTAAAACAATAAAAAGTATTATATTTCCTTGCTACCTATTGTAGCACACATATCAAGTTAATACATTATGCAAAAGGCAACCTCAAGCCGTCCTCCAACACCTCGAAATTGCCCTTTCACACTTTGAAAATTATACATCTGTTCTTTTTTTAAGCCTTCAAATAACCAACCATGTCACAGCCCCAAATCCTTATTTTTCTGGTATAAATCTGGTATAAAAATTCCGTCTTAAAATCCCACAACCCTTGATTTTGCGAACTTTCTTTCAAAAAGCAACTTGCTGCCGTGGCACACATATAAGTCCATCACTCAAAATATCCCTTATACTTAACACTATATGTTCCTGACGGAAATAAATAATTATACAAATCCACAAAATAATCATCCGTCATGCTCGCTATATAGTCCATAACAATATCATTGGCTTCATTCTCTTCATAATCAGCTTTTGCATAGTATTTTATAATATTGTTAACATACTCTATATGATGCTTGTATAAAACAGACTCCCTATTATGTTCTTTGGCATCCTTTAGCAAGGTCTCATACATCTGCTCCATCATGGGATAAATATTTTCTGTGTAATCTTTCCTTACATTGACATCTCCATATATCAGCTCATAATTTTCCTTTTTACCAATGGAAAGAGCCTCGAAGAAGTCTTCATCCATTTTTAAATATGGTTTTCCATAACTCCGCTCCACTATATTGACAATCATATTATTGATAATCTTGGAATTATGTACGCCGATTGTATTTGGCGTATATTTAGGTTCTTCTGCAAATAGTCCTATTTTCAGGGCATCCTGTCTGTCTTTTCCCAGATATGCAATAATATCTGAAATCCGCATGACACAAGCCTCCAGCGTTGACGGAACCAATTGTGTATTGGCTTCCTTGGTTAGGTAACATGCATCCACTTTACTATCAAATACTTCAAAATCTGCATATGCCTCTGGCTGATACTTAGCCAACTCAATTTCGCCATTATGAGCCAGTATCCCATCCAATGTTTGCATACTTAGATTTAGTCGATATATTTTATCTAAAACACGAACACTGTGCACATTGTGGTTAAAATATTTTCCTGTTTGACCATAATATAATTCACTTAACTTACTTTCTCCTGCATGTCCAAACGGTGTATGCCCAATATCATGTCCTAGCGAAATTGCCTCTATCAAATCTACATTTAGCCCTAGCAAACTACCGATATTTCTTGCAATTCTAGAAACTATTTGAACATGCTGCGAACGTCTGGATATATCATCATTTTTATATAAAGAAAACACCTGCGTCTTATCTGAATAACGATTGTATAAAGGTAAATGCATGATTTTCTCACAGTCTCTCACAAATGCCGGACGCCAAAGGTTCGCTTTATCATGCCCCATATTACGTCTAAGAACATCTTCGTCTTTAAAAGCATATGGATTAACCCAATGATTTGCACGATTCTCTTGTATCCAATCTTGTAACTCTCTTGATAAGCAATTATACGACATATCTCCTCCGCTTCTTTTCTTCTTAACCTTTCATTCAAGAAACTAATCAAGTACAAGGCTATTCTAGTAGTTTTTTAGTGCTATCTATAGTATATCGTCATTAGCTACATTTTTCAACATAAAAGTACCCGGAAGTCATCCTCCCGGGTACTTTTATATCGACTATACTATTTCTCCAAAATCTTCTCTTCCCATTCTTTCTCACGAAACCCAGTCAGTACAAAGTCCTCTCCCACTACAAGTGGTCTCTTCACCAGCATTCCATTCGTTGCAAGGAGCCGTATCTGATCCTCCTCCGACATCGCCCCAAGCTTATCTTTCAGCCCCATATCTTTATAAATCAGACCGCTTGTATTAAAGAATTTCTTCAACGGCAGTCCACTCTTTACATACCATTCCTTTAGTTCCTCATATGTAGGATTTTCCTCTACAATAGAACGCTCCTCAAACTTAAGCGAATGCTCTTCCAGCCATTTCAAAGCTGTCTGGCAAGTACTGCACTTTCTATATACTAACACTAACATAAATCATCCTCCATTTCTTCGCTTTCCCTACAATGCTCTTCCCTCGTCCTGTTATCCTATCTACGGCCCTTAACTCTTCTAATGCCTCACCTTAAAATAAGCGAGCAGAATCTCTTTAATATGGTTGTATCGTCGGGCATATGAGTTCTCTACTCGAATAATATGTAAGTTATGCTCCTTACATATCTGCTGCTTTTTCCTATCCCTTTCCATCACTACTTCATCAGTATAGTGCTCTTTACCATCTAATTCTATCGCAAGTACAGGAAGTTGCTGGCGATTAATAAACTCATATACTACAAAATCAAATCGACCGGAATAGAATAAATCGCTATAAGTCGTATTATCTCTAAATACCTGTGAAATTGGCACTTCTTTATGAATAGTATATCTATTATCTGATAGCCATATATTGCCCAATGCATGGGTTAAATTTTCTAAGAAAGCCTCTTCCGTTGCTGTACTGAATGGCTTAACTCCAAGGGCCCTGGAATTTGATTTCTTTGGAGTAACTACAGATGCACCATTCTGGCGCACATATTGCACTAACTCATACAGATCATCTTCCTCATTCTCTTTGCGTAGACGATTTAAATTCTTCCAATCTGCCAGAACAATTAATTTATCCCGGGCTCTGGAAGTTGCAACATTAATCAGCTCTTTATTGTTTTTTAACCAGCCGTAGGTTCCTTCCTGTGTCTTCTCTGTAAGAACAGTTGAAAACAGAACAACGTCTTTCTCATCTCCCTGAAATGCATGTACTGTCCCACATGCCACATTGGCTAGTTGGTGTGTTTTGATTTCCTGTTCAATCAATCTACGCTGATTTACAAACGGAGTAATGATTCCAATACTCTTATCCGTATTCATTCTTGCGTATTCAATAATCGCATCCACCTCCGCAGGTGCCGTATTCTTGATATCCACACGGCTATTACATACATTTACATACACAAGTGGCTGTGTCTCTGTATTCTTGGAACACACTTTCAGCTTAGAATTATAATACTTGCGATTATTGAATCCAATAATCATCTCATTACAACGATAATGATTATGTAACAGAACCTCATCACTGACGGAATCGCAAGCCAGAAAAGTTTTGTAAATTGAATTTTTCCGATAGTCATACTCTTCAACAACGCCATACTTCTGCCGGAGTTTTTGATTTGTAATCTCATCCAATAATATTACCGGGCTAAGTTGCTGGGGATCTCCCACCAACATCAGATTTGCTCCTCGAATAATCGGAACAAGCGACACAGCAGTATTGCACTGACTTGCTTCATCTATAATCACCATATCAAACATTGGTTCCGGCCTACCTATTTTATGAGCAGAAATACATGTTGTGATAACGATTGGAAAAATTTTTTGCAATCTCTTTACATTCTCTGTTTTACTTAAAAACTTATTGAACTTTTCTATCTGAGATTCTCCCTCCATATGGAAGATTATATCATACAAATCCTTATATTGGTTTTGCCCCAATTTCTTGATATAACGAGCCGATGTATAATATAAATATTCTCTCAGCCTTTCAAAATCCGAATCAACAAGCGCCATTGCCTGCTCATCTGTAAAATCACCCGTTTTTTTAATTTCCGCCTCTACCATAGTCAACTGACGTCCCTGCAAATCTGCCTGAAATGGGAGCATTTGCATAGCCAGAACATTCCTTTTCTGATATTCCATCAAACGACTAATAGTTTCTTTTCGATCCTTAAGTTCCAACACTTTCTCATACTCTTCTAAAAGGCTTGACAGCTTCTTTGCTCTTTCTGTTCGGTCACCTTTTCTCTTATCCAACGTACCATCAAAAACAGTGATATCTTTAGCCTGTTTATACACCTCTTTGATATACTGTATTGCTTCCTCCACCTTCTCTACATTCCCTAGACGTAGAACAGGGAATGGAATTCTCTTTCCCTTATGTGTCATATCAGTTAGTTTTTCAAATACACCACTGATGGGATGGTTATTATAAGACGCAAAAAGTACCGTACGTTCATTGAAAAAAGCTGTAACTATCGTATTAATAATCGTATTGGTTTTTCCGGTCCCCGGAGGTCCCTGAATATATGCCAAGGGGTACTTCATTCCATTATGAATTGCCAATAACTGATCCAAGTTCACATTTGCATTCAGCAGTGCCATTGGATACACTTTCGTTCTGGTTGGGCGTGCTAATAAATCCCCAAAAAAAGCCTTAACAGGAACTGTCACCTTACTTTCTTCATACATCTCTACAATGGCCTGATACTCGCTGTGCAAATCTAGCACCACATCCATTCCCAGACCAATCATATATGGCATATCATCTACACCCATGGCCAACTTTGAATGCTTCGTGATACAGTCCTTTATTTTTTCTTGATTTTCCTCAAAATCTCCTAGTAGTTCAAACTCTTCTGCATCAAGATATTTTCGAATACTCTCCTTCGTTTCTCCCATAATATATTCTGTACAAATAGTAATATTCTCATCCGGGCGAAGTATTCGATTCTTCACATCCAACTGTAGTTTCCTGTATGCAAGAACATACAACCCCTTCTGTGTATTAATACTAAGTACATTCATAGCCAACTGTTGAATTCGTAGCTTTCCCCCATCTTGTGCTTTCTTCTCTGTTTTATACCTAAAATCCTTTACCACTTCCTGAAACTGTTCTTGGCTAAGCACAAATGCCTCACCATCAAAACTATCTCTATCCAATTTTTTAATTAATGCAAACTCTGAATAATATGGTGTTGTATCCATACGATTACAAATTTCTAAGTAATTAAGAATCTTTAGATTTGCCACATTGTCAAATAAAACTTTATACTTATGTGGATTTATGAGTATATCATCTACCAATCTCTTATTCACCGGGCAATAAGAACCATCTATCAGTTCCGAAGAAATGATTTTATCAATAAATAACGAATAACTTTGACCATACTTATAATTTGAAACATTCAAAGCATCCGAGATTACCTTTCTCCCCAAAACATCTAAATCACGGATACCAATCCAGAATTTTGTTATTTCACTTCCCTGATTTTCATATTCAATCCGAAGCCATTTTCCTTCATGTATGGCTCTAAAAATGTCATGACAAATCTTCTTCATCTTTGCACTTCTCTCCGCCTATATCCGTAGTACTTGACCTTCATATTTCCACTAATGTGGATAACTGTCCACATAATTCATTATCTAAAATTATAGCACGATACAATTTTTCTGACAATCACCGCTGAATTTTAAAACTCATAGCACCCTTATATTGAGAATAAAAAAATCCTCCAATCACCACCCTTTCAGGTCCGCAATCAGAGGACATTCTTTCACAATATTCTGTTAAATAGCTCGCAGCTTTCCCTATGCTACAACCCGGTTCTTGCCATTCTCCTTGCCTTCGTACAGTTTCGTATCTGCTTCCTTAATCAAAGCCTCCATAGGTACCTCCTGCTGATAGAAAGACAATCCTATGGTTACCGTCACATGAATTTCATGCTCCTCATACCGCACAACAGTCCCCTCCACATCCTTACGGACCTGTTCGAACTCAGCAATAACCTCTTCCCTGCTGCCTTCATAGTTACCATAAAACGCCAGAAATTCCTCACCGCCCCAACGACATACCTGAAATGTTTCTTTTTCCGCATTTTTCTTATTTAATACATCAGCCACCATTTTCAGTACTTCGTCCCCGGCATCATGACCATACTGATCGTTAATGTTCTTGAAGTAATCGATATCCAGCATGGCAATCACCATCTTTCTGTCTTCCTTCGGGATGGCATTTAATATCTGCTTCATCTTTCTTCGATTACAAAGTCCGGTCAATGCATCCAAATTAGCCATCTCCAACAGCTCATTCTCCAACTTGTACACCGTAGACGAATAGATGGACGAGTATACAATTAGGAATGCAAATCCTATCACTGTATTCATGACAAAGAACGTATGTACAATATAATCATTATCCATAACATATATATATGGGTTCTTATATGTCCAAAATCTTAAAGCAAGATAAAGCATTACGTTAAAAAATACCATGACTTTGGTTCTCTTACTCATGACCTGCTCATGATTCATGTAAAAATCTGTAAAAATCATGGATGCAACGAAACCAATACAATAATGCTGGAATCCATAATCCCATCCTAAGAAAATCACTGCTAGAATCATGAAGATGAAAATCTCTACATATACCACAATTACATATGCCCAGGCCCTATTTCGCTTCAGTAAAGCAAATGCAGCCACATATGTTACGATACTTAAGCAATTGTACGCAAATAATACCGTTGCCTCATATATGTAAAACAATGCTCCAAAACAAAAATGGCAAAATAGTAACACAAAATTAACTATCACTGTTCCTCGTACTACATAATCTATCACGTTTTGGGGCATTTCTCTCAAAGATGTTCTCATCTTATCCCTCTTCTCTCTACATCACCATACCGGTGGACTCCAACAGTTTCACCATGCCTTTTCCTGCTTCATTTAATTCCTGAAAGGTATCTTCCGGCACTCCGGATACATTTAATGTATCGTATGGCCCTATCATCCGCCTACCTTGTTGCAACATCAATGTAACTATATTAGCGCTACGCCAGTCTCCCACCCGATATTCTCCCGGCTCACTATCATAGGAAAAATATGCACAATCTCCTTGATTTTTGGATACCATCGCAAACACTACCATATCTTTTCCATTTTCTTTATTATACACCACATCTCGCACACGGAAAAGTCTTCCATTCTTATTTTCTTCTAGCATTTGTTTCTGCTTTTCGGGTGAAACAAAGAGCATACGATGCAACACCAGCACTCCAATAGCCCCAAAGAGTAATAAGAATAGTCCTCCCAGATTTCCTACAAATCCCACCAAAAATACTCCGGATACCCCTAACAGAACTAAACCGGCACCTATACCTACCCCCTGTACTTTACCGCGCGGAAGCATAAAACCAAATATGAATAAATCCAAAGCCAGAAACACAATAGCAAAGACAAGATTTCTATCATAATCTTCCTCAATATCTATATATTCTCCGGTCATCCAGTCCTCTCTTACCAAAAGGTAATCGTATGTTCCATTACTTCTTTCTTTATACAAAACAGGGATGCTCTCTCCGATCTCCGGCTCTGAGTAAAATACATTAGCAGTTTCAATAACAATATTCTCTTCTCTTTGGGAAACCTCCAGTATTGCAGAATACGTATAATCCTCATCTCCCTCATCATCATAGTACAAGTGAGCCTCTGTTCCAATCACAACTCCATTCTTGTATTGATACTCCTGATGTTTCTCTATATCTTCATACCGTTTTCCGATTCCCCAATATGCAAACACAATTACAAATATTGTCAACACAAGTACAATTATCCCCAATGTAGACTTACTTGCATATACTTTTACTTCCATCCTTTGTTCTCCTGACCTATTTCTGCTTATATGCCCAATATTTATTCATAAGGAAGTTGATTGGCACAATCAGCACAATATTAACAGCCTTTGCCACCAAATCTCCCACAAGCTGCGCACTTACCTGTGTAAAGCCAATGGACTGTGCCAGCATAGCCAAAGGCTGCATAAAGTTGCCGATATGAAGCACATCAATCCAAAGAAAGAGTAATGCTAAGTCAAGTACAAAGCCGCCGGCATATGCCACATAAGTCTTTATCAGCACCTTCCACCAGACTCTTTTCTCCTTGTTCTTCTCTTCCTTGAACACATACTTATTTCCCCAATAATATGCATTCAGAACGCTTATAAAAAAGCCAAAGAAAGCTGCCAACGCATAGTGCCCCCGCAGACACACTACAATCACATATATCAGTTCACTGATAAGCGTATTGGATATTCCTACCAAGCCAAATTTAATAAATTGTATCCACTTTTTCATCATAGCTATTTCTTATAAAATCTCACATATCTTCCATCGATTGCTTCGCTGTAGCCAAACTGCTCTTCCACATAGCGCATAATATAATTATCCGCCGGCTCCATCAGCTCCCCATACCAGCAATCTACCACGATTACGTCCGGTGCCTTTTCCGGATACATTTCCCAATACTCTACCAGACGTTCATCATATGCGGTCGGGTCTACAATGGAATAATGACAGATTTCCGAATTCCGGAACATGTAAGGCGTCGTTCCGGCAGAAAAGACCAGATTGGTCACAATCATCACCTGCTCATCCTCTTCCACATAGAGCATGAAATCCTCATAGTTGCAATTGTAAATATAAGCAAACATGTAATCTGTCAAAATACCTGCTGCCGGACCATGCTTCATAATTCCCCGGGTATCAAATACGCTGTAATACTGTCTTCCGCTTCGGAACGTATATCCCTTTCCCACCAGAATCGTAATACACAGGCCCAAGAGAAGTACCATAATCCACTTACCGGACTTTGCATAGCTCTGCTTCTCCCACATGATTACCAGGGCAAGTGCGCAGAGAATCACTCCAAGCACTCCGTGAGGTAATGCGTTAAATATCTGCAAATCACTGATATATACTACTGCCACATAGGATAAGAGTGTTCCCACGATTCCCATGGTCAGTATTTTCCGATGCTCTCCACATTCCTTCCACAAAAGGAGGGTTGCTAAAAAGATTACCACCACATGAATATGGGGGAATTCAAAGCCTTTCCGCAACACAATCCAGTAGAATATCTGAATCACTTCAGCTACACAAATGGCAATAGTAAAAAACTGAAGCTTTCTTTCCGTTCTACCAAGCTCTACACCACTCTTATCTTCCTTTTTCTTCAGAAGCAGGAAAATACCGGCACTGATGACACCTATTACCAAAAGAAATAGAATGCCCCCCAACGTATTACTGATAATACCTGAGAACTTTCCCTCCGTGGCACCGGATAACTCATGGGTCAAATCGAAACTAAACACATAGCCTACATTCCGGATAAACTCCTCCACCGAAAGATTACGAAGGACAAATAACAGCCATAAGATTCCGCAGACTCCACAGGTGCCGATATAGATTGCACAATCCTTCACCCTTCTCTTTCCTGACACAATCCAGATATAAACCACAAAAAACGGGAAAAGAATTAAGCAGGATGGATACGCCAGAATCTCCAGTGCCATCCCTATGCCGGAAAGAATCAGCCATAAAACATTCTTCTTTTGATGGATTTCCCTCGACTGCATGCCCCGGTAGTACTCCATCAATGCAAACACCATTACACTGAAAAACCATACCTGCATATTGGAAAACTCAGGAATCTGGATGTTCTTGGGCACAAAATTAAAGTATGCAATGCTTAATAAAAACGCATACTCCTTCTTTGTAAATCTCTGAAATACTCTATATCCCCAAATTGCCAAAAGAGCCTGTATAATCGCGGTACAAACTCTCAGGAATATGATTACCCCCGTGTATGTACCGGTAATCAATTCGTATATCCACATCAGCCCGATACACATAAATGCAGATGTCTGATGTGGTTCCCACATCTCTTTAAAAAGCTTGTCTCCGTACAGATTGCGATATGCCATCACAATCTGATACTCTTCATCCATGGTATAATCAAAAAAAATAATCTTTATAGTTGCCAAAATACTTGCACACCATAAAATCCTTGTAATAATCTTCCAGCCTTTTTCTGACATATACACTCCCCTTGTCCTACTTCTTGCGGATATCCTCATCAATAATAAATGGTGGTCTGGTTCTCGCAGCATCCAGGGCACGCCACAAATACTCTCCCAAGATACCAAGCATCAGCAGAATCAGACCTGCTGAACAGAGAATTACGCACATCAAAGAGGACCACCCTGCAATGGGTGTTCCCACCGTAAAGTACTCTACCAATACACTGATAAAAAGAGCAACCGCACAAATATTAAATGCAATTCCCACAAAGGACATCAGACGGATAGGCACGTAGGAAAAGCTCATCATGGAATCCACCACCAGTTTTACCTTCTTGCTCAGTGTCCATCTTGATTTACCCTTTTCCCGGTTCTTTCTGTCAAAATATACATGATCCGTCTTAAAGCCTGCCCACAATACCTGCAAAGTCAGACTGGAATTCTTCTCGTCCAGCAGTTGCAACACATCGATTACCTTTCTGTCAATCAGGTAGCAGTCACAGCCTCCCACCGGCATATTCTTATTCACAAATTTCCGGATTAAGGCATAATACATGTTGGCAAAGAAAATCTTCACCTTGCTTTCATCTCTGGAACGACGAACTGCAAGTACCACCTTATTTCCCTTTTTCCAGCTCTCATACATCTCTAAAATCAGTGTTGAATCTTCCTGCAAATCTGCCTGCTTTGTCACGGCACAATCTCCTGTACATACAGACAATCCTGCAAGTAGCGCCGCATGCTCTCCGAAGTTTCTGGAAAGCTTCACCCGGCGTACATTTTCATCCATATCCTGAATCTGCCCCATAATCTCCCAGGAATTATCTCCGGAACCATCATCCACAAACACAAGCTCATATTCACCGATTTTGCCCAATATTTTCTCTTTCATATCCTGATACAAGTCCATCAGGGTATCAGAATTATAGTACACCGGAATTACAATCGAAATCTTACTCATTACACTCTTCTCCAACCTTTTTCAGTTCTGCCAGATAATCCTCGTAATTACGGATATACTCCTTGGCATCATAATGTCTGCTGGCTAATACAAGCAGCACGGAATCCTCGGAAAAATCATACATATCCTTCCAAAGCATAGAGGACAGATATAATCCCATACGCGGCTTATTCAGCTCAATAATTTCCGATTCCTTACCGTTATCCACTCTTACCTTACTGGTTCCGCTCACATTTACCAGCAAAAACTCCGTCTCACGGTTGGCATGCTGTCCTCTGACCACTTCACTGTCAGAGCCGTATATGTAAAAAACCCGCTTAATATCAAAGGGAATATCTATGCCTTCCCCTTCAATAACCACCAGATTTCCTCTCTCATCACCTAAGTCAACAAATTCAATTAATTTGTATTGATCCTTTAACTGCATACTTTCTCCTAAAATTCATTTAATGCATCAATTACCTTTTGCTGCTCTTCTCCGGTCAGTCCATTATACATGGGAATGGACAGCACCGTATCCGCATATGCTTCTGTAATAGGATAATCCCCTTTCGTAAAGCCAAGATAAGCATACGCTTCTGACAGATGAGGCGGTATGGGATAATGAATAATCGTACCGATACCCTTCTCCTCCAAAAAAGCTGCCAATGCATCCCTGTCTTCACAACGAACTACAAATTGATGCCATACATGACCGCACATCTCCCTTGTTTCCGGTAATATAATCTTCTCATTCCGAATCCCCTGTAAGTACGCCTCTGCCAGTTTCTGTCTCTCCTCTGTCAGCTCCTTCAAGTGCTTTAATCGCACACGCAAAAGACCTGCCTGCAATTCATCCAGTCTGGAATTGGCCCCTACTACCATATTGTAATATCGCTTTTCACTTCCGTAGTTCCGATAAATCCGCATTGCCTTCGCAAGCTCCTCATCATCGGTGACGATAGCTCCGGCATCACCAAATGCCCCCAAATTCTTGGACGGATAAAAGGAAAAGCAACCAATATCCCCAAAGGTTCCCGTCATTTTACCATCAAAGCAGGCACCGTGGGACTGGGCACAATCCTCTACCAGTCTTAAATCATATTTTTTACAGAGTTCAACAACCTTGCCCATATTAGATGCCTGTCCATACAAATGCACCACCAAGATGGCCTTAGTCTTTTCTGTAATCAACGCTTCTATCTTATCTACATCTATATTAAAATATTCATCCGGCTCTACAAACACAGGGGTTGCCTCATTAATTGTCACGCCCATCACACTTGCTATGTATGAATTGGCCTGTACAATTACCTCATCCCCTTTTCCGATACCCAGAATCTTAAATGCCAGCCAAAGTGCATCCAGCCCGCTTGCCAGACCTACGCAGTGCTTTGCCCCCACATACTGCGCAAATTCCTCTTCAAAGGCTTTCACTTCTGCCCCCAGTACATACCAGCCGCTTCTAAGCACCTCTAACGCTTTCTGCTCCAATTCTTCCTGATAACGGAAAAATCCCTTATCCAGTCTGTTAGGCATAATCTCTATAGCCATACAGTTCTCCTCCTTCATTAGGCGTACATATCATTATATCGTAGATACCGTCTTTTTTCAATGGAAACAAAATTCGCCGCAGGCAAACAGTTTTACACACTATCTGCCCACGGCGCGGGATTATGCATTCACAATATTATAGTATTCTTTTGAGGTAATCTTATATACAATCACGTATACAACAGAGAAAATCACACAGGTCACGGCAACACTAATAATGAAGGTGGGCATATGCACTGCTACCACCATTTGCAGGCAGCTTGCCACAATCTTCAGTGCCACTGCGGAGTGAAGTATCGCAGTCACTAACGGTAAGAAAAATACCAGCATTACCTGAGAATGGATAACACTCTTAATCTCTTCCTTAGATAAACCAACCTTCTGCATGATAACAAAACGTTCCTTGTCTTCATATCCTTCCGAAATCTGCTTGTAGTAAATAATCATCACCGTACAGAGGATAAATAATACTCCCAAAATACCGCCCACAAACATAATTCCACCGTACATACTGTAGAAAGAATCCTGTTCCATTTGCTTAATCATAACCTCTGCTTCCATACCAGTCCCTACGAACGAAGCTTTGATATTCTCTGTAAAAGAAACTATCTCTTCCACATTCATGTCGCAGTCAAATCCAATCCATGTACCCACAGACTCCGGGAAGCTCACTACAAACCGGTCGAATACTTCCTGATTAGGGACAATAATAAGAAGTTTTGAAAACATCGTCATGGCAGGGCTCTTAATATATTCTAAGCAAGCCTCATCTGCCTCAGCTTTAATCCGATATGTGGTTCCCATATAAGCCAAAGTATCCCCTGTGTAAAAATTGTCAGAGCTGTAAAGCAAGATTTCATCACTCTCTAAAGTCTCATTACTGCCGTTGAAACGATTATACTCCTCCAACGTCAGAATATAGCTGTCCGGAATATTATCAAAACCGGAAAACACCGCTTCCTTCATGGATTCCAATCCGTTCTCTGTCTTTACAAAAAGAGAAGAACCGGAAGTACACCTTACCATATTTTCTAATGCACAATTATTCTCTACGAAAGCACCGGCTACAGCGTCTTCTACGGCCTCCCCATCTTTCGTCTGCACCCAAAGCTGAATCTCGCGCGGGAACTGCTCTCTGATTCCACGCTCTCCGTTGGCATAGAGAGATACTCCTGCAGAGATTACGATGATTGCTGCGGTAGAAAGAATACAGATGGTAGCAAGTCCTGCCGCATTCTGCTTCATACGATAAAGCATCCCTGAAACAGTGATAAAATGTCTGGTCTGATAATAAAACTTTGTATTCTTTTTTAATAACTTTAAAACAGAAATACTGCCTGCCACAAACAGTACATAGGTGGCATACATTACCAACAGTGCCGCCGGGAAGAAATTATTAATGGCACTTCCCACATTGGTTGTTTTCAATGCAATGTAATAACCGATAGCCAGAGCCACTACACCCACGAAGCTATAAAGAGGACGATTCTTGGGCTCCTTCTCTCCCATCTTTTCACTCTTTAATAAATCAATATCCTTAGTACGAAGCATACTAAACACATTAAAGACCAAAAGCAATCCCGCAACCACCAGTGCAAGAATGGAAGTATGGATTACTTCACTGACATTAAAATAAAATCCCGCCGGAGCAGTCTGATTAATCATCTTAAACAACAGTACCAGCATCAATTTGTCCAGAACCACTCCTATAAACAGACCGGCTACGGTTCCCATACCAAAGAGAAACACCACTTCAGTAAAAATAATTTTAATCATATGCTTATGCTCCATACCAAGCACACGATACAGCCCAAGCTGCTTCTTCTGATGCTTTAATACAAAGCTATTGGCATACAACAAGAAGATAAAAATAAATATTCCGGTAAGAAAGGATCCACTCTGCAGAATACCGCAAAGAGTAGATGCACCTTTAAAGGCTTCCGCTCCGGTAACCACATTATAGATTCGTGGATTATTTCCCAGAGAGTTCAACAGGAAATAAAACATAATACTACCAATGATCGTTATGAAATAAGGGAAATAAATCTTACCATTCTTAAAAATATTGGTAATTGCCATTTTACCGTAAATATGCTTATTCATTCTCTTCACCTCCGGACATTAAAGCTGTCAGTGTATCGTTGATTTTCTTATACATTTCTTCCAGGTCAGCATTTCCCTTGTAAATCTGGTGATACACCAGACCATCCTTGATAAAAAGGACTCTGGATGCATAGCATGCTGCACGTACACTGTGTGTTACCATCAAAATGGTCTGTCCGGACTGATTGATTTTTTCAAACTGGGCAAGAAGCTTGGTGCTTGCCTTAGAATCCAGTGCGCCTGTAGGCTCATCTGCCAGAAGGAGCTTGGGAGAAGTAACCAGTGCTCTTGCTACTGCCGCTCTCTGCTTCTGACCACCGGATACTTCGTAGGGGTATTTCTTTAAGATTTCTTCAATTCCTAAACTCTTTGCAATAGGAAGCAACTTTTCCTGCATGGTCTTATAATCAGTTCCTGCCAAAACCAAAGGAAGAAGAATATTATCCTCCAAAGAAAAGGTATCTAACAAATTGAAATCCTGAAATACAAAGCCAAGATTATTTCTACGGAATGCGGCACGCTCCTTTTCTTTAATCTTAGAAAAGCTTGCTCCATCTAAAAGGATTTCTCCGGAAGTAGGGGTATCCAGCGCTGCCAAAAGATTAAGCATGGTGGTTTTTCCACTTCCTGATTCTCCCATTATTGCTACAAATTCGCCTTCCTCTACCGAAAAGCTGATATCCTTTAAAGCCTCCACCTGATTGCCACCAAGGCGGGTCTTGTAAGTCTTCTTAATATTTCTTGCTTCTAATATCGACATTTTTGTTCCTCCGTGCCTTTGTTTTCTTAACTGTAAGCTTAGTATAACAGCCATAGCTGCTGCTTACCTTAACCAAAGCTTACAATAAAAGCCTTTAACCTTACATTTTTGTAAGGTTACCACAGAGCGAATCATCTTCATAAAATGTCACCGCTACACAAGTCCCCTCTCCCGGAATAGAGGTAATGACAATATCATGTCCCAGCTTTTGTAAGATAATCTTACACAGATACAGCCCCAGACCGCTGGCCTTCTTATCCTGCCTGCCGTTATATCCGGTAAATGCCCTATCAAAGATCCTGGGTAAATCTTCGGAGTGTATACCGATACCGGTATCCTTGATGAACAGTCGCGTAACTCTCCTGTCTTCCTTCCGGGATTCCTGACTGTAAATATGGATTCCTCCGGTCTTTGTATACTTTAAAGCATTGGACAAAAGCTGCTCAACGACAAATACCAGCCACTTCTCATCCGTAAGTACCTGCACCTGTAATTCCTCCAATTGCAATGACAGCTTACTTTGAATAAATAATGTGGAATACTTCTTCACCGCCTGCCTTACCAACGCATCCAGAGAATAATGCTTCCATATAAGATCCTGATGAAAATTCTCCATACGGAGATAATTTAGGATAACATCCACATATCTCTCGATTTTAAAGAGTTCACTCTTAATTCCCGATACATTCTCCGGGCAGGTCTGTAACAAAATCTGCTGGGCGGCAATGGGAGTCTTTATCTGGTGTACCCACATGGTATAGAAATCTGAATGCTCCTTCTCCTGCTGCAAATATGCATTCGTCTGATCTGCCAAAGCACTTCGTAGGTCCGATATAATCTTCCGGTATTCCTCCTCTACCGGTCCCTTCCCCGGAATAAGCTCATCCAAGGGCTTGTCCGTCCGTATATTATATGTATGTAGCACTCTGCACTTTTCCTTCATCCTCACATAGTCTGCAATCCCCAAAACAAGCAGCAATAAAAAGTAAAGTCCGGTAGCATACCCTATAGGTTCCGGATGATATCCATACACAACTAAAACCACTACATGAACCAAACTGCATGTTAAAAGCAGGATAATCACATTCTTCTTACTCTTGAAATAATCTATCACTGTCATTCTAAGATATACCCGATTCCTTTCTTGGTTTTAATACTATCAGTACATCCCGCAGCCTCCAGTTTCTTACGCACTCTTGTCACGTTTACCGTCAGTGTATTATCATCCACAAATTCGCCATCTCCCCAAAGCTTCTCCATCAGTTCATCTCTGGAAACCACCGTTCCATGCTTCTCCATCAGAAGTTGCAAAATCATATACTCATTCTTGGTAAGTGAAATCTGCTCCCCCCTACAAGTAAGCTGTGTACTGCTTAAATTCAGCACCAGCTCACCATAAGAAATGACATTCTGCTGGGATGCCAGCGAATAAGTACGGCGCAGAAGTGCCTGTATCTTGGCGGTGAGAACATTGATATCAAAAGGCTTTTCAATATACTCATCGCCCCCCATATTCATTGCCATAACAATATTCATATTGTCAGAAACCGAAGACAAAAAGATAATCGGAACAGACGAAACCTTTCGAATTTCACTGCACCAATGAAATCCGTTAAAGCAGGGCAGGTTAATATCTAATAGTACCAGGTCCGGTGCAAAAGCACGATATTCCCCCATAATATTCATAAAGTCCTCTGCGTACTTAGTTTCAAAGCTCCACTTCTGCAGATGACTACTGACACTTTCTGCAATAGTAAAGTCATCTTCGATAATCATTATTTTATACATTTTATTCTCCCCACACTTAAAACATCAAAAACAACCATCAGCTCTTTCTTTCACAGAAAGAACCAATGGTCGTTATTTATGTATCATAATTTACGCTTTCGCCAAATCTTTTCTTCTCTCCACCATCTGCATAATTACCATAACGATAACCAGACCAAGGCCGAGAGCATCTGTTAAAAGACCCGGATAAATCAGAAGCAGACCACCTGCAAGACTCATCAGTCTCTGATACCAGGTCATATGACGAAGGAAGTATCCTTCCAGTGCCGCAGATACCCCGAAAATACCTACCAGCGAGGTCAGACATATCTGGATTATCTCCACTACCGTAGTATCAATAAAGAGCATTGCCGGATTGAGTGCAAACACGTAAGGAACGATAAATGCTCCGATTGCCAGCTTGGTAGCGGTAAAGGCGGTCTTCATGGGATTCGCCTGTGCAATTGCCGCACCTGCATATGCTGCCAGTGCTACCGGCGGTGTTAAATCCGCCACAATACCAAAGTAAAATACAAAGAAATGTGCTGCCATAGTAGGAACACCCATACGTACCAGAATCGGTGCACAGGTAGCAGCCATGATACAATAGTTCGCCGTGGTAGGCACACCCATACCAAGGACAATACAACAAAGCATGGTAAGTACCAGTGCAATAATCACCTGATTACCTGCCAGTGCCACAATTCCGTTAATCAGCATATTAGCAAGACCGGTCATGGTAATGGTTCCCGCAATCATTCCTGCCACACCACAGGCTGCCGCCACGGTAATCATACCCTGTCCACCAGCTGCAAGAGCCTCCCAAATACGCTTGGGAGTAATACGGTTTCCCTTGTTAAATAAACTAACTACAATAGCCACAATAATGGCAATGGCTGCCGCATACTGAATGGAACGCTGGCTGGTACCAACCAAATACACCAGTAAAATCAACGGCAAAAGTAAATATACCTGCTTTAACAGCGGTTTAATCTTAGGAAGCTCTTCCTTACTTAAACCGCGAAGACCTTCCTTCTTTGCCTCTAAATGCACGGTAATAAAGATACCAGCAAAGTAAAGTACTGCCGGTAAAATGGCACGTACTACAATATTACTGTAAGGAACACCTACATAATCCGCCATAAGAAACGCTGCCGCACCCATAATTGGGGGCATAATCTGACCGCCTGTGGAAGCAGAAGCCTCAGCTGCCGCTGCAAATTCTGGCTTATATCCGGTCTTCTTCATCAGCGGAATGGTTACAGAACCGGAGCCAACGGTATTGGCTACGGAAGAACCAGAAACCATACCCTCCATGGCACTTGCCACAACCGCAACCTTTGCAGGACCACCGGAGAATCCTCCTACGAAGGCATTTGCTATATTTATAAAGAAATCCGCAATACCGGTTCTCTCAAGGAATGCACCGAAGATAATGAATACTACAATGAACTTGGAGCACACATTAATGGGCGTAGACATAATTCCTTCCTTGCTGTAGAACAGATAACGGACTGTATAATTCAATTTTCCGCTTAAAGTAGGATTGGATAATCCAAAGAAAAGTGCATAGAGTATCAACACACCCGCAACAACTAAAATCGGTATACCCACGCTTCGGCGACATACCTCTGCAAGGGAAAGAATTCCCACAATACCGATTACAATCTGATACCATTCAAATCTACTGCCCTGCTGAATAATGGTCATTGCATTGGCGGTATAGTAAAGGAACGCACCGGTACCGCAAATCATCAGTACAATATCATACCAAGGCATGTAGTTTACCTTCTGCTGTCCCTTTCTTGCCGGGAACACCAGATAACCAATAAATATGATAAAGGCTACAAAAGATGTTAAACGAATCTCCTCCAGCCAGCTTGTAAACAATGTTACATAGATGCAGAACAGTGAGAATAATGCCAGTATAGAAGTTACTACCATCTTGGGCTTCCCTTCCCAGATACGGGTATTGGACTCACGGTCAAATTTCTTCATTACTGCATCCAAATCCATTGGCTCCGCCGTCTGCGTCGCCTTACTTTTTCCAAATAATCCCATCGATACCTCCCGGATTTACTTATTATGTAATAAAAGAGGCTACGGCGAAAAACTCCGTCGTAGCCCGCATATTTTTATCACTACTCTTAGTTTGTTTCAACCTGTACACCCTTTTCAGCAAAATACTTAGCAGCACCTGCGTGGAAAGGAACTGTCATACCGCTTGTTGCATTTTCAATGCTTAACTCAGCACCCTTTGCATTTTCTGCGGTGATTGCATCAATATTATCAAAGATTGCAGCAGTTAAGTTATATACTGCTTCTTCGGAAGCATCTGCGCTTACAATTAAGGTAGCCTTAACAGTAACAGTCTGTACTGCTTCGGTCTGTCCTTCATAAGTACCTGCCGGAATATCATACACTGTATAGAATGGGCAAGATGCCATTAGCTTATCAGCCACTTCCCCATCGATAGTAACTAAGTATGCATCGTTGGTAGTGCATAACTCTGTAATTGCCGGAGTAGGCGCACCTGCTACAATAAATGCTGCATCGATCTTACCATCCTTTAATGCATCTGCACTGTCTGCAAAAGACTGATACTGTGCATTGATATCTGCCTCTGTTAATCCTGCTGCAGTTAATACGTCCACAGCGTTGAAATATACACCGGAACCAGGAGCACCGATAGAAACAGACTTACCTGCAAGATCTGCCACGCTCTTGATTTCAGGATCCATAGTTACTAACTGAATAGCCTCTGCGTAAAGACCTGCAACAACACGGAAGTTATCCACCTTACCTTCCGCTTCAAAGGAACGGGTGCCTTCCCATGCATAAGACATAACGTCAGACTGTACAGTGCCAAGCTGATAGTCTCCTGCAGCAATCCCCTGGATATTTGCCTTAGAACCATCAGTAGAAACTACAACTACATCAATACCTGCCTTGTTCTTGATATACTGTCCAAGAACACCACCGTAACCATAGTAAGTTCCGGAAGTACCACCGGTTCCCATGGTCATTTTAGAAGTGGAAGCCCCACCACACGCAACTAATGAGAACGCTAACACAAATGTAAGCGCCATTGAAATAAATCTTTTCATTCAAAAATCCTCCTTATATATAATCTCTTGTCCCCCCACAGAACATATCTGTATAAATATACAATTTTTTCCTTGTATTTTCAAGAAAAAAATGGTTTTTTCTGCATTTTAACGCATATTTTGCTCCATTATCTCGCCAAGTCGTAATACAGCCCCTTCTTCGCCATAAGCTCCTCGTGCGTTCCCTCTTCCGCAATACCCTTATTACTGATATACAAAATACGGTCTGAATTGCGGATTGTAGACAATCTATGGGCAACAATAAATGCTGTTTTGTCCTTAATCAGAATATCCAAGGCCTCTTTGATATAGAGTTCTGTTTCCGTATCAATGGCACTGGTAGCTTCATCCAGAATAATCACTGACGGATCTTTTAGCACAATTCTTGCAAAGCTGATTAACTGCTTTTCACCGGCAGAAAGTCCGCTTCCTCTCTCCTCTAACATATGCTGATAACCGCCGTTTAATCTCTGTATGAACTTATCTGCAAATATGGTCTTGGCTGCCGCAATACATTCCTCATCCGTAGCATCCCACTTACCATATCGGATATTATCCAATACCGTTCCCTTGAAAATAAAGGGATCTTGCATAAGTACTCCAACCTCTTTTCTTAAAGAATATAGGCTGGCATCTCTTACGTCCACTCCGTCAATAGTCACACTACCTTCTTTTACATCATAAAATCTGGTAAGCATATTGATCACAGTGGTTTTTCCTGCACCGGTGGGACCAACCAGGGCAATGGTTTCTCCCGGTGTTACATGAAGGCTAAAGTTCTCTAAGATATTAATATCATCCTCATAAGAGAAGGTAACATTATTAAAGTCTACTTTACCCTTTACATTCTGAAGCGTAACCGAATCTTCCTTATCTGCAATTTCCAACGGATAATCGATAGTATCAAACACCTGCTCTAAGTTAGAGCTTACCTGTGCCAGCTCCTGAATAATAGTGGAGAGTTGTGATAAGGGATCCTGGAAAGAGCTCATATACGTGGTAAAGGTGATTACCACACCGGCGGTAATCATATCATTACCGCTAAGTATCAGGGCAAGTGCCACACCATAGATACACAAGGTTCCCACATGCCAGAAAATCATTACTACCGGGTGATTTAAGCGGGCACGCTTTACAATGTCAAACCACATGTTCACACTTTCTTCGTGAATGCCCCTATAAACCTCTTTATTAATATCGATACGATTGTAGTTCTTAACAATCTGCTCACCCATAATGGACTCCACCAGAAACGCCGTACGGTTGGAGTTCTTGGCACGATGGGTGGAATACATCTTACGTAACCAGGAACGCAGTATAAACACAATTGTCAGCATCGGAATCACAATTGCAAACACAATCAATGTCAACACCGGACTTAAGGACAGCATAAATACGGTTACTACCACGATTTTCACAATGTAAATGGCAAACATCATTACATAGTTGGAGAAAAAGTCTGCCAAACCATTAATATACTCCGTTACGCGTACTACAATCTTTCCATCGGGACGATTGTCAAAATAATCAAAGGATAGTTGCTGTAACCTGTCAAAAATATCCCTACGAATGTGGGAAATAATCTGTAGTCCCATTTTTCCCATACTTCTGCTCTGTACAAAGGTAGAAAGAATCTCTACTGCTGCCAAAAGAACCAGACCACCACCAAGAACAGCAAGCTGTCCATAATCCTGATTCACCACAACCTCATCCACAATCAGTTTAAGGAGTCTTGGAGGAAATAAAGAAACCACCGCCGCAATCAGCATCATGCAGGTAACCATAAATAGTAGCTTCTTGTAGGGAAGTATATACTTTAAGGTTCTTCCAAGTTGCTTAATGTCTATTTTCTTCTCAATCTTCTCGTCTTCAAAAAAGGTATTTCGCTTAGCCATTTACTTCACCTCCCTTTTTACCGAGACTATCATAGTTGATGGTACTTGCCTGCTGCTCCTGTTGCACATTGTATACCCTGGCAAAGCTTCCGCCCAGTGCCATCAGCTCCTTAAAGGTACCTCGCTCTGTAATCTCTCCGTCCTTCATGTAGATAATCTCATCACAATCCACTACGGAGGAGAATCTATGTGCCGTGATAATCAGTGTCTTTTCTGAGAAGTTCTCATAGATATTCTTAAGTACAATCCGCTCCGTATTCACATCCAGTGCACTGGTGGAATCATCCAGTACAAAAATGGGTGCATTCTTATGGAAAGCCCGGGCAATAGATACTCGCTGCTTCTGTCCACCGGAGATACCCAGACCTCTTTCACCTACAATGGTCTTATAACGGTCTGCCAGAGCATCAATAAACTTATCGGCCTGGGCATGGGTTGCAGCCTTAGTCACCATCCGCTCATTGATATCCGGTCTGCTGTAAGCAATATTGGACTCTATGGTATTGGAAAACAGGAACACATCCTGAAATACATAGGAGTACATATTACGCAGATTTTCCAAGCCAAAATCCTTGATATCGCGGCCGTCAATCGTAATACTTCCGCAGGTAATATCCCGGATACGTACTAAGGTTTTTAACAAAATACTCTTACCGGACCCGGTCTCTCCTACAATTCCCACCTTCTTACCATAAGGAATAGAGAGATTAATGTTTTTCAAAATATCCTGCCCATCAATCTGCAGAGACACATTCTTAAGCTCAATATCGGGAGTATCACAATGTAACTTCTTGTCCCTACTATCCGGTACATTACTGCTCTTCTCCATGAACTTTTTCAGCTCCAGACCCGCAATGGTCTGCTGCTGCATATTGAAAATATGATTGTTCAGCCCGGTAATATTATTCATAATACGCATTACATAGGTCGATGAAGTCAAGATATAACCTACGGTCATCTGCCCGTTCATTACTAAAATGGCCCCGATAATGATGGTGCTGATATATGCAATCTGCTTAATGGAGTTAAAGGTCAAATCAAACTTTGAAGAAAGCCATATTTGCTTTAATCTGGCATTCTGGAAGTTATCGTTGGACTCCCCGAATTTCTCTTTTTCCAGTTCTTCATTGGTGAAAGAACGCACAATACGTACCGCGGCAATATTTTCCTGTGTAGTCAGGTTCATTGCAGCACTTTTCTCACGTATTTCCTTGAAGTTTACCCGCGCCTTTTTCTTAAAGTCCAAAACTGCTACTACTAAAAATGGCATCAATATCAAAGGAATGATAATAAACGAAATATTGATATTCGCAATCAATAGTAAAGTTGTTACCAACATGAAAATCGCATCCCCCAAATATGGAATACGATGGGCAAACAACTCCTTAAACATAATGGTATCACTGTTCAGTATCTGAAGCAGCTCGCCGGAATTATAATCTGCAATAGTCGCAGAATCCAGCTCCATCAGCTTGCCATAGGTCTCATAGCGAAGCTCTGTCTCCAGCTTCAGACCTACCCATTCCTGCATCAGGTCACGAATATAAATAAGTACAATACGTAACAGTGTCATAATGGTATACACTGCTGCAATAGAGAAAAAGAGCTGCATACTATGTACCGCACCGAACTTTCCGGTCAAAAGAAAATGAAACATTCCCCCGCTCTCTTCGGTCACTTCTCCCCTTTGAATAACAAAGTCGATTAACATTCCTGCCAGCATGGGAAGCAGAAGCTCTGAATAGATTCCCAGAAAGCTGAGTATCTCTGCTACAATAGCAGCCGGCATGCTCTTTTTAAAGAATTTAAATCCAAATTTCAGTGTCTCCATGATGTCCTCCTATCTCGCCATACATCTAATCAATAACGTTTCTCACTCCGATAATAGGTTCAAAATCTATATCACTGGTAATAACTCCCTTACGGGAATTGGCTGAATGAACAATCTTACCGTCCCCTACGTAAAAAGCAACATGGGTACAACTCTTGCCTCCGTTGGAACTGTAGCAGATAATATCTCCCGGTTGGACCTCGCTTAAATCAATGCTTCTTCCCGCACCGGAATACTGTCCCGCAGGAGTACGACTGATAGAATAGCCAAATTCCTTATAAATAAAACAGGTAAAACCGGAACAATCCGTTCCTTTGGTAAGGCTGGAGCCGCCATTAATATACTTATTCCCTACAAATTGCAGAGCATAATCAATAATTGCCTTACGAAGCTCTTCATTTGAGGTATAGGTCACAGCGGGTATCACCACCGGAATCACTTCTTCACTGGTTCCCTCAGCTTCTTTTTGTTCTACCGGTTTCCTTCCCTCACGAATCCCGTCAATCCTTCGATACTCTTTCTCCTCTTCCGGACTCACTGCATAGCTATAGGATTCAGATACGGCTACATACTCTGCTGAAATATAACCTACCGACTCTGCTGTATATTGTATCTCTAACCACTCCCCACAGTCCTCAAGCACTTTCACGCTCTCTCCATACTCCAGATACCCGACTTTCCCGGAACCGGTGGATGCCTCCGCCCTTACATTCAGCTTCTCCACCTGTACCTCTGCATACTTCACCACATAAGAATCCATTACCTCTGCAGCTTCCTGGCCGTGCATAAAATACTCACCTTTAATATAACCCTCTACATTACCGGAAATAATCTGAAACCAGTCATCCTCCGCACCCGCATTCCCTACAATCTGTGCAACTGCGCCACTATAGATTTTGCCCACAATTTCCTGCTCGGTATCAGGTCCCCTTCGCACATTCACATAATCATTTACATCTGCAATAGCAAAGTCCACGTATTCACCTGATTCTTCTTCCACCGGCATGGGACTTGGCATCTCTTGGAGCAACTCCATAGGTACTTCCTCCACAATCTCCGGTGACTCCGTTTTTGCAGGAATAGATACTTCTTTCTCCTGTAGTACCACCACTTCTACGATTTCCTGGGCTGCCTCCGTCATTTCCCCGACAGCCTCCTGCACCATGTTCACTGCCACCGGTACTGCTCCCTGTCCTACTTCTCCCTGCACATTATAGGCATACAAAAGGGCGGTTCCTACTACACAACATAGTGTCTGGATAAGCCCTGCATCCAATCGCATAATTCTATTCACCTCGAATTATTTTATCTTTATGTATTAACCACTTTCCATTACGAATTCGTACCACATAGAACACAGCACGAACAACCCAGTCAACGGTCATTGCCACCCAAATTCCTTTTACCCCCATTTTTAGATAGGATGCCAGTACATAGGAAAGCATAATTCGGAATATCCACATACATCCGATAGATACTACCATAGAGAACTTCACATCCCCAGCTGCCCGCAGTGCATTGGGTAGCGTAAAAGCCAAGGGAAGAGCAATCATGCTACAAATACTATTATATACTAAGAGCCATATGGTAAGCTCCGTTGTTTCCTCACTCAGATGATACAGCTCTGTCACAGGTCGTGCTACAACCATCAGTACCAGCCCCAGCACAATCATATAAAAATAGGCCTGCTTCATCAACTTTTTCATATAGTATGTAGCCTGCTCATCATCGCCGGCTCCCACCGCCTGTCCTACCACTGTAATCATAGCGATTCCAATAGCCGTATTGGGAATCTGCTGAAAGCTTCCGATACTATTGGTCACCGCATTAGCAGTGATTGCCACTGTCCCAAAGCCCGCGAGCAGGCTACTGAGTAGTAACTTTCCCACTTGAAAAATACAATTTTCCACACCATTTGGAACACCGATATAAAGTATCTTCCGCATCATGGAAAAATCTATTTCCCTGCTCTTCCCCATAGGTAATGTGGCATCTTTCTTCAATAACATCAAAATCAAAACTGCCGATAGCACACGGGAAAGCAAGGTTGCAAATGCAGCTCCTGCCACGCCCCATTTCAACAAGTATATCAACAATGCATTGCCAAACACATTAACCAAATTCGCTAACATAGATACCTGCATGGATACTTTAGAATTCCCGATAGCACGAAATAACGCTGCACCGCCATTATAGATTCCTAAAAAGGGTAAAGAAATAGCCGTAAAATAAAAATAGATGCGTGCCGCTTCCATAATCGCCGGTTCCACATCTCCATAAATCATCTGCAGAATCTGATTATTCCAAATAAGTGCCACTGCCATCAACACCATACTTCCTATGCCAACCATAAGAAAGAGCTGGTTTGATGCTTTTCCGACCATCTCCCTATCGTTCTTTCCCATAAATTGTGCCGCTACCACCGCACCGCCACTTGCCATGGCACTCAAAAGACCGATGAGCAGAATTGCCAGTGTATCTACCAAAGATATTCCTGATACCGCTGCTTCTCCACAGCTTGCTATCATAAAAGTATCCGCCATGCCCATAGCTACCATCAAAAGCTGCTCAACAATCAGTGGAACAAGCAATTTATTTAAGGCATTATCTGAAAATAAAAGATTCTTTTGCTCGCTCATAATGCACGTTCTCTTTTCCGTCAAACCATATCCGTTTAATGCATATTTCTACATCTAATGTTAGTAGAAATAGCAGCTTTCGTCAATGTTTTTCCCAGAAAAACTCCCCATAACTTTCCAGTAATGGGGAGTCTAAAACAAACTATTTATTTAATACAATTACGGATACGGAATCTGCCGGTAATTCTACCTCAAAACCATTTCCTTCCAACATAATATCCTTAGATATCGGACGAATCAGTTCTGCCTCCTTAGTGTTTACATTAGAGCAGTGTACCAATTCTGCGTCTCCGGTAAGAACAATCCACTCTGCCGCTTTCTTCACAGAGAGTTCTTCCAGATGAACCGCCACCTTCTTGGTAAAGCCGTCCGCATTTACAAGCTTCATGTATACCTTTTCTTCATCTGCTGTTACACTGTGATATACATCTCTGTTGTACGCCTCAAGCTTACACTCTAAAAGCCCTTTCTGCACTTCTGCTCCGCACTCCTGATAATAGCAGATGATCGCCTCACCGCTTTCACCACCATAGTTTACGCAGATTTCATATTCCTTACCTGCTTCTACCGCTTCATCGTAGCATGCACGTAGATTACCCGCATATACACTGGAAGAATAGTCTCCCATGGTGTAAGCTTCCTTACCATCCTTGTAAACTTTAAGTCCGGTGCCTCGCTTATCGTCACCTACACAGTACTGTAAGAGATTTTTATCCTCCAGACCTACACCTACGGAGATGGTCGCACCTTCATCAATCTTCTCTACCTTTACCTCCACCTTATAGTCGTGCCAGCCCGGTGCTTCCAGACAATAGCCGCTCATATCTGCATGACTAAAGGCCTTCAGCACATCTGTTTCAACAGAGAAATCATGGCTGAGCAGTTTTTCCCCGGATTTATTACAGGTAACGGTAAGCTTCTTCCAATTCACCCGACCGGTAGCTGCAAGCAACACGCCTCCGTGAGGAACCAACTCCTTCTTCTCACCCTTTACGTAGGTTGCAAAGTCGGTAGCCAGAAGCTTCTTTCCGATATACTTTGCAAAAAGCTGCTGCACATAGTAGTTGGGGGTACGCCATACGGTCTCATTATCAAACCAGATGGCATCCGGTGTCCAACGATACACGCCATCAGAAACTACTTTGTTAAATAAAGGTGCGGTAGCTGCCAGCCTTACCACGTCAGAGTTCTTCTCAAAGCCGGTCATCACCGCAGCTTCTGCCACTGCACCTGCAAGGGTATTCTTATCACTGGATGCATACTCACCCACAAATACCTTGGAGGTCTGGGAATCATCCAGTTTACCATTCTTATATGCACGATAGTAATAATTATATCTGTCCACATTCTCCAACAAATAATCATTGGAACGATAATAATGCTCATCTACAATGGTATCCATGTAATTCTCATTATGCTCATACCAGGTTATATCTTCATCAAAGCTCTGCTCACCGTCTGTAAAGCGAACGGTTGCACCACCCTGCATATAACCTGCAAGGAACTTCCAGCCAAACTGATAAGCATCATCATCTGCCTGAGCTCCGGCCGTGGAGATGATATGAAGCTCATAGCCCGGATAATTCTTCTCCATATGACAGTCAATAGCATACTTAAACGCCTCAAAGTTAGCAAAGAATTCCGTTCCCCAGTTCTCATTACCAACACCAAGGTAATGAAGCCCGAAAGGTGCCTCATGTCCCATTTCCTTACGAAGAGCTGCCCATTTGTTATTCTCAAAATCGGTACTGATTGCAAAATCAATCAAATCCGTGAAATTGTCAATATACTTCTTCTGAAGCTTTCCGCCTGCCGGATTTGCATAATCGGAGCGTGCCTGACAAAGAACACCGCAAGCCATAACCGGAAGCGGTTCTGCGTTTAAGTCTTCTGCAAGCTGGAAATATTCCATATATCCCAGACCCATGGTCATCATATATCCCCAGACATTAAAGTTCTCCTTACGAAGCTCTACACTGCCCACAGATTCCTTCCAGTCATATACATTTTCCCAAATGTACGAACCTTCGGAGATACAACCGCCCGGGAAACGAAGGAAGGTGGGATGCATAGCAACCAGCATCTCTACCAAATCCTTGCGCAGACGATAATTGCTGTTGCCTGCAAAATTCTGATGAGCAGTTGCAGAAGTACTCTCTTCCTCTGCGCCCCATACATCGGACGGCATCATGGAAAGCATATCCACTGCCATGGTACCCTCAAAGGTAATCTTCAGCTGTGCCATTTTACTTTCTTTTGCCGTCATGGGGGCAGCTACATACTTCTTCCACTGACCGTTTCCTTCTATGGAAACAGCAACAGTACCACTGACTTCTACATCATCTTTATCTACTAACACCAGTCGGATATTTCCTGCACTTTCAGCCTTTGCCCATACCGTAAAGAAATATTCTTTTCCTTCCTTTACATTCATGGCAAGCTGATGGGTATTATCACAGAAACCTCTATTATATAAGGTTGTTCCTTCCGGAACCTCTATGTAATATGCATTGGTATCTGCATCCTCTAAACCAAAGTATTCATTCAAACCGCCCTGACACTTAACACTTACCTTCTCCGTATCACCAAACCAGAAGCGTAGCGGCTCATGAATTCTTCCGGTAGAAGTACCATTTTCCCCACTTCTGAGATCATAAGTATCAAAATGAAATGCTTCAAAGGAGCGGTTTTGAATCATCTCTGCGTAAATACCGCCATCTGCCGCATTATTAATATCCTCGTAGAAAAGTCCGTACAGTGTATCACTGATATCAAGTACTTCCTTCTTGCCGTGTACTGTAATCTCATAAGGTGCCACATCCGCCGGAAGTACAGATGCCTCAAAGCTCTTTGCATCGGTAAGCTCACCGCAAAATAGCTTTGCAGTAATACACACACCTACCGCATTTTCCGATGCCGTCACCTTACCGTCCGGCGAAATAATCTCCGGTCTGTCACAGCTCCACTCCACGGAAACCTTACCATTTACCAATGATTTCGGAAGGTCTAAATCCTCACGGATGATTTTCTTCGGAGAGGGAAGATATTTTTCCTTTGCCAGCTTAATAATCTGTTCATCCGATAAAGATGCACACATTAACTGAATAATATCCTGTTCCGAAAGTGAACTTCCATATACTCTAAAATCGGAGATTGCTCCGCAGAAATCCGCATCTGCCCCAAACTGGGAATGGCCAATATAATTACAACCATAATTACTCACATCCTCAAAGGTAGCCAGCCATTCTCTCAGTTTCTTGTAAGTTCCGCTGGATGTCTGACTTATAAAACCATCTGCAACAAGCTCACCGTTAATATACACACGGGGGCCTGCACTACTTAAAGAGCCACCTTCTGTGCCGGTTACAGTCATGGCAATATGAGTCCATTCGTTTATGGGAAGTGCTTTCCCGGCATCTGCCGCCAAATCAGACTCTTTAAAACATACACCACGCATAAATCTGGTTAAGAAAATATACGGTCCGGTCTGTCCTTTACCAAAATCAAAAATACGCTCCCAAACATTGGCTGCCTTAGATCCACATACCCAGGCAGAAACGGTAAGACCGGTATTGTCACTCACATCCCTTAAAAGGTCTGCCGGAAGCTCCATATAAGATACGCCGTATTGTCCGCCATCAAATATAGCAGCCTTTCTTCCACACACTTCTTTTACTTCCGGCTTTCGCTCTCCCATAGCAATTGCATGCTTCTCATTACCGGAACAATCTTTTCCCACATTGTCCTGATCTTCAAAGGAATACCAGGCTAATAATCTTTTGTTTTCCATAATCTGATACCTACTGATTCTTTCGAGACTATTTTAGTTTTTACTATATCATTTTAATATTTACTTAAATTACAGTCAATAGTTTCCATACAAATAATCAAAAAAGATACAGTATTTTAATATTTTCCGAAAATACTGTATCTTTTCACTATCAATTTACTTGCCAAGCTTAGACTCTACATACTGCTGAATCTCCATATTATCTTCCGGCATTCTACAACCTACAATGTAGGTTCCATTGTCATTCGTAGAACGGATAATAATTCCTGCAAGTTCTGCCCCTCCCAAAAGCTGGAACTCCTTAATCTTTAAACGAATGTGCTGCCCAACTGATTTGCCGAATTCCGGATCCTTACAAGCAAACGCATATCCTCCGGCACTGATATTAACCATATTTCCCTGGAAGGTCTTATTCATGGTCTTCACATAAATCTCGCAAGCATTTCTCATGGCAAGTCTGGGATGTCGTCTTCGGTTAAGAACCTTTGGATTGGTTTCAATAATAAGGTGATAATGTCCTGCTCCCACCTTATCCTTCTTACCGATTTCTACATCACTCCAAATATACATGGCGTTATTAACAATAACACTGACTTCGTATTTCTTTTTCTTGGTATCCCCAAGGAAGGAACCTGCCTTGGTATTTGCATCAATCAGAATCTGCCCATCCTCTACACTTGCAACACTGGTATGTAACTTCTCCGTACTACCATTTTCATGAATCAGAACGCTCATTCCCGGTTTTAAATCTTCCACACCCATAAATCCACCGGCACCAAGCTCTTCTACCAGATGACCTACAACAGCTTCAATATCACTGATATTACGTGCAGTCTCCTCATACTTGCTGAGCATGGTAACTGTGGTTGTTTCAGAATCAATGACACTGTCAGTCATTACTGCCATGATATCCTGAACCTGCTTCATATTGTCAACCATGTTCTTATTGGAGCTTTCTACCTTCTTCATGGCAGCATCCACAACTTCAATCTCTCCACCAAGCTGCTTTGAATCCTCTGCAATCATTCCTACGCTCCGGTTAACCGTCTGCATGGTTTCCAAAGTTTCGGATATAAGTCCAAGAATGGTAGTAATAGACTCTGTCATCTTATCCGAAGTATCCTCCAAAAGCTTTAAAGCTTCCATAATACTTCCGGAAGAAGTCTGGGTACCCAAACTTAAATTACGGATTTCATCCGCAACTACTGCAAATCCCTTACCATGCTCTCCTGCTCTTGCAGCCTCGATAGAAGCATTCAGTGCAAGAAGATTGGTTTTGGAAGAGATATTCTCAATCGTACTTGTCTCATCCTTCACGCGCTCAAACTGATTGCGGAATTCCTTTAAAATCACTTCCACATTGGAAGAAAGTCTTGCCATGGCATTGGTGGATTCCACCATATTCTCCAGCTCCTTAGAGCTGCTATCCGCATGTACTGCTGACTTATCACTAAGTTCCACAATATGCTCAATCAATTCAGCAACATTTCCTACCTGATTGTTAATGTCTTCCGTCATATCCATGGAGGAATCAATCTTCTCACCAAGAATCTGGCTCTTACCCGCCAAATCCTCCATGCTGCCAACAACAATGCCGGCACCCTCTTTATTCTCTTCTGCCAGTTCTCTGACAACCGTAACACCATCAACTACAGCGTTACTTGCTGTCTTAACCTTCTCTACGGTAGTAACTACCTTATCCAGATTACTCTTCACTGAGTTCAGCAATGCAGTATCAGAAGTATGCATATGGTTAATAGCAACCATGTAACCAATGTAGCAGAATAAAACCATTCCCAGCTGAATCTCATAATTGGAAATATCCGCCGGCGTATTCATACCATTCATATAATTTCTGATAATAGAATAAATAAGCACCGCTACCGTTGCGACACCACAACGTAAAATCAGATTTCTATTCTTGTAAATAATCAAAATACCGGTAATCGGAAGAACATATGTAAATGCTAAGGTTCCCGGAGAAGTTGCCATAATATACAGATAGAACAAGCCATATCCGGTTCCTACAATATCCTGATAATATTTCGTATGCCAACCTTTTACCTTAAGTACCACTAAACCAATAATAAAAGGTACCCAGCAAATCAGCTCCATAATTACAAAATACTGAACGTTCTTTAGTCCTTTTACAATTTCGATTGCATACGCTGCCGAAAGAACAACCCCAACCACCAACCACATAATCATGGCTTTTTTGTTCGCACTTTTGGCAAAATATTTTTCATTGTATTCCATAGTAGTAAACCTCCGTCTTCACGATATTAGTACCAATTTACTACATTCTATCATGACTTTAGACAGATTTCACTATTTTTTTATTATTTCTATAAACTTTTTAAATTTTCCCAATATGTCTCTGCACTTTCTCCATCAAAAGAGGTTGTATCTGCGGATATGTCCAATGTTCCACCATGTCTTCCCTTAGAATGATCTTCTCCATCTCGCTATGAAGCTCCGGCTCAAAGGACTCAATCTCAGCATAGTAGAGCATCCCGAAGGTTTCTCCCTCGCCTGCCGGTCCGTCTACCACGGAATATACAACTACCGGCTCCATAGAATACTCCAATGCACCGGTCTCTTCATACAGTTCTCTTCGGGCAGTTTCTAAAATTGTCTCTCCCTCTTCTCTGTGACCTCCCGGCACCTCATAGGTCTCTCTGTCCCGATGCTTGCAAAATACCCACTTCCCCCCGGACTTTGCTGCAATCACAGCAAATTTCAGCAGTTCATCCTCTACACTTTCATAAAACCTAACTTCCATAAGTCCCCTTCTCCTTATCATCTGCGGTAACATAACCTGATTATATACCTCCAAACATCTATCCGCAAGCGTTTTTAGAACATATGTTCCTTGTCAAAAATTGTATTTCTTTTATTGTCTAATTTCCATTCCCATATTATAATAATTATATCATTATTTTAGGAGGACTCATCATGGTTGATTGGAACGATATCAAAAAAGCTTTTGAAGCAGATTATAAAACACCGGAACAGCTTCAGTTAGAGACTGAGCAGCGACTCATTACTACAATTTCCGAGCACCTTTCTTTTCAAAAGGGTCTGACGGCTCTTCAGGGCTACAAACCTGCCGAAATCACCTCCTTTATGGAAAAACCGGTTTCTGAAATCAAACAGCTTCTGGGTGGTGAATGGGCTGCCATGGATGATGATAAATTAGATACCTTAATCTATACTCTTACCAAAAAATTAAAAAAAGCTGATGGTTTAACTCAGTGGTAAAAAACATGTGGCTGTTGCACAATACTAAGTGAGATTGCAAGATAACGCCCCTGGGGAACAACTCCCCTACGAGTTCCTACTGCGAACTGCTTAAATTTCACAAAATCACTCCCACGTTCTGTGATTGTTCGTGTCTCTTCGAGGTTAGACAGATGGGCGTATTTGTCCGCATAGTAAACGGATTCCATTCTGTAGAGTGCCTAGCCAGCCTTCTTGAAGGGTAATGGTTTCGGATGGGAATGCTTAGAGAAAGTGCGTAGAAATTTCCAAAGTGACTGACTGCGTTCCGGTCCGTGTCAGAGCGCGTCTTCGACAAAATTATAAAACTGTACGGATATAGAAGAAACAGTAAAAATCCTTCCACAGTTAATGCTTTTCTAACTAGTTGGAAGGATTTTTACTGTTTCTTAATATAGACGTACAGTTTTATTATTTTGCTCGAAGCTCGAACAGACATGGACTAATCGCAGTACGCAGTCAGTCGCTTTGTGAAATTTAAGCAGTTTCGACCAGCTTCCCATCCGAAACCATTACCCTAAAAGAAAAGGCTGGTATTATTTCCGTGAGGAATCCGTCTTATGCGGAACAAATACGCCCATCTGTCTAACACGCGCCGAGACACAAATGGAACGTGGTCACTGATTTTGGAAATTACTACGCAGTTCTCGCAAGGAACTCGTAGGTGAGTTGTTCCCCTGGGCGTTGTTCTTGCGCCATCGCATAACACTTTGCAACAGCCACATGTTTTTTATTCTTCTATATCCTTTACAGAAGGATTATCGATTACCTCTCCTTCTTTGTTAAAACGGGAGCCATGACAAGGGCAATCCCAACTTTTCTCTTCCTGATTCCACACAAGCTCACATCCCATATGTGCGCAGCGCGGCTTATCTCCCAATGCGCCTTTTATCAATCCCTTAGTACTGACAAAGGCATCTGTTACAAAATTCCCAAAGCCTGCCTTTACATGTAATCTTTGAGGAGAAAACACCTTACTGTAAGGATTCTCTTCCCCACACAGTTCATCACGCAAAATCATAGCGGCTACCATAGAAGAAGTCATCCCCCACTTCTGTAATCCTGTGATTACATAGACATTAGGCGTAAATATGGAATATTTCCCGATAAATGGGATTCCATCATGAGGCATACAATCCTGCGTTGCCCACTTTGCTTCAATTCTGCAGTTTGGATAATACTTTCTGGCCATTTCCTCCAAATATGTGTATCCGCAGTACCTTTTCTTCTCTCCGGTCCGATGAGAACCACCGCCCAGAAGGAGATACTCCCCTGCCTGCCGAAAAGACAGACCATGTTTATCTACACCATAATACATATTCTCTACCTTACGACAACCGGAAAGTGCCAATACATAACTACGCTCCTGATGCTGCCGCAGAAAATAATATCCCGGTATATCCATTATGGGATAATGGGTTGCCACCACAATCTTATCTGCCGTAAATACCTTCCTCTCGGTAAATACCAAATGTTCCTTTATTTCCTGCACTCTGCAATGCTCTATAATGTACAATCCCTGAGAAATACTTTTCAAAAACTTAAGTGGCGAAAACTGTGCCTGCCCTGGAAATCCCAGGATACTCTCCACCGGAAACGGAAGCTCCCCGGAAGACTTAGAGACCACATCGATTCCTACTGCCAGTGCGGCTTTTTTCTCAGCCTCCAAAGCATCACTTCCTGATACACTGTACAGGTAAGATGTCTTCCACTCAAAATCACAATTAATATTCCGCTCCTTAACCAGATTTGCATATTCCCGAATCGCCCTTTCATTGGTAAGAGCATACCCCCTGGCGGTTTCTGTTCCCACAGACTTTATTAAGGTACTATACTTGATTCCATGCTGGCTGGTAATCTTGGCAGTGGTCCTTTCCGTCTGTCCGGAGGCTATCGTATCTGCCTCCAGCACCAAGACCATCTTTCCCCGCTCCTGCAAATAGCAGGCTGTCAAAAGACCTGCCATTCCAGCACCGATAACAATCACATCCCATGTAATGCGATCCGGCTTCTTATTTAACCCTCTGACGTTTCCCGCAATCTCTTTGGTCTGCTTCCTCCACAATGATTCCATATCTAAATACCACCTCATGGGTAGTATTTCCATCCGACCAAGTACTATTCACTTTTTAAAATTTCGTATAAATCTCTTCCTGCTTTCTTTTCAAATATGGTCCGCAGTTCCAGATTCCTATCCCATTTGTCCTGAGGATACTTTCCGTATCGTCTTTTCACATCTCCCATTCGCTCCTCCATGGATGCAATACCTTCTGCGGTTCCGATGGAATCACAAAGCTGAATTAAAAGGTCATAATCATCGAAGTTCAAACTATATAGAGCATCCTCCACAACTTCCTGCTGCTGTGGCGTCACATCAAAATTGCCAATGTAATCTTCAATTCTCTGTATACAAAAGGAATGACTTAAGCAGATTCTCGCTGCTGCCCCATACCCCATTGCCTCCATATAAGTATAACCGTCATAAATATGTCCGAAATGTTTTACACCGAATTTCCTTCCGATATCATGTAAAAGACCCACTACATACGCCTTCTCAGGATCCATCCCTTCACATGCCGCCGCTATTTTCTCGGCACACATGGCCACCACCCTGCTGTGGTTCCCCCATGGTCCCGGATTGCAACTCTCCGCTTCTCTTAAAAGCTCCTCAGCCACTTCCCTGGTAGGATACTTATTATTCATTTTACTTCCCTCCATCACGTTTATAACATTTCCGCCACAGCCAGTTCCCAATACCGCTCCGGTATCTCCGGCCAGTTACATTCTCCCCGGTCCATTCTACAAAGCTCCATTGCTTTAGACAGCACACTGCCATGGGACACAGTGCCTTTCCGAAGCAGTGACTCGGTAATCTTACACCAGTAGGGTGCCTGCGATGTCAGTCCCGATGTGTAAAGCTCAGAAATAACCTTCTCTCTGTCATAATCCACACTTACAAATTCATGGCTCCAGCTATTCTCTTCCCCATGAAGAATGAGAAACTGTGCCTTTGCCTCTCCGTCCAGGGAAATTCCCACACTTCCTGCATTTAATACAATTTTCCCTGCATGTTCTATTTTCCCTCTGCGGTGAGTATGTCCGCACAAAATCAACGAGTTTTTCTCCTGCTCCATAATTTTGTAGGTACTGTCCTTTTCCGGCTTCATCTCTTCTCTTGCACTACCCGGTGAGCCATGACAAATGGTAATTGCCGGATATCCCGGAATGTTAACTTCATCCACATGAGACATTCCTTCAAAGAAATGAATATCCTTTTCTGTCAGATTTTCATAAGCATACATCAGACAGCCGGTGGTAGAATCATACTTTTTCCAGTTCTTCCAGCTATTTCTTTTATAATTAATCCAATAATCCTCTTTATTCCCTTTTACAAAATAGCAATTACACTGCTCCTTTAATCCATACAAAATCTCCATGGTTTTCTGTGGATACGCCAGCTCCCCGATATAATCCCCCAGAAAAACAAAAGTATCAATATCCCGGGAAAGCGCATACTCAATGCACTTCACCAGCGCCACATAATTACCATGAATATCCGATAATACTGCGATGTTCATCTTTTCTGCTCCTTTACCAAACGATGCTTCATTCTACCGCAGAAATCCTCCAAATAGCATTAAAATTCCCTTAAAACTTTCTTTAGGGTGCTTAAGTTTTTCTTAAGAGTAAATAGCATAAAATCTATCCGGGCTGTTACATAATGCATATCCCCGCCGGGGAATCGGTCCCCTATGTTCACAAACTGAGAAGAATACGTAGTAATTTCAAAACGCACATTTTGCGTTAAGGTTGCTGTCTTTTTCTCAACCGACAATGGAACCATGTATGTTCCGTATAATAAAGACTAGAAAAAATTTCTAGTAGTTCTAAGCATGTGCGCTCGCAAAGGCTTATTACAAGGTGCCCCACTTTGGTCCGCTCCGCTGAGACAAAGCTGTGGCACCTTGGTTTTGCTCTCTGCA
>JAZQIQ010000007.1:0-11976 GCA_045541195.1 Acetatifactor sp. | reverse complement strand
GGCCATTTCCTGGGCGCAAAGAGAGGCTTCCATGCCGGAGGATTTGTGCTACTTGTACGGAAGCTTTTTTGAGGACTATATGCATGACGTGGCAATTTGTCAGCAGTTTGCTACACGTAACCGTGAGAAGATTGCGGAAGTTTTGCTTACACGTACCGGTATGCAGGGCTCAGATGGATTCCATACAGTACACAATTATATTGATATGCAGGAGAAAATTTTGCGAAAGGGTGCCATTGCTGCGCATGCAGGCGAGAAGGTACTGATTCCGATAAACATGAGGGATGGTAGTGTGTTGGCAGTAGGTAAGGGGAATCCGGAGTGGAACTATTCCGCACCCCACGGTGCAGGTCGTATGTTATCCCGAACAGCAGCCAAGAACAACTTAAGCTTCGAGGAGTACAAAAAGACCATGGAGGGCGTGTATACCACCTCTGTTTGTGAGGCTACATTAGACGAGGCGCCCATGGCATACAAGTCTCTTGATGACATCATTGATGTTATCAAAGAGTCTGTGGATGTGATAGATATTATGAAACCAATATATAATTTTAAGGCAAACTGAGCCATGCAGGCACATGTCAGATATGACTGGCACATGCCTGCATGTGGGAATGCATATCTGACATGTGCATATAGGGCGAAGCCCGGTAATCGAATGGGAGCGAAGGGAACATGAGATTAAGGCATGGCAGACATAATCTCACTCCGGCCCAGTGCCGGATAAGGAGGAAAATAAAATGTGTGCAATTCCCACCATCGATATGGTGAAGACAGGACAGAATATAGTAGCTTTGCGAAAACGCGCAGGGCTTACCGTGAAAAATTTACAGGATGTGTTTGGCTTCGGCACTCCGCAGGCCATCTACAAGTGGCAAAAAGGGACAGCGTTGCCAACCATTGACAATCTGGTAGTGCTGGCGGCACTTTTCGGAGTGAAGGTGGATGATATTCTGATTACTGATGAGATAACATTGATACAGGTTAGTGCCTAGACGCTAACCATTATGGATGGGTTGCCTAGCGGCGACGGCGGCGGACTGTAAATCCGTTACAAAGAAACATCGTAGGTTCGAGTCCTACCCCATCCACTTCGCTTGTATGGTCGAGTGGACGATGACACCATCCTGCTAAGATGGTATGCGTTTTTCGCATCGAGAGTTCGAATCTCTCTGCAAGCGTTATTTTAGCAACATGCACAAAAATGTAAAAATAGTACATTTGAACTAATTTTAAGGATTGAAATGGCCGATTATAACTTTATGTAGTCGGTCTTTTTATATGCTTTTTTAGAGGCTATCAGGTTTGGAGGTGTTGTGCATGGAGGCGCAGAGTAAGAGACGATTGGTGCAAGGAAGCATTTTCGTTATTCTCTTTTTTATGCTTATCTTTTTATTGGGAAAGGATGCTAACGCAGCGATTAAAAGACATGTTAAGGTAGCTTTTTTCCCGATGGATGGATATCATATTCAGAACGCAAACGGTACCCACGGCGGAATGGATGTGGAGTATCTCAATGCCTTAAGTGAGTATGTGAATTGGGAACTGGAATATGTCACTTGCGATAGCTGGGAGGATGCCCTGCAGAAGCTGGAGGCTCAGGAAGTAGATATTGTAGGATCTGCCCAGTATTCTCAGGAGAGGGCGGAGAAGTATCAGTTTGCGGATCTTTCCAGTGGTTATACATTTGGTGTCGTGGCGACGACTTCAGATAGTCATATTGCATATGAAGATTTTGTGCAGATGCGTAAAATTACCATCGGTATGGTGAAGAATTATGTGCGAACCAATGAATTCCTGCAATATATGTATGATAATGGAATTGAGAATCCTACCATTATAGAGTATGAGTCCACGGCAGAGATGCAGGAGGCACTTGCAGCGGGAGAGATTGAGGCTTACGTACATACCTTTACAGAGGTACGGGATGGTCAGCGCTTGATTGGCCGATTTGCCCCCCGCCCGTTTTATTATATTACCTATCCGGGCAATGATGATGTTCTGCGGGAGCTGAACGAAGCAATTGTGGATTTGAAAATCAGTCAGCCGGAGCTGGAAACAGAGCTGATGAATGAGTTCTTTTACAGTAAGTTTGACAAGGCGGTTCTGCTGACTACGGATGAGAAGGAATATATTCAGGAGAATGAAACGCTGATTATCGGATACGTGGATGGATATTATCCATTTTCCTATAACGAAGGCGGTGAATTCCGGGGACTTACCAAAGAGCTTCTAGAAAGTGGACTTAGTGTGGCAGGTTTTAAGCTTGACTTTCGAATGTTGCCAAATCGCTATGCAGCTTATCAGGCTGTAGAGAATGGTGAGGTAGACGTCTTTGCTTATTCCACAGATGATGTGGAAGTCATGGCTGAATACGGGATAAAGGAAGTTGCTGAGTATGCAGAGGTTCCACTTGTACTTGTAATGGATGAAGCCGGAAGTAGTAATGAGATAGAGACATTGGCGACGGTATCCTTCTTGGAGGATTATGCGAAGATGTCATTATACAATGACAATCTGGATATTCTTACTTATGAAACACAGCAGGAATGTATTGATGCGGTAACTAATGATATCGTTGATGCAGTACTCTGTAATGGTTATATGGCAGAGCATTTGATGCGTACGGAGTTTAAGTACGCTAATTTGCAGATAAAGAATGTATTTAGTGGCGCATACTCCATTGCTATGGCAGTACGGGAAAATGATAGGATTCTGTCTGGTATTTTAAAGAAAACTCTTTCCCAGATTGATTATAAGATGGTAAATGAGTACATGCTGAAGGAGAATACCTATCCGCTGGTAAGCTTTACGGAATATATTAAGAGTAACAGCTTGGTGATTATTGCAGGGTTGATTGTACTATTGGTAATTGTGTGTGTTGTAGTAAGCCACATGTTGAATGACAGCAAGAAAATCCAGAAGCTAATGTACAAGGATTCTAAGATTGATATCTGGAACATGAATTACTTTACTTTCTGGGGTGAGCATAGGTTATTGCCGGAGAGACGGTTGGAATATGTGGTGGTCTATGTGAATCTGGCACAGTTCAGACGTTATAATGTGGTGTATGGCTGGAATGCCGGAGAGCGGCTGTTGGAGCTTGTGGCATCTGTGCTGACGAAAAATGTGGATTCGGATTTGGAAATCTGTGCGAGAAATCAAGGAGACCGTTTTATCATGCTTCTTAGCTATCAGGATGATAATGCGCTAATGAATCGAATTCGCAGGATTAAGGAGACGGTAGAGAATCAGATTTATAAGTCTACCGAAAATCGTATGGCTCTGCTGATGGGTATTTATCATATTCCGGGAGAGAGCTGCGATCTTCGTGGAGCGATTAGTAAGGCAAACCAGGCACTGGACTTTGCCGGAACAGGCAAGAATGATGAAATCCAGCTGTATGATGAGAAGCTGGAGGTATTGATTAAGGAGCGTCATGAGCGTGAAAAACTGTTGGAGGAAGTAGATATCAACAGGGACTTCGTAGCATTTTATCAGCCGAAAGTGGATATCAGAACCAACCGCATCGTAGGTGCGGAAGCACTGGTTCGTTTCATGGACCCCTCCGATGGTGGCAAGATTAAGGCCCCGGGATTCTTTGTTCCATATTATGAGCAGACCGGTAAGATTACTGAGATTGATTTCTTTGTATGTGAATCCGTATGTAAGATGCTCCGCAAGCGCATGGATGCGGGACTGCCGGTGGTGACGGTATCCTGTAACTTCTCCAGAATGCACTTTGTGAAGGATGGATTTGTAGAGCGGTTTGAGGCACTTCTTAAGAAGTATCAGATTGATAAGGAACTGATAGAGGTAGAGATTACGGAGACGCTGGTAGTGGAAGAGCTGCAGCAGAATAAGGTAAAGGAGACCATCGACCTGCTTAAGGGCAAGGGAATCCGTATCTCCATCGACGACTTTGGTGCAGGATACTCATCCTTAGGAGTCTTCGAGCAGATTCCGGCTTCTGTAGTTAAGATGGACAGAGCCTTCTTCCTGAATAAGCAGAACCATAACCGTCAGGTGAAAATCATGCGCGGTATTGTAAAGCTTACCGAAGAGCTGGATGCCCAAATTGTCTGTGAGGGCGTAGAGACCGAGGACGATATCCATTTGATGGAAGAAATTGGTGCGTATGTGGCACAGGGCTACTATTACTCTAAGCCTGTGGCAGAGGATGTGTTTGAAGAGATGCTGGCAGAGAAAAGTAAATAGTTTGTTAGAGAACCTTGGTTGTAATGGCCGGGGTTCTTTTTTTGTTATGGCGACGAGGAAAATGGCATCGTGCTTGTACGAATGTCATTTGACGATCGCTAATCAGAGCGAGATTCGCAAAGCGTATCTCGTCTCTGTTGTGGAGAAAATAAAGATTCGTTCGGGAAGAGGAAACGGATTCGCGAAATTTACAACTCCTTTTAGGCAGTGAAGCTGCGACTTAAAAAGTCCTTGTCTGCACGTAGCGTGCAGATTTAGGCTAAAAGGAGGAAATATATGGAAAATTGTAGAACATTGCATGAGATTTGTGATGCGGTGGGTGTAAGCAGGCGTGCGGTACAAGGTTACGAGAAAGCAGGATTGGTCTGTGCAACGAAGCGGAATAAGTATGGACACCTGCTCTACGATGAAGAATCTCAAAAAAGAATTACACAAATCAAGCTGTATCAGCAGCTTGGATTCAAGGTCAGAGAGATTAAGGAATTCATCGACGCGCCGGGAACAGTAGTGAAGGCTGTGCTGGAAAGACAGGTTCTGCGTTTGAAGGAGGAACGCACACAGATGGATGAGTTAATCGAGAAAGCGTATGAATTGATAGAGGAGATTGAGGGGGAAATGTAAGAAGGAAAAGAAGATATGTGCCTCCGCCGGTTGGTGCCGGCGGGGGTGTTGTTATAGATAAGGGGGAATAGTCAGAAAAATGTGACTACTTGAGTAAAAATGTGTGTACTTTGGTACTATGGGGTGGTATAATTGGTGGTATACATGAGGAATGTGAATGAAGACTCCTGGTATGCAAGGAAGTCGTAAAATGAACGGAAGAAACTAAAAGGATAGGGAGGAACTATAATATGGCGTATTGTTTGGAATGTGGGAAAAAAATAGCAAGGGGAGCGAAGTTTTGCTCAAATTGTGGAACGTCTTGTGATGATAAAAAGCAAGAGATGAACAATGAACAAAAAAAAGCAAACATGGATGAAGCACAAGAAGGGAACGGAACAAGTGAAGAAAAGAAGGCATTCAGAGTATCGATAAAAGAATTTGCTGGTAATGTAGGAGAAAAGGCAGGTGTGGTAGCGAAGAAGTCTACAGAAACATTGGATAAAACGAAAGAAGCGGTGTTCAATGCAATAGATGTAAATGGAGATGGACAGGTTGATATAGAGGATGTTATTTTGATGGCATTTAAGGTGCCTGGAGTAAGTATTAATCGTGAGAATTTCCTGAGGAAGGAATTAGTAAACAAATATGACGCTGAAATAATTGAGAAAGCAATATTGGAAACTCCGATGAAAGCTAAGATTGGAAGAGAGGATGTTGAAAAAATTGCTATAGCTGTTATTCAAAATGAAAGAATCAAAGTTTCCGGTATTTCTGCTGCATTAGGAACACCGGGTGGAGCTGCAATGGTAGCGACAATTCCAGCTGATATAGCGCAGTATTATGGTTGCATGTTGCGTGTGGCTCAGAAATTGTTATATCTATATGGATTTCCACAGATTGAATATAAGGAGAGTGAGCAGGCATTTGATACTGCCACAATGAATCAGATTATACTGTGTATGGGAGTTATGTTCGGTGTGGCAAATGCTAAAAATGGTTTGCTGGCAATTGCAAAGGCTCTTGGCACCGGAGTAGAGAAGCAATTAGTTAAGAAGGCATTAACAAAGGGGACGATTTATCCCATTGTTAAAAGTATTAGTAAATGGTTCGGCGTCAAGATGACAAAAGAAGTATTTGCAGGATTCTTTAAGAAAGCAATCCCGGTTGTTGGTGGAGTTGTTGGAGGTGGCTTGACGTATGCAACATTTAAGCCGTGCTGTATGAAACTTAAAGAAGTTTTACAGGATACATACTTGAGTAACCCTCAATACTGCGAAAAGGAAGAGGTGGCTATTGATTTTGAATCGGAAATGGGTGTCGATTATGTGGATGTGGAACCAGATGAGTTAGTGGAGGTTGTGGAAGAAGAATAGGGAAGATGTGAAAGTAAAAAAGGACCGTAAGATAAACGAAGAGATACTTTTGTAAGGATTGTGGTAAGGTTTTCTCCGAAAAATATGGCGTAATAACCCATTACACACATTTGTAAGAATGGCAAGAAATAATCTGTGGTACAGTAAATACAGAATTAATAACCAAGATTGCAAAGAACATAGATGTATCTACAAGTACGGTATGGTTTTGCAGATTAAAGATATATCAGATTGCAATGAATATTTACCGCTACCGCGACACACTCAATAGCATCGTAGAAGTTGATGGAAAATACAAAAGAATTTCATTCAAAGGTTGCATAGGCCAGAGCTATTTTATCGATACAATAAAAAAGGCTTCCCAGACATTATGGAAGTAAAGGATGGCTCTTATGAAAATATATAGTTATAGAGAAGGAGAATTATCATGGATAATGGACAAAAGAAAGAATTAAGTGTACTCATAGGGTACAAGGCAAAGCTGATTAAATGGGGAGCAATCACAGTAGTAATGATTGTAGCAATACTAGCAAGCTTCTTCAAAGGGAGTTCAAATGCGTCGGAAAAGTACGAGGATGTTGTGGCAGACTTGAAACAGCAAGTTACTGATTTAGAACAGCAAGTAGCAGACGCACCTAGTACTTGGGAAGACCAACCTACAAAAGAGATTACAATTGATTTAATAAAATCAGAAATCAAAGACATTGGAGAACTTTCGACAATCGAATACTTATATACAGATGCCGGAAAATTTGAAGATGCCAAACAGGCTTGGGGAATAAACATTCCTTTTACATCTAAGTCTTTTATTACCAAGTGGGATGGGGTAATAAAGGCGGGCATTCAGATAGACCAAATCATTGTAGAAATAAATGATGTAAACAAGGAAATCATTGTACATATGCCTAACGCTGAAATACTTTCTCATGAAGTTGACAGCGAGAGTATAGAGATACTTGACGAAAAAGACGGTTTATTTAACAAGGTAACGGTTGAAAATACTGTGCAATTTGAATCAATAAGTATGGAGGCAATGGAGCAGCGAGCAATCGAAAATGGTATCTTAGACAAGGCTTTTGAGAACGCAAAAGAGATTATTGAAAAGCTTGTGAATAATGATGTTGTACAAGAACAAGGCTACACAATCAAATTTGAAATAATTGAATAAAGGCAAGGTTAAAGGCACTATCCAAACTAGGTAGTGCCTTTTAAAATTTAAAAACTAAACTTATTAGTTTTCCAACCTAAGCAATCGCTCAAGGGGGTATGCAGGAGTTTCCGGGAGAAGATGGATGTGAGGTTTCTGCCATATAATAGGGCAAAATATTAACTTGTGGGAAGCTTGCTTCCCGCTTTTGATTTATAGGGAAGTTCTCCGCAAGAGAAGTTAAAAATAGCTCGCTGAGATGTACTGGACGGTAATCGTTTCCTTTTGTACATTCGCGAAATATACATGCCCTCTGATGTAACAATAATTCCCTAAAATACTCCTTGTCTGCACCTTGCGTGCAGTTTTAGGCTGAAAGTAGGGGAAGTATGAGTACAAAGGAGGACAAACGTATGAGGAAACTAGTAACTTTTATTCTTGTAACAACTATGCTTGTGACATTTGCAGGGTGTGGAAGTTCCACAGAGGAAACGACGCTCACCGCTGTTAACGAATCAAGTGTGGTCGAGTCAACAGTTACGCAGGAAAGCGTGATTGAGGAAAGCATTATTCTAGAGAGCACAACACAGGAAAGTGTTGTTCAGGAAAGTGCTATGCAGGAAAGTATTGTTGAAGAAAGCATTGCGCCCCAAGAGGAGCCGGCCAAAGCCACGCATACTTTCACACAGATTAAGGAATCACCGGACAAGTATACTTGGTACATTAAAGACTATGTGGGAAAGAATTGTGCTACAGTAGGTTATAGCACTTATAGCGGAAGGCGTTATGATGGATATGGCGCGGGTGCATTACAATTGATTTTTGTTACAGCAGATGGCTCTTATGTGGATTCGGAGTTGGAGGATTCGCTGAAAGAATATGTTGTGACAGGTCAAAGTCTGGAGCCTAATACGGAACTTAAACTTGTTTTCGAGAAAGACAGCGAGGGCAATGAGTATGATGGTCTTGTGATACATCAGAGCTACAAGGAGCTTGTCTTGACGGTAAAAAGAGTTGGTACGGAAGAGGAATATGAAGGTCAAGTGACGACAGTCAACGCGGCTCCGGATAAGTACACTTGGTATATTAGTGATTATGTAGGAAGGAATCTTGCCGATTGTGGTTATGTTACATATAGCGGAGATATCTATGACGGATATGGAGCAGGTGCAATTAGGCTGGTAGTAGTGACGGATGATGGTTCCTTTATTAACCCGGATGATGACGGACAAGTACGGGGATATAAGGTTGTGGGGCAGAGCATTGAGCCCAATACCGAATTGAAATATACCTTCTTAAAAGACAGTGATGGAGTGGAATATGAGAATCTTGTAGATACACAGAACATTGGAGAAATTGATTTGTATGTTTCTGCAATACCTAATTATACTCCAAGTGTCCCGGAAGAAGTAGCAGAAGAAAATGAGGACAATGGTGAAGGACTTGTAGATGGTATGCATCCGGAATTCAAGGAAGTGATGGACAGCTACGAGGAGTTTTTTGATGAGTATGTAGAGTTCATGAACAAATTTGCAGAGGCAGATGAGAAAGATATGCTAGGCATGCTTAGTGAGTATGTGGAGTATATGGAACAATATACGGAGACAATGGAATCATTAGAGGAAATTGATATGGAAGAGCTCACTACGGAGGAAGCGTTATATTATACTGAGGTGATGCTGCGAATTGAGGAGAAGTTGCTAGATGTGATTTCGTTATAATGCATTGGATAGCATTTCGGCATTATCATATTGATTGGGGCTTAAATGATTTCTTTCGCGAAATTTACATTCCCCCCTATGACAGCATCACCAAAGCTGTCAACCAATATATTTCACAGGAGGGAAAATAAATGAACAATTTACCAGTATCCAGATGGTCACAGTCCTTAGGCTTCACAGAGCCGGAGTTAAACGCTTACCTTGAAGAACTTGGCTATCAGAAACGTATCACATCCGGCGGAAAGACTGTATGGAGTATCACTAGTCGTGGAGCGCTGCATGGGCGGATGTCCCGGAATCCTTTTCGCAGAGTACCCCTTTGGGACTTTGAGGCGTTCTTTCAGGCGGTGAAGCTACGCGGCAAGAAGAAAGGAGAGTACTACTATTGTTGAAACGATTGTTTGATAATGATTATATGAGAGGTGTCATGTGGGAGCATGGCACCTTTTTGCTCACATAATTTTACCAAACCCTGTAATATCCTCCTTTATAATACGACATAAATAGTAAATCCAAGATTATCATGATATAATGAACCAATAGGATTTTGTACAATAATTACGGGGAGGGAGTATATGACTGCACCATATTCCGTGTTGCATTTTCTGGTAGATGGTATCTGTGCTTATGCCATGTTTGGTCGTTTTTCAGCAATAGAGAACTGGCACATAAATGTGTTATATTATAATTTCTGTGCATTTGCGCTGCAGATGCCGCTGGGAGTAGTTTTGGATGGGTTAAATCAAAGACGAAAGCGGCAGAGGTGTACGCCGTCATTTGTATTTGCGGTCTTGGGAGTATTTCTCACCTGCATTGGTGCATGGACACATCCGTTAGTACTGGGGCTTGGGAATGCGTTGTTTCATTTGGGAGGTGGTGTAGGAACCATTTTCGAGGATGAGAGAAGGCAGTGGCATGGCCGAGGTTTGGGAGTGTTTGTGGCGCCGGGAGCGTTGGGACTTTATTTGGGAACGCAGCTTGCAAAGAGCGGAATGTCCGGTGGACCCGGGTGGTTGATTGGAGCTTTCATAGTAGCTGTAATGGGTATTGTCTGGTGCATGAAAGGGCTTGGGAAAGACGTGGTGGACACGCCAAAGTCTGTAGAGTGGACTTGGGGAAAGGAGTCCTTGCTGATGGCAGGTGGATGTCTGCTTGTAGTGACCTTACGTTCTTACATAGGAATGGCAGTTGGTTTTCCGTGGAAAAGTAATTTCTTTGCAGGTACGTTAGCTGTATTTGCTGTAGTATTTGGGAAGGTTGCCGGTGGCTTTGCGGCAGCAAAGGCCGGAGTCGGGCGGATGGTTGTAGTATCGCTCTTGCTTTCTTCTCTGTGTTATCTCTTTTCAGAGAATATGCTTATGGGTGTCTGTGCCTTGTTTTTATTTAATATGACTATGCCCATTACGTTGTATTTACTGGTGAGACGATTTAGGGGACTTGAGGGTTTTTCCTTCGGACTTCTCACCTTTGGTCTGTTTGTAGGTTTTCTTCCGGTGTATTTGGGAGTGAGTATCTCGTTAGATGGACCAATCATAGGGTGCGTAGGTAGTCTTTTATCATTTGGCATTCTGTGGTTTTGTACACGTTTGGGCTGTTGGAAGGGGGCGATGAACGGAAATGGGAAACTATTTGATAAAGATGTTTAGCGTCTCGTTAGTCCTTACCTTGTTTATCGAGGGGGCGTTAGCATTTTTATGGGGCGTGCGCGGGAAAAGAGAATGGAAGGTGGTGGTGCTGGTTAATGTGGCGACCAATCCTGTAGCAGTTCTTTTGTACTGGTTATATAGGGTATACAGTGCCCGAACGTCTATGCTTGTGCAACTTGTCATTGAGGCGGCAGTAGTTACGGTGGAAGCTTTGGTTTACCAAAGCTTTGCCGAGGAAAAGAAAAATCATATGAAAAGGCCGGTATTATTTGCCATTCTGGCAAACGTATTGTCCTTTGGAATAGGAGCAGTGTTATGAAAAAAATAATGGGAATTATGATGATGGTTGTATGTTGGATGATATGTGTGTTACCTGTAAAAGCAGATCTCATCTGGGAGCCTTACGAAGATGCGTTTTACATGGAGCATAAGGAGAGCTGTGTTCGTTCGGGACGGGTATATACGGCAAATGGACCGGATGGAAAGGTGATTTCCTATAAAAGTCCTGAAAACCCGGATGTGGTAGAGAGCTGGGAGAACGGATATGAGGTGTGCATTAACTATATCTATACGGATGATGATGGTATTGCCTGGGGATTAGATGGAATGGCCCACACCGGCTGGGTTCCCATGGAATATATGGATGTGGTATATGATAATATCAGCTTTACCGAGGAGTTTGGAGAGAGTATTGTAGCAGAAAGCGGTACTGTTTCCGAGCAGTATGCGAATATGGACATTTATGCCTTTTCTTATCCGGGAGCAGAGAAGTATATAGTGATAAATGTAGCCGGGGAGAAGGAACATATGCCGGCGTACAGTATGACTTTTGTGGATGAAGCCGGATACAAGTGGGGGTATATAAATTATTTCCGTGGTATAAGATCTGTGTGGGTATGTTTGGACAATGCCACGGCAGATGCAGCAACTCTTTATCCGGATGGGGTTCCTGAGAGAGGTGCGCAAATCGTTCCGGAGATAGATGTGGCTGTGAGGGATAAATATATTATGCCCAAGAAAGATAACGGTTTGATGGGGATTGTTATCTGTATGGTAGTGGCGGTAGTGGGAACTACCGGCGGAGCTCTTGTGGCAATGAAAAAGAAAAGGGAATAGTTGTAGAAAAGGGTCAAATGAAAAACTGAATTCTGCTTGTAATGTAAAAAACGGTCTGGTTGAAGTTTTGAGGAACTTTTTTGATGAAATACATCTTTGAAGCTCCTTTAAAACGTGATATAATCGGCACAGCGAATCTGTTTGTCTGCATG
>JAZQIQ010000006.1:0-144662 GCA_045541195.1 Acetatifactor sp. | reverse complement strand
TGTTAAAAGTTCATCCTGCCAAAATTATCATCTGGCATTACTGTTTTTGGTTTAAAGATTTGCATCTTTTAAACGTTCTTGAAAATAAAATTTATCAAAGAATTTTCAAGGTTGCATTGTTGTTTATTTGTCAAAGTTCATTTTCTTGTTGTTCGCTGTTCTCAGCGACAACTCTGATAGAATATCATGTTCAAAACCTTTTGTCAACAACTTTTTTAAATTATTTTTCAAAAGTTTTTTATTGGTAAAAAACGGAGAAAGAGGGATTTGAACCCTCGCGCCGCGTGAACGACCTACACCCTTAGCAGGGGCGCCTCTTCAGCCACTTGAGTATTTCTCCATGTTCTGAACTACGTCTCTACCAATATTAATTTGTGCGTCAAACCGTGACGCATTTGTTATTATACATAAGCAGATATTGTTTGTCAATCAATTTTTTATATTTTTTTATCAATTAAAAAAAGACTTTTTACAGGACCTTTTTATACTTCTCAACAGCCATCTCATACAGATTATTTCCCTGGCAATCAATCACCACGATCACCGGAAAATCTTGTACTTCCAATTTGCGTATAGCCTCAGTTCCCAAATCATCATATGCAATCACTTCCGATGACTTAATAGATTGGGAGAGCAGAGCACCTGCGCCACCTACTGCTGCAAAATAAACAGCGTTGTTTCTCACAATGGCATCTTTCACAGCTTCACTTCTCTTCCCTTTACCTATCATGCCAACCAGCCCCAAATCCAACAGAGCCGGTGCATACTTATCCATTCTACTGGATGTAGTGGGACCGGCAGAACCTATAGGCCTTCCTTCCCTCGCCGGCGATGGTCCCATATAATATATAAGATTATTCTTCATATCCATCGGGAGAGTCTCCCCCTTCTCCAATGCCTCATACATCCTCTTATGCGCAGCATCACGGGCAGTATATATTATGCCCGTAATATAAACATAATCCCCTGCCCTAAGACTTTCCGCTTCTTCTTTCCCAAAAGGCGCCTTAATATATCTATCCATTTTCATCTCCTAAATCGTTCTCACTGCATGACGATTTACATGACAGCAAATATTAATTGCCACCGGCAAACCGGCAATGTGAGTGGGATACGTATTAATATTAACTGCCAATGCGGTCGTAGTTCCTCCCAGCCCTCCGGGTCCGATACCGGATTTATTTATCTTTTCTAACAGTTCGGCCTCCATCTCTTTAACATAAGGAACCGATGAACGCTCATCTACCGGTCTGGTAAGAGCCTTTTTTGCCATGAGGGCGCACTTCTCAAAGGTACCTCCAATACCAACTCCCACAACCATCGGCGGACACGCATTGGGTCCCGCATCTTGTACCGCCGTAAGCACAGCATTCTTTACCCCTTCTATTCCATCCGACGGCTTTAACATAAACACGCGGCTCATGTTCTCACTTCCAAACCCTTTGGGCGCAACCGTAATCTTTACAGCTTCCCCCGGAACCATTTCATAATGAATAATTGCAGGGGTATTGTCCTTGGTATTCTCACGAATCAAAGGATCTGCCACTACAGATTTACGCAGATATCCTTCTACATACCCTCTGCGCACACCCTCATTAATTGCATCTTCCAACAAACCACCTTCAAAATGGACCTCTTGACCTATCTCCATAAAAATGACAGCCATTCCTGTATCCTGGCAAATGGGAATCATATCACTCCCCGCAATATCCAGATTATCCTGCAGCTGTCCCAATATCTGCCTGCCCAATGGAGATTCTTCCGTATACACAGACTGTTTCAAAGCACATTTCATATCCTCAGAAAGAAAGTGATTGGCTTCGATACACATTTCCTTTATATGCTCTGTAATTACATCTACATGAATATTTCTCATCTACTCATCTTACTCCGCCAAAACATCTTTTATCTTTGCCAGTTCTTCCCCGGAAATCTCCAAAGGCTTCCAGCTGATTCTCTGTCCATCATTCTCATAACGTGGTATCAAATGCATATGAAAATGAAATACCGTCTGTCCTGCCACGGTACCATTATTCTGCACTACATTAAAACCATCACACGCAAGCTTCTCCGTCATGGAAGTTGCCAGCTTCTTTGCCAAAATCATTGCCTTAGCAGCCGTTTCGTCCGGAAGCTGATACAAATTATCGGCATGTTTCTTGGGCAAAATAAGCGCATGTCCCTTTGTTGCCGGTGCAAGATCCAAAATCACATTAAAATCATCGTCTTCATAAATACTGTTTGTTGGAATCACTCCATTTGCAAGCTTACAAAAAATACAATCATCCTTCATTATGCATTACTCCCTTTCTATCCGCCGCACTTTACTATTCTTTCAAGCCATTATGAAAATACAAATAATTGATCCAATGTACGGAACACGTTAAAGTCACCCTTCATCTTCATCGCTCCGGACATAAACGCTCTCTGGAATGTCATTCTTCCTGCAATCAAATCCTCCAGTACCTGACGTTCCAGCATAATCACTACATCTGCACTATCTCCTTCTCCGTACTCACAGCTCACCCTAGAGCCACTTACTTTGATTAGTAGTGCAGAGGACTTTCCATCAACCTTAAAACTATATGTTGCACTAACTCCCGGCTGCGCTTTAAATGCCCTTTTAAACTCACTCAAATAAGCCTCACCATCGGACGCCTTATCACTCATCATATCCCTAAAGAGATTTGCCAACTCCTGAATATCTTCTTTCTGTCTCTGCACATACATCGCATCCGATGCATACATTGAAAGCTGCTCTGTCTCCTGCGGAGTAAAATCAATGTTATGGGTAATGGAAACCATTTGTTTAACTGCCTGATTACTTCCTGGAAAGCAAGCCACCTTCTGATTAATGGTCCGATACATATTTTCAGCTTTTTTCTCAATAATAGTGAGATACTGCGGATTCATTTCAAGACTTACATTATCTGCAACATAACCGCAAATACCGCTGCACAGAAGCCCTCCTAAAATCTCCCAGGCATTGGTCAGATGAAGTTTCCCTTCTCTCTCCCCATATGTAGTTGACATAACAATCGGGCACATATATATCTGTGAAATTCTCTCTTTATCACCATAGAGCCAACATGCATCCAAAAACTGCTGCATATATCCGCCGATTCCGTACCATTCAACAGTTGTAGCAAGAATTATTCCGTCTGCATCCTTCAAAGTCTGAGGTAATGTTGTGATTGTCCCCTTACTTTCATGCAAATTGTAACGAGTCACCTTCACATTCAACTCTTCTAACACCTCTTGCATCTTATCAATCACAAAAAGTGTAGGATCATCAATTATCCCTCTTCCACCATAATAGATATTAATATTCACGTACAGCTCTCCTATCTTTCCTATATAATATAAAACAAACTATAACACCTGACAAAAATCCACCGATAAGTCCACCCGCATGTGCAGCATTATCCACACCGCCATTCTTTGCGCCACTATAAAGAGATAATATAAGCATCACTAATATCCTCTGCGGCGTAATATCCGGAAATCGCCTTCCGGCAAACAGAACAATCGCAAGCAACAAACCATCTAAACCGAACACTGCACCGCTGGCCCCCAGCGAATAATGAAACTCTCCGCTAAGCATTTGTACCCCTAATGAAAAAGCATTACCTGCCAATCCCGATACCATATACACAAAAAGCAGCAAAGTATGCCCCACTTCCTTTTCCAACATAGCTCCCAGAAACAGCAAGATCAGCATATTATTGAATAAGTGTTCCAAATCCGCATGCAAAAACATGGAATAAATCATCCTGCCATATTCTCTATCCACCATAACCTCAGAGACGCCCAAAAGCCCAATTCTCCAAAGTTCACCTTTCCGGCAAAGACTAATCCCAAACATAACCACATTCATCCCAACCAACAGAATACTAATTAGTGGAATGTCTTTTCTGATTCTTGTCATCTACTTTGTCCCTTTATTGCAGTCCATAAACCTATATAGAAAAATGTACCACTCTTCCCCCCATTTCGTCAACTATTGTGCCAAGTGCTTTCTAGCGATATGTATATTCCAGCTTTCCAAACCGTACTTCATCATGTTCCTCCAGTTTCCGCTTTTCATAAGGTTGAAGCCGCAACCCATTCTTATAGGTTCCGTTGGTAGAATTCAAATCTTCCAGATAGTGCTCTCCACCGATTTCCACAATTCTTGCATGAATCCGACTTACCGAATAGTCATTCAGCACCAGGTTTACACTATCCCGCTTTTTGCCAATCACAAACGGAAGCTTTGTAATTTTCACCAGAAGCTCTCCGTTATCTTGATATAATCCTCTATTTTTCTCTATCGTTTTTTCTTCTATATAAATTGTTTTTCCGAATTCTTCTTCCGGACTTAATACCTCACCGTACTCTTTACTTCCATAGTCCGTTTCCTCACAAACTGCATATCCACTCATCTGTCCAAGTAGATCCTGCCTAAAAAGCGTATGTTCTTCCCTTCGTTTTCTTCTACTCTCCCAGAAAAAGAAACGCTTTTTTCGTCCTTCTGTCACAACACCATTTTCTTTCTCTGCATCCTTCTTCATCTCAGCAATATCTACATTCTGTACATTTTTCGGCACATCGGGTATAAATGACATTTCTTTTGTACGCTCTGTTATCTTTAGAAAGTCCCTATACATCCCTTCTCCCAGATATCCTAATCCTTGATTCTGTAAATGTTCACAAGCTAGATATGTAAATTCCACCAATGCATCATCACTATAGTCAATGTTCGCCAGGAAAAAATCTGTCAAAGGATTCCATGCATTATCATTTTCTTTATATGGAACATACATAAAGAAGAAATCATCCCTTTCCAAATCCTGGTATATATGCATGGGATTCCATACAATACTAGCATCTTCCAACAAATATCGCTCCAGCTCTGCCTTTACTGCTACCACCTCATGTAGAAAATGCCCCATCCATTCCCTTTCAATCTTTTTTCCTTCAAATGCCTGATTTACATTTAGCTTTGAGGATATATCATAATACAGATAATAGTCCTCATCAATAATGCGCAAACTGCATGGAAGAAGATAACGAATCCCCCCTCTTCCCAAAATGCAATACTGATATCTTCTTTCCTCTACCGCTTGTTCCAATTGCAAACGTTCATAATTGCAATTCAAAATTCTAATATACTCCGTCTTCATCTGTTTCCTCCCAATTTTGAATCTGCTTTTCCAATTTTACCTTTTGCCGAATCCAGAATTTCGGAGACAAAACAAACATTTCCCTTTGTACTTCTGCCTTTTGAAAGAAAGGCCCATCAAAAATACCACTGGCTTCAATTCTCACAAAATTCATCTTAATCTCCAAATCACGAACCATAACTTTCATCCATACATACTTATCCAAATACCAATTTATAATATCCTGCTCAAGCAACGCCCTCTTCTCCTGTAAATCATCGCCTTCTAAATACTCACTCCGCACCACCAAGGACATAACATCCTGTTCCAACAAACATCTGTCGTATGAATAAAACAACAGGGAAATCACAAAGAGAATTACCCCAAACACCATCGGCAATATAAAGCTTGCCTCAACCGTCATATATCCTTTCATAGTAAGACGCCTCCTACTTTATAAATTATCAATGCAGCTGTCAAAAAAGGCACGAACGGAATCTTCGCTTCCCATGGAGCCTTCCTATACCACAGCAATATCACCGCAAAAAGTAACACTCCAAATTGTGCCATCACATATATCAACACGCTTTCCGGCCATTCCAGCACCATTCCCAGAATCAGCACCACAATTCCATCTCCATACCCCACTTTTTCTCTAGTCAGAAACCCCATAAAGATAAGCAACACCCCGGGAATGCATCCAAGAAACAATTCTATGTCCCAATGCTTCCACATTCCATAAATTAGCGAACTTATCATTCCCATCACCAATATCTTCACAGGTAATTCCTTTTCCCGTACATCCCAAACACTCAATGCGCTCAAATACGCTGTTAAACAAACATATTCCATTTATCCTCCCACACATCGGCTGCACGGCCGATATTTTTCTCTTTCCTTCCATGCAATTATTTGCACATGGCGTGTAAGTCCAAGACACCCCTCTTCATAATGATAACAATCCCCTTCGTCCGTAACATATACCCTCTGAGGCATCACTCCATTCGAACAAAAAGAGCATTTCGCATACCCTTTCCCCCATTGATTTCGATAATTATCCAGCCCGCTTACCGGAATTGTATGTATTGATAGTTTTAAATGACTGCACGCTCTGGTACTGTGCCACACTTCCCCATACTTTGTCACATAGGCAACCTGTTCACTTACACCAGCAGATAAAATCTCATAACCATCCCAGACCTTTCCAAAAAAACGGTTAGACAGTCTCACATATGAAAAAGGTAAAATCTGTCCTTTGGGACTCACCTGATATGTGACAGTCACGTCAACCTCTCCTGACTCCGTAATGATATCAGACTCAAAAAAATTAATTCCATCACTTCCAAAAGTCAACGGCGAGGTATCCAAATACTCTTTTCCCAGTGTACTTATCAAGCTTCCTTTTATATAGACATATGATACCGCCAGCTCCGGAACCGCCGCTGCAACCTCCTCTGCAACACCGTATAGCATCAGTGCCTTTCCTGATTTCCATAGACCATACTGCAGATTCGAATGAAGCCTAAGCATCTCCACAAAGCTACTTATTTGTAAGAAAAAGAACAGAAACAAAGGCAATACCAATGCTGCTTCTACTGTCATACTTGCTTTTGCTCTTTTGAAAGAAAAAAACTGAGATATCCTCCCTATATGGTTTTTTATGGATTTTATACTATCGGAGAATCGGTTTTGACATAAACCTTTTATACATGTCGGAGAAGGCTTGTCATTTTGTGTGTTGTTTTTCGAGATGAAACTAATATTTTTTCTTTTCCCATATAGGAAGAACATCTCGTTTTTCTCCTTTCAATATCCTCTTTCTCTGGCAATCTCAAAATCATAACCATATGCTGACTGGATTACTGCACTCATTCCTACATAATCCAAACACCCATCCAAACGAAACTTTGCATTCTCCTTTGTAAGGCGGATATCCATCTCAACAACATCCATAAATCTTGAAATTACGTCCTCCTGCCTTTGTCCAAAAAGCAAGATTCTTAAATAATCTTCATAGTTCTGTCCCTCCCCCTGACCTTTCGCAGCCTCATTCCCAGGCTCTTGCCATATACTTTCCAAACCATAATGCCAGCTCTGATCGCTTTTTAGCATAGGAACGCTGCCACCGCTCATCAAAACTTTTGTATCGTATACACTTTCCAAATAGGCCCATGCCAATACGATTGCCCCCTCTAAAACCGGGGCAGCTTCCGGTAGCAGAAGGGCTGCAGCTATCAAAGTTGCAACTCCCTTTACCAGTTCCAGTTTTTCAGGATTTGCCATCAAATACGATGTATTGGCCACTTGTCGCATCAAACAGATTTTTCCTGCAACTCCGGACAGATTTTTTTCATCCGAAGTCTCTCCTTCCACCAGATATTCGGTCTGATAAGCCAACAGTCCCTCTTCTTTTTCTGCACCATATCTGCCGGTATAGCGTAAAAGATATTCATGAAACAAAAGCCGCTCCATAAGCTCCAGCTTTTCCTGATTATCCCCGTTCCCCCGGTTTAATCCGGTAATAGCCCTTCGCCCACTTACATATTGTGATATATCCACCGTTTGTGCAGACACTCCCTGTTCTTTTGGAATTACCCACCACAGGATTCCTTTTGCCTGCATGTTATCCACAATCTTCGTGGGGCTGACCACATCAAATGTTGTCCATTCCGTTTCCGATAAAGATATCTCTTTATCCTCATATGGTTGCAACTTTTCTTCCAATTCCTTTTTCTGCTTTTCTGTGTCCCCATCCAGAAGTCCACTCACTTCCACTTTCTGTATCCAATCCCAAACACCTTCTAAATAGCTCACCCCAATATCATCCTTGACCGCCTCAACAGCCTGTCTGGCAATCCCATATCCGCAATCATCGGTTGCAAGCCGCACCGTCTTTATCCGCACATCATTAAACTCCATCCCCAAAAAGTCCCGATACATAAAATCCAACATCAGTTCATCTTGATACACCGTATTTTTATCCAGGTAATAGGTCAGCCGCCTTTCCACATTACTGTAAGAAGGATTCTCACCGCCATATGATGAATCTACATAAAAAAGGTTATATTGTCGCAAAAGTTCTCTATGATACTCTGCCAATATACTTTCCATTCCAATATCCATTATGATTTCTCCCTCCAAACGGATGGAGCTGCGCCTGGCTCCTTCTATCAAAACCAGGCACAGTGAAATCATCACGCACATACACAGTGACACATATACTGTCAGATACCCTTTTACATTACATTTCATCATACTTTATTTGCCTGAGACGTAATCTTGTCAAAAATATCATTAACCAGTTCTGTAATTTGCCCTTTGAATATAATCACCAAACCAATGAGAACCACAATAATCAGAATAATCTCCACCGTTCCCATTCCTGCATTGGAATCCGTCACAAAATACTTTGCAGCCATCCACTTTCTCTCTACCAAATTTCTTAAAGATTTCATTTTATTCTTCATTACTTGCATCCTTTCTAAATATCCATTCCGGAAAATGCCGGAACCATTATTAATAACATTACAATTGCCATCATCATTATCATCGGAAAAAGTAGCTTCGTCTCCGCTTCCTCTCCCCTCTTTTTCTGAAAACGCAATCCCTCTTCCATAGCGCGCTCCCCCTCTTGCCGTAACCGAGCGCAGATTTCTACACTTCCTTTTTTCAGGCTCTGATTAAGTATGGAACAAAACCTGGTATACTCGGGCATACCGGTTCTCCTTCCGAATGTTTCATATACAATAGATTCTGAGACTCCGGACAGCATGGACTTTGCCGCAACAGCCAATTCTATAGCAATAGGATTTTCTGCCTTGGTTCCCTTTCCATATTCTCCCGCAATATGGCAAAATGCTCCACGGATTGTCATACCTGCTTCCATATACAAAGCCATTCGATTGACTATACCGGGATATTCTTTCCCCATTTTTCTCTTACGCTCATCATTTTTCTGCTCTAAATCCTTATCTAATAAAAAGAATACCGCCACAGATGTCAATGCACCCAGACCGAATAACAGCAGACCATCCTCTCCTCCCATGCACCCAAACAATACACCCACACAAAATACAAGAATACTTGTCCTGTACTTTCCCTTGTAATACTGACGTTTCAGCACGGTTATATTTTCTCCCGGATGAAGCTGCATCAGATTTCTACATATCCTTTGATTCCTCATCACATCTCCTATTCATATATCTTTTGCAAAATCCTGTGTGCAAACCAATAGGAAAACATATACGCAGCCAGACACCCTGTCATAATGAGCCGCCCTACATATCCCTCATAGAGCATGTCAAAATACCCCGGATTGCTCCACTCCAAATAAAAAACTATTGCAAAGGGCATAACATTCATCACCTGCTGCTCCAGCTTCTTATTGGCAAGGAGCGTTTCCAGTTCCTCTTCCAACACCAATCTTGCGGATATCATTTCACTGGTAGCATCAATAATATCCGGAATACTTCCGCCTCCACGCTTTCCAATTGCAAGAACATCTGCAAATTCCCGCACTTCTTCAATTTCCCCATGCATCCCCCATTCTTTCAGCAATACTTCCAGAGATTCCCGATTCTTTAAGCCTTGTTCCATTAAGCAGAGCTCCTTTACCACATAACTGTCCTCTCCGTACAGCATCATCATATCCTTCTTGCTTTCCATAAATGCATTCGGCACTGCATATCCTGCCCGTAGCGAAGCACTAACCGAAAGAATACATTCTTTAAACTGCTCCCTCTCCTGACGCAGACGTTTTCTCCTCCGTTCTACCATAGCAAGATATATGTACCCCGCTCCCACCGGTGCCATAAACGGAATCACCCAAAAACTCCGATAGAAGAAATAGGAAAACAACAGAATTATACCTGACCCAATACTTACATCCACAAAGCTCAAGTCACTTCGGCAAAGTGATTCCAGCCCGCTGTAGTTTTTCCACATGCATCAAATCCCCCTCCTTCGTATATTCCCCCAAAATCCGACCACCCTGCTCTCCGGTTTCCCGAAATCGATATAAAGGCCGAAGCTCCACCAACTCTCCCTCGCCGCGAAGCACCTCTAACACCTCCAATACTTTTCGCGATTTGTCACGCAGCCGCCCCAAATGAATCAATATATCCAAACCGGACGCCACTTGACGTCGTATGGAACTAACAGGAACTTCCTTAGCCATAAGAATCATGTTTTCCAAACGGTCCAACATATCCGCCGCACTATTGGCATGTCCTGTACACATAGAACCCTCCATTCCACAGTTCATACAAGTTATCATATCCGCAGCTTCCTCTCCCCGGACTTCTCCGACGATAATCCTATCCGGACGCATTCTAAGGCTCGTCCGGATTAAATCCCTGATACGGATTTCCCGGCACCCCTCCAAATTTCCATTTCTGGTCTCTAAACGCACCAGGTTCTGTAACCCTTGTAATTGTAGTTCCGCACTATCCTCTATTGTTACTATACGCTCATCTTCAGGAATAAAGCCTGATAGGACATTGAGAAACGTTGTCTTTCCCGCTCCCGTTCCCCCACTAATAAAAATATTGTACTTTCCCTTAACAAGACATTTTAGAAACTCTGCCAACGGTTCCGAAATAGATTCTCTTTGTATCAATTCCTGCATGGTGATTTGTTTGTCGGGAAACCGACGAATTGTGACAACCGGGCCATCAATGGCCACAGGGTTCATTACGATATTGACGCGGGCACCCCCGCTAAGACGCGCATCCACAATGGGGTTGGCTTCATTGACCGTTCTGTTACATCCGGCAACGATTTGTTGTATAATATCAACTAATTTTTCCTTGGACTCAAATGCCATCTCCAGTTTAGAAAGCCTCCCCTCCCGCTCCACAAATATAGCATCCGGCCCATTAATCATAATCTCAGTAATGGAATTATCATCAATCAGAGCTTGCAAAATATCCAGTCCCCGAATGGAATTATATAATTCCTGACGCAGTCCCCTGCGTACCTCTAACGGTAGTAATAATATTCCCTCCTCCTTACAGATTGTTTCATCAATCAATTCCTTGACCACCTTATCCGATTGCTCCTGCAAAAAGCTCAACTGATTCACTATCTGCTGCCGGAGTTTCTTTTTCATGACCAAATATTCTTCCACCTAATACCATTCCTCCCTCTCTACCAGCTTTCTCACATAATCTGCCAAGTCCCCCTTACTTGCTGCAGCCATGGAAGATGGAATATTTCTAAAAATCGGTAACTTGCATATACACATCTTCTTTTTTACATCCTCATATTCCATTGCTGATAATAGTTGCCCATACTGATCCATCTTCCGTTTTGCAATAGGATCATCCTTTGCTAGTGAATAAACCCGGACACACATACGTAAAAGTTCAAACAATCCTTGCACATTTTCACTCAAATCCATGATTATATACTCATACCCCAGTGTAAACTGCATATGATACAAAAGCTTCTTCCACTCCTCAGGTTCCACCATTATCAAATTCCGACCATTTACCATGGCAGGTATATAATCCAGCTTATCATCACTATAAATCTGCCTCCGTGCGTTGATTGCAAAGTTTTCTTCATCCTGCATCAGGTAAAGCAGGGAAGATAAATCCACTCCGTTTTCACTCTGCATCCCCTCCACCCCACAATAAGACTCCATGCCAAGATACAAAGTCTTTCCCTTCCGGGCCAAAATCTTGCCAAGGCATAATCCAAAGGACGTCTGCAGGCATCTGCCAATCGGAGAGTAAAGCCCAATTATTTTTGCACCGATTCCATCTTGTAACGCCTGCCCTTCAACATCTCCCAGCTCCAAAAGTTCTTGTATCACTTTTTCCGCTTCCTGATACTTATTCACATTATTTAGTTTTTGCCCCTTAACAATACCTGTTTCGTTTAAGATAATTGTCTTACCCGCTCCCAGCTTCTGCATCCCCTCTTCAAATACACTTTCTGATATCACTAACATATCCTTCTGTTTCAGACGGACATTTTCCTGCAGTTCTGTGGCACGAGTATAAACCTTTACTGTCCAAGGAAAAAATTTCTCACGCCGCATATAATCTGACATACGCTGAGCATAATCTTCCTCCGGATCACATAATATGAGCACCCTCTGCTCCATGCCATCCCTTCTTTCTTATTCAGATTTACATAATTGAAAAAATGTGATTTACATAGACTTGTAAAGTAGAATCTACGGCGAACGCCTCTTATGATGTTATTATACAACTAGTTTTGTAATTTTGCAAGAGGTAATTGGAATAAAATGTTATTTTCTTGGTTATACTTGTATCAAGAAACATATTTTGCGAGGATATAAGACATGCTGACACTATATAAAAAAGGGTATCATACACCGGAAGAAATTGAAACAGAACTGGTCAAACCATCTCTTCAAGAGGACATAGAAAAAACCCGCAAGGCTTTGGACATCGCCTATGCGGGCTTTGATTACGCTACCGATCCGGATATTATTGACGCATATATTTATCAAATCAATTCTTTATTATCCAGATACAAACACTTACACGAACATTCCTCTTCCGGGCTTTCCGTCAGTCAGATTCTCTGATAAGGAAGCCGTTTTACCATAAGTAAGACCGGTATAAACCGTCTGGGCATTCTGCATTACCGGACCGGCCGTATTCTGCACGGCAATTTCAGCGTAGGCATCTCGAAGGGACTGCAAAATCTGCTGTACTTCCTTAAGAGGTGCCTTTTCCTTTTTTCTACCTGCAGCGGCCAATCTACGAATACAAAACAGATATAGTCTCTGCATCTGCTGTGCCACTTCATACTCTGTATGCAAAGAAGAAAGAAGTTCGTTTACGCATCCTCTAATTTTCCGGATGGCATCCGACAACGCTTCATCACTTTCTGCCTGCTGCCCCTCCTCCAGATATATCAGCGCCATATCATATAAGATGACTACCAATTCTGTGGGATTAGCTTCTGTAATCCGTAAGGTAAACTGACTTTTTTGCTCCTTGGTCATAGTGCATTACCTCCCACTACTGCAGAAGCTGTAATACCTGTGACGGTCTCTCATTGGCCTGAGCGAGCATAGAAGTACCTGCCTGCGTAAGCACCTGATATGTAGTATAATTGGTCATTTCTTCTGCCATATCCACGTCCATAATACGAGAGTATGCGGATGTCATGTTCTCGCTGGTAACATCTAAGCTACTCATAGTAGATTCCAAACGATTCTGGTATGCACCAAGCTTACCTCTTACTTCAGATACATAAGCAATAGCTCCACCCAGTCTGCCTAATGCATCCAGCGCACCCTCTCTGGTAGACATATCAATATCTTCAATTCTCATATTACGTAAATTAACCGTAGGAATCTGCACTGCCAAAACCTGACCTTCATTTGCACCAATCTGCAATCTCATCGGTCCCACATCCGTTAACTCAATCTCCAACGGCTCTGTAATACTTCCGGTTGCCATCTCCTTTAAATCAAGCTTTAATTCAAATTGATTGCTACCGGTAATCGTTAAGAAATCATCCTCAAAGTCATACTGTGCATCACTTGGAAAACCATCTCCTAATTGAAGATTCGTAATCTCGCGATTTCCATCCGCATCAAGTCCGATAGTCAATTGTTCAATCACATAATCTCCGGTAGGGGTCTTCTCACTGAATGTATTAACAGAAATATCTGTGGCACTGGTAAAACCTTTTACATCGAACCCACCGTTCAACAAATTCTGACCATTGAATTCCGTAGCCTCGGAAATACGGGTAATTTCCTGCATCAACTGCGATACTTCTTCCTGAATCATTGCTTTATCATCATCTGCATATGTACCGTTACTGGCCTGAACCGCTAATTCCTTCATACGCTGAAGCATCTCTGTTACTTCACTTAACGCACCATCTGAAGTCTCAATAATCGACACACCGTCACTGGCATTATTGTTTGCAACAGACAATCCCTTAATCTGCGCATTCATTCTCTTAGACATGGCAAGACCTGCCGGATTATCCTTCGCATCATTAATCTTAAGACCGGATGATAAACGCTCCAGTGACCTTGCAAGCAGGCTGTCATTATTTGCCAGAGCATTATTGGAAAGCATTGCAGATACATTGTAATTAATTCTCATTTGAAATTCCTCCATTTTCTCCTGCAGTTTTTAACGCCTGCAAGAAATCCTTTGCAAGTCCGTACAGCGCTTCTGTAGAATACTGTACTTCCGTGGCCTTCCTTGGCTCTCTACCTGCTGTATATTCTCGTTCACTGTATACAAATTCTAAGTGCTCAAGATTCCATTCTTTAGCAACCTGATTATTGATAATATCGGCATTAGTGCGTAAATTCATTACCACATCTTTGCGGTTTCCTACAAAAAATCCATCCACACCGGTATCAGACACCCGTAACCTTCCGCCAACGGTGCCTAATTTCTCTCCGGAAAGCTTTATCTGTATTAGTCCCTGCTCCAGTGAGGACTGCTCCATGCGAAGGTGCACAGCCACCTGCTCTCCTTCAATCTCCATACCGAAAAAGAATTCATTATCCTCTGCCAGATTACGCATGATATGCATTTGCTTGGTTAAAAGCTGTAACGCTTTTACATCCACTGCCTCGGTCTGTGCAAAACACTCCTCCGTAACATCATCCATCAGCACTTCCAGCTCCGATGTATACTCTACTTTAAATCCTTCTGCTTCGCCCAACTTATCCAGCTTATTTCCGCGCTTCTCTTTTCGCTCCAGACGCTTCTCTACTTCCGTAACAACCTTTCCGGTCTCCTTGGAGAGTGCTCCCGCTGCCAGGAGATTTTCTGTGGTAACCTTGATACCACTCTGCTCCAGCAATGCTGTATTCTCTTCTATATTTACATTTGCCTCTGTATAATCCTGACGCATCTGCTTCGCAAAAGCTTTCTCAATCTGCTGGGAGATAGATGGCTCTTTCATGATTCTCTCACATACTGCGCCAACCTCATCGGAAACCTTTGCATCCATCCCCTTGTACTTACCACTGCGAACCGCAGATAAAAGATTAGCGAAGGTAAGCTCTGCTCCTGTACGAATGACGGAACCGGTGGCCGCGCCATCAGCCTTTTCAATCTGACGCATGAGACGATAACATCCGATAAAGGCTTCTCTCTCCTCCTCCGTAATGGTTCCTGCATGATCCAGTCTCTGTAAGAAGCGACTGTACTTCTCCTCCTGCACTGACACATCTGCCTGCATATTGTCAAAATACACATTCAATTCTTCAAAGGTACAGTCCAGAGGATTATAACCGTCACGAATCATCTCCAGTGTTTTCGCCGGAGTCATCTTGGCAACTACCTCAAGAACCTGTCTGTTGGCCTCTTTCACCTTCTCCATGTTCTCTACGGTAAGCTCCATGCTGTTGTACGCAAGACCACGCATTGCCTTACGATTCTCTTCATTCAATTCATAGCCTAGCTCTGTAAGAATAGTGTCCACATTGCCAAATGCCTTCTGAATACTGTCACCGAGATCCGCACGGGGTGCTGTCCCAATAACTTCATAAGCCTGTCCCGCCTGCTTATACGCAGCTTCTGTCACAGAACCACTCTCATGGAACTGCGCTACCGTAATCTTTAACATACGGTCAGCAAAGTCTACTACTGTTTTAAACGGTAACTTCGGAATATCATTAATTACCTGATTGGTTTTTTCTAATGTACGATAGCTTTCCACAGGATTCTGACTACCCGGGAAATACTGCTTTGCAAGACTTTCTTCTGCAGCCTTCAGTGCCTCAATCGTCTCTTCGATAGATGCCGTATCAATGGAAAAGCCACTCTCCAGAAGCTTTAAGTTGGTCTCTACTGTCATATGCAAACGAATTTCTTCCAAAACTCTTCGATCATGGATTAATTCTATAGCAGACTCTCCGTGGTAGAGATTATAAATCTCAATCGCCTTTTCTACACGTGTCTGACGATTTGACAGATTACCTTCTACTGCCTGCTGCCCATCGGCCAGGGCCGCCACCGCACTTTCCACAAGCTCTCCATCCTGGGGAGGAAAAGACAAATCTGCCACATCTCCCAAAAGGCTCATGGCCTCTTCGGTAATGGGAAGTCCTTTCTCAAGAAGCCACTTGGCCTGTTCCATGGTTTCTTCCGTTACCGGAATCTCCAGCTTTCCAAAAAGGTTCTCAATCTGTCCGTTCATATTCTCCGTGGAAATTTTGCCTGCTTCCACATTTTTAGTCACATAACCCTTTACGGCTTCCCCAAAATACTGTCCGGAAGCATTTGCCGGCACCTGCGCCGCACTGGCCTGTGCCATATAAAAATCCTGAATAGTGGTATCCATTCCGCCTGCCACCATATAATACAATTCACCTTCCGTAGGAGTATGTAATGACTGTCCCAACTCCAACGCCTGCATTACCTTATCCACATTTTCCTGTGTCATAGGTACATCCGCATTTTTAAAAGCATTCTGCAAACTCTGGGCTAAGCCCTGACTACCTACTGCCGCAGCCAGCGTATCCATATCCAGATCATCCGTATAACCAGCAATATGCTTACCGGATTTTATCAGCTCTGCCTTAATCTTATCTAAAATTGTCACCGTTTCCTCCGGTGTCATTTCTGAAGGCTCATAACCATCCTCCAGCATCTTGGCATAATCCTCATCTGACATGGTGTTAGACGCCACAATCAACCCATCCTGACGGCTTTCCAGATTCATTAGCTCCGTCTGTGCCTGAAATTCCGCAAAAGATTTGTCCTGCCCCGGAAGTCCTACACGGTCCTTTCCGTCCATTCTAAAAACAGCATTTCCTCTTACGGCTTTGCTCTGTACTGCAGTGTGCTCATAATTCCATCGCTGTTCTGTCTTTATCTGATTCGTATTCTGCTCAAAAGATATTTTCATATTAAAACTCCGTTTTTAATAAAAAATAGTAGGTATGCATAACGCTTACCTACTATTTCGACTGTTTATTCTATTTTCTGAAGTCCTAATTTTCAGTATCACTTAGAACAAGAACACTGCCGCACAATATGGCGGTAAATCAAATGTCAGAGAATACTTCTGTCCGCAGTGCGGTTCTGTAATTGCAGTCAACTCCGCAGGAAGAGCATTACCATTACCGCCGTATTCCAGCTCGTCGCTGTTTAAAAGCAGTTTATACTTTTTCTTCTTTGGAACTGCCACCTTGTAATTCTCCCACATCATCGGAGTCATATTCATTACAAAGAGCAAATTATTTTTACCGGTCGAACTACGACGAACAAAAGAATACACACTCTTATCCGCATCATCCGCATTCATCCACTCGAACCCTTTCCAGCTGTTGTCAAATTCATACATTGCCGGATACTTCCGATAAAGCTTGAGCAAATCACGCACATAATGATGCATTCCCAGATTGTTCTTCTCGCCCAAAAGGAACCAGTCCAGCTCTCTCTCCTCGCTCCACTCACGCTCCTGACCAAAGTCCTGTCCCATAAATAAGAGCTTCTTACCACAATGACCAAACATATAGGTATAACCCACGCGGAGATTCGCATACTTATCCACCTGATAGCCCGGCATTTTATTCACCATGGAACATTTTAGGTGTACCACCTCATCATGAGATAACGGCAAGATGTAATTCTCACTCTCATTGTAACTCATGGCAAAGGTCATGCCATAGTGATTATTCTTACGGTAAATGGGATCCAGCTTCATATATTCGCAGAAATCATGCATCCAGCCCATGTTCCACTTAAAGGTAAATCCCAGACTGTCTGTCCCGATATCCCCGGTCACATTGGGCCAAGCCGTAGATTCCTCTGCAATGGTCAAAAATCCCGGATAAGAACCACGCACCACGGAATTCAGATGTTTGAAAAACTCAATGGCTTCCAGATTCTGATTGCCTCCGTGAATATTCGGAAGCCACTGTCCATCCTTTTTGCCATAGTCCAAATAAAGCATGGATGCCACTGCGTCTACGCGGATGCCATCGATATGAAACTCTCTGAGCCAATAAAGAACATTGGCAATCAGGAAATTTTTCACCTCTGTTTTACCATAATTAAAAATCTTAGTCCCCCAGTCCGGATGCTCACCCCTTCTGGGATCGGGGTGCTCGAAGATGCATTGTCCGTCAAAACGTCCCAGACCATGGGCATCCGTAGCAAAATGCGCCGGAACCCAATCCAAAATAACACCTATCTTATTCTTGTGAAGCTTATTCACCAAATACATAAAATCCTTGGGTGTACCATAACGTGCTGTTGGTGCATAATATCCCGTCACCTGATATCCCCAGGAACCATCAAAGGGATGCTCCGCAATGCCCATCAGCTCTACATGTGTATATTGCATTTCCTTTATATACTCTACGATACGGTCTGCAAACTCACGGTAATTATAAAAACCTTCTACCGTTCCGTTGCAGGGATGCTTCATGAAAGAACCAATATGACACTCGTAGATTGACAATGGCTGTGACTGTACATCCTTGGTATCACGCTCCGTCATCCACTTCTCATCTTCCCACTTAAAACCATCCAAATCTGCTACGATAGATGCCGTTCCCGGACGATATTCTCCTTGATTTGCAAAGGGATCGGCCTTATAGAGCTTCTCGCCCTCAGGAGTTGTAATCAGATACTTATACATAACGCCTTCACCTACATGAGGAACAAAAAGCTTATATATTCCACCCGGTCCACACTTTTCCATGGGATGGGAGGCTTCGTCCCAACCGTTGAACGCTCCAATCACATGCACACTTGCTGCATTGGGCGCCCACACAGCAAAGAAAACACCTTCCTGTCCACCTTCTACAGACAGATGTGCCCCCAACTTCTTATAAATATCATAATGAGTACCCTCCGCAAACAGATACTCATCTGCCTGCGAAATCATTACCTGCTGACGACCGCTTGTTGTAACCTTTTCCCTTTTTGCCATAAAGGCTTACCTCCATAAAATTATGCAAAATCCTTCTCTCTCAAAATAATCATATCTTCTTCGTCGTAACGCTTTCCAAGAAGAATATCAAAGAAATGCGGTAAATTCTTACGATTAGCATGACGAATTGCATCATCCATCATTCCCTTAACCTCAAGTACAGTCACCACATGGTCACTTGTCTGCATTTCATCAATCTTCTTATGAAGCGCCAGTACTCCGAATTCATCAATGGAATACTCCATCTCCTTTGCGTATCTCTTTGCGAAGTTTACCAAAGCATCATCACTCAATGCATCCACATCCATACGTGCCGTAAAACAATTCGTATAACGTGGATGTTTCTCAAGAAAGTAATTCATTGCCTTCTTAGTATCTTCTAAAATTACCAGAATTCCCAAATTCTCTTGTTGGAGTGCTTTATATAACTCTTCTGCTGAATTTTCCGACATCTCCGCCGCTTTCTGAATAATCAGTGCACCATTTGCCAAGCTTTTGGTAAGCTGCTGCATATCCTGTGCATCTAAAGAATGACCGGAAATCTTTGCTGTCTTCCCGGAGAAATTGTCGTCGGATGCCTGCACATCTCTCACAATATTCTTGGCAAGCCCAAGCGTATTTACCCCCTCCGGTCCTGTTACAATCACATTTCCGGTATACGCAGCCATGCTGATACTATCCAGCACACGGGTTAACTGCTCTCTGGAAGAACGACCCTGAATAAACGGTGCAAAAAGTTCCTTCTCTTCCCTGGTCAAAGCACGTACCTTAGCCTTCGCCGGTGCGGGCTCTGCTGCCACAACTTCCTGCTGCTCCACGACTTCTTCCTGCTCATCCTGCGCAGAAACCTCCGGCTGCACATTTGTAGTCTCCTGCAATTCTTCCACCGGCAGTTCCGGTTGCATTTCTACAATTTCCTCTTCTGCAACTTCTTCTGTGGCTTCTTCTGCAATCTCCTCCAGCTCTTCTACTTCGCTGTCACTTCCGTCAGAAAGCTCTACGTAATCTTCTTGTATCTCCTGATAATTTCCAACACTTCCTTCAGATTCAAGGAGTTTTTCCTGCAACTCCGGTATATCTTCCTCCGCCGGCTCCACAACCTCAATTATCTGTACTTCCTGCTCCGAAGACTCACTACTTAAAGTAGCCTCATACACTTCCTCCGAAATTGCTTCCATGGCAATCTCACCATAGTTCTCGTCCTCTTCAATATCACTGAGCTTCATCACCGCCGGCGCTGCCACCTTATCAGCTTCTAGCTGTTCCAACAGGCTATCACGCATCTTCGCCTCATACTCCGTGAACATAGGTCCGGTTCTCTGTAGCACCCTCTGGCGCACTTCCGCCTCACGTTTCTCCTTGTTCTCGTTCTTCATGCGCTCCCACTCAGCAAGAATATCCTGAATACTCATCTGACCGGTAATCTGCTTCTCTACCGCCTCTTCTTTAGGCATAACCAGACGAATCTGTCCATCAGCCTCCATAGAAAGTACATCCGCCAATTCCTTTGGTGGCTCTGCCGCAGACAGTCTTGCCTTACGCATATCCTCCATCACGGTTTTCGCTGTGGTATCTATTTCCGGCTGCTCTGCATTCTCAAGGCTTTCTTCACCAACCGTCTCTGTTTCCGTCACTACAGGCTCTGCACTTATTTCCTCCTCTACAGAAACAGTTTCAATTACTACCTCATTTGCAGAAGTCTCTTTCTGTTCTTCACCGGCCTGCCAGGGAATCTCTTCTGCAGAGTTTATCACCATCTCGCTGGTCTCTCCAAAGAAAACCTCCGTTACCACTTCCGGCTCCTTCTCCGCCAGGGCTTTTTCTACAACACCGGCTTCCATCTGTGTGGTCTCCTGAAGCATTGGCGCAATAATGGACTGCGTAATGCTTTCTGCAGAATCCGGTGTATCATTCAATACTTCCTTTAGTCCTTCGGCAATCTCCTTCTGCAGATTAATGGTATTATATTCGCCCACGTCCATAGTTTTTACGTGGATCTCATCTTCCACAACAATAGGTTCCGCGTCCACAGGCACCTCTGCCTGCTCGGGAACATTCTCTTCCTCTACCGTTTCCTGTACCGGCTCTTCCTCTACCGCAAAACGTGCATCATACTTTACCTGCTGTTCCGGTGTAAGGGGCTGATGAAGCATCTTTAAATCAATTGCCTTATCCACATATTTTCCTTCACCAAACCACAAAATCAGCTCATCACACTCTGCCACACATGCAGTTGCCATCCCCGCTCTGTGATACAACTTCGCCAGCTCAAAGGCCCACTTCTCCCGATAGTCTTCCTTTTTCATCTTTTCCAAAACTGCAATGCGCTCTTCCAAGCTCACTTCCTGTGCCTCATACAGCTTGTACTGCAAAATGTATCGTCCCGTATCGTTGGGCGCAATCTGGGTAAATTCCTTATAATATTCCACTGCCAATAAGATATCGCCCATCTTAATGGATAATTCACACAAAGAAAAAACGATCGTTCTTCCGCCGGGATGTCGTCCATATGCCAACAGAAGTAAATCTCTACTATCCTCCAGACGACGGTTAATCTTATACAAATCGCTGATGGTGCAAAGCATCATCACGCTCTTAACCCTTCTCCAATCAATCTCATCTGCAATTTCCATAGCAGCCTGATAATCACCTTCCGCAATCAATGATTTTATCGCATCTGCTTTTATTCTGTATTCGTACTTATCCAAGGTTACATCTCCCTTATATATCTCTAACTATTCACATGCTCACATAAAATTTGGGTATAAACTCCCACTTTTTTACCTTCTTCAGTTTAACATAGTAGATATGCTATGTCAAAACGTAATCTTACAAAAACTACAATATATAGTATTTTTCGTACTTTAAACATACAAAAAAGGGTAGATTTCTTAAGATGACATAGTTTTATGGATTCAAGAGTGCTATAATCAGGTGGGGGTAGCTCAAATCTCTCTTAATCACACAAGGAGTTATAACAGAATGAATACAAATATAAGAATCATGACAAAAAACGACAGCGAATCTGTCATGGAAATGATGCGTATTTTCTATGCATCTCCGGCAGTCTTAAGTAATGGTTCAGAAGAAATCTTCCGAAATGATATCGAAAACTGTGTCAATGACTGCCCGTACTTAGAAGGATATGTTTTTGACGGAGGCGGTGAAATTCTAGGATATGCCATGGTTGCTAAGAGCTTCTCTACGGAATTTGGCAAGCCTTGCATCTGGATTGAAGATTTGTACATCAAGGATAAGTATCGCAGCTTAGGTCTTGGCACTCAATTTTTTGAGTATATTGAAGCAAAGTACACGGATGTAATATTCCGACTGGAAGCTGAGGAAGAGAATGAACGTGCGGTAAACGTATATAAAAAATGTGGTTATGAAATTTTACCCTATCTGGAGATGAAGAAAATAAATGAATAAAAAACAAAATGATTTTTCCAAAGGTCCTGTGTGGAAATGCATTATCGCCCAGGCAATTCCCCTGACAATTGCACAGTTGGTACAGCTTCTTTACAACGTGGTTGACCGAATCTACATCGGACATATGGGCGACGGCAGCAGTCTTGCCCTGACCGGCGTAGGACTGACCTTTCCCATTATTACCCTTGTCATGGCATTTACCGCTCTTTTCGGTATGGGAGGTGTCCCTCTGTTCTCCATGGCAAGAGGCGGCGACGAGAAGGAAGAAGCCGAAAAAATTTTAGGCAATTCCTTTGCCCTTTTGGTTATCAGCTCCATTGCACTAACCATTATCAGTTATATATTCTGCAAACCGATCTTATTTTTATTCGGAGCCAGCGAAGCCTCCTATGTATATGCGGAAGAGTATCTGAAAATATACCTGCTGGGTACTGTTTTCTCCATGCTGACCACAGGGCTTAACGGCTACATTAATGCCCAGGGCTTCCCTAAAGTCGGTATGCTCACCACTATTTTAGGTGCCGTAATGAATATCATTTTAGACCCTGTGTTTATCTTCGGATTTGACATGGGAGTGGCAGGTGCTGCACTTGCCACCATCACCAGTCAGGCAGTGTCCACTTTATGGGTATTACGTTTTCTCACCGGCAAGAAGGCCCCCATTCGAATTAAACGTAGCTGTATACGATTAAGCAAAAGCATTACCAAAGACATTTTCCGCCTGGGGACCTCTAACTTTATCATGCAGGGAACCAATTGCATCGTTCAGGTTGCATGTAATTCTACTTTGCAGAGATACGGAGGAGACGTCTATGTAGGTATTATGACCGTGTTGAACTCCATCCGGGAAATCTTCGTACTCCCCATTAACGGTATTGTCAACGGTGCACAACCGGTTATCAGCTTTAATTATGGTGCTAAGAACAACGACCGCGTCAAGGCCGGTATACGTTTTAACACCTTTATCGGTTCTGCCTATACCATGCTTGCCTGGATATGTATTGTGCTGCTCCCCGGGTTTTGGTTCCGTATTTTTTCCGATGACTTACAAATGATGGACACCGGCATTCAGGCACTAAAAATATACTTTTTCGGTTTTGTATTTATGTCCTTTCAATTTGCCGGTCAGTCTACCTTTCAGGCACTTGGTGACGCAAAGCATGCCATATTCTTTTCCCTGCTTCGCAAGGCAATTATTGTGGCACCTTTGACGTTTATACTTCCCATGATGGGATTTGGTGTTAACGGCGTCTTCCTGGCCGAGCCCATTTCCAACGCTATAGGAGGATTAGCCTGCTATATTACCATGCGTAGAACCATCTATCGGAAATTGTAATTTAAACTCTTTTTCAGAGTCGTGCAGACATGCAAAAAGACAGCCATTTGTACATCGGCTGTCTTTTATATATCTGCATGGTTCTATATCATTTTAATATATTGCTAAGCTGTGCGAACTGCTCCAGTGTCAGTGCTTCGCCTCGGATAGTCGGCGACCAGCCCAATGCCTCCAGCACTTCGGTTACTTTCTCCTTGCTAAGCCCCAGCTCCGGTGCATTGGTAAGCCCGTTCACCAGAGTCTTTCTTCGCTGGTTAAAGGATGCGCGGACAAGGGCAAACATATGCTTTTCGTCATTTACCTGTACCGGTGGCGCATCATATCTGGTAAGGCGGATAACCGCACTTCCTACATTGGGACGTGGCATAAAGCAGTTGGGTGGCACATTAGCTACGATTTCCGGCTTAGCATAATACTGCACCGCCAGAGAGAGTGCTCCATAGTCCTTTGTTCCGGGGCCTACCTGCATACGATCTGCCACTTCCTTCTGCACCATAATCGTAATGCTTTGCAAAGGAACATGACTTTCAAAAAGTCCCATAATAATAGGTGTGGTAATATAGTATGGCAGGTTTGCCACCACTTTAATAGGCTTTCCTGCATTCTTCTCTTCTACGATTTTGTTGATGTCCACCTTTAAGATATCATCATTAATCACGGTTACATTGTCATACTCAGACAAAGTATCTTCCAGAATGGGAATCAGATTTTTATCAATTTCAACCGCCACCACTTCTCTGGCATTCTCCGCCAGATACTGTGTCATGGTGCCGATACCGGGACCAATTTCCAAGATACAATCCTCTTTTGTAATCTCCGCAGATTCAATAATCCGGTCCAATACTCTGGTATCTATCAAAAAATTCTGACCAAATTTCTTCTGAAAATTAAAATTATATTTCTGCAATACTGCAATGGTATTCTGTGGAATTCCTAAGTTCGCCATAAATACAGCCCTTTCTAATACACAAATTGTTCCAGAAAACCGTCACATCCGTACATCACCAATACGTCAAACTGACTATGGATATCACAGTCCTTCATATATTTCTTCAAATCTTTGGTAAAATACCTAAGGTCCACTGCATAAATCTTTTCATAGTGAGGTGCCAAGAGTGGTATCACTACATTCGCATTGGAGTCCTTAAGTATAAATAATGCTTTTCCATTCGGAAATCCGGTATCGATTACCGTAGTTGCATGATCTCCCTCCAGAAAATACCCATACGAATCTTCCGAAGAAAGCTTTTCTTCTGCAACATAACTATCCGCCAATTTCCCATTGTCATAATTAATTGTTACATTCTGATGCAATACATGTGGAAATACAGTCATTTCCTCTTTTACATCACTTTTCACACCAACAGCAGCAACCATATCCCCCGTAAAATCGTCCTTTACAGTCTCCAGTTTCTGAAGCTGATACCAAAATGGAAAAGAGGCACAAGTCTTCGCCCATTCCCGATAAATGTAGTAGGCTCCCACGGAAGTAATACGGCTGTCTGTCCGAAAATATACCCCTTCCCGGGCATGCTCCACAAAAGCAGGGAAAACATCAATTACATGATCATCACCAACTGCATCCTCCACTGCCGTCAACAGATTCCGCTCATTCAGATAGGGTGCCTGCCAAGGCAGATATTCCGTCAGAATATTATCCGCTGTCGGAATCAGTATCACCTGGGTTTGAGGATAGTCCTGCACCAACTCACTAATCATCACAAGCTTTTCTTCATGCAAAGACGCCGGATACGTCTGCGGCAGATGCTGCTCAATATAATAGTCATCCTCCGCCAGATAAACCCCATTTACCACTTTCACATTCAGGAAAAAATCCATATAAGTGGTTATTTGCAACAACTTGTCCTGACCAATATCATGTTTTACAAAATCAAACACCGCAAATACCAGCATAATTCCCACAAGAAAAACAATGGTACCTACTGTATTTTTCTTTTTGTCAAGTATCATACACGTTCCTCAATTAATATCCTTTCACCATATAAGCAAAAGTAACAATCAAAAGCAACGCAGGAATTAACTTCTCCAATACACGAAGCATAGACATTCCCAGACCGCTTTCGGAATTCTTAAGTCGCACCGCAATATTGTGCGCCCAAGGCATGGCAGAGACGATTGCTACAACAATCAAAATCATCTGGCTCTTTAAGGAAAACAGCGCCATACTGTCTACCAGTCCCACACCTTTTGCACCAACAAGCACCATAAAGTAGTCCCAGGACTGCTGAATATTATCTGCAGCAAAGAAGGTCAGGCTAAACAAAATAACCGCCCATGTATAAACTCTGCCAATCACTCCCGGCAGTTTCTCCAAGAGCTTCCCTAAAAAACTACTCTCTATCAACATCCAGAAGAAGAACCAAAGTCCCCATGCATAATAGTGATATGCCACACCATACCAGGATCCGATTAAAAACCAGGTAACCGCCATGTTAATCCATTTATGCAAAAGATTGCTTCCCGAACCGCCCAGCGGTATATACACGTAATCTTTGTACCATACACTCAGTGAAATATGCCATCTTCTCCAAAAATCTCTTACACCCGTTGCAAGTAAGGGATAATTGAAATTTTCTTTTAAAGAAAATCCCATAATCTGTCCCAATCCTATAGCCATATCAGAATAGCCTGAAAAATCAAAATAAATCTTGAATGCAAAAGACGCAAAACCAATCCACGCCGTAAGAGTACTTAAATCCTCCGGATTTGCTGCTGATACAGTATTCCAAAAAAAGCAGATACTGTTGGCCAATACCACCTTTTTGGCAAGTCCCACTATAAACCGGATTAATCCGCTCTTTACCTTCTCTACATCCACCTTGCGGCAGGACAGCTGTTCTTCAATATCTCTGTAACAAACTACCGGACCCAGATTCATCTGTGGGAACATGGATATATACACACCCAACTTAATAAAATTCCTCTGAGGCCGAACCGTTTTACGGTATACTTCCGAAAGATAGCTGATGGATTGCAGGCAATAGATTAAAGTACCGGCAGGAATCACCCAGCTGGTCTGATGGGAAAACGCAATAAATGACAGATTCAAAATCACTCCCACCATAAACAATATAAATCGCTTCCACTGCTTCTCGTATATGTCCATGAGAAGCGCCAGTATATAGTCAAATATAATAGCCACCAGCAACATGAACAGACGGTCTTTGTCACCCCAGGCATAAAAAACAAGGCTCCCAAAAAAGAGGACAAGATTCTTCACCTTCTCCGGAGCCACAAAATACAATAGCATGAAAATAGGTAAAAATCGAAATATAAATCCAAAGGATGCAAAATCCATGGTGCGCTTCTCCTTTTAATCGATTTGATGTAAGTATAACATAAAACATTTCCAAGAAAAAGATGACATTCTCTTCATTTTCATGTATATTATAACCAGTCAAAATGGAAAATGAGGATTTATTATGAGTATTTTAAATGTGGAACACTTAACCCATGGCTTTGGCGACAGAGCTATTTTTAATGACGTATCCTTCCGCCTTTTAAAGGGTGAACACATCGGTCTTATCGGTGCCAATGGTGAAGGAAAATCTACCTTTATGAATATTATTACCGGAAAACTAATGCCCGATGAAGGCAAGATTGAATGGGCAAAGAATGTACGAGTGGGCTATTTAGACCAGCACACCGTACTTCAGCAGGGCATGACCATCCGCGACGTACTGGCTTCTGCTTTTGATTTCCTTTTTGAGATGGAGACCCAGATGAATGAGCTCTGCGAGAAGATGGGCGAAGCAGACCCGGATGAGCTGGAAGTAATGATGGAGGAATTCGGTACTATTCAGGAGCTGTTAACTCAGCACGATTTCTATATGATCGATTCTAAAGTGGAAGAAGTGGGACGTGCCCTGGGACTTTCTGACATCGGCCTAGACCGAGACGTTACCGAGCTTTCCGGCGGTCAGCGTACCAAGGTACTTCTTGGCAAACTGTTATTGGAAAAGCCGGACATCCTCCTTTTAGACGAGCCTACCAACTATCTGGATGTAGAACATATTGAGTGGTTAAAGAGATATTTAAATGATTACGAGAATGCCTTTATTCTTATCAGCCATGATATTCCTTTCTTAAACAGCGTTATCAATCTGATTTATCATATGGACAATCAGCTTCTGACCAGATATGTGGGCGATTATGATAAGTTCCAGGAAGTATATGCCATGAAGAAGGCACAGCTTGAAGCAGCATACAACAAGCAGCAGAAGGAAATTGCAGACCTGAAAGACTTCGTGGCACGTAACAAAGCCCGTGTTGCTACCAGAAATATGGCTATGTCCCGTCAGAAGAAGCTGGACAAGATGGAAATGATTGAACTGGCAAATGAAAGACCAAAGCCGGAATTCAACTTCAAGGAGGGTAGAACCGCCGGCAAATACATCTTCCAGACCAAGGATTTGGTAATTGGTTACAACGAGCCTCTTTCCAAGCCTCTCAATCTGGAAATGGAGCGTGGTCAGAAAATCGTCCTGGTGGGTGCCAACGGTATCGGTAAGACCACACTACTTAAGAGCATTTTGGGCTTAATTAAGCCTTTGGATGGTAAAGTAGATCAGGGGGATTATCTGCATATCGGCTACTTTGAGCAGGAAATGAGCCAAGATGTGAATACCACCTGCATCGAAGAAATTTGGAATGAATTCCCCGGATTTACCCAGTATGAGGTACGCTCCGCTCTTGCAAAATGCGGTCTGACCACCAAGCATATCGAGAGTAAGGTCAAGGTACTGTCCGGTGGCGAGCAGGCGAAGGTCCGTCTGTGTAAATTAATCAACAGAGAGACCAACATCCTTCTTCTGGACGAACCTACCAACCACTTAGACGTAGATGCCAAGGAAGAATTAAAGCGCGCTCTTCAGGCATACAAGGGAAGCATCCTTATGGTATGTCATGAGCCGGAATTCTATGAAGACCTTGCTACTGACGTCTGGGACTGCACCAAGTGGACCACCAAGGTATTCTAAAAACCGGCTGTAGTCTCACTTAATATTAGAAAATCTGCATAGAATCTGGAAAAGTTAAATTTACGGAACGTTGTCTCCTGGCAACGTTCTTTTATATTGTACAGATAATGGTAACCAAAGACTTCCTTATCTCCCCAATAATAATCCCCAAACTCTTCCCAGATATTGCTATCCTTATAGTACCAATTCAAGTCATATCCATTCTCTTTCAAATAAGGTACAATTACAGGTGCCGCATCCGCACAGAGCCCTGTCAGGTAATAGTAATCATCAAACTCTTCTGACTTAAAAAAGCTGCTCTGTCCATTCATGGCAGCCACATTTACCTTGGCAATAAGGTACTGAGGTCTGGCAAAAGCAAGCCCGATATAAAATACCGTCACCACTACCAGACTGTAACGGAATAATGGAAATCCCTTCCTAAAGATAAACCCAATCACTCCCACAAACAATAGAGTCAATACCAACAGCCCCCAAAGCACCAGCACACGCAGATATGTAAGATAATAAAAACTGATATACATTATCATTCGGTACGCACTGGAGGCAATCATCACAAAACTACAGAGAGACATCATGGTAAGTATGGCTTTTAATACTTTACTTTCGTTAAAGTACGCAAGTCCCACAAGCACCAGCACGAAATTAATCATTGCTACCATCAGCAGCTGGAAAAAACCTTCTCTGGCATATTCCGCATAGGTGTACCCTTCCGGTAGGATGACTCCTCCCACAAACAAATAGCGAACCTGAATACCGCAAAATACCATATACATCAGGGTCAGCATCAGCGCCACAGGAATGGCAAGAAGTGCTTCTCCTATTTTACGGGGCTTCTCCTCTACCTTCAGATTGCGTTTCTCCAGATATACCACCAGACCATAGGCAGCCATAAAGAACAGTACAAATCTCCATAGGATTCCGTAAATATTCTCCAGATTCAAGGCATCCAGCACATTCCTTCCCAGAACCCTAAATACTGCATCCGCACTAAAGAGCAGTCCTGCCATCATGGCAAAAATCGGAATTGCAACAACCACACCAAGTGCAACATACAGCATCTTACTGTTCTTAGCACTAAGTTTATTTTTACAATACCATTTTCCATGGGTGAAAGGTGTAAATATCTCACAAAAGGCTGAAAACACCGTACCGGTAATTCCCTTCACCATTTTCCCGAAGCTCCATGCTTTCACATCATAGAGATTGCCAAGAAGTAACGTAATCATCAACAAAAAAATTCCGGTCTTATTAAAAAAGTGCAGCACTGCATCATCGGTACATATCGTGGCCACCGCCAGCAAACCAATACTAATCAGATAGAAGAGATTGCCTTTTTTCCAGGTAAGCCCCAGTTTTCCAAAACAATAATAGAAATAGTAAAGGCTTCCTGCCACGAAAAAAGGGTAAGTAATCCCCGACTTATTCTGATACATACAAAATACATATAACACCGCATAGAAAAAGGTTGCCAAACCAAATATCCCAAACTTCTCTTTCATGGGAGAAATCTTCTCCTCTTTTACTACTTGTACAACTTCCTGTCTTTCGTCACTCATTTCAATACCTATATCCTTTCATAAACCCCAACTGTCAAAAATCTTGCATTTATGGATTTTACAGTTCCTCGTCTTCCACATATTCCAAAATATCTCCCGGCTGGCAATTAAGCGCCTTACAGATTGCATCTAATGTAGATAACCTGACCGCTTTTGCTTTGTTATTCTTTAAAATGGACAAATTGGCAAGGGTAATATCCACTTCGCCCGCAAGCTCCGTCAGCCCCTTCTTGCGCTTTGCCATCATTACATCCAGATTGATTCTTATTGCCATGAGAACCTCCTAAATCGTCAAATCATTTTCTTCTTTGTAGATAATGGCTTCTTCAAAGACCCGGGATAATACTTCGCTGAAAAGCCCGGCAATCACAAATACCAGCACCACCACCATCATGGCAATCGTCAGATACACTGCGCTGCGGATAATTGCCAGAATCGCTACCCCAAAGCTGATTATTGCCATTTTATGTAAACTTTTCACATTGTCCATCACAAATGCATTCTGCTGCAAAACAGTTTTAAACATCTTTCGCAGTTCCCAAATGATGAGAGTTGCAGCAATTCCCAAAAAGAAATATATCACTACTGCTTCCACATAGTGTTGCCCTATTCCTCCACTAAGATATCCAAAAGGTGAATCTTTTCCGTCGCCGGAAGCCCATTCAATTAAAAACCGTATACTTACCGGCAGTGACAACGTTACCACTATTCCCGCATAAAACAAAAAGTCCAATAAGTATTTTGTAAACTTCGTTAAAGTATCCTTCTTCATACTTCCCTCCGATTTTCTGCAAATAAAATAAGTGAGTTTATCGAATTTCGATAAACTCACTCTACTCTATTATTTATTGAAAGTCAATATGCTTTTATCGAAATTCAATAAATCTTAATATTTTGTCACCATTACGGTGTAATCGCCGCAAGGAATCTTAACAAAGATATCCGATGAATAAAATCCTGCATCCACAGTCTCTATTACATAGCCCACAAAGCCGTTTGTATCCGGTGTCTCCGGCAGATAATAATAGAATCTCTGACTGTAGGGAATCTGTTTTCCAAGGAAATCATGGTCTTCACCAATCAGGTACGCCGCATCCATCTCCATTCCGTACCAGGTCATTACCTGACTTACATGCCAGCTACCGGTATACTGAGAATCCGGGGTGATGTAATAGCGGTCACACTGAAAGCTCTCTGCCACATCAATAGCCGTCAGAAAATCCTCAAAGAAAATATCCGCAATCTCTTCACTATAGTTACCGAAATAATGGCTGAGAAACATGCTACAGGCAATTCCATACACCAAGGCAATTGCTGCCAACAAAAGCTTCACTTTCTCCACTATAAAAGATATAGCTACTCCCGCAAAGATAATGTGACTGTAGAAAATAATGTTGATTCGGTTAATATTGACACCATTGATAAAAATCCCCACAAAGAGACTGGAAATCCAATAAATCATCAAAAGTGTATTTCCGATTTTGTTATCCTTGTCCTCATATATAACCTTTTTTGAATTCCCTTTCTTACCGGAGACCTCTTCTTTCTTAAAGGCACGATATCCCGTAAGCACCAGACCACCAAGAATAAAAGGCATAGAGAAGAGATACATGGTTCCAAATTTATCCAGTGCATTCCATGGCAGATCCGGCTTTTGCAAAATCGTCACATTCAGGAATGACTTTACATTGGAAACAAACTGCTGTCCGATATTCTCTGAGAAAGGAAGCATATCACTGACACGACTTGTTCCCGGGAAGCTCTGCATGGTTACAAACGGAAGGGACACGGTCTCCCAACCCATAAAATTAATCAGCATAGTTCCGTAGATAGGCCACGCCAAACCGAAATATACACCGATGGCGATACCAAGCTGTTTTGCCGTCACCTTCTTCTGTCTGTACAAATATATGGCTGCAATCAGTAAAAAGATAGGAACCATATAAAATGCCACACCATAGGAATACATACAAAGGGCAAAGAATATCATGGAGATGTATGTCCACTTTATGTTCTTCAGGCCCTTTACCAAAAAGCAAAGACCGATGATGAACATATGGGGAAACAGATTACAATCCAGTGCCCAACGGCTCTGCATAAAGTGCCATGGGTTAATAGCAAGAAACCATGCCGTAATCGCTCCGCACTTTTCACCAAAAAGCTCCTTTACAACCACATATACCGCCACAGAGCCTGCAATGGATGCAAGCAAAAGCGGCATTCGTGCCGTCACGCTATTAAATCCCCACAATTTTATAAAAGGAACCATCAGGTAGGACAAAAGAGAGCTCATCTGTCCATAGCTCCATGCCTCTAAATGAGCCGGGAGATAAGTGCCGAAATGGTCTGTTCCAAACGCAGCTAAAGACAGGGCATCCACTGCTGCTAATGCCCCATCCTGATTAAACCCACCCGGAATGCTTCCGAAGGAAATGATTCTGATAAAAATCAGGAATATAAATCCTGCAACTGTCATCGTCTTTGCTTTTAGTTTCATAAAAACCATCCTATGAATTTACTGCTTTTTTCTTTTTGAATCTTTCGAAGATATTCGTTCCTTTGTGGAATAACTGGTTCTTATACACCTTTCCTGCCAAAAGCACCAGCACAATAGTAAACGCAAAAAGAATCAGCATATAAACAATACCAAGACCAACTTTAACGTTACCAACTAAAATATCTCCGGGAAGAAGGAATGCACTGGTAACAGGAACAATTCTCAGAATTGTGTTTATCCAGTCCTTCTCCTGCAACGGAAGAATATAAGCGCCAAAAAATCCTACAATCACAGCAAGCTGATAATATGCCATACACTGTGCCAGTTCCTCAGTCTTGCTGGCAAAAGAAGCAATCGTGCCGGATAGAACACTGTAAAACAGGAAACCAATACACAAACATAACAAGCATATCACAATTGCACCTACGGAGAAAGCGGTACTTCCCTCCTGCATACTCAAGAGATTAAATACCTCTAAAATGTAGTTAATATAGTCAGGATAAATAACCGTCTTCGCAATAATATCACCACCAAAGAAGCCACCTACGAAGCATACAATCCACAAAACAAGCTGTAAAAGGGCCAATACTACGGTAGATGCAATCTTACCAAATAAAAGGGCATAAGGCTGTGTCATGGTAAGAACCATCTCCATTAATTTAGAGGACTTCTCTACACTAACTATATTTCCAATACCCTGACCATACACAAGCGTCATGAGATACAGTGCGAAAATAGTAATCATAGGCACAAACATGGTTACCAGATATTCGCCCACGCTCTTCTCGTCTTCTCCGGCAATCAGATAATCCGTAGATACACCGCTCATGGCAAACACCAGCTTCTCCTCAGGTATTCCGGAGGAAAGAAGCTTACTTTGCTCAATACATACCATAAAGTCATCTAGAAAATCCTGGGCATCCGACTTGGATATCTCGCTTCCGTAAGGCACCATGGCAGATAGCATATATCCATTCTTTTCCTGAGTAATCTTCAGCTTCAGCGCATATTCCTCCGCTCCCACCTCAAAAGAAACGTGAGGATACTTCTCTCCATAAGTATAGGTAAAACCATCTAAATAGAGTACCGCAAGACCACTTTCATCTTCCAAAGATACCACACCAATGGGTGAAACTTCACTATCTGACTTCTTCTGTACCAGCGCCATAATGGTACTGATTGCCAGACCAACAATTAAGAATACCAGCGCCACACCAATTGTTGCCGCCTTAAATCCCTTGCCCTTTACTGCCTGCTTCCAGGTAAAGGCAAATACATCCTGCCATCCGGCAAATGCACTCTTTCTCATATTATTTGCCCCCCTTTCCGCTACGTACCTTTGAAATTGCCAGAATATCCTTGAATTTCAATACCTTTCCGTTATAGAAAATCATGGATTCGTACACACTGGCTGTAAAGAAATATAACGCTATAGTAATTACGGTTAGAAGCACCAGACCCACAAAGGCTACCAAAGCAGTCATTCGTCCGGTCAGCAGCATCGCCGGAACAATAAAGGGGGTAGAGATGGGAACAAGTCCGCAAATATTGATAATCAGCGGATTAACACCGCCAACCATCTCCATCAGGCAGATACCGATACCAATATAAGAACCAATTACCTGCACCATCTGATACACCTTCATACCTTCTGCAAGCTCTTCCATCTTGCTGACAGATGCACCTGCAAGACCGGCTAAAATACTGAAAAACAGAACGCCCATAAGCACAATCAACACTGCTAAAATCACATTTACTGCATTGATTCCGCTAAACGCCTGTAGCATAGACATACTCTCTGTAACTGCACTCAAATCTTCCTTAGAGAACACCACACTCTGAATTATCGTGGAAACTAAATAAGACACTCCCATCACAGCAAACTGGATCAGTGTCAACGACAGACACGATAAAATCTTACCAACAATAAGTGCCATGGGGCGCACATTAATCATCAGGTATTCTACAACCTTGGTAGATTTCTCCGTCACAATGGCATTTGCCACGCTGCTACCGTTTAAAGTAATAATCATCAGACATACCATGATACCGCCCAGAAGCACATAATACTCCTCCATGGAAATACCCTCTGCCTCCTGCTCCTCTTCCTGTATGGTTCCGTCTTCTTCCACAAACAGTACCTGTGTGTCAACTGCCTGATTGATAAACGCCATCTGTTCCTCGCTGACATCAATGGCTTTCCGCTTCGCCTCTTCAAAGAATGAAGTAAATGCATTTCCTACATATTCACACTCTTCATCCTCCAGTGCTGCCGCAGCTGCACGAACAAAGTTTAGCTGAAAATACCCTGCACTCTCATGGCGAATCTGTACTCCCAAATCCTTAGAATCTTCTATCTCTTCAATTCTCTTCTTATATTCTTCATATGTAGTATCTGCCGGTACACTGACCTCCACCTCAGACAAGTCCGTTCCATTGAATGCACCTTCATAGTCGATTGGTAAATTCACTTCATCAAAAACATATAAATGTTCAACAGATACCTTGATTTCTTCCGATTCTTTACCGGACTGGAACAAAGTAAGTACTGTGGGTCCGAACATCAAAAGCACACTCATAAAGATTAGAAAACCGACAAAAGACTTCTGCTTAATTCCCTGCATAAAGGAGAAGCTAAATACCTCCTGCCAGCCCCTATAATCAGTCTTCTTCATGCTGGGCACCTGCTTTCTCTACAAAAATCTCATGTAATGACGGCTCACGAAGTTCAAAACGTACTACCTTCTTATCACCGGCAAGAAGATCCTCTAAAAAGCTCTTCGCCTGTTCTTCTCCGGTCACCTTAAGCTGCTTTCCGTCCGGCGTATCACTCAACACCTCCAGACCGTGCTTTGCAACCACGTCATCAAATTCCTCATCACACTTGATAAAGAGATTTACACGTCCATAGCTCTTCTTAATCTCATTTAAGTCACCCTGTAAAACCACCTTACCGCGAACCAAAATGGTAATGTCCTTGCAGAACTCCTCAATAGTTGCCATCTGATGAGATGACATAATCAAATATTTTCCTTTTGCGATTTCTTCCCTGATAATGCCCTTGAAAAGGTCGGTATTCACCGGGTCTAAACCACTGAGAGGCTCATCCAGAATTAAGATTTCAGGTTCTGAAATCAAAGCTGCCATAAGCTGAATCTTCTGCTGATTACCTTTGGATAACTGATCCGCCATCTTGGGCTTTTCCTTCCTTTTACCCTTGGTCTGCTTCGGATATAAATATTCTTCTACCTCCAGACGCTTCGCCCAATAAGCAATACGTTCCTTGGCTACGTCCTTAGATACCCCCTTAAGCTTTGCAAAATAGAGGAGCTGATCCATCAGCTCGTACTTCGGATACAGACCTCTTTCTTCTGCCAGATATCCGATATTCATATTCATGGAATCCATGGGCTTTCCCTTCCAAAGCACCTCTCCGGAATCCTTTGCGAGCATCCCTAAAATCATGCGGATGGATGTGGTCTTACCGGCACCATTGGTACCTAAGAGCGCATATACCCCCGGCTCTTTCAGAGAAAAAGAAAGATGGTCGACAACCGTCTTGTCTCCATAGCTCTTAACCAGTTCTTTTACTTCTAATGACATATACTTCCTCCTACTTCCCTCATTCTATAAACAGTTTACTTCACGCCGTTTCAAAGCAGTGGTGTAAACTATCTCATTCGTATTGCCATGTTTAGTATATTACTACATTAAAGTTATGACAACTTTTTTTCATTTTCTTAACATTTTTTTAACTTTTTATATAATCTATGGGCATTTTCCAGACAGATTTCCTCTACCTCCTCCGCCGAAAGCCCTTTAATCCTTGCGATTTCTTCCACCACGTACACAAGATTCCGAGAATCATTGCGTTTCCCCCGATTGGGCACCGGCGACAGATATGGAGAGTCCGTTTCTGTGAGAATCCGGTCCATGGGAAGGTATTCCACCACTTCCTTTAACTTCTTGCCATTTTGGAAAGTTACCACCCCCCCCACACCAAAGTAAAAGCCCATCTCTAAAAAGTCTCTAGCAGATTCCTTACTATAAGAGTAACAATGGATGACACCTCCCACTTCCTCAGCTTGATAATCCTTCATCATGGCAATGGTATCCTGTGCCGCATCCCGGGAATGAATGACCATCGGAAGCTGCACTTCTTTTGCCAATTCCATCTGACGGGCAAACCACTTCTTCTGAAGCTCCCTGTCCGGCTCATCCCAATAATAATCCAGGCCGATTTCTCCCACAGCTACGATTTTATCAAGGGCGCATTGGCTACGTATCCACTGCACATCCTCTTCTGTCAGCTCCTCACAATCACAGGGGTGAACTCCCAGCGTTCCATAGATATAATCATATTCCTCCATCAGCTCAATGGTACGTTTGCATGCGCCAAGACTGGAACCACTGTTAATTACCTGACAGATACCTTTCCGGGGAATCTCTGCCAGAAGCTCCTCTCTATCCTCTGCAAATGCCTTATCATCATAATGGGCATGTGTATCAATAATCATACTATCCTAATCCTCCAAATCTTCTACGCCAAGTGCAAACAGCGTAGGTAAAAACATAAAATTCAGTCCCTCACATTCCGGGGTATGTATAAAGTGACTCTCCGGATCCACTGCAAGCCAGTCTTCAATCACCTTGGACTCTTCCGGCGAATTCTTAATATTCACCATGGTTTTGGGCTCTTCAAAATACGAGAATAACACATTTTCATGGAGTGCAATGGACTGATACTTATCTCCGGTAAGAAGTCCCTCATCCACTATCGCCTTGTGGTAATATACATAACTGAATATCTTCTCTTCATATAACAAAGCTATTCGTCCCCGACGTAGCTCCGGCTTTGTTGCTCGCTTCCAGCCTTCCACACTTTCAGGAACAGAATGATAGTAGATGTGATACATCTTCACCCAGTTGCGGCTCTCTGTATTCCCCGGCCACTCCTCCAAGTGTTCCTTGATTGGCGCCAGAAGTTCTTCTGCAGAAATGACACTTTCATCACCAACTCCCTCATAATAAAAAAATAGCGTCCGGGAGATATCCGCCGTATCTGCCAGATATAATGCAGCTGTCAATACCAGTCCGCTTCTCTGGGTTTTACGAATTATTTCCTGGCAATCCGCAAGTTTTTGCTGCAAAGCTTCTTTGTCATACCCTTTTGTTAATTTAGCTCTATAATGCATGCGATGTATTTTCATAGTTCCCTCCCATAGGCTCTATTTTTGCAGAATTTTGAGTTCTATTATAAATGCTTTATATCCTTCTTTCCATGTATCAGAATAATATATTTTTCCATTATGCCGCTCTACTACCTTTTTACTAATGGAAAGCCCCAGTCCACTACCATTTTTACTGTTTCTGGAAGCATCACCTATAGCAAAGGCATCAAATAAATTCTCCTTCAAATCACCACGGATTTTCGTACCATTGTCAGCAAAGACAATCCGAATAGTTCCTTCCCCCTTCTCCAACTGAATGATACCGGCAGTTCCCGGAGGATTATGCTTTACCATATTCATCAGCATATTGGTAAATACACGCTTCATCTCAATTTCGTCAAAGCATACTTCCACAGGCATTTCCGGAATCTGAAGCTCCGGCTCCATCTGAGCCTCTTCCAGTGCCGGATAACATGCCGCTACACTAGTGCGCAGACACTCTGCGATATCCCCCATTTCCGGTTTTAATTCATATTTTCGGTTTTGTAGCTTTGTATATGCCAGCAAAGCGTCCAACAGATTATTGGCGTGCTGCGTCTGCCCAATAATGGTTCTGGCATACACAACTCTATCTTCTGACGCCACATCCTCTACGCCTTCCAAAAGCTTGGCATAACCCATAATCATTGTCATGGGTGTTTTCAAATCGTGGGCAATTCCGGCGTAAAGCTGCAGATTTCTCTCCTCTTGTTGCTCTCTGCCTCGTTTTTCTTTTTCCCACGCTCTCAGCATACAAACGAAAATAGATATCAGGACCGCAATGGTAGCCCAGCCTGCAATCTGACTTATTCCTACATAATTCTGTCTGGCATATTCATAATCTACACCATGAAATCCGGCAAAAAAACCCATAAAAAAAGAAATAAGATTATCTGATAGCGCCAATGCCACAAAACATATGCCGAAAAATATGACCACATATTTGCGCACTTTCTTTCCGAAATTAATCTTCATATCGCGCCTCCATACGGTAGCCCAAGCCTCTGATGGTATGAATATACTGATACTGATTATCCTGCAACTTTGCACGAAGCTTACTGATAGCTACCATGATACTGTTATCATCCGGAAACTGACCTTCCTCCCAGGCCGCTTCATATATCTGATTTTTCGTGAGCACCCTTCCCTGATTCTCCATGAAAAATTGCACCATACGATACTCCAGAGCTGTCAATTCCACCATCTCACCACACTTCTGCAATAGCATTTTATCCGTATCAAGACGCAAATTACCACAGCACAATTCCAGACTTCGCCCTGCCTTCCCATATCCATAGCACCTACGCAAATTGGCAGCAACTCTGGTAACTACCTCTAAAGGGTCAAAGGGTTTAATAATATAATCATCTGCACCCAGCTTTAGACCTTTTACCCGATCTACAACATCTGTTTTGGCAGACAAAAACATTACAGGCACGTTACTTATCTGTCTTATCCTCTCTACCAGGTGATAACCATCCATTTCCGGCATCATAATGTCTGTCAAAACCATATCCACAGAAGTTTTCTGCAATATTTCCCATGCCTCTGCACCATGAAATGCAGGGATAACCTGATACCCCTGCATCTCTAAGTATATTTTCAATAATTCTACAATCTTTGGTTCATCATCAACTATTAAAATCTGATACATACCAATTCTTCCTTATCTAGCTTTCCAATAAAACGCTTCCCTTGTTCTTACACCCATAAGATCGTACCAGACATACAATGCAGAATAATGCGGCCGCAACAATTATCACAGGATGATAGGTATTGTATCCGTTCACCTCATACTGTAATAATACCCCCCCCAAAGAAACGCCGGATTTTTCCAAGCCATTCATGCCATAAGCAAACAGATTACAGAACATATGGGCACCAATACAATACCAAAGATTACCGCACTTGTTATATATTAAGGCAAACACAATACCTGCTGCCAGACAGGATAAAAATCCCTGTAACTGATAACCATGTACCAGTGCAAATCCCAGGGCACTAATCAAAATGGCACTTTCCCTACGAAGCTTCCTTCTAAATAAACTATAAATTCCCATTCGGAATAATAATTCTTCAAAAATAGGCGCTGCTACCAATCCGAATAATAAATCAATATATGTGCTTCCCACATTTCCCAACATCTGCGCTGTCATGGGAATGGTGTGGGCACAAAACAATGTCACAACACTATTCAATACCACCTTACAGGTACAAGCAGAAAGTACTGCATAATATATTGCCTGCGTCATGCTAAATTTCTCTGCTGTGCCTACACATTCCGTATATTTCTTTTTCTTCACATACCCTGCACACAAAAGCGCAGCCAATGCAATCCCACAGCTTCCACTGACCTGGTATAGCACATCTTCCCCGATAGCTGCCCCCATCTTCTCTGACACAACTACCATTCCTATCTGCACAATGGCTGTTCCTACCAGCACCAATACCACGATGCCTACAATCACCCCTAATAAATACAACATTTTCTTAACCATCTTCATGATAATCCTCCTTATACCTCACCTTTGGCAGAGGCATTTCTTATTTATGATTATCATAGCGGCTACAGTTTTCTCTTGCTTAAAGCAAACCTTAATTTATCCTTAACAACATAGTTTCTTTATAATTTGTTTATTTCTTTTAGAACTTTTTCATTTCATGTCCATAATTTCGCCATATTTTGTTGTTATGATAAATGTATCATATGATTCAGGCAATGATAAATCGCCTGACACAAATGGAGCTAGCGGATTTTGATAATAATGTATTGGGGACCGATTAGCTTCGACAAACAATTATCCTTTTATTAGGTTTTTCATACATTCTCCTTACATAACCCGGTTGTTTGCCCACAGCCGGGTTACTTTCTTTTCATGGTTCGAAGCGCAGCCTTCGCCTCATCACTGACACGATAGGATTCTATCATTTTCTGGATGGATTTGTTATAAGTCCAATCCTCCAGCTCATTATCCAGCATAAAAGCATGGGTCTTCTCCGGAAACTTGGCATATGCAGTAGCCACACACCAGGCAACACCCATCTTAGTGTAATAGCCCGGATTCTTCAGGTGGTTCATACACTCCAAAATACTGTCAATATACTGCGGTAATAAAAGATGACTCATCAGTATCACCGCTACCACTCTCTGATGATATTCATCATCTATCTTCGCCATCTCCATAAGCCACCGGTATACCCTTTCCGGGTATTTTCTGGCTATGGTGAAGTTCTGGCACAGGGAATCACTGACACTCCAATCGTGAAGCTTGGGAATAAAATCCTGACATCTGCTAATGGCTTCTTCCACATCCATCTTTGCATAGCCAATAACAAATGCCTTCAATGTCTCATACTCCCAATATTCCTCCGCACCATTCTCCAAAAACTCACGGTAGTCTCCCCTTGCAATTTCCTTGGCAATCTTACGCAACTCCGGCACACGCACGCCAAGACTTGGTTTACTGCCCGGCGTTACCTTGCTGACATATACCTGACCTGCCGTTTTTGATAGACTTAGCAATCTTTCATGTAGTTCTTTATAATCCATGCTCTTCCTCCAATAGGTATATCCCTAATTTATTTTCTACACACTGTCTTACTTCTTCTTTAATATCATTACACCGCTTTTTGCTCAAACCGGCTTTCAGACCTACCGCCAATATGTTGGAAGCAGTTGGATTTGCACCGTTACCATCTACCGATGTGGTGTGTTCACCAAAATAAGTATTACTGTAAGTCAAATCATAAGCAGGACTAAGTCTCCACATATCATTAACAGCATCATAGAGAAAAGCAAAATTCTTGCCATGATCATCCCGATTATGCGCAAATACATTAAAACACATACGACGGTACATACTCTCTATATCACTTTTATTATCATGCGTAAGTATCTTTGTCAATTTCATCAGACTGTGATAATCAAAACTAGGTTCCTGCCAATTCAACTCTAAAAGAGCCGATGCCGTTATCATATGCACTCTTTTTCCTGATACTCTGTCAAAACGCCTTGTACCAAAATATCCCTGACACCGCTCCGATGGGAATAATTTCGTCTCCGCCATTTCAATCCCACATTCTCTGGCACAGACAGAATAATCATACTCCATCCTTCCACTCTCCTCCATATCAAAATATGCCGGAAACTTTATCAGCCAATCCTCTCCTTCTACCTTCATCATTACCTTTGGTCTTGCACCACCACTGGTTCCGCCAAGTCGATATAGTTCATCCAGATTATCGCTACTTTGCGACCGCAAAATCTTAGAACACTCCCCTGCAAGTTCATCCAAACTCAACATTCCATTGCTCTGTTCTAAGGATATTTCCGGACGATAGCAAAGTGCCCCCATTCCACTATCCCCCACGATAGCAAGACGCATTAATGGTGTGACTTCATCCAGAGATATTCCTTTCTTCAGAAGCATGCGATTTACCAAAATATTACCCCACGCATCTGGCAAACTATCCGCAAATACTCCGAACAACCCTTGAAAGTTCGACTTAGAAGGTAAAAAAACTCCTTTCTCCAGTGGAAGCGAGAACGGACTGATAGAAAAACCATCCTTTATCCAAGCTTCTGTATATTCAAACGCAACTTTCCTATCCTTCGTCTCTGCCAAAGTACCTACCTGTTTACTTTCATACCAAACTTGTAAACGGTCAATCCCTTTCATTGATTACCTCCTCAATACTTCCATAAGGAACCTGAGAAAAAAGTGTTTTTATTTCATCTACACAATTTAGTGCCATCGCAATTTTCGTAAGAGACAGTAGAGAAATCTGTCCTGTACTCTCAAATCGTTTTAATGAACCAAGACTGACTCCACTCTTTTTACTCAGTTCTTGCTGAGAAATCTTTCGGCGTTTTCGTAGATTTCTTACTCTCTGCCCCAACGCTAAATCAATTTCTTCTGCACTCTCCCACGCAAGTTTCATGTTTCTCCTTTCTGGCTTATATTTTATCCAAAACTAATTCTTTCTGTGGTTTTTAGCCAATATATTATCCATTATATCATCTTTTCTTTTTTTAACAATCCCCTATAATGTTATGTATTCCACCCATCATAGACTGCCTTCCATGCTTGGTTGATTTCTTTTTTGGGTATATTATGTCATAGTTAACTTAACATCAAACACGGAGGAATACATATGGACTTACTTAAGATTGGAACATTTATTACTGAAAAAAGAAAACAGAAGGGGCTTACGCAAAAAGAACTGGCGGAGAAACTGCATCTCAGCAACCCCAAGACTCTTATAAGAAAGAGCTTGTCTCTGCATTCCGTAGCATCACTTTGGGTATCATCTTTTTCTTGTTCATCATTTTTTGTATATATCTGAATGTGATGGGTGCTGCACACGCTTTAGACTATATTGACTTTCCAACTTTTTTGATTGTCTTTGGTGCAATATGTATCACACTGATTACCACTGGCTTACACAAGGATTTTTTGAAGGCTGTTCGCCTCAGCATTTTTTCCTCCGGTAGCACACCTCCCAAAGAAATCCGAAGATCAATTATTTCCGTGAAAATCACTGCTCTGGCAGCACTTCTTTCCGGTATAATATTGGCGATAGCCTCCACCATATCTGCCTTAACCTATACATCTCCGAATCACATCTTAGCATTACCTGTGGCGTTAGCTATCTCTATGTTAGGAATTCTATATGGCTTTGTGATTGCTCTATTAATGATTCCTCTGATTGCCAAACTACATATCATGCAAATTGAAAAAGAGGAAGAGGACCTATAAGGACTCTTCCTCCACAGGTAAATCCACAATAATCGGTTTATGGTGTACCGCATCTAAGAATTTGCCCAGCACATCTGCCATGGGTATTTTCAGACTGGAGGTACTGACACAAGGATGACAGCCCATATATGCAGATTCAATTACCGGTGCATCAATCACAAGCTGTACCTTATTCTCCTTGTCATTCATCAATCCCATGATGGATACTGCGCCGGGTTTAATATGCAGATACTCCTCCATAAATTCCGGTTCTGCAAAGGATAGTCTTGCACAATTAATCTGCTTGGTCAGGTATTTTGTCTTAAAAGGCTTGTCTGCCTGCATCAACAGTAGATAAAACTGTGTTTTCTGCCGGTTGCAAAGAAAAAGATTTTTACAAATCAGCGTCCCCAGAACCTTATCAATTTCTGCACATGCTTCCATGGTATTCGCCTCTTCATGGTCTACTCTTTCATAGCTGATTCCTAAGCTATCCAACAAGTCGTATACTGCAAGTTCACGCTCTAAACGTCCTTCTGTATTTTCCGGTCTGCCTTTTACCAATTCCATATTATCTTTCCTCCATTTATTTCACCTATTTAAAATCGTACTATTGCCCCGTAGGAGATACGCGCCTCACTTCTTTTACAAAAGCGTTCTACAACTTGAAATATCCCGCCTCGACAACGAACAAGCACCAGCTTGTGAGTGTCGGCATGGCGAAGTCTGTAAACCTGAAAGTTTGTGTTTACTTATCTTAAAGTATCTGCAAATATCTGTTTTAACACATCGGTAGGAATATCTTGTTTTAGGAAAATCTGCAACATTCCTTTAGGCGTTACTTTATAATCAACTAAAATATCCTTATATTCCAACACAGCATTTGCTTCAATGTTAATATGGTCTTTAAATGGAATAAGCCTTACAAAAGACTCCCCCAAATAATAACTTGGCAGTTTTGCCCACAGCGTTTCTTCTGGTTCACTCGAAACGCTATCATAAATTAGCTGTCTCAAAGCATTATACATTTCAATAACTTCATGAGGATACTTCTCTAAATATTCTTTTACTAGCTCATTCATTCGAATCGCCTCCTAAACTGTATATCACCGTTCATATATCGCTAGGAAAGAAGTTATTTTCCCGTAAGTATATTCTCCTTCAACTAAGCCAAATTCTGGGTCATAATATTTACCGTCAAATAACAATGTCCAATGCGTATAACCAGCATCCGTATGAACAGTTAAAATAGAATACTTATACGGAACTGGATTTTTCTTTGAAATGCGAGTATTTCTTTCAGCATGATTTATTTTATAAAAGTCCAATGCTTCTATCAGTTGACCTATACTTGTTGGTCCATCTGTTCTCATTGTCTGTATCACTTCTTCAATACTTTTTCCTGTAATCATAGCAACACATGCCTGACCACATGTCGTACTTGTTGGTTGCATAATAAGTTCCATCATCTTCTCCATTCTAATAAATTTATTTTAAAGGTGTAAATAAATTTGCATATCCGACAGAATCAACATGAATGCATACTTCCATATATGTGGTATTATCTTTTTCATATACATACTCAAAACACGACAAGTATTCTCCACTTACATTCTCCTTAAATCCATTTGCATTTAGGTATTCTAATATCTTTTTATATGCATTGGGGATATATTCAAATGCTCTTGCAAATGGGTCACAAATCGTTATACATGCATATTTAGCAACTCCTTGACTTGCAATTTCCACACCACCACACTTTGGTTCAAATCCATCTGGTAATATGTAAGCAGCCACATAACCTCTTAATCCAAAACGATTTTGTTGTTCTGCCGATACAAATGGAAAATCCCATCCAATTCGTTTGGGCTTATAATTTGTATATGAATTTAACCCACTTGACTCAGCCCATCTATCCATATAAGCGTGTACATCATCTTCTGGATTGTACGAAATAATTACATACCGTCCCATGCGAAATCCAGGAATTTCTTTAACTGTAACCTCTGAATAAACATCCTTTCGTTTATCCATATCTTCTTTCAAGAGTTCATCAACCTTGCAATGAAATATATTCCCTATTTCTATAAGTTTCGGTATTTCAGGATATGCCTGATTCATTTCCCATTTAGAAATGGTTTGTCTTGAAACAGAAAGTCTTTCTGCAAGTTCCTCTTGCGTAATATCATTTACCTTACGCAAATATTGAATATTGTCTCCTAAAGTCATTCTAAACACCTCCTGTTTCATAATCATAGCAATAATATACCGATTATTGAACCAACTTATTGGTGCTATTATACCAACGCTTGCAACCACTGGTTGCCAAATACCAGACCGCTTTGTATAAAATCAAAGCATACTGTAAAATTCAAAGTTATCTACTTCCTCCACCTTCAAAGTTTACTTTTTTTCTCTATGTTTCTCAATTCTTGTTCTATTGCAACTTTATCTAAAAACTCATACTTTTCTGTGCTATTTCAAAAGAATCAAATATTTCGATACTGGTATAAGGTGTTAGCTGTTCTTTCCATTGGTGAACATTGTTTAAAAAGTCTCTTCCATTTGTAGTAATCAAATAACATCTCTCATACTACCACAGTCCTCCCATTCCGAAAAGGGCAACAGTAACCAAATAAACCCATTTCCTGTTTGTCTCTATGCAGAAAAGGCTGCTACGCCACAGCTTATTCATCTGTCAGCGTAACAGCCTCCCTTAAATCTTTTCTATTTTCTAAACATTACTGCTTATACAGATAGAAGTCGTCCATGGTTCCCCAGCCCTTAGCCTGACACTTCACATGCACACCAACAATAACATCTTCTCCGTTTACCACTACATCACGAACCTCCGGATTCTGCCATACAGTCCATCCGGAAAGCTTCACCGGTTCTGACTGATATACAGTATCGCCAACCTTTACATATGCATAGATTTCTGCATCCTTACCAACATCGCCACCCTGCAGTGCAGCGGTAAAGGTGTAGCTACCTTCCCCAAGACCGGAAATGGTCTGCTCAATGTTGAAATCCTGCTCTGCCTCTGACCAGAAGTGGAAGCTCACATCACCGGTCATCGCATCAGCACTCTTGGTCTGGAAATCTGTAGGGTTAGAATCACCTACATAGGTCACATTCCACATAGTGGTATTCTTCTCTTCGAAACTGGAGTTCTGTACATAGTTTACCTTGGCAATGGTCAAATCACAGGTTACCTGCGTGCCATCTTCCAGCTCACCTCTTACCACATGGTCTGCCATCACAGAAGTATCAATCTTTGCAATATCATCAACATTCCATGTAACTGCTACAGGACCGGATAAGGCTCTATTATTGTATACTACATTCACAGTTTCCGGAAGAACAACATCCTCATTCACATTCAACGCTGCGGAAATGCTCTCTACATAATCCACCTTCGGTTCACACTCCGTACCATAGTTTACATACTTAAACACATCTAATGAAGGAAGCTCCTTTCCTTCAAAATCAAACATAGCCTGATTATCCCAAGAACATCCGCCATAGTAAACACCAGCATCATCCGGGTCATACTTCTTTGCAGTGCTGGATGCCCAACCACTACCATACTGCTCCCAGATAGGAGAGTTGTCTGCGGTAGCAGGTCCAACAGGGAGCCATGCTCCCTCCCAGTAGAATACGCCAAGTGCCGAATCGCCTGCAGCAGCAGTTGCTGCCATGATATCACGAATATTGGTCGCCTGACTCTGTACAGTTGCTGCATATCCTTCAATTAAGTCTACTTCCGATACGCTGTTGGCGAATCCGTCACCATCCTCTAAAGTATATGCATAAGAGGTCTCCATAACACAGGTCTTCTTACCAAAACGGGTATTCAACTCGGTAAGCACATCCGTAAGATTCTGCATGGTTCCATGCCAGAAGCTATAGTAAGATACACCAAAGATATCATAGTCCAGTCCTGCATCCGCCAAGGTCTGCGCTACATTCATAATGCCGTTCTTATTATCAATATTGGTAAAATGAACCGCTATGGGAATCTCTCTCCCCTGCTGAGCGCTCACATCACGAATTGCCTTACTTGCCTGACTCATCAGCTCGGTAATGCGGATCCAGTCTGTTTCACCGGACATACCACTGTTAGTCTCATTACCAATCTGAATCATGCCAATATCACTACCGGAAGCAAGAATAGTATTTACACTTTCCACCGTCCAATCATACATTGCCTGTACTTTATCAGCATAGGTTTTGTGCGCCCAATCCTTGGGTGCCTTCTGCTTTGCAGGGTCAGCCCAGAAGTCAGAATAATGGAAGTCCACAAGGAGCTTCATACCACACTCTGCTGCCCGCTTTCCGATTTCTGCAGCCTTCTCTACATCACAGTTACCACCGCCGTAGCCTGCGCCCTTAGAGTCATAGGGATCGTTCCACACACGAACACGGATATAGTTTATTCCCGAATTTGCCAGAATCTGGAATAAATCCTGCTCCTGACCGTCTTCGTTATAATACTTTACGCCGCTCTGCTCTAAAGAAATTACCGAAGAAATATCCATACCCTTGATAAAATCTTCGGATAAGCCTTCAATAGGCTCCACATAAATATCTGCCTGCTCTACACCAGTAGGAAGGGTAGGCATATATTTCTGCTCTGCCACCTCATAAATTATGGGCTCTGTAGGTTTCACATTTTCCTCATCAGATGGTGTGGGCGTTTCCACCACATCCTGCACTACACTATCAGAAGCTACCGGCTCCTGTGCCTCTCCGCCACATCCGGTCAGAGAACTCAATGTTAATCCGGCTACTAACAGGCTAGCCACACCTTTGTTTTTAAGTAATTTAGAATATTTCAATTTGCACCTCCTGTGTATCTCTCATACATTCATCTTCTATAGAAAAGAGAAGTGTATACATTCCAACTTCCTCTTTATCCGTATCCCATGTGAGCTGCAATGTCTCACTGTCGAAGGACAGTCCCTTCTGCCCACTCTCCAATGTCACTTTGCACTTGCGTGCATAGCCCGATACCGCATAATCTCTTACCCGAGCCTCATTATAAATCATACCGTCATTTTCCTTCTTGGTAACCTGTGCAACCGGGTCACGAAGCACTAAGGTTTGAGAAAGCACTTCTCCTTTCCGAACCTTCATATACTTGTCTACCTGAAGGAACGGGCGAAATACTGTCACAGGCAAGGAATAATCCTCCGTAGCAACCTTAAAGGAGTACCCATTCTCCGGAATCGCTAAGGTAGGATATGGATATAAATCATCCCGAGGTGTCCCGGGTGCTGGCGACACAAGTGTCACTTCTTCTACATCCTCCATACCAATAGCATCCTCACCTTCATTAATAAACCAGAGATTTGAAACTTTTGTCTCATAATATGGTTCATTTAACAGGCATTCATGATTTGTAGCTCTGGTATAAGGATTACACACCTTTACCAGCTTTGCTACACCCGCCTTGGTCTCCGCCTTAACATCCTTCATGGTGATATCTGACACATTTGTCAGAACCACTCCGTGACGCTCATCAGGAACAACAGTAGACATCTTTACATTGTTGCAGGTAAGTCCGGTCATATGCCTTACATACAGACCGTAAGCAGGTAAGATTCCCCAGTTACTTGGCTCCGGATATACATAAGGAAGCTCCGGTACATTGTAAGGGTCATCCTTCCAACAATTATTTTCTGCATCCCAGCTCACACGGGGAAGCAATCCCTCATTCTTTAAAAAGAAGGTATTCACCAGCCAGGGCAGAGACTGAATGGAACTTGCCGTACCGTACTGCTCATATTCCCAGTTGGTATTTAACTGTCTCTGTTCTACCGCATGCTCCATAGTCATGCCACCTCGGTAGGTTACATCTATATTCTCCAACACAACATTTTCGATAGGACTGTCTGCCAGACCCATAATCAACATAGGATATCTGGGATCTACATTGGTAATAGTAACATTTCGGATTTCAATATCCGATACTTTTGCCATCCGGGGACTGCCGTTTGCATTGGCGTAATAATATTCCTGCCCTTCTGCCAACGGCTCTGAGCAACCTTTCACATAGTACTGCCCATCCCTCTCTTCTACATTAGCAGGATTCAACACTGCAGGTGCCGTCTCGTCCACAACCTCGAATTCACTGTGTCCATCTACACTCACCTTACGATTCTTCCTGTAGGAAGGTGTGTAGCGTAGTGGTGGGTATTTCTGATACTTATCCGTATTGGGCAGTACCCAATTCCGATTATCCACACGCACATTACCTACATCAGCAACTACAAGCTCCTCAGAACTGTTTCCAGTTACCGGATATCTGCCACGCTCACCCGCTCTGATAAAAATCGGTGAACTGCTGATATTGTCCATCACACAATCTTCCAACAATATATCATGTAAATCTGCACCATCCACAGCCTCTAGCGCAAAGCCTCTGGAACGGTCAAATTTCACTCTTCGAATAGTTACCGTATGGTAGCCGCAGGTAGATTCTGTCCCCAACTTCACTCGCCCGGTAGGACCACATCTATCGGTAGCAATCAGCTTGTCCCTGCTGTACACCTTAGCGTACACACTTCCCGCATCGTAGCCGCTAACCACACAGTCCTCAATCAACACATTGCCAGTAGGCATAAATACGCCCGCACCATAAGATGCCTTCAACACCAGTGCATCATCCGTCAGGGAATTAAAGGTACAGTTTCGCACGGTCACATCCTGACAGCAATCCACATCCAATGCATCTCTTGTAGTATCCACGAGCAGATTCTCCAAAAGCATATTGGTAACTCCCTCCGCTATAATAGCAAAGTGTCCGCCAATCACCAGCGAAAAATCCTTCAGAACCACGTTTTTACAACGAAGAAGAGCGATACACTTATTGCCAAACCACTCTCCCCGATGTCCCTTCTCATTTCGATACTCCGGCTCCAGTGGATCGCCCCCCAGAAGTACATATTCCCGCTTTCCGGTCTCTGCATCTATCTGACTTCCGTCAATGAGACCTTCACCATATATCATAATATTCTCTAAATCAGCGCCGTAGAACATACTGTTGGCAAAGTAAGTATGTCCATGATCCTGAAGCCCCACATAAAGCTCTGCTTCCGGTTCATCGTAATTGCCACCCTCACCCTTCTGGGACACATAGGAGTGCTTAATATCCGTCCTTGCTGCACGAAGTACCGCTCCCTGCTCCAGCTTAATATTCACATTGCTTTGCAGACGAATAGTGTATACCTTAAACTCGCCCTCAGGTACAAGCACACAGCCACCTACCTTAGTAGCCTGCTCTATTGCCTCATTAATCGCCTTCGTATTGGATACCGGATCACCCCCGGGTGCCGCACCAAATACTTCAATATTCAGATAACATTTTTTCTCCAGAGCTTCCGCTGTAATCGTAGCTCCGGTCGCTAATTTTACTGCCATACCCATTTCCCCTGATTCTTTTATCTGTATAATTATTTTCTATCAACATTTTGATGCCGTCAAGATAGTTTTGTGGTATAGTTAAGTGGAAATGTTAGATTTCAGTTCACCCGTCATCATAGAAGGCGGAAGCATATGCTTGCATAATGCTTTGTCCTTCTATGATGACGGAGGGAGCGCCGAGTAATGAGCAAAGTTAGCTGCGTAGCAGCGGGAAAGCGATGAAATCGCCTTTGCGAATGGCGCGGCTGAACTGAAACTCAACCAAGCCGCCTTTGCGAATGGCGCATGTGAACTGAAACACAACCAAGCCGCCTTTGCCAATGGCGCGGCTGAACTGAAATGCAACCTAGCCACCTTTGCGAATGGTGCGGCTGAACTGAAATGCAACCTAGCCACCTTTGCCAATGGCGTGACTGAACTGAAAAATAACCTCACAAAGAAAGGATTTCTCTATGGAAAAGATTGCAAGCTTTACAATAGACCACATTAAATTGCAGCCGGGTGTGTATGTTTCCAGAAAGGACCATGTTGGAAACAGCGTCATCACTACCTTTGATCTGCGTATGACCAGCCCCAATGAAGAGCCGGTTATGAATACTGCAGAGATGCACACCATCGAGCATCTGGCAGCAACTTACCTCCGTAACCATCCGGTATATAAAGATCAAACCATCTACTTCGGTCCTATGGGTTGCCGCACCGGATTTTATCTGCTTCTGGCCGGAGATTTGACCTCTAAGGACATTGTTCCTTTGATGGTAGAAATGTGGGAGTTTATCAGGGATTTTGAAGGTGAAGTGCCCGGTGCCTCCGCCAAGGACTGTGGCAACTATCTCGATATGAACTTAAGCATGGCCAAGTACCTTGCAAAAAAATACCTGAACAATGTATTATACGGAATAGGCGAAGAACGATTAGTTTACCCAAGTTAAAAAATCCATAAATTCAAGATTTTTTAACTGGCAAATTTGTTCCTGCGGACCAAAGTTTGCAGGTTTATGAAAGGCGAAAGAACATGAGCAAGATTGGAATTATCGGAGCAATGGAGCTTGAGGTAGAGACCTTAAAAGCTCAGATGAATTTTGAAAAAAAGACTGTAAAGGCAGGCATGGAGTTCTTTGAAGGAACCCTGGATACTGCAAATGTAGTCGTGGTTAGATGCGGTATCGGCAAAGTAAATGCCGGCATCTGTGTACAGATTTTAGTAGATTTATTTGATGTAACCCACATCATTAATACCGGCGTGGCAGGTTCCCTGAATCCCAAGCTGGACATCGGTGAAATCATTATCTCCAAGGATGTCATTCATCACGATGTAGATGTACGTGTCTTTGGCTACCCTCTGGGCGAAGTTCCTCAGCTGGGCTGTAGAGAATTCATCGCCGACGAAAAAATGGTGGAACTGGCTTTAGAAGCTTGTGAAGAAGCAGGTCTCCAAACTACTACCGGGCGAGTTGTCTCCGGTGACCAGTTCATCTCCAGCAACGAAGTTAAAAACCACTTAATCGAGAACTTTGCAGCAGACTGTGCAGAAATGGAAGGTGCTTCCATCGCCCATGCTGCATATCTTAACAAAGTTCCTTTCGTCATCATCCGTGCCATCTCCGACAAGGCAGACGGCAGTGCTGAAATGGATTACCCTACTTTTGAAAGGGAAGCCGCACATCACTGTGCGGAGATTACCAAGAGCTTTGTTCAGAAGCTGTAATATATGAATAAAAACCGGTGCTTCTCTCATTTCGAGAAACACCGGTTATGTTATCTGAAGCTCATGGTCAATTCAGTTGACTTGTTAATTAACTACGCTTTGCCAGCTCTGCTTTGAGCCTGGCGATTTCTGCATCTTTCTGTGAAAGCTCCTCATCTTTTCGTGAAAGCTCCTCATCCTTCTGTGAAAGCTCCTTCTCTAAATCCTCCAGCCTATCCAATTTTTCAAATTTTTCAATGTAAGGATCGATAGTAAGTACTAAAGATTGGTCAAACATGTCACAGATTACCTCCGTTTCCGGGTATTTCTCATATAAATGCCGTAAAAGCTTCTGCGTAAGCTCTCGAAGACTTCTGGCATCGGTGGGACTGATATTACCAGCCTCTACATTCATGGATATACTAGAAAGTATATCACACTCTATGAGATCCTGCAACTGTTTCACCGTCTCCGGTGTTCTGGTTTTAGAGAGCAGTTTGCGCAACTTCAGTAACTGAAAGGGAATTAGGATGATGAGCTTCCTCTGGTTGAGTTCATCAAGAGAAATTGATAAGAAATTGAAAGTAGATACTTCATAGTTGAAGTGCCCCTGACTTCCAAAGTCAAGGCGAAGTGTATACTTTTCCGGAATTTCAGATTCGGAGTAAAGATAAATAATCTTTGGTTCCGGAAAGTTTAGAAGATAAAACTTGTCCTGTGAGACATGCTCACGATTGGCATGTTGAAAACCGTAATCAAAAACACGAAAGACAATGTCGGAATCATTCTCCATCTGTGCTTCCATGTGATAACTGTTTGTATCATTAATGGTGATAATTGTGTCTGCAAGGGTCTTGCGCAGATTATCATCCTCAAATTCCGTCCAATTGTATGTAATTTTACTATCTTCGGGATAACTGGTTCCAAACAATCCGTTGATGAGATTGATAACGGCCTTGGTTGAAAGCGTGAGAATACGCTTGAAAATTTTATCAAAGATAAATTGAATTGTCTCTGCCATGGATTCCTTTCTGTAAGGAATTGACCATGTGCATCTCCAGATAAAACGCATTATACCACAATTCTAGACAAATAGCAATAAGCATTCTCTTCCACTTCCTTAATCATATACTCCTCCCTAAATAAATTCTTTTCGATTACCTATTCTGTCATACAAGCGTATTCAAGAAAGAGAAAATTGCGCTCTTACTAAAAAAAACACACCGCCGAAACGATGTGCCCTAAATCAACCTATTTTTTCTTTTTAAATACAAACAACTTACTCAGTACATAGTTTGCAATCATAACCAGTACGGAAGAAATAAATATCTTGGCAATCCAGTAATTCATGTGAATCAAATTTACTGTTACAAACATAATTACAATATCCAAAAGCCAAGTAGAAACACGCCCTCCCGCAAACGCTGTAAACTCCTTCAATATCTCAGGGTTTGTACTCTTGAATACCCACTTACGATTCGCAAAGTAGCCAAATACTACACCTGCCACCCATCCGATAGTATTGATTACCATATTCTGCCAACTGATATCCGCATTTAGAATCAGCTCTGCAAGAAAACATGCTACCCAGGAAACAATAGTATTTAAAACTCCAACAATTAAATAAACAATAATCTCTTCATATTTTACAAGTAACGCTTTTATCTTCTCTATCATATCCTAACCTTTCTTTATCCGTTCACGAGATTTCTGGCCTCACCCCTCTGAAACGCCTCAATATTGCGCCCTACCTCTTCCACACATCTGGTGCGGGCTTCCACGCTTGCCCATGCGAGGTGAGGAGTGATAATTATTTTATTGCTGTCCTTTAGTTTACTCAAAGGATTGGATAATTGCAAGGGCTCTTTTTCCACCACATCAAGACCTGCCGCTGCAATGTCACCGGAAACAAGTGCTTCGTACAAATCCGTATTGTTCACAATCGGCCCACGTGCCACGTTCACAAGTACCGCCGTTTTCTTCATTTTTTGAAGGGCATCCTTATCAATAAAATTTCTGCTGATATCACTTAAGGGACAATGTAAAGATAAGAAATCACTCTCTGCCAAAAGCGTATCCTTGTCCACCTGAGGATATTCAGTCACGGTACTCTTTCCGGTTACGGAATGGAAGATTACCTTACAACCAAATGCCGTGGCAATCTGTGCTACCTTTCTACCAATATTACCCATGCCCACAATCCCCCAGGTCTTACCGGATAACTCATAAAAAGGAATGTCAAAATTAGAAAATCTGTCCTGGGCGCTATACTCGCCGGACTTTACATAATTGTCATAGTGAGGAAGCTTTTCCGATAATGCCAGTGCCAGCGCGAAGGTGTGCTGAGCTACCATATCCGTGCAATAGTCTCTTACATTTGCCACCTTGATACCACGACTGCTGCAATATGCCAGATCAACATTATCAAAGCCGGTTGCAAGCTCACAGATTAATTTTACATTAGGTGCATCTTTCAATGTTTCCTCATTCAACGGGGATTTATTGGCTACAATAACATCCGCATCCTTCACTCTCTCGATAACTTCTTCTTTCGTCGATGTATTACGATAATAAGTACATTCGCCAAGGGCAGAATAGTCTACCGTGATGTCCGTACCTGCGCTGTGTCTTTCCAAAACTACGATTTTCATAATATGTCCTCCATAAACAAACAGGTCTGTATTAACATACAGACCCATTATCGCATACATTTTATTTAATTGAAAGCCTCCGGTCAGGCAGAAACACGATTTTAAGATTTTCCTAAGAAAATGTCAAAAACTCCTTGAGCAGTGCCTCCAGTTCTGCGCTACTTTCGCTGGAGAAATGTACAATCTCCGGTCTGCGTTCTCCCAGCGGAATCAGTTCCACCCCCCTCTTCTCCACAGGTTTTGTTCCGGAAAATCCCTTCATTTCCTCGTCCACTCCCTGAAGTCGGGATGACATATGATTTTCCAGATAATCCACCAGATTAATCTTCAGATTGTTCTTCTTCCCCTGCACATCCAGCACCGAAGAGACCGTAAAATACAAGTAAATCCCAATCATACAAAATAGATAAAATGGAATCACTTCTCCAAGCACACTGCCCTTCGCCAATTGTTTGCATGTACCAATTCCGGAAAAAACCACAGATAGCAACATGAATTGGCCCGATAAGTGATATACTGTATCAAGGGGCAGTTTCCACAGTGCCAGACGGTTTAAGAACTTATCTACAAAGACCGGAATATTCTGCATACCATTATTCATTCTGCAACAATTAGAAAACTTCAGCTTGCACTGCTTCAGCATCTTGTGATTGGTAGTTGACATATTTTCGGTCTCCTGAATCATTTCCTGATACACAAAAGCTAAAACCAGACGAACCAGAATACTGATTAAAAGACACACAAACATCAAAACTACAATTAATTTTTCCTTTTCAAATACCTCAAACATGTACCTTTCCTCCCCATTAAAAAAGTGTACGTTAAATAATTACAAGAAAAGTATAATTCCGCATTGACGTTTTTTCAATACATGTAGAACGCTATGGCGTCGACTTATTCTGTAAACATTTACAAACATTCGACACAAATCCTTAGTATTGAAGTAATTTTCAGCTTGTGTTAAAATGTAAACTATTCAGAACCAAGCGATTTAAATTTGATTTTGAACGTCAAGCATGCTTGTAAGTGCAAAATCATAATTTAAATAATTTGGCGAGAGCCAAAACATGAGCAAAAGGGAAGCTGCATCGCAGCGATTTTGCGAATCGTTCTGAATAGTTACATACATAGATTATGGAGATAATGATTATGAGATATCAGACAAAAGGAACCTGCTCTTCTGCAATCGATGTAGAAGTAAAGGATGGAATTATTGAATCAGTAAGCTTTACCGGCGGTTGCAATGGCAACTTAAAGGGTATCGCTGCATTAGTAAAAGGCATGGAAGTGAAGGAAGCAATTACCAGATTACAGGGTATTACCTGTGGTTTCAAGTCTACCTCCTGTCCGGATCAGCTTGCCAAAGCATTAGAAGCATTTTTATAAGAAGGGCGCTATCTTATGAAAAAAATTGTATTGACCGGTGGCGGTACTGCCGGTCATGTAACCCCCAATATTGCCCTGCTTCCCTCATTAAAAGAAGCAGGCTTTCAGGTGTCCTACATGGGCTCCTACGACGGAATCGAGAAAAAGCTGATTGAAGATTTTAATATCCCTTATAAGGGAATCTCCACCGGCAAGTTCCGCCGTTATTTTGATGTAAAGAATTTTACAGATCCCTTCCGGGTAATCAAGGGCTATAGCGAAGCAAAGAAGTATTTGAAGGAAGAACAGCCGGATGTGGTATTCTCCAAGGGTGGTTTTGTAAGCGTCCCCGTGGTACGTGCAGCTGCATCTTTGGGCATTCCCTGCATTATCCATGAGTCCGACATGACTCCCGGACTTGCCAACAAACTATGCTTTCCGGTAGCTACCAAAGTATGCTGTAACTTCCCGGAGACCTTAAAGATGCTCCCGGAAAATAAGGGCGTGCTTACCGGCTCTCCCATCCGTGCGGAATTAAAACAAGGCAATAAGCTTGCCGGTCTGGAAATGTGCGGTTTCACTGCTAACAAGCCGGTCATCATGGTTATCGGTGGTTCTCTTGGTGCTGCCAATGTAAACCGCATTGTCAGAGATGCCCTTCCCAAGCTTTTAGAAGAGTTTCAGGTAGTACATCTCTGTGGTAAAGACAAAATCGATAATCTGCTCCTTACCACTCCCGGTTACAAGCAGTTTGAGTATATCAAAAAGGAATTGAAGGACTTATTTGCCATGGCAGACATCGTTATCTCCCGTGCCGGAGCCAACGCCATCTGTGAGCTTTTGGCACTCCATAAGCCCAACATCCTGATTCCCCTTCCCGCAAGAAGCAGCCGCGGTGACCAGATTCTGAACGCAAAATCCTTCGAAGCACAGGGCTTCTCCCTGGTACTTGATGAGGATGACTTAACCGGTGAAATACTTGCAGAAAAAGTGAATGAACTGTACTTCACCAGACAGTCCTATTACGATACCATGAGTAAGAGCGGCCAGCTGGATTCCATTGATACTATTATGGGACTTATTAAAGAAGTGTGCGAAGACTAAGCATATAACAGTCCGCTCAACCATTGGTTGAGCGGATTTTCAACGTATGGTTGAGAAAAAAGCTCTCACTCAACTGATAATCGATTCTTTTGGGTAATTCAAAGTGATATAGTTATCGTAACCATTCAGAGTCATCAAAAGAAGGGAGTATTTCAACATGGAAAACACATTAGGAAATCGAATTGCACAATTCAGAAAAGAAAAGGGCTTCACACAGGAAGATATGGCGCAGATGCTGGATGTAAGTCCACAGGCTGTCAGCAAATGGGAAAATGACTTAACCTGCCCGGATATCAGCCTACTTCCCAAACTGGCACAAATCCTCGGAGTATCCGTGGATACACTTCTTTCCGGTAAAACAGAGCCTGTTGCTCAAATTGTTCCGGTGGAAGAACGCAAAGATATAAAAGATATGATGCTACGTATCATTGTTGATTCCGCAGAAGGGGATAAAGTACGTGTCAATCTCCCCCTTGCTCTGGTACAAGTAGCACTGGATATGGGAATGGAGCTTCCTCAGGTCTCCGGCAACATTGCCCTGCAGAATATTGACCTGCGCCAGATTTTAGAGCTGGTTCGCCAGGGCGCCATCGGCAATCTTGTAGAAGTAGAATCCGCTGAGGGTGATACTGTCCGCATCTTCGTGGAGTAAACTATGAGGGTATATGTAAACGATAGCGACGGCACCAATATAAACATCCGTATCCCCACCGGTCTTCTCCTGAACCGCCTAACTGCCTTGATTTTGTCGAAAGTTCTTACTACAGTTCCGGGAATACCGGGTGACATAAAACTTTCCAAAGAACAAGCTTATTTGTTCCTTAAAATCATAAAAGATTTTAAAAAGAGCCATCCCGGCTGGAGACTGGTAGAAGTGCATAGCGCAGACGGAGATGTGGTGGAGATTACACTGTAATTATATCAAAAGGGCAATAGGTATTGCTATTACTCACCTACTGCCCTAACATACTTCCCTATCTCTCAAATCCTAAAAATCTTGTTCCCTGAAAACTCAGACGTCCGTAGTCACCTTCTGCCATCATACCATACTCATGACCGCTTACATGAAGCTCCATACGGTCACCACTCTCCACCTGAAAAGTAACATAGTATGAAGTGCTCGAACTTGATATACCGTCCTGCCCATGATGCCGGGATACATTGGTGCGCTTAGCAACTACCACAGCTTCTACTATCAGTCTTGGGGAATGATTGTTCTTATTCCAAGTACTGATTCCCTTAGCAAAAGTAAACACAAACACTCCGATTACCAGAAAAAATACAATTCCAAACATCGTTCTAAACATAAAAAACCCCATAATATACCCCCTTTGTATTTTTTACCATTATACTCTTTTCCAAAAGTATAATATATTGGCAGATTCAGCACATTATCCGCAAAAACGTGCACTTACATAATCTCTGAATTATAATGCGCTCTCTCACCGCCAATGAACTTCGCACGGGTGCGGGCGCATGTTAAGTGCGCAGAGCCAATCTGCGCTACAGAGATGCGCACAGGTACTGCCACATCACGAAGATGCATTCCAATGAAGGTGTCTCCGATATCCATACCGGCATGGGCCCTTACATGCTCCACTGCCACAGGACTTTCAAAATGTGCATAAGCTGCCGTTGCAAAGCTACCGCCTGCCTTAGGCTGGGGCACTACGTTACAAAGTTCATAACCATAAGCCTTCGCTGCTTTCTTCTCCAAAATAAGTGCACGGTTTAAGTGTTCGCAGCACTGTGCCACCAGATATACCTTTGCCTCATTTGCAGCCCTATAAATCCCTTCAAATACTGCCGTTGCAAGCTCCGGCTGGGAATCGGTTCCGATAACAGAGCCGGCAATTTCACTGGTAGAACATCCGACTACGAATAAATCTCCTTCTTCCACCTTGGACTTCTCCAAAATCTCCTTCGCTGCTTCATACGCTTCTTTTGCCAGCTTCTCAATTAATTTTTCCATAACTTCCTCATCCTTCCTATGCGATACATTTAATCTCGCCGGGCTTTACTTCCACAAAGCCTTCTTTTGTCGATACCCATACGCTAAGGGCGGTCGGGTTTTTCATATACTTACCGTCTGCAGAAAATTCCTGACTACGGCATGCGGTAACATATTCGCAGATTTCAATATTGGTAGCATACCATATATCTTCTTTATTTGCCATCTTCTTGCAGAACTCTTCCATAAGAGAATAATCTTCTTTCCAGCCAAACTCAAAGCTGTGTCCCCACACATACATGATGGGAAGCTCATTAAATCCCGGCACATCTAAAAATCTGTCACCGATTTCCATTAGGTTATCGTCATGATGACAGGTAGGATGCCACGACCGGAAATCTGCCGGCGGGAAAAATCCGTGGGTTGCATTTACGGTACGAGAATACTTGATACCAAGTGTCTTAATCACTTCCATGATTTCCTCATTATAGCTGCCAAATGCATAGGACATGCCCTGCACCATTCCTCCGGTCAGTTTCTCTAACGCCTTACGGTCCTCCTCCAGCTCCAGCACCATCTGATGACGGGTCAGCGTAGGAAGATTGCGATGCTCTACACCATGAACCGCCACTTCATGTCCGGCATATACTTCCTTTACTTCTTCCGCCTTCACATAATCATCATGTCCGTTATTAATACCCAGCTTGCCGGAATTTAAATGAAAGGTTCCTTTCATACCGTATGTATTAAAAATCTCAATCAATTTTTTATCAAATGCCTGACCATCATCGTAGCTGAAGGTCAGTGCCTTACGTAGTCCGTTTGGAAATACAAATCTCATATTTTACCTCTTTCCTATCCAATCACAATCCACAGTGCCATAAGAAGCACTAAGAATAGCACATTTGCCACTGTAAAATATCCAAAATACGCTCCTTTGGAGCATTTGTTTTCTTTCGCAACATATTTGTAGGATATGAGACTCGCCATGGACGCAATCAGCGTGCCTAAGCCTCCCAGATTAGTTCCCACAATCAGTCCCTCCACATTATTGGTAAATCCGGACAAAAGCAGTGCAGCCGGCACGTTACTGATAACCTGACTGGAAAGAACTGCTGTTACCACCTCATTTCCCGCTACCAGCTTCTGCAACAATTCGTTGAAAAAGGGCACTCGTCCCATATTTCCGATAAACACAAAGAAGCCTATAAAGGTAAGCAGCAGTGCATAGTCCACCTTCTTAAAAAGCGGTCTGTCCCAGATAAGGAATGCTGCTAGTACTATCACCAGACAAATGATATAATCCAGCACATGAGCCACCGTTAAGAGCGATACCACAAAGAGTATTCCATAACGGAACAGTTCCTTTTCCCTGCCTCGTAGCGAAGTCTTTTCAGCCAAATCAACTTTTACCTTGCCGTCACCGCTCTTTTTACCTAACCAGATACCACAAAGCAGTAAGAGAACCATCGATAAAAAGGTATAGGGCAACATTAATACCAGAAAACTTCCAAGCCCCATTTCAGACTTTCCATACAGATACAGATTCTGGGGATTTCCCATAGGAGTCAGCATACTTCCCAGATTGGCGGCGATAGTCTGGAATACCACCACCGGAATCATCAGGTGTTTCTCCGCCTCCTCTCCCAGCATCCGAAGTACGATAAACGTAAAGGGCACAAAGGTAATCAGTGCCACATCGTTGGTGATAAACATACTGAACACAAAGCACAGCATTACCAAAATAAGTACTAACTGTGTCGTATTTTTCACCTTTACCAGGAGCTTTTCTGCGGTAAAACGGAACACACCACTTTCTTGCATGCCCACCATAACTGCCATCAGACAGAACAGTATACTTAGCGTACGAAAATCAATATACCCGGCGTACTCTGCATCCGGTAGCACAAAAAACATGGATACCAACGCCAGAACCAGTGCCACCGTTAGTACAATTTCACTTTTCAAAAACTCAACTATCTTTTTCATTCGTATTACATTCCTTGCGTAATTTTCTTCGCCTCCGGGGTACCTGCGATACCACCCATGGCAGTCTCTTTCAAAGACTCATGCATCTTCTCGCCCACCTCGCGCATGGCATCAATCACCTGATCCGGAGGAATTTTACTAAAAATTCCTGCCAGCGCCATATCAGCGCCGGACAGCGCATTGACTGCACCGACTACATTCCGCTTCACACAAGGCACCTCCACAAGTCCTGCCACCGGGTCACATACAAGTCCCAGAAGGTTTTTCAATGCCATGGCTGCTGCCTGCATAATCTGTGATGCATCACCGCCCTTTAAAAAGGTCATTGCACCTGCTGCCATTGCTGATGCCGAGCCAATCTCCGCCTGACATCCACCGGAAGCTCCGGCGATAAAAGCTCGGTAGGCAATTACCTGTCCAATTCCTGCTGCTACGTACAACGCCTGAATAATTTTGTCTTCCCCACACTGACTTTCCTGATAAAAGGGCACCAACACTGCCGGAAGGACGCCACAGGCTCCTGCCGTAGGTGCTGCCACAATTCGCTTCATACAGGCATTGGACTCTCCGGTCTTAAGCGCAGTTGCCATCACTCTGGATACAAAATCTCCGCACAGACTTTGCCCCGAAGCTCCATAGGCTTCCATTTTGGCACCCATGCCTCCTACCAGACCACTTTCCGAAGTAATGTCACCCTCATAATTCTCCACGGAAGCCAGCATTGCTTCCCACATTCTGCACATCCTCTTCCACGAGTCATCCCAAGACGCATCTCTGTCGTGCATATCATCCTCTAAAATAATCTCCCACAGGGGTTTATTCTGCTCCTGACAAAGAGTAACCATCTCATCCAAACTTGTAAAAGCCATTAGCCCACCTCCCCTTTAAAATAGGTTACCTTAACCACTCCTTCAATGCTCTCAAGGTAGGAAAGGCTTTTCTTATAAATCGGCTGATCCGTTTCAATGACCATCACCGCAAAACCGCCTCTTTTATCGCGGAAAATCTGCATGGTTGCCACATTAATATTCTTCTCCGAAAGTCTTGCCGTAACCTTCGCCACAAGTCCCGGCTGATCCAAATTATGAATAATCAGAGTTGGCAGCTCCCCACTACAGTTTACGTCGATTCCATCGATTTTATTTATCATAATCCGTCCACCGCCAATGGAAGACGCCTGCACCTCCAGCTCTTTACCATTCTCGCCCCGCAGAAACAATAGCACAGTATTAGGATGTGCCCCCGGAATCTGCATCTCTTCAAAGGAAAAGGTAAGCTCCTCCTCTTTTGCTACACGAAAGCTGTCCGGAATACGCATATCATCCGGCTTCATACCCAAAAGTCCCGCAACCAGGGCTCTGTCCGTACCATGCCCTTTCCCTGTTGCAGCAAAGGAGCCATGGAGCGCTATATCCGCACTTACAGGTTTGCACCCCAACAGCTTCCTCGCTATATACCCGATTCGTACAGCTCCGGCAGTATGGGAACTGGAAGGTCCAACCATCACCGGCCCCAATATATCAAATAAACTCATAACCCAATCCTCCGTCTTTTATTGTACAAAAAAAGAACGCCTGAAACAAGTTCAGGCGCCCTTTTTATGAAATTATTGCAACACTTTCCTTCTCAATAAGTCTTCCTTCCACTATATTCAGACCTACACCATGGGGCTCACCCCTGATAATCTTGGTCAATATAGCTAAAGACTTTCTAGCCATCTCACGAATATCCACCTCATAAGTCGTTATTCCGATATCGCAAAGTCCGGGATACAGATAGTTGTCAAAGCCGACCACCGATACGTCCTCCGGCACTCTAAGCCCCCGTTGACGAATCTGCTTAATCACCAGACTGGCTATAAAATCACAGTTGCATACAAAAGCACTTGGCATATCTTCCGGAAGGACAATCGAATTTTCTCCATCCCGAAGACCGGTCTCTAGGTCACGGTCCTTGATAAGAAGACCGGGGTCAAAGGGAAAACCATTCTCCATCAGCGCCTTGGAGTAGCCCATATAGCGATCAGTTACGCTATCGGTTACCATCAGTGTTCCAACATAAGCAATGCGTTTATGACCTGCCCGAATCAGGTAATTGGTAAGCACATAGGCTCCAAGATAACTGTTGGAGATCACGGAATCCGTCTTTAGCTCTGCATCATAGAAATCCAGAAAAACCATTGGTTTTTTTATAGTTTTCTCCAATACTTTCTCATATCCATGTCCCGGTTTACCAATGACAATTACTCCGTCTACCTTGTCCTCTTCCACCAGCTTAGGAAGATTCCCCTTCATCTCATCCTCATCATGAAGAAGCTCTAAAAGAGTAAATACCCCCTGTGTCATAGCAAGAGCAGCAACCTCCTGATACATTTTCCAGTAAAAGGAATCGCTGTTATCCAAGTATCTGTTAGATATCAGTACTCCGATATTGTAGCTTTTCTCCTCCTGTTTATCTCCCTTCTGGCCCGTGTACTTATAACCCATCTCTTGGGCAAGGGATTTAATGCGCTCCCGCATCTCATCACTTACCCCTTTTTGTCCGGTCAAAGCCTTGGATACCGTCACGGTACTTACATTCAGTTTTTCTGCAATATCCGCCATCTTCACTGGCTTAACCATCTTCGCCATGACTCACCTCATGCCTATCTTCTGCCGATTTCTGTATCTGATTCTCTTACTACGCTGTGTTTCTTGATATAATCTACGATTTCATCAAATTTAGTAAATGCAAGTCCCACATAACTGTCTGCCGCACCATAGTAAATTGCAATCTTTCCACTTTCCGGATCATGAATGGTCGCACATGGGAATACAACATTGGGCACAAAGCCTCTTTCCTCATACCACTCTTCCGGAGTAAGAAGGAAATTCTCGCAACGATACTTCACGATGGAAGGATTCTCTAAATCTAAGATGGCACCACCGATACTGTATACAAAGCCGTTACAGGTACCGCTTACACCATGATAGAATAAGAGCCAGCCTTCGCTTGTCTCGATAGGAGCAGCGCCGCCGCCAATCTTCACGGACTCCCACCATTCATTACCACGTCCCATCACGTGTCTATGCTTGCCCCAATATACAAGGTCAGGGCTTTCACTTACAAAAATATCTCCAAAAGGAGTATGTCCACTGTCAGAAGGACGGGAAAGCATTAAGAAGTTTCCATTTACCTTACGCGGGAACAATACTGCATTTCTGTTGAAAGGAAGGAACGGATTCTCAATTCTCGTGAAGGTCTTAAAATCTGTGGTCTTTGCCATACCGATGGCTGCGCCGTAGAAATCTCCACACCAGATAATATAGTAAGTATCCTCTACCTTCACGAGTCTTGGGTCATATGCATAAACCGGCATGAACGGCTCGCCGTTCTCGTCCACAAACGGAACTTTCTCTTTATCAAAATTCCAGTGAATACCATCCTCACTTCTTCCAAGATATACATAAGGAATACCGTTGGTCTGCTCGCCACGGAACACACCGATAAAGCCGTCCTCATAAGGCATTACTGCGCTGTTGAAGATACGTGCCACACCTTCTACCGGATTACGCCCGATAATTGGATTCTCGGTATATCTCCAAATTGGTGCACCAACGATACCTTCCGGTTTCTCCTGCCACGGAACATTTTTAACTGCAGGAGCAATCATTTTAATATCACTCATAAAATTATTTACCTTTCCGGTAACTATTCAGAGCCCATTCATAAATTTGCCTCTGCGAGGCGGTCCTTTGCCAGGAACCTATGGCTCTGAATAGTCACAAATTACTTATTTAAAGTAGATATCAAGAGCATCCTGAATCTGATTCTTGTATGTCTCCTGGAACTGAGCTGCAGTTACTTCGCCCTTAATTAAGCTGTTGAAATCATATCCAACGCCCAAACTGTTCCATAAGTCAAAGGATTCAATACTACCACAATCGAACATTACATCAAAGTTCTCTTCCTGAAGAGTTGGATCCTGTGCAGTAGAAGCATACCACCACCATAAAGTTTCTTCATCATCACGGATAGAGGTATCACCTTCGTACCAGTTCCACATATCAAATAATACGTTTACTACGGTTTCAGGATCTTTTACACCCGCAGGAATGATATAGAACTCACCACCGGTAATCTCACCTGCGTTGGTCTCAGCGTTTCCGCTAGGACCTACCGGCCAACGGCAGTATACGGTATCAAAGGAAAGCATAGCACTTCCATCACCGTTCTGATCATAGTCCGGACCACCTGCTGCAATCCATGCTGCACATGGCCAGAAGCCGATATTACCTTCACGATACTGCATTCTCATGGTATCAGAGTCCTTATCAGATTCATCGTACGGATAACATACCTTATAGGTATTATACATATCATAGAACATCTGCAAAGCTTCACCGGTTGCATCAGAAGTAAGGGTCTGCTCAGTACCCGCTGCGATACTTGCACCATTACTCATCATTAACTGCTCGAATACATCGTTCTTAAAACCACAGAAACCATACTGGTCAATCTGTCCGTCACCATCAGTATCCTGTGTTAATGCCTTACAGTACTCGATAAACTTATCCCAGGTCCACTCGCCTCTTTCATATAAAGCTCTTGGGTCCTCTAAGTTGTTGTCTTCCAGCATCTGCTTGTTGAATGCTAAAGGATATGTATTCTCTACTACACCCTGTGCTTCGGTTCTCTTTAAGAGACAAGCCTTGCCATCGCCCAAATCAAGATATCTTACATGCTCCTGATCCGTAAATAAATCATGATCTTCCGGTAAAACAGTCTTTAAGTCAAGTGCCAAGCCATTGAGCTGAGCCGGAACACCAAAGGTAAGATCTACTAAGTAGATATCACAGTCCGGTGACCCTGCAAGGATAGAGTTGTTAATAGATTCCTGTACACCTGCATAGGTTAAGTTCTGCCAATAGAACTCTACATTGTAGTTATCCTCGATCTTCTTAACATTATCAAACTTCATGTATGCCGGATCATCACCTGCAAAAGACGGATCATCCTCTACAGAAGTATGAGAAGAGTCATAATACTGTACCCACCATGTACCGATGGTAATCTCCCTGGTCTCTCCTGAATCTGCGGACGAACCACTATCTGCTACCGGAGTCTCTGCACTAGACTGTGCCGGTGCACTCTGGTCAGGTGTTGAAGCTGCCGGTGTATCTGAACCACCACAGCCTGCTACTCCAAGCATCATTGCACCTGTAAGACCAAGTGCCAAAAATTTCTTAATATTTTTCATGGTTTTAATCTCCTTATATACTATTCCTCAGTCTCAGTTACGGGACTCTGTCCGATGGTTACACTGTAAACTTCCCATGCACTATCAGATTCTGCCTGAAGCACATTACCCCAAGTGCTCTTATCTTCGCCACAGAATTCAGCAATCTGTTCATACGTTACCTGACAAACCCCATTGCTCACTGCAGCTTTTCCGTTATTGCCGTCACCGACTCTCATCCAGCCTGCTGCTGCACCCGGAATTACGGCCCAAAGATTGCCTGACTCGCTGGTGAAGTTAAAGGTGATTACGCTGCCAGGTACCAATAAATCTAACTGTTCAGGTGTTAATTCAACACCATCCTGCGCCCATGCATCTGCCTTTTTCTGGAATCCATCGATTACCACATTGTTATTTACCATCTTCATTTCAGACACATTACCAATCTTTAAGCCATATACTTCCCATGCACTGTCAGATTCTGCCTGAAGTGTTGCACCCCAAGTAGACTTATCTTCGCCACAGAACTCAGCAATCTGCTCATAGGTTACATAACACTTACCATCATAACATACTGCCTGACCGTTATTGCCGTCACCAACTCTCATCCAGCCTGCTGCTGCACCCGGAACAACTGCCCAGAGCTTTCCGGACTCGCTGGTATATGAGAACTCAAGTGCCATACCGGGACCGAACGCATCCCAAACTTCCTGAGGAAGATCAATACCACCCTGTGCCCACGCATCTGCTTTTGCAGCGAAACCAGCAACCTCTGTTACGTTAGACATAGCATATACCGGAGATGCCTGACCAATCTTAACACTGTATACTTCCCATTCACTATCAGATTCACACTGAATTCTTGCACCCCAAGTACTCTTGTCTTCTCCACAGAAACTTGCAATCTGTTCATAGGTAATCTGACAAGTATTGCCGGAATTATTGATATATGCCTTTCCGTTGTTACCATCACCAACTCTCATCCAGCCCGCTGATGCATCCGGCATAACAATCCACATATTTCCTGTTTCACTGGTATAATTAATCTCAATAACAGAACCCGGAACTAATGCATTCAACATGTCCTCTGTAATATCTACACCATCCTGTGTCCATGCAGCTGCCTTCTTCTGGAAACCAGGAGCTTCCACTGCGCCGGTTACAACACAGAGGTTAGACATATCTACGCCTGAAGGAGCAAAGCTCTCAGGACCTACGAATGCTACTGAAGTATCTGCAGTAATTAAATTACCATCCTTATCTAAGAAACGTACATCATCGATATAGAAGCTAGCGGTTCCGTGACCTTCAGAAGGACCGTTGTCGGTATCCATATTAACGATGATGATATTGTTTGCATCTGCAACAAACTCTTCACCCTCTTCAATCTTAGAGATTGCCTTGTTAGGGTTCTTCTTCTCCATATAAACAGACCATGCATCCTTGTATTCAATAAGGTCTGCACCTGCCCATGAAATGATATTACCTGAAGAAGCACTAAATCCATTCTCATGTTCCGTAGTGATTGTCATTTCAATAGTTGCCACATTTGCTATATTTGCACCAAGTAATGATGCTAGGTCGAATGCAACATAAGAAACCTTTCCGTCCACATTCTTTACATATAACTGCTTGCTTCCATCCTTATCCACGATGGATAACTCACTGTTATCTGCGTTTCCTGCCTGCATGTAAAGAGATAAGAAATCCATCTTACCATCTTCAAAATCGATACTTGCAGGTAATACCTCCGGAGCAGGCTCCTCATTTGGTGTTGCATCAGCAGATGACTCTACCGGTGTCTCTACTGAGCTTTCTACAGGTTCGGATGCAGCAGGTGTATCTGCTGAACCGCCGCAGGCTGTAATGCCAAATACCATAGAGCCTGCTAAAAGTGTTGCTAATAATTTCTTTTTCAACTTCTTCATCCTCCTTTGATTAAAGTTGATTCGTAGCTATTCTTTTCACCATTTTTGCAAGGGTTTTTCGAAGAAAAATCCCATGTCGTACAAGCAAAAATCCCATCACCGCAGGTGAATTTTATGGATTTATGCTTGTAACTATGAGCGCAGTGAATAGTTACGTTGATTTAAGGTTAAATCCCTTTGGGATTAACCAACAATACCGCTTCGTTCTACGCCTTCAATGAAATGTCTCTGGAGCAGGCAGTATATAATTACTATCGGCAGAATTATTAATACAATTCCGGCATCCAGATAAAGTTCCTGAATATTTGCCTCCAAAATCTTATCTACGTTTGCAATAACCATCTGAAGTGACGAAATTTTCTTACTGATAACGATATCCTCCGGCACTAGAAACAGGTTTGCATAAAACGTATCATTGAACTGCCATACAAGAGAGAAAACAGAAACTGTAATGACAGAAGGCATAGCATTTACTAACATGATACGGAAGTAGGTATACCACACTCCCGCCCCATCTACAAAAGCAGCTTCCTCGATTTCCTTGGGAAGTCCGCGGAAGAACTGATTGAAAATGTAGATATAAAGTCCGGAACGCACACCACAACCAAAGAATGTCATAATATACATTGGTATCGGCGTTCCCATAAGATTAACCGGTGCTCCCGTGATAGCTGTTGCAATGCCCAAAGGGTCAAATTCCTTAAATGTCATATACAAGGGAAGCATAATACTATGTCCCGGGATTACAATCATTACCACCACAAATCCAAACAAAAGGGATTTAAATGGAAAATCAAATCTTGCAAAACCATATCCAACCATGGAACAGACCAAAATCTGAATCACCATTAAGGATGCCGAATATGCTAAATCCCTAAGCATGGTAGGGAAATACTCCATTCGCTCAATTACCAGCTTATATTTCTCTAATGTAGGTTCCTGTGGTAATACATACACCATCGGATTTACCGCATCCTTATTGGACGAAAAGGAATTCACGATAATACCGATAATCGGAGAAAGAATTACATAGCTTACACCAAGCAGGATAGCAATCCGACCAATACTTAAAAGAAGATTCTTCACATCGTTCATCAAGCTCTTACGCTGGTCTTCATCCTGAAATGTCTTTGCTATGGTATTAAAATACTGTGTCATGGCTCTTTCCCCTTTCTCTTAGTTATAATAGAAGGTCTTCTTCTGAATGAAGCCTACTACTACTACTAAAATAATACATGTAATAATTGTACTTACTAAACTGAATACTGAGCTGAGACCATAATTAAAATTGGTAAATGCAGTTTCATAAGCAAGCTCTACAACCTCGCTTCGCGCAAAGTTATCAATAATGGTATATACCACATTGGTAATAATATGAGGCATTACCATCGGGAAGGTTACCTTCCAGAAGGTTTCATAACCGGTAGCACCTTCAATCTTCGCCACCTCGTACATGGAACCCGGAATGGACTGCAATGCTGCAATAAAGATAATAATCTGTACACCGGAAGCGGAAATAATATCGTTAATACGTGCAACAGCTGCCATTACATAATCAAGTAATGAGGTAGGGATACCAAGACTCATAAATAAGTCAATAAAATAATCCATACTCATTCCGGAACTGGTTGCCGTAGCATTTTCCACAACCTCTGTTGCCATGGTAGAGATTCCACCATTCATCATGGCTGCGGATAGCTCCAGTGCAGCGGTAATTGCATCCGCATTTAAGATAATCGGCAGGAAGAAGATTGCTCTCACAATAAATCTTCCCGGGAATTTCTTATTAAGAAGCAGTGCCATAAATAAACTGAAAAAGATAATCAGTGGTACATCCACCAGCATATTTCCGATGGACGTAGTCAGCACCTGCTTAAAGGTCGCATGAGCACGGAACGCATAGATAAAATTGTCCAGTCCTGCAAAAGTTAAAGTATATCCGCCTTCTCCCGCATTCATCTCCAACGTTGAAAATGCAAACTGTCCAGTCATAACCAAAGAGCGCACATAAAAGAGTACGAATCCCACAAACCATGGAAGGATAAACAGATATCCTGTACGCATACGCTTCTGGAGAAGAGATAGTTTAGCTTTCTTCTTTGCCATATTTAAATCCCCTCCATTTCGTAGCTGTTTGCCTTAATGGTTATACCATCTGCGGTCTTGTCTTCATCACCGTAATTTACATAAATTGCGATGCCATTATCATAGGTTACTTTTCGCAAATCACTATCTAGAATTTCATGATTAATCATGGTTGCGCCGGATACTTCCTTCAATGCTTCATTCACCCGGTTATAAACATCTATGGCCTCATCCTTCCAGTTCGCGTAAGTAGTCGCATAATAGCGGTTTAGCGCTGTCTGCTTCATCTTACTGGATTCCTCCCAAGTAAATACATAGTGAGGAGCCGCACCATATTCAATCATATTCAGGATAACTTCCGTCATTTCCTGCTGATCATAGAAATTAAGGAGCTCTGTTGCGTAATTGATGTTTCCATGAATAATCATCTCATATAGTGGAATATCTTCATCCACAATAAAGAAATCATTGGGCATAATCGGTGCATTGATGATATCAGTTACATACGCAAATGCATAATCATTGGCTGCAGTAGCCATCAGATTCTTGCCGGTTCCCTCTAGGGTCTCCCACTGCCCCATCATCACATCATATGCTTCTTCTCTGGTAATTACGTTGGTTCGTTTCTTATCAGAGTGTAAGTAATTTCCCAAGTCTCTTAAGGATATACCATCCACATCCAGCTTCGTAATCTTTCCGGAGAACTTATCAATGTATCTCGGTAAGTACTTCGGTGACAGAAGATCGTATTTATTCTCCATATAGCCCAGACCGGAAGTCGCTCTTAAGGTAGTAGGATTTACCAAACCAAAACTTACCACGTATCCTGCTCCGTAATATCTGGATCCTTCTGCGTTATAGTTAAAGCCATCATCTACAAAAGATACATTCTGGAAAGATACATCTCCATAGAAACGACCTCCATTAGAGGAAACTGTCTGATTTAATTTTTTCAGCCCGCTCTTGCCTCCAAGCTTGGATACCACTCGAATCTTATCTGCGGTATCATGATAGTAACCACCATTCATCCAGCCCTGATAGTTCATTACCTGATTGGTAATACCTGCTGCCGCAAACTCATCAGAAATCTGCGCTGCGTCATCAAAGGTTGTCATAGCGAAATTGTGAAGGTACTGTACACCTAAGATATGAGAGGTCTCTTTCACACTACCGATTATATCGTAGTAGAACGGAATGTCTCCGCTTGTGTCATTATCCTTTAATCTTCCTTCTGCAAGAAGTCTGTTTCTGTAATAACCTGCAAGTCCTGCATAGCCCTTGTTCTCTTCTGTAAGGAAGGTGTACTTTACGGTTAGGTTACAATCGTACATTTCCGGTTCCAGTACAAATACTTCTGCAGCAGAATCTCCAAACATCTGAAGATTATCTGCAGTACGAAGTGTAAAGCTTGGATATACATAATTGTATTCACCGTATACTCCGGATACTCCGGCGGTAATCTGTGCTATAGTAGCACCATCTTCCACGGTAGCAAGCACACTGGAGTTTTCTCTACAGATACCAAAGAGAGGAAGCTTTACGCTATCCAGATTTTCCGTAGTCGTATAATTTGCTGAGATAGGATCCAAATCATAAATGTACTGGGAATACTGTGCCACATTCGTTTTACCGTTATTAAAGTGAATCAGAGAACCGGAGCTATTGGGCACCACCATATACCCCTCCTCTTCCATATCTGCTGCTGCCATATAGCGCAGAAGCTGTATACGGTACACGCTGCCACCACCAAATTCCTGAATGCCAGCAGTGGGAATGGATACATCCACACTATCACCATTTAGACGATACTCTAATGGTATGATAAAGGAAATCGGCAGTTCCACTTCCACACCAGCGAGAGCCATCTGTTCTTCATACTGTTCATCTGTCCATCCAATCTCATCAAACCAACCCTGAACCTTGGCGATAGTCTTAACATTTCGCTGTACTACGCCATTCAATTCCAGCATTCCAGCCACAGTTTCACTTTCGCTATAGTAGCGTCCAAGACTGGTTGCTGTCTTTTCATCTACCATTCCCTGAATCTCTGCCAACTTTTCAGGAGTAATGAAAAGAGGAATATTTCCTGTTCTACTGGTTTCAAAGTCGCCCAAGGTATAGATGTAGCGAACACCATTTTCAATGGACTCTACTTCCAACTGTCCCTTCTCTACTGCCATAGTGTAAGAATCAAAGGTACCTGACTTTACATCTGCGTTATAATAGTAAAGAATAAACTGCGACTTCATATAATCCTTGTTAGTGCCGTTTGCGATACTGTCTTCATCTGCATCCTGTGGATTAGAGTAAATGATCTCTCCATTACGCTTGTCATAAACTGCAACTTCCGCAGTTTCCGTATTGGTGTAAAGCTTTAACATATCATTCTCTGCCACCAGATCCATTCCGGCAACTTCCTTTCCGGAATCGGAAAGTGTATGATAATCTGCACCCTCTTCGTATTCGTAAGAGGTTAAATAATCCTCATATTTATCATAAAAGGTATATCTTGTCAGGTAGTAAACCAAATAGATAATACCGATTATGGCAGCCACCGCGAGGATAATAAGCAGGATTTTCTTCATCAGGCTCATAGGCTTTTTATTTTTTTGTTTCTTTGATGCTTTCATGCCTTGCCTCCTTATCCTCTAAATATGATTTCTGTATAAATACTCTTAAAGAATGTCACTACCTGGCTTAACATATTGGTAAGAAGCAAGGTAATGAAAATGATAATCAGCATTGCCACAAAGGTTAAAAACAGAGTAATCAGTGTTTTCCCCAAGGTGTAATTATGTATCTGCATAATACCAATCAGCATCATGATAAGTCCGTAGGCAATACCTATACCGATTAATATGGTGTAAAACGCCTGCTCATCATCTGCAACAGCCTGACTGACTATAGTTCCCAAAAGCAGAGATACCGTAATCGGCACGGTACTGTAACCTACCGCAACAGTAATATCCTTCATTCGGCCTTCACCATTCATAAGACATGTTACGGACCAGTTGCTGACACACATCAGTAAAAAGAACACCAAGATACCGCAAAGCTCGTAGAAGCTGTCTACTCCTCTAGGATCCAAATCATTTACTACGAAGCTTGCTAACAATCTGTTGGCTGAAAAGCTGAAGGAGAAAAGAATCACTGCCAGAATTGCTATTGGCACACTGCCTCTCTCCTGGTGACGAATCCAGTAAAAGCCGTCCATGGGATGAGAAAGTGTATAAAGAAGATATGACCACTTCTCTTTTGCAAAATATTTACCCATTTCGTCTTTCCCCCTTCCTTCGTTTTTTCACCTGTTTATAAACCACAAATACTACAATAACCACAGCTGCCACTGTCAAAAATACATTTGCATTGGCAGTAAGAATATCGTTTCTAAATCTCTTAAATGCTACGGAGTAGTAATCTCTGGCTCTTCCCAGCTCCAAGTACTTCATAGCTTCATCGTAATCACCGGCGGTAAGATATGCTTTACCGATACCGGTATTGGCAAGCTCATTGTTCTCATCCAAAATAAGTACCTGCTTCCAGATTTCCACTGCCTGGGCTTCATCTCCATCGTATCGTAAGGAAACAGCTTCATTAATCAACTTTCCGTACTCTGTCGGTTCAAAATAAGCAATTTCTGCTCTGGCTGCGTCCAGTACTACGATATATCCGCCTACATCCTCAATTGCCACCGGCATAGAGAAGGTTCCCTCCTGGGTTCCCATTCCACCGAAGATGTAAAGAAGATTACCTTCGTGATCATAGGTGAAGATTCTTCCACGCTTTCTGTCCAGACATGAATAAATTCCATTTTCACGATACACTACATCGGTGAACTGGGAGGGTCCGGAATAATCTGTATTTCCTTCATGCTGTAGATCGCCACCAAGATTCTCGTTAGCACCTTTTTTTATAACATCTTCTCCCTTTGGATTTAAACGTCTTACACCCTGAATTGCATTGGAGTCAATATTGGATGCATATACAAAACCACTTGGATCAATATCAATACCGGTAAATTCTGTAGGGATGAACAACTGGGATTTACTACGCTCTTCCTTAGTGGCTATCTTTCTCCAGAACTTTTCCCATAAGGTAATATCGACCTTAATGGTTCCGAAGAACCCGGCAAATTCATTGTTCGTTTCAAATACCATGATACCTTCGTACATTTTCTGTGCGATACAGTACACACGGTCTGCATAGTCCACCGCTACCTTCAAAGGGGTGAACACAAATCCGTCTTCCAATGCCTCTGAAGTAGGATTAGCAATGATTCTTGCAAGGGAACCGTCTCTATTAAGTACCACGATTCTCTTGTTCTGAGAATCCGCAATATAGAGCTGTTCACTGTCTGATACCGCCACACCGTAAGGTGCATTAAAAGTATCCTGAGTACCGTTGTTATCAAATGATGTAACAACATTAATTACCTGTGTCATATCAGAGTTCAATATTACGATTCGGTTGTTCCCCGTATCCGCTACGAATATATCGCCGGATGGGGACTTGCACAAATCCTGCGGATTCACAAATGCTCCGATGGACTCCCCATTGTAAGTAAGTCCAGTCCCTGATACAGAAGACCTGGGAACATATGCTGCGGGAGTAAATACAATATCCTCCCAGTATGTATAATTGTAGGAGCTGTAAGGAAGGCTGGACGCCTCTGCCACACTTCCCACGCCCGTCGCCAGTACCACTGCCGTAAGGAGAGCGGATACCAAGCGCTTTGCATAAATCTTAAGCTTCATAACTCTCCTCCCTTAATCTTTCATACCGGATGTTGTCATGGTCTCTAAGACGTTACTCTGACAAATCAGGAAGAATGTAATCGGTACTGCTGCGATGATGAAGGTTACTGCTGCTGCCGCACCCGCTCTGGCTACACCACCGGCAGTAATCTGCTGAAGTGAAAACTGGAGTGGCTTAAGCTCTTCATCTCTAAGGAATAAGGAACCGGTATTGCCCCACATCTGCTGGAACTGGAAAATTGCTAAAGTAAGCCATGCGGGCTTTACGTTGGGCATTACGATTTTCCAGAAAATCTGCCACTCGTTTGCACCATCCAGTCTTGCGGATTCCATCAAGGAATCCGGGAGCTGCTCCATAAACTGCTTCATCAAGTATAGTCCCATACCGAAGGACCATGCCGGTAATATTAGTGCAGCATAGGTATTGTTGATGTGCAATGCGGAAATAATCAGATACTGCGGTATCTGTGTAACCGTCCATGAGAACATCATGGAAAGCACTACCATGCCGAACAGGATATTTTTACCCGGGAATCTATGCTTAGCCAAAGGATAAGCTGCAAGGGAAGCCACTATTACGTGTCCTACCATACCACCACCGGTAATGATGATGGTATTTAAAATGTACCTGGAGAACGGAACCCAGGAATCATTCATCAGAACGAACAGGTCTGAGAAGTTCTCCAGAGTAGGATTTCGCACGAAGATTTTCGGTGGAAACTGGTACAGCTCATCGAGCGGCTTCAATGCGTTGTTCACTATCATAACCAGCGGTAAAACCATGAAAATACCACAGATAAACATGATAAAGAACAAAAGTGTATTTCCCGCGAAGGAACGATTTAACTGCTTCTCACGCTTACGGAAGAGTCGTTTTTTTGGTTTTGTATAATCTTTCTTTGCCAATTTACTCGCCTACCCTTCCTAAAACTTTCTGAACTAATTTATTTGTACCTACCATTAACAGGAAAAGTACGGTTGCAATTGCGGATGCATAACCCATTTCAAATCTTGTGGAACCATAGTCAAGGAGGTGGGTTACTACTGTTGCTCCGGCGTAGTTTACAGACGGATTACCCGCCAAGTTAATAGAAATATCCGCTACCGCAAAGGACTGGGTAATCTGCATTACCGCACCAAACATCAACTGGGGTTTCATTGCAGGAAGCGTTACATACCAAAGCTCCTGCCAACGGTTCTTAACACCGTCTAATGCTGCTGCTTCATACAAGCTCTTGTCTACGGTCTGAAGACCGGCAATAAAGGAAAGGAAACCTGTTCCTAAGGATAACCAAAGCTGAACAACAATAAGCACCGGTAATACGTACTTCTCTGTCTGCATCCAAAGCTTTGCTTCGTTGATAATATCCAGCTTCAGCAAAATACCATTTAAATATCCGTAACGGTCACCGGTAAGAATTAAATTCCATACCAGATATGCGTTACCACAGATAGATGGTGCATAAAAAATCAATGTAAGGAAGGCTCTCAGCTTTCCCTTAAACTCATTGATAATCCATGCGAAGAGTAAACACAGCATATAAGAAATCGGCCCTGTGATTACTGCAAAGAGTAAGGTGTTCTTGAGGGAAATCATAAAGATATCATCCTCTAAAAACAGCTTAATGTAGTTTTTCCATCCTACAAAAGTAGGCATTTCCAACATATTAAAGTGTGTAAAAGATAATCCTACTGACATCAGTACCGGTAATACGGTAAAGAAGAAAAACAGGATAAAGTATGGTGCCAACATAAAATAGGAGGCTTTATTTCTTTTAATCTGGTAGCTAAGGGTTGCCTGCTTTTTGGCAATGTCCAAAGCTTCCTGAGATACAGTCATTTCTTGTGCGTCCATGTTCTCCTCCTTTCTACTCACCGGCTATGGGTAAGCCGAATTCTTCTCTCTTATAATTGATTTCTGCATTGATATAGAGCACCTTATCCATCAACTCTTCTCTTGGTGTAACTACTGCAGTACGACCAGTATCAGAAGCAGGTGTTGTCACACTATAGAATGCATTGTTTAAGTTACGCCATGAGTAATATCCACCCGGTACCTGCGCAATTCCTCTCACCTGTGAATACTGCTCCATGATTTCTCTGTAATCACGTATCGGCCATGACAAATTGCCAAGTGCTTCTAAATTGGCAGTTGCAACTCTTGCACTGGCTCCCATCAGGCTCTCCATCTCTCTACCGTACAGAGTCTGGGTCTCTGCGCTGGTCCACCATTTCAGAAACTCCCAGCACTCCTGGGGATACTCTGTATCTGCCATGATAATATCTGCAAGACCGGTACTTCCTGTGGTATGAAGAACACTTCCATCGTCCTGTACTACGCCGGGAACTACAGTAAAATCCCAAAGTCCGGCAATATCCGGTGCAGATACCTGCAGATTATTATAAGTGGTGTAATCTGAAATAATAATCGGACATTCACCGGTACGGAATCTCTCTTCCACACTGGTAGCCTTATCCAATTTATAATCTGTGTAATATTCGCAGTATTCCTTGAAGGTACTTACTGCAATGTCAGAATCCAGTGCCGAAGCATCACCGTTCGCAGTATAATACTCCCCACCGTTTTGGAAAAGTAACATTGCAAATATCTGCTCGCTGGGAAGCATACCAAATTCCATCTGATTCTTGGCAAGTACAGTCATTGCCACCTTTACTTCGGACCAAGTAGTAGGAACTTCCAGACCAATCTCAGCCAAGATATCTTTACGATAGAACATCATAGGGAAGGTCTGCGTATCCGGTAATGCATAAGTTGCGTTGTTAAAGCTAAAGGGAACAAGTGCACTTTCGGAGAATCTCTCCTTTACTTCTTCAAAATCACTAAACTGAGTTAAATCCAGTACTGCATTACGAAGACCATAATTTACAGGGGTATCATTACCGGTATTTAAAACTGCACCGGCAATACCATTAGTATTCGCTACCTGAATCGCCACATCCGGTCCCTCACCTGCAAGGGTTGCACGAAGAAGTGTATTCATATCTACCAACTGTACATTCACACTGATGCCGGTTTCGTTGGTAAATCTTTCGTCAATTAAGGCTTTGATAACATTGGCCTGGTCTCGTCCCGTACCAACCCAAAGTGTTAATATCTTGCTGTCCTCTCCCTCTTCCACTACATTACCAATCTGGTTGTAATCCACGATGAAGGAGTAGTAAAGTCTCTTAATCTCATAGCCTGCTCTGGAAAGGAATGTATCTCCTTCAATCTCTGCCTTGGCATTCGGTGAGTACACCATAATTCTGTCTATCTGCAAAGGTTGAGGAAGAACCTGTGTAATCCAGTTACCACATGCTCTTACATTTACCTTATAAGAAGCAATGACCTCTGTGAAACGTTCCTGGTCTTCAATCAGCTCTTCCAACTGGTCAATCATAGTACGAAGCACGGTCAACTTGTCGGAGTTATTACCTGCCGTAATCTCCAGTGCTGCCAATGCCTCATCCAAAAGAGCTTTGGTCTCAATAAGCTGTGCTTCCAGGCCGGGAAGTGTTGCTTCGATCTGATAATCACGATACTGATCCGGTGCCACACCGGTGATATAGATAACCTGGCGATAAATACTGTTCAGTTGCTGTACAGCCTCCTGAACAGTACTGATAATCTCAGCCATATCGCCCAGTACTACTTCCATGCGAAGTGTATGTTTTCCTGCTTCTAAATAGAAACTATAAGGATTACCGCTCTCATCCTGCAAAGTATCCTCTCTCCAGCTCTGTTCATAAGAGAATCCGTAGTCGTTCAATTCTGAGAAAGGAACCCGACCATCAATACTGATTCTTCTGCATACATCAATACCTCTGACAAAGTTCTGCTTGCAGAACATGGAGATATTGTAGTAACCACTCTGAGGTACTTCAAATTCCCATTCAATCCACTTTCCTGCCTCTTGCCATGAAGTGCCGCCGATGGTGTTGTTTAAAAGCACCTTCGGACTGGAAGGATATACCGCCGGTGAAGACTGGTCTTGTCTTGGGTACAACATCTGGGAGGAAGTTTTAGCTGCTGTTTCGGCCTCGATACGAATATTCGCACCGGTGGTATCCTGAGCTCCCTGCGCATCCATGGATGCTTTGTAGGAAGCATAATCTACGGCATCTTCCAAATTATGAAAGCAAATCTTGTGGAGCAGCATTGGCTCTCTCTGCGAAACAATGCTAAGGGTGTGCACCCCTTTCTCCAGATAAATATTAAGTGGCGTTACTATGTATCCGTTACTGTCATACAGATAGCTTACTACCCACTCCGGAATCTCTAATGTTCCAGGCTTAACATCATTGCCCTGATTATCCTTTTCCCAATTCTTCACGGTGATTCCATTCTCATCCGTAACTAACTCTGATACGGAATTGGTCCACACACGTTGAAACTCAATCAGGGAAAGCTCTCCATAAGGAAGAGCACCATCAATAAAGAACGCTCTCTGAATCTCGGAATTCTTACCCTCAATAGGATAGTAAAGAAGGGAAACATCATAGAAGCCGCTTTCTTCTACAGTAAACTCATATTCAATGAGTGCTTCTTCGGATGTATATACGCTTTTGCCGCCGCCCGGCACATTCTCATAATCCTCATACATTACCGGCGTGGTAACCACACCACCTTCTTCATATCTCACATAATCCTGTGCCCATATACAGATATCTTTTTCCGGGTAAACCGCCGGATGCAAAGCTACATACTCGTTGTAGCCTGGAATGGAAGTGTCAATGGAATAGGTTCCGATTAACTCTTCATAATCCTCCATGGAGGTATCCGTCATCGCCATTACCGGTACACTCTGCATTATAGAAAGAGCAAATACGGCGGATAAACATATGCTTATTACTTTTTTTAGACTCTTATTCTTCATTTCTATCTATATCTCCTTGCGAGAACTACTCTTCTCTTAATGGATAATTCTTTAAATCCGGAAGCTCATCTCGTGTAATCACATGCTCGTGATTATATACCTTCTTCACCATTGCTTCTTCTGTATACTGCTCTGACAAGAACATCAATGTAGATGATTCACTGATAAACTCACCGCCCCAGGTTGCAAAGGAGCCCCACATGGCACCGTCACGAATTGCTAAATCCGGGTCAAACATACAACCATTTTCCGAAAGGATAATCATCTTCTTGGCATCCGTATAATCCAAAACTTCTAAGTACTTGGCGGTTTGTGGGGTATATACCTTTTCGCCGGGATAGATATCCTCACCGATAATATCTACATATTCATCACCGGGATACCACTCCTTATCCTGACCGTTCCATACCCAGATAAGGTTATTTAATCCATATTCATTCGTTAATTTGTCATATAACAATATGTACAGCTCTTTGTATGCATCTGCTCCGGCATTGCCCCACCAGAACCAGCCACCGCTGGCTTCGTGAAGAGGTCTCCACAAAATCGGCACATCTGCATCCTGCAACTTTAGAAGCTCTTTTGCAATGGCATCAATATCAGCCATCAAAAGATCGTAACCTTCCTGGTCTTCCCCATTCATAATCTTCGCCAAATCAATATTGGTATGCTCCTTATAAAATGCAGAATACCATTTGCCGGTAATGTATTTCTCCGGTGCATTCCAGTGCCAGCAGAAGGAAATGATTCCGCCTTCTTCCCAGCATTGAATAGCATGCTCTACCGCCTGCGGCTTTGTACCATTGGCAACTCGGGATGGTGTATAATCAATCAAGTCCAAGCCTAAGATTGCCGGATACTTACCACCGGTAGTCTTCCATATAACCGCATTCTCATTACCATACATTCCGGTGTCACAATACTGCCCGGACAAAACATCCGTTCCGTACACATCACAAAGATATGTCATCAAACGCTTTGCAGACTCCGTAGCGTTAGGATTTACCAGCACAGGCTCAATATCAAATCTGGAGTCATCCAGCTCATCGGACTTCTTAACCTCCAGCTTATCTACTGCAATCCATCCCCAGCTAGCTTCAATCTTAACATTATGCTCTCCGGCTTCCATATAAACACGTTCCAAAATGGAATCTGTGAATTTGTCACCCTCTACGGCAACCGCACCAAGCTTCTCCTCGTCCACATACACGTAATTCTCTTTGTAATCACCAAATAAAGACTTGCTGGATACATTAATGTCATAGAATCCGGTTTCCTCAACCTGTATCTTTACTGTCAACGTATCTTCACCGGCTTTCTCAAATCCCTCTACAACACCCTGATTGACTTTAACATTACCAACCATTACTCCATCTTCTGCCTGATAAACCATAGCATCCTCCCAACTGTATACCTTCGGTGCTTCAGTAACTATCGGCTCCGATGTCACTTGTGGTGGCTGCACTTCCTGAGTACAGCCGGTTAATAGGAACGCTAGGGCAATAAATCCCGCTTTACTGATAAACCTTCTCATTAATCTGCTCTTTCTTTCGTTTAAGTTAATTTAAGTTAATTTAAGCTTAATTGAATATTACTACACAAAAACTGGTTTTGCAACCGTTTTTATGCAATTTGTCAAAAACCACTAACCTTTCTTTGTAAGTATCGTCATAATGCACACAGTACCATGGTACCAACACCTAGTACTATAAATACATTATTTTGTTATTTATTTAACTAGATGTTGTGTTTATACAACTTAAAAAAAATTTTTAGTTAAGTTCTTTTAGCTTTTACTTTTGTGTTTTAGTTTTTGCTTAAATAAATTTTCGCCCTTTTGCACAAAAAAGAGCATCTGACACCTATCAGGCATCAAATGCTCTTTCTCTCAATTCCTATGTGGCTTTATTCACTCTTATTCATCCACTATTTAGCCGCTGTTTGCTTTTGCTGATAGATTGTTACTGCCAGCACTACCCAAAAATGTACCACAGCAACAGCCATAGAGACAAACCATACTACAGCCAAAAACAACCCCTCGCCATAGCCTTCCCCAATTTTTAAATAGTAGCAACATGCCTGAAATACAGTAAACATCATGATAATATATACCACATCCGAACACATCAAAGATATTCCCATCTGTAATTTGTCAAGCCATTCCTTTTTCCGACAAATCCTCCAAAAACAATGACCTGTAATAACAAGCGAAAACGATGCTACTGCGAATGTCACTAACATGCTTAAGCCAATAAGAACGTTAAAGACATCCTTGTCCAGTCCCATAATTCCAAATTCCAGTATAAGTAGTACCAGTTCTGCAAAACAGGCAATCCCGGAAATAACAATGGAACTAAAACATATTTTCAAAAAATTGTTCATTACTTAGGAACTCCTCCCCACCAATAAAACGGTAACATATCAAAATAGTAATGTGCAATCGATGCATCCGATACTTTTGACGGTACAAAATCCAAAATTCCGGTTGAAGAATCATTCGGGGAATAGTTAAAGGTAGGTCCAATCTTTGGATAATCCTGTAACGGCAACATTTTAGTTCCTTTCGGATCATTGCTGACAGTTTCCACACTTCCATCATATAGCACTTCGTATATCGCCTCTAACCCGTCACTTGTTACATACTTATAACTTGCACCCTTTACGGTTTCACTATCAATACCATCCGGCGTATGGTACTTTGCTTCGCCTTGCGGAAGTTTTCTGAATCCCATCTGTTTTGCTTCATATGCGGTAATGGGCAAAAATGTATCATAATAGCAATTCAACTCAAAACGCTCATCAAAATGAATTTTACTTTTCCAATCCTCTGAGGAGATTACGTCACCCTCGCTATTATCAAAATAGAGAAAATCAGAAGAATTGCCGTCTGCCTCAAGCAATTTCAACCAATCAGTTGCAACCTGCCCATCAGAACCAGCTACTGCATTCCACAACACATCTACTATGCCGCCTACCATCTTTAATCTTCCATCTTCCAACTCTGCTCTTCGGTAGATTTCATCATATTGGCCACCTCTTACATTGTTACCTGCTGTGGCATACAACACATAGTACTCCTTTTTCCACCAATTGTCACCCACTTCAACCAGCTTTCTTTGAGGGAAATCAAATGTTGTGGTATCCATAAATGTATAAATAGTATATGATTCACCATTCGGCATAGTACCCGTAGCATATTCTCTCTTGGTAAAGACAGGAACATTAATCTCATAACTTAAAACATATGATACTGCCGCCTGATTACCTACAGAATAATTCTCAGCCATAAATGGATTACTGTTTACTCTGTAATAATCCAAAGTACTGTAAAATGTTCCTAATTCCTCACCGTCAGAAGAACCATCCCCATCACTGTCTGCTACTAACGGACTTAATTTATACTTCCCATTTTCCTGATTATACGTTCCGATATTGGTCTTTATCTCATTACTCTCAATATAATCATTTAGGCCATCACCATCCGTATCATCCTCGGTTGGATTTGAGTACAACTTTACATATATCTTCTTTCCAACCTTACCGATTGTTATTTCCTCACCATCTGTAAGCCCATCATCGTCACTATGCTTCTTTAGGTAATCAATATCTTCCAATGATACTCCCGTACCAAGACGCAGGTTTCCTGCTGCCATCTCTTTTTCATAATAATCTGACAAACCATCTTCATCAGAATCTTTGTATAAATCAGTAACCTCGATGATATCTTCAAAAATATCATATAGCTTCTCTGCCTGTGACGCATGGAAATACACGCCGCCAGTTCCTTCTGCCATATTTGTAAGCACGCTGGTCGAAACTCCGCTACCCAGTCCAATTGTGTAAATTACAATACCCATATCCTTTGCTTTAGTGGTGTAACTGGTACTATAACTTCCCACACCATCAGTCAGCATAATGATACATTTCTGCTTATCTTCGCCCTCATATGTAGTTGAAGAAAACAAACTGAGCGCTGCAGAAATACCTCTGCTAAGGTTCGTGCCTCCGGAACTATTGATTTTATCAACAGCACTATAAAGCTGATCTTTATCACTGGTAAACTGGCTGTAAACAGAAGCATAGCTATCAAAATCTACAACAGCCGCTCTATCATTTTCTGTTAATCTGTCAATAAAGTTTTTAGTAACCGTTCTTCTGACGCCATAACGATCGTTACTGGTCATACTTCCGGAAGAGTCAATTACAAATACGATATCCAGACTGGAATTCTTATTCTCCACTTCAGTAAAACGAAGCTCATATTCCCACACAGTATCAAAAACCCTTTTGTTTAAGAGAATATATCTTGAAAAATGCTCAAGTTTCACTGAAATTGTGTCATTATTCCATACTGCGCCTTCCAATTCCTCCAAAAGCTGTTCTTCCTCGTTGTAATAGTAAACTGCAGGCTCAAACTCCTCATCTGCCAAAAGCTTTTCACTTATTTTAAAAGTTAATTCTGCTTCTGTAAAAGTACCATCTACGGTAAAATCATACGCACTGCCTTCGCCCAAATATCCGGGAATTTTGTCAGAAAGGATCACATCCTCTCCTCCCAGCTTCTCAACATTCAGACTTCCTATCTGCTCAGGTAAAAGCGAAATACTTAAGGTCGCATTCACATTTCCTTCTTCCGCCTGGGAATATGTAATCTGTACTGTCCCATCATCATTCATATTCTCAGCAACACAAGGATTCATTCCCCACTTTATTTCAACAGCATCCTTAATTCCATCTTCGTCTGTATCCGGATTTTTAGGCTCTGTTCCATATTGGTGTACCTCTTCATAATCCGTCAGGTCATCTTTGTCCGTATCTTCATCGTAAATATTTGTATTGAACACCAATTCTTCCTTGTTGAACAATCCATCTTTGTCAAAATCCTCATCTGCATTGTAAGTAAGAGGATCCGTATTCAATAAGAAAATCTCATCAATATCCGTAAATCCATCTTCGTCTGTATCTGCAGCATTCATATTGGTACCGTACTGCAATTCCTGATAATTGAGTAATCCATCCTCATCATTATCATTCATATCCACAGCAAGTAGATTCATATTGTCTTCAGATGTATTCCAAATATGCACAGAATACTCCGCCTTTAAACCACTCTTTGAATACACAATAATGGTAAATATATTATCTCCAATTAAAAGCTGTGGCTCTGCTAAAGACCATTCCCCATTTTGATAAATGACTTCATTCTGTGGCACCTTTGTAAGTCCGGCAATTACGGAAACTTCAACTGCTTTAATACGAGAATCATCTAATGAAATACCACCGGTAAACTCATCACTTTTACTTACTACAACATAGCCTTCTTTGCCTTCATACTCATACATCTTTTCAGACTTATTCATTGTAACAGAAAGTTCTTCACAAGCATTTACTCCCATCTGTATAAGTAAAAAACCGCTGGGAACATCTGACATCTGTCCACCATCACCATTAAATCCGATATACACACTTTGATGAGCGCCAATATTGGCATTATAGCCTGCATTCTTTATAACATAGTGACCATCTTCATGAGATTCAATCACACCATTCCAAATATTGGTTATATTTCTGGCATAATCAAACTCAAGAATCCAATCTTCCAAGGTTTGATCGGTATTATTTGTAATCACAATCGTTGCACTAAAGCCACTGCCCCAATCATTACCTAAACGATACTCTACGGAATAATCATCTTCCTCTGTTTCCACACTCGAAGTCAGTAATAAATATTTCTCCGGAAATCCTTCAAAACTCTCATTTACACTAAACCCAAAGGAAACCGTGCTACCTACTGCAATATCTGCATTCCATGCATTATTCTTCACAACATAGGTATTCTCTTCAAAACTATCAATCTGCGCATTCCATATATTTGAAATCGCATGCTCATAATCAAAACTCAAATACCAGTTTTCAATTCCTACAACTCCGGTATTCTCAATTTCAATTGCTGCATTGTATCCACCATCCCAAAAGGAATCCAGTCTGAATGTGACCGTATAATTATCCGCTACATACACAGATTCTGTTGTCACTCCATCCCAACTGCTATTACCAGTATCTCCCTGTGATGCATCACCACCGGACACATCGCCTCCTGAAACACTTTCACTGAAATCTGCAGCAATTACATTCACTTGTGATTTCCCATTAGTATTTTCTGCAAATGCATCTACACTAACAGTACTTACGCACACTGCCATTACCAGCAATGTTGCTAACATCTTTTTTAGTTTGTTTTTCATTCTCCCACTCCTGTAAAAATATTTCGTAACCATCCTTCACCTTGTGTACAGACATAATTGTGTCGGCACTTGGGTCCCTTCACCACCAAATGTATTCTTTGCAACACATCATATCTCTCGCCCTTGGCGCCCCAAGTTACGCCCCCTTCATCTATTAGGAATACGGAAAGTAGCTTTATTTATACCAAAACAAATACGCTCTATCTTCACAATTCCCAATACATGCATCGTATCTAATAGAATACATAAAAAAGCCTCAATGACAATTTCATCATTGCAACCGAACCATCCATATAATGAAAGCTCCCCCTTTCATTACTTAGACTTCAAGTTTTACGGCCGTAAGTTTCCATAAGTATGTCCGCTATTAAATACCTCCGCAGTATAGCATACAGAATTTTAAACTTCAATCAAAAGAAACCGCACATAATTCCCCATACAAAGCTCTCATATAGAAAAAGAGGTGCTTCCCGCGTATAGAAGCACCTTTTCTCTGATTAAATCTTTATGAAATTAATAACCTTAATACAGTAAACAAATCTCCGGTAGACTCGGGATTCTTCTTTATTTCGATGGAATGCAATGTCGGTTCGTCGGATACATACACCTCCACCGACTCGATGGAACTTCCCCAACCGTTCTTGAAATGACCGTCCAACGTCTTTACCAACTCGCCATCCACGTACACATCGTACTGACCGTATGCCCCGTCTGTATCTCTCTGGAAACAAATCCCAATATTGGCAGCCTCCACATTTTCAAATATGATTGATTCCTCTCCGGTAGCCGTGTGCCAGCTCTTGGTAAAATGAGAATTCACCCTCGCCTCCTTAAAGCTCCCTAACTGTACAGGGGTGATTTCCTCCGGTCCCAGCATATCTGCATTTAAGTAACTTTCCTTGGTCAGAGATGTATAGTCAAAGGGCGTAATCTCCTCCGGAATCTCATCCAACCTGCTGTACACATCATTCAGATAAGTATAAAGCAGCTCTCCGATAATAGCATGTCCCATATCATTAGGGTGCACATTGTCCGGAGAAATATCACTCCAGGCAAACTCGTCATTTTCTATGGATGGAAGAACTGCATTACCATAACTAATCATAGGTAGCCTATACTTAAATCCAATCAGCGAATCATTCTCCTGAGCATTTGTTCCATCCTCCTGGGTGGTAAAAAGAAGTATAACTGCTGGTTCATTCTGTGACATCATAATCTTACGAACCAAGTTGTCATAGCTCTTTTTATAAAAATTGTCCGCACCATCATTCACGGAAAACTCCACAATCACTACATCCGGATCCTCATCCAGTACATGCTGCTTCACTCTATGTACCCCAAGATAAGACGGTGTGCCACCAATACCTGCATTAATATAATTCACTTTTGTATCCGGAAAGCAACTCTCCCACCAACTGTAGAAAATGGTGGCATAACAGTTTCCAAAAGTACTGGAACTGTAGCCCTCCGTAATGGAACCACCGATTGTCGCAACGGTGATTTCTTCCCCGGCCTGTGCCTTACGCATTGCCGCAGCCAGTCGGGTCAGATCTCCTTCCAGAAACGCTGTGGCACGCTCGTACATCTCTTCCGTCACATAATCGCTCTTTAACGGTACACCTACAAACTCCGGCGCTTCCGTAAGAGTCTCCGTAGCGATTGGTGCTTCTTTCACCTGTTCCCTCTCCGGTGACGATGTAGCCACCGGTGTGCTGCCGCAACCGACCAGCAATGTACAGCATAGTAATATAGATAATAACTTACGCTTCATCATTAATAACTTCCCTTATTCATCCCATTATATTATGATTATGCCATTGTTCCCTTTGAAAAGCAATGTATTCCATCAGGCAAATTCTTCACTTTTCTTTTTACAATGACATATTTTGTCCTTTTCACAATGTATAATCTAATTACAAGAAAATCAAATTAGCTCTAAAGCTAAGCTGTAAACTCGCCGATAAGATTCATCAGAAACTATTCACTTAATTTCGAAAGGAGGACAATCATGTTACATCAAAATACTACTATCAGGAACTTTATAACATCTAACAACGAAGGGCTGGTTGTCCATACATCATTTTAGGACAATTCTGTATTCTAATCCATAATTGCACATTTCTATGGATTCCGGCACCTTCAAAGGGTGTTTTTTTAATGCTGATTTTTGCACTTAAAACACTTCTAAAGAAAGGACTTATATGAAAACGATAAATGGAATCTATACCTCTGCTACTATTTTCAACACAAATACAACAGAACACAGCATTGATGACTATGCAATCGCACAGCTCCAAAACCTTTGTGATAACGAAGCCTTTTCCGGCTGCACTGTTCGAATTATGCCGGATGTTCATCCCGGCAAAGTAGGAACCATCGGATTTACTTCCACACTTGGACCACGAGTCCTTCCAAATGTAATCGGAATCGACATCGGTTGTGGTGTAACAATGGCAAACGTAAAAGGAAAAACAAAGGATTTTCAGAGACTGGATACCGTTATCAGAGAGAATGTTCCGTCGGGATTTGAAACCAGAAAGAAGGCGCATCATAAAGCACTTGACTTCGACTTTACTAAGCTTCGCTGCCATAAGCACATTAACGAAACCAAAGCACTTTCCAGTCTGGGAACTTTAGGTGGCGGAAATCACTTTATCGAAGAGGATATTGACGAAGAAGGAAACTGTTATCTTCTGATTCACTCAGGGAGTCGTCATCTTGGAAAAGAGGTCACAGAACACTACTTAAATGAAGGACAAAAATACCTAAAAGCAAAGGGGATTACTGTTCCCTATGAACTTACCTATCTGGAACAACAGCTTATGCAGGATTACCTGCATGACCTTGCCATTGTTCAGGATTACGCCACTCTCAATCGTGAAATTATGATGAATGAGATCGTCAAAGGAATGAAATGGAAAATGCAAGACTATACTTCCTGCATTCACAATTATGTAGATTTCAGTACCGACACCCCTATGATCCGCAAAGGGGCTATTTCTGCTAAAGTGAACGAACCTGTCATCATACCAATCAATATGCATGATGGCGTTATCCTAGGCACAGGCCTCGGCAACGTAGAATGGAACTGTTCCGCACCTCATGGTGCAGGCAGAATTATGAAACGGGAAGACATTAAGGCAAACTTCACGGTATCCGTCTTCAAAACCGCCATGAAAGGCATCTATTCCAGCTGCATCAACAAAGACACTTTGGACGAGGCTCCTTTTGCTTACAGGGACATTGACGCAATCGCAGAAATTATTACAGATACTGTTACCATTAACCGGATCATCCGCCCAATTTACAATTTCAAGGCGGGTGGCAATTAGTTTTTTAGAAGAGTTAATATGAAAGGATAAAACATTATGATTATACAAATCAGCTCCGGGCAAGGTCCTGCAGAATGCGAATTAGCAGTAAGCAAATTCTATCACTGCCTCAAAATGGAATATCCGGATATCAAAGAAGTCAGCTCACATAAATCCAGATTTAATGAGAATTATACTTCTATCATGTTTGAGACCGAAGAAGACTTACATGGATTGGAGGGGACGATTCAGTGGATCTGCCAAAGCCCGTATCGCCCTGCTCATAAGCGTAAAAATTGGTTTATTGATGTCAGTATCATTCCCGAACAAGAGATTATCTGCTCCGACAAAAACATTCGTTTCGAACGATTTCATTGCGGAGGAAAGGGCGGTCAAAATGTAAATAAAGTTGAAACCGGCGTCCGCCTGATCCATATACCTACGGGTATCGTTGTAACCTCTACTGCAGAGAGAAGCCAGCTTCTCAACAAAAAGAATGCGCTGGAAAAGCTGTCCCGCATCCTGAATGAAAAACTGGCCGAGCAGCGCCAGCTTCAAATCAATTCTGCCTGGAGGGTGCACAACAGACTGGTTCGCGGAAATCCAATCCGTACATATCAAGGGTTGAACTTTAGAAGAAAAGCTATTTAAAAACGGAAGCTGCCGGACTCATCCCGAGTCCGACAGCTTCTGTTACTTTGTTACATTTCCTACAACTATATTATTCTATACAGCCAAAACGCTTTCAAAATCATCCACTAGACTAATATATTGCACAACTACTTATTCAACAACAAACGAACATGCCGCAGCATCCGCACCATCTGTCAGACTGGCTTTACCACCAGTCAGTGTCAGGTACATACCCTTGAAAGCAACCGATTCAAAGGAAACACCTTCTCCTGTCAGACCCTTTACAGTCTTAAAGGTCTGTATATCAGCCATATCACCTGTAGTATCCTGGGTCAGACCTACCGCACCTTCCGAAGCAGTGATATATAAACCCGGCTTATTATAGGATTCAATAGAGACATAGTGTACATTACCCTCATCTGCTTTTCCCGGGACAATTTCCCAATAGGTATCCTCGGCCTTAATCTTGTCCAGATTGCTTCCCAGCTCCACATCTTTATATGGATAAGAAGCGTCTGCGCCGGAATTCACATACCACGCATGGGCAAGCACTTCACCATTTGCTGCAGTCAGGGTTGATTTCACACCGCTGATACCGGTAGCAGTCTCCTGTACGAAGTTAATATATCCGTCATCGTCAATCTGCAGCTCCTCGATACAAGCCACTCTTCTGTAGCCATTTCCGTGTGGCAGGGAACCGTTATGATAAATCATATAGGTCTTTCCCTGGAAATCAAAAACTGCAGGATGGTTGGTATTGGAGGTTGCCGTAGGATCCATCAGATAATCCTGAAACTCCCAGCTGCTCTTCATCAGAGTACCCGCAGTGGCATATGCCAGCTGCTCTCTCCAGCCGTAAGCATAGAACAGATAATAATCGCCATAGTAATTGCCATTTTCATCCTGTCTTCTGTAAAGCCAGGGAGCCTCCGTAAAGAGAGTCGGCATCGTCTGCTTCAGAACATCCTTATCAAACAGAATTTCTCCGTCACCATCATAGTCCTTCACAGTTATCATATCTTCATTCAACTCGCACATATACAGCTTTGAATTTCCCCAGCAGAGATATCTGTGCTCTTCGCCGTTTTCATCCGTTTCAATCCATACAGTGGGGTCAATATCGTTCCAAGCAGAAGTCTCATCTGTGGTGAAGGAACCTTTTACCAATGCTTCCCCGATATCTGCAAAAGGACCTGTGGGACTCTCGGATACAGCCACACCGATAGACTGCTTACCTTTATCCGTTTTATCCCATGAGCAGAAGTAGAAATAATACATATCCTTACCGGCTTCTGCATCATAATGCTTTGCCACCTGTCCTGCCCATGCAGCATTTCTGTCTGCCCAAGTAACGTCAGACATACTGAGTACCACACCTTCATATGTCCAGTTCACCAGATCCTGAGTAGAATAGCACTGGTAATCAGGAATCATATACGCATCTCCCACTGCAGTATCACGGCCGGTATAAAGGTATACAGTATCTCCATCCACCAGCACAGCCGGGTCTCCGCCATAGGTCAGTTCTCCTTCTGCGTTAAATCCAGCAATTGGATTACCAAGCTCACTCTTAGCAATTTCAATAGGTTCTGCATTTAGTTTCTCCGGCTCTGCTTCCATACTTTCCGTAGAAGAGCTATCTACCGCCTGCCCCTCTGCCGGGCTGTCACTCACCTCTTGACTACCACAGCCAAACAAAGATACTGCCATGGTACTTGCCATCAATAAACACATCAGTTTCTTTTTCATAGCTATTTCCTATCCTTTATTTTTTAATATTTACTATAATATTTTAGATTATACCAAAGCTTTCTCACAAAAGAAACCCCTATATAGAATTACTCCGCATATCCCACCATCATCATCTCGCTTTCATCAATCTCAGGTACCGAAAGCGCCATCTCAGCCACCGGTACCTTGCATCCCTTTCGGATAAACAGTGGAACTTCATTCAACGCCACATCCACATAGTGGTGTCCCTTCTCCAGTACTTCGTTTTTTAGGCTTCCATCCGGCATGAACTTCACGAACATCATTTCCTCCGGCAGATATACATATCTTCCGGTAGCATTCTGGGTGTAAACCGGAGCAATCATCACTTCCTCACTGAGCATCAGCTGGTCTTCCACCTGTCTGCAATGCTTATCCTGAGGATATACAAACGCCAAAGGTTTGAAGAGCATATCATTTTCCTTTGCAGCCTTGAGATATGCATTATACAAGTATGGAATCAAGCGATAACGCACTCCAATCACATGACGGAAATCCTCAATTCCCTCAAAGCGATAGGCCTCTTGGTCGCGTGTTCCTATAGCTGCATGATTACGCATCAGTGGTGTGAACACGCCAAGCGCCAACCAACGAAGCAACAGGTCTCTGGTAGCATTATCACCAAAGCCTCCCAAATCCGCACCACAGAACAAGAAACCGCACATATTCAAGGATGGTAGCATCTTCAGATTCAGCAGAATATGACTCCACCAAGACTTATTATCTCCGGTCCAGACACCTCCGTAGCGGTGCATTCCAATGTATGAGGCACGGGAAAACATAAGAATCTCCTTATCCGGCGCAATCTTAGGAAAAGCCTCCCCCGCTGCACGGGTCATGTTATAGCCGTAAAGATTGTGCACCTTATCATGCCGCACCATTTCCCCATTTACATTGTGGTAAAAACATTCATAGTCCTTGTGATTGTTCTGAAGCTTATGGAAGTGTTCCTCCAGATTCCCCGGCTTTGCATCCAGCTTCTCTTTAGCAGTTTCCTTCACGCATTCATCCAGTGCATCGATTCCCTCCCTGCTGTAGAAAATCGCCGGCTCATTCATATCGTTCCAGAAACCATCAATTCCCTGGTCAATCAACACTTTATACTTGCTTCCGAACCATTCCCTTACTTCCTTATTCAGAAAATCCGGGAAATGTGTCCACCCCGGCCACACACATGCTTCGAAGTCGCTGCCATCCTCTCTCTTACAGAAGTAGCCCTTATCGCGGCCCTCTTCATAGATATCATAGCCATCCTCAATCTTCACTCCCGCATCAATAATGGGAATCAGATGAATATTCTGTACCTTTTTCTCCGCCACATAATTCTTAAAGTCCGGAAAACGTTCCGGATTCACCGTGAAATCCTTATAATCCACCATGTAATCAATATCCATATACACCATGTCGATAGGAATGTTGTTGCCACGGTAGCCCCGGATAACGTCATCGATATCCTTGGCATTCATATAGCCCCAGCGGCTCTGCCCAAATCCAAATGCATACTTGGGCGGAATATAGCTTGCTCCGACGATTTCCCGAAACTGCTTTACCACATCCAAGGCACTCCCTCCGGTAATCACATATACATACAGATTCGCCTCATCGCAGGAAACAGTCAGCGTATCCTGACAGGTGTAACCGATATCAAAAGTCAGCTTTGCCGGATAATCAAAGAACAATCCTACCTGTGCTTTTCCTGAGAGCAGAATAAAATTGTGCGCTCCATACAGGGACAGCTTATCTTCTGTATGATTAAAATCATCACTGCACAGACTTACATATTTGTAACCTCTCTTATTAATGCCACGGTTCGCTTCTCCCAAGCCGTAAACCACCAGCTCATCATCCATTTTATAAGTAAAGGAAAAACCATCCTTCAGGCAGAATTCACCGATTTCCGGCATGCCCTTCTCCGGGACAATCTCCTTTACCACCGCTTCTGTTTCAAAAGGTGTTCCAAATCTATATTTTTTAACCATCACCATACCTCCTGTCAGAATCATTTTATTCCAAATAGTTACCTTTATTTTTTCCAATATTAATGATATCATGTATGTATGAGAATTAGCAAGAAACGGAACTATTCAGAGCCTGCATTCGCAAAACCGCCCCTTCGAGGCTTACCTTTTGCTCATGTGCGCTTCTCGCCATATGAATTTATGAACACCATCCTCTGTAAGCAAGCTTACTCAGTCTGTTTTCATAAATTCGCATAGCTCTGAATAGTTACCAAGAAATTACGAATGGGGGTTCATAATTTATGGTTTCAAATGATAAAATCTGGATTGGCCAGGCAGGCACTGAGAAAGTATTCATATATCCATCCATGGCCAATCGTCACGGTATGATTGCAGGTGCCACCGGTACGGGTAAAACCGTCACCTTAAAGGTTATGGCGGAAAGCTTCAGTGACCTAGGCGTTCCTGTTTTCCTGGCAGATATTAAGGGGGACTTATCCGGCATGGTGGCCAACGGTGCTCCGAGCAAAACTGTTACCGCTAAGATTGAGGAGCTTTCCTTGGATAAGGAAGGATATGAATTTACCAGCTATCCTACTACCTTCTGGGATGTATACGGTGAGATGGGTATTCCTCTTCGTGCCACCATCTCCGAAATGGGACCGCTGCTCCTTTCCAGAATCCTAGACTTAAATGATATTCAGACAGATATTCTCTCTGTTATTTTCAAAATTGCAGACGATGAGAATTTGCTTTTGACAGACACCAAGGACTTGCGCTCCATGATTAGTTACGTTAGCGAGAATTCTAAAGAGTTTTCCTTAACTTACGGCAATATGTCCAAGCAAAGTCTTGCGGCGATTATCCGCGCAATCATCTCTCTGGAGAGCCAGGGTGGTGACTTATTCTTTGGTGAGCCGGCACTCAATGTACAGGACTGGTTCCAGACCGTAGGCGGTAAAGGTATGATTAACATCTTAGAGTGCGAGAAGCTCTTTAACAATCCTACTATGTACTCTACCTTCCTCCTCTGGATGCTATCCGAGCTCTTTGAAATTCTTCCCGAGGCGGGCGATTTGGATAAGCCTAAGATGGTATTCTTCTTTGATGAAGCACATATCCTCTTTGACAATGCATCCAAGGAATTATTGGAAAAGATAGAACAGGTAGTGAAGCTAATCCGTTCCAAGGGCGTAGGTGTATATTTCATCACCCAGAATCCGAAGGACATCCCTGACGGCGTACTGGCACAGCTGGGTAATAAGGTTCAGCACGCACTCCGTGCATATACCCCTGCGGAGCAGAAAGGTGTGAAGACCGCTGCACAGTCCTTCCGTCCCAATCCGGAATTCGACACCTACGAGGCAATCACATCTCTGGGAATCGGCGAAGCGTTAGTCTCTGTACTGGATGAGGACGGTGTTCCCACCATCGTACAGAAGACCTCCATTCTTCCTCCCCAGAGTCAGATGGGTCCTATCGACCAGAACCTGAGAAATGAAGAAATCCGCTACAGCAAGCTTTATATGAAGTACGCTGACCCTATTGATGACGAATCCGCTCATGAGTTCTTACAGCGTAAGGCTCTTGCGGAAGCAGAAGAAGAGGCGGCTGCCAAAGAAGAAGAAGCTGCAAGAAAGCAGGCCGAAAAGGAAGCTGCCGCAGCTAAGAAGGCTGCAGAAAAGGAAGAAGCTGCAAGAAAGAAACAAATTCAACGCGCGACCAAGAATGTTGCCAGCTCCGCTGCCGGCACTATCGGTCGTGAACTTGGCAATACTCTGGGTAAATCCGTAGGAGGCTCCTTCGGTAAGAAGCTGGGTGGCAATGTAGGTGCTTCCCTTGCCAGAAATATTATCGGAACTTTATTTAAGTTTTAAACTCTCTGTTGAGATTCTCTGTGATTTATGCTAGAATGAGTCTCGCTGGCTCGGAGGGCAAAGCATTCGTTAGAAATGTAATGCCGGATAAGGCTACAGATTGAAATATCTGTTCCTCATCCGGCATTTTTTATTGAAATAATTATGGAGGCTTTTATGGAAAAGACAAAAGATTTTACAAGCGGAAGCGTGCTGGGTTCCCTGATTAAATTTGCAATACCGGTATTCGCTGCAATGTTTCTTCAGTCCCTTTACGGAGGCGCAGACTTACTTATCGTAGGTCAGTTTGCAAAAACGGTGGATGTATCCGGTGTTTCTTCCGGAAGTGTACTTGTTCATACCTTAACAATGGCCATTACCGGATTGTCTATGGGTATCACTGTATTTGTAGGACAAAAAATCGGTGAAAAAAAGCAGGAAGAAGCCGGTGAAGCTATCGGTGCAGGCGTAGCACTTTTCTCTCTAATCGGTATCATTCTGTCACTGATACTTGCGATTTTCTCAGACCAGTTCACCGAACTGCTCCACGCTCCGGCAGAAGCCACTTCACAGACAAGCATCTATATCCGAATCTGCGGTATCGGCGCTATTTTTATCGTACTTTATAACCTGCTGGGCGCCATCTTCCGTGGCATCGGCGATTCCAAAACGCCGCTAATTACTGTGTGTATTGCTTGTGTCATTAATATTGTGGGGGACTTAATCTTAGTTGCCGGCTTTAAAATGGGGGCTGCAGGTGCTGCCATTGCTACAATAACTGCTCAGGCTATCAGTGTGATTATCTCCCTTTTCATGATTATGAAAAAGGAGTTACCCTTCACCTTCCATAGAAGTTATATTCGTTTTGCAAGAAATTACATTGGCAAAGAGTTAAAGCTGGGACTTCCCATTGCTTTGCAGGAATTTCTGGTGGGAATCTCCTTTTTACTGATTCAGACTGTGGTGAACTCCATCAACCTAACCGCATCCGCCGGTGTTGGTGTTGCAGAAAAAGTATGTGCTTTTATTATGCTGGTTCCATCTGCCTTTTCACAGGCAATGTCTGCCTTTGTAGCACAAAACATCGGTGCAGGATTAAAAGACCGGGCTCTAAAAGCCTTGAAATGCGGTATTCTATCCTCTCTGGCTGTGGCATGCGTTATCGGTACCTTCACCTTGATTCGCGGTGATTTGCTGGCCGGAATTTTCTCCAAAGATCCAGAGGTAATCATCCAGGCTCACGACTATCTGAAAGCCTATGCTATTGATACCTTTCTCACATCCTTCCTGTTCTGTTTCATCGGTTACTACAACGGATGTGGTAATACCTTCTTTGTTATGCTACAAGGTCTGGTGGGTGCCATTTTGGTACGTATTCCTGTGGTATTTCTTATGAGCAGCCTACCTGATGCTACTCTCTTCCACATTGGTCTGGGTACACCGGCCGCTACTATTGTGCAGATTATTATGTGTTTGGGATTTATGTATCTTCAGAATCGCAAACAGCAAAATCAGGTATAAAATTAGGGAACCCAAACGGTTCCCTATTATAACAAGACGCTCCACCATAAAGACATGCTATGATACAAAATCAGATATCCTTAATGAAACGGTATTATTTATTTCTTTCCAATTTCCGATTTCTTTTATTAAATCATCAAATGAGCTGTCCGTATTATACAAAGTTGCCATCATTTCATGAGAAACAGTACCCAATACCCAAGTTTCATCCTTGAAAAAATTAATGTCTTCAAGAGATAATTCCTGTTCAATTAATGTACCATTTTCCGTTTTATTAAGGAACAAGTCATCTATATGCTTAAGTAATATTTTCTTTGTATCCTCATTAGCCTGATACAAATATATTTTCATTAAAGGTAACTCGTCAATCGACATGTCCCCGGCACAATACCCGTACCATGTGGGTGTTACAACTTGATTCATTTTATATGGCTCAAGAGATTTTTCCAATTCTACACTCTTATCATCTAACCAACGCGCAACCGTAAGCGAAAAAGAATCGGCTCTCTCAAAAATACGATCCATCAAATTTTCGAATTTACTACCAGTAAATGATACCAAATCATCAAATTCCCAATTAACTCCCATAGGGCAATATTCATACATGCGAATTTCCTCATTTCATAATCATTCTATTTCTACGAAACTATTTATCATAAGCTTAAAATCAGCCCCAAACGATTCTATCTTAATCTATTTACGTTGCAGGCTTACTGTACCAGACATGACAATGCTTTGTATTATTGTAATCTAAATGATAATGCCAAAAATATCCCGGTGCACCATTTCCATGACGTTCAGGGCCTCTCATTCTGGGCTGACAAAGATTACGTGCTCCACCTTCCTGTGTCGCCCAAATTCCAACCTTACTGTTATTTCCAAGTTGAACAATTTTGGCTTCCCCATAGCTAAGCACTTTATTGGTACATACCCAAACCCAATTATTGTAAAGAACTGCAACATAATAGTTATTGCTTGAATATTTCCTTTTTGCAATTGTATCTGCTTTGGTAGTGCATTGATATTTTACTGTGTTAACAATAACTGTTTTTCCACTTATGGTAATGGATGGTGTCTTCTTTGTCTGTTCACCTATTTGTGTTTTAGTAGTAGAAAATGCACTACTTATATTCCCAGAGGAGCTTGACAAAGCATTTTTAAATGCTGCAACAATCTGATTCCACTTAGGCGCGACTTCATTCCAGTTTAAAGCAACTACTGTAACCAAGGTTACCGCTGATAAAGCCGCAAGTATATCACCAACCGGAAGGGGACCGTCAGCAGCAGCTGCTACCAATGATGCGGCGGCGGCTTTCAACGAATTAAATACTGCTGTCGGTAATCCCAATGCTGTCAATTCTCTAATCAATACTGTATATGTACTCGATGCAGCACTAACGGTTCTTAAATTTGCGTTTTGAATCCCCACACTTCCATTTACATCAACACTGTCATAAAGTGCCTTTGCTTCAGGTGACAAGCTGTAATATATTTTTCTTTCCAACGCAGCTTCTGTCAATCCATTATACAGTCTTTGTTCTAATGAAACAACATTGAATGCCGGAATGGAATCATCCATTTGAAAATGCATATTAACAGATTCTGCCGCATAAGCAACCTGAGAAGAAGAAAAACATAATGCTATTGCAATTAAAAAAGCAACTATCTTTTTATAAATTCTTTTACCTTTCATTTTATATACTCTCCCTTTTGATTCGCTACATATAAGCGATGAATAAAAATATTTCCAGCTAAAAATATTATTGAATGCACCTAAGTTATTTCACGTGCAACTCAAACGTATTTAAATTCAAAAACGGTAATATCCCTTATTACCTCCTGATTTTGAAAAACAATCGATTGCCTACGCAACGAAAATAATAACACAGCACCAAAGTCGTTACAAACACAATGTCGTGAAGTGCTTATTTTGGTCGCGAATGGTAAAGTAGATAGGCGTATCTTAAGCAGAGCTGCATATGTAATTATGGGTGTAACCATAGAAGGATACAACGATATCATTAGTACAAATCAAAATAATATATACACTTTACTTGGCAAACTCCTGATCTATATATTTGGTATTCAAAATAGCCTTGTCTCTAGGTTGTTAGACAAGGCTATTTTGCGGAAGAGAATATTGTTATTATTTTGTAAAGGAATCTGATAAGGTGAGTTTATTAATATTCTTAATCTTATCATAAATTATCGGTTTTTCATCCTTAATCTGTTGCTCGTGAGTCAAAATTTCATCCCAGATTAGCCGGGGTGTCTTATACTGGCTATAAGTTCCCTCAAGACATTTTCCCTCTGTCAAAGCAAACAAATAATCAAGTTCGTCGTCTGTATAAGTTGGTACTAAAGCATAGCCCTGTGATACTCTAAGATGGTCTGCACCATTAAATTCAAAAGAGTCTCTCCACCATTTTGTATATGCTTCAAAGCCCGGTTTTCCAGCCAATTCATCTACGATAGCAAGAGCAGCACGATATCCGCACATCAAAGCGCCTTGCACTTCAACTTCCACAAACGCAGCTGAATCGCCAATCGAAATAACATTCTGTTTATAAGGTGTCTGCATAGATGCATATCCCTTAACCGAACACCCACTCTTTTTTAACAGTTTTGCATCTTTTAATTGTGCTGTCAAAGGACTGTCTGCGTTTAATTTTTCAAACACATCCGTTGGTTGAACATTTCTATCACCTGTTAAAGTCATTTCGAATACATTATCCCCATACAAGCTTGGTCCAATAATCGCAGGAGAGTATGTATGATATGCTTTCCCATAATACAGATTCCAGCTATTTGGTTCAATATCCTTAATTCCTTCAAGGAAATATTTCACAACGAATGCAGTTGCATAATGAATTCGTCCTTCATTCAAACCAAAGATACCACTGAGGCTGGCATTTGCACCCTCAGAGATAATAAGTTTCTTTCCATATACGGTTTCATGCACACCGTTGGATACATATTCAAGTTGAACATTTTCGCCATCATCCTTACCATTTATTACAGTTGAGGATAATTTAAAAGCAACCCCTTCCTGTTTGCATTCCTCATACATATCCGCAAGAAGCTTTTGTTTATCGAATTTTAATGCAAACGGTTTTTCTTCCGGACGCGCAAAATGAATCACATGATTCTTTGGTGAATGATAGTATTTATTCTTTACTTCTACCAAGCCTCCTTTATAAGTGACCTCAAACTGATTTCTTGTAAATATCAGTTTGTCACCTACGATTTGCAACCACTCGCCTTCATAGCCATCATCTAAAATGAACTGCGTGGAACATGCCCGTCTTAAAATGTTAAAATCGGCATTTTTTTCAATCACTAATACACGCAAGCCTTTTTCCACTGCGGTTTTTGCGGCCATAAGCCCTGCCGGTCCTGCGCCGACAATTAATAAATCCCATTTCTTCATTCTCACAACCCCTTTTCATTCGATAAATCTGCCATTACATCTTGTATAACAGCCTTTTTTAAACTCCCATTGTCAAAAGAAACATTTATGCAAAACGTCAGTTCCGTATTTGAGATGCTATATTTCCTCATGACCCGAGAATTGTAACAAACTTTTTGAAAATAGGCAATTATCTTTTTAAAGAAATTGTTTTTTTTAATAATTATCTGCTTTTTTCATCAATTTAAAAATGTTGTATATCCTTTATGCCGACAACAAAACTGCAATATCACCACGTAAATGATAGTATGCATATTCAATACAGAAATCATATTGTTTTGTATTATTCGAGAAATGAAAAGTAAAAAACGATCACAGTGAGATTTTTTAGGCATTGAAAAAAGGGCTAAAAGCTCATTTCAAAAGCCTTCAGCCCACAACAATTCTCATTAAACAAAAGCAGAAACTTTCGTCATCACTACAGCGCCGCCAATTTCTTCTGCAAATACTGTCTATACAGTTCAAATGCCTGCTTCCTATTTTTTCTACTTAAAACAACACACTTATCTTCTTTTAATTGAATCTCATTACTTTTTCCGTTAAACAAGCGAAAATTAACCAAATAAGAACGATTAATCCTGCAAAACTCTTCGAGCCCCAGAAGCTCCTCCCAATCTTTCATACTTTTTCGAATCAAGACTTCCTCTTTTTCAGTAACTACATTTGTATATTTATCTTTTGCCTCAACATATCGGATATCATCAATCACAAAAGCATACATCTTCCCACATGACTCGACCCCAACTGTTTTAGGCCGGCAATATAAACACACCTTATCCATGGTCTTAGCAAAATCATCCCATTTCATTGGCTTATCCAAAAAAGCAAATACATTCTTGCCAAATGCTTCCCTTACCCGTTCTTGATGACTTGTTAAAAAGATAATCAACACATCTTTTTGAACCATTTCATAGTAGTTCTTAACCGAAATACCGTCCATTCCCGGCATCTCTATATCTAAAAATAATAAATCAAACTCTTCCTTTGTATTTAACAACTCATCTCCAGACGCAAAGCAATTAACATCTTCCAACTCATTTCCGAAATATCTCTGACAAAACGTCTTCACATACTCTCTGTATATCTCTATATCATCACATATTGCAATTCTCATTTTTCCCCTCATTAAAAACAACTCCCTTTATGGGCTTTTATTATAACAGAATTGTTTTCTCTTCACAACTTTATATAAAAGTGAGAAAGAATTGCCCAATACCCATCACATAAGGCCAGCTCGTCATCTCCTGTAAAAATGAATCCCGCCATTGACTCCATATCCGCATTAATTGCTTTTCCTGGTCGCCAAGTACACAAAAAAGCCTACCACAAGATGTGATAAGCTTTCTAAAAATCAGCAAGACACTCCACCATGAGTTTTTATGATACATAATCTGATATCCTTACTGAATCTGTATTTTTTATATCTTTCCAATTTCCTATTTATTTTATTTAATCCCTCAAACAAACAGTCCGTATTGTATATGGTTACGCCAAACTCATCTTCTTCACTTTACCGGCTTCCACCATATTTACAATCAGCTGCTCCACCGCCACGAATAATCCCGAAACAAAATAGTACAAGCCCAATCCGGACGGAATCATAAATACAAAAAAGCTATTGGATAACAGAATCACTAATATGGTTGATATAGGTGCTTTCTGCAATTCCAGTCCCTTAAAGAAGCTTAAGTAGGGATAGGTCTGCGGCAAAATCTGAACTATCACAGTTGCAACAGGCAGAATCAACATCTGATCTCGCACCATGATAGATGCAACCCAAGGCAGAAGAACCGTGGCAGACGCCAATGTAATCATTTGAATGGCACTATATAATCCATACATAATCGGTAGCTGCAGAAACGGAAGCACACAACTTCCCATACCTGTTCCCTTGTTCTGATAGAGCTTCTGCAACTCTACGTTCAGCTTCTCCTGATTCTTTCCATACCTTACTTTTAATGCTTCCACTTCACGACTAATCTCTTTCTGCTTTTTCACCTGCCTCCGCTGCTTCACATTCAGTGGCACCAGGCAAGATCGAAGCACCAGCGTAATCATCACAATTGCTATACCATAATCTCCCGTCAATCCATACATCCAATCAATTGCGAAACTAAAAATCTGTGTTAAAATCTCCATTTATCTTTCTCCTTTTCATTACTTTTTGATAAATAGAGATTCCTCCCTTTTTTCTATATACCGCCATATTTGATATTTATCATATGAATATATATCTTTCCTGTCTATATGCCTCGTGAAGCTATCGTATGTAGAAGAACAATTCTCCTTTAGTGGCACATCCAAGAAGCCATAGTGCCAAGTCGTACGAAGATATGACACATACTGAATTCCGATGAAAAATACAGCACATACAAGAAGCTGTACTAAAAACAGATAATTCGCATCCATAACGATTTCCCTCACAACTATTATGAAGAAATTATAGCACATATCCCATTCACCATTTATAAAGGAATCCTAAAACTTGTATTAACAATTTGATTCCATGAGTTATGCTAAGGTTCTTATCCTATATCCGTTCTTACCATGTTCCTTTGCTTCATAGAGTGCTTTATCCGCATTCTCGAATAAAACATCAAATTCTTCAGATTTCTCCGTATAGACAGCTCCTACGCTGATGGAAATTTTTCTCGTCAATTCCTGATACTTAAAATCAACATCCATTTCCTTAACAAGCTTTTCCAGAAGTCCTGTTAAAATTTCAGAATCCGTCCGATAAGTACACAGCATAAATTCATCACCGCCAAATCTGGCAATTACTGTATTTTCAGCAAACAATTCTTCCAGTTTCTTTGCCAAAAGCTGTAGTACGACATCTCCTCCCGCATGTCCCAGAGTATCATTTACCCCCTTAAAGTCATCAAAGTCCATCACAACAACCGCAAACGGCAGATTTTCCTCTGTTCTTTCCTGCAACAGCCCCAATTCTTTGTAAAAGCCCTTTCTGTTGTAGATTCCGGTCAAAGCATCCCTCTGTGCGGAATCTTCCATCTGCTTTAATTCTTCCACTTCCTTCTGCACATTACAGATTTTACCAATTACATTTCTGGGTGTTCCGTCATTTTTATAAATAATGTGAAATACCAGCCGGTACCACTGCACATTCCCATCCACGTCCGCTAACCTAAACGGTTGTGTCGACTCTTTATCCTCGCCTAAAGCCCGATGATAATTTTGCAGAATTTGATTCACATTGCTATCTTCATCCTGATTTGCGCTAAATCTTACGTCCTTATTAATGGCAAATCTCTCCCGAAATTTATCATCAAAGAAACAAGTCTCCTTCGAATAATCATATTCCATAATGTACTCATCAACCAGCTTTGTCAGCATCTCATATCGCTGTACATCCAGTTCCTGCTTTTTAGCACTCCTGCTCTTTTCCAACATGATTGCAATAATCGCCACAACAATGAGTCCAAAAACTCCGGACAAAACAGCCATGCTGGTCATAGGGTTTTCCTCAACAAACCGCTTCAATGTTACAGGCTTTTCCTCATGTTCCATATATTCCCGAAGAACAATCTGAATATTCTCATCTGCAATACCATAAATACACTTATTACAAATGGATATAAGTCTGGTATCTACATCCTCGGAGAAGGCAAAGCACATTGTTCCGATATCAGAGAGAGGGACAATAGAGACATTTTTACATTCCAATTCCTGAATATAATAATCCGCTGTGTAGTAATTCATTACTACATAGTCCACCTCACCGGAATCCACAGCAACAACTGCCTTCGCATATGTTGAAAAAATATCCTCTGCCCGCCTGCTACTGTCTACGTCAGAAACGGCCGCAGCCTCATTCTTCACCATGACATCCATCTGAGAAATATACTCCTTTGAATGTTTAAACTCAAACGGATACTCCCTTTCCGTATCGACACCGGCAGCCATATCTATCTGCCCTTCCGATAACGCTGACAGCATATCCTGCATATTCTCATACCGGATATACTCCATGGATACCTCTGTATTATCCTTTATCACATCACACATATATGAGGACAATCCGGTAAACACCCCATTCTTCTCATATTGGAATGGTGCCATATCTGCAATATAACCAACTTTAACCTGCTTTTTTTCTGCCAGGTATTCCTTTTCGGTTTCGGAAAAATTCACTTGATAATTGTCTACAAGAACACTCTCCAAAAGTGCGTTGATTTTCTCCTCATCCACCTCCATATCCGGAGTTCTGGAAGATTCCCATCTGGAATTCCAATCCTGTGCAATATCATCAAAGGTCTCCTGTCTGAGTCCCTTTGCAGCTTCTATCACACGCATGGTTTCTGCACTGTCTTCCATATTCAGTTTAGAACTTAATATGGACTTTTTCTGGTAAGCTGTCCCTACTGACGGATTGTTACACAGCAGAATCACATTCTCCATATCTCCATAAGAATCAGGATATGGATCCGTCCGTACCATGGATAAATTCTCACGATCTAAAGAATAGCCGGATTCATCCAGCATATACTCGATATATGCTCTTGCAGCCTCCGTATTTTCGCTATTTCTACTGATTCCGTAACAATAATCCGTGGAGATGGTCATATATTGTCTGCCATCAATCTCATTGGGAAAAGGCATAAAAGCAATGGCATCTCCATTAGGACCAACCTCTTTAAATTGAGATACCGCCCACGACCCAATGGCTACACAGCCGATCTTCCCCTCATTTAACATCTTCTTTGACTCATCCCAGTCAATCTCCGTTAGGTCATCCTCGCTAAGTCCCAATTCCACAATATCATATAATAATTCATATACCTGATAATGGGTGGTTCCTTCCAGAAAAGGATTCTTTTCTTTAACAAACAGATTCTCCTTATAATTAGGATTTCCCGTCATCTCAATATAAGGAAAGCTCTCCCAGAATTGCAATGCCCAGGGAGATGCATAGTTGGTGTAAAAAGGGATAGCATCTGTCCGTTCCTTTATATTCTGCAGAGCAACCAAAAAGTCATCCATATTCTTGGGCAGCTCCGAAATGCCGGCCTGATAAAACACATCCTTATTATATAAAATCCCTGCCGTATATGCACCGGACGGAATGCCATAAACGATTTCACCGACCCTTCGGCTATTTTCCAAATAGAGATACTTCTGACTCAGTAATGTATATTCTCCAATGGGTGCAAAATAAGTTCCACACTCATTCTGCAACAGGTAACTGGGCACCAATGCCACATCGCCGTAATCCCCACTGTCAATTCGTTTCTTCATTTCATTCTCATAGTCACCGTAGCACTGATACTCTATCTCTATACCCGGATACTTTTTAACAAATCCATCCAGATATGGTTCCATAACGTCCTCCGCCACATTAGAAATAACCTCCAATGTGCCGGATATATCCTGTTCAGCATACGCCTGCATCCCGGTTTCTGACAAAGAAATGCCTACAAATAGTATAAATATTAACAGTAATCCTTTTACCCTTTTCATATGCGCCTCGCAATTAGTAAATTCGTACTATCTTATTATAACACAAAAGAGGAGTAACAGTGAAGACTTCTGTACTCCCCTATAATTAGTACGAATATTTTGATAAATCAGGCAATTCATCCAATGTAATCACATAATCCGAATTGTAAATTGCTCTTAACGTCTTCGGCTCATTATCCTGTATAATATGCTTGGTATGCCAGGTCATAAACCAGGACCACAGTGCTCCCTCCGAAAGTAGCTCCTCCGGTGTCGGAATCACTCCACATTCGTGGAAGCAAATGGGTTGCTCAGAACCTGCGATTTCCACCATTGAGTGATATAAGTTAGTATTGGGACCATTAATGTAAGAATCCGCTCCGATAATATCCACACAGTCCCAGCCAGGGAACCAATCTGCATAATTCTTATTCAGGTGAGTATACCCCAGCACCCAGATTAAATTATTCAGCTTCCAGTGATTAGTATATCGGTCATACATCAACCGCCAAAGCTTCTTGAAATTCTCCGCACCGCCTCTGTTCCACCAGAACCAATCTCCGTCAAATTCATGAAAGGGTCTCCAAAGTACCGGAATATCCGCTTCCTGTAATTCCCAAAGTGCCTCTGCGCCACGGTCAATTCCCCACAGAAGTTTCTCATACTCCGGGGTTCCTTTCGTCAGACATGCATCCCAATCCGCAATATTCAGCTTCTGGCTTTCCGGATATCCTTCTGTAAAATCCGGCCCACAGTGCCAGCAGATGCTGACGATTCCCCCCTTGGCATGCCACTCTTTACTACGACGTACTACATCCGCAAAGCTATCTTCAATGAAATCCAGTCCCCGTATTGCCGGAAGTCTGCCGGTAACCTTCTCAATATACTCAAATTCCGTATTCTCACTTCCGTCCCAGACACCTTCCTGCTGCCCGGAGATGATGTGCTTTTTATAATTGTCACAAAGAAACTGATACAATGAGCGAACCTGTGGAATAACATTTTGATTAGATATACCCATCTTTATTCTCCTATTCTCACCACATTTAGCTTAATTTGCCTAATTTATAATTAGATTGTAAGCTAACATTACTTAATTGTCAATGTCTCATTCTATCAGTCCCACAAAACCTTTAATGCGGTTTTGCCTCAATTCTTACCAATTCCCTGCAACGATTCAATGCAGCGTACAGCTCCTGCTTTCTGGGCAATGCCAGATTGCCGGGAATGTCCCGTTCACAAAAAGCTGCAAATTCCTTCTGCTCCATCTCCCGACACATCGCCTCCACTGCCTGTTGCACGGTACACTTACCGTCAAAGCTACGGCGCTTCATGTACTTTATCAAATATGACAATGCCGTTAGTTGTTCAGAATCCACTAACTGCTCCACATAACGCATATCCACCGTTTCGCGATTGATGGAAAAGCCATCCAAGCCAAGGGTTTTCATCTTGATTCGGTCATCCTTTACAAATGCACCGTCAAACTTTACCACTCTGGCAAAATCAGGCTTTGCAGCCTTTTCCGGCTCCGCCATGATTAGCGGATAGTCCTTTGCCGCATTCTTCGCAAGCGCTGTGATCTCCATCGGCTGATAGCGGTTCATCTGGATAATACAATCTGCCTTGTGAAAATAGGCACCGGAGCTGCCCGCAACAAGAATGGTAGAAATCCCCCAGTCCTCATACATTTCCCGAACTCTGTCAATGAAAGGAATTATGGGCTCCATCTCCCGGCTCACCACCCTATTCATCAGTTCGTCACGAATCATAAAATTGGTAGCACTGGTATCCTCATCAATCAAAAGCAGCCTAGAGCCCATCTCCACCGCCTCCACGGTAGCCGCTGCCTGAGAAGTACTGCCGCTGGCATCTTCCGTGCAAAATTTCTCTGTATCCTTGCCGTTGGGAAGATTTCGGATAAACATGGAAATATCTGTATTTTGAATGCTTCTGCCATCCTCCGCCCGAAGCTTCATGGCACTATCATCGGTAATCACGTATTCCCTACCATCCCCGGCAATATGATTGTAAACACCAAGCTCCAGTGCCTCCAGCAGAGTGGACTTACCGTGATAACCACCGCCCACAATCAGCGTCACACCTGCAGGAATTCCCATTCCTTTCAGCTTTCCCTTATGAGGCAGCTCCAAGGTCACTTCCATGGATTTCGGAGACACAAAAGGCACCGCTCCCTGCATGCGCTGGGAAGAAATACCGGACTTTCTGGGCAGAATGCTGTCATTTGCTACAAACGCCACCAAACCAAGTCCGGGCAACTGCTCCCTGATATACTGCTGGTCATCTGCCAAGTGGAGAATACGTTCCACTGCCTCCTTCTGTACGGAGCTTGCAAGAAGCGTCTGCTTCACACATAAGGGCAGCACATCAAATAAAATCTTGGAAAGCTCCCCTGAATTGATGGTACGCCCATTTGCCGGAAAGCCCACCTCCATGCGAACGGTAATCTCCCCGGTCTCCGGATTGACCGTGCAGGCACTTCGGTTCAATACCTCCTGCCCCGGGCGACTGATGCCCAAAAGCCCGCTCTTGCCGGAGCCTTTTGCTGTAAAGGAATAATCCTTCAGTTTCAAAGAAATCCGCCGAAGCAGATAGTCCTGAAATGCAATCCGCCTGTGAACACTCTCGTAACACTCCTTTCCAAAGCCCGCTATCTTACCGGGAATCCAAAGACTCACCTTAGAAGGTGACGCAAAGGGATCCCCCTGCACATGATCGATGGAGAGTACATACTGCGGAAACTGGTACTTCCCTTTTGTATCTTTGTAGGCAGGATAACCCTTCCTGTCAATCTGTCTAAGTAATGTCTGAAGCTCTGCTGCTGTTTTCATAATGAAATCCTTTCCCATTAATTAAATTAACCACATACCCCCGAACGGGCTGACGCCTATTCGGGGGCAATTCTCTTTCAAAGTTCTATATCATTATCTTAAATGAATAACAAATATCCGTCTCACCACTAATACGATACGGTTCTTCCACATCTGCGCCCCAACTGTTGATACCACCAACACCACGTACCGCACCCAAGATGGACACTACACAGCGCCGTGGCAACGGAAGCTCCTCATGATGCGTAGCATTCTCCAACTCCTGAGGTGTATACGGCAGACAGGAAAAGGCAAAAGGCTTCTCCTCCATTTCAAAACGCAGAGAGAACTCCTCATTACTTCTATCCGCATTGCTTTTCACATAATTTCTGGTGATTTCCACCCATTTGGTATCCATATGCACACCGCAATCCTGAGGCACCATATACGGAGTCACAGGCATACCATCCACCTGATATACACCCGGGATACCTCCCGCCATACGGTCAGGATAGGTTTCTCCGGACAAGCCTTCATAACTAAAACCAACTGCCTTGGTCGGCATGATAAAACGCATACCGAATACAGGCAGCTCCGGTAACCCTTCTTTTCCAAAGTAGTGCACATTTACCCCGATAGTTCCCTGCACATTCACAGTATAGGTCACCTCTACAGTAGTCTTAGGCACAGTAATAGTCTCATAAATATAGGAAATCTTCACTTCCTCTGCGGAATCCTTATCTGCCCATTGATTATTGTTGGGAGCCCAGGGATTCTCATATTCCTGACCATCTACCCACAAACGGATACTTACACAAGACTGAAACATATCCGCGGAATGCCACATGCCGCTCCTAAGCTGAAATCTACAGCCTCTGTCGTTGTCCGTAAGCGCTCTCCAGAACGCCGGTCTGGGACTGCGGTAAAGCCATTCCTTTCCCCTGACTACCAGTGATTCCAAGCCACCGGTTCCATATGAAAATATATAACTAAAGTCTTTTCCATGCGTACCAAAAGTGCTGTCTCCAAAGACAATTCGTAATTTATTTGTACAATCCATAGTAGTATTTTACCTCCTGTAATGCCGGCTTTGGAGTTCTGTCCGCAAACACAATACCATTGCCGGAGAACTCATAATCACAAGGTCTGTCATCAAAGTCCCCACCATAGCGAAGCACCTCTTCTCCGGTAATTTCGTCAAATACCATGATTGCCTGGTCTATATAATCCCAGATAAATCCACCTTGGAACATCTCATACTTGTCAAACAAATCCATATAGGACTTCATACCGCCGATGGAATTTCCCATATCATGCATATACTCGCAAAGTACATAAGGCTTCTTGGGATTATTATTCAGATACTCCTCAATTTCCCAGGGCTCTGCATACATACGGCTCTCCATATCAGAAATACGATCCTCATACGAACGGTTCACAGCCACGCCCTCATAATGCACCAATCTGGAAGAATCTACTGACTTAAAGAACTGATGCATTGCTGCAATATTTTCTCCGGCATAGGATTCGTTTCCAAGAGACCAGAAAAGCACAGACGGATGATTCTTAAAAGTCTCAAAATTGGTACGGGCTCTGTCCAGCACCACCTCTTTCCACTCCGGGAAATCTCCGGGTACATTCCAGCTTGCATCAAGACAAGCATATTTTCCCCAAGAACCGTGAGACTCTAAGTTAGTTTCCGACATACAGTAAATACCATTCTCATCACAGAGACCATACCATGCAATCTGATCCGGATAATGGCAGGTACGCACCGCATTGATATTATTCTCCTTGAAAAGCTCCATATCCCACTTCATATCATCGATAGTAATACATCTGCCGCTTCTGCAATTCCACTCATGACGGTTAACACCTACGATTTTCAGACGCTTTCCATTTAATAGCATTACCTTATTACACATCTCTATCCTACGGAAGCCCACCGGCTGATGGATACACTCTATTTCGTTACCATCTTTATCCTCCAATGTGATTTCCAAGTCATACAAATATGGATTATAATTGTCCCAAGGAATCACACAAAACTCCACATCCGGCGAAAAAGTGAATGTTTCCTCACATTTACACATCCCGCAGAATATGGTTTCTCCGGCCTTATCTCTAAGGGCATAGTTAAGCTGCACACCTTCCACAGCATAATCCTCTGCCGCAGATATTTTCACATCCACCGCCAAAGAACCTGACTTATTGTCTGCATTCAGCACCGGCTTCACCCACATATCCTCTACATGTGCGTCACCTTTTGCATAAAGTTTCACATCCCGGAAGATACCGAAAAATCTAAAGAAGTCCTGGTCCTCCAGATAAGCAGCGGTACTTCTCTTATGTACCTCCACCGCCAGAAGATTCCCCTCCTTACGGATATATGGGGTCAGGTCAAACTCCGAAGGAGTGAAGCTATCCTCAGCATAACCCACAAACTGACCATTTATCCACAAATACATGGCCTGTTCCACACCCTCAAAGGAGATAACCACACGCTTTCCCTGAAAATGCTCCGGCAAATCAAACGTTGTCACATAGCTTCCCACCGGGTTATAATCAGCTTCACTAAACTGCCCCTTAGCATATTTCTCCTCCACAGAGCCTGCCGGTCTGCGATAGTACATCCCCTCCCAGGGATACATGACATTGATATAATGCACCTTATCATAACCTGCAAGTTCAATATGCCCCGGAACCGCAATCTTGTTCCACGCACTACGGTCATAGCTTTCTTTATAAAAATCTACCGGTCTCTCCCCGGCACACTTACTATACATAAAATCCCACTGACCATTCAGACATATTACCGAAGCTTTCCCTGCTAACGTATAACTGTGGTCACTGTGAGCCGGCAACTGTCCGACCCTGAATACCTCCGGGTTATCTAACCATGTAATATCCGATTTCATATGTTCCTCCTTACGCTTCTTTACCCCCGAAACTGCACATTCTTACGGTACTCCGTAGGGGATACACCACAGGCGGTTTTGAAGATTTTCATGAAATGCTTTTCATTATCATATCCCACCTGCTCGCTGATATCAATAACTTTCAGATCCGTTTCTTCCAAAAGCCTTTTGGCCTCCGCAATACGGATATCCTTCAGATAATTTACAAAATTTGTGCCTGTATATTGCTTGAACACATAGGAGAACAAAGAATAATTCATAGAGATATGATTAGACACCACTGCCATGTTTAAATCCTTGTTGTAATTCTCCTTAATGAATGCAATAGCCTGATGAATCTTCTGCTTATTACGGTAGTCATCATAACGGCTCTTAAGAGTTTCACAGAACTCCTGTAGCCATCCCATAATCTCCGCCTGATATTCCTCCAGATTATTGTAGCCATAGATACTGTAGGCATCCTTCCAGTGCTCCTTGGTTACCGACAGCACCCCTGCATAAGTAGCAAACATATCATCCAGCAGTACCTGCATCCCCTGCTCAATTTCTACAAAGCTGTAACCTCCCAAAGAAGCATTTTTAAATACCCTGGTAATCTGCTTTAGGGCCTCCTCCCACTTATCCGTTCCCAAAAGCTGCACCATCTGAGATACGGATGCCTCCTCCAGATGTAGGGAAGTTTCTTTTCTCATCACGCACTCATCAAAAGAAACAACTCTTTTTCCCAGATAAAAAGCCTCTTTTCTGGCAAAAAAGGCCTCATAATATGCCTGACGCAAGCCTTGAATTCCCTGATGAGGTCCACTGATCCCCACAAACTTCTCCGCCAGCTCCTCCTCCAGAAGTTCCTGTAATTGTTCCTCCTGCACAAGATACAATTCCTGCCCATCTACATCACTTAAATAATAGTATTCTCTCTCGTCTTGCTGAATTGCAGATTCCACACATGTATTGGAGCAAACCATGCAGTATTTTTTCAGGAACGCAAAATCCTCATACTGCTTCTGTAACTGGAGCTTTTCTTCCTCCGTCAGCTTCTCGTTCAGAATCACATACTTAAACTGTCTGCACAAGGTTCCCCGATCCTGCTTCGCCGTTTCCAGCTCCGCTTCCAGTTCCTCATTCAGCTTAAAGAGAATTTCCTTCACTTTCTCACGGTCCACAGGCTTCAGCAGATACTCTCTGACACCGCTGCGAAGCATCTCTACAGCGTAAGAAAATTCATCATAGCCGCTGACTGCCACAATCATTGGCACATGTGAGAGACTTTGCACCTCTTTCACCAGGGTGATTCCGTCCATCTTCGGCATACGGATATCCGTGAACATCACATCCACGTCCTCGTTCCTTAGAACTTCCAAAGCCTGCTCTCCATTGGAACACTCTAGTATACGGTCCACGGGAACACCACTCCGCTGCACCATCACCTTAATGCCCTGTCTGATTAACTTTTCATCCTCAACAATCAACAATGTACGCATATTATTTCACATCCTTGCTTTCAACGGGGTGCGTAATGGGAATCCGCACCATTATCTTGGTATAACAGCCTAGCTTAGAGGCAATCTCTATACCATATCTCTCACCAAAGCTCACCTTAATACGATCCTGCACATTCTTTAGGCCGATACCGTTACCGCTACCGCCGGAAGCCTCCAACTCGCCGTTAATCTTCCGCAGAAGCTGCTCTACTTCTTCCCCACTCATGCCCTTGCCGGCATCTGTAATCTCAATAATACAATCGTTCTCCTCTACAAATCCCTTAATATAGATATTGGTATCTTCCGCCATCTCTTCAATACCATGGTAAATGGCATTTTCCACGATAGGCTGTAAGGAAAGCTTGGGAATCTCCTGCCTGTAAAGCATCTCCGGTATATTTTCCGAAAGATATATCTCGTAATCAAACCGAAGATTGATAAGGCTTAAGTAATTGCGGATATATTCTAACTCTTCACCCACAGTAACATTACCGCTGGTCCAACGCATACTGTAGCGAAGGAGCTTTCCCAACGCCGTAATTGCATCGGAAATATCGTACTTTTCCTCAATTTCCGCCATCATCTTGATAGATTCCAGTACGTTATAAATAAAGTGGGCATTAATCTGATTCTGTAGCGCACGAATCTCCGTATTCTTCACCAGAAGCTCATGTTTTAGATTAGTTTCTGTAAGCTGCTTGATACTGCCAAGCATCTTGTTGATCTGATTGCCCAGCTCACCCATCTCATCCGTACCGCAGTTCTCGATCACTACATCCAGATCACCTTTCTGAACCTCCCGAATAGAATGAAGGATACTATAAAATTGCTTTAACATCCCCCTTACTACCATATCCGCGGCCAGTGCCAGTATGATAATCACTCCGCAGGCTGCCAGCACAAATTCGCTGCGCTCCTTCGCAATACGTCCCAAATCCGCACTGATATCACTGACACTGATCAGTGCTCCGCCAAGCTCCGGCAGGTGCTGATATCCACAGATAAAATGTCCTCTCTCATCACTGTAATACACCATTGCATCCATAGATGGAGACTCCTGCTTCTGTGCATATGCCAGAATATCCTCTGCTTGCAGCTTTTGTTCCACAGTGTTGTCTCCGGAAAAGATTATCTCTCCGTTCTCATCCACAAAGCACGTCCATTCCTCTTCTGTGGAATCATATAGCATGGGGAACATGGTTTCCATATACATGGTTACTTCGATAACGCCGATGACCCCTGCCCCAAAGGACTCCATGGGCGTCACCAAAGAAAGGATGGGCTTATCTTTATACAACTTTCCGTAGTCCTCGAAAATGCTATCAATATACCCAAAATTCCAGCCATAATAGTTCTCAGACTTTGCCCAGGGTTGCTTCGACATTCTGTCCATTCGATATAAAATCGGCATCATTTCCTGCATATCTGCACTATCCACATAAACACGAATCTGATACAGAGCAGAGTTATTGTTAATCATTCGCTCCAACGAAGCTATATCCTTATTATAAAACTCGATGGACTGTTCCGTATTGTAAGGATTTCCGCTGCTTTGCGCCTCCAGAAATTCCTTCAGCGCCTGATCACTTAAGAAAAACTGGGTAGACATATTCACGGAGTCCATGCTGGTAACTGCCTGATCATAGCCCTTACTCAACTTATAGCTCAGATTGTTTACACGCTCATTAATTACGTTCTCTTCCATACTTGTAAACACCCAAGTGGAAAGCACCACTACCGGAATCAATACAAATACCGTACAGATTAACGTAAACTTCTCATTCAATTTTAAGCCCTGAAACCAGTTCTTAAGCCTCTTCATAAGGTCGTTTACTCCATTCCCAGACGCTTTTTGGCATCCTGAATCATCTTCTTACTTTCCTGACGCACCAGGTCATATCCCAGTACATCTCTTTGCTCCACAAACTCTGCAAAAATCTTGTCAAACTCTTCTTCGGTGGGCGCCAGCAATAGCTTAGGCAGGGTCTTACCCCAGAGTCTGTTTATATTACTTTCTGCATTTCCCGCCTCTGTTTTGCTATCGTATCTGACCTCATACTGTGCCAGATAATGGCTATATGGGTAAGTCCACTCCTCCAACTGTCCGTTGGGCTCCGTAAGTGGCTGCCGCCACTGCAGCTGCTTTGCATTATCCTGCAGCATCCAATAAGCATTGTCTGCACCATAGAGGGCATCGTACTTCTCACGATCAGTATTAAGAAGTCTGCGAACCTCTTCCTTCACCACGGCTTTTCCTTCCACCATATCGTAGGTTACGCCTTCCACACCCAGATAGATAAGCTTCTGTCCCTCATCACTCATCAAGTATGACAACAAGGATATTGCCTTGTCGGGATGCTCACAATTCTTGGAAATCAAAGTAACCGTCCATCCGTTAATACCAGACCCCGGCAGCACCGGGTCATCTCCGGCAGAATTCTTAGGTCCGTCCACTGCTATGTAAATTCGTTCCGGATGGTTCGCATACAATGTAGCCTGTTGCTCTGCAATATCCGTACGCTGATAAAGCATACAGAAGTATCTTCCCTTGGAAAGCTTCTCCTCCATCTGGGCCCTCTGGTCAATGAAAATATCCTCTTTCAGACAGCCCTCTTCTCCCAGCTGGCGAAAAGCCTTAAGCCAAGTCACATAATCCGGGTCCGTATACCTGTCGTACACATCCCCATCTTCCTCTTCATAAGGTACCGCCAGGAAATTCTGCAGGTATTGATCAAAGGATACACATCCACCGGAGTCAAAAACATGAGCTCCGATGGGAATCAACGGTTCCCCGTCCACGGTCGGAAACTCCTCTGCAGCCCGGCGCACTGCATCCATGAACCCCACTGTAGTTGTCATATCCGGACACCCCAATGCTTCATAAATATCCTTTCTAACCAAAAAAGTCTGGTTAGAAGCCAAATTGTAATTCTCATAATCCGATGGTGAATAAGAAGAATTCGGATAACAATAAATATTACCGTCCTCTCTGGTATACCAGCTCACAGCCTCTGTATCCGCCACCTGCCAAAACAGAGGCTCATACTTATCTGCCAGCTCATTTAAGGCATACACCATCTCCTTCTCTATCATCTCATCCACCTGGTCCTCCCACCAGCCAAGTGTAATAATATCCGGTAGTGCATCCGACGAAATCAGTGCATTAAACTTCTCCTCCGCATTTCCCATAGGGGCCTGAAAATTAATGGTAATTCCTGTATTCTCCGTAATTTTCTCAGAAACAATATTCCCACCCCATGGCGTATTGTACCATGTATAATTCACATACCAGTCAAGGACGATAGGCTCCGCTACTACGGAAACATCCTCCCCCACCGTCTCCTCTGCCTGCCCACAGCCACTCAGCGCAAGTGCAAGCAATCCGATTGTCCACAATAATCTACTCTTTTTCATACCCGAAAAACCTCTCTTTTTCTCAGTTTATCAGAGGGTGCAACAAAGTGCAAGGACACACCTGCCCTTGCACTGCCACAAAAACTATTCTTTTACGCCGCCTGCAGAAATACTGCTGATAATATACTTAGAGCAGAAGCAGAAAACGATAAGTATCGGAATTACGGAAATGGCAACTGCTAAGTAAATAGCGCCCTGATTGGATGCAATATCTGTTGACGAATTGAGAGATGCAATCATAACAGGCAGCGTAAATTTTTTCGGTGTATTTAAGAGGATGAGTGGAACCAGATAAGAATTCCAATTACCGATAAATCCTCCTATTGCCATGGTTGCTACACCCGGCACCATGATAGGGAACACGATGCGGTGGAAAATGTGAAATTCTCCGGCACCATCTATTCTTGCCGCTTCCAGCAAGGAAGGCGGTAACACCGACAATACATATTGTCTTAAGAAAAATACCGTTCCCGGCGCTGCAATGGCCGGTACAATCAGTGGTATGTATGAATTCACCAGCTTTAAGGAAGACACCAGATTATAGAATCCGATTAATCCAAGCTGACTGGGAATCATCATAAAAATAACAATGACATAAAAGATTAGGTTTCTTCCCTTGAATTTATAAATTGCCAACGCATATGCAGTAATTGCGGAAAAATAGGAAGTCAGGATTGTTGCCGGAACAGCAACCTTCAAGCTGTTCCAAAATCCCAGAAACAGATTGAAGTACCCGGATACGGTTTCCCAGTTTTCCTGCAGACTGTTGCCGGGAATGAATGTAAAAGAAGTCATAATCTCCCTGCCGCTTCTGGTAGCGTTCACCATCATCAATATGAATGGCAGGACACACACAGTTGCCAAAGCGATCAAGGCAATATATATAATTGTTCTTTTTATTGCGGTAGCCACTTCTTAATCCTCCTTACCATTCATTACTTTAAACTGTATCAGCGATACAATCAGAATCAGAGTGAAGAGTACATATGCAATCGAAGATGCATATCCCACCTGATGTGTTTCAAATCCAAACTTATACATATACATAACCATGGTCTGTGTTACGCCCAGAGGATCGCCCTTGGTTCCATTGAACATCAGGAACGGTAAGTCGAACATCTGGAGACCACCAATCAAAGAAGTAATGGATACATACAGTAAAATCGGTTTTAAGAGCGGTAAGGTAATCTTACCAAAGACGGTCCATCTGCCGGCACCGTCAATGGCTGCTGCCTCAAAATAATCCTTGTTAATTCCCTGCACACCTGCCATCAGCATGATGAAGGAGTTACCGAACCACATCCAGGACAAGATTACCGATGCCACATAGGGCGCCGTCTCAGTCTGTCCCAACCAATCAATGGGTGCCGAAACAATACCCAACTTGTAGAGAATCTGGTTCACGGTTCCGTACCTCCAATCCAGCAGCGTCTTGAATAAGAACGCTACGGATGTGGTGGCAATAATGTTGGGCAAATAGAAAATACAACGGAAGATGCTTAATCCTTTAATTTTGTACTTTATGTCACTGAAAATAATAGTAAGCAGGAAGGCGAGACCAAGCTGCAAAACAATATTCAAAATCCAGATATTAAGCGTATTACCCAGTGATTTCCAGAAATACTTATCTGTAAGTACACGCAGATAGTTTTTTAATCCGGTAAAATTCAATTCCCCATAGCCCTTGTAATCCGTAAAACTTAGCTGCAGGGTACGAAGTACCGGGTAAACGCTAAAGATTAAGAACACAATTACGAAGGGCGCTACCATGATATATGCCACGTTATTGTAATTTTTACGTTTGACTTTTTTTGTTTCCGTCATGGTCTTAGCCATCCTTCCTTACCTCCTAGATTCAATTCATACACAATACCATTAAAGCCTCTTCGCAAAATCGTCTCTTCGAGACTTTCCTTTTGCTCAGATTTGGCTTGCGCCAAATGCCTTCTATTTCAGCCGTTCCTACGCAAGAAAATCTTGCAGGAACGGCTGAAATGAAGTCGCTCGGCTTTAAGTTATCTTTCTATCTCAATATCCGGATAAGTTGATGCAACCTTGTCATAGAATTCAGAAATTGCATCTGCTTTTGCCATCTGACCGGTCTTTACAGCAGTGATTGCCTCACCCCATGCATTACCGATAGCGGTGTCATACTTAGTTACCTTAGAATAATCAATACCTTCTGCCTGCTCTAACCAAAACTTGTAAACCTTCTGACCGCCGAATGCTGCTACTTCATCTTCTGCATGCTTCTCCAAAGCAGAAACTAAAGAAACAACGTCACCATTAGACTCACCAATCCACCAGTCAGCGGTTTCTTCGTTTAAGGTAGCAAACTTTAAGAATTCCCAAGCAATATCCTTTACGTCAGACTGTGAACTGATACCAATGTAAGTACCGCCACCAAATCCATATGCCGGACCTGAGCAGATACCCCAGTTACCTTCGGTTTCACCCCAGTGAGGAGCCATTGTGATAGTTCCCCAGGAAGGAAGACCATAAGCGAATACTTCTGTAGTTTCCATACCTGCAGTTGCTGCATTGAAGTTCTCAGCATCCCAGATGTTCATGTTATCGGTACCCCACTGAGTCTCTGCGGTTAAGATAGGAACCTCACCACCCATTGCCTGATACCAAGGTGCTGCCCACTGGCTAGCGTATGCAGTTAAATCCTGCTGATAAAGCTCAGTACACATATCCATATATTCATGTCTTGCTTCTGCAACATTTAACTTGCCGTCGATAACCCATGCACTGTCGCCTGAGAAGAAATTGGTCTCTGCATCAGATGCAAAGATTCTATAGCCTTTTTCCTTTAAAGTAATACCTGCATCTAAGATTGCATCATAGCTTGCAAAAATCTCACCGATTTTTGCAGGATCATCGGTTCCGAATACATCCTTTGCAATATCTCTTCTGTAGTAGATTCCTGCCGGAGTAATCTGATAAGAGATTGCTCTCTGGATACCCTCTGCATCCTGACCAACTTCCCATACATAATCAACAATGTCACCTGCATAATCCTGCGCATTGTAAGGCGCCTGATTTAAATCCTCAAAGAAGCCTGCTTCGTACATAGATTCAAGCATCTGAGGCTCACCAACGATGATGTCCGGTTCATCAGAACCGCCAAGTAAGGCTGACTCAACCTTCGTTGGATAATCTGCCGGAGCAATTACTACTACTTCAGTTTCTACTCCCGGGTTCTCTGCCTTGAACTTGTCAGCGAACTTCTCAAGGTCTGCTGCCAAAGTCCAAATGATTAACTTTCCTGATAACTCCCCGTCTGCTACTACATTTGCTTCGTTTCCTGCATTTGCTCCATTATTTGCCTTTGGCTCTTCTGCGCCGCCACATGCTGCGAGAGAAAGCGTCATTGCACCTGCTAATAAAAGAGCGGTTAACTTTTTCAATTTCATGATTTATCCTCCTTATAGAAAACCTTCTCGGGTTCAACTTTGTAAGCTTAGTATAATTCTCCGAAATATCGAAAAAAATGGTCCGATTTTTAAAAAGGTGTTATTTTTTTAGTGTAATAAAAATTTTTGACACCTTTCCATTACGTACATCCTGTGCCACATTGCCTCGAAGTACCTCTCCGGCTGCCCGGTATACACTTCCATCCTCATAGTAAAGCTCCATAGACTCTGTTTCATACTGTCCCGGGAAGAAGTCACCTTCGCCGGAAAGAGCATAAATAACCCTGGTCTTACTGCAAAGAGTCGCCTCTACGCAATGATTCTCTCCAATCAGATATGCCGGAAGCATGGGTGTAAACCGGCAAGTCAGCTCACCTTCTTCATAAGCAAAGAGTCTACCGAACATCATGAGTATCCACATCTGTAAAAACTCTGCCGTAGATCCGGAAAGTCTCGCCACAAATCCTCTTCCGTGATATGCGGGATTCGGGTTCTTGGAACTGGCAATAAAGGACGAATTCTCATAAATACTACGTCCGTACACCTTCGGATCTAAGAAAGGTACTGCTGCCCTATGGAAATCCTTCGCAAACTTCTCATACATACCACTCTTTAACAGCTCCAGCAAATATTTGTACTCCATATGAAGCCAGATGGACTCATTCTCTAACCAGCCCGGGGTAAAGGCTCTGGCTCTTCCCAGCTCATAAGAAGCATCCTTTAAAGAAGCATTCACCTTGTACATTCCCAGCTTTTCATCGTACAAGTCTCTCTCCCGTACCTGATTGTACAAAGTATTCTTTTCCTCTAAGCTCACAGGAAGCTTTAAGTAACGTACCGCTCCCTCTAAGAAAAGTGGCACGCTCTGCTGTACAAACTCCTCCGGATAGATTCCGTCTTCTTCCTGACGATACTTCTTCACTTCGTAAGTAAAGTAGGTCGGACATACGCCCCTTTCCTCATCACAAGCCTTCTTCACAGCTGTTTCCACCAAGTCACGCATAGGCTTCAATATAGCAAGAATCTCCTGTGCGGAGTACTCTTCCCTGGCGCCACTGATACCGGTGAATGTCTGCTCCCAGTAATATTCCTTTACATCACAGCGCTGGTTCCAAAGATCCATACTGCTAAGTTCCCCCGCATTCTCTGTAATCTGCCCCAGCTTCTTCATAAATGCCGCGGTTTCTGCCAGCATATCTACACCTATGCCATATTTCTCCAAAACATCCACAGTGTAATTCATCATGCGAAGCAGTTCACAAGTCTCTGCCATAGAAGAGCCGAAAAGCGCCGGCATACCATTCAAAGCATCGTACCATCCCGGCTTGCCGCCTTCCATTTCCACACCCATACCATAAGCATCCAGCGCACTGTATTTTGTCAGGCATAAGAGAAGCAGCTTCTCCAAAAGGGTGGACTCCACCACCTCACCCTGTCCAAACTTATCTTTTAACAGCTTTTCTGCATCATCCAACTGTCTGGTATGGTCTAAGAAATGATGCTGGCGGATGCCGTTCTCTGTCTTTACATAACGCTTTCTACGGGGAAGAATTGGCACCTGACTACGATAATAGGTTACCGGAGTCTTCAAAAGCTCCTCCTCCTTATCCGGGAACATTTGCAGATAGCTCTCGATTAAATCCAGATTATAAGTCCAGTGGTCACTCCAATATCCTTCACCAAAGTTTGCTGCAGTAGTACCCTCAGCCTGCTCCATCACTGTAGTGAAGAAGCTTTCCTGAAGACCTTCCTCCAAAACGCCTACTTCTTCCAGCTTTTGATAGAATCCACCGGGAGTAAATGGCTTTTCCAAAAAGCTGAGGAGCTCTTCCTTCTGCTCCTGACTTAATGCATCGAAAATATCTCCCGCCTGCTCTTGCGCTAAGGTATAAGTTACCTTTTCGATGGACAATGGATTATACCCGTCCAGCTGAATCAAACTGTAGAACTTCACAATATTCTCCTTATCCACATATGGACAGAAGAAGGTGTCACAGCGACGATTCTGGTTTACATCACGAAAGTTGCCGTTTCCCTGGGTATAAAATTCCGGAAGCATGCGGAAATAGTTATAATCCCGTTCCAAATCTCCGTGCTTTCTGGAATACACGTAGAAAATCTTGCCTCCCGGAAGAGTAATAGGATATCCGCCACGAAGAATGTTGTCCATATATGTATATCTGCAGTAAGCATCAAAATCTGCATTACCTGTATGTGTGTCCATACCCTCTGTCAGCTCCATGGGAAGTCTTTCTGCTACAGCATACTTTTCTTCAAAATAGGCGGAATTTAATTCCTTTTCCAAGAACCGTTCCAGCTTCTCCTTGCCGGATACTTGTCCAATCACCTCGTATAACACAAGACTTTCTCCTGCTTTCACATCTGCTTCCTTGCCGAAGAACAGACACGGATACTGATTTACAACCACCTGTGCCGCCCCCAACAGACTTCTCAATGAATGCTTTTCAAAACCAATGGGCTTACCAAATGAATCATCATAGAAAAATACCAGCTTAGGATCTACGATGACCTTACATCTTTCTCCCTTTTCGGTCACAGCCACACCGTAGTTTCCGCCGGTAATCACATTAACAGTAGCCGTATCCGCCATACTGGCTCTGGCACGGAAGAAAGGTACTCCCTTTTCCACATCCTCCACCTGCATCCACGCCATGGAGGTATGTCCCATATCCTTTACACTTCCCAAGCTGATCCCATAGGGAATCACCACGGGCATACCATCTACAAGCTCCATATGAACGTCCTTACCGCTGATATTAGTAATGGTCACTTTTCGCACAAGTGCCCCCGTACGCTCCTCAGGCAAGGTGATGTAATCCACCCTTGTATGCAGGCCCAGAGCTTTATTCTCCTCCTCGATGGAAAGCCCGTTCATATGTACATGCATTTTCTTTACGGTTTCCTCTCCGGTAAAAAGCTCAGATACCTTTCCTTCCATCTTTACAAAGGTGCGGAAGCCTGCACGAGGTGTCTCCCGGTAAGACTGGTGTGCCGGGAAAAACTCCATAATGGCATGGTCCTTATCCTCTACGCCAAAGGAGGAAATACACTGTCCTCTATTCACGTAATAGCACCAGATAGGGATTCCGTGAATGCCGGATAAGCCCGGCAAAAATCCTGCAAAGGTATCTTGCTTTTCATATTCATTTATAGTAAATGTAGTGTTCATTTTTACTCTCCTTGCTCTATGATAATGTCACGCAGATTTCCTGTACCTTCTGCTTATCTAACGCTTCTATCTGCTCTGCTTTTAAAACACAGTCTCCCTCATACGAAATCTTCTTACCGTTTAACGTAACCTCTGTAATGGTATACTCTCCAAAATTCTTTTTCCCCAGATTCCGATAAGTTACCTTAAAGCTTTTACCGCCAAAGCCGAGGCTTATGGATGCTTCTCCCTTTTCATCAAACTGCTCCTGCAGTAGTCCTGGCTTGAGTACCATGGCACCAAAGTGTCCCTTAATTCCGAATACTTCCTGCACGATTGTCAGCAGATACCAGCTGGCTGCTCCGGTCAGATAATGATACAGCCCTCTTCCTTTTCCATCGAAATACTCCGGAATCCCGGGATAAATACGAGCGGTCTCAAAATCTGTCGCTCCCTGATACAAGGTATTCAGCGCCTTATATCCTTCCTTGGCAAAGCCACGCTGATAAAGTGCGTTACCATACATGGTAGTCATATGCGAAAAAACGGCACCGTTTTCTTTATGTCCATAAGCAAATCCGAACATCCTTCCGAGGTCCGTTTTCAGCTCCCCAAAATCGGTATTCAGCTTATAGCCACCTTTTTTTGCTTCGTATAAGTAGACATCCGCACTTCTGCAAATTTCAGGAATCTGCTTCTTGGTAGCTGTGCCCGACATTATAGTAAATACCTGTCCGGTGAGCATCATCCGCACATTCTCTCCATGAAGACCTTCTACAGCTCTACCGCTATTGTCATAGTAGCTGTTAAACCAGTGATTATCCCCCACTCTTAGATACTCTGTTTTACGGATATGCTCCTTTAACCATTCTCCCTTGCTACGAAGACTTTTCTTCAGCTCAGGTAATGACACGGACGCCTTTCTGCCGGATACTGTATGTTTGCAGTTTTCCGTATATTCCTGCAACAACTGCACTTTTCCACGGATATCCTCGTAAAATGTTGCATTATCCACAAGAAGAGGAAGGATTTCCTCCGCCAATTCTACTTGGCTGATTCCCATGCCCTCCAAAGCCTCCACCAGCTCTGATAAAATCTCAAAATTGCCGGCATAAGCCGCAGTAAAAGCTACACTTTCCCCCCGCTCCCATGCCATATCCAGCGCATCGTTCCAATCTGCGCCACGAAGCCTCATATGGTTGTGCTCCCCCACCTCGTAAAACACAGTGATGAGCTGTACCAGCAGATGCTCCAGAATAGTTCCCTGATATATTTCTCCATCCTCTGTTCTCTGTACCGGCAGTTCCAATGGATCAAACAGCCCATCCGTTGCAGTACCTCGACATACCTGCTTATCCTTAAAGTAGCGGTTTTCTCTCAAAAGGAATCCCACATCTCCTGTCTGGTGAATGTACTGTGCTGTAGTCAAAAGCGGCCACAATCCATGATCCATCCAGACCCTGCAGATATTGTTACGATCTGCTACGAATTCTCCCGGCTTCTCTCCGATGATGGTTGCATTGGTTCCATCCATCCGCACACCACCAAAATTGGAGTATAAAAGCTCCCTTACATTCTCAGGACTCAAAAGCAATAATGCCAGACAGTCCTGCCACAAGTCACGATATCCTCTTCCACCTTTTCCATAATCATGATGAGGTAAAAAAGAACAGCCATAGATTCGGCGAAGAATCGGCTGAAAAGCCACCCATCTCATAAAATGGTCAAACTTCTCATCTCCGGTATGCACCCGGATATTTACCTTTTCCTGCCAAAATCTATGAGTTTCCTCAAAAGCCGGGCCTATGCATTCCCTACTCCCCAAATCTGAAAGCAATCGGCTTATCTGCTCTTTTTCCTCACATACACCAACAAAAAGAATATATTCGGCCTCTTCTCCGGGTTGCAAAGTGATCTCTTCAAATTTAAGTCCACCCACTGCTTCCTCGCCTTCCCGCACTTCTCCGGATTTACAACCCGGTATATCCTCATACACACTCCTGGGAGCGTCGAACGTGCCACCTTCGCCTACAAATTCCGCAATGGTAGGATAGAAACTCTCCGGCGCCTTTCCATCCCCTTGCACACCACACACATAGTAAGTATGATGGTTCCTCTGATGTCCTCTTTCATCAAAAGATAGTGTTGGTGTTACCGCCACACCATATTCCAAAACCTCCGTGCGATGCAACAGGCTGGTTACATGACGGTGATCCCGGAGATTATCAGCACTTCTGCCGTAGACCGGAATTGCCGCCGTAGTTGTAAAACAAACCGCTTCCGCACTTTGATTAAGAATTGTAATCCGGTGGCACTCCGTCATGGGTGCACTAACCGGCACAAAGCTGAGAATCCTTGCAGAAAGGGGACCCTCCCTCCACTTACGGCTTATCTCCTGCCACATATAACCGGCCGAAAGAAGGGTCTCATCTCCCTTATCTATAACCTTTCTATAATTATTCTCTGCACCGCCACCGGTTGCACACCACACCCTTCCGTCACTCATCCTGCACCAAAAACTTCGGATATTTCTACTGTTGGCCAAATCCTCCACGCTCATAGGCTGCAATAAAAAGTGATTCTGATCCAGCTTGGCATCTCCGGAAAGAGTTGGCGTAACACTGCTTTTTATACCTTTTTCTCCGGCAATCGGGAAATATACCCCCGATGTATTCTCCGGATTTTCCATGCAAAATCCTTCTGTTTTTGTATCAAATTTATAGGTTTCCATTCTTTTGACCTCCTGCGTACCGCTCGCTTTATTCGCAAAATCGCTGCTTCGCAGCTTTCCTTTTGCTCATATTTGGCTCTCGCCAAATACTTTAACGAAAAGAGTTGCACCTTCGAGCAAGCTCGGGTGCAACTCTTTTCGTTAAAGTGCTTCGCTCGGAATAATTACATTTTAAAAAAGGTTCATTTCCGAAGAAATGAACCTTTTTTTAGAATGGTGTTATTTTTTTATTTTGTATTTAAATACTTCTCTTCAAACTTTTCGATTTCCATAGGTCTTGCAAAGAAGAAGCCTTGGAACATATCACAGCCAATGCTGGTGAGGAAATCTACCTGTTCCTGGGTCTCTACACCTTCCATAATAACCGGCATCTCCAGCTGCTTCGACATCTCAACAATAGTCTGAAGAATGATTCTGCTTCGCTCCTCGTTCTCCGAACGCTTTAAGAACGCCATATCCAGCTTCAATACATCCACCTGAATCTCCTTTAACATATTCAGGGAAGAATAGCCACTACCGAAGTCATCCATCTCCACAATAAAGCTTGCTTCACGAAGCATCTTAATAAGCTCAAGCTGTCTGGGAAGATTTACCATAATGGCACTTTCCGTAATTTCCAGTTTTAAGTTTCTGGGGTTAATATCATACTTTTTAACAAGCCCCGTAAACTCTTTGTAGATATTCATAAAGTAGAAGTCTTCCGGTGAAATATTCACCGAGATGTAGGTATTCTCATGCCCTTCGTCCTTCCACTTACGAAGCTGCTGACAAGCCATTTCCCACACGTACTTATCCAATCGGGATATCAGTCCGTTCTTCTCAAATACCGGAATGAACTCACCCGGGAGCATTAAGCCCTTCTTGGTATGAATCCAACGCACCAGTGCCTCCGCACCATTGACTTCACCCCGGGTATTAATCTGAGGCTGTAAGTAAATCTTCAGCTCATTCTTTTCAAAGGCATGAGCAAAGTCCGCAATTAATTCCTGCTCCCGCACAGCGCCTTCACGCATCTTATCATCATAGTGAGCTACACGCTTCTCATAGTCTCCCTTAATGGAATCAATTGCCATCTGTGCCCTGTCGCACATAGCGTAAACCGGCATCTTATGATCCACTACCTCATACACACCCACATAAATGGTCAGCGGATAGGATTCCCGCCCATTGAGATGTGCAACATCTGTGGGGGCATTCAAAAAGATATTCTCATCATATCGCCTCTTCGGCATCAGAAGACCGAATCTGTCATTACCCAGACGCCCATAGACATCCTGTTCATCACAACGCTCTATCAATATTTGTGCAATTGTCTGCAACATCTGATTACCGGTTTCCGTACCGAAGATTTCATTCACCAGTTTAAACTTATGAATATCGGAGCAAATCAGTAGATACTCTTCATCCGGATTATCCTGCAACATCTGCGCCACATTAATATAAAAAGCTTCTTTGTTATAAAGCTTGGTCAACGGATCATGGGTCTCCAAGAATTTCTGTCTCTCATACTCTTCTATCTCTACCGTTCTGTCTTTGATTACAAATACTGTTCCTACAAAGCGCCCCCGCTTGTCATGCTGCTTATGGCACTGTACATGGATATGAGTGGTCTTATTCTCACTTCTAAATCGCTTTGTATATACGCCATCCTCTTTTTGCTTTGTATTAAAGTTCATACACCACTCAAAAATAGGGTGATTCCCATAAAACTTCAATGCATCATTCATACTAAAATATTTTCTTGCAGCCTTATTCGCATAGATACAAATATTTTCCAAATCCAGAATAATAATCATATCCCGCATACCTTCCCCAACGAACTGGATGCTTCTGTCCAGAAACTGCCGGGGTATGAATACCATGGCCGAATAGTAAATACCAATACCCGCAAGAGCATATCCCAAAACAGAAATATCTACCTCCATATGAAAGTACATCTTCGTTGCATTCAGCATAAATACCAAACTAATTACCAGCATAATCAGTAGATATTTACTCCGATAAGGTCCGGGACTCTTAAAGGACTTATATATGAGCGTATTAATACTTAAGAATACCAGGAAAAATACCAGACCATAATGCACCCAAAACCACACGGTAGGAACGTAATCATAGGTATTGTGCCCGTCCAACATTCCAATCTTTTTCAGACTGTAGGCATGATTGAAAAAGAAATTAAGAAACATCGAAAGATTATCTGCTACCGCCAGTAGCATGGAATTACGAATCACATCCTTACGAACCTTAATCCCACAGAACGTCAATATAAATCCCAATAGGAAAAACATCATCCAGGTTACGCCGGCAAAGTTCATGGACATACAGAATGACACCACCCGAATATCCCCTGATAGCAATCGTATGTAGTTCGATACTACAACTACTAAACCTGATATCAAAATCTGCCGCACCAACATTGCCAGTTTTCCCGTTTCTTTTCGGCACATATAAATGCAGGCACACATGGAGAATATTACCATTTTAAACGACAAATCATACCAAATCATTAGATAGTACACCTCATTATAGATTGATAATACTATAGTACCATTTTATGTGAATAATGTCTATTTTTTTATTTATTTTCTAAATTTTCTGTTAATTATTGCCAATTACTGACACCATCACTTTTTGTGCTTTATACGGTTTAACTTAGAATTAAGTTTAAGCAAGGTCTCTTTTTCCACTTTAACACCTGCCAAACCAACCATGTTGGCAATACGTATTACTGTAAAACCGGCGGCCATCTGCCACAGGCTCTTGTTTCTAAGCATGGCCACAAAAGTTTCACCGTTCCCGTCTTTCCCTGCTCCGCCGGGTTCTCTTTTAATCCCCTTTACCATACCAAGTAAAAACTGCATAATACATATTTTCCCCCGAAATGTAGCCATCACATCCCCCAACATATTATTCACAGAAAGATATCCTTCCGGCGCCGTAATCTCGAACCAGTTCAAGATTGCCCCCTGTTCCTTAAAGCGATATTCTTCCTTGAATACTTCCACTTTTCGGATTTCACTGTAGTCTCTGTACTCTCCGGCTACTGCCTCCAGCGTTGTTATTCCACTACTTGGCACTTCAAAGTAGAAAAAGTGCTCGGGACAGGCTTTTTTGCCCAACGATACCCCATTGGCAAAAAGTTCTACTTCGGGCTGATTGGAGTAAACCGTTACCTTCGTAACCTCCTCTACTCTATCTATATACCGCTTTCCGCAGATATGCACAAAGGGCTCGTTCGAAAGCCATGCCTTATACGCATAGAACGCATCCTTTTTATAGCTACGGTCAAAGGTTACCAGACCCTTATGATTCTGTCCGTTTTCTCCTCCTTCATTTCTGCCGTCGCAACCGAAATCAAACATATTCCACACATGGGTCGCCCAGAGATACTTCCGGGAGAAAAGCTGCTTAATCAACTCCTCATGATAATATGCCTGATATTCTTCTGTATAATCACCTTGCGAAGGATTCGAGGTATGCCAGTTCAGTGCCTCACAGCCATACTCCGAACAGCCGACAGGCACCTTAGGAAAGGCCGCATGAAACTTATCAAACCAAGGACCGTTCATGTCGGTATTTCCACCATACCAACCGAAGTAATGATTGTAAGATACCGTATCCGGAATCCGCACATAAGGGTCTGTCATTGGAGCCGCGGTAAAGCAGGCCATGGTGGTAAATCGGGTCTTATCCATCTCATGACACAAATCATTTAATAAATGATGATTTACCAAAGTTACCTCATCCGCATTTCCTGCCATGGTAATCTCATTACTCAGTCCCCAACAAATAATGGATGGATGATTATAATTCTGAGTAATCAGCTCTTTCATCTGAGAAACGGTATTCTCCGTACCACCTGCCAAATGCCTTGAAATATACGGAATCTCCGCCCAGATAACCATACCACGCTCATCACACAGGTCGTAGAAATACTGATCGTGCTGATAGTGAGCAAGTCGAATGGTCGTAGCCCCCAGCTCACAGATAAGATCCATATCCTCTCTATGATGCTCCGGTAGTAGCGCATTACCGATTCCCCATCTGTCCTGATGACGGGATACTCCCCGAAGAGGGTATTCTTCTCCGTTTAAAATAAATCCGCTCTCCGGATCCACCTCGAAACTACGGAAACCAACCCGCGCCTCTACATTATCCAGTACCTTTTCCCCCTCCAGCAGCTCTGCAGAAACCGTATACAGATAGGGGTCACATCGTCCATGCCAGAGATGAACATCATCTAAGGTAATAATGGTCTGAGAAACCTCTGCAGAGGTAATATTTTCACCTACGACAGTATTATCACCATCCTTAAGCTGATATCGTATCTTCTGTCCCGCTTTTACATTTTGGGGATTTACCTGAATCTCCACATTTTTCTTCTCCACATTGGGTGTGACCCGAAGTCCCGGCGTCCCATACGTTTCTAAATCAAAATGAGATGCTGGAACACATATGATATTAATGTTCCGATACAATCCGCCATAGAATGTAAAATCTGCAAACTGAGGATACACTTGTTCATTAACGGAATTATTCACATCTATAATCAGCAAATTGTCTTCTTTAAGTCCGGTGAGAGGAACACGCCAAGTAGAGTACCCTCCGTCATGATGAGCAAGCCGTTCTCCATTCAGATACACATCTGCACTGGAATTGGCGCCGTTTATCTCCAGAAAATACAAGTCTGTGGCCGGAAGCTCCTTCTTGGTAATTGTCCTGGCATATATTCCATGTCCCCGGAAATAGTCTCCGCCACCATCCTGACCATCTACAGCATTCCATGTATGTGGTAGGTGTACCTGTTCCCAATCTAAGGGAAGATGCTCCGGCACTGCTTCTGTTTTACAAAAGCTCCAGTTCTGATTAATATTTACCAGCTGTCTCATGTTTCCTCCAATGTGTCTAAATTTATGCAAAGAGATGGGGTGTACTCTCACGTACACCCCTCCTAATATACTTATTCTTCTACGGTCTCAGCATCTACTACATTCTTCTTTACAGATTCAATACCATTCATGCAGCTATCCATCTGCTTGTAGCCTTCGCTGACTGCGATTGTCTGACCGTTAGTTGCGGTAAGACGGAAACGATACTCGCCTGCCTTGTCCTGATATACCTCAAACTTTGGATTCTTAACGCTCTCGTAACCTTCCTTGGTCTGGTCTTCAATACCTGCCACCGGAGCATTCTTTGTTACGCTCGCAATACCATTTAAGCAAGCATCCTTAGAAGAATATACTTCGCTGGTTGCAATCACCTGACCGTTAGTTGCCTTTAAATCAAACTTAATACCTGTACTAGTTGTCTTTACTACAAACTTTCCCATTGCTATGTACCCTCCTTTGTAAGACTAAAGTCCTATTTTTGATTATATAGCCTATCACAGTTTTCGTCAACGAATTATAGCTCTATCAGCTCATATTCTCTGCTTCCATAACCAAGTTCCGTTGCCGCTTCAATAGTATGGATGCCATTTCGCGACTCAATACGCTGAAGCAGATGGTCTCTGCCCTTATCCTTGCATGCATAGACCAAATCAATACATGCCTGATCAATGGCAATAGGGTCTAAGGATGCCAGAATACCGATATCTGCGATACATGGATCCTCTGCAACTGCACAGCAATCACAGTCTACAGACATATTCTTCATAACATTGATATACGCAATATTTCCCTTAAAATAATCAATAACAGCGCTTGCCGCATCCGCCATAGACTCCAAAAAGGAATCATGGTCTGCCGTCCAGATTTTCTCCGGCTCTCCTGCACCATGGATATAAGCCTTACCCGCGGAAGATGCCACGCCGATGGAAAGCTGCTTGATGGCTCCGCCATAGCCTCCCATAGGATGCCCCTTGAAGTGGGAAAGTACCAGCATGGAATCATAGTTTGCCAGATTTTTGCCCACAAGATTCTTCTTAATACGCTTTCCTTCCGGTATATCCAACACCATATCCGGACCTTCACTGTCCATAATATCTACATCAAAATACTCCGTCCAGCCATGCTTCTTTACCAGTTTCATATGCTTCACCGTAGTATCACGGGCGCCTTCGTAAGCGGTATTACACTCTACCACTGTGCCCTTTACCAGCTCAATCATAGGCTTCCAAAAGGGTGGGCGTAAAAAGTTCTGGTTGCCTTCCTCACCGGAATGCACTTTCACCGCCACCTTCCCCGGCAATTCCACGCCCAGCTGCTTATATAACTCCACCACCTTTTCCGGAGTGATTTCTTTGGAAAAATAAACTTTTGCTTTCATTTTGCTCTCCCTTCCCTAAAATAGACTCATCTGCGTAAACTGCTCTGCATCTTCATTATCCTTCACTTTTTCTACAATCTCCAGAACAATACTCTGCCCGCACTGTCCACAGTGACAATTCTCCTTGCCCAAGCCTACAATATTTTTACTACCACATGCGGGGCATACTGCTCTATCCACATGTGTGCAACGAATTGTAATATCCATACCTAATACACCTTCTCTACATCTTCTAAATCATACATGTTCTTAAAAAGCTTCAAGTCCTCTTCACCTGTTATCAGCATAATCTCCCGGAACTTCCCGGTCCTTTTATCGATAAACCCTGCTACCTGCTCTCCGGTGCAGATACTACACTTTAATACAGGGCGCTGAGTTTCTTTGTCATAGCACTTCTTCCCAAATGCTTTCTTCTTTCCAAACATATCTGCTCCTTACATCCCCAAAAATCCCTTAAGCGGATTCACCTTCAGTGCCTCTTCCCAGATACCGGTTTCGTTTTCCCGCAGATATTTCTCCAGACCTTCCACCTCTTCCTGAGAAAAGCCGGTGTTGGAGATAATCTTACAAGCCGGAACCGTGCCCTCTGCCATACGGTTATCATCACTGAAAAGTACACATACTCTCTTGTCATCCTCCTTGCGGATAATACCGGATATCATTACTACCATGCCAGATCCTCCTTTATATAAGCTCCCGCATTCCCAAATCCCGATAAGGATTGGTGCGGGAAAGTCCGATTCGCACTACACTGCCCTTTATTACATGAAAACTCTCCTGCATCACTGTAAACGCGGTGGAAAGTTGCCTCTTAGTCATCTGTTTTCCGATTGTCACATGGGGATACCATGAAAAAGGCCGGTAGTTGGGACGTATCTTCACCATCGTATTTCCGGAAAGCACCTTATCCACTTCTACCGCCAGTTGATGCAGATACATACTGTACACAGCACTCACATAGAGTACCTGTGGCATAAAGCTACCCACGGAAACCATCTCCGCTTCTCCTGCTGCCGGGAATGTCATCTCCTCAAAAAGTCTCTTGGCAGTCTCATCATCCGGTGCTTCAAAGGCTCCCACAGTCATATGGGGCGGAACCTGATGCTCCGTCATAAATGTATTATCGGTAGCCTCTGCCACCTGCATAATCCATCTATTCAATTCTCTGCTTGTCTTCTCCTCAAAATATAGCGTTATCAGATACATCTCACACCAACAACCTCTTCTCCATCAGCATCCGCATGGAAAGCTTCTTCTCGCCCTCATCAAAGGATACCGTCACAATATCTCCGTTCTTATATTGTACCACACCCTTGCCGTATTTTTTATGGAAGATGTACTCATTCACACGAATTCGCCTGCAAAACCGCTCAAAGTCCTCCTGGGACATATCAAACAATTCCGTAGCAAAGGAGGATTGTTTACTCAGGGTAAATACATTTAGCTGATTCTTACTACGGGTAGCTCCCACGTAGAAAAGCCTCCGCTCCTCCTCGTAAATCTTCACATCCTCCGGCACGGCATTTCGCATGTCCTTAATCACCCGCTCCGGAAAAATCCCGTCAATCACATCCATCAGATATACTGTATCATATTCCAGACCCTTGCTGGAATGAATAGTGGACAGAATCAAGGGACACCTTACATCGTTTTCCTTCTCCTGCAAGAGTTGTTGCAACTCCTGTAGTCTTCCGGGCAATTGGGCCACCGTACCGATATTTTCCCCCAGCGCCTCCAGAATATCCACCTTATGGTCTTTAATCTTCATACGCTCCAGATAATCCCCATATCCCATAAAATGCACAATGCGGTAAATTCCCTTATCTGCACGTTCTGTCAAGAGCTTCTCCATATGGGTCTTCATGGCCTTACAGCTCTTCACCGTCTGTGGATGAAGCTTCTTGCAAAGGGGTGCTGCCGCCAGCACATTGCAGCCGTACACCACACTATTCTCACACAACTCCTCCATGGCAGCTTTATTCAGATATGTTCCTATCTTAAAGTAAATCTTGGAGAAAAGCTCCGTATCCGTAGGCTCCATGGCAAACTTAATAATATTCACAATATCCATAACTACCCTATTGGAGAAAAAGGTATAGTCTGCACTGCGGATACGATAGGAAATTCCCATGCGTTCCAACTGATCCACCAGTGGCAATGCACTTTCATTATCTCGGTACAAAATCGCCGTTTCCCCGGTACACTTCTCTGCCACCTTTAGTAAATAACTGTACTGCGCTTTTCTGGATTTCACCGGAATCTCCCGGATATCATTTCCTTCCCCCCTGGAGGGACGCATGGTTTTCTCATATCTGTGAATATTTTTCCTGATAAACTTTCCTGCTGCCGCTACAATTTGTGCAGTACTTCGAAAATTGTCCTCCATCAGCAGTATCTTGGCTCCCGGATGTTCCTTCCCAAAGTTCATCAGCGCCTCCGGATATGCTGCACGAAATCCGTAGATACTCTGGTCCTCGTCCCCCACCATGAATAGGTTGCCATCCGGTCCGGCCAAAAGAGAAATAATCGCATGCTGAATCTTGGAGGTATCCTGGGCCTCATCCACACAGATATAGCGATACCGCTCCCGGAAATACTCCAAGGCTTCCGGAATTGCCTTCAATAAGCGATAGGCATACACCATCTGGTCATCATAATCCATCCAGCTCCTTGCCTTCAGCTCAGCGCAATAGCGTTCATATATCTCTGAATAAGGAATCTCATCCTCATCCAGCTCTCGCAACTCATTCCTTGTGAGCATCATATTTTTCGCGTAAGTGATACGGGTACGCACTGCTTTAACATCGCTTTCTGTCGGATATTCCTTCACCACATCCCGGTAAATCCCAATAAGCAAATCCGACAACAGCTTCTCATCCGTTATCAATTCGTATGCGGTCTTTCCCAAACACTGTCCGCAATACTGAATAATCCGGGCACAGATACCATTAATGGTGCGGAACTCCAGCCTCCCTTTATACTCCTCGCCGAACATACGAACAAATCGTTCCGCCATATCTCTGGTCGCAGCAACTGTATAGGTCACTGTCAGAATATTTTCCGGGGCAATGCCCAGCCCATATATCATATAGCCCAGTCTACTTACCAGCACCGTGGTCTTACCGCTTCCCGGCACTGCCAGAAGAAGCACCGGCCCCTCCACCGCCCGGGCCGCCTGCATTTGTTGTTCACTTAATGTAATTTCATATATCTCTAAAAAATCTCTGAATTCCATATCCCAAATTATAAGATATTTTCCTATATATAAAAAGTTTTTTCTTTTATTTGTGTTCTCTTCTACGTGAAAATAGTGTATACTCATAGTAAATTCGTACTATTTAGGAGGTCAGCATGCTTTACAATATACATTACGACATCGCAGCTACATTTGTCTTACTTATACTGCTCTACTTTACGCTGTCCCGTAAAGGTATCAAGAAGCCGCAGCACATGATGTTCTTCATCGTTGCTTTAAATGGCTGGGTTTCCTGTATTTTTGATATTGCCAGCTCCATAGCAATTTCTTATCCACAGAATTTCTCTGTGATAACCCGAGATATCTTAAACTTCCTGTATCTGGCGACCCACAATATGCAGGCGCTTTTAATCTTACTTTATGTAATCACCACCACAGGAGTTTACATAACTATAAATAAACGCAAATTTGCCTTACTTATCACTCCATATCTGGTCGCATTTATTGCCCTTTTACTGAACCCTATTTTCCGTTGGATATTCTACTACGATTCCAACGACATTTATACCCATGGGCCGGCAATGCTTTACCTCTATGTCAGTGCATTCTTGTACGTGTGTCTGTCGGTATACTATGTAATTACGAAAAGCAAGTCCATTCCCAAGGATAAGCTGATTGCATTGATTATCTTTGCCGTTGCAAGTATCGGTTCTGTTTTAATACAGCTGTTTTTATCCACCCTTCTTATTGAGATGTTTATCCAGTCCCTGGCTCTTTTAGGCGTACTTTTCACACTGGAGAACGAGGCAGATATCTATAACGGTATCTCCAAAGTATTTAACCGCCGAGCGTTTCTGGAGGACAATAATGTTTACATCAAAACTAATGTTGACTACAGCGTAATATCTGTGAAACTGACAAACATTAACAACTATCAGAACGTACTGGGTATCCTGGCAATGAATGAGGTTCGCTTCAATATTGCCCAGTGGCTGCGCTCCTTCACTCGCAACGGTGTAGTTTATGACTGTGAAAAAGACAATTTCTGTCTGTCCCTATACTGTATCTCTCACGAAGAGATAACACGCATTGCAGAAGCGATTAAAAATAGATTTGAAACACTTTGGACCTACAATGAATATGAATTGGACCTACGGGTACATATTTCAATTATTGACATTCCCGAAACCGCAAATTCTCTGGAAGCGCTACTTGCAGTAGTGGATAGTAACAAGGCACTGGGTAACGAAGTAATCATGCGTGGTCCGGAATTGAAAAAGCTGCAGCGCAGCAACGAAGTAACCAACGCCATCCAAAAAGCACTGGATAACCACTCCTTTCAGGTATATTACCAGCCCATCTGGAATAAACAATTGGGCAGAATTAATTCTGCAGAAGCATTGGTACGTTTATTTGACGACGAGCTGGGAGAGATTCCTCCGGATGAATTTATCCCCATTGCTGAAAATGAGGGGCTTATTGTTAAGGTTGGAGAAGTTGTATTCCGTCAAGCGTGCAAATTCTTCAAAAAGAACAATCTGTCAAAGTACGGCATTGAATACGTTGAAGTAAATCTTTCTACGGTTCAGTGTATGTATACCGGTCTGCCGGATACGTTCCGCAATATCCTAAAAGAATATGACCTTACCCCTATTCGTTTCAATCTGGAGATTACAGAGTCTGTGGCGGTACACAGTCCGGACATCTTCTTAGACACCATGAAACGCTTAAAGGACCAAGGCTTTACCTTCTCTATGGACGACTATGGTACCGGTTACTCTAATTTCAGCTACATGTTTGATATGGATTTCGACATCATTAAGCTGGATAAAAGCCTTCTTTGGAATGCGGATACCAACGAAAATGCACAGACCATTCTATCTTGTACCGTCCGCATGCTGAAAGATATGAATTTCAAAGTATTAATTGAAGGAGTAGAGACACAAGCGCAGCTTGATAAAGTCGTTGCTCTGGGTGTGGACTATTGCCAGGGATATTACTTCTCAAGACCCATCCCAGGTGACCAATTCGTGGACTATTGCAAAGCAGGCAAAGGAGCTCTTTCATGAATTCATTGCAAAAAAAATTCACAATAACAATTATTATTGAAATTTTATTTATTTGTCTTGTCCTGGGCGGCACCGGAAGTCTGATGATTAACCGCATGGTAGAGAAATCCGCCATGCAGCTCTTAGAGCTAACGTGTCAGGAGCATGGGGCCCAGATTAACAGCATAGCGAACAAGGTCCAGCAATCTGTGGATATCATGGCCAATATCGCTTTACAGGAGCTTGAATCCATGGAGCGCTTTATCAATGATGAAGCTTATCGAGATCGCTTTGAGAAATCCATGGAGAATCAATTTTGGGATATTGCCACCAATACAGATGGCGCGGTTTCTTTTTATATGCGCTGGAATTATGAACTTCCCATTTCCCATAAAGGCTTCTTTTATTCCAGACTCAGACGCAATGACGCATTACTGAAGCATGAGCCTTTGGATGTAGGTGCCTATTCTGCGGAAGATACGGGCTATGTAGGTTGGTATCACATTCCGGTTTCCAATGGAAATCCCACCTGGATGACGCCATATCACAATCTGGATACAGACCTGCGTGTTATTTCCTATGTAGTTCCTCTATATGTGGGCGAACAGCTTTTGGGAGTTGCGGGCATAGATATTGATTTTTCCGATATTTCCGCTACTATCGCAAATATCTCCTTATTAGAAGATGGCTTTGCCTATCTGCTGGATGAGAATGACTGCATTCTCTATCACCCCAAGCTGAACATGGGACAGCCCAGACCTGTACTGGAAGCCAACTCTTATGAAGCGGAGATTAAGCTAACCAATGGTTGTACTCTCATTACCCACGCACACCGCAATAATGCAAGCCGGGAAGGCGATTTCTTTATCCGTTTCCTTGGCTTTTCCACACTGTTTTTCCTGTGTGTGGCAAGCTGCATCACCATTTTGATGATTCAGCATATTGTTCAACCGCTGAAGGAACTGACTGCCGCTGCCGTTAAGATTGCTGATGGTGACTTCGATGTGAAAATCAATTGTCAGTCCACAGATGAAATCGGCACTTTGGCAAAAAGTTTCCAGAAGACTGCCGCTTCCCTAAAGGAATATGTTGGCTATATCAACGGACTGGCCTACAAGGATAGTCTTACCGGTATTCGTAACAATATGGCTTATCAGGAATATGTTTCCGGCCTGAAAGCAAGAATGGTTGTACGAGATACACATTTCGCACTGGCTCTCTTTGATGCAAATGGACTTAAGAGCATCAACGACACCTATGGACATGCCGCAGGCAACTTATTAATCATAAACTCTGCAAAATACATCTGTAATGTATTTAAGCACAGTCCTGTATTCCGTATCGGTGGAGACGAATTTATCGCCATTTTGGAAAATGAAGATTATGAGAATCGTGAAGAGTTATACCGCACCTTCTACGAGAATATGTCTCAGGTAACCATCTCTGCCAAAGAGCGGGAAATTCCTATTTCCATAGCTCTGGGAATGGCTGATTACAATAAGGATGAAGACTTCCTCTATGAGAATGTCTTTGCAAAGGCTGACCACGCCATGTATCAGAAAAAGAATGAAATGAAAAAACAAAACGGCTTCAAATAGGATATCATTAAATGAAACGCTCCTCCGGGCAGTGTCATGTAGCGCCAGTCCCTTTGAAGCCGTTTTTCTTTTAGTTGAAGACGTATTTTTTCAGGCGTTCCATAGCTTCTACAATCAGGCTGTGGGGTGCAGCAAGATTCATACGGATGGTCTTGTCCATACCGAAGTCTCTTCCATCCTGCCAGATAACGCCCACAGATGCACCCGCCAGGAGCAAATCATCCAAGGTAAACCCAAAGCGCTTCAACCATTCGCTACAGTCTAAGTAAAGCATATAAGTACCCTGAGGCTTTGCCAGAGAGATCCCTTCGAAATTCTTGCAGATAAAATCATAAGCATAATCTATATTTTCCTGAAGGACAGACCGAAGCTCTTCCAGCCATTCTTCACCCTCACTGTAAGCGCCCACAAGTGCATGCATAGACAGTACATTCATGGAGTTGTAGTGTGTAATGGCGCCCTGACGATTCACCCTATCCAGAAGATATTTGTCATAGATAATATGATAAGAACCAACTAAACCGGCAAGGTTGAAAGTTTTGGATGGTGCATATACTGCGATAGTACGTCTCTTTGCATCTTCGGAAACACTTTGGGTAGGAATATGCTTCTGTCCCGGAAGCACAAGGTCAGACCAGATTTCATCAGAAACTACGATGGCATCATTGGCTTTGTATACCTCCATAGCTTTCTCGATTTCCTCTCGCTCCCAAACACGACCGGAAGGATTGTGAGGTGAGCAGAAAATCGCAAAGTGAATATTATACTCCTTCATCTTAGCATCCATGTCTTCATAGTCCATTCGCCAGATGCCTTCGTGGTCACGCTTCAAATCGCTGAAAATAATCTTCCTTCCCAAATCCTCCAACACATGTAAAAATCCCACATAACAAGGAGCATGCACCAGTACCGCTTCTCCCGGCGAGGTAAAGGCATTCAGTGCAGAAGTCACACAGCCAAGCACTCCGTTCTCATAACCAATGTTCTCTTTTGCAATACCCACTACTCCGTTCCGTCTCTTATGCCATTCCATAATGGCGTTGTAATACTCCTCCGATGCCGGAAAATAGCCAAACACCGGATGCTCCAGTCTCTTAGCAATGGCGTCACGCACTGCCGGAGCAGTGGCAAAGCCCATGTCCGCAATCCACATAGGAATGGGAGTAAGACCATCCTTCACCTTAGCTCCCTTAATGGGAATCACATCCGCAGCAATAGAATCTTGTCCTCTACGGTCAATTACCGTAGTAAAATCATATTTCATCTCTTGTACCTCCGTTACCATCACACAAAAGAAAGCCATTATAGAACCTCCTCAGAAATTCTATAATGGCTCTTATTTACGCTTCTTCCGATGGCTCTTCTTCTCTTATTGTAACATGAATTTCATGCGCCATCAATTCATCAGCTTCTGTTACGGTAATGGAAAGATTCTGATACTCCAGGGTATCTCCCTTATCAGGGATATTACCACTGTTCTCCGTCAGCCAGCCGTTTACGGTAGTGGCCTCCGTCTCCTCCTCCGGAGTAATGTTAAAATACTCGAAGAAATCCTCTGTAGAGGTGGTGCAAAGTACACGGTAAGTGCCATCCTCCAGCTTCTTGATGCTGTCAATGGCCTCATCGCTCTCGTCCCAAATCTCACCAACGATTTCCTCTAAAATGTCCTCCATGGTTACAAGTCCGGAAGGAACACCGTATTCGTTTACTACGATTACCATATGGGTATGCTTGGTCTGCATCTCCTTAATTAAAACATCCAGATGCATACTCTCCGGTACAAAGGTAGGAGGCATAATCACCTGCTCCAATGAAAAATCCGGATTCCCATGCTTTAATAAAAAATCTCTTGTATGAAGAATACCAACAATATCATCAGCATTCTCTAAGTATACCGGCATTCTGGAATATTCATCGCTCTCAATGATACTCAGAATCTCCTCCTGTGTCGCATCACTGGAAATGTATGTGATTGCCTTACGATGTGTCATAACATCTGCAGCAACCTGCTTATCCAGTTTAAATACGTTCTTAATATATGTTATGTCGTCCTCTTTGAGAGTACCTTCATCCGCACCTGCATCCAACATGATTACAATATCTTCTTCGGATACAGACTCCTCCTTTTCATTCGGATCAATTCCACAAAGTCTCAAAACACCATTGGTGGAAATCGTTAAAAGTCCAATAATCGGACTCAAAACCGTAGCTAAAACGGAAATAATTCCACACACTAAATCTGCAAACTTCTCCTTATGGCGCATTGCTACACGCTTAGGCACCAGCTCACCCAAAACGAGTGTAAAATATGACAGCACCAAAGTAATAATAACGACTGCTACCGTGTTAATCACACCAACGTATGCACTTGGAATCTCAAAAGTACTAACAACAAAATCTGACAATCTTTCTGCAAAATTATCTGCCGCAAACGCAGATCCTAAAAATCCTGCAAGAGTAATACCAATCTGTATGGTTGAAAGGAATCTGGTCGGTTCCTCAATCATCGCAAGCATTTTGCCCGCTTTCTTATCACCGCTTTCTGCCTTCGCCTTTAACTTCTTCTCGTTTAGCGAAATCATAGCGATTTCCGTAGCTGCAAAAAATGCATTCAGCCCAATCAAAATTAACTGCAATAATAACTGCTTTAATATGTCCATAGCTCCTCCAAATCAAATAAATGTTCTTTAGTTATCACCTTCCCCGTGCTGTTATCACGAACAAAGACGTACGTAACACTTGTTTACAAACAAGCGATTGCACCATTTATGATTCTTGAGTATTATGTGACTTTGATTTTCTGTTATTATCTCTTGCTCACAGCTTGTTTTAATAAATTCTGTGTACCTACTTCGAGGTATCGAATCCACCGAAACCATCCCCTTTCCCTTTATAAAATGTATTGCCATATTTGACCAAAGTGGAGAATATGCAAAATCTCCACTTTATCAAATATAAGTACTATTTTATATGGTTAAGAGATTTTGTCAAGGGGTATCCACTATTCTTCATCCCAGAACAGCTCATCCAAGGTCTTTCCCAGCACCTTGCAGATGCTTTTGCAAAGCTGAATGGTGGGATTATAGTCGCCCTTTTCAATGGCATTGATGGTTTGTCTGGATACCCCCACCTTATCTGCCAGCTCCTGCTGAGACAAATCCAATGCTGCCCGGGCAGATTTCAATTTCAGATTCTTCATCCTAGTCTTCCTCTCTGTCCTTACATACCTTTTTAATGATAAGTGCTCCACAAATAATTAGTATCATTATACCACAAAAAAGATTCATACTGCGCAGGGTTAACTGCTCGTTCTGAATAGCGACGCCTTCTGCAAAGGCATCAATACCCATCCACAAATTACCAATACCCATTGCCAGAAATACCACTGTCAGCGTATTTGCATTCTGATTCAATGCAAAATATGCTTCATTCCAGATACAGTACACCGCATACACCACGATACCAATGAGAGTGCTGAGAAACAGAGCATATCCGATGCTCATGGGCAGATAATACATCTCCGCAGCCTCCAGCGTAAAAAGAACAAAATTCTGAATCATCATGGTATAGAAAGCATACCGGGCACCCTTACCGCGAAGTACCTCCTGACGCTCATCATAATCCTGCTTAAGACCCTCACCCTTCTGCGTCATTGCAATCAGAATCACAATTAAAAGCACAGCTACCGCCGCTGCCAGTACAATGCCAAGCCAGTCTAAATCCACATAAGTCTGCACCTTAAAGTCAAAATCAAAATGAAACTCCCCATCGGTTGCAAACGCATACTCCGGCTCAGATTCCTCTACAGGTACATCCCAGTCAGAAGTATCAAATCCTGCAAAATATTCCTTCCACTGCTCCGCATCGGTAAGCGGTGTCAAGGTCATGGTATATTCTCCGGCCTTCAGCTGCATTGAACCTGACATCATAGTAATGCATTCTGCACTAAAATTATTAACAGCTTCGCCACTCTCATCCCTGATACAGCAAGCCATCAGCATTCCCTCCGGACTGATTTCCCACTCCGCATGCATGGTGTACTCGCCATCCTCCGGTATCTCAAAGGTGCTTACCAGTGGCTCAGACTGCGCAACCCCCTCCTGTACTATGATGTTCGTCTCCATATCTGCCTCATAAACACTCTCCGGCTTTGAGAAAAGGTATAACAGCGTGTACAACGCTATTACCACCAATGATAAACCTGCAATTACTTTCTTTTTCATACTCATTCCCCTCCTGTTAGTATTATCTTTTGTGAGTTTACTATAACTCCTCGGCGACTTTTTGTCAACTATATTTTACATATAATTTATTATTCTTTACAGAAAGTCATGTAGTACCCCATACCCCCAGTAAATTGAAATTTTAAATTTACGTAAATTGAAATTTTAAATTCCACCCATTACACCTCAATTTTTCCAAAAGTGGAATTTAGTCTTGCACACGCACTTTCCGAATTCTATTCTTGTTCTTGGTTATCTGTCTGTCAGAAAGGACCTCATATGAACAAAAATA
>JAZQIQ010000005.1:0-49867 GCA_045541195.1 Acetatifactor sp. | reverse complement strand
TCACAGAACGACATGGCTACGATCCGACTTGGTAGAGGCAAATGGCGAGAAGATTACATTCCTTGATACCCCTGGTCATGAAGCGTTCACAGCAATGCGTATGCGTGGTGCCAAGTCCACTGATATCGCAATTTTAGTAGTTGCGGCAGATGATGGCGTAATGCCACAGACCGTAGAAGCTATCAGCCATGCAAAGGCTGCCGGTATTGAAATCATCGTTGCAGTAAATAAGATTGATAAGCCTGCTGCAAATATTGAAAAAGTTAAGCAGGAATTAACCGAATATGAATTAATAGCAGAAGATTGGGGTGGAAGCACTGTATTTGCACCGGTATCTGCAAAGTCCGGAGAGGGTATTGAGAACTTACTTGAGATGGTTCTTCTCACCGCGGATGTATTAGAGCTTAAGGCTAATCCGAACAGAAGAGCAAGGGGTCTTGTAATTGAGGCCGAGCTGGATAAGGGACGTGGTCCTGTAGCTACTGTTCTTGTTCAGAAGGGTACTCTTCATGTGGGAGATTTTATCTCTGCAGGTGCGGCTCATGGTAAGGTTCGTGCTATGATTGACGACAAGGGAAGAAGAGTAAAAGAGGCAAAACCTTCTACTCCTGTAGAAATTTTAGGTCTTTCCGATGTTCCGAGTGCGGGTGAAGTATTCCTTGCACATGACAGTGATAAGACTGCAAAATCCTATGCTGAGACCTATACTGCACAGAACAAAGAGAAGAAGCTGGAAGAGACTAAGTCCAAGATGTCTCTGGATGACTTATTCTCACAGATTCAGGAAGGTAACTTAAAGGAACTCAACCTTATCGTAAAGGCTGATGTTCAGGGTAGTGTGGAGGCTGTAAAGCAGTCCTTACTCAAGCTTTCTAACGAAGAAGTTGTGGTTAAGTGTATCCACGGTGGTGTTGGTGCAATTTCTGAGTCTGATGTTACTTTAGCGAGTGCATCTAATGCGATTATTATCGGATTTAATGTTCGTCCGGACGCTACTGCAAAGGCTACCGCTGAACGCGAGGGCGTAGACGTAAGATTATACAGAGTTATCTATCAGGCAATTGAAGATATTGAGCATGCAATGAAGGGTATGTTGGATCCTGTCTTTGAGGAGAAGGTTATCGGTCATGCAGAAGTTCGTCAGATCTTCAAGGCGTCTGCTATCGGTAATATTGCAGGTTCTTACGTTATGGACGGTATGTTCCAGAGAGGATGTAAGATTCGTATTACCAGAGAAGGTAAGCAGATTTACGAAGGTGAGCTGAAGTCTCTTAAGAGATTTAAAGATGATGTTAAGGAAGTTAAGACCGGATTTGAATGTGGTCTTGTATTTGAAGGCTTTGATCAGATGCAGGAGCTGGATATGGTAGAAGCTTACATCATGGTAGAGGTTCCCAGAAAGTAAAAGTGAATCATCCATAAACGCAAGATAATTCGCTGGGCAAATTTGGAGGTTTTATGAGAAAAAACAGTATTAAGAATACCCGTGTTAACGGGGAAGTTCAGAAAGTTCTTGCAGAAGTGATTCGTGGAGAAATCAAAGACCCACGCATCAGTCCTCTTACCAGTGTGGTAGCGGTAGAAGTGGCTCCGGATTTAAAGAGCTGTAAAGCATATATCAGTGTGCTTGGCGGCGAGGAAGCCAGAAAGAATACCTATCAGGGACTGAAAAGTGCAGAAGGGTTTATTAAGTCACAGCTTGCAAAGAGAATTAATCTTCGTAATACCCCAAGTATTACGTTTATCATGGATCAGTCCATTGAGTATGGCGTGAATATGTCTAAGAAGATTAATGAAGTAATTGCGGAGCAGGAAACTTTAGAAGACGAAGAATAAAGAAATGCCTCGCTTTTCGCGGGGCTTTTTCTTTGAATAGGAGAGAATGGGATGAACATATTACAGGAATGTAGTGGTGCAAAGCGTATCGGTATCAGTGGTCACATCAGACCGGATGGCGACTGTGTGGGTTCCTGTTTGGCGCTTTGCAGCTTTTTGAGAAAGCAGATGCCGGACACTGAGGTGACGGTATTTTTAGAGAATCCCCCGGAGACATTTCAGGATTTGGTAGGGTTTTTGGATATATCAGGTGATTTTGATGTGCAGGAACCTATGGATGTATTCTTTGCACTGGATTGTAGTGATGACCGCCTTGGCGGTGCACAGCCTATTTATGAAAGTGCAGTGAAAAAAATTAATATTGACCATCACATCAGCAACAAGGGGTGCGGAAATGTAAGTCTGGTTGTGCCGGATGCCAGTGCAACGGCAGAGGTATTGTATGGTTTATTAGAGAACGGAATGGATGCGGAGATTGCAGAAGCTCTTTATGTTGGTATTATTCATGACTCAGGAGTGTTCCAGTATTCCAATACGTCACCCAAAACCATGGAGATTGGTGCGAAGTTAATTCAGTACGGATTTAATTTTCCTAAAATTATTGAGGAGACATTTTATCAGAAGACTTATCTGCAGACCCAGATTATGGGAAGAGCATTGATGGAAAGTATCCGTTTTATGGATGGAGCCTGTATAGTAAGTTGTGTGGATAAGAAAGAAATGGAATTTTACGATGTGACCAGCAAGGATTTGGATGGCATTGTAAATCAGCTTAGAAATATTAAAGGGGTGCATTGTGCAATCTTTATGTACCAGATTGATGTGCTGGAGTATAAAGTCAGTATGCGTTCCGATGAAATGGTAAATGTTGCGGAGGTGGCTTCCTACTTTGGAGGCGGTGGTCATGTGCGCGCGGCAGGCTGTACTATGAAGGGGACCTTCCACGATTGTGTGAATAACCTTTCGTTCCATATTGAGAAGCAGATGAAGGGTAATGATTAATATGTTTAACGGAATCATTAACATTTATAAAGAAAAGGGCTTTACTTCCCATGATGTGGTAGCCAAAATGCGTGGTATTTGCAAGCAGAAGAAAATAGGTCATACCGGAACTTTAGACCCGGATGCTACCGGAGTGCTTCCTGTATGTCTTGGCAGCGGTACAAAGCTTTGTGATATGCTGACGGACAAGGATAAGGAATATGTGGCGGAGCTGCTCCTTGGAAAAGAGACTGACACTCAGGATATCACAGGGCAGACTTTGAGAGAGTGTCCGGTGGAATGCACGGAGGAAGAGGTACGTGATGCTATTATGAGTTTTGTGGGAGACTATATGCAGGTTCCTCCTATGTATTCGGCATTGAAGGTGGATGGTAAGAAGCTTTATGAACTGGCAAGAGCAGGTAAGGAAGTGGAGCGCACTGCCAGACCTGTTAAAATTCTGGATATTGAGATTTTAGAGGTAAATCTTCCGGTAGTAAAGATGAGAGTAGAGTGTTCTAAGGGGACTTATATCCGAACCTTGTGTCACGATATTGGACAGAAGCTTGGTTGCGGCGGCACCATGCAGAGTCTGCAAAGGACTAAGGTGGGTATCTTTAAGCTGGAGGATGCTATTACTCTTGCAGAGCTGGAGAAACTTCGGGATGAAGAGAGAATCGGAGAAAAGCTCTATGCGGTGGACTCTATCTTTGGAGAGTGTCCGGCACTTTATGCCAAGGAAGAGACCATTCGTCTGTTGGAAAACGGGAACTCTGTTTATCCAAACCAGATGACGGAAAAGAAGCCGTATCCGGCAGGACAGTGGGTTCGTGTATATGGTGGAGAACGGTTTTTTGGAATCTACGCTTATGAAAGCGAGACCCGTCGCTATAAACCGGTAAAAATGTTTTTATAGTTACGATAGGAAAGTAAATGATAGTTATTTCAGACACACTAGATTTTAAATTGAATGAAGATACTGCGGTGGCCATTGGTAAATTTGATGGTGTACACTTGGGGCACCGTAGCCTATTGCAGACGCTTCTGGAAAGGAAAGCACAGGGACTGAAAACTTGTGTACTTACCTTTGATCCTTCACCGGCAGTGTTATTTGGAGTATCCGACGGAAAGGAATTGACTACCAAAGAGGAAAAACAAAGAATATTCCGGGATATGGGAATTGATGTGCTGGTTGAATTTCCACTGTCTTTTTCATCAGCTGCCATGGCACCGGAGGTTTTTGTGAGGGAATATCTGGTAGAGCGAATGCGTGCAAGGTGGATTGTGGCAGGTGAGGATGTCTCCTTTGGTGCGAAAGGTGTGGGAGATGCTGTGCTTTTGCAGGAATTGGCTGAGGAGCTGGGGTATTCTTTAACCACGATTTCAAAGATTGCAGTAGAGGGACGTGAAATCAGCTCTACTTATATCAGAGAATTGGTAGAGGCAGGACAGATGGAGCAGGTGAAGAAGTTCTTGGGCTCACCCTATACGATTTGCGGAGAGGTAAGTCACGGCAAGAAGCTGGGACGCACTATAGGCATGCCAACCATCAATGTATTACCCGGCGAAGATAAGCTACTTCCACCGGCAGGGGTATATTATTCCTCAGTGGTTCATAACGGACTCACCTATAAAGCAATCAGTAATGTGGGATATAAGCCTACTGTTACAGAAGAGAAAATAATGGGTGTGGAGTCATTCCTTTTTGACTTCGAAGGGAACTTGTATGGCGAAGAAGTCATAATACAGCTGCATGCATTTAAGAGACCGGAGATGAAGTTTGGCAATGTGGAGGCCTTGAAGGAACAGATGCATTTAGATAAGGAAGAAGGTCGGAAGTATTTCCGAAATCATACATCTTTGTGAAAAAGAGCTTAAAGAAGCTCTTTTTTATTGACATAAATGTGTAAGATTGCTATAATTCATTTGTAACAAAATTGTAACAAATGAGGTTGATATAAATGAATCGTATTGGATTAAGACTAATCGGAGCGGGATTAAGTATAGCATTGCTTATGGACCCTCTGGCTGTCGGTGCAGCAAGTGTGTCTTCCGTACGTAATGTACTTGGTCAGGCGGGCGTTGCGTCACTGATAGAAGTGGAATTAACAAATGAGGAATATATGGAAGTTGCCGAAGCGGCACAGGGAGCTTCCTGGGGATATACCAATCTTGGAATTGCCAATGTTTCTTCCGGTAATTTAAATATCCGTACCGATTCCAGCACCAAAGCGAAGTTAGTAGGAAAGTTGCCAAAGGATGCAGCTTGTGAAGTGTTGGAGATTACGGAGGATGGCTGGGCACACATCGTATCCGGCAATGTGGAAGGATATGTCAGTGCAGAGTTTTTATTGGTAGGTCCTGAGGCGAAGTTGCGTGCTAACGAATTAGTGAAGACTGTAGTGAAGGTGAATACAGCCGGACTTCGTGTACGTGATGAGGCAAGTCTGGATAGTCCGATTCTTACGCAGGTTCCGGAAGGAGAGGAATTGGAATATATTGAGTCATTAGATGGATGGCATATGGTTTCCATCGATGGCGAAGAGGGATTTGTATCGGCAGAGTTTACTGAGCTCGAGACCAAACTGGATACCGCTATTACCATGACAGAGCTTTTGTATGGAGAAGGTGTATCCGATGTTCGCGTAGAGTTGTGCGAATATGCAAAGCAGTTTGTGGGAAATCCTTACGTATGGGGTGGTACCAGTCTTACCAAGGGTGCGGATTGTTCCGGTTTTGTACTTTCTGTATTTAAGAAGTTTGGTGTGAAGCTTTCACATCATTCCGGTTCTCAGGCAAATGAAGGTACAAAGATTAGTGCTTCAGAATTACAGGCAGGAGATTTGGTGTTTTATGCCAACAGTGCAGGAACCATCAATCATGTGGCAATCTATATCGGTGGCGGACAGGTAATTCATGCCAGCAGTCCGAAGACCGGTATTAAGATTAGTCAGTACAAGTATCGTACTCCGGTTAAGTATGTAAGAGTATTACAGGATTAATTTGATGTTACAGTTCAGCTATGACCTGCGAGACAGGATAATTATACTTACATGAATTAGACTGTTTTGCGAATGACGCGGCTGAACTGTTACATTTAATAACAAAAAAATATGGAAAATGCTTTACATTTCTCTAAGATTGTGTTATTATGCCATAGTATGAGTTTAGCCGACACCCAGCTTCGGGACACTCCGACCCAATGCTTAGTGTCAGGCGATAATAAGAGAATGGAGGATTAACACATGATTTCTAAAGAGAAGAAAACAGCTATTATTGAGCAGTACGGTAGATTCCCTGGAGACACCGGTTCACCAGAGGTTCAGATTGCAGTTTTATCTGCAAGAATCGCAGAGCTTACTGAGCACTTAAAGGCTAATCCTAAGGATCATCACAGCCGTCGTGGTATGTACATGATGGTTGGTCAGAGACGTGGTCTTTTAGATTACTTAAAGAGAACTGACTTAAATAAGTATCGTGAACTTATCGAGAAGTTAGGCATCAGAAGATAATAGTAAATGTGGAAGGCGGAAGAAACCGAATATTCGGCTTCTTGCGCCTTTATCTAATTTGGAACAACTTACGGAAGTGGGCTTATTCGAGACCGCTGAAAAGCATATGTAGTGTGTTTTTCAGTAGTTTCGAAAGAACACATTCCGTTAGGAATAAATATGCGCCGGTATCCCGGCAGAATGGAGAGAATATGTACAATAGTTTTACTATGGAACTTGCAGGCCGTACTCTGAAAGTAGATATTAACAGAGTGGGCAAACAGGCAAATGGTTGTGCATTCATGCAGTATGGTGATACTACCGTACTCTGTACCGCAACCGCATCAGAGAAGCCAAGAGACGGTATCGATTTCTTCCCTCTCAGTGTAGAGTATGAGGAAAAGTTATACGCAGTTGGTAAGATCCCGGGTGGATTTAACAAGAGAGAAGGAAAGGCTAGCGAGAATGCAATTCTTACCAGCCGTGTTATCGACAGACCGATGCGTCCTTTATTCCCTAAGGATTACAGAAATGATGTTACCTTAAATACAATGGTAATGAGTGTTGATCCTGCATGTCGTCCGGAAATTGTAGCTATGCTTGGTGCATCTATTGCAACATGCATTTCTGACATTCCTTTCGATGGTCCTTGCGCTATGACTCAGGTGGGCTTAATTGATGGTGAATTTGTAATAAACCCTAGCCAGGAGCAGTGGAAGAACGGTGACTTAAACCTTACCGTAGCTTCTACCAAGGAAAAGGTGATTATGATTGAAGCAGGTGCTAATGAAGTACCTGAAGCAAAGATGATCGAGGCTATTTATTTAGCACATGATGTAAACCAGACCATTATCGAGTTCATCGATAAGATTGTTGCTGAAGTTGGTAAGCCAAAACATGAGTACACCAGCTGTGCAATTCCTGCTGAATTATTTGATGAAATCAAGAAGATTGTACCTCCTACAGAAATGGAAGAGGCTGTATTTACCGATGAGAAGCAGGTACGTGAGGAGAATATCCGCGTAATTACCGCTAAGTTAGAAGAAGCTTTTGCCGAAAACGAAGAGTGGCTCTCTATGTTAGGTGAGGCTGTATATCAGTATCAGAAGAAGACTGTTCGTAAGATGATTTTAGCTGATCAGAAGCGTCCTGACGGTCGTGCAATGAACCAGATCAGAAAGCTTTCTGCAGAAGTAGATTTAATTCCGAGAGTACACGGTAGTGCAATGTTCACCCGTGGACAGACGCAGATTTGTAACGTATGTACTTTGGCTCCTTTATCTGAGCAGCAGAGAATCGATGGCTTAGATGAGAACGAAGTAAGCAAGAGATATATGCATCACTACAACTTCCCTTCATACTCTGTAGGCGAGACTAAGCCTTCCAGAGGTCCGGGACGTCGTGAAATCGGTCATGGTGCATTAGCTGAGAGAGCATTGATTCCTGTACTTCCAAGCGAAGAGGAATTCCCATATGCAATCCGTACCGTATCTGAGACCTTCGAGTCTAACGGTTCTACTTCTATGGCTTCTACCTGTGCATCTTGTATGTCACTCATGGCTGCAGGTGTTCCTATTAAGAAGATGGTAGCAGGTATTTCTTGTGGTCTTGTAACCGGTGATACTGATGATGATTTTGTATTATTAACCGATATTCAGGGTCTTGAAGACTTCTTCGGTGATATGGACTTTAAGGTAACCGGTACTACCGATGGTATTACTGCAATCCAGATGGATATTAAGATTCACGGTTTAACCAGACCTATCGTAGAAGGTGCTATTGCAAGATGTCGTGAGGCTAGGTTATTCATCATGGATACCTGTATGAAGCCTGCAATCTCTGAGCCAAGACCGGAAGTTGGTCCTTACGCTCCTAAGATTGTATCTATCCAGATTGATCCTGAGAAGATTGGCGAGGTTGTTGGTCAGCGTGGTAAGACCATTAATGAGATTATCGCTCGTACCGGCGTTAAGATTGATATTACCGATGATGGTAATGTATCTGTATGTGGCACCGATAAGGATATGATGGACAAGGCAGTAGAAATGATTAAGATTATCACTACTGAGTTTGAAGAAGGCCAGATCTTCAAGGGTAAGGTTGTAAGTATAAAAGAATTCGGTGCATTTATCGAGTTCGCTCCAGGAAAAGAAGGTATGGTTCATATTTCTAAGATTGCTAAGGAAAGAATCAATCATGTAGAAGATGTTCTTACCTTAGGTGATAACGTAACAGTTGTATGTCTTGGAAAGGACAAGATGGGCAGAATCAGCTTCTCTATGAAGGATGTAGCTCAGAACTAATAGATTTTTAAAGGACTGTCATTTGTGGCAGTCCTTTATTTTACTGTTTTTTTATAGTTTTTTAGAAACAGAATATTGTATTTACGCACATAAATCGGTATTCTTTACTGGAAACGATTAATAAAGCAGGAATGGAGATTACTATGAGAGAAAAATTTGCAAGATTTATGATGGGAAGATATGGCAATGATAAATTGAATCAGTCACTGATGATTTTTGCACTAGCATTGTTGGTACTTTCATGGTTTACCACAGATGCCTTTTATATGGTGGCACTTCTCATTATGATTTATGTGTATTACAGAATGTTTTCCAGAGATATTTATAAAAGATCCGGAGAGAACCAGAAATATATACAATGGGAATATAAGATGATGGGTAAGTTTTCTAAGAAAAAGAAAGAGTTTGCCCAGATGAAGACACATCATATTTATAAATGTCCCAACTGTAAACAGAAAATCCGTGTGCCCAGAGGAAGGGGAAAGATTGCCATTACCTGCAGAAAATGCGGAACTGAGTTTATTAAGAAGAGCTAAGGATTCCAAAGAATGGTGATTTAAATGTTTGGATATGTTATAGTAAATAAGGCTGAATTAAAATTCAAAGAGTATGATGTGTATCGCTCTTATTATTGCGGTCTTTGTCATTCTCTGAGAGATAGGTATGGATTAAAGGGAAGTGCTACATTAAGTTATGATATGACCTTTCTTCTGATGTTACTTACGGCGCTTTATGAACCGGAGGAGACATGTGCGAAATGTAATTGCATCTTGCATCCGTTTGAAAAACAGCAGTATCGTACCAATGTCATGGCAGAATATGTGGCGGACATGAATGTACTCCTCACATATATGAAGTGTGTGGATGACTGGGAAGATGAGAAAAAGCTTCATAGACTTTTGTTTGGCAAGATGTTGGAAGGTAAGGCCAAGGAGAGACAGAAGCTGTATATGGATAAGGTTCGTAAAATCCAGATGCTGATGCATACCATCGGTGAGAATGAGAAAAAGAATCTGGATGATGTCGATGCCATGGCAGGACTCTTCGGGCAAGTGATGGCAGAGATTGTGGCATGCAGAGAGGATGAATGGACAGAAAATCTGAAACAGTTGGGGTTTTATCTTGGGGAATTTATCTATGTGATGGATGCCTATGAGGATATTGAAGAGGATATCAAAAAAGGTAGATATAACCCTTTGAAGACAAAGTATGACCAGCCGGATTTTGATGACAGTGCGAGAACGGTACTTACCATGATGATGGCAGAATGCTGTAGGGAGTTTGAGAAGCTTCCTATTATTGAACACGTGGATATATTGCGTAATGTTCTGTACTCCGGTGTGTGGTGTAAGTTTGAAGAGGTACGAGAGAAAAGAATTAAAGGAATGAATGGAGAAATAAGAGATGAATGATCCTTATCAGGTGCTGGGAGTGACACGGAGCGCCACGGAAGAGGAGATTAAAAAGGCATATAAGACACTAAGTAGAAAATATCATCCGGATGCCAATGTAAATAACCCGAACAAGGATCTGGCAGAGGAGAAGTTTAAAGAGATTCAGGCCGCATATACCCAGATTATGAAGGAAAGAACCGGAGGATACAGCAGTAGTTATGGTGGAGGAAGCTCTTATAGTGGCTCAGGGTATGGTCAGAGTCAGGGCGGTGGAAGTTATTACGATCCTTTTGGCTTCGGTGGATTCGGAGGTTTTGGAGGATTCTATGGTCAGGGTAGCGGTCAGAGTACCGGTTATGAGGATGATTCCTACTTAAGAGCTGCCGGGAATTATGTTCGTAATGGCTATTACAGCCAGGCGCGAAATGTGTTAGATAACATGGGGCTACAGGAACGCAGTGCCAGATGGTATTACTATAGTGCTCTTGCCCATGCCGGGATGGGGAATAAGATTGCAGGCTTGGAACATGCAAAGAAAGCATCAGCCATGGAGCCGAATAATGTAGAGTATTATAATCTGGTGCGTCAGTTTGAAAGCGGTGGAGATTGGTACCAGCAGAGACAGGCCGCTTATGGCTATCCGGTAAGCGGTAGCAGTGATTTATGTTGTAAGCTTTGCATGGCGAATATGTTTTGTAACATTTGCTGTGGCGGTGGCGGAATATTTTGTTGTTAAAAAGAGAATTAAAGAGGGGGGTAGCAGAAATCTGTCGGCAATGTCGGCGGATTTTTTGTTATGGCGACGAGGAAAATGACATTGTGCTTGCACAAATAAAATTTGACGACCGCTAATCAGGGAGAGATTCGCAAGGCACATTTCGTCTTTGTAGTAGTTTTGGGGTACAAAAGTGGTAGTTCCTGCGGAAATGTATGAGGAAATTTTGACACGATATTATCAAAAACATAAGAATAATGTGTTTCAGGAACATGTTCTTATGACATTGCATCATAATACCGGTTACGATGTTGAAAAAATAAAGCATGATTTAAAACGGCTGCGTGACAAAATCAATAAGGAAATGGCGGTGGTGGAAACATCAAAGAAAGAAAATAGGAAGGATAAAGTTAATGGATTTGATAAGTTTATGAATCCACCGGAAGTGGAAAATTATGTGCCGGATATTTCTTCTTTTTATAGTGGAGAGAATATGAATTCTTCGTCGGAAATTCATGAATATATAAAGAAAGAGGATATTGTGAATGGATATGTGCGTAGCAAATCTCATTATGACGAAGAGGATGAAGGGTTCGAGAAAGAATCGGATTATAGATTTACAAGGAAGCAACTAGCAGAGTATTATGGTTATCAGTATGACGAAGAGTATGGCTATGACCAGTTTTTAGATGACATGTAACGCAGAAAAAATCTCCCTATTCACGTTGATATATTTCCGAATAGGGAGATCTTTATTAATCTTCTACATGGTTTCTCACAGCAATCCCGTTCACTTCCACACTGGAGCCAAGGTCGATAACAAGGCATTTTCTGCCGTTTATTTCCTTGGTTTCAATCAAATCTAAGCGGTCCGGGCTGACCTTGATAACCACATCCGGGGTCTTCACTTCAAAGCTTCTGGTGTTTACCACATTCTCTACAACCATCTGGGCATTGCTTCCGGCGGCAGCATCGTAGAGCTTGTCGAAGTTGTCCAACTTTTCGTTAGCTACACCACTGTTAGCGAGTACGCCCTTTACCTCTTCTTTATCCAGAATCAGTGGAGCAGGATCTTCTTTGTGTTCTTCAATCATTTCTGTAAGTTTTTCATGGATGCTGATAACATTTTCAATGGTACAGGTTTCTTCCAAAGTATCTTCAATAATCATCTGGAAGCTTTCCTTCTGACTTCCGGCAGCCAATGGAAGCGGGCAGTCCAGCATCAGGGTTACAAAGTCTTCCTTCAGATTGTTAGCATCCTTGGTGTAGTAAAGAAGACTGTGTAAGTCAGTGCTTCTGTCGTTAAAGGCAGGGAATAAGAATCCGGTCTCCGGAGGAGCAACCACCCAGTCGCGGATGCGGTTTTGGAAGGTATTCTCCACTGCATTATAAGAAAGCCCGGGTTTTGACAGATTTACGGGACAGATGCTGACCATAATGTATTCGTAGATTTCATCGGAAGCATCATCCATTTCAATACCATCGCTGGTTTTACCCGGTACGTCATACACATCATGAATAATCAGAATCAGATAGTTTCCTACATATTCATAGCTTTCAATGATTTTGTCGTAGAATTCCTCAAGAATTGCATCGTCCTTTAATTTGCTTTCTTTTAAACGGTATAAGAATTCCTGGGTGCCGCCTTCTTCTTCGGACTTAAGTGGGAACTCTAGATTAATCAGATTCTTGCCTAAACTTCCGGACAAGGTTTTTCTGAGGATTTCAAAGTATTTAAACATTTCTTCTTCAGGAAGAGCGAGAAAAGCCTCTTTCAGTTCGGTTTTCTTATTCTTTTCTCCGTCTACATAGCAGCCGCAGATACGGGTGATGGAGCATTTATTTTGGGTAAATAATTTCTTGATTTCAGCAATTTCGTGTTTTACCATTTTTATTTCCTCTCATGTTATCCTAATAGGGTTCTTATAGTATAGCTTATTTTGAGGAAAAGGGGCAATGAAATTATTCATTTATTTTTACCTTTTTTGACGATGAGAATCAGTTGCTGTAAAAGGATGCTCTGCACTATACTGAATAAGAAAAGTTTGTTGGAGGGAAGTATATGGAACCGCTGGTAATCAATGTGGCAGAAGATAAAGAGTCAGTGTATGCACTTCTGGATGAGTTGTTGGATGAAAAAAAGAACTTTAAGATTATGATTACGGTGCAACAAGGTGAGTCAGAGAAGAGCGTGGAGGTCAGTGCCCGGGAGACGGAGCCGGAAATCCATGATTTGGAGAAGGATGTGACGGATATGATTCATGATCTGGGTGTTCCGGCACATATTAAGGGGTACCAGTATCTGCGATGCGCTATCAGTAAGGCTGTAAATGATCCGGGAATGATTGGGGCGATTACTAAGCAATTGTATCCCGGTATCGCAAGTGAGTATGGTACAACTCCCAGCAGAGTAGAGCGTGCCATTCGGCATGCCATTGAAGTAGCATGGTCCCGGGGGAAGATGGAGACTCTGGATCAGATGTTTGGTTATACGGTAAGCAGCGGAAAGGGAAAGCCAACTAACTCGGAATTTATTGCTCTTGTGGCAGACCGTATCCGTTTAAAATATAGGAAGAATGTTTTTTAAAAGTGCTTTCATTAAAACGACCATTGATGTATAATTAAAGAGAGTTAGGTATACTTTTTATTCAATGGAGGTTTGCTGTGAAAAATATTTTATTTGCTGCGTCAGAAGGTGTTCCCTTTATTAAAACAGGCGGTTTGGCAGATGTAGTGGGTTCTTTGCCAAAGTGTATTGATTCTCAGTACTTTGATGTAAGAGTAATTATGCCGAAGTACGCCTGCATGAAAGATGCCATGAAAGAGAAGATGGAGTACATTACCCATTTTTACATGGATTACAACTGGCAGAATGTGTATGTAGGTGTGTTAGGTGCTAAGGTAGATGGTATTCAGTATTATTTTATTGATAATGAGATCTATTTTTCCGGTATGAAGTGTTATAGCGACGATCCTTTGTGGGAGATTGAGCGTTACGGATTTTTCTCTAAGGCACTTTTATCCGCACTTCCTCTTTTGGGATTCAGACCGGATGTGATTCATTGCCATGACTGGCAGACTGGTCTTGTTCCGGTGTATTTGAAGGAGCGTTTCCAGGGAGATGAGTTCTTCCGCGGAATTAAGTCTGTTATTACCATTCACAACCTGAAATTCCAGGGAAAGTGGGATACAAAGACAGTACAGAGTATTACCGGACTTCCGGAGAGTTATTTTACACCGGACAAGTTAGAGGCGTACAAGGATGCAAACTTGCTTAAAGGCGGTATTGTGTATGCAGATGCAGTTACTACAGTAAGTGATACTTATGCGGAAGAGATTAAGACCGATTTCTACGGTGAAGGTCTTAATGGTCTGCTTACTGCAAGAAGTGGGGATTTACGCGGTATTGTAAACGGTATCGATTATGAGGATTTCAATCCGGAGACGGATAAGTATATTGTGAAGCAGTATAATGCTGTGAATTTCCGTAAGGAAAAGGTAAAGAATAAGAGGGCTCTTCAGAAGGAGCTTGGTTTAAATCAAGATGATAAGAAGATGATGATTGGTATTGTATCACGTCTGACGGATCAGAAGGGCTTTGACCTTATTGCCCATGTAATGGACGAGCTTTGCCAGGATGATGTGCAGATTGTTATTTTGGGAACAGGTGAAGAGAAGTATGAGAACATGTTCCGTCACTTTGACTGGAAATATGGCGACAAGGTTTCTGCCAATATTTTCTACTCAGAGGAGCTTTCGCATAAGATTTATGCTTCTTGTGACGCATTCCTGATGCCATCCTTGTTTGAGCCTTGCGGCTTGAGTCAGCTGATGTCTTTGCGCTACGGCACTGTGCCTATTGTTCGTGAGACCGGAGGTCTTAAGGATACGGTAGCTCCCTACAATGAGTATGAGAGTACAGGTACCGGCTTTAGTTTTACCAATTACAATGCTCATGAGATGCTTAATACCATTCGCTATGCGGAGCAGATTTATTACGATAAAAAGCGTGAATGGAACAAGATTGTGGACCGTGCCATGGCAGCGGACTTCTCTTGGAACGTATCCGCTAAGAAATACCAGGAGATGTACGATTGGCTTATTGGCTAGTATGTCTTAAGTTAGAAGGAAGTTATGTCTAATAAAAAAAATAATTTTATCCTGCAGGCCGGCATTTTTGCCGCTGCAGGATTTATTAGTAGAATCATCGGAATGATTTATACCTTTCCGGTGGCTGCGATTATCGGAAGTGTGGGACTGGGATATTATTCTTCGGCTTATAATTATTACAATATTATTTTGCTGATATCCTCTTACAGTATTCCTTCTGCGATTTCCAAGGTGATTGCTCAAAAGCTTTCTTTAAAGGAATATCGCAGTGCACACAAAATGTTTATATGTTCTCTTTGGTACGTGTTAGGAGTAGGTGTTGTTGCCAGCTTACTCTTATTTTTTGGTGCCGGTCTTTTTGTAGAGGAAACGGTAGTACCCGTTCTTCGTGTTTTTGCGCCCACGATTTTCTTATATGGAATTTTAGGTGTATTACGTGGGTATTTTCAGGCACATAAAAGTATGGTACAGACCAGTGTAAGTCAGGTTCTGGAGCAGATTGCCAATTGTATCGTTAGTATCGGGGCGGCAATGGGGCTGATTATGGCTACGGTAGGTACACTTTCGGTGACCGATGATCCGTTAATGGAACAGAACCGTGCTGTATATGGTGCTATGGGTAGTGCCATCGGTACCGGTGCGGGAGTGATTGTAGCACTTATATTTATGCTTGCCATATATATGTTAAATCGTCCGCTGATTCATAAAAGAATCAGGAAAGATCCCAATACTTATACAGAGTCTTACGGAGAAATTGCATTGACTATAGGCCGTGTAGTTGTGCCATTTATTTTAAGTTCTGCCGCTTATAATCTGAGCAGCACCATAAATAACAAGCTTTACACGGATATTGCTATATATCAAAAAGGGATGGAGGAGCAGCTTGCATATACCAATTATGGTATTTTCAGTGGGCAGGCTATGAAGATTTCTAATATTCCTATAGCGTTTGCTTCTGCCATGGCAGCGGCACTTATTCCAACAATTTCAGAACTGGTGGCACGTAAGGATATGCGTAGTGCAGGAGAGAAGATTCATCAGGCTATGCAGACGATTATGGTACTGTCCATTCCTTGTGCGGTGGGACTGTTTGTGCTGGCTGAGCCGGTGATTATGCTGTTGTTTCCTACCACAAGTAATTTAGAACTATCTACCAGAGTGCTGATGGCACTTTCGGTTTCTATTATTTTTTATGCGTTGTCGACGTTGACTAATTCCATTTTGCAGGGAATCGGCAGAGTAAACACTCCTATCGTAAATGCGGTGATTGCATTATTGGTACAGACAGCAGTGCTGATTCCTGTTCTTATGTTTACGGAATTGGATGTGTATGGTCTGGTGTTGGCCAGCACACTTTACTCCGGTATAATGTGTCTGTTAAATCAGATATCAATCCGGAAAACACTTGGTTACCGGCAGGAAGTGGTGCGTACCTTTATCAAGCCGATTATGGCTTCATTGGTGATGGGGGGATGTGCCCGGGGTGTGTATAAGGGACTGTATGCATTGACACACATAAATGTGCTGTCACTTTTTGTTGCAGTGGTGCTGGCGGTAATGGTGTATTTTGCTTGTCTGATTATATTTAAAGGCATGACGGAGAGCGAGCTTCGTGCAATGCCAAAGGGTTATCTGCTGGTAAGGGTAGCCAAGAGATTTCGATTAATGTAGTAGAACGGAGTAGTATAAATGGCATTTGATGGTGTGACTATCGCCGCAGTAGTCAAGGAACTGAAAGATTACTGTATTGGCGGAAGATTATATAAGATTGCCCAGCCGGAGGCAGATGAGCTGCTTCTGACAATTAAAGGAGCTCAGGGACAGAAGAGACTTCTGATTTCTGCGGGAGCGTCCCTGCCACTGATTTATTTTACTGAAAATAATAAGCCAAGTCCTATGACTGCACCGGGCTTTTGTATGCTTCTTCGTAAGCATTTACAAAACGGAAGAATCGTAGGGGTAAGTCAGCCGGGATTAGAACGTATTATCCGTATGGATATCGAGCATTTGGATGAGATGGGAGACCTTTGCAGAAAGACGCTTATCATCGAGCTGATGGGTAAGCACAGTAATATTATTTTCTGCAATGAAGAAGGCATTATTTTAGACAGTATCAAGCATGTGTCCAGTCTGATCAGCAGTGTGCGTGTGGTACTTCCGGGACGGGAATATTTTGTGGCACAGACCCAGGATAAGCTGGATTCGCTTGCTTTGGATAAAGAAGTGTTTTTGACAGAGGTTATGGCAAAGCCACAGCCGGTATTTAAGGCTTTATATATGAGTTATACTGGTATCTCACCTATACTTGCCCAGGAGATATGTTTTAGGGCCGGTGTAGATGGTGAAATGCCTACTGCGGGACTTTCTGCGGAGGAGAAAGAACTGGTTTATAAGACATTTGCTATATTAATAGGGCAGATTAAGCAGGGCGAGTTTACCCCTTGCATTGCGTATACAAGAGGTGAACCGGCAGAATTTGCAGCCACTACTCTGACTATGTACCAGGGCTCCGGAGATGAAGTAAAAGCTTACGAGTCTATGTCTGCTTTACTGGAGCATTATTATGCGGAGAAGAATGTTATCACACGTATTCGCCAGAAGTCCTCGGATATTCGAAGAATTGTCCAGACGGCACTGGAGCGTAATGTAAAGAAGTATGACTTACAGATGCGCCAGATGAAGGATACGGAAAAGCGTGAGAAATACCGTATTTACGGGGAATTAATTACTGCTTATGGATATGGTGTGGAACCGGGAAGTAAGTCCATGGAGGCACTGAATTATTACACCAATGAGAATGTGACCATTCCTTTGGATCCGGATCTTTCACCCATTGATAATGCGAAGAAATATTTTGATAAATATGCAAAGCTTAAAAGAACTTATGAAGCACTTTCCGAACTGACAAAAGAGGTAAAGGCGGAGATTGAACATTTGGAATCGATCAGCAATGCACTGGATATTGCGCTTTTGGAAGAAGACCTTGTGGAAATCAAGGAAGAGCTTATGGAAAGTGGTTATATCCGTAGAAAAGGTGGAGGGAAGAAAGCCAAAGTTACAAGTAAGCCATTCCACTATATCAGCAGTGACGGATACCATATTTATGTGGGAAAGAACAATTATCAGAACGAGGAATTAACCTTTAAACTTGCTACCGGAAACGACTGGTGGTTCCATGCGAAGGGAATGCCCGGCTCTCACGTAATTGTAAAGGGAGAGGGGGCGGACATGCTTCCGGATAAGACCTTCGAGGAAGCGGGACGTTTGGCAGCGTACTATTCTAAGGGAAGAGGACAGGATAAGGTAGAGATTGACTATATCCAGAAAAAGCACGTAAAGAAGCCAAGTGGCGGTAAGCCGGGGTTTGTAGTATACTATACGAACTATTCATTAATGATTGATTCGGATATTTCCGGTATAGAACAGATTAACTAAAACTTGACGGAACAACCGACGTAGATTATAATGTATAAGTTAAATAAACTAGCCTTTTTGTGGGCTTTTGTGATATACACATGGAGAGGAAAAAATGATTAAAAGTATGACCGGCTTCGGTAGATGCGAGATTACCGAAAATGACCGCAAATTTACCGTGGAGATGAAGTCTGTTAACCATCGTTATCTTGATGTAAATATTAAGATGCCGAAGAAGTTGAATTTTTTTGAATCAGCCATTCGTAATGAATTAAAGAATTATATTTCCCGTGGTAAGGTAGATGTGTTCATCACTTATGAAGACTATACGGAGAATAATACCACCATCCGCTATAATAAAGAAGTGGCTGGGGAATACATGAAGTACTTAAAGCAGATGGCAGAGGATTTTGGATTGGATGATGATATCCGTGTTTCTGCACTGTCACGTTATCCGGAGGTTCTTACTATGGAAGAAGCTACCATGGATGAAGAGGAGCTTTGGAAAGGACTTCAGAAAGCAATTGTAGGTGCTTCGGAAGGATTTGTGCAGACACGTATTGCGGAAGGTGAGAATCTGAAAGAGGATTTAATCGGAAAGCTGGATCATATGTTGGAGCTGGTAGATTTTATTTCAGAACGTTCACCGCAGATTATCAAGGAATATCGCGAGAAACTTGCTACGAAAGTACAGGAAATGATTGGTGATGTACAAGTGGATGAGGCAAGACTTTTGACAGAGGTAACTATCTTTGCAGATAAGTCCTGCGTGGATGAGGAGCTTGTCAGATTGCGTAGTCATATCGAGACCACTAAGAAGACTTTAGAGGCGGGTGGAAGTATCGGTAGAAAGTTGGATTTCATTGCTCAGGAGATGAACCGTGAGGCCAATACTACCTTATCTAAGTCCAATGATTTGGAGATTTCCAACTGTGCTATTGAGCTTAAGACCGAGATTGAAAAGGTACGTGAACAGATTCAGAATATAGAATAGGATATTATTCAGAGCCATGCAGATTTGTAAGAACAGAACGAACAAGCTTGCTTGCAGAGGACTGTTCGAACAAATCTATATAGCGAGACGCTATTCTATGAGCAAAAGGAAAGGCTCGCCAGAGCCGATTTTGCGAATTGGCTCTGAATAATAATGATAAGGAAAATATATATGAAAAATAAAGGGATTTTAACCGTTGTATCAGGTTTTTCCGGTGCAGGAAAAGGTACGGTGATGAAGAAGCTGATGGAGAATTATGATAACTATGCATTATCTATCTCTATGACAACCAGAGCACCAAGGCCCGGAGAGACCCATGGGAAGGAATATTTTTTTTCATCCAAGGATGAGTTTGAGCAGAAGATTGCAGATGGCCAGCTTTTAGAGTATGCTTGCTACTGTGACAATTATTACGGTACTCCTAAAGAGTATGTGGAAGAGCAGCTTGCGGCGGGCAAGGATGTTATTTTAGAGATTGAAATTCAGGGCGCCCTTAAGATTAAAGAGAAGTGTCCGGATTGTCTGCTTCTTTTTATCACTCCGCCAAGCGCGAAGGAGCTTGAGAGAAGACTTGTGGGACGCGGTACAGAGACCATGGAGGTCATTCAGAAACGTCTTGCAAGAGCTACAGAGGAATCAGAAGGCATTGAGGCCTATGATTATATAGTAATTAATGATGACTTGGATACTTGCGTAAAGGAGCTTCACAGCCTGGTGCAGAATGCTCACAATACAGTGGAACGCAGGACAGAATTTATTAAAGATATCAGAGAAGAACTGAAGCAGTTCTCGAAAGGAGAAAAATAATGTTACATCCATCTTATTCCGATTTAATGAAGGTAGTTAATAGTGAGGTAGAGCCGGGCGAGGCACCTGTTGTCAACAGCCGTTATTCCATCGTTATGGCAACCTCTAAGAGAGCAAGACAGATTATTGGTGGAGATGAGCCTTTAGTTGCGGGCAATCTCGATAAGCCGTTATCCCTTGCTGTAGAAGAGCTTAATCAGTCTAAAATTAAGATTTTAAGTGATGAAGAGAACTAAGAAAAATTAGGGGTAGATTTTCTACCCCTTTTCAATTATATGAGGAGAGAGTAAATGAAGATTTTGTTTATTTCCCTTGGATGCGATAAGAATTTGGTAGATACAGAGATGATGCTGGGGACGCTCCTGGAAAAGGGCTACGAGTTTACGGATGATGAGAGCCAGGCAGACATTATTGTTGTGAATACCTGTTGCTTTATTGGTGATGCTAAGGAAGAAAGTATTAATACCTTATTGGAAATGGCAGAATTGAAAAATAGCGGACAGATTAAAGCTTTGGTTGCAGCAGGGTGTCTTGCACAGCGTTATAAAGAAGAAATTCAGCAGGAGATTCCGGAGGTTGATGTAATCATCGGAACTACAGCCATTGACAGCATTGTGGAAGCTTTGGATGAGGTGTTTGCCGGAGAGAGCCATAATCACTATGCAGATTTAAATGCTAAGCCGTTGACCGGAGTGGAACGTGTGGTTACCACCGGAGGTCATTTTGCATATTTAAAGATTGCAGAAGGATGTGATAAGCACTGTACTTATTGTATTATTCCCAAGGTACGCGGAAATTTCAGAAGTGTGCCAATGGAGTCTCTGATAGCGGAAGCAAAGCAGCTTGCGGATAAAGGGGTAAAGGAACTGATTCTGGTAGCCCAGGAGACCACGTTGTACGGTAAAGATTTATACGGTGAGAAATCACTGCATAAGCTGTTACATGAGCTTTGTAAGGTTCCCGGAATTTTCTGGATTCGTATTTTATACTGCTATCCGGAGGAAATTACGGATGAGCTGATTGATGCTATTAAGAATGAACCAAAGGTTGTAAAATATTTGGATATTCCCATTCAGCATGGCGCAGATGCAGTATTAAAGCGTATGGGACGCAGAACAGATCAGCAGCAGCTTCGGGAAATGATTGAAAAGCTTCGCCGGGAGATTCCGGAGATTTGTCTTCGTACTACATTGATTACCGGATTTCCGGGAGAAACCCAGGAGGATCATGAGGAACTTTATAACTTTGTAGATGAGATGGAATTTGATAGGCTGGGTGTGTTTACTTATTCTCAAGAGGAAGACACACCGGCTGCTTTAATGGAAAATCAGATTCCGGAGGATGTGAAGTTATTTAGACAGCAGGAACTGATGGAACTGCAGCAGGAGATTGCCTTTGAGAAGGCAGAAAATATGATTGGCAGTGTTCTTACAGTTATGATTGAGGGAAAAGTAGCCGAGGATGATGTGTATGTGGCACGAACTTATCGTGATGCACCTAATGTAGATGGCTATTTATTCTTGAATACTACGGCAAACCTTATGACCGGAGACTTAGTAAAAGTACTTGTTACCGATTCTAATGAATATGATTTGGTAGGGGAAATTTATCACGATTAGAAGAAAGGGTTTTGAAATGAATTTACCTAATAAGTTAACTGTATTTCGAATGATTTTAATTGTACCGTTTGTAATTTTGCTTTTGGGAGGTTTCCATCAGTGGGGATGGTTTACAGCGGTATTTGGCGGTATTATGGAGTATGTGGATTATATTGCGCTTGCCATTTTTATTATTGCAAGTCTGACCGATCTTTTGGATGGTAAGATTGCCAGAAAGTATAATCTTGTGACAAATTTCGGAAAGTTTATGGATCCGCTTGCTGATAAGCTTCTGGTTTGTGCGGCACTGATTGCATTAATCGAGATGGGACGTATCCCTTCCTGGGTTGTTATTGTAATCATCAGCAGAGAATTCATTATTAGTGGCTTCCGTACGGTTGCATCGGATAACGGTGTTGTAATTGCCGCAAGCTATTGGGGAAAGTTTAAGACTACTTTCCAGATGGTGATGGTATGTCTGATGATTGCCAATATTTCGGCGCTCAGCGTTGTTACTACTATTATTATGTGGATTGCTCTGGTTCTTACCGTTGTTTCACTGATAGATTATCTTTTAAAAAATAAAGATGTTATGAAAGATACCAAATAGGAGATAATACATGGGAAATTTTGTGACATTTAACCCTATAGAGGAGCAGGTGGCAAGACTTTTAAAGGAAAAGAATTTAAAGATTACATGTGCGGAATCTTGCACCGGTGGTTTGATATCCGGGAGACTGGTGAATGTATCGGGAATTTCCGATAATTATGAGGCAGGAGTGGTTACCTATGCCAATGAAGCTAAGGAAAAGTTTCTGGGGGTGCCTCATGACATGTTGATGCAACATGGAGCGGTTAGTTCCCAAGTTGCGGAGGCTATGGCAAGAGGTGCAATACGCTTTGCAGGAGCGGATGTGAGTATTGCCGTTACTGGTATTGCAGGTCCGGGAGGAGGAACGCAGGAAAAACCTGTAGGGTTGGTGTATATGGCATGCTGTATAAAGGAGAATGTGGTGGTAGAAAAGCACATTTTTACCGGAGACAGACAGTCGGTGCGGGAAAGTACTGTGGAAGAAGCTCTTAAGTTAGTTTTAAAAAGTTTAATTAATGATTGTATTAATTAAGTAGTTATGTTATTCTTAGAGTATGCCAAATGGCATACTCTATTTTCTTTGGGCGTTCGTCCGGAATTTCATGATTTGATAAATAAAAATATAAGGAGGGATTATATTGAGGGAACTTTTTGGGACTAAAAAAATGATATAAATATTATATCAGCAAATTATATATAAAAGATGTTGACAAAATCGAACAAATGTTTTAATCTAAACAAAAGAGAACGTTTGTTCCTTGCGGGTGAAGGAGATTTTAATATGGAAAGAGATGACAAATTAAAAGCATTAGATGCGGCGATTAGCCAGATTGAGAAGCAGTATGGTAAGGGAGCGGTTATGAAGCTGGGAGATCCGGCGAATCAGATGAATGTAGAGACCATTCCTACCGGCTCTTTAAGCCTTGATATTGCACTTGGATTGGGAGGTATTCCGAAGGGACGTATTATTGAGATTTATGGGCCGGAGTCCAGTGGTAAGACCACCGTTACTTTGCATATGATAGCAGAAGTGCAGAAGCGTGGAGGTATTGCAGGATTTATTGATGCAGAGCATGCACTTGATCCGGTATATGCTAAGAATATCGGTGTAGATATTGATAATTTATATATTTCCCAGCCGGACTGTGGTGAACAGGCTCTTGAGATTACCGAGACCATGGTACGTTCCGGTGCAATTGATATTGTAGTTGTGGATTCTGTTGCAGCTCTTGTACCCAAGGCGGAGATTGATGGTGATATGGGTGATTCTCATGTAGGTTTGCAAGCGAGACTTATGTCTCAGGCGCTTCGTAAGTTGACCGCGGTAATCAGTAAGTCCAATTGTACCGTAATCTTTATCAATCAGCTTCGAGAGAAGGTTGGTATTATGTTTGGGAATCCGGAGACAACTACCGGTGGTAGAGCTCTTAAGTTCTATTCTTCTGTACGTTTGGATGTAAGACGTATTGAATCTTTAAAGCAAGGGGGCGAGGTGATTGGTAACCGTACCCGCGTTAAGGTTGTGAAAAATAAGATTGCACCTCCTTTTAAAGAGGCAGAATTTGATATTATGTTTGGAAAGGGGATTTCTGCGGTTGGTGACTTGTTAGATATTGCAGCCAATCTGGATGTTATCGTGAAGTCCGGTGCATGGTATGCATATCAGGGAACCAAAATCGGTCAGGGTAGAGAGAATGCGAAGCAGTATTTACTGGAGCATCCGGAGGTTGCAGCAGAAGTGGAGAAAAAGATTCGTGAGCATTATGACTTAGGTGGTAAAGTAGAAGTGACCGGTGAAGAATAATGGTGGTTACAGAAATTACAGAAGTAACTAAGAGTCGCAGTAAAGTTTATATAAATCAGGAATTCGCCTTTGTGTTATACAAAGGCGAATTGCGTAAATATGGAATAACTGTAGGGAAAGAGCTTAAGGAAGAAGCTTATACGGAGATTATGAAAGACGTGCTTCTGAAACGTGCTAAGCTTAGGGCTATGAATCTTTTGATGCAGCGAAATTATACTCAGGCTCAGCTCATGACAAAACTGAAAGATGGCTTATATCCGGAGGCAATTATTGAAGAGGCTATTGCGTATGTGAAGTCATTTCATTATATTGATGATGTACAGTATGCGGTAGATTATCTTACATATCATGAAGGAGATAAGGCTCTTAAGAGGATGGAACAGGACCTTTTGGGAAAGGGAATCGGACGTGATACCTTTGAGAAGGCTGTGGCAATCTGGCAGGAACTGGGAGGCAGATGTGAGGAACAGAAGATGATTGAAGTTTTGCTTCAGAAGAAAAAGTATCGGGAAGATATGGATTGGAAGGAAAAGCAGAAAATCATGGCTTTTCTGCTTCGAAAAGGTTTTTCTGTTGAGGCGATAAATAAGTCGATGAAAAATGATGCTTTTATATAGACAATTTGCACTACTTTTTCTTGACATAACAGCCGTTTCAGTATAAAATTTAACTGTTGTAAATTGCTTGTTAGAATGTTTATCATTCTATATTAGATATTTGTACAATGATAATTTAATAAGGAGGTCTCCTGTAAGATGGGCTACTATGTAATTACTGCCTTGATTGCAGCTGTGATTGCGATTGTTGTGACTTACTTCGTTACCGTTGCGTATATGAAGAAGTCTTCTGCAACTACCATTGGTAATGCGGAAGATAAGGCAAGAGAAATCATTGATGAGGCTCTTAAAACTGCGGAAACAAAGAAACGCGAAGCTTTACTGGAAGTAAAGGAAGAGTCCATTCGTACTAAAAACGAGTTGGACAAGGAAATCAAAGAGCGTAGAGCGGAAGCTCAGCGCTATGAGCGTAGAGTTCAGCAGAAGGAAGAGAACATCGATAAGAAAGCAGATGCGATTGAGAAGAAAGAAGCTAGTTTGACAGCGAAAGAAGAATCTTTGAACAAAATGAAGGAAGAGGTTTCTAAGCTGAACGAACAAAGAGTACAGGAACTGGAAAGAATTTCCGGATTAACCTCTGAACAAGCAAAAGACTACTTATTGAAAATTGTTGAAGATGAAGTGAAACATGAAACGGCTGTCATGATTAAAGAGTATGAGAGCCGTGCGAAGGAAGAAGCAGACAAGAAAGCGAAGGAATATGTAGTATCTTCTATTCAGAGATGTGCAGCAGATCACGTTTCTGAAACTACGATTTCCGTTGTGCAGCTTCCAAACGATGAAATGAAGGGAAGAATCATTGGTCGTGAAGGTCGAAATATTCGTACCTTAGAGACCATGACAGGTGTAGATTTAATTATTGATGATACACCGGAAGCAGTAATTCTTTCAGGATTTGATCCTATTCGTCGTGAAGTTGCAAGAATTGCGCTGGAAAAATTAATTGTAGATGGACGTATCCATCCTGCAAGAATCGAAGAGATGGTTGAGAAGGCGCAGAAAGAAGTTGAAGTAATGATTAAGGAAGAGGGTGAAGCAGCAACTCTTGAGGTTGGTGTGCATGGTATTCACCCTGAACTTGTAAGATTACTTGGTAAGATGAAGTTCAGAACCAGCTATGGACAGAACGCATTAAAGCATTCTATTGAAGTGGCTCAGTTATCAGGATTACTTGCTGCTGAGTTGGGATTAGATGTCAGATTGGCAAAGCGTGCCGGTTTATTACATGACATCGGTAAATCTGTTGATCATGAGATGGAAGGATCACATATTCAGCTTGGTGTTGAACTTTGTAGAAAATACAAGGAAAATGTTACTGTTATCAATGCAGTAGAATCACATCATGGTGATGTGGAACCTACTTCCCTGGTTGCATGTATTGTACAAGCTGCTGATACAATTTCTGCTGCAAGACCGGGAGCTAGAAGGGAAACATTAGAAACCTATACTAGCAGACTTAAAAAATTAGAAGAAATAACAAACAATTTCAAAGGTGTAGACAAATCTTTTGCTATTCAGGCAGGTCGTGAAGTTCGAGTAATGGTATTACCGGAGCAGGTATCCGATGCAGATATGGTTCTGCTTGCTCGTGATATTTCTAAGCAGATTGAAGCTGAATTAGAGTATCCGGGTCAGATTAAGGTAAATGTAATCCGTGAATCCCGCGTAACTGATTATGCGAAATAATACCGTGAACAGTTCGACAATGTATTTATGAGAAATGATGAAATCGAGTAGGTTTTTCCTACTCGATTTTTTTATATTTACTATTGCGCAAGAGGTGAACTTATAGTATTATATTGGAAATGTATGATTGTATACAATTATCCCAGAGAAAGGCTTGGTTAGTAATATGAAAGCATATCAGGAATTAACGAGAGAAGAACTTTTAGCATTAAAGGAACAATTAGAGGCAGAATATGTAGATGCAAAAGGGAAAGGATTAAAGTTAGACATGTCCAGAGGTAAGCCAGGAATTTCACAGCTTGCTTTGTCTATGCCCATGTTAGATGTTATTAATAGTGAATCTGACATGAAGACAGTTTTAGGTAATGATACCCGTAACTATGGTGATTTGGATGGTATTGGAGAGTGTAGAAGACTTCTGTCCAATATGATGGGTGTGAACAAGGACAATGTTGTAGTTTGCGGTAATTCCAGCTTAAATATTATGTATGATACCGTTTCACGTTCTATGACAAAAGGTGTGAATGGTTCTACACCTTGGTGTAAGCTTGATAATGTGAAATTCTTATGTCCTGTACCGGGATATGACAGACACTTTAAGATTACCGAGTATTTTGGTATCGAGATGGTTAATATTCCTCTTAATGAGGACGGTCCGGATATGGATATGGTAGAGCAGTATGTGAATAATGACCCTGCAGTGAAGGGTATCTGGTGTGTTCCAAAGTACTCAAATCCAACCGGTATTTCATATTCTGATGAGGTTGTAAGACGTATGGCGAATTTAAAGCCTGCGGCAGACGATTTCCGTTTATATTGGGATAACGCATATTGTATCCATCATTTATATGACGATAAACAGGATGAGATTCTAAATATTTTAGAAGAGTGTGAGAAGGCAGGTAACCCGGATATGGTTTACATTTTCACATCTACTTCAAAAGTATCATTTCCTGGTTCCGGTGTATCTGCAATTGCATCTTCTCTGAAGAATGTTGATTTTATTGAAAGCCAGATGACGGTACAGACCATTGGTCATGACAAGATTAATCAGCTTCGTCATGCTCGTTATTTTAAGAATATTGAAGGCATGAAAGAGCATATGAGAAAGCATGCTGATTTAATGCGTCCTAAATTTGAAGCAGTACTTGACGTTCTTGAAAAAGAATTGGGCGGTCTTGGCATTGGTTCATGGACCAAGCCATACGGTGGTTATTTTATTTCCTTTGATGCAATGGAAGGATGTGCGAAGGCAATCGTTGCAAAATGTAAGGAAGCAGGTGTAGTTCTTACCGGAGCAGGTGCAACTTTCCCTTACGGTAAAGATCCTAAGGACAGCAATATCCGTATTGCACCGTCTTTCCCTACACCGGAAGAGATGGCAATGGCAACTGATTTATTTGTGCTTTGTGTAAAGCTTGTAAGTGTTGAAAAGCTTTTAGAGGCTTAAAAATGGAAGATTTAAAACGTCTAAAGAGAGAATTGGTCTATAAAGGTCATTTATTTGAATATTATCATGATACCATGCAGTTTCCAAACGGAAATGTGGCAGTTTGGGATCATTTGGAGCACAAGGGAGCCGCAGCTGTGGTTCCGGTGCAGGCAGACGGCACTATTTTGATGGTAAGACAGTATCGGAATTCTGCAGGAAGAGAGACTCTGGAGATTCCGGCGGGAGGCTTGGAGTCTAAGGATGAGCCTACACTGGATGCTGCGCTTCGGGAATTGGAGGAGGAGACCGGGTATAAAGCGGGAAAGGCAGAATACCTGGTATCTACTTTAGCTGCACCGGCTTATTGCAGTGAAAAGGTGGATATCTATGTGGCTATGGATTTGATTCCATCCAAGCAGCATCTGGATGAAAATGAGTTTGTAGAGCTGGAGAGTCATACGGTAGATGATCTTTGTGAGAAGATTTTTGCCGGAGAAATTACGGATTCTAAGACTGTGGCAGGGGTTTTGGCATATGCCAGAAAGTATCATGTATAAAGTGTGGGTGTTGATTCATATATTGTTGTAAATCCTTTTCTAGGTGACGATGTATGATGCAGTGGAATAACACAAAGGGAGAAAGGGGAAGCCTTTCTCCTTTTTTATGGCTTTTTTTTATTGTAGGAATAGTGCTGGCTTTCTTTGTTGGGGATGATGAGTCTTACAAAGGCATATTTTCGGCGGCAGGAATAAGTTCTATAAAATTGGGAAGTTTTAACGGAAAGAGTTTTTTGATACATGTGCTTTTGTCCAGACTTTCATATATTGTTGGAGTGATTTTACTATCAACTACATCTTTGCGTAAACTTTTTTTGTTTTTGCAACCGGCTTTATTGTGTTTGGGAATTGGTGGCTGGATTGGTGTTTCTATCAGCCAATTTGGGATAAAGGGAGTTCTTCTTGTCTTGGCAGGAGCTTTTCCGCATATGTTGGTGTATTTGTTGGTGTTACACTTTCTGATTATGCTTTTGTGGGAGCGGACTTACTATGATAAGCAGTTTTTTATTGCAGTCCTAATCATATTTTTTATAACCACACTGGGATGTTTGGTTGAAAGTTATGTAAATCCTTTTGTTGTTGCAAAAATATTAAAAATATTTTAAAATTTCGTTGCTTTTACCAAGGGAAGTCAGTATAATAGGCATTACCGCAAGAAAATAGGCAATGGAAGCAAGAGAGGCAAAGAATGAAAACGGTAGTTGACTCCTTTATAGAGTATTTACATAACATTAAAAAGACATCGGAGAATACTACCATGTCATATCGTAGAGATTTATATAAATGGATTACATATATGCAGCAGCAAGGTGTCTCTGACTTAAAAGAGATAACGGAAGAACAGCTAAAAGAGTATGTGGTTCATTTGGAAGAGCAGCAGTTTAAGGCCACGACCATTTCACGTAGTATTGCATCTATAAAAGCATTTTACCACTATTTATACAAAGAGCATTGGGTAAATGATGATATTACAGAGAATATTCGTGCCCCGAAGATAGAGAAGAAGTTGCCGGAGATTATTACGGTAGAAGAGACCATATCTCTATTGGAGCAGCCCTGTGGTGATGGACCTAAGGAGCTTAGGGATCGAGCCATGCTGGAGCTTTTATATGCAACGGGAATCCGTGTATCGGAATTGGTTTCATTGAAGGTAGATGATTTGGATATGAAAGCTTGTGTTTTGAATTGTAAGGAACGCTCCATACCCTTCGGAATTAAGGCAAGGCGGGCTCTGAACAGATATCTGGAGTCAGGAAGAAATGCCATGTTATCTGATTATGACTCGGACATGTTGTTTGTAAATTGCTCCGGAGGCAGCATGAGCAGACAGGGATTTTGGAAGCTGATTAAGAATTATGCCAGAAAGGCAGGCATTGAAGCTGAGATTACACCCCATACTTTACGCCACAGCTTTGCGGCACATCTTGTAGAGAATGGTGCTGATCTACGCAGTGTACAGGAGATGCTTGGACATTCAGATATTGCTACTACTCAGATTTATGCAGACATGACCGGTAATCATTTAAGAGAAGTATACAAAAAGGCTCACCCGAGAGGGTAAGCCTTTTTTATATATTCAAAGCCATTATTCGTAAAAGAGTGGCTATGCCACGTGATTTTGGCTCACATCTGCTTTCACGCCATATGAATTTGAATAGTTATTTTTATTCATAATCTGCAAGATCATATAATAATTTCTCAGTATCGTTCCAACCAAGACAAGGGTCGGTAATGGACTTTCCATAAACACCGCCGCCGACTTTCTGGCAGCCTTCCTCAATATAACTTTCAATCATAACACCCTTTACCAGGTTGCGAATGTCATTGCTTAATTTTCTGCTGTGCATTACTTCTTTTACGATACGTATCTGCTGTGCAAACTGCTTGTTGGAGTTAGAGTGGTTTGCATCAATTACACAGGCAGGATTTACAAGGTTCATTTCACCATACATTTCAATCAGACGGTTTAAGTCCTCATAGTGGTAGTTTGGAATATTCTGGCCGTGTTTATTGTTTGCACCGCGCAGTACGGTATGAGCCAAAGGATTACCGGAGGTATTTACTTCGTATCCGCGATAAATGAAAGAATGGGGATGCTGTGCTGCGTATACGGAGTTCAGCATTACGGAGAAGTCGCCACTGGTAGGATTTTTCATACCGGCAGGAACATCAAAACCACTTACTGTCAGACGGTGCTGCTGGTCTTCAACGGAACGGGCACCGATTGCTACGTAGGAGAGAATGTCAGAAACATATCCCCAGTTTTCCGGATAGAGCATCTCATCTGCGGCGGTGAGACCGGATTCGCTCATGGCACGAATATGCATTTTTCTCATAGCTAGAAGTCCGGCAAGGAAATCTGGCTTTTTCTCCGGATCAGGCTGATGAACCATACCCTTATAGCCTTCGCCGGTTGTACGAGGCTTGTTGGTATAGATACGAGGTATAATGATTAATTTATCTTTTACCTGTTCGTTTACCTTGGCCAGGCGATTGATATAATCACATACGGAATCCTCGTTATCAGCGGAACATGGTCCGATAATTACCAGAAACTTATTGCTTTCTCCGGTAAATACCTTGCGGATTTCATCGTCGCGCTCTTTCTTTAATGCCACTAAATTCTCGGGAAGAGCATGTTCTTTACGGATTTCTTCCGGAGTGGGCAGCTTTTGTACAAATTCAAAACTCATTTTTTCACATCCTCATTTATTGTTTTATGCAGAGTTGTAGGTGCGTTAATAACATGACTTTACTCTGTATAATTATAATTTTGCTTTTAACAATAGCACAAAGAAAAAGAAATGGCAAGCATTTATAAATAAGAACGCAGGCTGCGATAGTATAAAATAAATTGAAAGAATTGTGAAATAATTAAAATGTATAAATATGCCTGTATTCCCCAGACAGGTACTGAAAGGTGGATACAAAACAGACGGATAATCAGTCCCGATACATTAATAAGGAACAGCTGTGAGGTTTTACCAAGTCCCTGTAGTATACCGGAGAGCGTGGAATTCAGGTATAGAAAAGGACTGATGAAGGAGACGGTGCGGATGTATGTTCCGGCCAGGGTATTGTCATAGATTATCGTACCAATATAAGGGCCACAGGTGAAAAAGAACAGGATGCTTACTGTTCCTAAAAGTAGGCAGAAGGTAATGTTTTTCCGAATGGCAGAGGTGATTTTGGCTTTTTCTCCCCGAGCGCGGTACTCTGAAACAGAAGGGAGCAGCAGTACGGAAACGGAGCCGGTCAGGGTGGTAGGGAAGAATAAGAGAGGCATTACCATACCAGTAAAGATTCCGTATAGGCTAAGGGCTTCTGAGCGAGTATAACCGAATCGTTCCAGTGAAGTGGGGATGGCTACGGTTTCCATACTTTGCAATAGATTTAGAATAATGCGATTAAATATCAAAGGAAGAAGCATGGAAAGAAATGAAGGATAGCTAACCTTTTTATCAGCTGGTGAGGGGGTGTATTTATGCAGAATTCTGTCATAAAAATGAAAAAGCAGTGCTACGAGCAGGGAAGCTAATTCGCCCAATACCATACCAAGGATTATTATAACCAGAGAGGGAGGGAGTTCGTTTTTCTGCATATTTTCCACCAGAAGAAAGACACTGCAGATACGGACAACTTGTTCTATAATCTGGCAGATACAAGGAGGGAGAGTTTTTTTCTTGCCGTAGCAGTATCCCTTGATACAGGAGCTTATTGCAGAAGGAATGATGGACAGGGAAAATACCTGAAGCAGAGGCTTGCATCTGGGTTCCTTCAGCCAAAAGCATGCAATGGGCTCAGCCATGCTATAAAGTAATATGGAGATTGCCAGGGAAAGTGGGAGGCAGAGGGTAAGTCCCTGTCGAAGGGGATGTAATCCGTTTTCCCTTTGTTCAGCAACGAATTTGGAGATGCAGGTCTGGAAGCAGGCTCCCGTCAAAGAAAAGGAAAGTCCGACAACAGGCATAATCAGACCATAAATCCCCATTCCTTCTGCATTAAAAATTCTTGATAAGTAAATACGGTAAAAGAACCCCATAAATCGACAAATGAGGCCGGCACCGGTGAGAAGCAGTGTGCCGAAAATAAGTGGATGCTTTTGTATGGAACGCATAATAAGCCTCCTATAGGAAGTTATTCTATGATATGCGTATCCGCTAGGGATTAGAATTTCTTGGTAGTGGAAAGCGGGATTGGTTTATGGTATAGTAAGGTAGTTAAATGGAATACAAACAGGAGAATGTTTATGAATAAAAAAGTAGTGGTGGGCTTATCCGGAGGGGTAGATTCTTCCGTAGCAGCTTATTTGTTAAAAAAGGAAGGCTATGAGGTTATCGGCGTGACCATGGATACTTGCCTTGAATTGCCGGGGGAGGAAGACTGGAAGGCAGGGAGCAGGGCTGCAATTAATGATGCAAAGAAAGTAGCGGAGCACCTTGGGATTCCACATTACGTGGTTGATTTTAAGAATGCGTTTAAGTGCCATGTTATGGACTATTTTATGGAGGAATACTTGCAGGGGAGAACCCCCAATCCCTGTGTGGTTTGTAATCGCTATGTGAAGTGGGAGGCACTGCTTTCCTGGGCAAAGGAGATGGGGGCAGATTATATTGCTACCGGTCACTATGCAAGGATTGACAGATTGGAAAACGGAAGATATGCGATTCGTAACTCTATTACAGCAGTGAAAGATCAGACCTATGCTTTGTATAACCTGACCCAAAGCCAGCTGGAATGTACCATCATGCCTGTGGGCGGATATACCAAGGATGAGATACGAAGTATGGCTCAGGAAGCAGGGATTCCGGTGGCGGAGAAGTCGGATAGTCAGGATATCTGCTTTATCCCGGATGATGATTATGTAGGATTTTTAAACCGGAGAGTACCGGATAGGATGCCGGGAGAAGGGGATTTTATTGATAAAGATGGTAATGTGCTGGGAAGGCATAAAGGAGTGACCAATTATACCATTGGTCAGAGAAAAGGACTTGGCATTGCTATGGGGCATCCGGTGTTTGTAACAGAGCTTCGTCCCAAGACAAATGAGGTGGTAATCGGAGAGAATGAGGATGTGTTCACAGAGGAGGTTATCTGCGACAGGGTAAACTTTATGTCCATAGAAGATTTGAAGGAGCCAAGAAGAGTTCTGGCAAAGATTCGTTATAATCATAAGGGAGATTATTGTACCATTGAAAAGATGGAAGATGGCAGAGTAAAGTGCCGTTTTGAGGTGCCGGTACGAGCTTCTACTCCGGGACAGGCAGTAGTATTTTATGATGGAGAATATGTGCTGGGCGGTGGAACTATACTTAAATAAAAGCTTGTGTGGCAGAGCTACACAAGCTTTTTAAATTCAGGAAGTCTGTTTTCAAAGATGGTGTAATATTTGAAACCACACTCTTTTAAAACGATTTCTGCACGTTCAAATCCGTAGGTAATATTCTCGGTGTCGTGGGCATCGGAACCGATGGTGATAATTTCGCCACCCAGCTCTTTATAGCGTTTGATAATATCGGTGCAGGGGTGCAGTTCTTTCAGCCCTTTTTTAATACCTCCGGTATTGACTTCGATACCTTTTCCTTCTTCGATAAGGAGCTTTAAGATATTGTCCAAAAGGTCATGGTATTTGGTGTAAGTATAGTTTGCATCTTTATTCGGACCATAGCGAACCACATAATCCAGATGGCCGTATACATCAAAGTTTTTGAATTTTTTGATGTTATCAATGATGGACTGGAAGTATTCGCTGTATGCCTCTTCTTCACTTCGTCCCTCGTAGAAGGCTGGATAGTAAGGGTCTTTGCCGTTACAGATATGAGAGGATGCTATGATAAAGTCAAAATCATAGCTCTTGGCAAGGATGGCATGTCTGCGCATGAGCTGGGGCTGCACACCCAGTTCCAGACCAAAGAGGATGCGGATTTTGTCACTGTATTTCTCACGGAGACGGATCAAATCGTAAAGGTAAGAATCAATATTACATTCAAACTTTCCTGCCGGGTCCAGGTCCGTAATCGGGAATTCAAAGTCGTTATGCTCTGTAAAGCACATGGTATGAAGCCCTTTTGAAATGCCTTCTAAAATCATTTGCTCCATAGGTGTATCACTGTCCCCGGAGTGGGAAGAGTGTAAATGACAATCAGATAAAATAGCCATAATAGAAACCTCCGTTTTTGGTATGTTCTTAGTATATAGGTTAGAACGCTTTTTTGGCAATGTGCTAGATGACTTTTTCATAAAAAATATTTTTTTTATTCTTGATTTCTAAACAAAGTGTAAAAAATGGATATAATTTGAAATTATTTTCGATTTACATCTTGAATTATTAAGGGAGATTGGGTAAAATGATAGTGCTGACAAAATTTTGACAATCTGGACAGGTTTTCAGAGCATACGTCAAAATAATATAATAAACATATTTTAGGAGGAAACTAAAATGGCAGTAAAAGTAGCAATTAATGGTTTTGGCCGTATTGGTCGTCTTGCATTCAGACAGATGTTCGATGCAGAAGGATATGAAGTAGTAGCAATCAACGATTTAACAAGTCCTGAGATGCTTGCTCATTTATTAAAGTATGACACAGCACAGGGTAAATACAAATATGCTGATTCTGTAGAATTTGGCGAGGATTCTATCACTGTTAACGGTAAGAAGATTACCATTTACGCTAAGGCTAACGCAGCTGAACTTCCTTGGGGAGAATTAGACGTAGACGTAGTATTAGAGTGTACCGGTTTCTACACATCTAAGGAGAAGGCTTCTGCACACATCACTGCAGGTGCTAAGAAGGTTGTTATCTCTGCTCCAGCAGGAAACGATCTTCCTACCATCGTTTACAATGTAAACCACAACATCTTAACTAAGGATGATACTGTTATTTCAGCAGCTTCTTGTACCACTAACTGCTTAGCACCTATGGCTAAGGCTCTTAATGATTTAGCACCTATCCAGTCTGGTATCATGACCACTGTTCATGCTTATACCGGTGATCAGATGATTCTTGACGGTCCTCAGAGAAAGGGTGACAAGAGACGTGCACGTGCTGGTGCTCAGAACATCGTTCCTAACTCTACCGGTGCTGCTAAGGCTATCGGTCTTGTAATTCCTGAGTTAAACGGTAAGTTAATTGGTTCTGCACAGCGTGTTCCTACCCCTACCGGTTCTACCACTATCTTAGTAGCAGTTGTTAAGGGTAACGTTACCAAGGATCAGATCAATGCAGCTATGAAGGCAGCAGCTACCGATTCTTACGGATACAACACTGATGAAATCGTTTCTTCAGTCGTTATCGGTATGACCTATGGTTCTTTATTCGATGCTACTCAGACCATGGTTATCCCTATGGAAGATGGCAATACCCAGGTTCAGGTTGTTTCTTGGTACGATAATGAGAACAGCTACACCTCTCAGATGGTTAAGACTATCAAGTACTTTGCTGAGTTAAACTAATCTGGTCGAGTTAAGAAAACAAGCGACTGCGAAGCAGGCATATGTTTTCAAGACGACATGAGAAATTTGTTCACAACGAAGTGAGAGAAATTTCGAATAAATAATTGACCTTAAGGGTCCGGTCTTATGGACCGGACCTTTTAATCTATCACAAAAAAGAAAAGTGGAGGTTCCTAACATGGGCTTAAACAAGAAATCAGTTGATGATATCAACGCAAAAGGCAAAAGAGTATTAGTAAGATGCGACTTTAACGTACCTCTTAAGAATGGAGAGATTACCGATGAGACCCGTATCGTGGCAGCGCTTCCTACAATTCAGAAGTTATTAAACGATGGTGGCAAGGTTATCCTTTGCTCACATCTTGGAAAGGTTAAGAATGGTCCTAATGAAGGCGAATCTTTAGCTCCTGTTGCTAAGAGATTATCTGAGAAGTTAGGTAAGGAAGTTGTTTTTGTTGCAGATTACAGCGTTACCGGTGAAGCAGCTACTGCAGCTGTAGAAGCTATGAAGGAAGGCGATGTTGTTCTTCTTCAGAATACCCGTTTCCGTGGTGCAGAAGAGACTAAGAATGGCGAAGCATTCAGCAAGGAATTAGCTGATTTAGCAGATATCTATGTATGTGATGCTTTCGGTTCTTCTCATAGAGCACATGCATCTGTAGCAGGCGTTACCAAGTTCATCACCGAGAAGGGTGGCGAGAACTGTGTTGGTTACTTAATGCAGAAGGAAATCGACTTCTTAGGAAATGCTGTTGAGAATCCTGTAAGACCTTTCGTTGCAATTCTTGGTGGTGCTAAGGTTGCTGATAAGTTAAACGTTATCTCTAACTTACTTGAGAAGTGTGATACCCTCATCATCGGTGGTGGTATGGCTTACACCTTCTTAAAGGCACAGGGATATGAAATCGGTAACTCATTAGTAGATGAGACCAAACTTGATTACTGTAAGGAAATGATGGCTAAGGCTGAGTCTCTTGGCAAGAAGTTAGTTCTTCCTGTTGACTCTGCAACCATTACTGAGTTCCCTAATCCTATCGATGCTCCTGTAGAAATCGAAGTTTATGATTACGACAAGATGCCTGCAGGCAGAGAAGGCTGTGATATCGGACCTAAGTCTCAGGCTATGTTCGCTGAAGCTGTTAAGTCTGCAAAGACCGTTGTTTGGAACGGACCTATGGGTGTATTCGAGAACCCTACTTTAGCACAGGGTACTATCGCTGTAGCTAAGGCTCTTGCTGAGACTGATGCAACTACCATTATCGGTGGTGGTGACTCTGCAGCAGCTGTTAACCAGTTAGGATTTGGCGATAAGATGAGCCACATCTCTACCGGTGGTGGTGCTTCCCTTGAGTTCTTAGAGGGTAAGGAATTACCTGGTGTAGTAGCAGCAGACGACAAGTAATACTGTGTAGAGTAAATCTAAGGTGTCAAAGGACGACGCCTAAGTTGCACAGAGGAAGAGTGCAAGGCATTCTTCTGTAATAAATGGAAACAGAGGAAAAAGATATGGCAAGAAAGAAAATTATCGCCGGCAACTGGAAGATGAATATGACTCCAAGCCAGGCAGTAGAATTAGTAAATACCTTAAAGCCACTTGTAGCAAATGATGATGTAGACGTAGTATTCTGCGTACCTGCAATTGATATCATTCCTGCTATGGAGGCTGCAAAGGGCTCTAACATCAACATCGGTGCAGAGAACATGTATTTCGAGGAGAAGGGTGCTTTCACCGGTGAAATCTCTCCTGAAATGCTTGTAGATGCAGGTGTTAAGTATGTTATCATCGGTCACTCTGAGAGAAGAGAATACTTCGCAGAGACAGATGAGACTGTAAATAAGAAGGTGTTAAAGGCTTTTGAACATGATTTAACTCCTATCATCTGCTGTGGTGAGACCTTAACTCAGAGAGAGCAGGGAGTAACCATCGACTTCATTCGTCAGCAGATTAAGATTGCTTTCTTAAATGTTACCGCAGAGCAGGCTGCGAAGGCAGTTATCGCTTATGAGCCTATTTGGGCTATCGGTACCGGTAAGGTTGCAACTACCGAGCAGGCACAGGAAGTATGTAAGGCTATCCGTGAGTGTATCGCAGAAGTATATGATGATGCTACTGCAGCAGCTATCCGTATCCAGTATGGTGGTTCTGTATCCGCTTCCAGCGCACCTGAGTTATTTGCACAGGCAGATATTGATGGTGGACTTGTTGGTGGTGCATCTCTTAAACCTGATTTTGGTGCTATTGTTAATTATAATAAATAGTTTAACGTTCAAAAGCGTGCATTGTGAAATGCACGCTTTTTTGTTATACTGTATTTATTCAGAGCTATGCAGATTTATACAAAATAGGCTGTTCAAGCTTGCTTGATAAAGACTATTTTTATAAATCTATATGGCGAGAAGCCAACATTCGCAAAAGGAAAGCCTCGTAGAGGCGATTTTGCGAATGAGCTCTAGATAGGTTTTATGAAGGGAGAGGAGTAAATGATTTTTAAATGTAAAAATTGTGGTGGAAATGTAGTATACAGTCCGGAGCATAAGCAGATGTACTGCCCTTATTGTGATAGTGAGGAGAGTCATGAACGTGCCATGGATGAGTGTGATAAGCAGCTTTGCCCCAATTGTGGCGGTGAGATTACGGTAGAGGAGCATACAAGTGCTCTGCAGTGTCAGTACTGCGACCATTATATTATACTAAATGACCGTGTGGAAGGTGTATACCAGCCGAAGAAGATTATTCCGTTTAAGCTGAGTAAGGAAATGGTGAAGAATTCTCTTCGTGAGCGTTTTAAGAAGGCTACCTTTGCGCCTACGGACTTCTTATCGGAAGTAAGACTAAATACCATGGTAGGAGAGTATGTTCCGTTCTGGATGTATGATTATGATGTGAATTGTACATATAGTGCAGAAGGTACTAAGGTAAGAACTTGGACTACAGGAGATATTCAGCATACAGAGACTTCCTATTATGATGTTATCCGTGATATGAATATCAGTTATAAAGAGATTCCTGTAGATGCTTCTGTGAAAATGCCGGACAATATTATGGATTTATTAGAACCATATAATTACAGTGAGTTTGTGGATTTTAAACCGGAATATATGTCTGGTTTTACTGCAGAAAAATACAATGTGGAATCGGAGACTGTAGAATTTCGTGCCAATGAAAAGATGTCATCCAGTGCTTCTGCAATTGTGCGAAACAGCGTAAACGGCTATTCTCGTTTGCATGAAAGAAGCAAGAATATATCTGTTCGAAATAAAACAGATAATTACAACCTGTTACCTACCTGGAAGTATCTGTACACTTATAATGATAAGCTGTATCCGTTTTATGTGAACGGACAGACTGGCAAAATCATCGGTAGTGTACCGGTATCTAAACCTAAAGTGCTTGCATATGGTGCAACATTATTTGCTCTTTTGAGCACTATTTTGATTGCAGGCGGATTTATTATTTTATCCCTGGGATTGATATAAGGAACAAAGGAAAGGTAAGGGTCGTAAGATGGAATATGATGTTAAAAAAGAGGCGAGGAGTCAGTATTTTGGATATTTCAAATTTTGGTTTATCATTGCCGGAATTTTGTTAGTAGTTGCAATTTTCTTTGCAATAAAAAATGGTGGACAGGAAAGTGTACCAAGAACCAATCACTCTGCACCTGCTCAACGTGTATATGACTATGCGGATGTGTTGACGAGTCAGGAAGAAGCAGATTTAGAGGCATATATCGCAGAGGCAGAAGCATTGTGTGGTTGTGATTTAGTAGTAGTAACCACAAATACTCCGGTAGAGGGACCTGAGATTGAAGGAATGGGTTACCGTTATGACAGCTGGGATCTTAATATGCGCGATATTGCAGATGATTTCTGGGACAGTAATAAGTATGGATACAATAAAGACTTTGAAGGGGATGGAGCATTACTTCTGGATAACTGGTACGAAGGGCAGGCTGGCTCATGGTTATCTACCAGTGGCCGTGTGTTTGAAGAAATGGGAACCATCGAAATTGATGAACTCTTAGATGATGTATATTATTATGTGGAGAGCAATCCGTATAAGGCATATGTGGAATTTGTTGATTATATAGTTAACCTTATGAGTCCGGTGCAGAATTCTGTGGTATTTCTTATGGTTGCGCCTATAGGACTGCTGGTATCACTTGTTGTGGCATTAATTTTTATTGCTGTAAAGATGCAGAACAAAGAGGGAAAAGTCACTGTTGTACCAAACACATACACAGATGGAAATGCTGATTTCAACGTTCGCGAAGATCATTTTGTGCGTAAGCATGTTACTACCAGAAGAATTCCTCAAAACACCGGTGGTGGTGGTGGCGGCGGAAGTCACAGCCGAGGTGGAAGTCATAGAAGTAGTAGCGGAGCAAGTCATGGCGGTGGCGGAAGAAGAAGATAGCAGAGATGACCTGCTACTGAAAGGGCAATCCTATTATCAGGTGTCATGAATATATGTACAAAGGATGATTAACAATGTTTAAAAGGGTAAATTCTAAGAAGGAACTGTTGCTTGTATCAATATTTTTTACAAGCATATTCTATCTGTTGGCGCATAGCTACCGTTGTTTTAGTCCCATGTTTTCGGGGGATTCGCTATTGATGATTCATCAGAATGACAGTGCATGGCAGATTGCATTGGGAAGATACATGCAGCCGTTTCTTTTGCTCTTTAGAGGGGGAATTGCCAGCCCGCTTTTGATTTCCGGTCTTTCTATAATTTGGATAAGTTATGCGGCTTATTTTCTTGTAGATTTTCTGGAAATCAAAAGAGTGTTCTCTGTTGTTTCCATAGTGGCTGTTATGGTTTGTAACAGTACGGTTTTGGTGGCCAATTCCACTTTTTTACCGTATGCGGATTTTTATGCATTGGCTTTGTTTTTGGCAGTTTTCGGAGTATGGCTGATAAAGAAAGAAGGAGTCGTATTTTCTATATTGGGAAGTCTGTCATTATGCATTTCACTGGGGATATACCAGTCATATATATGTGTGGCCATTGCGCTGGTAATGATTTTGTTTTTGTTTAAGGTGGTGGAGTTTTCAAGTTTTAAGAAATTCTATCTTCATGCCTGCAAATATTTGATTGCTTTTTCGGCGGCTGCAATTCTGTATTATGGATTGTGGAAGATTTTTCAAAAAGTATTCAATATCTGGACCGCAAATACGTATAATGGCTTGGCATCTGTAGGAGATTATTCTGGGACTTCGGTTTTCAATGTTTTGGCAGTTACATATAAAAATGTATTCAATTACTTTATGAATCCGGAAACTTTTGTAACAATGTCTTTCAGGGGCGTGCCTTTGAGCGTAGTCTGGGTATATATTATCCGGTTATGCAATATATTTGTTTTGGGTTTGATCGTTATTGGATTAGTGAAGCGGAACAGAGAGAATAAGTCAGTTTTATGGCAACGATTGCTGCAAGGCTTGATTGTGCTGGTATTTCCTTTGGGAATTAATTTTGTATGTATTATTTCTAAGGGAATGGAGCATACTTTGATGATATACGCATTTGGTCTTTTGTATGTTTTGGCAGTCAAACTCTTTGATGGGCAAGGAGAGCATAGAGAGTTTAAGAAGCTATGGATGTTCAATTTACCGTGGATTGTTGTATTGGTGGCGGTTATGATTGTGTCATGGTCCAACATTGTGTATTCTAACCAGGTTTATCTAAAGAAAGATTTGCAGGACAGGGCAATGGGTTCTTTGATGACGAGAATTGTTTATGAAATAGAATCTATGGATGGCTATGTTCCCGGGGAAACGCCGGTAGCATTTTATGGAACCTTTGAAAATTCCGGTTGTGTTGAGCAGACAGAGGCATTTAAAGATATTCTGCCCTATGGTATGGGAAAAACATCCCTAACGTATGCAGGAACAGATTATGCTTATCTTACTTATATCTTGAATGTGAATATGAATCTTACAAGAGTAGGAGATAATAATGAAATGATTCGGCAGATGCCGGTTTATCCGACTCATGGCTCTGTGGCATTTGTTGACGGAATTTTAGTTGTAAAAATTTCAGAATAAATTGAAAAAATAGCAATCAAAAAAGCACTCGCATGACGGTACGAGTGCTTTTAAAATGCTTATTTATTCCAATAATTAAGCCATTGCGTTAACAGCTTTAGCTAAACGAGAAACTTTTCTACCAGCGTTGTTTGCATGATAAACACCCTTAGTAGCAGCCATCTCGATAACCTTGGTAGCGTTAGCAAGTTCTGCAGTAGCAGCAGCCTTATCGCCAGCTTCAACAGCAGCGAAAACCTTCTTCATTGCAGTTTTAACGCCAGACTTAATAGCTTTATTTCTATCAGCCTTAGTACGGTTTACTAAAATTCTTTTTTTAGCGGATTTAATGTTAGCCAAGATCTACACCTCCAATTAATATACATTCAAATATTCTTTACGATTAAAATGTATTACCTTAGCCAGACACGGACGACTAATGTAAACATACTATTGTATTTTAGCCAAGCTTTTCTTATTTGTCAATACATATTTTACCGAAAATTGAGAAAAATTACATTAAAACAAATATAAATAAGGATGGAGAAAATACATGTTCAATAATACTATAAGAACAGATTTGGCGCTAGAGGCAAGAGAGAGTATTGGTCAGAATCTTGAGCAAATGAACGGAGTCAAAGTATCAGAGTATTATTCCGGAAAGAATAAGAACAAAGTGACGAAAGTGGTGATTTGCTCTAAGAATGCAGAGAAAGCTATGGGAAAGCCTATGGGGACATATGTTACTATTGAGGCGTCTCAGCTTTCGGAAGATGATGACGGTGACAACAGAGATATTTCGGAATGTATTGGTAGGGAGTTAAAAAGGCTGATCCCGGAACTTTCAAAGGAGCGGTCTATACTTGTGGTAGGGCTGGGAAACAGAGAGGTAACAGCAGATGCTTTGGGACCGCAGGTGACGGATCAACTTCATATTACCAGACATATTATTAAGACATACGGAAGGGCTGCATATGGAGATGGAAAAGTACATGAAATCAGCAGCTTAGAACCTGGGGTAATGGCTAAGACGGGAATGGAAACCGCAGAGATTGTACGGGGAGTGGTAAAGGATGTGAAGCCGGACTTGATTTTTGTGGTAGATGCACTGGCAGCACGAAGTATCCATAGATTAAACCGTACCGTGCAGATAACGGATACCGGAATATGGCCCGGTTCGGGCGTGGGGAATCACAGACATCCCCTGTCCAAGGAAAGTCTGGGCGTGCCGGTAGTGGCAATCGGAGTACCCACTGTTGTGGATGCGGCTACGGTGGCCAGAGATGTTTCGAATCTAAAGAGTGATTTTACAGAACTTAAAAACATGTATCTTGCGGGGAAAGATATAGATGCGGTAATTCGTAAGGTAAGCTTTACTCTTTCAGAGGGGATTAATATAGCCCTCAGCTTCGAGGAATAAGAGAGGATGCAGTCACATATATTGAAGAGACAATAATGGGAGTGCAGTCAATGATTTTGGGACAGACATTTGGTAAGTTTTTGAAGAAATTGTTATTATCAATTATGGGCATTGTAATGCCCATTTACATATATGAAAGCAAAAATTTGGAGAGCTTGGTGGCGGGATTTATGTATGAATTGGGAGTGCGGATATTTCCCATTTATGCATATACAGAGACTGATGCAGAGACAATGTACCGCACGGATTCCATTGAGCTTGAGTATCTTTACTATGATGAGCTTACTCATAGGATGGAAGAGGAAAATGAAGAGTTGGTGGCGGAGTCTGTGAAAGTGGAGCTGGTTGCAATTGATCCTCAGAGAACTCAGAGTACTGTGGAGGAAAGGGGGGGAACATTTATACCCCATAGCAGGCAGTATATTACCAATCTGGACGCCTTTGAAAGCTATGATTCTTTAACAAAGCATTTTTATATTGTGGATGATGTAACATCCGTAGAAGAGGGGGAAATTAATTATAAGGAACTTCTGGAAAGAGATTTATCTATATCGAAGGAGGGGGAAGCGCCGCAGATTCTCCTATACCATACACATTCCCAGGAGGGGTTTGCGGATTCGGTGCCGGGAGATGATAATACCACCATCATGGGGGTGGGAGCGTATCTGGCAAGTGTGTTACAAAATACTTATGGATACAGAGTACTGCATCACCTGGGAAAATACGATGTGGAATCCAGAGATAATGCTTATGCGCGATCACTGCCGGAGATAAAGCAGCTTTTGGATGAGAACCCATCTATTCAAGTGGTGATTGATTTACATAGGGATGGTATCAATGAGGCGAATGGCAAACTGATGACCCAAGTGGATGGTAGGGATACTGCGAAGTTTATGTTTTTTAACGGTATCAGTAAAACGAATTCCCAAGGACAGATTGATTATCTTCCTAATCCGAATTTACAGGACAATCTGGCATTTTCGCTGCAAATGAAGATGAAGGCGGATGAATATTATCCGGGAGTAGCAAGAAAGAATTATATTAATGGATACCGCTATAATATGCATTTGAAGGCCCGGACAATTTTGATTGAATTGGGTGCACAAAATAATACCTTTGGGGAAGCAATCAATGCCTGTGATATTTTAGCACATTTACTGGACATGGTTTTGACAGGACAGTAAGATTTTGGTATAATTAAACGGATTATGATTGTAATAAGAGAGGAACCACAGATGGCAGTAGTTGACCAGAGTAAAATTCGCAATTTTTGTATTGTTGCACATATAGACCACGGTAAGTCTACTTTGGCAGACCGTATTATCGAGAAGACAGGACTCCTTACCAGCAGAGAAATGCAGGCACAGGTTCTGGACAACATGGAACTGGAGAGAGAGCGTGGAATCACTATCAAGGCTCAGTCCGTAAGAACGGTATATAGGGCAAAAAATGGGGAAGAGTATATATTTAACCTGATTGATACACCGGGACATGTGGACTTTAATTATGAAGTAAGCCGTTCACTGGCGGCCTGTGATGGTGCGATTCTTGTGGTGGATGCGGCACAGGGAATTGAAGCACAGACACTGGCGAATGTATATCTGGCACTTGACCATGATTTGGATGTATTTCCTGTTATTAATAAGATTGATTTGCCAAGTGCGGAACCGGACCGTGTAAAGGATGAAATAGAGGATGTTATCGGTATTGAGGCACAGGATGCCCCCTTAATTTCAGCGAAAAACGGCATCGGTATAGAGGATGTGTTGGAAGCAATAGTTGAGAAAATTCCGGCACCTCAGGGAGATCCGGAGGCACCGCTTCAGGCATTAATTTTCGATTCTGTGTATGATCCGTATAAGGGTGTTATTATATTCTGCCGTGTCGTGGAAGGTACGGTGAAGAAGGGGACTCCTATCCGTATGATGGCTACCGGAGCTGTTGAGGATGTTGTTGAGGTTGGATATTTTGGTGCAGGTCAGTTTATTCCTTGTGAGGAGCTGTCTGCCGGTATGGTAGGTTATATTACCGCTTCTATTAAAAATGTAAAGGATACGGCGGTAGGAGATACCGTTACAGATAATTCCCGTCCTTGTGCAGAGCCACTTCCGGGATATAAGAAGGTGCAATCCATGGTGTACTGTGGTATGTATCCGGCAGACGGTGCAAAGTATCCGGATCTTCGTGATGCATTAGAGAAGCTTCAGCTTAATGATGCATCCCTGTTCTATGAACCGGAGACTTCTATTGCTCTTGGATTCGGATTCCGTTGTGGTTTTCTTGGACTTCTTCATTTGGAGATTATTCAGGAGCGTCTGGAACGTGAGTACAATCTGGATTTGGTGACGACTGCACCGGGTGTAGTTTATAAAGTGTATAAGACCAATGGTGAGGTGATAGAGTTGACCAATCCTTCCAATTTGCCGGACCCTTCCGAGATTGATTATATGGAAGAGCCTATCGTAAGTGCAGAAATTATGGTGACCAAGGAATTCATCGGTTCTATCATGGAGCTTTGTCAGGAGCGCCGAGGTGTGTATATCGGTATGGAATATATTGAGGAGAACAGAGCGCTTCTTAAGTATGATTTGCCGCTGAATGAGATTATCTATGATTTCTTTGATGCGTTAAAGTCACGTTCAAAAGGCTATGCGTCTTTTGATTATGATATTAAGGGCTACGAGCTTTCTAAGCTGGTGAAGCTGGATATTCTGATCAATAAAGAGGAAGTGGATGCGCTTTCCTTTATTGTTCATGCGGATTCCGCTTATGAGAGAGGACGCAGAATGTGTGAAAAGCTGAAGGATGAGATTCCCAGACACTTATTTGAGATTCCAATTCAGGCAGCTGTTGGTGGTAAGGTTATCGCCCGAGAGACGGTACGTGCTATGCGTAAGGACGTTCTTGCAAAGTGTTACGGCGGAGATATTACCCGTAAGAAGAAGCTTCTTGAGAAGCAAAAGGAAGGTAAGAAGAGAATGCGTCAGGTGGGTAATGTAGAGATTCCACAGAAGGCATTCATGAGCGTATTAAAATTAGATGATAAAAAATAATAAATTAGAAATTTATATTCATATACCCTTCTGCAAGAGAAAATGCAGGTATTGTGATTTCTTATCCTTTGCCTGTGACAGGAATCAGCAGCGGCGGTATATGGAGGCCTTGAAAAAGGAAATATCTGCAAAAAGTTTAGACTATAAATCCTATGTTGTCACATCTGTTTTTATCGGAGGCGGTACCCCTTCCATAGTAGAGCCTTTGTGGATAAAGGAACTGATGGAGCTGGTATATGATTGTTTTACCCTGTCGGAGGATGTGGAGATATCCATGGAGATGAATCCGGGTACGGTGAATGAGGAAAGTTTTAGGATTTATAAGGAAGCCGGTATCAACAGACTGAGCATTGGCCTGCAGTCTGCAAATGACAAAGAACTGGCATTTCTTGGCAGAATTCATTCTTTTGAGGAATTTCTATCTGCCTATGCTTCTGCCGGAAGTGTGGGCTTTTTTAATATTAATGTAGATGTGATGAGCGCTCTTCCGGGGCAGAGTGTGGAAAGTTATTTGGAAACACTGCAAAAAGTTTTGTCTTTGACCCCGCCACCGAAGCATATTTCGGCATATAGTCTGATTGTGGAGGAGGGAACGCCTTTTTATGACGCTTATGAAAAAGGTGAGCTGCTTTTGCCGTCCGAGGAGGAAGAACGTCTGATGTATGAGAAGACAGAAGAGGTTCTAAAGACTTATGGATATCATCGTTATGAGATTTCCAATTATGCCAAGGATGGATATGAGTGTAGACATAATGTTGGCTATTGGACCAGGGAAAACTATGTTGGCTTTGGACTAGGCGCTGCATCCATGGTGGAAAATGTCCGTTTTTCCGGGGAAACAGATTTAGACACCTATTTGGAGAATCCATTAGCGGAAGGGGAAAGAGTTTTTCTGTCAGAGAAAGAACGTATGGAAGAGTTTATGTTTCTTGGCCTGCGTTTAATACGTGGAGTATCTGAGTCTGAGTTTAAGGCACTCTTTGAAAAAGATATTGATGAGATTTATGGAGATGTGTTGGAAAAGCATTGTAAAGATGGTCTTCTGATGCGCAAAGGGGGAAGAATCTTCTTGAGTGCCAGGGGACTGGATTTATCCAATTATGTAATGGCAGACTTTGTGTGATGATTCATGCGTTTTATGAATGGCTCTAAATCGGCATTGATGAAAATTATAGTAGACTTGCACGAATTGTGTCCATATTTCATACAATAAAGTAAAGTTTGAAATGGGATTTAAGCAAGTGAAGCCTTTTCAGAAACCATTGACAGCGGCGGAAGAAAAATATTATTTAGATTGCTTAAAGGATGAAGATTGTGGAAAGGCCCGGGAGGCCAAGGATGTTTTGGTGCAAAGAAACATGCGTCTGGTGGCACATGTGGTCAAGAAATATCAGAATGTAAATGAAGATACAGACGATCTTCTTGCAGTGGGCTGTATAGGACTTATTAAGGCAATTGACAGCTTTGATGCGGGAAAAGGGCGACTTGCTACTTACGCATGCAGATGTATCGATAACGAGATTCTGATGCTGCTTCGAAATAAAAAGAAATCCTCCAAAGATGTTTCGATTTATGAATCTATCGGACAGGATAAGGAGGGAAATGAGATTTGTCTTTTGGACATTATAGAATCAGATGAAGTCAGTGTTGCGGATCTGCTTGATAAACAGGATTCCATCCGCTGCCTGATGGAGGGAATAGAGAAAGTTTTGAGTCAAAAAGAGAAGCAGATTATCAATATGCGTTATGGCTTAAACGGACAAAAAGAGCATACACAGCTGGAAGTTGGAGAAAAATTGAGGATTTCCAGAAGCTATGTAAGTAGAATTGAGAAAAAAGTACTAAAAAAACTAAAAAACTATTTTGAAAATTCATAATTATGTTATATAATAGGGTTATATAATTGTGCGAAAAATTATACATTATGGGGAAAAAGGATACAAAATATGCAATTTGTAAAAGTGGAAGACTTAAAAATTGGTATGCGTTTGGCAAGACCAATCTATAACAAGCAAGGAGTACTTTTATTTGAGAGAGATTCCAAGCTCTCAGAGCAGGCCATTACAAGTATTCATAATTTTGGGTTACTTGGAATCTATATACTTGAGCCGGCAGAACCTGTTCCGCCTATGTCGGAAGAGGATTTGGAATTTGAACGTTTCCAGACTATGACAGTGTTTGCACTTCAGGAGGAGCTTGAGCATATTCTTGAGACGAGAAAGGCAAGTAAGCTGCCTACCATTGAAGCGACAATTATCCGTAAATACGGTCATATGGATAAGAAGGTTAATTTCTATCAGAATCTTCGTAGTTATAATGATTTTGTGTGTAAGCATTCATTAAATGTTGCGATTCTTTGTACCATGATTTCGCACGTCATGAACATTAAAATTGAGGAACAAAACAATACTATTTATGCTGCACTGACTCATGATATCGGTAAAGTTGGTATCTATAAGGAGCTTGGAGAAGGTAAGGGCAATTTAGAGGATCTGGATGAGAGACTTCTCAGAGCGCAGCTGACGCAGGCTGATATTATTGAAGCGGCATTTGCGCAGGGAACTTCCGTGCGCAGAATTAGTGTGCAGGTGGCAAAGGCGCAGATGGAGATTAACGAAGGTCAGCCTATCAGTGCGAAGTTAAGCCTTCCTGCGAAGATTTTATTAGTGGCAAATAAATACGATGAGATGACAGCGATGCGTGTGAATACCACGAAAACCGAATCTGAGGTACGTGCAATTAAGGAATTACTTTCTAATCCGGAGTATTATGATCCGGATGTAGTAAATGCATTGATTCAGTCTATTCATATTCTGTTCCCGGGCGTCAGCGTAGAGCTGAATACGGGAGAGAAGGGACTTGTACTTGTCTCTAATGAATTTGATATTTTGCGACCTATGGTTTTAGGATTCCGCGACAACAGTATTCTGGATTTGGCCTCTAAGGCATATAAGGATATTGAGATAGTAGATATCATGAAGACTTTGGATAATAGATATGTTTTAGATAATGAGGCATTAAAGAATGCCGGATTTTAATCTGGAGGAAATATACAATGCTTTCTATTGAGGAAATATTAAAAACCGCTAAGGAGGCAGGGGCGTCAGATGTGCATTTGACGGTAGGTATACCGCCCAAAATGCGTGTCAATGGAAACCTGATTACCATGGATTATCCCAGAATGTTACCGGCAGATACGTTGGACATTCTTTTGGAGATTATGACGGAGACACAGAGGGATCGCTTTGAAGAGCGCGGAGAGTACGATATGTCCTTTTCCATTCCGAACTGCGGACGTTATCGTGTAAATGCATATAAGCAACGTGGTTCCGTGGCGATGGCTTTCCGATTGGTGGGAACGAAGATTCCTGCTCCGGAAGAGCTGGGAGTACCGGAGTCCGTAATTGACTTATATCAGAGAAAAAGAGGTTTGGTGCTGGTAACCGGACCTACCGGTAGTGGTAAATCAACAACTTTAGCAGCGATTATTGATAAGATTAATAATAATCGGGATGCGCATGTAATTACTTTGGAGGATCCGATTGAATATTTGCACCAGCATAAGTTATCCATGGTTAACCAGAGA
>JAZQIQ010000004.1:0-5009 GCA_045541195.1 Acetatifactor sp. | reverse complement strand
TGTGCACTGCCTTCGGACATCCCTGGAGATGGAGACTTATGAGTATATCATCCGTGTAATGGATGAGGGCGGATACGCAGATTTAGATATGGTGGAGGAATACTATGTATCACAGTACCTTAAGGAGCTGATTGAGGGGGACAAAGAGTATTTCACAAAGCTCATCATGAAAAAAGTTATTCGGGCCAAGAAATATGAAGTCAAGGATTATTTAAGGGATTATATCTGGAATACTTATATGAAGCCGATACCTGCAGAAATTGAGGAAGTACTGTCCCGGTTGGAAGAGCTGGGAATATATCAGCAAGTGGAAAAAGCAGACACTGTAGTAGTGGGCTACGGGGAAGTATTAGAGATGCTGGATAAGTGTTGGAGATTTACATCCTAGAAGAAATGTTATACAATGTTGGAGGGAAAGGATGAGTGTAAGTAAGGGAAACGGAACCAAGAAGTCCGTGAATCCAAGACCATCGGAAAAAGATGAGAAAATTACGGAACCGTTATCTACTATGTCAGAGATTTCGATTGCTACGGAGGGGGTGGCGGTAAGTGCAAATGAAAAGGGGGAAGTAATTGACAAATTATCAGAACAGAATAGTACCAAAGGTTACGAAAAGATTAAAAGATTTAGAGAAAAGGCTGGATTAGAGCCATATTCTATCTCTTCAGGTAATACAGTTGCATGTATAGAGATTGATGGAAAGAATTACTTTGGTGTAAATTCTACTATTACACAACAATCGAAGGCGAACACAAGAGAATTAAGGGAAAAGTGGTTAAATGAGATAGAATGGGTACCACCTAAAAAGAGGGCACCACAGCATTTGGGGCATGCGCAGTCTTTAACTCATGCAGAGGCCCATTCGTTAATACGAGCGTATGAAAAACAAGGAAAGTTGCCAAAAAAAATTACGATGTATGTTGATCGAAAAACATGTAATATATGTCGAGGAGAACTACCATGCTTGTTGAAACGATTGGGGGTAGAAGAATTGACAGTATTTAGTGGTGGAACAAGTAAACCTATTATTATAAAAGCTGTAAAATAAGGAGAATGAAAATGTTGATATATAATGGTCCGATAGGAGATGCCGTTGAAAATCCCGATGAGAAGTTTATCGAGGATATTGTGTTTAACAAAGGTGAGGAATATTGGAAACAGGGAAGTGGTGATTCTTGTTTTGAAATTGAAGGATGTGATGAGTGGTTAATCTTTTTTTATGATGAACCATTTGGCTTCTTTATAATGAGACATCCAGATTATTTAGTTCCAATGGATGAAAGTATAAAAATAGAAACGGTACAGCATTTGGTTGGCGGAGAGCCAATGAACATACCAACATGTAGTTATGTGAGCCGAGAAACAGCATATAAAATAATTAAGACATATATTGACACGGAAGAAATAGACGATTCTATTAATTGGGTAGATTTATATGATATAGACTTTGATTTTGATTTTTAGATAACATGAGGCTACATATATTTTTTGATTTTAGTTAAGGATTAAGTGAACTGAAAATTTGATAAGAAAAGGCAGATGAAAGGAGTGCAAGGGAATATGCACTCTTTTTTGCAGTACAATGAGTTGATATAGAATAGACATTTATTAGTCTAGAGGTAGTACCAAATGAACATGTGTTGGAGCTGGCATTGGTGACAACATCTATAAAGCTTGATGCAATATACAGAAGCTATTCCTTTCAAAAAGAAAGTTTAACTATTGCAGATGTGCTGAAAGAAGCTGTCAGTGATGATTCCGGTATATGTGAATACATTGACAGCAAGATTAAGAGTGAAAAGATTGATAAACCAATCATTCGCTATAAAGAATCCGGCTGGGAATTTGTAAAGAGGATTGCTTCAAGATATTGGATGCCGGTATTTGTAGATGAGACAGCTGATAAACCTACAGTGATGGTTGGTATTAAGGGTAATGGGAGTGCTTCTTCCGATGATTTTCTAACCAAAAATACGATGCTCAAAATGGATTTGGCAAAATACATCGAAAGAGGAGCTAAGGAAAAAGGGAGCTCTGTTAAAAGAGATGATTATAAGTTTGTAGAAGCTTCTTCCTATACAAACTTTAACATTGGTACATCTGCAAGTTATAAGGGTGTATCAGGAATTATCCTTGCGAAAAGAGCATACATGGACGCCGGAGAGCTGGTGTTTAAATATGTTATTGGACAAAGTAATCTATATGCGCTTGAACCCGTTTATAATAAGAGTCTTCTTGGACGCTGCCTGGAAGGAAAAGTGGAGAAGTGTGAGAATGAAACGGTAAAGCTACATTTGGATATAGACAAAGAAGCCAAGAAAACAAAATCGGAAAGTGAATTATATAAATTCCCATGGCAGCCGGAAACCGGGAATCTGATGTACTGTATGCCGGAGAAGGATACAGTAGTATCTCTATACATAGGCAGTATAGACGAAGGGGATGCTATTGTTATTAATAACCTTAGAAAAGACAAGGGAAAAGAAATCGATAAGCCGGATAACAGATACTTTACTACTGCAGATGGTAAGCGATTGTTCTACAAGAAGGATGCAATAGGATTCTCTAATGATGATAAGGATGAAGGCAGTAGCAATTTCGCTGTCAGAGATAATAAGGGTATTTTCTTTGATACAGATAAAGAAATCATCATACAGGCAGATGGTGGAGTGGAAATCATTTCTGACAGAAAAGTAACCGCAGATGGTAAAAAGAGTGTAAACCTGATAAATGGTTCTTCGTCCATAAGTCTGAAGAAGAAGCTGAATATCTATGCCAAGAGCACAACAAAGGGCATAGGTATGGCATTGAGTAAATGTATGAAGAAGTTGGATAAAGCTTCTTTTAAAGGGATGGATGCAAGAACAGCACAGAATGCTTTTATGGAAGAATTGCGTTCGTATGTGTTTAACAGGGTGGATTTGTCTAACCATGATAAAGTTGAGTTAATGCGACAGTTAATGTTTAAATTGACGAAAGAGCAAAAGGAAGACTTTAATGTGCTTGCAAATGCAGATGCATTAGATCCTGATTCAGAGGGAACTGCATGGGGAGATTGGGCGCCTATTAAGTGGCCGGATCGCATGGGACTGGATGAAGGTCAGTCAGAAATTAGCAGGAAAAATCCGGTACCGGTGAAGCTGGATAGAATCGGTAGTCCTTGGGGAAGTAACTTTGGTGTAATGCGTGATGACGGATACGTATATGACCAGAATGACAGAGCGATAGCGTATATTGATAACGATAATGCATATCATCAGTATGAGTTTGTGAATACGCACTACTATGACTATATTGATATCATTTCGGATGATTCACAGAAAACACCGGATAAGCTGAATGAGATGATTCAGAGAAATACGCCGATGAATGCGGAAGAAACATTGGAGCCGATAACCCAGGATGAGTTTGATGCTATGAAGAAAAGCATCAAGAAATTCGTGGAAACTCAGGAAGTTGAGCGTATGGGTACCCATTCAAAGTACGGTCTGATCGGAACGGCTGCAGAATGGAATGTGGAAGGTACGTATGTAGCCAAGGGTGGAGCCGGACAGCTCAACACCCCAATCGGCGGAAAGATGCTCATGAAGCTTGGAGTATTAAAGGAGGCAACCTGATATGACTTATGAAGAGTTTATGCAGTGGACAAGGCAGGAGAATATCCCCTTAAATAAACTGGACATATATCCGAACCGTTATACCAACGTGCCCTTCAGTGCAGGCTGCTACAGGGATGCAGCCGGTGACTGGTATTATTACTGGCAGACGGATGAGAGAACGAGTCTGACTCCCAATGGGGAAAAGATGTCAGAGGAGGAATGCTTTGACACCCTGAAGCGTCAAGTTTCATACAAACTGCAGGTGCTGGAAGAGGAGCGTGAAAAACAGAGACGCAAGGCGCTTGAGAAAAAGCAGCAAAGCAGTCCGGTACATAAGGAAGATGACGATGCTGCAGTGCAGGAGTTATTCCGTGAGGAGAACCTGGATGCAGAGACGGCAGATGAAGTTATTATCGATATAGAAAAAATCTATTGTTTGATGGATGATACGGATGAAGGGAACAGCAATTATGCATCAGCGAAAAGGACCTATACAAGCCTGTACAGTGAGCAGACTGCTGTTAACTTCCTGAAGATATACAAGTACATGGATAAGCTTGGAAAGCTGATACAGCAGGGGCCGTTCATGCAGGTGGATGTTCTGATACTGCAGAAGGTGGGTCTGGTTTTTTCGGACATGAATGTGGAAGAGGACAAGAAAATAATAGAAGCCAATAAGCGTATGGCAGAAGGAAGTAGATAAGGTGAAGGACGGGTTATTTATTGAGCAGTTTGAGCTGCTGGAGAGATGGGATGTGCCGGTAGCGGTTGCCCCGGAAGTAAATGAGGACACAGCACAGGACAGCTATGCGATGTATGCCACCATCGAAGCGTATGAAGCAGAATACGGTCAGGGAGCAGAATATCAGGTAAAGAGCATGATAGAGATGTTAAAGCTGGCGAGGGACAATGAAGCAGAGTTTAGCATTCATGGAGTATTGCCATTCCCCCTGGAATTTGACTCCAAAGACATCCAAAGACTGGAGCCGGAGCTGAGTGCGGTCATTGCACTGGTGGAAGCCATGAAAGAGGAAATCACCCCGGAGGAGCTTTCAGAGAAAATCGGTGAAGTCCCGGTCATCTTCCTTGGAGAATATCCCAACGTGGAAGAAGGGGGAACCTTTGGCGTCCACACGGTAAAGCATGCCACAGAGGATTATGAGATGATTCCCGTATTCTTAACTAAGAAGAGTGCGAAGGAGTACAACAGGGCAGGACATCCCATGACGGAAACCACGATAAAGGAGCTTAAGCATTTCTATCATCAGTTTGGAATCATAGCAGAGCCAAAGAAGAAGTACTGGGCAGTCATGGAGCCGGAGAAGTAGCATGCGGAACGAAGAAATCAAAAATCAGTTGGCAGAGGAGCTTGAAGCCAGGGAATCACAGACCCGGGAGAAGCTGAGGGA
>JAZQIQ010000003.1:0-47273 GCA_045541195.1 Acetatifactor sp. | reverse complement strand
GCGCTCGCAAAGGCTTATTACAAGGTGCCCCACTTTGGTCCGCTCCGCTGAGACAAAGCTGTGGCACCTTGGTTTTGCTCTCTGCACATGCCAAGAACTACACGAAATTTTTTGTAAGTCTTTATATATACGGACATACATTGTTCCATTGCTCGGGTTTGAAAAAGACAGTAATAATCTTCAAAACGTAAAATGTGCTTTTTAGAAATTCAAGTATTCTGAACTGTGCGTGAATATCGGGGAGTGATTCCCCATCGGCACAGCTACCAACTGTAGCAGGCCCTTTCATTTATTTCTCAGAATAATCGATAAAACTGATATTCATATTGGTGTATCCCGAGATGCCGTCCACAAGCACGGTATCGGAATATTGCCACATAGAAAACTGATATGGGTAATCAGGAATGTCCTCGTGCTGGGTAAGCCACACATCATATTCCGTCAGCTTTGACATATCAATTTCTGCAATCATCCATTCCTTATCTCCGTAAATCATGGGCAGATAGCCTGCCTTTTTTACGGTTTCAAGAAACTTTTTCATAATGGTGGTCTTATCTGCCTTAGATGTCACACTCTCTATTCGAGCAGTATCGTTCTCCACATAATCCATTTTTATGGCTACGGGATACTCAATATCAAAGCCCTGCAGATTCTGAATCACCAGATTAGCTTCCTCCTCTGCTTCGGCCTCATTGATTGCCTGAGAAAAGAAATATACGCCCACATCTAAGCCTGCATCCGATGCACGCTTTACATTTTCTGTAAAGTATTCATCCAATATTAACTGGCCGCTGCCATAGCCTCTGGCTCCGGCACGCACCATTACAAAATCGATACCATCTTTCTTCACTTTATTGAAATCAATATATTCCTCATCCTCGGATACATCGATTCCCACATAAGAAATCAGCTTTCCATCCACGTAATATTTCATTCGATCCGACTGACATACCAGCATGGTAAAATCATAATTATGCTTAGGAAGATATGGGCTGATTAACACCCACTCCTCTTCCCCATCACGATTGATAATCTTGGTATGCTTACCATCAGTACTGGGATCCGTCACCTGCGCCGATGCTTTCGGTGGTTCCGTAGGCGCCGGCGTTGGGGTTGCTTCCGGATACATATCCCAGAAATCAAAATCCTCCGGCGACGCATTAGCATCTCCCAGCAAATCCTTGGTATCCGGATAGCTTTGTTCCTCGCTGCTTACCTGCAACGGAATACGGTTCCCTGTCCTCTGTTTAGAATTCAAAAATAAAACAAATGCAAGTAACAGGAGCACAAAGCTGACCACAATTACAATCGCAGAAACGATGCTGGGGGTCAGTCCTTCTCTGTCTTCTCTTTCTTCCGGAAGTCTCATCTTTGCACTCCTCCTTTCTAACTCTAATCTCTACTCTTTGATAATCGCCTTCTTCGGACACTTCTCAATACAAGTTCCGCAGGAAGTACATTTCTCATAATCAATCACCGCGTGGAAATTCTCCACTTTAATCGCCTCAGACGGACAATTTCTTACACAAAGTCCGCAACCGATACATGCTGTGTCACATGCCTTCATAGCTACCGGTCCCTTATCTGTGGAAGAACATGCCACCTTCACAGTCGCTTTCTTCGGCAATAAGGAAATCAAGTTCTTAGGACATACGGCAATACATTTGCCACATGCCTTACATTTTTCCTTATCCACCACAGCAACACCGTTCACCACATGAATAGCATCAAAAGGACATACTGCTGCACAGGTTCCAAAGCCTAAACAGCCACTGTTACAGCTCTTTGGTCCACCATTTGGCACGAAGGAAAGCATACGACAATCCTGCGCTCCTGTGTACTCATAATCGTTTTTTGCTTTATCACAGTCACCCTGACAATGTACAAACGCAACCATAGGCTCGCTCGCTTCACTGGCAACACCCATAATTTCTGCAATGGCGTTTCCTACCTTTTCTCCGCCAACCGGGCAGGCATTTACCGGTGCCTCGCCCTTTACGATAGCCGCCGCAAGACCGGAGCATCCGGCATATCCACAGCCACCACAGTTATTTCCCGGAAGAGTACCTAAGATAGCCTCTTCTCTCTCATCTACTTCTACTTTAAATTTAATTCCGGCAACACCAAGGAACAGACCGATAAAAATACCGATAGCTCCTACAATTCCTGCCGCAATAAGAATTCCCTGAATCATATGCGCACCTCCTTACAGAAGCCCGGAGAAGCCACAGAATGCGATTGCCATCAGACCTGCTGTCAGCAGAACGATAGGCATGCCCTTGAAGCTTTCAGGAACATCATTGTACTGAATTTTCTCACGGATTCCGGCTAAGATAACGATGGAGATGGTAAAGCCTACAGCAGTAGCAAAGCCATTTACCACACCTGTTAAGATTCCGTATTCCTTCTGCACATTAGTAAGTGCCACACCAAGTACCGCACAGTTGGTGGTAATCAGTGGAAGATATACACCAAGTGCCTCATAAAGAGAAGGAATTGCCTTACGAAGGAACATTTCCACAAACTGTACCAATGCTGCAATTACTAAGATGAAGCAGATGGTCTGAAGATATTCAATGTGTAGAGGCACCAAAATAAATTGATACATTGCACCAGCAACCGCACTGGCAAGTGTAATAACGAAGATAACTGCTACACCCATTCCTACAGCAGTATTGGTCTTCTTAGACACACCAAGGAAAGGACAAAGTCCTAAAAACTGACTAAGTACAACATTACTTACCAGAGAAGAACTAATTAAAATAATGAGAAGCTCTTTAACTGTTTCCATTTAATTCTCCTCCTTTGCTTCTTTTTTTTCTGAATCCACAACTTCTTCGGATGTATCGTAGAATTTTCTGTTTCCGCAGCCCTTTTCGCCACAGTTCATACAATCCTCGCTACATCCGGAACCAATCTTACTGGTATCCTTACCCTTCTTTGCGCCCTTAATCTTTATATAGTTCTGCACTGCCGTAAGTGCTGCAAGAACAAAGAACGCACCGGGTGCTAAGACAAAGATTCCGATAGGGGTAAAGCTTTCCGGCATCACACGATAGCCAAACACTTCACCAACACCAAGGAGCTCTCTGAATCCACCAATTAAGGTAAGTGCCATAGAGAAACCAAGTCCCATACCGATACCGTCAAATAAAGAAGGAATCGGCGGATTAAAGTACGCATAGCTTTCCGCACGTCCTAAGATAATACAGTTAACTACAATCAGCGGAATATACACGCCGAGAGCCTTGTTTAAATCAGGTAAGTACGCCTGTAAGAGTAGCTGCACCACCGTTACAAAAGATGCAATAATAACGATAAACGCAGGAATACGTACCTTATTAGGAATAATCTTTCTCATAAGAGAGATAATCATATTACTGAGGGCAAGTACCACCGCAGTGGTAAGTCCCATGCCCAGACCATTCATTGCAGAAGTGGTAACCGCCAAAGTAGGACACATACCAAGCATCAACACGAAGGTAGGATTCTCTTTAATAATGCCGTTTACCAGACGTTCTGTAACTTTCGAATTTCCAGCCATACTACCTTCCTCCTTCCGCTAATTCTTCTGTAACAACTCTTACCGCACCGTTCACTGCATTTACAAATGCCTTAGATGTAACGGTTGCACCGGTAATTGCATCAATCTCTGAAGGAGAAGTGCTGCCGGTCTTTGTTACCGTAAACTGTGCCGTATCCTTGCCGGCAAACTGAGGCACAAGTACTTCATTGGCATTCATACCGAGTCCCGGTGTCTCTGCAATTTCCAAAATGGACACGCCACTTACTTTTGCATCGGTAGAAATACCTACATAAATAACGATATTACCGCCGTAGCCTTCTTTGGTAGTTGATTCCACTACATATCCCCTAGCAGAGCCGTCTGTTGCAACAGCCTTGTAGATGGTTCCGATTTCCACACCAGTATCTGCGATTTCTCCGGTGAGCTGCGCACTTGGTACATAACCGGTCTCTTCAAAGGTAATTCCCTCTTCGCCCGGGAATACTGCTGCACAAGCTTCCTGAATTGCCTTTGCCTCCTGAGCCGCAATAGGCTCCTTGGTAATCTGGTAGATAAAACCAAGAACAAGTCCGGAAATCAGGGTAATGGCAAATAAAATCACCGCATCCTTCAACATGCCGGAAATATCTTTATTCTTATTTTCCATTCTTAGCCCCTCCCTTTCCACGATAACCAAAAGGAACAGGCATCGTCATCTTCTCAATCAAAGGAGTCACAAGATTACCTAAGATAATCGCATAAGAAACGCCCTCTGCGGATGGTCCGAAAATACGGAAAATACCGGTCATAATACCAAGGAAAATACCAAATACATACTGTCCCTTACTGGTAATTGGTCTGGTAACATAGTCGGTAGCCATAAAGAAGGCACCAAGCATTAAACCGCCTCCGGAAATCTGCGCAGATAAGTACTGAAGATCAAATCCTCTTCCACCGAATACAAGCACAAAAATCGCAAAGGAAACAATATAGCTTCCCGGAATACGAAGGTCAATAATTCCTGCCATAATCAGAATGCATGCACCAAACACAATAGCAATCACACTGGTTTCACCGATGGTTCCTGCGGTTCTACCGATAATCATATCCGTTACATTTACTACTTCTCCGGCCTTTAACGCCGCAAGGGGTGTTGCTCCGGTATAGGCATCACAGGTAAAATTCGTCATCAGCGCCGGGAAAGAAATAAGTAAGAAACATCTTGCCGCAAGGGCAGGGTTCATAAAGTTCTGTCCCAAACCGCCAAATAACATCTTAACTACTAAAATTGCAAACACACTACCCATGGCCCCCATCCAAAGGGGTGCACTTACAGGAAGGTTTAACGCCAGTAAAAGTCCGGTTACCACTGCAGACAAATCACCTATGGTCTGCTTCTTACGGAGCAAACCGAATACAAACTCTGTTAACACAGCTGCACCCACGGTAACCAATACGTGAAACAGCGCACGAATTCCAAAATTATAAATACCAAATCCTGTCGCCGGCATCAATGAAAGCACAACCAGCATCATAATGCCGTTGGTGCTTACCTTAGAACGCACATGAGGATTGGATGATACTTTAAACATTTTCTTTTCTTCACTCATCTTCCGCACCTCCTACTTTTTCTTTTTCGCCAACTGGATTTTTCTCATAGACTTAATCGTCTGCGTCAGTGGTCTCTTGGCAGGGCACACGAAACTACAGCATCCACACTCACAGCATTCCATACCATTTAAGGAAAGGAAACACTCCTCGTCAAAATGCTCAGCCGCACTTGCCACCTTACTGGGCACAATTCTTCCCGGACATACTTCTACACAGCGTCCACAGTTAATGCACGGACCGGGCTCACTTGCTGACACCTCATCATGAGTCAGACATAAAAGCGCAGTAGAAGTTTTCGTGGACGGTACATCCAGACCAAACATACTAAAGCCCATCATAGGACCACCACAAATAATCTTTTCAGGCTCCTGCTTAAAGCCACCAGCCTCATCCACCAGCTGGGCATAATTCATACCGATACGAATCTTAAAATTCTGCGGATTTGCAATAGCGTCACCGGTCACGGTAACTACTCTCTCCATAAGAGGTCTTCCCTCAGTTACCGCTCTGTAAATCGCACAGATGGTATCCACGTTATTTACCACACAGCCTGCATCTGCCGGTAGCATCTTGGAATTAATCTGTCTGCCTGTGGTTGCATAGATAAGGGTACGCTCAGCTCCCTGAGGATACTTGGTCTTTAAAGACTTCACGATAATACGCGGTTCATCCTTAGTAAGCTCTCTAAGTAGCTTAATACAATCCGGCTTATTATCTTCCACGGCCAGAATACCCAGAGCATTATCAAAAAGCTTAAGTACAATCTTAAGTCCTCCTACTACCTTCTCCGGCTCTTCCATCATACGACGGTAGTCAGATGTGAGATATGGTTCACACTCTGCGCAGTTTGCAATAACATAATCGATTTTCTCCGGCTCCTTGGGAGATAATTTAATAAAGGTTGGGAAGCCTGCGCCACCCATACCTACAATACCTGCCTCTTTCACCGCATTCACGATGTCCTCCTTGGTCATCTGCTCCAACGGCTTTAAGGGCTTCATCTCCGCTTCTTCGTAAAGCTCATCATTCTCCACAATGATACTCATTACACTGTCACCGGTTACCACTCTTCGTGGTTCAATATTTTTAACGGTACCTGATACCGTAGCATAAATTGGTGCTGATACAAATCCGGTCGCCTCTGCAATCTTCTGTCCTACAAGGACTCTGTCGCCCTTTGCGACAATGGCCGTTGCAGGAGCTCCGATGTGCTGGGATAATGGATACACCATATCCCCTTTAGGCAATATGGTCTTGATTGGTTTATCCTTTGATAAATCCTTACCATCATATGGATGTACACCACCAATAAAGGATGCTCTTGCCATATTTCTCCTACCTTTCTCTAATTGTTGTGTGTATTTATCTTTCTAATTCTACTAAATTTTCCAACAAAATACTACAGCTTTTTACGATTTTATGTTAGGATAATGGTAGGATATAATAATAAGTAATTAATGAAATGGGGTTATATATGAAATCGATTTGTGCACAAATTGAAAATTTTGATATCGCTTACCCACTGGAACGTCATCTTCCTTTGGACAAAGCACTTTTCTTAGATATTGAGACCACAGGCTTTACAGCAAAAGGAGCATATCTTTACTTGATTGGCTGCGCCTTCTACAGTGCCGGAAATTGGTACATCCGCCAATGGTTTGCAGAAAACTACGAAGATGAAAAAGCTGTTCTGGAATCCTTTTTTGATTTTGCTAAAGATTACCGTTATTTAATCCATTTTAACGGCAATAATTTTGACTTGCCCTTTATTACACAGAAATGTCAACTTTTAGATCTTCCTTATAACTTCGACGAATATGAAGGCCTGGATATTTATAAGCGCATTTCTCCTTATAAGTATTTCCTAAAACTTCCAAATTGTAAGCAGAAAACCCTGGAGGTGTTCCTTGGTCAGAACAGAGAAGATACCTTCAGCGGTGGAGAATTAATCGGTATTTATCACGATTATGTAAAGAATCCTACAGAATACGCTCAAGACTGCTTACTACTCCACAATTTTGAAGATATCAAGGGTATGCTGGAAATCTTACCGGTGTTGTCCTATTATGACCTATTCCACAGCGAGGTAAAGGCACGTAAGGTTCAGGCCAATTCCTACAAAGACTTATCCGGCAATAAGCATCAGGAGCTGCTTATGACCGTCGTGTTTCCGGTTCCTCTTCCGCAGGAAATTTCCTGTGCATGGGGTAACTTGTATTTCAAAGGTAACGGCACCGAAGGACAAATCCGTGTTCCCATATACGAGGAAGAATTAAAATACTTCTACTCCAACTACAAAGATTATTACTACCTCCCTACCGAGGATGTGGCACTCCACAAATCCGTAGCCAGCTTCGTGGATAAAGAGCATCGAATGCAGGCCACCAGTGCCACCTGTTATACCAGAAAGTACTCCTCTTACTTACCACAGTGGGATTATGTGATTGAACCATTCTTCAAGAGAGAATATAAAAGTAAAGAATTGTTCTTTGAGGTAACAGATGAGCTGAAGCGTGACAGACCGGCATTCACCAAATATGCCAATCATATACTGTCTGTATTAATGCAGAATTATTAATAAAAAGGACTGAATCACATTACGATTCAGTCCCTCTTTTATTCTTAGCTGTAGTAATTTCCGCTTTCTGCTTTTCTCTAAGCATAGTGATTGCATCTATTTCATCTCGATACATATACTCTTGCGAAGTTACTTCTACTTTTTCTCCATTACTTTTCTTTTCCTCTTCCATCTTTTCTATGAACTTATCAACTTTTTTTATAATGGTGTTATTGCCACTCTCTATAACTTTATATATCTTATAATAAATAACAGATGTTTTATATTTAACAATAACCACAAAATAGAATAACCAAATAGCAAAAATGACTGAAACAACTGTCGTCAATAACACCAGCATTTTCCCCATTCGAATGAACCTAACCAAACTAGTCATACAAGCTAAACAGATTCCCCCTATACTTGTCACGGCGGATATTGCCAGGATGACTATGCAATCAAGTGTGTTAACTTTAAAAATGCTATGATGAAATAAAATCTGTTTATAAGATACTCCTACGACGCGCTCCATAAAACTTTCCGATATTATCTCAAAACCGGTAATCGAAAGTAATGAAATCGTTACCTGTATCCCCGCCAATGCCCATGCATCATCAATTGTAAATGAGACGGATTTAAACAAAGAATCGGCTCCGGCTACCCCACAGACAACCAGATTCATAATAGTCCACACCGCTAGTATTATACCTAGGTATTTCTTGCCAAAAATCTCTCTATTTTTAAACATCTCCTCTAATTCCGGATATCTCCCCTTCACTGTCTGCTCTCCTCACATCACTATCATTTTCCATAAAAATTTTATCTTTTTTCGACGTTTATGTCGACCGTACCTTATTCCTAACACAGAGACAAGATACGCTTCGTGAAACCCGCTCTGATTAGCGGGCGTCAAATGTCATTTGTGCAAGCACGATACCATCTTCCTCGTCGCCATAACAAAAAGAGACCATCGCACAAATGCGATAGTCTCTATCTTTTCTAAACCTTCTCGTAAAAGAACGAACTCTTTCTACCATATCCCATATCACGGTGATTGATAATCTGCTCGGTACTACCAATGAACAAGAAGCCCCCCAGCTTCAGGTTCTTCTGGAACTTAACGAACACCTCATCCTTCGCTTCCTCTGTAAAATAAATCAACACATTTCTGCATACAATTAAATGACAATCGGAAGGATACGTATCCTTTAACAAGTTGTGTTCCTTAAATTCTACACGAGCCTTAATCTCATCGGATATTTTATAGGAAGGACCAACCTGCGTAAAGTATTTCTTCTTAAATTCCTCCGGAACAGAAGCGATACTCTTTGCATTATATAAGCCCACCTTTGCTTTTGCGATAACCTGCTTATCAAGGTCTGTAGCAATAATCTTAATCTGATTCAGCGGTACATGCTTAGAGAGCGCCATAACCAAAGAATACGGTTCATCACCTGTAGAACAGGCAGCACTCCAAATCTTTAAGTTCTTGCCGAATTTCTGGATTAATTCCGGAAAAATCTGCTCGTCCAACATTTTCCACTGATCCGGATTACGATAAAACTCTGAAACGTTGATTGTAATATAATTTACAAATTCCTCAAACAGTGCTTTATCTTCTTTCAGACCCTGTACATATTTATCGTATCCTTCGATTTTGTGCTTGCCAATCAACGTATCAATACGTCTCTTCATCTGCTTCTCTTTGTAAGCATTCAAATCGATGGACGTTAAAGCAAATACCTGCTTTTTAAAGTACTCGTAATCGTATACCATATCTACTCACCAAGAAAATTATTCAGCATCTTCTGCAATCACTGCATCAATATCAACAGATGCAACATCTGCGTCATCTTCTTCCTTTGCTTCCGGAGCAAACATAGCCTTGATGCTTAAAGAAATCTTTTTATCAGCTTCGTTAAAATCAACAACCTTAGCAGTGATTTCGTCGCCAACCTTAAGAACATCTGAAGGCTTCTCAATGTGATCCTTAGAAATCTGTGAAACATGAAGTAATGCATCTACTCCTGCCTCTAACTCTACGAATGCACCGAAGTCAGTCATTCTTGCAACCTTACCGGTTACTTCCATACCAACTGCATACTTCTCTGCTGCATCCTTCCAAGGATTAGCATCATCAAACTTTAATGAAAGCGCAATCTTGTTGCCTGCAATTTCCTTAATTAATACATCAAGCTTGTCACCAACCTTGAATACTTTCTTAGGATGCTCAACTCTTCCCCAGCTCATCTCTGAGATGTGAAGTAATCCGTCTGCACCACCTAAATCAATAAATGCACCGAAATCAGTAACATTCTTAACGGTTCCTTCTACAACATCGCCTTCTTTAATCTTCTCGAATAATTCCTTCTGAAGCTCAGCCTTCTGTGCTGCAACAAGCTGTCTTCTGTCACCGATATATCTTCTTCTCTTAGGATTGTACTCAGTCACTACGAACTGGATTTCCTGACCTGCATACTTAGATAAATCTTTCTCATAGCTGTCAGAAACAAGGCTTGCAGGAATGAAGATTCTTACTTCGTCAACTACTACGCTTAAGCCACCTTCTAATACCTGTGCAACAGTTGCTGTTAAAACTTCCTTGTTGTTGTATGCTTCTTCGATTCTCTTGTTTCCTCTGTCAGCTGCAAGACGCTTGTAAGTTAATACAACCTGTCCTTCGCCGTCATTTACCTTGAGGACTTTAACCTCCATAGTGTCGCCTACTTTTACAACAGTGGTAAGGTCAACGCCAGCTTCGTTGGTGTATTCGCTTCTGGTAAGAATACCGTCTGACTTGTAACCGATGTTTAAAACCATTTCTTCAGGCTTAACATCGATAACTGTACCTTCAACTACCTCTCCTGTATGAATAGTCTTTAATGATTCTTCCAACATTTGTTCAAAAGTTAATTCTGACATAATTTTGAACCTCCTCGATTAATTTGTTTGGGGTGGAAGCCCCTGCTGTAATTCCCACTAGTGAGGTAGATTTAGGTAGTTCTAAATGCAAATCATCCAGTGTTTGTATAAAATAGGTATTCGCACACTCACCACTGCATATTTCATACAGTTTTCTTGTATTGGAACTGTGCTTACCTCCTATTACGATCATAACATCTGCTTTCGCTGCCAACTCTCTTGCAGCAGTCTGTCTTTCCTCTGTCGCATTGCAGATAGTATTCACGACACTATCATTGTAACCTTTTTTTCGAAAAATTTCAACTATATGTTGAAATTTATTGTAGTTAAATGTCGTTTGAGAAACTATACAGATTTCTTTTCCCTGTGGCGGGGTGAAATCTTCTGCCTCTTCTTCCGTTTCCAGTACCTTCACCGGCCCCACGCACCAACCTACAATTCCTTCTACTTCCGGGTGGCCCGGGTTCCCTACGATGATAATGTATTTGCCTTCCACACTTGCCTTACTGACAATATTATGAATTCTCTTCACAAAAGGACAAGTGGCATCCACACATTCCACGCCACGGCTTTCCAAGATATCATAAATCTCCTTCTCCACACCGTGGGCACGGATAATCACGGTTCCTCCGGCAATTGTCTTTAACTCATCCTTACTTTGAATTACCCGGACGCCCTTTTCTTCCAAGTCCTTCACAACCTCTTCGTTATGAACAATAGGACCGAATGTATAAATGGTTTTGCCCAAGTCAATCTGTTCATACACTTGATCCACCGCACGCTTTACTCCAAAGCAAAAGCCGGCGCTCTTTGCAAGTACTACTTCCATGCAATTTCCTTTACACCTTTCTTTGTTCTGCAATATCGATAATGGTATTCACCACTTCTTCAATGGTCATATAAGAGCTGTCCACAAATACGGCATCCTCAGCCTGCTTCAATGGCGAATTCTCTCGGTTCATATCACGGTAATCACGCTCTTCAATATCCGCTTGAATCCGGGCTAAATCGCAGACCTCTCCCTTAGCGGTAAGCTCATCATATCTTCTCTTGGCTCTCACTGCACTACTGGCGGTCAGGAAAATCTTAACATCTGCATTTGGAAGCACACAAGTGCCGATATCTCTTCCGTCCATGATACAGTCGCTGGACGCTGCCAGCTTCTGCTGAAGCGCAACAAGCTGCTGACGCACAGCCCCGATTACACTTACCTTTGAAGCCGCATTACTTACTTCTTCTTTTCGGAGAAGGGCATTAACATTCTCTCCATTTAAGTATACAACCTGTTCGCCATTTTCATACCTTATGGTAATATCGGCATTTTTACAGTTTTCAATTACCCCTTCTTCGTTTTCTACATCAATTTCCATACGTACCATATACAGTGCCATGGCGCGATACATAGCCCCGGTATCCACATAGATCAAGCCAAGCCTCTTCGCCACCTGTTTTGCGATGGTACTTTTTCCGGCACCTGCCGGTCCGTCTACTGCTATATTAAAACTCATCGTATTATCCTCCTGCTATTCTGAACATTGTCCTGCATTCATTCCGGCAAGAAAACCTGTAGACCAGGCAATCTGCAGATTATATCCTCCGGTCAGTGCATCAAGGTCAAGTACCTCTCCTGCAAAATAAAGTCCGTTTAGTACCTTGGATTCCATAGTAGAAGGATTCACCTCCTTCACTGCTACACCACCCTTGGTAATAATCGCCTCTTTAAAATCTCTCACACCATCAATGGTAAGAGGGATATTCTTAATCAACTCCACAAAACTCTTCCGCTCTTCTCTGGTGATTTCATTTACTTTTTTCTCCGGGTCAATTCCCGAAAGCTTCACCATCACCGGAATCAGCTTGGATGGGAATAAATGATTTAAAGCATTGCGGAACTGCTTATTTTTGCTCTCTTCAAAATCTCGAAGCACCCGCTTGTCGAGCTGCTCCAAAGAAAGGGCCGGTTTCAAATCCAAATAGCACATGCACTCCCCCTTTGCCTTGCTGACATAATAGCTGCTGGCACTAAGGGCAAGAGGACCACTGATTCCGAAATGGGTAATCAACATCTCACCAAAACCGTTGTAGATCTCCTTTTTTCCACATTTTAAAGTCAGACTGACATTCTTAAGCGAAACTCCCATAGCCTCCTTACACCAGTCTTCTTTCATGTTAAAAGGAACTAAGGAAGGCTTACAATCTACGACTTTGTGACCTGCCTTTTTCGCAAAGCGATAACCATCCCCGGTAGAACCGGTGGATGCATAGGAAATTCCTCCGGTGGCAATAATCACTGCATCCGCATGTTCCTTCTTACCGTTTGATAAGAGAACTCCGCTGACACGTTCTCCATCTTCTGCCATCAGTTCCTTCACCTCTGTATTCAAACGAATTTCCACATCCCGTTTCTTCATCTCCCGCTGAAATGCAGCGATAACATCAGACGAATGATCACTTACCGGAAAAACTCTGTCTCCACGTTCTACCTTCAAGGGACAGCCTGCCTTTTCCAAAAAGTCCATTACCATGTTATTATCATAGGTATAAAAAGCACTATATAAAAACTTTTCATTGGTCATTACATTGGCAAAGAGATTCTCCATATCCCCCGCATTGGTCACATTACAGCGACCCTTTCCGGTGATAAAGAGCTTCTTTCCCAGCTTCTCGTTCTTTTCCAAAAGAAGTACCTTACTTCCCTGGTCTGCTGCTGCGATTGCCGCCATCATTCCGGCAGCACCACCGCCGATTACAATTACTTTCTTCACTACTACTCCTCTTTTCGCAGAGAATAATTCAGCATTGGTTCGTTATCAATGAAATTAATCTCATCATTCAAATATACCTGATAATTATTCCAGGTCTCTTCCAGCATCTCCAGATTCTTCTTAACCTCCTGAGGACACTTAAGACACAGTGCCACCACAAGGGCATTGATCACACTAAGCGGTGCCACTAAAGAATCTACAATAGAAACCATATCGCTTCTTGCACATAGGTTACAGGATGAATACAAATTCATAGGTGAATGGGCCGAATCCGTAATGGCAATCACCTTGGCATTCCTGTCGTTAGCAAACTCCATGGCCTTTAAGGTTCTCATAGAATATCTTGGGAAGCTGATACCAATGAACAAATCATCACTGTCAATGTGAATCATCTGTTCAAATGTCTCACTGACACTGGTGGTATTTAAAAGCTTTACGCCTCCCCGAATCATATTTAAGTAAAAATGCAAAAAGGACGCCAATGGCTCATTACTACGAAGCCCCATGATATAAATGTTCTTTGCAGCTAAAATAGTATCTACCGCCGACTCAAATGCATTTGGATCCAAATTCTCCAGAGTATCCTGAAGCTTCTCCATATCTGCGGTAAGTACTGCCGCCAAAATCTCCGACTGGGAGCTCTTACCGTACTTCGCATCAATCTTCTGCACAGTACTTAGCTTGCTTTTCACACACTCCTCCAGCGCCTTCTGAAACTCCGGATAACCATCATAGCCGATTCCTGCCGCAAAACGTACCACGGTGGACTCACTGATTCCCAGTTCCTCTCCTAGCTTCGCCGCAGTCATAAACACAGCCTGGTCATAATGCTCCATAATAAAAGTCCCTATCTTTTTATGACTTTTACTCATTTTATCGAAACGTTCTTCTATTCTGCTTAAAATATCAAACTGCTTCTCCATCTCTGTATAATCCCCCAGATTCCCACTACATTCCGGTAAAACCGTCATAAGTCTTTTCCAATAACTTCAACGTCTCCACATTAGATAGTTCATAATTCCCCGTTAGCGCAAGACATGCCGCCCCATGGATAAAAATCCACATTTTATGAAAAATATCCTCCGGCTCTTCACATCCCTGAACACTGGCTAGGTTGATTTCATAAACCACATTACCATTATCCCCATTCAGTATTTCGTACATGCTCAATTTACGATTTTCCCCATCCAAAAACAGAAGTTCGAAAAGATGCTTCTCTTCCTTCGCAAACGCTATATACGCAACTCCCAGATTAGCAAAAGGTCTCTTCCCCGTTCTGGGAAACAAGCTTAAATAATCCCTGAAATACTGTACTGCTTTGTCATACACCGCATCCCAAAGCTCTTCCATATTCTTATATACCCGAAAAATAGGCTGCGTAGAACACCCTACTTTTGCCGCCACTTTTCGGGCAGTAATATTTCGAAATCCCTCTTCCCTTGTCATCGCAAAAGAAGTATCCAGAATCATATCTATTGTTACACTTTCCTTACGTGCCATGATTCTCTTTCCTTTCTTCACGTCACATCAACTATAACACTTGTTATTTTACAAGATGGTAAAAGGCTTGTCAAGTGTGGCAACTTTACAGTTTTCCTTGTCTACATAACAGAAAGTTCCACAAATCATTTCGACTTGTGGAACTACACTTACTAAAATATAATACTCATCACTCGCTCTTCGGGAGCCTGTCTTTCTCTCTCATGGTATATCTGATATCATCATCTATCATCTGAATCATCACTTCCGCAAACACCGGATCAAACTGGCTTCCCTTGCCATTCTCAAGCTCTGAGCGTACCACATCCTGAGGCAGGATATCACGATAGCTTCTCTTAGATGTCATGGCATCATAAGCATCTGCCACACCGATAATACGAGCATATTCCGGTATCTCTAAGCCTTTTAGGCCATCCGGATATCCGGTTCCGTCAAAGCGTTCGTGATGCCATCTGGCACCAATCATAATATCCGGTATCTGTTCAATAGTCCGCAGAATATCACTGCCAATCACAGGGTGCTGCCGAATGGTATCATATTCCTCCTCCGACAGCTTTCCACACTTATTGATAATGGTATCCGGCACACCTATTTTCCCGATATCATGCAAAAGCCCCATATGATAGATTTCCTTCTGCTCACGCTTAGACATACCACACCGTCTTGCTATTTCTTTAGAATACATTGCCACACGGAGAGAATGACCATTGGTATAGCGGTCCTTGGCATCGATAGTGCTTGCAAGTGTCTTCATAATCTCTTCCGATAGCTGCTCCACCTGTTTTCTACGCTCTTCCGCACGTTTGGTCTGCTCCTCTACCTCAAATTCCAGAAACCTCTGTAGCCGTGTAAGCTTCAATATTCGCCCCACACGCTGAAGCATAACCTCTCCCACAATGGGCTTAGTAATAAAGTCCATTGCCCCCATCTCAAAGCAACGCACTTCATTACCTCTGTCACTATCTGCAGTCAGCATAACTACCGGAATTTCCTTCCAGACAGAGTCCGCTTTCAGACGCTTCATCACCTCAAAACCATCCATTTCCGGCATATGTAAATCTAAAATTATCAAATCCGGTTTCTTTTCTGCCAGAAATGCAAGTGCAGCCTCTCCCGAATTAGCACACTCCACTTGGTAGAATTCATTCAACATTCCTCTTACGACTTTTAAATTAAATTCCGAATCGTCAATAACCAATATTAATTGTCCCATACCCGTCACCTCGAAAAAAAATACCACTTTTATTGTACACGAAATGGTACTATTGGGCAATAAAAAAACACCACATTCGCACATTGCTTCTGGGCGTGCTCACTGCGGCTGTCGCCGCATAGCTGAAAATAAAAAGAGCAGGCCGAGAACATATTGATATGCTCTCGCCTGCTTTTTTATTTCATCTGCGTGGCTTGTAGCTTACACAGGGTAACTACCATTTTTGCTATCTGCAATAGTCTGGTCAACAGAAGTCTGCTGTGCCTGACGATACTTGAAGAAGTCGGTAGCAACCTGTGGGAATAAAGCGTATGATAATACGTCTTCATCCTGCTGCTTCCACTCTGCCATTTCAGCCTCTAACTTATCTAACTCGTTGTCAAGTAAGTCTGCATAACGGCAGGTAATTCTCTCTTCACCAGGAATAACCTTATCGATAACTTCCTGATTCATAGGCTTAACGGTCTGACCGTACTCACCACGAAGAACTGCCTTAGTCTCCTTAGTAGCCATCTTATATCTCTCACCCATAAGTACGTTAAATACTGCCTGAGTACCAACGATCTGTGAAGAAGGAGTTACAAGAGGAGGCTCACCTAAGTCCTTACGAACTGCAGGGATTTCCTTTAATACATCATAGTACTTATCTTCTGCATTCTGCTCCTTTAACTGGCTAACCATGTTAGAAAGCATACCACCCGGTACCTGATATAATAAAGTCTTAATATCAACACCCATAACCTTAGGATTTAAGAGGCCGTTTGCAAGACACTCGTCTCTGTAAGGTCTGAAGTAATCAGCGATTTCTGCAAGTAAGTTCTGGTCAAATCCGGTATCATACTCGGTACCCTTGAAGGTCTCAACCATAACTTCGGTAGCAGGCTGTGAAGTACCCATAGCAAGAGGGCTCATAGCGGTATCAATAACATCAACACCGGCCTCAACTGCCTTAAGGTAAGTCATACTAGCTACACCGGAGGTGTAGTGAGTATGTAACTGGATAGGAAGCTTAGTTACACTCTTCATGGTAGAGATAAGCTCAGTTGCCTTATACGGAACTAACAGACCAGCCATATCCTTGATACAGATAGAGTCTGCACCCATCTCCTCAATCTTCTTAGCCATATCTGCCCAATACTCTAAGGTGTAAGCATCACCTAAAGTATAAGATAATGCAACCTGTGCATGTCCTCTGCCTTCCTGCGCCTTGAACTTATTAGTAGCATTTACAGCAGCCTGTAAGTTACGAAGGTCATTTAAGCAGTCGAAAATACGGATGATATCAATACCGTTAGAGATAGACTTCTGTACGAAGTACTCTACTACGTCATGTGCGTAAGGTCTGTATCCTAAGATATTCTGACCACGGAATAACATCTGTAACTGTGTATTCTTAAAACCATCACGAATCTTTCTAAGTCTGTCCCATGGATCTTCCTTTAAGAAACGAAGAGAAGCATCAAAGGTAGCACCACCCCAGCACTCTACGGAATGATATCCAACCTTATCCATCTTGTCGAGGATAGGAAGCATAAAATCGGTAGGCATTCTGGTAGCAATCAGAGACTGATGAGCATCACGTAAGATGGTTTCCGTAATTTTAATCGGTTTTTTAACTGTTTCTGACATTTACGATTTCCTCCAAAAAATTTAAATATAAACGACCATTTAGAACACTCCGAAGATGGCCATGAATGTACCTGCTGCTACAGCGGTACCGATAACACCTGCTACGTTAGGTCCCATAGCATGCATTAATAAGAAGTTTGTAGGGTCTGTTTCTGCACCAACCTTCTGAGATACACGTGCAGCCATAGGTACTGCGGAAACACCTGCAGAACCGATAAGTGGATTAGTCTTACCACCGGTAAGCTTACACATAATCTTACCACCTACAACACCAGCTGCTGTACCAAATGCAAATGCAATCAGACCTAAAATAACAATCTTAATGGTATCCATGTTAAGGAATGCTTCTGCACTAGTGGTAGCACCTACAGAAGTACCTAAAAGGATAACTACGATATACATAAGTGCATTGGATGCAGTATCAGTTAACTGTCTTACAACACCGGACTCTCTAAAGAGGTTACCAAGCATTAACATACCTACCAAAGGAGCGGTTGTAGGAAGGATTAAACATACTACGATAGTAACTACGATAGGGAAGAGAATCTTCTCAAGCTTGGATACAGGACGAAGCTGACCCATCTTGATTGCTCTTTCTTCCTCAGTAGTAAGTAACTTCATAATTGGCGGCTGGATAATAGGAACCAGTGACATATAAGAATATGCTGCTACTGCGATAGGTCCTAAAAGAGCAGTCTGGCCAAGCTTACCTGCAAGGAAGATGGATGTAGGACCGTCAGCACCACCAATGATGGAGATTGCCGCAGCTGCCTTATCATTAAATCCAAGCCAGATAGCTCCAAAGTACGCTGCAAAGATACCGAACTGTGCAGCTGCACCAAGTAAGAAACTCTTAGGGTTTGCAATCAGCGGACCGAAGTCGGTCATGGCACCTACACCCATGAAAATGAGGGAAGGTAAGATTGCCCACTCATCTAAGAGATAGAAATAATACAGTAAACCGCCCACACCATTCGCTGCATCCTCTGCATGAAGCATGATGTCAGGATAGATGTTTACAAGCAGCATACCAAATGCGATTGGGGTTAAAAGCAGAGGCTCAAACTCCTTAGCAATCGCTAAATATAGGAAAAGACACGCAACGGCAATCATGATATAATTTCCCACGGTCAGGTTAAAAAACGCTGTCTGGTGAATCAGATTACCAAATGTTTCCAATACGTATTCCATTTGTTGACCTCCTGTTGTATTTACTTCGAAACTTACTTCGAATTAGTTTAAGGTAGCAAGTAAAGCACCTGCTTCTACTGCATCACCAACAGATACGTTGATGCTTGCAACAGTACCATCTTCAGGAGCTACAACAGGGATTTCCATCTTCATAGCCTCAAGGATAACAACAGCGTCGCCCTTCTTTACAGCCTGTCCTACGCTAGCTTCTACCTTGAATACCTTACCAGCTGCACCGGCTTCAATCTTAACAGAACCAGCTGCGCCACTTGCTGCAGGAGCTGCTGCCGGAGCAGGTGCTGCCTTAGGAGCTGCTACAGGAGCTGCCTTAGGAGCAACAGGAGCTGCTACTACAGGAGCACCGGTAGAAGCACCTTCTTCTACTACTACATCATATACGTTTCCATTAACGGTAATGGTATAATTCTTCATTTTTATTTCCTCCAAATACTATCTTCTTTTACGGATGCTTCTAACAACAAATCCGTCGGTAGAGGTTGCTCCCTGGCTAGCTGCAATAGCTGCCGCAATAACTGCAACCAATTCTAAATCATCAGATACAGATACTTCAACGCTCTCTTCCTTGGTAACAATCTGAGCGATGGTATTGTCAATGCTTCCCGCATTGTTTTCCTTTGTCTCTTCCTTCTTAGCAAGCTTCGCCTGCATCTTAGGAATTAAACCGAACATTGAAATGATAAAGCTGATCAGGATAAGTACTGCAAATACAGTCCCCATACCAATAGCGGTATTTAATGCAGCTCTCGTCATTAAGTCACCCATGGTCGATTCTTCATTTAATGATGCTGACTCCAGATACATAAACATATCATTTGAGAAAATGAGCTCTGCTTCAGCATTCTTTAACTCACCTTCCACCGGTACATTAACGATAATTGTCTTATCATCAATCTTTGCGGTTGCCTCACCAACGGAAACAATATTTCCGATGGAATCCTTAGCTGAGTTAAAAGATGTAATACCGCCTGTTACAGCATTACCTTTTACATTTAATGAGAACTGCTGACCTACAACAAACTCGATTTCTTCAGCGGTATTCTCATCAAAGTAAGCCACCATAGAATCATCCATGAAGTTCTGGAAGAAAGGAATTACAGCATCAGTAGAAAGACTCTTTGCATAGTCCATCTTCTGCTGTTCATATGTAGTATATGTTTCCTCGCCTCCACATGCGGTTAATCCCATCATACAGGTAATTGTGCATAATAAAGCAATAATTTTCTTCATATTCTAATCACCTTTCTAGATAGTTCCGTGCTTCTTAGCAGGACGGTCTTCGCTCTTGGTATACAGCATTTCGAAAGCACCGATAACATACTTTCTGGTATCTGCTGCATCTACGATCTGGTCCACATATCCTCTCTTAGCTGCACTTGTTACGCTGGTCTGAAGAGCTGCGTACTCAGCTGCCTTTTCTTTAATAACATCTGCACCCTGTCCTTCGTACATAATCTTAGCTGCAAGATTAGCATCCATAGAACCGATTTCAGCGTTTGGCCATGCCATAACGATATCTGCACCGATAGCCTTAGAGTTCATAGCTACATAAGCAGAGCCGTAAGCCTTGCCGATTACAACGTTTACCTTAGGAACGGTAGCGTTAGCAAATGCATAAGTTAACTTAGCAGCAGCCTTAGCGATACCCTTCTCAGAGCATACAGTTGATTCATATCCCTTAACATTGGTTAAGGTAAGTACTGGAATACCGAAAGCGTCACAGAAGTTCACGAAATCTGCTGCCTTCTCGCATCCCTTCTTAGAAAGAACTGCATCAAACTTAGCTGCAACCTTTCCTTCTTCATCATAAACTTCGGTTCTGTTAGCAACACAACCTACAGTAGCACCGTTTAACTTAATGAAACCGGTAACCATATCCTTTGCATAACCGGCCTTAACTTCAAAGAAGTTGTTGTTGTCTGCAAGATAGGTTAATGCGATAGCAGTATCGCCTACGCAGTTCTCGATTTCAGGAATGATTCTGTTAAGATCATCTGTGCAATCATCGAAGGTAGTATCCTCGTTGTTTGCAGGTAAGAAGCTCACAAGACCACGAATCTGGGTTAAGATGGTAGCATCATCTGCCACTACATCAACGATTCCGCTTTCCTCAGCCTGGAATGCAGCAGATGCGCTGTCACACTTAGCGGTAGTATTACCGGCTAATGCGTTAGGAGCATTTACAAATAATTTAGCATTCTTGCTTTCCATAAAGGTGAAGTCGGTAAGGGTTGGGAATAAACCAAGTCCGCCGCCACAGGTTCCAAAGATTGCAGTAATCTGAGGAATCACGCCTGAGGCAAAAGTCTGCTTTAAATAGATCTCACCAAATGCATTTAATGCATCGGTTGCCTCCTGTAATCTAAGTCCTGCACTGTCGATAAGACCGATAACAGGTGCTCCGGTCTTCATAGCAAGGTCATAGATTTTTGCAATCTTCTTCGCATGCATTTCACCAACAGATCCGCCTAATACGGATGCATCCTGGCTGTACACATACACAAGATTGCCATCGATTACTCCGTAGCCGGTTACTACACCGTCAGAAGGAGTTTCAGTCTGTTTCAAATCAAAATCAGTTGCTCTAGCAGTAACTAATGCGCCGATTTCAACGAAACTGTTTGCATCGAGTAAAGCTTCGATTCTTTGAATCGCTTTTGAAGTAGTACTCATGTTCTTTAAGCCCTCCATTTATATTAAAAAAATAAAAACATGATAAATCAGGAAAGAATTCGCAAACTTCCCCATGATTAACACTACAGTAGTATAGCACAAAAAAGCGGACTCGCCTAGAACCAATTACATTTTTTTACAGAAAAACCGGCAAAGATTTTTCTCCCGGTAAAAAAAGTTGCAAAATTTTGTCAAGACACCACTCCAAATCAATGCCTGCAATGGATTGTTCCAGCACAATTTTCTCCTGCAGATATGTTTTTCCATCCAGTGTATAGGTTACTTCGCCTATTTCCGTTCCCTCCAGCACCGGTGCCACAAGCGCATCCTCAAACTTTACATCCGCCTGCCACATCTCCCCCTCTTTTGCCAGTAGTTGTACCGGTTCCTGCCTTTCTAATCGAACATTCACTGTAGCAGTCCCCCCGATTTCCTCTGTCTGACCATTGAGAACCCGTATACTTTCCGGAAGCAGTCCCTCCACATCCACACCTTCTGTGGAAAGATAGTGAAAATTATCCATCCCATACTTGTAAAGCTCCTTGGAATCCTCCCATTTATAGTTTTTGTTATATGGCCAGCCACAGGCAAGGAGTGCCAGAGTATAGGTTCTCCCTTCACTTTCCAGTGCTCCCACGTAACAGTACCCCGCCTTATTGGTAAATCCTGTCTTTCCGCTGATGACACCACTCATCTGAGTACGCAGGGCATTATGATTATTACAGGTAAAGCTCCGTCCATTGGCACTAAATGTGTAACTCCCGGTCTGGGTAATCGCAAGAAAATCCTCTTTTTTCGGGGACTCCAGTACACAATACGCCATAATCCTGGCCATATCCGTTGCCGTAGAATGATGCTCTCCATTATCAGAGGTGGCATCCAGACCATTAGGGGTAATAAAATATGTATCAACGCAGCCTATCTCAGCAGCCTTATCCGTCATTGCCTTTGCAAAGGCAGCCACCGCAAGCTTACTTTCTTCCGTGGTATAATCCGCCACACTCTTCGCCTCCATCTGTCCCCCCAACAACTTCTTGCCCACATGCTCCGCAATAACAACCGCCACATCATTGTGGGATTCCAGCATCAGGCTATGCAGTAAATCCCGCATCACATACTGCTCCCCCTGCTCAACATAGAGCTTTACCTTAGGCATGGTAGAGGCATAGGCCGACACGTCCACCACCTCATCCATACTGCAATTCTCCAAGGTCAGAATGCAGGTCATAATCTTGGTCGTACTTGCCATAGCCATAGGAGAGTCTGCATTTTTTGCATATAATACTCTCCCGGAGCTCCCATCCATAAGCACTGCCGACTGGGCATAAAGAGAGGATGGTTCCTCCCCTTCTGCGGATATAGAAATCAAAAATCCTATACACATCGCAACCAGAAAAATAACCACCCTCAAATTTCTTTTCATTTTCTTCATATATTATCCATCCGCATAATAATTCTCTAGATTATATGCAGAGTTGTTTGCAATTCAGAACTATTCCGGACTGCCCCCATACAATGGTACAGAATCAATATAATCTATCATTTTAGAGATGTGATCCTGCCTCTGTAATAAAAATGCACGGATGCACTTAGATGTACCATATCCTCCCTCCAAAGCTCCCTTAGCATCCCCGGTTCCCGGATAACGCTCAAAAAACTGTTGAAATAAGGGGCCGTAGACAGCCTCAAAATATGCTAATCTTTCCAGCGCTGCATCCCTCTCAAACACTCCCTCTGAAAGCCCTGTCAATCGTTCCTTAAAGCTCTCACGGAAATTCTCATTAGTCATCGCATAAGCAAAGCAAAGTACCGCCGGATTGTCTGTATCCATATCCAAAAGCCCATACTTCTTATAATTATCTTCCTTTATGGTATTCGTTCTTGCATCACTGCCTCCACTGACACCGCCAAACTCCATGTCATAAAATACAAAACGCCACTTTCCGTCAGCATAAGTGCCTTCCTCGGTATCCCCGATTGTTTTCCACATGGACCAGTTCTTTCCCGGCCAATCCCACTTATTATTAATCCAGCTCTGGATAGCAAAATAATCCATTAAAGACTCCATATCCACCAGTTCTGCCAATTCTTCATAATCTGCATCCGCCTTTGCATCCTCATGAGTATCAAAGAATTCCAACAGTTCCCTATAGTAAAAGCTTTCATCGCGCTCCCCCTCCGGAAGATCACCTTCGTCAAGCTTATAGCCCAGGGCCAGACTCTCTGCATCTCCCTTATAAAGCACTACTTCATCAGAGTTCACACCATGCACATCTTCAAAGTATTCCCCCGTATAATCTTCCTGTAAAATATACAAACCGAAATACTCACCGTTGACATATACCACACAGGGTCTGGAATGCTGGGTATCGCAGGCAGTAGAATCCAAAAGACTCTGCCAGTAAGTATCGTTAAACTTGGAGAGAAATGCACAGTTTCCTCCTGCACGAAGTACCAGAGTCTTATAGCTGTCCATTACCTCACCTTCATCATTAACATAATCCTCGCCGAATACGGCATAACGAAAACGCTTATCCCCATAATCTTCCCTTGCATATAATCGGAATCCCTTCTGCACATCAGAGCGGGAATAATTGCCTTGAATTCGGATACCGCAATTCTGATTTAACACCTCTCGGACACCTTCTGCGGTACATTCCATCATGCTGATGCGCGCTTCCTTCTCCCATTCACGACCTTTTTGCTTATAATTAGCATCCAGGGAACGGGCAGTTTCTCCATCCTCTATTTTATTCCCCTGAAGCTGATAAATATTTTTCGCTATCTCAAATTTCTTCCCCTTCACATAGATTCCGGTTTCATGATTAAATAAATCCTCATAATCAATGCCGATATTCACTACCGCAAGCGGCATTCCCGCTGCCTCACAGCTTTCCCGAATGCCCTGGATATGCTCTTCAATACTACCAATATAATACACTGCGGATGCTTCCTCAAGCGCATTCCCCTCTCCATCCACAGCTGCAATACGCAGATAGGTACCCTTATCCACCGCTTCATTTCTCGGTGCTTCCAGATATGTAGTGAAACCATTTCCTTCTACCTGATTATAGCTCCCTGCAAAAAGAATAGGGTCTACTGCTGCGACTACATTTTCCGCTCCACGCCTGTCCGCAATCTTTATAGCGCCTTCATACTTCACCCCAGTCTCACTTGTAGACGGATTACTACCGTCCAGAGTGTAATAAACATCTTTATAAGCAGACTCTATGGTTAATTCAAATGCATCTTCATAAAAACCACTTCCCTGTGAAAAAGTAAAACTACCTATTTCCACCGGACCGGTGATTGATTCGATAGTCTCCAGCATCCTATCCTCCGGTCTTGTAGTCTGCTGTTTATTAGAACCATTCTCCTCTTTACCCCCTTGCGGCTTCTCCTCAACATCCTCTGCCATAACAGACGCTCTCAGTGTTCCCTGCTCGCTTCCGCTCTCTGAACTTATCGATGACTCCCCCCCTGTCTGCCCGCAACCGGTCAAGAGAAGTAATATGCTTGCCAATATCAATGATTGCTTCAAATGTTTTTTCATGGTCTGCTCTCCAATGCCAAATTTCATTATCATCAATCATTATATCTTACGTCTCTAATACAAAAAACCTCCACTATTTCAGCATTATTCCCTCTTTATTTTACATCTCAAAGCTTTGGCGTATCCCCTGTTCCAATAATACCATTGGATTCATAAATAATATTGCCTTCTTGGTGGACATTTTGGGGGAACTATGCCCCCTTGCTTCCTTCTACGAGTAAAAATTGCTCTGAAAGAATAAAATTTCTGTATAGACCCTTTCCCCTTTCAAAATCATACTTTTTCAGCCACTTTTCTCACTAAAATTGCTCTCAAAACACAAAAATTCTACCAAGACCCTAATTTCCAACAAAAACAGGGTCTCTACATTTTTTTTACTTTTACAGAGCAATTTTTACTAAATCATTCCAGTAATTTGATTATTTACATGCCTAGTATAGGGTCTATACAATATTTTCTCTTCTAAGGAGCAAAATCTCAGTCTTCCATTACACATTTATATAAAGTAGTAGTTTATCATCGCTTCTACCATATCCATGTCCAAAGGCTTATCCTTCGTTTCAAAAGACATTATTAAGTTTATTGTGGGAATAATTCCATGAGAAGTGTATGTTTGAAGTCTAGAATGGGCTTTTGCCACATAATCCGGATTATCCATCATCCCAAAATGCTCATAATAAAAGATTTCACCTGTTACAGGGTGGAGAATTGTAAAATCCGGATACATAACTACTGCCCCCAAATAAAGAGCACATTCATAACGGAATTGTGATGTCTGAGATAGAAGTTAATCGCTCGCATTTCCTGCTGCGCTTCTTCTAATTGAAATGTAAAATACTTTTTGACCGCCAACTGCTGGGCAAGAACATGATTTTTCTTTGGAATGTAAGTTTTGTTTTTACCATCACTCCGATACCATTTACATTGCTTACCGTTGTGTGCACAGATAATTTTCCCCTCCGAAAGCTGCGAAATCTGCTTCTGCAAAGAATTTATCTGCCCACTCAACCGTTGCCTCTCCGCAACGATTCTGTCGTATAACATGAATTTACCTCCTTATCTGCATTTGTGAGATAATTCTATTACATATACTGTATGATTTCAAGTTTTCTTACTATACAATGCACCTTTACGTCATTAAATATCGTACTTCAATTATATCAATTTATTTTGCCCCTCCAGGAATAAAAACGCTTCTATCAACTGAGTCAGAGCAGTATACTCTCTTAGATACGCACCTCTCTTCATTTCATCCTCTGCAGCATACTCCTGATGTTTGGAAAATATAGTTACAGCCTCCTCTAACGGAATCCATCTTGGTTCCAGCCCCGCTTCAGCCTCACGTTCTGTCAGTTTCCTCACCGTCTCTCCCTGCATTTCACAAATAAAATAATGACTGACAAAGAACCACTCTTCATAATACTCATGAATGGTCAGATATTGTCTTAGGGGCTTTACCATATATCCGGTCTCTTCTGCAAGCTCACGCACGCAGCATTCTTCCAGACTTTCATCATCCTCCAGACCACCGCCCGGGATAAAATACTGATCGGTATGCACTTCATAGGTGAGTAGAATCTTTCCTTCGGAAAGCACAATGCCTCTGCACGCCACTCTGTTCTTACTATGCTCCGAGAATCGATTCTCTCCCAGAATTTCTATTGTTTTCATACACATTTCCTCTTCTTCCTTAAACGATTGAAAGACAATTAAAGAACATTATTTCTTTATCCTTACATAAAATTTACTCTCATCCTCATACTTAATGTAACCACCATTATACAGCATTACATGCAGCGAAGCGGGATTATCCTTATTCACTCTTAAATAAATCTCATCTTCCGGAATAATGGTTCTGGCAATCTGCAATGTCTGCCTAAGCCCCTCTTTTCCATATCCTCTGCCCCGAAATTCTTTCTTAATAAAATACCCGATGTGCCCTGCACCGGTTCTCAGGGATTCACAAAGATAGTGACGTATGCGGAACTGCCCAACAATTTCCTCGTCCTTCCAAAGAAACAGAAATGTTTCCGGCACATATCCTTCCGGGAGATTCTCCCCCTTTTGAAAGGCAAACATCTCTCTTAACGCCACCTTTTCAAAATCCTCTTTGGAAATATTATGATACGGATTGGTTAGTCCATTCTCGTCCACCGGCATATCACGGACAAACAGGTACTCCTTCTCTATAGCATCATAATTGACTTCTTTTAAATATAACATGCTCCGATTCCCCCTTAAAACTATATTAGCTCCACCATATATCTACTCCTTCCTACAAACATATAGCAAATGACTGGAAGCCCCCAAGAGCTCCCGCTTCTCACAGGTCGCCAAATGATATTTTACAAATAAGGCAAACTCTTCATCCGACATGGCAAAGTCACTCCGCCCCTCTGCAAGCTCCAGTACACTGTCCATAGCTGCAGTGGTCATATGCTTCACTCCCTTTTCTGCCAAGAGTTCTTCAAATTCTGTAATATCATATCCGGTAAAAAGCTGTTCCTCAAAATGCTTTACCTTATAATCCTCCGCAAAATTCTCCTCCAGTCCTGCTGCCAGATTGCCATCCAGATAATTGTCAAATAAAATGGCATACACGGACAAGAAAGCCACTAAAATCACACCACCCGTTTTCGTAACTCTGATAGCTTCGTCCAGAGCCATCTGAACATCCTTCTCCTCATAAAGATGATATAATGGCCCAAATACCAGTGTCACATCAAAGGTATCATCCGCAAACCAGCCAAGATTCAGTGCATCCCCCTGAAAAGCCTGTACGTTCTTCAGTTCGCTGCTTTTTTGTTTCAGAACTTCCAAATTCTTTTCTACCAGCTCCACCGCCGTCACATCATATCCTTCCTTTGCCAGCGCAATGGAATATCTGCCGGTGCCGGCACCAATTTCCAGTATCTTATCTCCTGCCTTCGCAAAACGTTCAATGTAATTCATGGTGGTTACATACTCCAGCTGTCCGTGCCTGTTCCGGCTAAGTCGTATATCTTCATTGATTTTATTATAAAAACTGCTTACTATCTCTACCCGTTTGCTCATTTCCATTCTCCCTACGTAAACTTCGTTTCCTTCTTCTCCCAAGGAATCTTATATGTATTTAACATTCTAAGTACCTGATTGCACACATCGCCGCGTCCAATCTCCATATCCACATCTACACCACCCTTTAAGTGACATTGCAGCACTCCCACCGGAATACTGTCTGATACCATTCTCTTTAAGAAGAAAAAGGTGCAATAGGTCAGCTGCTGTCTTGGTATTGCCACCACCTGAAATGCAATATCTGATAAGCGTCCCACAACATATTCATCCGTCAACAGCCATAGCCCCGAAAATCCCAGTACACCTCTTTGAATGCTCTCATCTATGGACTTCAAATATGCCTGCTCATCTACAATATCAAGGTACTGTTTTGTGTATTTCAAAAGCCGTTTCTCGTATTTGTGGCGATTCCAGATACGTGTCCCCACATAATGACCACCAAACAGCATCACCAAGGAAAACACTATAATCCCTAGAATAAGAGGTGTATTTCCTCCCTGAAAAAATAATAATCCAAAAGTAAAAAAGAAAACCGGAAATGTCCACAGAGTATCCCAAATAACCACACCATTTTTCTGGGACAAGGCATGCAGTGCAGCGTTTAAGTCCTTTATCTTCTTCTGCTCCTTAATGCTCTTCTTCTCCTTTATTTCGGCAACCCATGCAAGGAACTTATCCATCAGCATATCACCGCCCCAATTTGTAAGCCATATTAAAAACACAAACATGGCAACACTTAAAATACTCAAAACCATCTGCTCATTATCATGAGCAGTTCGCTCCGGCATTATCAGATATCTGATAGCGCTCCAAAGCGATACCAGCGTTCCAATAATCCATACCACGTTCAAACAAATAGTCTCTACCTTAATCTCTATGCGATGCATTTTCTTTAAGGATGCCTGCTCCTTTTCTTCCTTCTCACGAAACTTCTTCTGCTCTTCCTCACTTAACACCGATTTATTCTCTGCCGTTTTCTGCTGGTAAGCCACTCTTTTTTCCGCCTTTGCTTCCAGTCTGCCATTCTTTACACCAATTGTGTCTGCTTCGTTAATTCTAATCATCAATTATTCCTCTCGTAAAATCATTGCCTCTGATAAATCCCTAGAACAGATAACAAACTTCCTCTACTTCATAACCTCCAACATTTATCATTCTTTTATCAACAACCACTCCACCCATATGCTCATAATATCCACAGGTTGGATTGTTGCCCAAGCACCATAAATAAAAGTGTAAACCATTACATTCTGACTTAATAAAATCCATGATTGCCCGTCCAAAGCCTTGTCCATGATAAGCCTTTCTCAAATACAATCCTTGCACTTCTATTGAGGCATACTTCTCTCGTGCTTTGGACATATCAAATAGTCCAACAATCCTACCATCATACTCTAATACATACTGATATTCCCCAATCAGCTGATACATGCTTTCAAAGCGTTCCATATTCTTTTGCTCATCTAATGCATCCAGATAGCTATCCGCAATCAATCCTCGATAGGTCTCCTGCCAGCAATGGTAGTGGCAAGAGCCCATTTCTCTTGCATCAGCAAGTTCCGCTCTCCTAATAATCATTTTTCTGTCCCCCATCCAACATCAGGTCTAACTCTCCAAAGGAATTCACAATGCTCCCACAATACTCCTCCCCGTCTCTGTTAAACAAAACGGTTTGTATACCCAATTCAGCAGCCACTTCCAGATTCTTCACACTGTTATCAATAAACAGACATTCCTCCGGTCTTTTCCCGATTCTTTCCAGGGCAAGCTCATAAATCTTCCTTTCCGGCTTGCGACACTTCACATCGCCACTGACTATCTTTTCTACAAAATATTTATTGAGCTGATGATACTCAGTTATATATGCACTCCACTGTGAAACATCATTAGATAAAAGCACAAACTCATATTGCCTATAATACTTTTCCGCAAAAGGTATAAAACCACTATCCAGCGTCAGATAATTCTCGATATAATTTCTCATATGATATCGGACATCCTCATATCCCAGTTTTGAAAGAAACTCATCCGAAGTAACCTCCCCCAGTCCGGCCCTTGTAAAGATCTGTTCTTCCTTGAATTGTCTCTTTAACCTTTCATGCTCCTTCGTATCAAAATACTGAAATGTATAAGGAATAAACTTCCCTTTGCTCTCCTCCAGAATCACTCCATACATATCAATTAAAATGGTCGATATCTTTTTCATACATCCTCCCCGGTGGCTCTAATCTTCTAATATCCATCACTTCTCACACCTTTTTCACCAAATAAAGAATCACCCTCTGGGGTATCTCCACCTTACCCCCATGCACCTCTATGTACTCCTCTAACTCCTGTAAATACTGCTGCCGCCTATCCTCACATAACGACTGCGTACTGGAGTAAGTATTAATCAATGTCACATATCTCTTAGCATCATAGGTATCTGTCCAACGATACTGCATAATCTTGGGTGCACCGAAGCATCCACCGGACTGAATTTGCTTCACTCTCTTGTGCATGACCTGCCGGATACCTTCCTCATCAAATCCCGGTGGCTCCCCCGGAAAATACTTCTCCTTTATCTGATTTAATCCCTGAAATATTCCCTCTTCGTAATGAGTTACCGAAGACATATGCCAGAACACCGCCAGTGTCCCGCCCTCCTTTAGCATTTCATATGCCTTTGGATAACCGATATCACTTTTTACCCAATGAAATGCAGTAGCAGAATAAATCAAATCATACTTCTTCTCTGAGGCAAATTCCTCAAAATACGCCTTCTCCACTGATACCTGGGCAGAATCCTTATACTTCTCGGCTAAAAACTTCACCTGCTCCTCACTGACTTCCAACAGATCCAAGCTTCTGCCACACTGCAAAAACAAATCCGTCGCCTGTCCGGTTCCGGCACCTACCTCCAAGATTTCTGCGCCTTCTCCCAGCTCTGCAAATGCGCATACATCCCTGCATAGCTCTGCCGGATAGCCCGGCCTGGCATATTCATAGTCCTTCACCACGTTGGAGAAGGTATTTTTCAGAAAATCACTGTCTATGAATGACATATCTCTGTACAACCTCCTTATAGATATCACTGTAGAATTCTGCCTCCAACTCACCACCACAATTCTGAATTACCTTTGCCGAAGCTACATTCACCTTATCACAGGTCACCAGCACATCATTTATTCCGATGGTATTACATACATCTACTGCCGCTTTCAGCATATCCGTTGCATAGTGCCTTTTTCTCTCTGTCGGACGAATGCTATAACCGATATGTCCTCCTTCCGTCCTGAGGAAATCATTTAATGCCAGGCGAATATTCACCATCCCTACGATGCGATTATCCTCTTCTTTCACATAAAAATAAGTCAATGCCGGAACTCTTGGCTTTGATATATTGGCAATGTCCATATCGTTTAAAACCTTCTGAAGCCACTCCTCATATGTTGCTCCCTCTAGATAACTGTCTAATGCCCCGCTGCCGTTGACCTCCGAACCGTACTCTTTGAATTCATTTATGTATTCTATTGCCTGTTTCTTGTAATTTATAGTTGGTAATACTAGTTTCATAATATCGCTCCCCTCTTTCTCCAACATACCTGTAATACTTCCCTTCTAGCTTATGACCGCTTCCTGATGGCTCTAAGCTCCCAGAAATCTCACCCAGACCCCAATTTCATTCAGAATCAGTTTCCAAACAGGCTATTTTTGCTCCTGCTTCCTTTTTTTTCTGTATAGACCCCGTATTTTTCCAAAATTAGGGTCTATACAGATTTTCTTCTCTTCCAGAGCATTTCCAGCCCTCAAAACCAACAAAACAACTGACATTTTTACTTTCTGCAGGGTCTCTGTAAAAAAATATGGCTTTTAGAGCAATTCGCCATAGAGGTTGCCTACTCCTCAAGCTCCATCTCAATACACTTCCACTCTTCTCCTAGGTCCCGATAATACCAAGGCTTATCTGACTCTATATCTTTAAACCCAACCGCCTTATAACATCCATGCGCCGCCGGATTATTTTCAAATACTCCAAGTGTTATCTTCTCCGCTTTCAAAATTTCAAAAGCAAACTTGATGGCAAGCTGTAGCATCTCCTTCCCGTAGCCGCATCCCCGTTTTACATCATCCACAATGACAAATCCAAAACGAAGCACCTTCTTCTCTTTATCCGTAAATCTCATAATCAGATGGCCCACTACACCACTTTCGTCAAAGGCTGTCATTGGATAAAAGTTGTCCTCTTCCTTGCAGTCCCCATTGCAATCCATATACTTTCTATTCACATCATCCGCTGTAATCGGATATGCTCCGTACCTATCAGCGCTCCACTTTCTGAGACCAACCTCATCCCTTATCCAGCTTACGATATATTCTGCATCACATATCTTATATGGTCTTAGTCGTAACATAATACTCCCTCCCTTACTTCTCACATATAAACAATGCATGATTACTTAATGACGTAGCATATTCACTGTCTGTAACCATATCTGCAAATTGGAACCAGATTCTCCGCTGCTCCTCAGTAAATGTTTCAATTTCCGGTTCCAGTAAAAGAAAATCCACACCCGTCATTTTGATTCGTTTCAGACCGGCTTTTTCTGTATCCTCTGTCATCTCCTCCGGCATGGTAAAAAAGAAGATATCTGTATGTACATCATCCGTACCTCTTTCCATTACACATTCCCCCACTGCCGGTGTCAGTACATTCTGCCAGCCTACGCCATGTCCGAACTTTGCAATGGCACCGATTTTATTGATAAAAGCAAATACAATGATACCGCCCGTCCTGCAGATACGCTTACATTCCTGAATACAAAGCTGTCTATCCTCCCTTTTCAAATGATACATAGGTCCCAGACACAACACCACATCATGGCTCTCATCTTCAATTCCCCGCAAATCGGTAGCATCTCCCCTCATTACGTGAGCATTTTCATATCCACTATCTACAATCTGTTTTTCTACGATTTCCACATTCACCGGCGACAGATCCACGCCCAGGTATTCCTTACACTTCGGCGCATAGTGCATCAGGTAATATCCACCGCCACAGCCAAGCTCGATAACCTTCTTCTCAGAATCAATATAAGAATCCAGTGCTCTCTTGGTGTAAATGAACTCCATTCCGAACTGTCCTGTCTGTTCCGCACGGTTCACTTCTCCTCCGCCGGAATACTTTTCAATGATTTTTTCCTTGTAGTTGCTTTCCATAATCCTTCTCCTCCCTAAAATAAAAAGAAGCTGATATCTGCATACACAAACATCAACTTCTAAATTCCTTTATATTATACTAACAGCGTATATTAATACAAATTCACCCAGACAAAAATGTTCGCGTATGACAAATAAGACATGTATGTTCCACCACATTAATAATGGACATCACGCCTTCGGAAATAAGCCAATTTAAATTGACAAGTTTCACATTCGCAAACATTTTCCTGCTCCTTTCGATTTTGTATTATTTGGGACTGCTCCGAATCAAGTAAAATTTTTATTATTAAAACACCAATATCTCCATATGTCAAGCACAAATTTTCAGAAATTTATCATTAAAGATTTATTATTATCAAAAACCATCCCATCAACAAAGCGCCCCAGACAATCCTGAGGCGCTCACTTTTATCAAACTATAATACCCTTATCTCTAATGCCGTAGTCTGTGGCGGAATACTGGCAGTCATAAAATCTGCATGTCTAACCTGTACCCGCATACCTTCTCTTAAGTCTGAGAAATCCATCTCCCTGCCGTCTCGTCCGATAATTCTGGTATTCTCCGACACGTTAAAACGAATCACAGAAGCCACCCCACGGTCACTAACCATAGTAAAGCTGCGATTCCTTCTGTCCACATCCAGAATCAGTCCCACTACCACATTGTCCTGTCTCGGACTATCCACAATCCGAATCACAAAGGCTATCGCCTGAGGCGGGATACTTCTTGTCATAGCCGTGGAGAAGGATGCATTCACTGTCATCCCTACCCGAAGGTCACCGGCAGATGCCTCCTGTCCGTTTCTTGACAAAATTCTTGTCTGAGGTCCTACTACCAGCCGCACCATATCTTCCTTTGAATTATTACACTGACACTGAGAATAACTGATTGTCACCAGCGTATTCCCCCGATCCCGGAAGATATCTTCAATAACTCCATTTCGAATATTCATAATTAGCGTCACATATCCTTTTTAATTAATATATGAGCCAAATAAAAAAACGACACTATACATCTACCATGGTGAGCTGTACTTCTGCCTCTGCCTGCTGCTTGAATTCCTCAATCTGCAGGGTGCTGAGCTCCGGTAATTCTTCCAGGCTCTTTACTCCAAAGCAGCGAAGGAACTGCTCGGTAGTTCCAAATAAAAGAGGACGTCCCGGCGCATCTAGTCTGCCAAGCTCTGTGATTAAATCATACTCTAACAGCTTGTTGATTGCATGGTCACAGCTTACGCCACGTACACGCTCAACCTCCACTCTGGTCACCGGCTGCTTGTAAGCAATGATAGACAACGTCTCGATTACCGTATCTGTGAGAGAAATCTTTCTGGGTGCTTTGGCAATCTTCACCAGATACTCATACATATCCGGCTTGGTACAAAGCTGTACCGAATCCTCAAAATACGTTAACTCGATACCCCTCTCCTCTGCCTTATAGCTCTCTTCCATCTCCTTTAACAGAGACTTCGTTACCCGCACATCTTCCTCAATCACATGGGCAAGTCTGCTGATTTCCACCGACTCTCCCATGGCGAATAGAATAGATTCTAATATTGCTTTCTGTTTTTCACGTTCCATTGTATCTCACCTTTTAACAGATATTTGATTCTATCAAAATATCGTCGAATATATTTTCCTGGGAAATATTGATTTTCCCCGTTTTCATCATTTCTAAAATTACCAGGAAGGTAATAATGATAAGTGCCTTGGACGTCTGCTCGCCAAGAAGCTTCCTAAAGCTAAAACTCTTATGAGTTCTGGCATATTCCTCAATATACGCTGTTTTTGCATCCACATCAAAGACCTCATCCTTCTGAATGTTACCATAGTTGCTTCGGATAGGGTCCACACGGTCTTCCTGTCTGCGAATCATCACTTTAAAGATTTCATGCAGCTTCGACAAGGACAAATCCCCCACCAACTCCTCATAGTTCAGCGGATGCTTATAGTCCGCCACTTCCTTAGGAAGATGTTTTTCACGGTAGAAATTCTTCTCCGCATCCACCTGTCTGTCACGCAGCTCAAAGGCCATATATTTGTACATCTTGTATTCCAATAGCTTTGCAACAAGCTCAGCTCTTGGATCCTCTTCCTCGCCTTCTTCGTTTACTTCCTTAGGCAAGAGCATCTTGCACTTAATGTCAATGAGTGTGGCGGCCATCACAAGGAACTCACTCATCACATTCATATCCTCAGACTCCATCTGCTTGATATAATCTAAGTACTGCTCCGTAATCTCCACGATAGGAATATCGTAAATATCAATTTTATTTTTATCGATTAAGTGAAGCAGAAGGTCCAGCGGTCCTTCAAAAGCTTCCAGCTTAACAGGTATTGCCATCTTTAGTTCTCCTTAAACTCTACCACAGTGAACTCACCGGGGTTAAACATACGAATGGGAATGGTATGCATCCCAAGACCTCTGCTCAGAAGCATGGTGGCGTCTCCCTCCTTGAAAATTCCGCCATCATACTTTGGAAAAAGCCGCACATTGGGAGATATCACACCTCTCCAGCCTGGAATCCGTACCATCCCGCCGTGTACATGACCGGAACATACAAAATCAGCGCCCCACTTAGCATAGTTTGGAAAATAGTCCGGATTGTGTGCCAGCACACACACATACTTACTTTTATCCGGTGCCTCCAAAATACTTCCCATATATGCCTCATCCATATGTGGACTGGAAAAACGCTTATAATACTCTCTGGCAATCTCGGCGCCATATACTACCATATTGTGCTCAGGGATTTCCCACTTCTCATTCACAAGAGGTTTTACACCACATTCTGACAAAGCAGCTTCATACTCTTTTGCCATATCACCGTACTTTTCCGGATATAGCTTAATTCTATGCTCATGATTTCCATTTCCATAAAAAATCGGATAATCCTTCGCCAATTCTTTTACAAAATGAATGGCAACCTCCAAAGATTTTCCCGGCTTTGCCGTGAGCACATCTCCTGCAATAAATATAGCATCCGGCTTCTGCTCCCTGATTTTCTCCAGCAAAAGCCCATTCTCTCTGCCATAACACTTATTGTGTAAATCCGACAGCACCACCACCCTGTACTGCCCTCTAATACGCCTGTCGGAAATCTCCATTCTTCGTACCACAAAACGGTTACTGTCAAAAAGGATAATCCAAAAAACTGCCAATATGAAAATTGCTATAATAAAACACAGAATCTCCCACATGGTTTTCCCTTTCTAAGCATACGCAAAAGCAATTATAACACAAAAGCGTCCTTTTAAAAAGGAAAACTATTCGCAAGAACCGAATTTCAATTATCTATAGCAGAAAACATTCCAGCACCTTCTTGAAATAATCCTTATATGTAGCAAGCTCTACATCCTCCGCAAAATAAATAGCACTGCTACCAATTACCGTATCTCCCAGTCTATATACCATCTCCCCTGCAATATCCCCGGACTTTATAGGTGCTTTTACCTCCGGCGGTAAAACCAGTTCCTTTTGTATCTGACTCAAATCCCTTCCTTGGGTTTCCACATAACGAAATACATCCCCGAATTTCAGTTTCACCAGCTCTGCCTTTCCATCCGTAACCTGCAAGGGCGTAAGCTGCTCCGGATGCTGATCCTCATAAATATCGCATACGGAAAAGCCGTAGCTAAGGAGTGTTTCTGCCTCTGAAAAACGACTTTTATAATCCTCTGCCCCCATAATGACAGCAATCATATCCATGCCGTCCTTATTGGCAGTTCCCGAAAAACAGTACTTCGCTTTATCCGTAGAACCTGTCTTCAGACCTGTGGCATATGGATACTGCTTCAAAAGTTTGTTGGTACTGCTGAGTGTAAACGGAATCTCACCCTGTTTAGTCACATGGATGATATCCTCCATCCAGATTTTACTGTAATTATAAATCTCCGGATATTTGGTAATCAGCTCCCTACTCATAGTTGCCACGTCCCTGGCTGTGGTATAGTGCTCATCCGAATTGCTGAGCCCACAGCAATCCTCAAAATGAGTATTCTCCATCCCAAGCTCTGCCGCTTTCTCATTCATGAGTGCCACGAAAGCCTCCTCTGAGCCTGCGATATGTTCTGCCACTGCCACAGACGCATCATTTCCGGAAGAAACAGCAATACACTTAATCATAGTCTCAAGGTTCTGCTCTTCCCCTGCTGCCAAAAACACCTGGGAACCTCCCATAGAGCTGGCATATGTACTGGTCACCACTGTATCAGTTAAGGCAATTTTCCCCTGCTCTACCTTCTCAAAGGTCAGAAGCAACGTCATAATCTTAGTAATACTTGCCGGACTTCTCCTTTCGTCAGCATTCTTCTCATATATTACCGTTCCGGTAGAGCCTTCCATCAAAATTGCAGAAGGAGCATTAATCTCCACTTCCGCATATACTTCCATCCTAACCCCGAGCAGTAAACAAACCATCAGTACCACTGCAACAATTGATTTTCCAATTCTCTTCATACCAATCCCCCACTCCTTCTTTTTTAAAAAGGTATGAAAAAACATTATGTTTTATGCACAAAAAAGGAGAGCTAACACTCTCCTTTAAAACCATCTGGTTCGGAATGAATCGTACATATCCACCAGCTTCTCTTTCTGTTCTTTGATGTCTACGTTGAATACTTTCATCAGCTGAATGGTATAATCAATTAATACTACCACCATCACCGCATAAATGAAACGAATTCCCCACTTATAATCGATACAATCAATAAAATCAATCACCTTGCCCTGCAAAAATGCCACAATACCAACAGCATAGAAGCCCCATGCAATAGTACTTTCCAGGCAAATGATACCTTTGTAATTAAAAGGCTTCTCATTATAATCCCACCATAATTCTCCTAAGAAACGAATCATGCCTTTTCCCACGATAAACTCGAAGGTTGTAGCCAGAAACGCCCCCAGAAAATATACAGTTACAAGATTATTTTTAAAAGGGGCAAGTAAAAGATATCCGATGACTGCACCGAATCCATAAATAGGACAGAACGGACCTTTGCCGAATCCTCTGTTCGTAATCTTTTTATTACAAAAGGACATGTAAATGGACTCTACCAGCCAACCCAACATGCTGTAAATAATAAATGCAAATACCAAGTGATAAACATCAAATCCAAAAAATATTCTAGACCACATTCTTTCATCCCCTCGCTGAACGTCTAAGTAGTTCTGAATAAAAACAGTAAGTCCCTGACTATTACGGCCAGGGACTTTGCTCATTAATTAGTTATACTTACGTTTTCTTGCTGCTTCAGATTTCTTTTTACGTTTTACGCTTGGCTTCTCGTAATGCTCTCTCTTACGAATCTCCTGCTGAATACCAGCTTTTGCGCAGCTTCTTTTGAAGCGACGTAAAGCGCTATCTAAAGTCTCGTTCTCTTTTACGATTACGTTTGACATGCTTACACCTGACCTCCCTTCAGTCCCTTCAAGCATCTCGACTGATTGGGTTAATATTATTACATAGGACTTACGTCCATATGCACATTTGATATTATAACAAAAAATTCCATACTGTCAACAGTTTTTTGCAAAAAATGTGGATAACTTCTATAACTGACCTTCTAAGACCTTTGCACTTTCCACAATTGCATCCGGAATTCCTGCCGGATTCTTACCACCGGCCTGTGCCATATTAGGACGACCGCCGCCACCACCACCTACAAGAGCCGCAATTCCCTTGATAAGGTTACCTGCATGAGCACCTGCCTTAACAGCTGCATCTGTAGCCATGGCAATCATGTTTACCTTGCCATCCTGGTTAGAAAGAAGTACTACTACACCTTCACCCAGTTTCTCTTTAAGCTGATCGCCAAGGTCACGAAGGGCATTCATATCTACGCCTTCTACGCTGGTGGCTAAGAGCTTCACTCCCTTCACTTCTACCACCTGGCTCATTACATCACCAAGAGCATCCTTAGCAGCCTTACTCTTTAAGGATTCATTTTCAGAAGCAAGGGCCTTCATTTCAGCCATCACATGCTCAAGACGCTCTACGAGATTTGCAGGATTGGCCTTTACAACCTTCGCTGCGGCCTCTACAGTAGCTTCCATATTCTTGTAATAATCAAATACTGCTTTACCGGTAAGTGCCTCGATACGACGTACACCTGCTGCTACACCATTCTCAGATAAAATCTTAAATGCTGTAATCACACCGGTATTGTTTACATGAGTACCACCACAAAGCTCCACAGAGAAATCGCCCATGGTTACTACACGTACCTTCTCACCGTACTTCTCACCAAAAAGAGCCATTGCACCGGTCTTCTTTGCCTCTTCAATGGACATTTCCTGAGTGATTACCGGGATACTCTCTGCAATCTTCTCATTTACCATATCTTCAACCTTCTGAAGCTCCTCTGCAGTCATAGCTGAGAAGTGGCTGAAGTCGAAACGAAGTCTCTCGCCATCCACATAAGAACCGGACTGTTCTACATGAGAACCAAGTACTTCACGAAGTGCCTTCTGAAGAAGATGGGTTGCACTGTGGTTCTTACAGGTATTTGTTCTTAAAGTCTTGTCTACGGATAAAGTAACAACATCACCAACCTTAATCATACCGCTTACAACCTTACCGATATGACCAACCTTGCCTCCAAGAAGCTTAACGGTATCCTTTACTTCAAAGGTTCCGTCTGCGGTGGTAATTACACCATTATCACCATTCTGTCCACCCATGGTAGCATAGAAAGGAGTCTCCTCTACGATAATGGTTCCCACTTCACCATCAGTCAGAGCATCTACAAGCTCTGTCTCTGTAGTAAGGACAGTAACCTTAGACTGTGCTTCTAATTTATCATAACCAACAAATGCAGTAGTAATACTTGGATCAATGGATTCATAAACAGTTACATCTGCACCCATGTAGTTGGTAGTCTTTCTAGCCTTACGAGCCATTTCCTTCTGCTGTTGCATGCATACTGCAAATCCCGGCATATCAATGGTAAAGCCCTTCTCTGCAAGGATTTCCTCCGTTAAGTCGGTAGGGAATCCATAAGTATCATATAACTTGAATGCATCTTCGCCGCAAAGCTCAGTCCTTTCTTCTGCTGCCATCTTATCCATCATCTCAGAGAGAATAGAAAGTCCCTGATCGATAGTCTTATCAAACTTATCCTCTTCCTGAGTAAGTACATTTAAGATAAATGCACTCTTCTCCTCAAGCTCCGGATAACCGTCCTTACACTCGTTAATAACAGTCTGACTAAGCTCCGCAAGGAACTTGCCTTCGATACCAAGTAATCTTCCGTGACGAGCCGCACGACGGATTAATCTTCTGAGAACGTATCCACGTCCTTCATTAGAAGGCATAATACCGTCACTGATCATAAAGGTTGAAGAACGGATATGATCAGTAATCAGACGGATGGAAACATCCTTTGCATCATCGGTCTGGTAAGTAACATTTGCAATATTGCAGATGCGGTCACGAATGGCCTTCATGGTATCAATATCAAATACACTGGTAACATCCTGAACAACTACAGCTAAACGCTCAAGCCCCATACCGGTATCGATGTTCTTCTGTACAAGCTCAGTGTAGTTGCCAGCACCATCACTCTCAAACTGGGTAAATACGTTATTCCATACTTCCATAAAACGGTCGCACTCACACCCCACCTTACAGTCAGGACTGCCACAGCCGTACTTTACTCCACGATCATAGTAAATCTCTGAACAAGGACCGCAAGGACCTGCGCCATGCTCCCAGAAATTATCACACTTACCATTCTCATCACGGTAAAATCTGGTAATCTTCTCCCCCGGAACACCGATTTCCTTGGTCCAAATATCATATGCTTCATCATCTTCACAGTAAATAGAAGGATAGAGACGATCCTCTTCCATTCCGATTACCTTAGTTAAGAACTCCCAGCTCCATGCAATTGCTTCATGTTTGAAGTAATCACCGAAGGAGAAGTTTCCTAACATTTCGAAAAATGTTAAATGTCTTGCTGTCTTACCAACATTCTCAATATCACCGGTTCTAACGCACTTCTGGCAGGTAGTCACTCTGCGGCGCGGCGGAATCTCCTGACCGGTAAAGTAGGGCTTAAGTGGTGCCATACCGGAGTTGATAATCAAAAGTGAATTATCATTGTGTGGTACCAGTGAAAAGCTCTTCATCTTTAAATGTTCCTTGCTCTCAAAGAAATCAAGGTACATTCTACGTAATTCGTTTACACCATATGCTTTCATCGTAAAATCCCTTTCTATACATAGCCATACATAAAACTTATTATATTTTTATTTTTTCCTATTGTCAAATACTATTCCAGCTCACTCAAAAATCCGGTCAGATTATCCCTAGCTTCCTTAATATCCGCCCTCTCGCCCTTGCGAAGAGCTTCTTCAAATGCCACGATATATCTCTCCACCTTCTTACGCTGCTCACCCAGAAGCTCCTCGTACATTCTCTCAGCCTGTAGAATCACCAGTCTGTTCTCTTCCTGATCTCTTGGCTGAATCTTCAGATAGGAAAGTTCCTCCATACGTGTAGCAATTTCCTCGTCTGTCATTCGGTTGTCGCTTCCCTTGATAATCATCTTCTGGATCTCACCGGTGGAAACAACCTTTACCTGTACCTCTAAAAGAGAATTGATATCATAGGTGTAAGTAACATCAATGGACTCCTGCCCTTTTGGTGCTTTGGGAACCGTCACGTTCAACTCACCCAGATATAAATTATTTCTGGCAAAACGGCTCTCGCCCTGCAATACCCTGACGCGCACCTTTTCCTGATTATCTCTTACTGTGTATAGTCTCTCGGTATGGCTTACAGGGATTACGGTATTTCTCTCAATAATGGGACAGAAATGACCATCCTCAAAGTGATCTTCATCATATTCCACTACCACCTCGGTACCCAAAGTAAAAGAACATACATCGGTAAGAATTACTTCCTTCACATCCTGATGACGCGCCTTCATAGCAGCCTCGATAGCTACGCCAAGTGCCACTACTTCATCCGGATTCATAGACTTATCCGGGAACTTGTGGAACAGCTTCACAAGAAAGCTTCGGATGATGGAAAGCTTCGTGGCACCGCCTACCAACACTACCTTATCGATATCTTTTAATGCAAGTCCCGCGTCAGAAAGACTTCGTTTTACCGGTTCACGGATACGCATAAATAAGTCTTCACAGGCTTCCTCATATTCTTTTCTGGTAATCTCTGCGGAAAGCTCGTTGTCCTGATATACCAACTGCATAGTGACACTATCTTCGTCCCCGAATTGACATTTTGCTTTTTCTGCCGCACGGTATAATCTCGCCTGATCCTTTATTGACATGGACTGCTTATCCAGCTTCTGCTTCTTCACAAAAATCTTTTCCAGCACTCTGGTAAAATCCTCGCCGCCAAGATAATTATCCCCCGCCACGGCACGAACCTCTAAAATATTCTCAAAAAGCTCTAAAATGGATACATCAAAGGTACCGCCACCAAGGTCAAATACCAGGAATCTACCATTCCCTTCCTGTTCATATAAACCATGGGCAATGGCCGCAGCCGTAGGCTCGGAGATAATTCGTTCCACTTTAAGACCAGCCAGCTCCCCTGCTCTCTTAGTGGCCTTACGTCTCTGATCATCAAAATACGCCGGCACACTGATAACCGCCTCTGTAATCTCTTGTCCCAGAAAAACCTCCGCATCCTCTTTTAAAGCTTTCAGCACAAAGGAGGAGAGCTCTTCCGCTTTATACTTCTTGCCACTGAGCACATAGTCCCTGTCACTCCCCATGCTTCGTTTGAAGGTAGATGCAACCGTATCCGGGTACAGACTCATACGTTCTCTGGCAGTCTCTCCCACATACACATTCCCTTCTTCATCCACACTGACAATGGAAGGTGTTAAGTTTTTCCCCAATCTATTGGGAATCAGCTTCGGTCCCTCTTCCGTAAAATATCCGATAAGGCTGTTGGTTGTTCCCAAATCAATTCCTACTATCATATATTAGTTATTCCCTTTTCTTTTAAAACGTAATTTACATCTGGAAAATGTCTGGAAAGAATTCTTTTTCTGCAACGCTTCATAAAGAGCAATGGCTTCCTCTTCTTTCCCTTCTCTTTCCAACATCAGTGCCTGAGAAGTCAGTTGTTCAATACAGCAGTTTTCACTACAGAATCTACACACAATACCATCACCGATGGTCTGATAGGCAGCATTCAAAGCTTTCTTCGGATGAAAATAGTCTGCCATAAATGCTATCCAGCCACGATTCTTCTGCTGATAAAAATACTCATTCTTCTCTTTCGTAAATCCGGCTTCCATCAAAGCATTCACCTGAATTCTTGCCCACTCAGTCCACTGATGCAGCTGCTGTCTTGTTACAGGAACGGGCGCCTTTGTACCACCGGACTTTAGGGTGGCAATAAGCCATTCCTTCCACCCCTGCTTGGACGAGTCATCCTTTCCCTGCGCCTTAAGTACATCATCATATAGCGTAGCAAAGAATAGAAAATCCGTCAAATCTCCTGCCACATCTACGCCATCGGTCTTCCCCAGTGTTTTCAGTACCATGCTCTTATCGCAAGACTGCTTTGCCAGCTTTATTCCCTTAAAATAATCACCATACAATATTTCCAGCTCCGCCACACTCTTTAAGTAATCCTTCTGCTGCACTGTCGGATTCTTATCACTACCAATTCCTCCCACAGCCTTTTCCAGCTGAGCCAAAAACTTTCTGGCTAAAGATTCGTTGTCCAGTTCAATACACAAATCCACCGCCAGCTGTAATCCATACGCCAAACGTTTTTCGGTATACTTTTCCACAATCAGATTCAGTGCACCTTCCAGATTACCGCCACGGGCCATACATGTGACAATATCCCGCATGGTTCCCTTCTCTCTATCCGGGAAACGCTCTACAAGTGCCCGATATACCTTTTCTGCCTGATTATACTCACCCATACGTTCAAAGGTATGTCCACAATTTCCGTAAGGATATGTGTTAGGCTCCTCGTCCATATAGAGGATTGCCTTATTAAAGCACACCACTGCTTTATCATACTTTCCTGTGTATTTATAGATACAGCCCAGATTATTTAGTGCAAACTGGTCATAAGGCTGTTCTGCCAGAATCTTCTTAAAGATTTCTTCCGCCTCTGTATAATGCATAGTATCCATGTACAATCTGCCAATTTCATTTAACAAATAAATGGATGGCGAACGGTAAAAATAGTTCTTTAGAAGATTCACCGCCTCTTCATAAAGAGTCATATTGCCTTCCTTGGTAATAGGAGTTTTGAAATTCTTCTCAAAGTACTCCATATCCTCCGGATATTTTACCTTTTCAAACTCATTATTAAACTGATATTGATATGCCTCCAGGAAGAAGGATTCAATATTATTTTCCTTAACTCGACTTATAATTTCCTCAAATTCTTCCTTCTTATCCAGGCAAAGATACACCAGTGCCATCTCTTCATAAGGAGCAATGTATTGTGGAAAAGATTTGATACAATATTCACCAAACTGCACCACACCGGAAGCATCCCGTCTCTTAGCTGCCAGCTTCAGCATAATACTGTATACCGCTTCTATATGATATTCCTGCCAAATATTCAGACACTGCTCCTCGCACTCGTCGTATTGCTCCATCTCTAAGAGGATCTGGGCCCGCTCCAAATACACGGTAACATCCACCTCTCCGCGTTCTTCATCCTCTTTAATAAAAGCAACAACCTCATCGATTTCCTTTAATGCATCCTCATAGAATTCTTTCTTGCCGCCGCCCAATGCATGATATGCCTGAATTCGCAGAAAATAAGAATCCTTGATTCTACGGGTATCGGACTTCCACTCATCTCCGGTCTGCTCTGCATAACGCTCCAACAGACCATTTCTCCAAACAAGAGCCATCTCCGCAGCCTGCTCATAAAGAGCCTCCTGCACATAAAGCTTGGCTAAAAGCCCCTTACGCTCCACCTCTCTATTCTCCGGCACCTTGCCTTCCAGACTCCTTGCCAGCTTGATTCCCGCAAAATATTCTTCATTCTGAATAAGGCACCAGCCATACTCCAGTGCAGTCTCTCCATTTTCTGCAAGCTCATCCTTATAGATTTCTTTCAATTTCACATTAATCTTCTGAAGCTGCTTGTGGAACTCTTCATCACTACCGTATTCCAAAACGATTTCCGCACATTTCTTTGCTTTTTTATACTCGCCACACTCATAGTAGATGTAAGACAGACGATAGTTTGCCATATAATGCTTATTGGTATCTTCCTTCAGCTTCTCATAGAGAACCTGCGCCTCTTCCATTTTCCCCAGCTTAAAGAGGCATTCTCCGCACTGATACTGTACCACATCTGCGTCGCTATATTTCTCCAACAAAGAATAGAGCACCTGCTCCATCTCTTCCTTCTTCTCTTCCGCCTCCAAAATATGCATGTGCATAATATCCACTACCGGATGATAAACACCACACTTCAGACTATCCTCATAAGCTTGATTGGCAGCAGATAAATCCCCCTGCTCCAACAGACGATATCCGGAATCATAATAGTAGAGATACTTGTCCAAATCTGCATCATCCGCACACTCAAACAACGCAAAATCCAGATTTTCTCCCTGCTTACACTTGTATACGCAGAAATCAATAAATTGTTTGGGAAAACGCTCCTGCAATTTCCCGCTGCTTTTTACAATCTGTAAGTTATTATCAATCAGTTTCCAGATATCTGTCGGAAGATAAATGTGATTCATCAGGAACACCAACAGCTTTTCCTTGCACTGCTCTTCATCCTCTAATGACAAAAAAGTGTCATCACGAAAGATCTCCTTCCATGCTTCCACATCCTGTCTACCGACCAAAGAACCATATAAGTCCTTTACCTTTTCCAGCCACTGCCCGGAAGGTGTCTCATCTACCTCTTCCTTCTTTGCCTCTTCTTCCGGTCTTTTTGCATATTCGTTGGCTTCCTCAAAGGCCTTACGAAGTCTCTTAAATCCCTCCGGATTATCCTCCGGATTCACGGACTTCAATTTTTTATAATATGCAGATTTAATCTTCATTAAATCCTTCGTTTCTTCTATTTCCAGTATCAAAAAGCAATCTGTCATATTTCCCCCACGTACTCCTCTCCCATAAAGGAAATAGGCTGTTATACTTTAAAAGCACAACAGCCTGTTAAAATCTATTTTTTCAGAACCACACGTTCAGCTCGCACATTCGCAAAGGCGACTCCGTCGCTTTCCCGCTGCTTCGCATGCTTTCAGAGCCTATTCGCAAAACCGCCTCTCCGAGGCTTTCCTTTTGCTCATATGTGGCTTCTCGCCACATAGATTTGTGAAAACAACGCTCCGCAAGCAAGCTTGCTCGACTTGTTTGTCACAAATCTGCCCGGCTCTGAATTAATTTAGAACGTAAACTTATCAGCAAAATACGCTTCCAAATCAGCGATTGCTACACGCTCCTGCTCCATGGTATCACGGAAACGTACGGTAACCATATTGTCTGTCTCTGACTCAAAGTCATATGTAATACAGAACGGAGTACCGATTTAGTAAAGAAGGCGGCTCTGTCTGAGAAGACACAAAATGACCATATTCACCCGCAATTTGTAAGGTTGCTTCGTCCGGCGCATTGATCAGTACAGCAAGTGCATTTTCGGGGAAATCAATATCAAGAGCTTCTATCAAGGAATTAATCTCCCCTGCCTGTTTGGAAGGTTTTACTGCAGGCTTAAGTCGGATCGTAGCCATGTCGTTCTGTGAGCCAAGGAGTTGACCAGGAAGGTTGTCTTCCTAAGACCGCTTGGCCTCCGACTTATCAGTACAGCAAGTGCATTTTCGGGGAAATCAATATCAAGAGCTTCTATCAAGGAATTAATCTCCCCTGCCTGTTTGGAAGGTTTTACTGCAGGCTT
>JAZQIQ010000002.1:0-224784 GCA_045541195.1 Acetatifactor sp. | reverse complement strand
AATGATTATGCATTTAAGCATACCTCCGAGTGATAAGTTTTCGACGACTGGCACTTGGAGGTTTTTTCTATAATAAAACAAAAATGCTGGGGAATGTGATTTTTCAATCACACACCCCAACATTTATTTTAGAGCCTTTTTATATTGTAGGAATTATTTTATCGGGCAACTCCAATTACCTTTAAGGAGTAGTGGAGCATCTGCCTTTTTTGAACCGTAAAGAGATTTTATGTGCAGGGTATATGTGGTGTCCGGTTGCAGGAGGTCTGCGTCAATCATAAGATTGATTTGTACACTGCCGGAGATTATTTTAGAATAAGAGGGCTCTGAGGGGGGCGCAGGCAGAGGAATTACCTTTCCCTCATTGTCGGTAAGTGTAAAGGTGCCCAATGCCAATTCCTCAAGAAATTTAAATGGTATTGCACCAGGAGTCATAAATTGGATGGTTATAGGTATGGTTACGGACTCATCATCTGTAATGAGGTCAGATGTGGAAATCCGTATTTCGGAATCCATGGATATATACTCGGTTCCGGTGACTGCGCCGTCTGGGCGGGTAATGTCTTTAAAAAATCCGCGAATCCATGTATTTCCGGTAGCTGCATATGTGATGGCGCTGCTCGCAATAAAGAGTGCGGCAAAAGAAGCAACCGCTACAGTTAGTTTTTTTGAGAAGTTTGATTTATTTTTTTGGTGATTTGTCATATTCATTACCTTTCCGGCTAATGCCTCAGGGGCATGTACCTCTTGAAATGTGTCACAGTAATAGGTTCTGTTTTGCAGGTCTTTCATTGCCATGCCTCCTTTAATATTTCTTTTAATCTCTGTCTTGCGCGGAGAAGTCTGGTCTGGACTGCAGTTTCTGAGATGCTCATGATATCTGCAATTTCCCGGGTGCTATAGCCTTCAAAGTAGTAGAGGTGTATTACCTGCCTATACTTGGTGGGAAGCTCTTTGATGGCGTAATAAAGTGCACTTTTCTCCGGTGTTGAAAAAGAAGGCTCGCTGGTAAGCTCCTCCATGGATGTAGTGTTTTTTCTCCACGGAGAGCGCCACAGGGAGTTGCATTCGTTTACGGCAACACGTATAAGCCACTTCTTGGCGTGCTCATCATCTGTGAAGGACTTGTCCTGTTTTAATAATTTTATAAATGTATTCTGAACAACATCCTCTGCATCTGCGTGATTCTTGCAGCCGTTTAAAGCAATACGGTATACCGTGTCCAGATATCTTGTTGCAAGACGTTTATAATCTGTTTGGTTCAAAGGTGATTCCTCCTATGTGAATGGCCACTCAATAGTAAAACGTTTGATAAAAGGAAAATATCACAATTATAATAAAAAAATTTGGATAAGATACGATATGTAGAAAAATTATATTTATAGGAGTGGAAAATGGACAAATCTAAAATTGAAAAGTTAGAAGAACAAAGAAATCATAACGAATTTAATAGTGTTACGCAAAAGACTACACCGGAGAACCAGAACCAAGACCATAATGTGAGAAAAGAAGGGATTCAGCCGATAAATCAGAAGAGATAAGTGAAGAAACTATACATTCTTCCGAGGACAATATGTGGGTCTCATACAAGCAACAAAAAAGGATATCCAGTCGGATATCCTTTCGTTTTGAGAGCGCGAGACGGGGATCGAACCCGCGACCCCCTCCTTGGCAAGGAGGTGCTCCACCGCTGAGCCACTCGCGCATGTCTGTTGTGTTCCTTGGAACAATACATACTATACACGATGTAAAATGATTTGTCAACAATAAATTGAAGAAATTTTTAAAAAAATTTATGCAATACTTTTTACGGGCGAATATCAGGATTTTTAAAGGCTTTTCCTAGATATTTGAACGTGGCTGTAATATAATAAAAGTAGTAATAATATAATCTTATGCATTTTTGGAATGGAGGGTTTGTATGAAGCTTACATTTATTGGTGCGGCTCATGAAGTGACGGGAAGCTGTCATTATCTACAGGTTGGAGAAAAGCATATCCTTGTAGACTATGGTATGGAGCAGGGGATAAATACCTTTGAGAATGCGGAGTTGCCCGTCTCACCGGCGATGGTAGACTATGTACTCCTGACTCATGCGCATGTGGATCATTCCGGAATGTTGCCGCTTTTATATGCAAGAGGCTTTAGGGGACAGGTATTTACCACGGATGCTTCGGCGGATTTGTGTGGAATCATGCTTCGTGACTGTGCCCATATCCAGATGATGGAAGCGGAGTGGAAGAACCGTAAGGCAAAAAGAAGTAAGGATAATCCACTGGTGGAGCCTCTTTTTACCATGCAGGATGCAGATGGGGTAATAAAGCGCATTGTTGCCTGTCATTATGATACGGAAATTGATGTCTGTGAGGGTGTGAAGATTCGTTTTACGGATATTGGACATCTTCTTGGATCAGCAAGTATTGAAGTATGGGCTACGGAAGACGGGGTGACCAAGAAAATTGTATTTTCCGGTGACATCGGTAATAAGGAGCAGCCTCTTCTTCGAGATCCTATCTATACCAAGCAGGCGGATTATGTGGTGATGGAGTCCACCTATGGTGACAGAATTCATGCGGCGGAGCGGCCGGATTATGTGAATGAGCTGGCTAAGATTATTCAGGAGACCTTTGATAAGGGGGGGAATGTAGTGATTCCTTCCTTTGCAGTGGGTAGAACACAGGAGATGCTGTATTTCCTACGTCAGATTAAGGTGAATAAAATGATTCAGGGGCATGAGAATTTTCCGGTGTATGTGGACAGCCCCATGGCGGTGGAGGCTACCAGTGTCTTTACAGAGAATCGTTACGAGTGCTTTGATGAAGAGGCAATGGCGTATGTAAAAGAGGGAATTAACCCTATTTCCTTTGGAGGACTGCGCCTTTCCATTACCAGTGAGGAGTCTAAGGCGATTAACTTTGATGAGCAGCCAAAGGTAATTCTGTCAGCCTCCGGCATGTGTGAAGCAGGACGTATCAGACATCATTTGAAGCATAACTTGTGGCGTCCGGAATGTACGGTACTGTTTGTTGGATATCAGTCCGTGGGAACTTTGGGAAGGGCCATTTTAGAGGGAGCAAGCGAGGTACGTTTATTTGGTGAACCGATTGAAGTTAGAGCCCGGATTGCTACGATAAAGGGTCTCAGTGGTCATGCAGATAAGGATGGTCTGATTGAATGGATTAACGCCTTTGAGGAAAAGCCTAAGAAAGTATTTGTGGTACATGGTGAGGATAGTGTATGTGCGTCTTTCGTGGAGTGCCTGAAGATTGAGCATGGACAGAGAGCTTATGCGCCATACAGCGGCACGGTGTTTAATCTGCTCAGTAATCAATTTGAGTTTGAGGCAAGTCCGATGCTGATTCAGAAGAAGGATAAACCTGCTACCGGCGTTTATGCAAGGCTTTTGGCAGCCGGACAGAGGCTTATGGCCATTATTAAGAAGAGCGATGGTATGGCTAATAAGGATCTTGCTAAGATGGCAGATCAGATTTTGGCATTATGCGATAAATTGGATCGCTTTATAAATTATTAGTTAGAGGAGAGTAGTAGTAAGGATGAGTTATGCAGATAGAGTGTTTAAGGAAATGTGTCAGGACATTCTGGACAATGGTGTGGACACCAAGGGAGAGCTGGTACGTCCTAAATGGGAGGATACCGGGGAATATGCCTACACCATAAAGAAGTTTGGCGTAGTTAACCGTTATGACCTTCGTAAGGAGTTTCCGGCATTGACCCTGCGCAGGACGGCACTGAAGAGTGCCATGGACGAGATTCTTTGGATTTATCAGAGAAAGTCAAACAATATTAAGGATTTAAAGCCGCATATTTGGGATCAGTGGGCGGATGAAAACGGTTCTATCGGTACTGCATACGGTTATGTTATCGGAGAAAAGTTCACCTACAAGGGCGAACAGATTGACCAGATGGATTATGTATTGAAGCAGTTAAAAGAGAATCCGTACAGCCGTAGAATCATGACTAATATGTATCAGTTTCATGATCTTGCAACCGGGCATTTGGATCCTTGTTGTTATTCCGCAACTTATAATGTAACTAAGGAAGAGGGCAGCGATAAGCTGGTATTGAATATGATTTTAAACCAGCGCAGTCAGGACATTCTGGCAGCCAACAATTGGAATGTAGCACAGTATGCCATCCTGCTTATGATGGTTGCACAGGCGAATGGTATGGTTGCGGGAGAACTGGTGCATGTGATTGCCGATGCCCATATCTATGACCGACATGTGGATATCATCAAGGAATTGATTCGGCGTGAGGAATATCCTGCGCCTAAGGTTTGGCTCAATCCGGAAGTGAAGGATTTCTATCAGTTCACTACCAAGGATTTATTTGTAGAAGATTATGTTACCGGGGAACAGATTACCAATATCCCTATTGCGGTGTAAGAGGTGTAAACATGAATATAATTGTAGTGGCGGATAATAACTGGGCAATCGGAAGTAAGGGACAGCTTCTGGTGACGATTCCCAATGACCAGAAGCATTTTCGGGAGGAAACCGCCGGTAAGGTAGTAGTAATGGGGCGTAAGTCTCTCGTGAATTTTCCCCAGGGAATGCCTCTTGCCGGAAGAACCAGCATTATCTTGAGTAAAGATCCTAAGTTTGCAGTGAAGGGCGGTATTGTGGTACACAGCATAGAGGAGTTGATGAAGGAACTTGAAAAGTATCCGTCTGGGGATGTGTATGTTATCGGCGGAGAAAGCATCTATAAGCAGCTGTTGCCTTATTGTGATGTGGTGCATGTGACCAAGATTGACCATGAGTATCAGGCGGATGTTCATTTCCCCAATCTGGATAAGGATGAGGAGTGGGAGATTACGGCGGACAGTGATGAGCAGACCTATTTTGACATTGCTTATGAGTTTATAAAATATGAGCGACGCCGCTCTTGACTTTTGGACAAATAGGTTTATAATTAAAAGAAAATTTGATGCTTTAACTTGATAAAGCATAAGGAAATAAAGCGTGCGAAAGCACAGATGGGAGTACCGATATGGAGAAGAAAAATATCGATTGGAGCAACTTGGGCTTTGGATATGTAAAGACGGATTACAGATACGTATCCAATTTTAAGGATGGCGCATGGGATGAAGGTGAAATCACCACTGATGCCAATATTGTATTAAATGAGTGTGCAGGTGTACTGCAGTATGCACAGACTGTATTTGAAGGAATGAAGGCTTATACTACTGAGGATGGACATATTGTAGTGTTCCGCCCGGATTTAAATGCATCCCGTATGGCAGATTCTGCCAAGAGACTTGAGATGCCTGTTTTCCCTGAGGATAAGTTTATCGAGGCAGTTGCAGAGGTAGTAAAGGCGAATGAAGCATGGGTTCCGCCTTACGGAAGTGGTGCAACTCTTTATCTTCGTCCATATATGTTTGGTTCAAATCCTGTAATCGGTGTAAAGCCGGCAGAGGAGTATCAGTTCAGAATTCTCTGTACGCCGGTAGGTCCTTACTTCAAGGGCGGTGTTAAGCCATTAACCTTAAAGGTAAGTGATTTTGACCGTGCGGCACCAAACGGTACCGGTAATATTAAGGCAGGTTTAAACTATGCAATGAGCTTACATGCTATTGTAACTGCTCATCATGAGGGTTATGATGAGAATATGTACTTAGATTCCAAGACAAGAACCAAGGTAGAGGAGACCGGTGGAGCGAACTTCCTGTTTGTAACCAAGGATGGTAAGGTGGTAACTCCTAAGTCAGATACCATTTTACCGTCTATCACTCGTCGTTCTCTTCTCTATGTTGCTAAGGAATATTTAGGACTTGAAGTGGAAGAAAGAGAAGTATATGTGGATGAGTTAAAGGATTTTGCAGAGTGTGGACTTTGCGGTACTGCAGCAGTTATTTCACCGGTAGGTAAGGTTGTAAACCATGGCGAAGAGATTTGCTTCCCAAGCGGTATGACCGAGATGGGGCCTATTACCAAGAAGTTATACGATACCTTAACCGGTATTCAGATGGGACGTATTGAAGCTCCGGAAGGCTGGATTCACGTAATTAAATAAGCTCTTGGTGGTATAGAATAAATGAGGATAAAATGCTATAATGCAAGCAGTTGCATTATAGCATTTTCTTTATGTAACTATTCAGAGCCAAAGGAAAGCCACGAGGAGGCGATTTTGTGAATGGTGCTCTGAATAGTTACATGGATGGAGGCAGAACATGAAGTTCTTACACACGAGTGATTTGCATATCGGAAAGAAAATATTTGAGTGTTCTCTTTATGAGGATCAGAAGCACATGCTTTCGGAGATTCATAGAATTGCTTTGGAGGAACAGGTGGATGCCCTTGTCATTGCAGGTGATATCTATGACCGGTCTTTGCCGCCTACGGAGGCAGTGGAACTTTTGGATGAGTTTTTGACAGGCTTAATTCGGGAAGAGATTCCGGTGATTTTAATCAGCGGAAATCATGATTCGCCGGAAAGAGTGGGTTTTGGCGGAAAGATTCTGGAAAAGCAGGGGTTATATATCGGCGGTGCCTATGAGGGGCAGCTTCGCCGGGTAAGTTTTTTAAATGGAGCGAAAGAGCTTATATTTATATGTCTTCCTTTTATTAAACCGGGAGTTGTGGGCAAGAGCAATTGCCAGGAGGCGGTGGCAGAGATTCTGGCAAGGGAAAACATAGATTTTGAGGATGGAAAGCAGTATGTGCTTCTTTCTCATTATTTTGTGACCGGGGAGACGGGACAGATGCCCGAGCTTTCTGATTCAGAGACTTCTGTGGATGTAGGCGGTATTGATAATGTGACCGCAGATGTGTTTCGGGGATTTACCTATGTGGCATTGGGACACATTCACAAGAGCCAGAAGGTGGGAGAGAGAGAGATGTACTATAGTGGTACACCCATGAAGTATTCCTTCTCTGAGGTAAATCAGGAGAAGACGGTCAATATTGTGGAAATTGAGGAAAACGGCACTGTTTGTGTGAGTAAGGTACCCATAAGGCCCTATCGGGAAATGCGGATAATTAAAGGAGAATTAAATAAGCTGATTCAACCGGAAGTGGTAGAGGCGCATGGTGTAAGCCGGGATGATTACATTCAGGCTGTGTTAACGGATAAGGATGCTTTGATTGATCCTATCGGCACCCTGCGCAGTGTATATCCCAATGTGCTGCAGATTGTACTGGAGAAGAATTACAGTGTTAATGAAGAACTGTATGATAGCAAATTTCAGGGGCAGCAGAAGAGCATTCAGGAATTGTTTGCAGAGTTTTACTATATGTTGGTTGGAGAGGAATTGACGGAGAGTCAGAAAAAGGCGGTGGATGAGGCTGCCGGAGAGGCAGGTGAGCTATGAAGCCAATAAAGATTTGTATCAGTGCCTGGGGGCCTTATAAGGAGAAAGCGGAGATTGATTTTGCCGGATTTTATGGGCAGGGACTGTTTTTGATTACCGGAGCCACCGGAGCCGGGAAAACCACAATATTTGATGCTATTACCTATGCGTTATATGGGGCACTTAGTGGAGAAACGAGGGACAAAGAACGAAACAGTGTGCGTAGTGATTTCGCGGATGCACAGACTCCTACTTTTGTGGAACTACTTATGGAACATAGCGGAAAGGAATATTTTATCCGTAGGAATCCGGAGTATTTCAGACCCAAGAAGCGTAGTGGTGGAGAGGGGCTTCTTACCAAGGAAAAAGAAAATGCCCTTTTACAGTTACCGGATGGAAAGGTCGTGGAAGGTGTCCGGGAAGTTAATGCAAAGGTGCAGGAACTGATGGGAGTGGATTTGCAACAGTTTAAGCAGCTTTCCATGATAGCCCAGGGAGAATTTGCCAAGCTCCTTACTGCGTCGCCCAAGGATAAGACCAAGATTTTCAGGGAAATCTTCGGTACGGGTATTTATGAGAGGTTTACCTATAATCTGGGCAGAGAGGCCAAGAAGCGATACCAGAGAGTGGCAGATCAGAAGGCGAGGCTGAACGAGGTTTTGCAGAATGTGGCTGGAAATTTTACGGGTATGGCTGTAAGAGAGGAATTAAAAGAAGAGTTTGCAGGATTCATGGAACTTTCCGCAGTGCCTTTTGATAGGGTGAGAGCGTGTCTGGAGAATATGGAGCAGGATCTTTCAGAGATCCTCTCTAATAACAAAAAAGAGAATGATAGAAATGAAAAAGAGATATTAAAGAACCAGAGTCTGCTGACTGCCATAGAAGAGGAGAATAAAAGAATCTGTCAGTATCTTCAGGCGGTGAGCGAATTGGAAAAACTGGAGCTTCAAAAGACGTTCTATGCGGAAAAAGAAGAGTGCTATAATAAGGCAGTGGAAGCCGGCTATTTGGAGGCGGAAGCTGTGAAAATCCATGCTGTAAAGGAACAGATTACGAAGGCAACCATAGGGCTGGAGCAGCTGGAGGAGAGTATGGAGGAGAACCGGAGACTTCTGGTTAAAGAAGTGCCTGTTTTTGAAAGGCGGGAGGAATTGACGGGTTGGATATCCGGAAAGCAGGCATATCTGCAAGCGGAGAAGAGTCTTGGTCAGAAAAAAAAGGAATTGACCCGGAAGCAGGAAGCGTTGGAAAAAGAAAGGAAGCATTATGTTGCTGCGGATGAGGATGCGAAGTCTTGTAAAGATGCTTATGAGGAAGCACTTAGGGCGCGTAGTTATGCAGCAATCGGAATTGCGGCAAAACTGTTGGAGGATGGAAAACCTTGTCCGGTGTGCGGTGCGCTGGAACATCCCAGCCCGGCAAAGTGTGAAGAGAACATCATATCCGAAGAAGAACTGGAGCTTTTGCAGGAACGTGCATCTAAGGCCGGAAAGCAGGCAGAGTTGGTTTACGCAACTGTAGTGAATCTGCAGGCTGAAGTAAAGTTGCTGGAGGGGGCTGTAGAAGAATTACAAGGAGAAGTGGAGAAGTTGCAATCGATGCTGGAAATTGTGAAGGATGTTCCGGAGGAGCTTGCAGAACTTACTTGTGAGAGAGCAACAAAGCGACTGCGGGAAATCTGTGACAACGTCAATTCTTTGAAGGCTGCATTGGAGCAGCAGGAAAAGCAATACAAGGGAAGTAAAGATGATTTGCAGATGCTGCAGGAAGGGTATGTATTGCTGGAGAAGGAATTTGGAAAGAGTTTAAAACTTCATGGCTTTGTGAATAAGGAAGCATATGAAACTGCATATATGAGCAAAATGGATAGGGATGAATTAAATGCAGATATCCGCAGGTACAAGGAATCTCTTGCGGCGTCGGAGCAGCTTTGCAAAACTTTGAAAGAGCATATTACGGATACGGAGCTTAAGGATTCCGCGCCTATAGAGCAGACGCTGAAGGAGAGACTGGAGAAACGGAAAGAACTGGCGGGGGCAAACCGTGATTTGGAATATTCTCATAGTGAGGTAAAACGTTGTAAAAAGTTGCTTGGGGAAAAAGAGAAGATTATCCGTGCGGAAAGTGAGGAATATGGCTTTATCAAGGAGCTGGAGAATATTGCAAGCGGAAATAATCCAAAACGATTGGTGTTTGAACAGTATGTGCTTGCAAGCTATTTTGACGAGATCTTAAAGGCTGCAAATATCCGTTTTCGTAAGATGAGTGCGGGAAGATATGAGATGCATCGCTGCAAGGAAGTGTCTGACGGAAGGGTAAAGGACAATCTGGAGATTGAGGTGATGGATTTTTATACAGGTAAGCCTCGTTCAATCCGTACCTTATCCGGAGGAGAATCCTTTAAAGCATCATTATCTCTGGCGCTGGGGCTCAGTGATGTGATACAATCAATGAGTGGAGGAATTAAAGTTGATACGCTTTTCATAGATGAGGGATTTGGGGCTCTTGACAGTGAGTCTCTGGATCAGGCTTGCAACACTTTGAATGCATTGGTGGAGAATAATCATTTGATTGGTATTATTTCTCATGTTCCGGAACTGCGGGAGCGTATTACAAAGCAGCTCCTGGTGGAGAAGAGCGGTAGCGGCAGTAGTATTAGAATGATAGTTTAGTAATAAAGGTTGAAGGTATTTATGAGAAAGAAGAAAAAGAATCTAATTCCCATAGTGCTGGTTGTGGTAATTGTATTGATAATTGCAGTGGTGGTTGGTGTGAAGATCTGGAATGACAAAAGCGAAGACACCAAGGTAATTTTTACAACCGGATTTGATTCGGAAGAATTATTCCGGATTGATTCTCTTTCCTGCAGCAAAGCAGAGTTTATGGTGTATCTGATTAATACCCAGAATCAATACGAGAGTGTATATGGTCCGGAGATTTGGAATGTAACTCATGGTGATATGACATTGGAAGAGAATATTAAGGAAACCGTCCTGGCGAAGATTGCCCAGATTAAGTCCATGTACCTGCTCGCAAAAGAGAAGGGGGTAGCGCTTTCAGAGGAAGAAAAGGTGAGGCTGGAACAGGCAGCAGAGGTTTATTATTCTTCTTTGATGCCGGAGGAGATTGCAGCAATGGAGGTCTCTCAGGAAACGATTCTTGGTTTGTATCGGGAGTATGCATATGCGGAAAAGGTTTATGAGCAGATTATCGGAGATATCAATCCGGAAATCAGTGATGATGAGGCTAGAACCATTACGGTAGAGCATATTCTTATTAAGACATATACTACAGACGGTACGGGGCAGCGGGTAGATTTTAGTCCGGAGAGGAAGCAGAAAGCTTATGTGACGGCGCAGGAGATTTTGGCCCTTGCCACGAACGGAGAGAATGACTTTACACTTTTGGCATCAGAGTATAGTGACGATGAAACCGTTCGCTATTCCTTTGGAAAAGGGGAACTGGATGTGCAGTTTGAGGTAGCAGCATTTAAATTGGCAACGGATGAAATCAGTGGAATTGTAGAGACAGAATCCGGCTATGAGATTATTAAGTGTATCAACACTTTTGATAGGGAAGAGACCGATGCTAACAAGATTAAGATTGTGGAGCAAAGGAAGAACGAAGCTTTTGGGGCAGAGTATGATGCTTTTGTGGCAAAGCTTGCCAGAAGCCTGAATGAGAAGCTTTGGAAGAGCATTGGGATGGTCGAAGAGAAAGCAGTGAAAACAGATGATTTTTTTGCTATATACCATGAATATTGGGGGAAGTAGAGCTAGTTTATGAATTTTTAAGAAAAGCGTAATCCCTTGAAAATACTGGATTTTAAAAGAATTATTAGCACTCGCACTTTGCGAGTGCTAATTTTATCTTGACTTTTATTTAGGGCAGTTTTAAACTCTTTTTAGTGGGGGATATTATAAAAGATTAAGAAGGAAGTGGAAGAAATGGAAACAAAGAGTGGAAGTTTATCAATTAACAGTGAAAACATATTTCCGATTATCAAGAAGTGGTTGTATTCAGATCATGACATTTTTTACAGAGAGTTAATCTCTAACGGCTGCGACGCAGTTACTAAATTAAAGAAGTTGGATATGATGGGAGAGTATACTCTTCCGGAAGGTTACAAGGGTAAGATTGAGGTAATCTGTGATGCGGAGAATAAGACATTGACCTTCAAGGATAATGGTCTTGGAATGACTGCAGAGGAAGTGGAAGAGTATATTAATCAGATTGCATTCTCCGGTGCAACAGATTTCATTGAGAAATATAAGGATAAGAGCAATTCGGACCAGATTATCGGTCATTTTGGACTTGGTTTTTATTCTGCATTTATGGTGGCAGACGAGGTGCATATTGATACCTTATCCTATAAGGATGGCGCAACAGCGGTACATTGGGAATGCGACGGCGGTACGGAGTTTACCATGGAAGATGGCGGCCGTAGCGAAGTGGGTACTACCATTACCTTATTTATCAATGAGGATTGCTTACAGTTCTGTAATGAGTATAAGGCAAAAGAGGTGGTAAAGAAGTACTGTTCCTTTATGCCTACCGAAGTCTATGTTTCTAAGGCGAACGAAACGGATGAGGAGAAGAAGCCGGAACTGATTAACGAGACAACACCTCTTTGGACAAAGCATCCGAATGAGTGTACTAAGGAAGAGTACTTAGAATTTTACCGTAAGGTATTCCAGGATTACAAAGAGCCCCTGTTCTGGATTCATCTAAATATGGATTATCCTTTTAACTTAAAGGGTATTTTATATTTCCCAAAGATTAACATGGAGTACGAGTCTATTGAGGGAACCATTAAGCTTTATAATAATCAGGTATTTATTGCAGATAATATTAAAGAGGTTATCCCAGAGTTTTTACTCTTATTAAAGGGTGTAATCGACTGTCCGGACCTTCCGCTGAATGTTTCCAGAAGTGCGCTTCAGAACGATGGTTTTGTAAAGAAAATTTCTGAGTATATTACCAAGAAGGTGGCAGACAAGCTTTCCGGTATGTGTAAGACTGAGAAGGAAGAGTATGAGAAGTACTGGGATGATATCAGTCCGTTCATCAAGTTTGGTTGCCTTAAGGATGACAAGTTCTGTGAGAAGATGAATGATTATATTCTCTTCAAGAACTTAGATGGGAAGTATATGACTCTTCCGGAATGTCTTGAAATCAAGCCTTCCGACGAAGAAAGTGCAGTGGACGAAGATGGTAATGTGGTAGAGGCAGAAGTGGTAACTGATGAGGATACTGCGGAAGAGAAGAAAGAAAAGGTAATCTACTACGTAACCGATATGCAGCAACAGGGACAGTATGTGAATATGTTTAAGGCTGCCAAGATGGATGCGGTAGTGCTCACTCACAATATTGACCAGCCTTTCGTGTCTCAGCTTGAGGCGAAGAATGAGGGAATCAAGTTCCAGAGAATTGATGCTGATCTTACCGATGTCTTCAAGGCAAAGACCTCTAAGAAGGCAGAGAAGGAGATGGCTGAACAGGCGGAAAGTCTCGCTGCTGTCATGAAGAAGGCACTTAAGAATGACAAGCTGAACGTAAAGCTTGAAAAGCTTAAGAATAAGAAAATTTCTTCTATGATAACCTTATCCGAAGAAAGCAGACGTATGCAGGATATGATGAAGATGTACGCGATGCCCGGTATGGATATGGGTGCTTTCGGAGCAGAAGGAGAGACCTTAGTTCTGAATGTGAATCACCCACTGGTAGAGTATGTGGTAGCGAATCAGGAAGGTGAGAACACCAAGATGATTTGTGAACAGCTTTATGATTTGGCAAAACTGCAGCATGCACCACTGGATGCAGAGGCGATGACGAAGTTTATTGCGAGAAGTAATGAGATTATGATGATGTTAATGAAATAGTGAAAATCCCGTGCTTTTTAGGAAGAGAAAGCACGGGATTTTTTGGTGGAAAAATAGTACGAAAGTCACAAAAATATTTGACATGTCATAATGAAGCTATTATACTAAAAAGTGATATTTTATGTTAAAAATGGGAAAAATAGACACTTTGTGTAGTAAAGGAAGGTTCTGCGTATTATGGATATTTTAATGAACAAGTCCATTGAACGGATAAAGGATGAAAAGAATATAGGATTTCTTTTTGAGGATGAGGATTGTTTCAGCCAAGTTGGGTTTAAAGTAACACAGGCACCGGATAAAGATTGTTTTTTGAAGGGCGTAAAGTTGCGCTACAATGGACAGTTAAGATTAATCTATTTTACAGAAGAATATCAAAGTTTATCAACTGTTTTGCCCAATATGCAATTAAATACCATTGCTGTTTTACTATGCAGGCTTGTGGCAAAAATCTTGCAAGTTCCTGAGTATGGTTATATATCATATGAGAACCTTCTTATTTCTCCGGAAGATGTTTTTGTTGATCAAAATACATTAGAACCCAAATTTATATATTTGCCGATAAATGGTGAATCCAATGCGGAAAGCAAGATGACCTTTGAGAATAAATTGCGTCGAAATCTGCATGGGGCGATTCGAAATGACGGAACTCCGGCATGTATTGATTTTAAGAATATGTTGTTGGAAACGGGTGGAGGTCTGGAAGGACTTTTGAAGAGTCTCCAAAGATACGCCAACATAAAGGATGCCGGCAGTACTCCGAAGGCGGATGTGAAAGGTCTGCGTCTGGTATGTGCTAATCCAAACTATAATGTGAGATTCGATATACCAGGAAAATCTTTCAGTATTGGTCGATCAAAAGAAAATGAAGGTGTTTTGCCCTTCTCTAATATGATAAGTAGAAAACATTGTACAATTGTGCGTAAGAATAACACTTATTATGTGGTAGATGAGCAGAGTAAAAAGGGAACAATGCTAAATGGCAAGTTGTGTCAGGCAGGCGTGGAAGTTCCATTAAAAGAAGGCGACGTAATTAAAATATGGGAGCTTTCTTTTACTGTAAAATATATTTAAGAGAAGAGGCAGGGTAGAAAAATGGCGAAACCATTAATCGTAATTGTGGATAAGGATGAGGGGCATTTAACTCCGCTGGAAATGAAGATTATCGAGACTTTGCGAGATAATGCTGAAATTGAAATTATCTCGGATGAAAGTTATTTCGAGGAATATTTTACGAAGCCGAGAACGATAGATATTCTGGTTATTGATGATTCCTTTTATTCAGAAGCATTGCATATGCATAACATTGATAAAACATATGTATTGACGGAGGATTTTGATAAGCAGGATGAGGCAATTAATTCTTCGCGAGAAGCTGCGTACTTATATAAGTATTGTAAGCAAAGCGTGTTGCTTGACAGAATTATTCCTTCGGAATGGGGGGGAAGTCTTGCAAAGAATAATAAAGCGCCGCAGATTATTACGGTTGTATCACCTGCGGGTGGGACAGGAAGTACTACCATTGCAATGGGAATTTGCTCCTGCATGAAGCAGAATTTAAAAAGAGTGCTCTACCTTAATACTGAAAATTATCAGAATTTTCATTATTATTTAAAAAATAAGACTACTTTGCCTATCGAAGCATGTACGGAATTGCAGAAGAAGGATGGAAGTACTTACGAAAAGATTAAGCAGTATTTGTTAAAGGAAGAGTTTGTTTATCTGCCGCCGTTGAAGTCAGCAAAAGACTCTTTGGGGGTATTGGACAGTGCGTACAGCAATATTGCCAGAGGAGCAAAATTATCGAATGATTTTGATTTTATCGTTGTGGATGTGGGAAACGGTCTATCCAATGATATGCTTCATTTTCTGAGCTATGTTGATAAAGTATTTGTTGTGTTGAATCAGAATGCTCATACTGCATTTAAGTTAGGAACTTTCAAGCGAAATGTAAACTGTGATGATACGGATAAGTTCATTATGGTATGTAATAATTACGAAAAAGAAAAAGCAAATGCATTGGTAAGTGACGAATATAATTTCGTGGTAGATGCATATGTGGAGAAAAAGGAAGAGCTGCTACGTAATGGCTGTGTGGGCATGAGAGAGATGGAAGACATGCAGAAACTGGCGTATATGCTTATTTAACGATGGAGCTTAAAGATGATTAAATTGAAACAAAGTTTTGGAAATGTAAAATGCAAAATTGAGGATGAGGGAGTTGTTCTGAAGTACGAAATCGGTATGTTGCAGAATCAACCACTCAAAGGCTTGCTTTCCATTACAGGAGAGAAGAATTTGGAAATCACTTATGAAGGTGATGTAAAAAAGAATTTGGCAAACAAAATTCAACAGGGAATGAATACACATGTGCTGGCAAGTGTATTGGCGCAGGTGGCAAGAGTGATTTTGGACGTGAGACGGATGGGGCTGGCTGACAGTAAGCTTATTCTGAATCCGGAGTGGATTTCATGGAATGAAGGCTCTGAGGAAATCGCACTTTTGTATTGCCCGATAAACGGATTTGGATATGGTTATGAATTTGTACCCTTTGCGAGAGAAATGCTTTTTACAGCGAAGATAGACGTTGAGAGCAGAAATGCCATTAAACAGTGGATTGATCTTGTGGATAAAAAGGGATTGGATGCGACGATGGTTAATCGTATGTCTGCCATGGCCGGTGAAAGTGTATCAAAGTTTGTGGCAAATGTTACCGTAAAAAAGCAGGTAGCAGAGCCCTATCAGCCGGTACTTGATGCTGATGACGAAGCACCTACGGGTATTGATGATGATGATGATATTCAATTTGAAACAGTTAATAATAGCTTTTATGGGGAAGATGAAGCACCTACAGGTATCGATGATGACGATGATGAAGCGCCTACAGGCATTGATGATGATGAAAGTCCTACCGGAGTGGAAGACAACCATTATCTTTATGATGTGATGGATAAGGCAGATGGAACGTTTTTAGAAACAACATCGGAAAGTGGGTTCTATTCTGACAGACCGATTTTGATTAGGCGCTCTACCGGTGAAACGATTAAAATCACAAAGGATGAGTTTAAGATAGGAAGAAGTCAGCAGAGAGCGGATTATTGTATTACCAATAACAACAGTGTCAGCAATATTCATGCAACCATCTTTACAAATAATGGAAGCGATTATTTTGTAAAGGACAATCATTCCACCAATGGAACAACCGTAGATGGTATAAAGGTGGATGCGAATGGTATGAGTGCAAAGTTGCATGACGGTTCTATAATTAGTCTTTTTAATGAAGAATTAGAATTTCGGTTTTAGGAGGTTGTAGGATGAGTTTTTATGTAGAGTCCTATACGGATAAAGGAAATTATCGAAAAAACAACCAGGATTCTGTGTGTATTATGGAAGCTGATACTATTGCCGGGGAAGCGCTGATGGTAATTGTCTGTGATGGTATGGGAGGGCTTTCTAAGGGAGAAGTAGCTAGCGGAAGTGTTATTACCCGTTTTGTAGACTGGTTTGAGGATGAATTTCCCAAGCAGGTGAATGCGCCACTGGATGAAATTATAAAAACCTGGATTCGTATTATTGAAAATTTGAGTAATCGTCTGAAAAAGTATGGCGCAGAAAACGATCTGACGTTGGGAACAACTTTTTCAGGAATGTTGTTTTTTAAGAAGCAGTATTTTTGGGTGCATGTGGGAGACAGCAGAATATATCATTTTAAATCGGAAAAAGCAGTGCAGGTTACTCCGGATCATACTGTTGTGGCAAGAGAAGTTGCACGGGGAACAATGACACCGGAAGAAGCTGCCCGAAGCGACAAGAGAAATAAGTTGACACAGTGTGTGGGGGCTTCGAAGTATCTGAGTCCGGAATATGGAATTGGAAATGCGGTGGCAGGAGAACTTTTTATACTGTGTAGTGATGGATTTTATCATCGGTTGACCGCAGAAGAGTTATCTAAGGCGCACTGGGATAAAATCGTTGCGAAAAAGGATTTAAAGAATGCAGTAAAGAAAACAGCGTTGGGCGTGATTGAAAGAGGCGAAAAAGATAACGTTTCTGTAATCGCGGTGAGCTTGTAGGAGGGGCCACATGCTTGAAAAAGGATATGTCCTTGACGGACGATTTGAAATTTTGAAGCAAATCGGAGAAGGTGGTACTTCAACGGTTTATCTGGCAATGAACCAAAAACTGAACCAGCAGTGGGTTATTAAGGAAATCAAAACTCCGAAGGATAGTGCGGATACGCAAAGGGTTTTGAAAGAAGCACGAATGATGATGAGTTTCGATAATCCGGCGATTCCTAGAATTGTTGATATTATCGAAACCGATCAGGAAACTTATATCGTAATGGATTACGTGTCAGGTCAGTCGCTGGCTCATGAATTGAAAGCCAACGGTCCGCAGGAGCAGGAAATCGTAATTGACTGGGCGAAACAGATTTGTAGTGTGTTAGCGTATTTGCATTCCTTAGAGCCACCTATCATTTATCATGATTTAAAGCCGGGTAATATTATTTTGAAAGAACCTGAGCGTAATTTGAAGCTGATTGATTTTGGTGAAGCGAGACCATGTGTAAACGGTAATGCGCCCGGTGGCGGTAAGACCAAAGAGTATGCGGCACCCGAGCAACAGAAGGAATGCAGGGGAAAGACGGATCAAAGGACGGATATATATTGTTTCGGAACAACCTTGTATCGTTTGCTCACCGGAAAGTTTCCACCTCGTTCGCCACAGCCGGTGGGCTCCATTCGAGAGGCATTTCCGGAATTACAGATATCTAAGGGAATGGATAACATTATCCGTAAGTGTACGCAGGTTAATCCGGAAAAGCGTTTCCAAAGTGCACAGGAATTGATGCATGCGTTAAACAATATCCAACTTTGGGACGGTGACTACCTTAAGCGGCTTAAACGAAGAATTTACATATTTATAACTATGTTGGTTTTAAGTGGTGTGCTGTGTCTTGTGGGATTTGGTTTTTCGAAGTTGGCGGATTATACCAATAATCAGAATTACGATATTCTGGTTGAAACCGAAAAGTCAGTAGATTATCAGACCAAAGTAGATAATTATCTTAATGCGATTTCAATTAACGGTGCCGACACGAGAGCGTATATGCGATTGCTGGAAGCATATGAAGATAATAATCAGTTTGGAGATGCGGAGAGTCAGCAGATTACAACACTGTATAATGCCAACAAAAACTCCTTTGATATGGCGTCGGCAGATGTGTTGGAACTGAACTATCGGATTGCAAGAGCATATTTTGATATGTATTCAGGAGAAGGAGGCTCATTCAGAGCACGAATTCTGAAGGCCCAGAATTATTTCCAATATGTATGTGATAACGGAACTTCTTCGTATGAGAATTATTCGATTTCTTTAAGCTATTATACATTGTGTAATTTCTATGTGACTTATGTACTTAGTGAGAATAGTGTGCAGGAACCGACCAAGGATGATTATAACAATATGTTGCTGGCACTGGAGGACTGTATGCAACATATGAAGGATCATTACGCGGGTGATGCTGCATATATACGTCTTGTTATGTACGAGAATATTTTGAATATGATCAACGTGAACCTACGTGGACTTGCGGTGAATGGAATTGAACGTGCGCAGGCAGAAGAGGTTATTCAGAGTATTTTGGATGCGTGTCAGGCAGAAAGTGTTACGCAGAAGCTTTCTATTGAGAAGCAGGACAGCATTGAGGCGTTGGTAGAAGACATTTTGGATAATGTTTCGAGAGAATACAGTAGTTTAGAGAGAGGATAATCACATGGCAGATATATATTCAACAGTCTCGATAGTTGCATTTATATTAGCGGGTATTGCCTTGTTGGCGGCGGTAATTCTTTTCTTTACTTTAAATATTCGCGGAACATATAAGGAACTAAGAGGCCAGACTGATAAGAATTGGGTTGCAAAGCAGCAGAAGAAGCAGCAGAATAGCTCGGTTAAGAATTTGGAAACTAAAACAGATGAAAAGACCGTTAAGAGTGTATTGCGGTCAAGTCTTGAGGTGGACGATGAGGCTGTGACAGTGCTTGAGTCCGGAGAAGAAGTGACACAGGCAGCGTTGATTGGTGTGTATGAACCCGGAACAGATGCTGTGGGTGATGATGAAGTAGCCACAAGTATGGCGGATGATTCCGGCAACGATGAAAGTGCAACAGTAACGGAAGAAAGTTTTGACGAGACATTTAAAGTTCGTCGTAAAGAAGTATTCATTCACAGTTCTGAAATAATAAAATAGACATGGAGATGAAAGACATGAGATTGGAAAGAAGTATTATAGCTGTAGCAACAGCTATAGCCCTCTTTGTGATGTCAATTCCGTTGAATGGAATTTACGCAGCAAAGTTGTGGAGTGAATCGCAAGGTACACTTACATTAAGTGATTCGGCAGTAACATTTTCTGCTGATGACTATGAAAATCAGGTTTCACGTACTGTAAGTGTGACTGGGCTTGACGGAAATGACGAATTGTATGGGGAGATTACCAGTTGTACTTATACTTGGACAAGTGACAATGATGGTGTAGCTACGGTAGACGATAACGGAACGATTCACCCAATTGCAGCGGGAAGTACTACCGTTACATGTACGGCTAAATATGAGATGGTATCCGGTGGTGATACTACATATGAGAGTGCTTCTGCGAGTGTTGCTGTAGAGGTGTATGAGTATGTTAAGGTTGATATTGAGGTTATGCCTTCAGATACTATTCCTTATCCTACACGAGTGCAAATCGTAGCAACAGTGGATCCACAGGATGCTTCGGCAGTTTTGATTGTTGATGGAGTATTGCAACCGGCATTGACTACTGCTTTAGATTTAAATCCGAGAACGTATGTAGCTACAGTATCTACCGGAGATTGCGGATATTATAAGGCTGTAACTGTGGATAAAACATTCTTTGTAACACAGGGTGAAGCAGTTCTTTCTGTGGTTGGTGGAGTTGATTCTGCATATTATGGTCAGAGTGAAACTTTTACAGTTGAAGCAAGTGAGAGTGGTGTCTTAGCTGTTACTGCAACGAATGCAATGATTGAGGGTGCAGACGAACAGGGCGTGAAAACGATTGCACTTGGCTCTAATCTCAGTGCAGATGTGAAGGTAACCTATAATAATTTGGGAAGTGCGGACGTTAAGTTTTCATTTATTCCGGACGATGGACGTTATAAACAGCCGGACGATTTTGAAGTGTCAACTACTGTAAACAAGATTCCGGTCAATGCAGTATGGAGTGGTTCTTTTACAAAGGTTTATGATGGTTCTGCGGAATATGTACCTGCAACAGCACCTGTGCTGGAGCTTGCAGATGGTCTTTCCGGATTTCCAATTACCGCTACTGTTTCCACAGGAGATGCAGGTACTTGCGGTAGTTTTATTCTTGTAGACGAAGCCGGCAACGTTGTTGATAAGCCGGATGCTGGTACATACAAGGCAGTTTACAATGGTGCATTGAAACTGGAAAATGGAGAAAACTATGAGTTAAAGAATCCGGTTCCGGAAAACACTGTTACAATTACCCCGGTAATATTGTCTGAGGACAATATTAATAAGGGTGTTGGTGCAGATAAGTGTTTTGATGGTTCGTCAACGGCAAAATTTGCAACTATTCCTACTTTAGTGGAAGATGATAAATTTATTGGTGATGAATTTGATGATTTAGTATTGGCTTATGAAGCGAACTACTATAAGGACAATGTTAAAACGGCAGGTTCTCATAGTGCAGTTACTGATGGTACCATAATCAAATTGGAAAATCTTGCTGTGAATTATAGCGATGGTACATTATGTGGTAATTATGTATTCCCTGATGGAACGACGATAGCATTGGATGGTACATTTACTATTGATACCAATGAGGGATTTGTTGCATTTACCGGCGGAATTGCAAATCTTCCGGAACCGGATGACAATGGGGTATTCTGGTTTAAGGAAGAGACAAAGATAGAAAAGGACGGATTTCAATTTAGAGAAGTCAAGCAGGAAACTGGGTGGCCTTGGGATAGATGGGCTGATGATTGGGCAGATTCATATACAGTTACTGAACAATCTCATGGCAAAGAAATTGTTGCCAAAAAAGTGGGAAGTAGTAATATTTCGAACTCCATAACTCTTGGATATGATGATGATAAGCCCCTTGCTATATTTGGTGTATCTGTCAATGGAGGGGAAATAGTTAATATTACAGAGTTTACGACAGAATATAAGAGCATCAGCAAAGATAGTGTGGTTCATATTGCGGTTAATGTTAGTGATGCGAAAAGTCAGGTAAAGGCGGTTTCCTATGTGGGACTGGAGAGAACTCTTGCGGATTTGACAGCAGAGTATTGGCCTACGGACAAGGAAGAAAAGGTAAATCTTGAGTTGGATATGACGGAAGAAGGGTCAATTCTGCTTAAGGAAGTTACCAGCATAGATGAGTTGAAAATGTTCTATTATGTAAAGGTTACTGACTATGCGGGTAATGATAATTACTTTGCATCTGCCGGTGTACTTCAGGATAATACCGCCCCAGTGATTACTTCTGTTTCTATGGGAGATTCTCAGGGGAACTATGAAGATATTCCTGTTTATGTAGCGGGCAATATTGATTTCAAGGTGAATTTTGAAGAAAACGGATTTGCTTCAGGAGTTTCCAATGTATATGTTGCTGTCACCCTAAATGGAACTACTGTTTCTACCGGTGATGCAATTACAAATACTTATTTGTGGGAAACTAGTGATGACTTGACTGCAATTCAGAATCTAAATGGAGATTCTGCTCCTTCGGCTGTGGAAATTGATGCGGCATCCGGTGCTTTAGAATTGAAGGGTGCTATCCATGGACTGGCGGATGGTAATAAGTATACCCTTTCGATTGCTGTAGAGGATAAGGCAGGTAACAGATCAGAAGTTGCTATTAAAGAATTTATTGTTGATAGTCAGAAGCCGGTAGTTGATATTAATTTAGACGGTTTACAGTACAATATAAACCGAAAAGAGAGCGGTTCAGAGAGTGAACCAAAACAGTATACCGGTGGTAGTGTAGTTGTTACTATTTCGGATATGACGTTAGTGACCGATTTGTCAACTTTATTGACAAATGTCAATGGTGTAAGCTGGGAGAAGACAGTGGCTACCGATGGTATGGCTACATATAAGGCAACCATTAAATTTGGTAAAGGTGCGACCAATCTGGAAGGTGTATATGAGCTTCTGGTTAACGTTGCGGATTGTCTTGGAAGAACCGCAGGTGGTTCTGAAATCATTAATGTAGATGCTACTGCGCCTACATACAAGGTTGCATTTAGTGAGCAGGCTGCAGAAGCGACCAAAATAGGCAATGTTAAGTATTACAACAAGGATATTGTGGCATCCTTTGTTGTTGAAGAAGAAGGTTCTTATGAGGATGAACTGCTGACAATCACTGTAACCGATGCGACGCAGAGGACTGTCATTCAGTGGAAGGATGGCATTGCAACAACAGTGGAAGGTGATACGAATTACATACTCATCCATGAAGAGGATAGCAAAGAATTCGTACTTACGATTAAGGCAGATACGGAAACTCATGCAACGGATAATGCCGGCTATGTATTTACTATTACCGGACAAGACGTAGCAGGTAATGAACTGGTTGCAGATGCAAGTGTGGGAACTGCAATTTCTGAGATCAGAGCAATGGATACAGTTGTACCGGAGCTGGCAAGTGTAACTTATGAGACACTTGGAGAATTCCATACAGTAGGTGGAAGGGATTATGTCAATGCAGATACAAAGGTTACTTTTGTATTAAATGAAGCAAGTGATGTGTTAAGTTCTTATACCCTTACACAGAATGGGGAAACACCGCAGGCAGTTGAATGGATTACTAACGGAAATACCAAGACCTTTGAGGTGGTGGTATCACAGTTTGGCGACAAGGGTGATTTACAGACACTTACGTTATACGGAAAAGATTACGCCGGTAACACAATGATTATGACCGGTGGGCTTCGAAGTGAGTTAAATACAGGCTTTGCAGATGGTCTGTTTGTAGATAACTTTACCGTTGATACCGTTGCGCCTACTATCCGGTATGAGTATTTGACTTACAGTCCGGATAGATTGGGATTTGAAGGTGCGGATTACTTTAAGCAGCCGATTTCTCTCAGAGTTACTGTGGATGAGCATAATTTTGATGAAAGTCTTCTGACGAAGGAAGTTAGCGGATTTATTGATGGTGTTGTGTACGAAGAATCTGCGTGGGAAAAGTTTGGTGATATTTACACCAAGATTTTCAATTTCAATGTAGATAGTATGTATAATATTTCTATCAAGGGCGTAGACTGTGCGAATAATCCTATTAAGTTACTTGAGAGTACCGGTATTTCTGCAAAGAGTCCGGAAGAAGGAATGACTACACTGAGTCTTGCTGTGGATGGTACCATTCCGGCAATCGGTGACTCTTCGAAGCCGGTTGTAGTTATCAGTCCGGGAAGCACAGGTGCCACGGCATTAGCATACGGAAGCTTTGGTGAGCATCCACTCTATAATAGCAATGTTACCTTTGAAGTGGCTGTATACGATCCACAGACATTTAATTTCTGCTCCGGTATTGACGGTGTTACCTTTAATGTGTCTGCAGAAAGCGGAGCGAAGGCTACTGCATCGTTCGCAGCGTCCGGACAGATTTCTAACGGAAACGGTGTGACTGTGTCCTTAGCAAGTGGAGACGCTTCAAAATACGGACGAGGAAAAGATAATCAGTTGGTGTTCCATGTGACCATTGACAAATCTGTCTTTAATAGTAACGGTATCAGTTTAAGTGTTGATACAAAGGATTTTTCAACGAATACATCAGCGAAAACATCATCTGTTGTTGCGATTGATGTAACCCAGCCGGTGGTGTCAATTACATATGACAACAATGATATCAGCAACGAGAGATATTTCCATCAGGAACGTGTTGCTACAATCGAAGTAATTGAAAGAAACTTCTCTAATGATTGTATTGATTTTGTTGTAAATGGCGAAAGACAGAACCTTGAGTTTGTCAGAGTGAACGGCGGTGGCGGAAACAGAGATGATTCCGTATGGCGCGCAACATATGTTTTCGATGTGGATGATGATTATGTTGTAGATTGTACTGTAATGGACAGAGTAAAAAATGTCGGTACTGTATCTTATGCAGGAGAGGCACCACAAGACTTTACTGTGGACCTTACTTTCCCGGAAATCAGCGTGTCCTTTGACAATAACGAAGCTGTAAATGAAAATTATTATGCGGCAGCACGTACCGCAACAATCAGAATTGAAGAGCATAACTTCAGAGCGGAAGATGTTGTGATTACCGGTACTGCGTTGGATGATGGTAAGGCAATTACTTATCCTGTTACCGGCCGCTGGTCAAGTAATGGGGATGTACATACTGCAGTCATTGAATATGTGGATGATGCACACTATACATTAGATGTTGCGTATACCGATTTGGCGACGAATGTAGCTGAAGAGCCTGCAACCAGCAGATTCGTAATTGATAATATCGATCCCGTGCTTGAGATTACCGGTGTAACAGCAGGTACTCCATATGCGGATAGTGTTGTTCCACAGATTGATTTTTCTGATACAAACTATGAAGATATTGAGATTATACTTACACGTACGGTAAGAGAAGAAAGTGATGTGGATGTAACGGATCTGTTTGTAGGTGAAACGGATATCACCTATTCCGCAGCGGGACGTGGTGTTGGAAGCAATACGATTGCAGATATTGCGCATGAAGCCGGTAACGACGGTATTTATACATTGTATGTAAAGGTAACCGATAAGGCGGGACGTTCTGCGGAAGAAACAATCACATATTCTGTGAACAGATTTGGTTCCGTATATGTGTATAGTGATGATTTGATTAACTTAATTGGCGGCTATCATCAGGCCGTGGATGGTGATTTATTCATTACCGCATATAATGCCAATGCATTATTGAACGATTCTACAAAGTTACAGATTACTTGTGATGGTTCAGCAGTATCAGGCCAGAAGAGTTCAGCTAACCCTGCTTCTGATTTGATTGATAACAGTAATTGGTATGTATACAAGTTCAAATTAGATACAGCAGATTTTGCGGCAGACGGTTCTTATGAGATTACGCTTTCTGATAAGGATGATGCAGGAAATGTAAGGACGAATGCGGATGCACCGATTCGCTTCTTTGTAGATACGACTGCTCCGGTGCTGGATAGTTTGATTGGTCTTGAGGAAGCAATTATTAATGCTGAATTCAAGGATGTCGATTTTGTAATCAGTGATGCAATCGGATTAAAGATGATTCAGATTTTTGTAGATGGTGTTCTTGTAGCAACGATGGATCAGTTTGATGTAGTTACATACCATAATGGTAATTTCCGATTAAATGAAGGTATGAAGCAGCAGATTCGATTGGTTGCTACTGATATGGCAGGTAATGTGCTGGATTCTGCATCTGAAAACTTTACAACTGCATTTGCGTTTAATGACACTGTAACTGTAACAACCAATGTATTCGAATTATGGTATGCTAACACAGGTTTATTCTGGGGAAGTATTGCCGGAATCGGAGGTATTGCTGCAGTAGGCGTTATGACAGCTGTATTTGCAAAGAGAAAGAAAAAGACCAGTATAGAAGATATTTAATGCATTTGGAATCATAAGGTGAGTTATCACCTTATGATTCCATTACTTTAATTAAGTATTTGTGGAGAGTGGATTATGGCGAAAAATACTATTGTAATGACTTTGAAGGATGTTGCGAGAAAGGTAGAAGATGATATTGAGGTGCCTTTGACAATCACTACAAATGATTTGATTGTGGCCTTGAATCAGGCGTATGATTTGGGAATTGACACCAATGATGTTGTGAATTGTTTTTTGAAAACAGAAAATCCTATTGCGTTATTAAAGGGAAATCGTACGTTAGAAGAGTTTGGACTTCATGATGGAACAGTATTAATAATCAGTGATACGCAGGAGGCATAATGAAAAACAGATATAAAATTATAATTTCCAATAAGAAAATTTATAAAGAGGTTGAAGTGCCTGCTGATGTGCAAAAGATGACAATCGGCACAGGCATAAATTGTGATGTACGTTTATACAAAGAGTTGTTCTTTGAACAGTTTGAGTTAACCATGCGCTTAATAGAGGGTGAATGGCAGTTATTCTGTTCTGACAATGTATATATTTCTACCGGAGATGTATTGAAGAATGCCATGAAGAAGTTGGTTCATGGTGACGAGTTTTATATCAAGTACCATGATTCAGAAGGTGACATTTTAAAGATGTCCTTTACCATTGATTTTGGGTTTGAAAAGAATGATTATGAAAGGGCTATTGATATTTCTTCAGCAGGAGAAGTTCATATCGGAGGCAATGAGAAATGTCAGATTAGGTTGAATAGTCCTTACATTGGAAAGGATTATTTTACTATTTCTAAAAAAGGCAACGGTTATGTGTTGCGCGAACATAATACCAAATATGGTGTATATGTTAACGGAATGAAAAAAACAGGCGATGTAGCCATTCACAATACTGATTTTGTGGCGATGGCTGAATTTAGTTTTTATATCAAAGGTCGCTTTTTATATACCTCAAAGAATCCGAATATTGCGGTCAACGGATTGAAAATGTATGATGTGTCCAATAGTAAGAGTAAACATCAGTATCCGCATTTTAACAGAACAACCAGATTAAGGACGGTTATTCCGGATGAAAAGGTTACCGTTCTTGATCCGAACCAGGCACCGGCTAAACCTACAGGAAATATTGTGATGCAGTTGCTCCCGGCATTGATTATGTTGGTTGTAACAATCTTATTCAGAGTGGTTTTATCCGATACTATGTCAGGCGGTTCTTTTATATGGATAAGTCTTATATCCATGACATTAGGTATTGTAACATCTACCGTCAGTATTATAGATTCAAGGAAAAAATATAAAAAGGACGTTGCAGAAAGAGAAACAACGTATCGGAACTATATTGATAAAAAACGTGCAGAAATCGAAGAATACAGACAGAAAGAAAAAGAAATACTGGATAATACCTATTATTCTATTGATGAAGAAATTCAGATTGTTAATGATTTTACCTCTGAGCTTTTTGAGAGAGAAGTGGATGATAAGGACTTCTTAGAGGTTCGTTTGGGGACTGGTTTACGTGAAGCGGTACGTAAGGTGGAGTACAAAAAGCAGGAGAAGTATGAGGGTCAGGATGAACTGACGGTAATTCCGGAAAGAATCGCCGAAGAATATAAGATGATTGCTAGTAGCCCGATTACAGTGGATTTAAAAGCGAAAAATGCTGTTGGATTTGTGGGAAACAGAAGTGATTTATATGGAATGTTAAAGAACATTACCATTGATATTTCTACCAGACAATATTATAAAGATGTAAACCTGTTCTATATTTTGAGTGATGAATACCAGGATGATTTCAAGTGGCTCAGATTCCTTCCGCATGTACAGAATGAAGCATTGGGAATCCGTAATATTGTGTGTGACGGAGACAGTAAGAATATTCTGTTTGAATATTTATATAAGGAATTAACCAGAAGAAGTAGTGATCCTAAACTTTCGTATACAAAATTAGTGGTATTTGTCTATAATGACTTGGGCTTAAAGAGACATCCGATTTCCAGATTTATTGAGCAGGCAAAGGAATTGGATGTGACCTTTATCTTTTTTGATGAGCATAGGGACTACATGCCGAGTGTCTGTGATGACGTGATCGAGTTATCCGATGCAGAGAACGGTAAAGTGATTCTGGCAGAGAATTCACTGGTGGAAAGTCCTTTTGTGTATAAGGCAATTGATACTAAATCTGCAGAGCGAATCGCTGTGAAACTGGCACCGGTATATTGTGACGAGGTAAGCTTGGAAGGAACTCTGACGAAAAATATCACCATGTTTGAGATGTTAAACATCTTAAATGCAGATGATATTGATTTGGAGCATAACTGGAGAACCTCCATGGTTTATAAGAGTCTGGCAGCACCGCTTGGTGTCAAGGCGAAAGGACAGATTGTTAATCTGGACCTGAACGAGAAGAAGCACGGACCTCACGGACTTGTGGCAGGTACTACAGGTTCCGGTAAGTCTGAGATTTTGCAGTCATATATTTTATCAATGGCGACCTTGTTCCATCCATATGAAGTTGGTTTCGTTATCATCGACTTTAAGGGTGGTGGTATGGTAAATCAGTTTAAGGATTTACCCCATTTGACCGGCGCGATTACCAATATTGACGGTAGAGAGATTAACCGTTCCTTATTGTCAATCAAGGCGGAGCTTAAGAAGCGTCAGGCGATTTTCGCAGAGTATGGCGTAAACCATGTGGATTCTTATATTAAGTTGTTTAAGAAGGGTGAGGCAAAGATTCCGTTGCCACACTTAATCCTGATTGTAGACGAGTTTGCAGAGCTTAAAATGGATCAGCCGGAATTCATGAAAGAGCTGATCAGTGCGGCTCGTATCGGTCGAAGCCTTGGTATACATCTTATTCTGGCAACCCAGAAACCGAGTGGTGTAGTAGATGCACAGATTTGGTCTAACTCTAAGTTTAAGCTGTGTCTGAAGGTACAGAACAAGGAAGACAGTAATGAAGTGTTAAAGACTCCTCTTGCGGCAGAGATTAAAGAGCCGGGTAGAGCTTATCTGCAGGTTGGTAATAATGAAATCTTTGATTTGTTCCAGTCTGCTTATAGTGGTGGTCCTGCGTCTGCGGAAGATGTGGCTACCGTTAAGAAATTTGATATTAATAGAGTAAGTCTGTCAGGAAGAAAGACAACCATTTATTCCCAGAGACCGGAAAAGACCGGAGATGAAAGGGAGACACAGTTAGATGCAATTGTAAAGCATGTTGCGAAATACTGTAAGGAAAAGAATATTGAGCGTTTACCTGGAATCTGTCTGCCACCTCTTGCAGAAGTGTATAATTACAGCCATGCGAAACCGATGCAGAGCGAAGACAATTCTTTCTGTATTCCGATGGGTATTTTTGATGATCCGAACACGCAGAGACAGGATCAGGTATTCTTGAATGTGAGCGAGAACAATACCTTTATCCTTGGTTCTTCTCAGTTTGGTAAGACATCTATGCTTCAGACAATTATCAGAGGTCTGGCACAGCAGTATACTCCGGATGATGTAAATATTTACATATTAGACTTTGCTTCTATGGCGCTTAAGGTGTTTGACAGCCTAAAGCATGTGGGTGGTGTGTTAGTACCCGGAGAGGATGATAAGATTAAGCTGTTCTTTAAGATGATGACCAAGGAAGTAAAGCAGCGAAAGGAAAGATTCTCTCAGATTGGTATTACCTCATACCAGTCTTATCGTGAAGCCGGATATAAAGATTTACCGCAGATTGTAATTTTGCTTGATAATATGGTTGCTTTCCGAGAACTGTGTGATGCTTATGATGAAGTTTTACTCAATCTCTGTAGAGAAGGTGTAGCGGTAGGTATTTCTATTAATGTTACTGCGCAGCAGGTTAGCGGAATTGGATACAAGTACTTATCGGCATTTGGTAATAAGTATGGTCTTACCTGTAATGACAAGTCTGAATACGGTAGTTTATATGATCGTTGCAGAATGGAACCGAAAAATGTTCCGGGACGTTCTCTGGTATCCATTGATAAGGTGATTTATGAATTCCAGACTTATCTTGGATTTGAGGGAGAAAAGGAAATTCAGCGTGTAGAAGCTATCAAGAAGTTTATTGATCAGCGTAACGCAGAATGCGGTGATTCCTGTGCTCGTAGAATTCCGGAGGTTCCGGCAACTCTTACCGGAAAGTATATGATACAGTCCTTCGGTAAACCTGCTAAGACAGATTACTATGTAGGTATTGATTTTGATACGGTGGAACCTGTTTCCATTTCTACCATGAAGGATACTTACATCGCAATCAGTGGCAAGGAAAATGCAGGCAGAAGCAATTACATCAAGTATTTATTCAGCTGTATGCAAAAGGATATCTTCAACTGTCCGGTAGAAGCATATGTGATTGATAACTTTGAGCAGAAGCTTTCATCCATTAGGGATTATCCTTTTGTGGAGAAATACACAACAGATGCCAGTGAGTTCGAACTTATGGTAGAGCGTTTCGAAGCAAAAATGGAAAAGCGTATGGCAATGTGCGCAGAAAATGGTGTATCCGCATTAGAGGACGAACCGCTTCTTGTTATGGTCGTCAATAATGCAGGTGTGTATGATGCGTCAAAGATAACAAAAGATACTTGTAATATATGGAAAAATATTGTAAAATCATCTAGAGGGACTAAAGTACTATTGATCATGGCAGCTGTTGAGAATGCTTCCGTAGGTATCAGCGCAAGTGAAATCTTGAAGTATATTAAGGAGAATAAGAACTTATTATTCTTTGACGAGCTTGCCAACATTAAGCTGACAGATGTACCGGCGGCAGTTCAGAGACAGTTTAAGCAGAGTCTTGAGCAAGGTGATGCATTCTATGTAACGACTGCAGGTGTAATGAGAGTTCGAACACCTTTGTGTGAGGAGGAATAAAGATGGCAGAGAAAAAAGATCCGGGTAATGTAACACATCTAAGTACGGAGGCCATGAATGAAGCCAGAAAGGCTTTTGATGACGCGATGAAAGAATATGAATCCCAAAGGGATGTAATTAAGAACAGTGTAGAGGCAATGCTCGATCATTGGGAAGGTGATGGACGTAAGGCATTCGAGAAAGATTATCTTATGTTGACAAAGCAGTTAGACGATTTGAAAGAGGTTCTTTTAGATCTTAGAAAGGGTCTTGTTGATGCTGAAACAGCCTTTATTAATGCTGATGCAGAAATCTCAAAGAGTATAGCTGTAGCAAACGCATAGTAGAACAGGAGAACGAAAATGGCAGAAATTAAGTTAGTATTTGCTGAATTGGAAGATGCTTATGATTATGCTAAGAAGGTGTCGACAGAGTGCACTGATTATGCAAGTGAGCTTAATAAAGATGTTGCTATTAAATTCGCAAGCTTACCATCAAGCCCTTTGGATAGGGGAAATAGTTATACGGATTTAGCTAGTGATTTGGTGGCCAAAAAGAAAGATGACTTGGCAAAAAAAGCGACAAGATACACTAATTTTGCTTCTAAAATTAATACGTTAAAGACAAATGCGCAAGATGCCGATAAGGCTGTGGCAAAGAATGTAAATGATACATTAAATGCATTCTTGAAAGCACATACAAACTTATCAGGTGACGGCTGGGCGGCATTTTTTGCTACTGTTGTGGTTGATGTTCCAGTAATAGGCTGGTTATTTGAGAAAGCGGATGCGTTTGTTGAAGGAGTTAAAACTACTGTTGTTAATTTACGTTATTGGTATGAGGTCTGTGGTGGTAAGAAGATTGTCGATACGGCACTTGCCATCGGTGGTCTTGTACTCGCAGCAATAGGTGCGGTTGTTGCTATTGTGGGAGTAACTTTTACCGGTCCTATTTGGGGAATTATTGTTTCTGTTGCGGCAGCTGTCGGAGCTGTTATAGCGTTGGTGAATGCGGCTGTTAATGTATACCAGCAATTTAAGGCGAACGGCCAGGATGATCCTGCATGGGCCCAGTATTATGGAGGAATAGATTCGGCTTCAGATGCGCTACGTAAGACTACATTTAAGAGCGACTTTATGAATAAATGGAGTGGCAGATTGGCTACGGCAATTGATGTTGTAGATACTATTTGCTCAATCATTTCTGTAGCAGACGGTATTAAGAATCTTTATAATAAGAGTGGCTTGAATAAGCTGTTTGGTGATAAGCAGACGCTTGATAGTGATGGTAAAAAAATCAAGCTGAAAAATGGAGAGCATTATCAGTATAAGTTCAACTTCGATAAGTTTAAGCAGACAATCTTCTCATCTGACGGTCGGGCTAAGATAAAGTCTACTCTTTCAAAGAACTGGAAGTATGTAGTATTTGGTAATCCGAAACAGGATGGTTATTGGAAGTCGAAGGGTAAGCAGTATTCCCGCGCAATGAAGTCTATTGATATTGATGGCTGGTCAGGTTTAACTAAGATTGATAATTTGGAGGGAATTGAGAAGCTTAGTGGTATGATTAAGTCCGATTATTCGAAGATTACCAATATCGGTAAGACTATTGATTTGCTTAAGAATGGATTTAGTAAAGGCTTTAAATTGAAGGATGTGTATACTGTAGGCTCTATGACCTATGATGGTTTAGAGAAGGGCGGTGTCATCAAATCTGGTATGTCAACTTATGATTCAATATCAGGTTTGGTGTCAAATATAAGTGGTTACAATGAGATCCTAAATAAGGTGAAAGTTGAAACAAAATAAGGGGGATATATAAGGGATGACATATGATGTTGATGATAGGGTGAAAAAGGAGGTTTTTGCCGAAATAATGGCAAAAAGAAAAGATGCTGTGAAGACACCGCTTCTTTGGAAGAAGATTTTAACGTGTGTTTCTTGGTTGATTTTCTTGATTCCGCTTGTTTTATTGGTTAAACCTGCGATGGAGTTTATCTCAAATGGATGGATTGCTGATTTTTTTGGTTTAGGGGCTATTCTTCTGATTGCTTTTGCTGTAGCGATGTTTTTTAGCATTATTCCGAGAAGTATTAAGTCGGTTGTTTACAGAAAACATTTTATGCCTTGGTATGCTAAGTATAAGGAGAGAGTTGAGATTACGGATAAGTATATAGAACATGGTTATTATAATTTGTTTTGGGGGACTCGGTTTTGGACAAATAAGATAAGATTTAACCAGCTGTTACACTTAGAGTATGATGATAACCAAAAATTGCTTCGAGTATATGGTCCTATTGAGATTAGAGAATGGATTGATTCCAGTAAATCAAGTTGCTGGGATAAGTCTTCTGCCGATCCTTCAGCAGGAATGGAAAGTTGGATTGAGATTCCTTACTATTTTAAGAACTTTGAGGCTTTGAAGAAAGAACTTGAAGAAAAGACAGGAAAAGTAATTGTGAACAATGAGCGAGAGTTCATGTTTTACAAGTAATAAACAAAGAGAAGGGCTAAGGTATGGTAAACGAACAGTATTTAGAGTATTACAATCAAGGTGAAGTGCTTATCTCCATGGGAAAAGTGGATGAAGCAATGGAGTATTACAAAAAAGCGGAGGCAGTTGATCCGAATCACACTGAATTGTATATCAGTATGGGATTGATTTTGGCGCATCAAGATAAATTGGATGAGGCTGAAAAAATCTTCAAAAAAGCACTTTATGTTGATAAGAAGTGTGGAGAGGCATATTTCAATTTAGGTTGTCTTGCAGGCTTGCAAGGAGATTCTAATCAGGCTGTTACATATATTGATATGGCGCGGACTAATGGATATGAAAGTGCTCAGATGTATTTTACGCTTGGTTTGATGTATGAAGATAAGAATGAAGCGAATATGGCACTTCGTAATTATAATAAGGCACTTTCTCTTGAACCTGTTCGTCCGGATATCAATCTTCAAAAGATTAATTTACTTATCCGAGAAAAGAGACAGGAAGAGTCTGTAGAAGCAGCAGATTTTATGATAAAAAACTGTCCGGACTACTTTGAAGGATACCATTTAAAGTGTCATGCTTTACTTGATATGAAGAAGTATGATTTAGCCAATGAAGTTTTAGTGCAAGGCTTAGAGATGTTCCCGGAAGAGAAGGGGTTCCGTCTTGACCAGGCAAGAATATTGGTTGAACAGAAGAAATATGATGAGGCAGAGAAACTTTTATTAGAAATTGAAGGTGATTCTGCACATTGGAAAAAAGATGTTGCTATGGAACGTATTAAGATTGCTGGTCTGCAGGAAAACATGGAAAAGACTACCATGTTACTGGAAAAGGCATATGCAGAGTTCAGGGAAGATGATGGCAGCGTGGACGAAGAAATTTGCTATTTGTTACTGAGTGTGTACATGAATGCAAAGCGTTATGATGAAGTTATGAAAGTTTCCAAGGAACTGATTAAGGTTTCTGAAAATGAAACGTATCTGAATATTGCGATGTTCTATAACGCAGAGGCATTAAATAAAGCAGGACGTACAGATGAGGCAAAAGCAGCATTTGAAGAAACAATTAAGAGATGTAGAATGACAGTGCTTAAAAATCCGGCACAGTTGGATGCGTATATGATTAGAGCTTTATCTTTAAATCGTATTGGTGACAATGATAAGGCTTTGGAGATGGTTGATTATATTCTTGCTTTGTCTCCTGAATCAGTAGAAGTTCATAGTGCAAAAGCTGTGATTTTGAAGGATATGGGAAGAATGGAAGAAATGCAGAAGGAAGTTGAATTTGTAAATTCTGTAGGTGGCGCAATGAGTACTGTAATGGCTGCATTATAAGGTGATATTATGGCTAAAAAATTAATTTTTGATTTAGATGAAATAACAAAGTGCAGAAATGAATTAGATACATCTAAGACTGAGTTGGAAGCAATTCAGAAGAAATTGCAGGGTGCAGTGGATACTTTGGTGGATGCTAATGGATGGCAAAGTGATGGTAGTAGTGCATTTGTAGAGCAGTATAATACCAGCTGGGTTGAAGGTATTAATGATAGAACTGCTGTAATGCAACGTATGATTTCACATTTGGATTTTGCTTGTTCAAAGTATGAACCAGTTGAAACAGAGGCTTTAGCATTGAAACTTGATAGTGGTGAAAGTGGACATGGCGGTGGCGGTGGCCGTAGATTTTAATTTATGGTTTTAATTGGAGTAACCAATTTAAAATAACAATATATTATAAAAAAGGAGGCTATTATTATGGCACAGATTAGAATTACCCCTGAAGAGCTGCGTGATGCAGCAGACTTTTTGGATTCAAGCAGAGAAGAGATTTCAGAGAAAATCAATTCTGTTGATCAAAAGGTTACTGAAGTTGCAAACAACTGGGAAGGTGCTGCTCAGAGTAGCTTTATCGATGGTTTCACCAACGATATGTTACCTCTTCTTAAGAATGATTTCCCAAGCATCTTAGAAGGTATTGCTGCACAGCTTAGAGGTGCTGCAGATGCTATCGAAACTGCTGATAGCGAAGTTGCTAGCGCATTTCGTGGCTAATTAAAACAGGCGAGGCATGTCGACCATCGGTCGGCATGCCTTTGTAAAATAGGAGTATGTAATGCAGAATCAGTTTGCAAGTAGAGTTTATTTGGGAGAAAAGAAGAAGAATCTCTTTTTGAGAATTGTTTTATTAGTAGCATGTGCAGTTATTGTTTTTTGCTTGCTAATAAAGGTTATTGTTGCTGATTTTAGTTTTTCTGATATATCCGGAATATTGTTTTCTCTCTTAATTATATATAATTCAAGGGTTAGTATGAAATCTATACCGCAGTATGCTATGGCGGATGGAATTATTGATTTTGAAAATGAAAGAATGACTATTACATATGCGAATGTAGATGGTGGAAAAAATCTAGGAAGATTTACAGAGCGCACTATTATTCGTTATGAGGATATAAAGAGTATACAATATGGGGAAGCGCTAGAGTGTTATCGTATTGTTACAAAATGTAAACGATGCAGGGTATTTCACGACTTTGGCAAAGAGAATGTTATGGATAATGGGGTATCAGATACGGAAGTATTTATATATGTATTTGATTCAGATGAAGAAAAGAATATCAGAAATAGTTTACAAAAATATTCGGCGCATATTGTGAGTGTAATTTCTGATGAGGATATGGATGAGGAGGATGAATAATGGCAAGCTTAAGTGAATTAGAAAACAGGTTAAGTAGTAAACGTAGTCGTAGGGATACAGTAGAGCGTTTGAAAGATGAAGCTGAGACGTTGAGAGACCGTGCGAAAAATAGGAGAGATGCTGTAAAAAAACTTAATAAAGCATTGAAAAGTTCTTTTGATAATGAAGCGCGTGCTGTTACAAAGAATGTTAAGAGAGTAGATAGTAATTTAGAAAAGGGTATTTATGCGGGAAGTGTTGCATCAGATAATTCGGATGTTATGGCAAATGATCATGAGAAGGATCCGGAAAGTGACGCAAGGCTTGGTAGTGCAATATCTTATTTAGATTCAGAAGAGTCGGCGTTAGATACTTTTTATGATGAGAAGAAGCGGGCTATTAGAGATTATTCTAATGAAATAAGTGGATTGAATTGGGATATTACTTGTTTGAAAGCAGAGATTGCAGCAGAGAAAGACAGACAGAGACGTCAGGAGATTGCGGATTCTATTGCTAATATCTTTAGTTAATGTGAGTTGTAATAATGGTGTGGTGAAAGGCGCGGTAGTGATATTACCGCGCCCTTTTAATGTTGAATATAAGGGGGATAAATGATGAGAGAACAATATGTCGTTAATTTGCAGAAACGAAAAGCATTAATTAGTGAAATGAAAAGAAAATGTAAAGGCATAGTAAGTTTGCTTGACGTTCTCGCTAAGCTTTTGTGGGGATTTGTGTAACCATATTTATCGTTTCAACAATTGGAGTAATATGGAAGGTTTCTGAAGGGGGAGGGCAGTTGGATTCCCAGGCAACTATGATTATATTTTCAGTAATGTTGGTAGCATTTATTTTGGCGTGTTTGGTATCAATAATTCCATTGTGGATAGGCTCTATTATAAATAACAGGTATTTATGGAACTGGAGTGGAAGAAAAAGAGAAGTTGTGTTCTTCCGCCCTAAAGTGTTAGAGTGGGCACATTATGATTATAGCAATAATAAAAATTATCAGGTGTTACAAATGCGCTATGCGGATATTGTGCGTATAGAATATGATTCCGAACAGCGGTTACTAAGGGTATACGGTCCGGTAGAAACGAAGGAATGGGATAGTATTGAGCGGACAAGGTGTGTTGAAGTCATCAAAAGAGATAGTAACATTGCAGCAGATGCTCTGTGGTTTACGCTTCCGGATTATTTTGATGATTTCGAAGAAATGAAAGCGCAATTAGTTGAGAGAACCGGACTTGAGATTATGGAATGTAATCGTAAATTCGCTTAGATTCTAAGGTACTAGATGATGCATAGTAGGGGAAAGAATGACATGTAGGGTAAATGAGAAACTGAAAAGGAAGTTCTGGCAGAAATAATGGAGAAGAGAAAGCATTTGATAAGCCTATTTTACAGAATGAGCGAGAATTTATTCTGTATAAGTAAGAGAAGACCAACATTATAGTAAGGACATGTTGACTAAATGAAGAATAAATATACTAAGGAAGAACGGAGATTATCGCTAAAGCTTTGCAGATGGTCATTTATTTACATGACAGTATTTATTATAGGTCTGTTGGGTGGAGCTATTATTCCGTCCAATAGGCTGATAATGGATGGTTTTTCGAGTGGTGCTGTTTCTGTAGCTGAGCGTTTGAAGGGATATAAGGAAATGCTGGTATGCTATGTGATACCATTTGCTGTCATGGAGGTCATACTCCTAAGTGTTGGCGTTATTACCTTTGTACTGCAGTGGAAAGAGTGGTTTAAGCCGAAATATGCTGAGATTGTCAGAAAGTGGCCCCATCCAACCAGGAGGAGCACCCATCCTGCTACGATTATATTGGTATTTATGTTCATAGCAGTGGTATTGATAGGTCCTGTAAAGAATGTTAACCCTATGGAAATACATGAGCGTATTATGGCGGATTTAGAAGTTATAGAATCGGAGAATCTACAGACGGAACAAAGCTTCCGGATTGGAATAAGTTCTATGTTCTGCTTATTCTTGAGTTTGAATCAGATAACGGAGCATTATAGTGGATTCTGTAAATGAGATTTTCTATACCTTTGATTATTTGGAAAGAAACGAAGTATATGAGGACAATAGGGCCAGAGTGGTGATGAAAAGTGTGTGTTATGAGAAGATGGATGAGTATGAAAAAGAATTTGCAGCGCAATATGTGGATGGTGATGTGTAGCGCAATCCTTTCCTTATTTTTGACAGGGTGTACAATTATTAATGAGCGTTATATGACCGTGAAGGAAGCAGAAAAGTTTGCAGAGGAATTGATTGGTGAGGATGTGACCCATACCATGACCTGTGAGGATGTATATGACCGAAGGAAGATATACATTTTTAAAGATGCAAAGGGGCGAGAATTTGCTATTGAAAATCAGCTTTCCAGGGACCAGTTTGAAGCGTTCCAATATGGAGCTTATAAATGTCATGTAACGGAAAACTATATTGCAGCCATGGTTATCGATAACCAGATGGAAATTATGGAAATCGTGGAGAAGAATGACCTGTTACCTTATCTTGATATGGGAAGTGCCTGGGAGACGAAAATATATAATGGGGAAAGTTTTATTGCAGATCAGATTAGCTTTGAGGTAATGGCAGGCACTGCGGAGGAAAATCGTGAGATTTTGATGAGGATTGCCAAGGCAGGTGCAGAAATAGATGCAATAGTGGCACTTACTATTGATTTGGGGTATGAGGATATTGCCGAAGAAAAGGGAATCCGATATCATGCATATAACGACTATATGGGGATAAGGGTAGAATTTGAAGGAGAGAAACGAATATTGGATATTGTGGGATGTGAGTTCTCCACTTCGGAGGAAGCCCGCTGGACGCAGGATGCATTGTTTCAGGCGTTATATGAACAGATAGAGGAGACGGAAATAGCACCGCCGGATGCAGAGAGTGATGTTAATTTGGCATTAAAGTAGAACCTAGAGGTTCGTTTGTAGATACGCAAAAGGAGCCGTTCATATCATCTATGAACGAGCTCCTTTTAAAATGCATATTTATTTCACATATTTTTTCAAGGTAGCTTCTACAGCACCGACTCCGGCTGTAAGCTCTGTAAAATACTGCTTTACAAGGGCTGCCATACCGATTTCAATTAAATCTACACCGAAGATATCTTTTCTGGAGAGAAGTTCATCCAGTTTGGATAAATCCTTGGGGGCATCGGTTAACTCGTAGCCTTCCACATAAGGTGTAACCACGCTAAGAAGCGGGTCGCTACTCAGCTCAAACTTATTACCCTTATCGTCGATTGCCATGAGATAACGGAGCCATCCGGCAAATACCAGAGGAATCATCTTCAGATTCTTTTCATCCAGTGCAGGTTTTGCCATGTAAGCCTTAATGGTTTCGCCAAAACGGATTGCCAGCTTCTGGGAAGTGTCGGTAGCAATACGCTGTGGGGTATCTGGCATAAATGGATTCGGGATACGTTTGGTGGTTACTTCGTCAATAAACTGCTTCGGGTCAATGATTCCCGGATTAACAACTACCGGAAGACCTTCTTCGTAACCAATGATTTCCACAAGTCTCTTTAATGATGGATTCTTCATTTCTTCAGAAATCAGCTCATATCCTAAGATACATCCATATACCGCAAGGGTGGTATGAAGAGGATTTAAGCAGGTACATACCTTCATCTTCTCTACTTTATCTACCGTCTCTCTATCGGTGAAGATGATGCCTCCCTTTTCCAGTGCAGGGTGTCCGTTAGGAAAATGGTCTTCGATAACCAGATATTCACATTCCTCTGCATTAACAAAAGGAGCCACGTAGGTATTCTTGCTGGTGATAACAGCATCTAAGCCATCAATACCATCTTTGCCAAGCATTTCCTCTACAACCTTATCTGGTCTTGGAGTAATCTTATCAATCATACTCCAAGGGAAGGATACAACTTCAGGGTTTCGTACATATGCAGCAAAGTCAGCGGAAACCAATCCATTTTCAACCCACTTATCAGCGTAAGCAAATACTGCGGCAGCCAGCTTGTCGCCGTTGTGAGAGCAGTTGTCCATGCTCACCATAGCGATAGGAAGCTTGCCGGCTTCGAATCTGGTGTAAAGTAAGGAAACAACCTTTCCTAAATAGCTTACCGGCTTAGCAGGGCCATTTGCATAATCTGCCGCAATAGGAGTCGGAGTCTCGCCCTTACCATCTAAGATTGCATACCCTTTTTCAGTAATGGTAAAGCTCGCCATCTGAAGTGACGGAGCTCTGAAAATTTCTTTCAAACGATTATATTCTGCATCGTTATCACTGTCTAAGATAACGGATTCCACTACGCTGGCAACGATAGTCTTTTCAACAGTATTGTCAGCCTTTAAGGTTGCTAAGATACCCAGATTGTCATGGGGACGATACATCTTCTCAATGATTTCGTAGTCGAAGCCTTCTGCGGCAATGATACCGGTAGAAAGCGTACCGTCATTTAATAAGTTCTGGCACACATTAGCCTGGAAGGCACGGAAGATGTTGCCTGCGCCGAAATGAATCCAGGTGGGATTTTCCTTTGTTTCTGTAGTTACCTTTTCGATATCAAAGGTAGGGAGCTTATATCCGGCAGCTTCAAACTGCGCACGGTTCTCTTTAAGTCCTTTAAGTGTTAATTCCATGTTAACCTCCATTACAAACTAGTGTGTCTTTTCGATTGCTTCCCAGAGACCGTTTAAGTAGCAAGCGCCGAGAGCTCTGTCGTATAAACCGTAGCCCGGCATTGCAACTTCATCCCAGATCATACGTCCATGGTCAGGACGGATAGGACCGGTGAAACCAATTTCATAAAGAGCTAACATAATCTCATACATATCAAAGGTTCCGTCGCTGGATAAATGAGCTGCCTCTTCGAAATCGGTAGGAGAGTTAAACTTTAAGTTACGAACGTGTGCAAAGTGGATTCTGCCTTTTAAAGAACGAATCATATCCGGAAGGTCGTTTTCCAAGTTGGTACCATAAGAACCGGAACAGAAGGTCACACCGTTGTGTGGGTTGTCAACCATCTTCATCATACGATGGATATTTTCTTTGTTGATGATAATACGGGGAAGTCCGAATACGCTCCATGCCGGATCGTCCGGATGAATTGCCATGTTAATATCGTATTTATCACAGGTAGGCATGATTCTCTCAAGGAAGTACTTTAAGTTGTCGAAGAGCTTGTCATCGGTAACATCTTTGTACATTTCAAATAATTCCTTAACTCTTGCCATACGCTCAGGCTCCCAGCCCGGCATAACGGTGCCATTCATATCACCTGCAATGGATTCAAACATCTTTTCCGGATCAATGGCATCAACAGCTTCCTGGGTATAAGCTAAAACGGTAGAACCGTCAGGGCGCATGCGAGCCAGCTCGGTTCTGGTCCAGTCAAATACAGGCATGAAGTTGTAGCATACCATGTGGATGCCTGCCTGTCCTAATCTCTCTAAGGTAGTGATGTAATTATCGATATATTTATCACGGTCAGGAGTACCAACCTTGATTGCATCGTGGATATTTACGCTTTCTATACCTGCAAGCTCCAGACCAGCATCTTCGATTTCTTTCTTTAATGCCAAAATATCTTCCATTTCCCATGCTTCTCCAGGCTGGGTACCATATAAAGTAGAGATTACGCCGGTAACGCCCGGAATCTGTCTAATCTGCTTTAAAGTAACGGTGTCGTACTTGCTTCCATACCATCTTAATGTCATCTGCATTTCCCAATACCTCCTTAAGGTGCGTCAGCAGATACTTTTGCATCTGTGACGAATGTACTAATTTTTCACTATGAGCTTAGTATAACTCAATAATTTCTGCTCTAAAATGTGAAATATTGCTTTAAAACATGCAAAAATTGCTATATACTGTGATTATGGAGGATGGTGCGTATGAAGCAGGCAAAAATCAGGCAGTTAGAGGCTTCTGATGAGCGTCAATATTTGCTGAACGACAATTATGAAGTGTATGAGAAGGTTGGTGCGCCCACCGGTGCATCTGCATTCCATTATCACAGCTTTTATGAAATTATTTACGTTTTAGAGGGAGAATATTCCTCCATGGTGGAAAATCAGATATATAATTTGAAAAAGGGAGATTTTCTCTTAATCGATTCTAATATCATGCATAAATACAATTATGTGGAGGACAAGCACGAGAATTCCAAGCGGATTATTTTATGGGTGGCAAAAGAGATGCTGGATAAGCTGTCGGATGGTTCTTTGGATCTGACCGGCTGTTTTCGCCATGCCCATGCTACGAGCTGTGCATTTCATTTTCCCATATATTATGAAGAAATGCTTAGAGGATTTTTAATAAAGCTTGCCATGGATGATATTCCGGATGTTCCCAAGAAGGGGGCAAAGGAGGTTTTGGACAGGGCCTTTTTGACCCAGTTTTTTGTGTATTTGAACATGCTTTGCGGGAAGAAGGAGTATCTTTTCTCAGAGGAAGAATCTTTGTCGGATCCAATGGTAGAGCTGATAAGCGGATATATTGAGGAGCACATCCGGGAGGCAATAACGGTAGAGGAATTGGCTCTTTGCGCACATATGAGTAAGTATCATTTCTTGCGGAAGTTCAAGGAGCTTACCGGGGTGACGGTACATACCTTCGTGAATAATAAAAGGCTGATTAAGGCAGCAGAAGAGTTGAAAAAGGGGAACAGTATTGCCGGGGTTTGTGAAGAGGTGGGATTTTCCGATTATTCTTCATTCCTTAGGAACTTCAAAAAGACCTTTGGTGTATCCCCGGGCAAGTATAAGGATTTTTATTGATGTTTTGTACTGCTTTGCGGAGTCCGGACAGGATGTAAAAGTTAGAATTTTTAGGGAAAAAATGGGAATCTATTGCTTTAATGCGTGAAATAGAATAAACTGTAGGAAAGATTCTTTTATGAGGGATAAATTGCATGAATAAAGACAAGATTAAGCGATTTGATTTTGCCAAGAAACCACATAAACCATGTTTTCTTTTTCATGTGGCACGAAAGATTATCAGCGAGCCGGACTTAAAGAAGCGTGGATTTGTACTGAAAAAGACAAATATGGAAGGGCTGGAAGGACCGTATTTATTGCTTTTAACCCATTCTTCCATGGTGGATTTTAATATTATGGCCGTATCGGTGGCTCCCGGAACTGCCAATAATGTAATGACCCTGGAGGGATTTAATACATATACTGAGATTCTGATGCGCTCCCTGGGTGTTTTGGGAACCAGAAAGTTCATTCCCGATTTGTACTTAATAAAAAACATTAAATATTGTATGGAAAAATTAGGGAATAATTTTGCACTTTTCCCGGAAGCACGCTATTCTTTGGACGGTTGTACTTCTTACATCCCGGAGTCCGTAGGTAAAATGATACATTTGCTAAAGGTTCCGGTTGTGGTAATCTGTATACATGGTAATTTTGTCACCTGTCCTCAATGGAATAAGAAGAATAAGAAGACTCATGTGGAAGCTGAGATGATTAAGCTTCTTGATAAAGAAGAGGCAGCAAGTTTTTCGCCGGAAGAGATTAACCGCAGGATCCGGGAGAGCTTTCAGTATGATGATTTCCGGTGGCAGTATGAGAATAAGATTAAGATTGACCATCCGGACCGTGCTGACGGACTGCACAGACTTCTTTACAAATGTCCTGCATGTATGACAGAATCGGAGACAGATTCTGCAGGAGATAAGCTTTGGTGCAGGCATTGCGGTAAGAGCTGGCGTATGGATGAATATGGTCAGCTTCATGCAGAGAACGGAGAGACAGAGTTTGCGCATATTCCCGATTGGAGTAACTGGGAGCGGGAATGCGTCCGTAAGGAAATTGAAGAAGGTACCTACTATTTTGAGGATACGGTACGTGTGGAGACTTTACCCAATTCCTTGAAGTTCTACAAGCAGGGGATGGGCAAACTGATTCAGACACCGACGGAAACCAAAATTATCTGTAATTATTACGGGGAAGAATATACCCTTGTGAGAGGTGCACGAAATCTGGAAAGTATGCACATAGAGTACGATTATTTGGGAAGAGGAGATTGTGTGGACATCTCTATTCCTGATGATAGTTTTTGGTGTTACTTAAGTAAAAGAGATGCTATTACCAAGATATCTTTTGCAACAGAGGAGATGCATAAAAAGGCAATGGAGAAATAGTTTATTATGATAGAGCGGAATTTTTCGTTTGGTGTCCATAATCGCAAGAGCTTTCTGGACTATGTGGAAGCTGTAGCGTCGGACAAAGAGAAGAGATATTGTATTCTGGCAGTGGATATCGAATACTTTAAGTTCTTCAATAAGTGGTTCGGAATGTCGGCCGGCGATGAGTATCTGCAGGAACTGGCAGATTATCTTACTGCCATGGAGAATGAGTATGATGGATATGTAGGGTATTTCGGAGGAGACAATTTTGCTCTTTGTATGCCCTACGATATGGATGTAATTAATTGTATTTCTGACAACTTGAATACCATTGCATTGGAGAAAGCAGATTCGGTTGCTTTTTTGCCTGCAATTGGTGTGTATGTGATTGAAGGAAATGATATTCCGGCAATCACCATGTATGATAATGCTATAGAAGCTACCTTTTATGTATATGGCAATTATGAAAAGCGTGTTATGGTCTATGATGCCGGTATGACATGCAAGGTGGAGGAAGAGCTTCAGATTATTTCTAAGGTAAAGGAAGGGCTCAGACTCCATCAGTTTACTTTTTATCTGCAACCTAAGTGTCGCATTTCTTCGGGGCGAGTGGTAGGAGCTGAGGCGTTGGTGCGTTGGAATCATCCGGACCGGGGACTGGTATCACCTTCTGCATTTATTCCCATTTTAGAGAAAAACGGGCTGATAGGGCAGGTGGACCGCTATATTTGGGAAGAGGTATGTATAACCATCAGGGAATGGCTGGATAAGGGAATTGCGCCTGTGCCGATTTCCATTAATATTTCCCGTATGGACATCTTATCTATGGATGTGCCGAAGATACTGGATGAATTACTGGAGAAGTATTCTTTGGATAAGAAGTACCTGAAGGTTGAGATTACGGAAAGTGTCTACACTGAACAGGTAGAGAAGATAATAGGAACGATTGAACGTCTTCATGAATGTGGATATACCGTTCTGATGGATGACTTCGGAAGCGGATATTCTTCGCTGAATATGCTTCGGAATGCTATTGTGGATGTGCTTAAGCTGGATATGAAGTTTCTAAATATGTCTGAGCAGGATTCCAAGAAGGGAATAGGGATTCTGGAATCAGTAGTGAATATGTCCAGTACCATGGAAGTTCCGGTGGTAGTAGAAGGTGTGGAGAATCATACGCAGGAAGAGTATCTGAAGGCTATGGGAGTGCGGTATGCACAGGGCTACTATTATCATAAGCCTATGACAAAGGAAGATTTTGAAAAGCTGATTATGGATGAGCAGCAGGTAGATTATCGAGGTATCCGTAATCGTCATGTGGAGCAGCTTCGGGTGAATGAGCTGGCCAATCCGGAGCTTTTCAATGATACATTAGTGAATAATATTTTAGGACCCATTGCTTTTTATGAGGTCTATGGTGATAAAATCCGCATTACCAGGGTTAATGAGCTTTACTACGAAATGGCAGGTGCCGGTGGGGAGCTTCTAAAAGACGGCAAGAGACGTTTTTGGGATAATGTGTCCAAGAATGATATCGGAAAGGTGGTAGCTACCTTTGAGGATGCTACGAAAAATACGGCAAATGGAGCTCGCTATGAGGGTGAGTTTATTAAAGCCGACGGTACTGTTTTGTGGGTGCATTTAAAGCTGTTTTTCTTAAAAGAACAGGCCGGGCATAAGTTATATCTGGCGGTGTTTACGGATTATTATGATATTGGTGAAAGAGACACAAAGACATATAGGTGAGAAAAGAGTTCGGGCAACCGGACTCTTTTCTGTACTTGGGAAGAAAATAATTTTATAAATTGTTTTGAAAATGTGGAAAAAGTACTAGATTTGTGGTAAAACTATACTAAAGAGATTTCATTCTTTGAGAAGAATCGGTAGCAGTATGGGAGGATGAATAAGATGGAGTATAATGAGAGCTATTTCAAAAAAAGTGCAAATAAGAAGGCACGCTTAATATGGTTGGTTTTGTGTGCGGTTTTAACAGTGATCAATGCCATTGATGTTGCCAGAGGTGACCATGGGGTACCTTATTTTATTGCATATATGATTTTTTGCTGGGTACCTTTTGGTATAGGTCTTATTATGCTGAAAATCAAGGGGCTGGATTATGCGCACTATAAAGATATTGTGGCGATCGGATATGGGTGGTTTTACCTGATGACATTGTTTACCACGAATTCTCACTTATCATTTGCATTTTTCTTCCCTTTGGCAAGTATGACTCTGCTTTATAAGAATAAGGGATATGTTGTACGTGTGGGTGTGGCGGCTTTTTTGATGCTGCTATTCTATGTGGGAAAGAGCTATATGTCCGGACTTAATTCTCCGGCAGATATTTATGCATATGAGGTGCAGATTCTTTCCATGTTTTTGTGTATTATGGGACTTGTTTTATCCATTAAGCATCTGATTACCTCCGATGGTTCTATGATGGAGGATATTCAGCATAATCTTGACCGCGTTGTTCATACAGTGGAACAGGTAAAGGATGCAAGTAATGCCATTGTAGAAGGTGTGACTGTAGTTCGTGAGCTGACGGACGAGAATAAAGATGGTGCACAGATTGTTGTAGAGAGTATGGAGGAGCTTGCAGAGAATAATACCACTCTTTATCAGAAAACAATGTCTTCCATGGATATGACTTCTAAGATTAACAATCAGGTGGAGAATGTGGCCGGAATGGTACAGAATATGGTACAGCTTATTGACGGTTCCGCTACCCATTCCAGACTTAGTGCTCAGGAATTGCAGGAAGTGGTAGTTTCTGCAAATGAGATGGCTAAGCTGTCAAGAGAAGTTGAAGACATTCTTGTAGCGTTTAAATCTGAATTTGAGATGGTTAAGGCGGAAACCAGTACCATTGAAGAGATTACGGAGAGAACCACCCTTCTTTCGCTGAATGCGTCCATCGAAGCTGCGAGAGCAGGTGAAGCAGGAAAGGGATTTGCAGTGGTTGCAGGAGAAATCCGTAGCTTGAGTATGGGAACACAGAATTCATCTACCAGAATCGTGGATGCGTTAAATCGTTTGGAGGAAACTTCGGATAGAATGACCCATTCCATTACCAAGACGATTGAACTGATTCAGGCATCTTTGGAAAAGGTTGAGAAGGTAAATGAGAGTGTTTCCATTATTGCAGAAGATTCAACGATGCTGGGTAATAATATTCAGCAGGTAGATTCTGCAATGAAAGAAGTGGAAGAGTCTAACCAGAGCATGGTGGATAACATGAAGCAGATTTGTGATGTTATGATCGCCATGACAACCAGTGTGGAGAATACAGAACACGCTAACCGGGCAATGCTCAGTAAGTATGAAGAGACTTCCGAGAATGTGGAGCATATAGAGCATGTGGTTGGTGGATTGATGGAACAGCTTGGAATGGGCGGTTTCATGGGAATAAGGGATATTCGTACAGGAATGCGTATCAGCATTGTAACCAAGGACAAGGAGGACGTGGTATACGGTGGCTGGATTCAGGAGCTTTACGATAATGCTCTTGCTGTAGACATGGATTGCGCATTACCGGAGCAGCTTCATATGACAGGAGCTAATCCGAATCTGTTGATGAAGGTTGCAGTAGGAAGTGTACTATATGTATGGGATACACCTGAGGTTGTAACTGCTAAGGGTAAGAAGGCTGGCGAGTATACAATTACTTTACATACAACGCCTCGAATTATGAATCGTCGTAAGTATCCGCGAATGCCTATTCATGATGTGTGTAACGTGAGGGTGGAAAGTGAAGAACTGGATTTTGATGGAAGAATGTTAAATATCAGTGCCGGTGGTTTTGCTTTCGGAACCAGAGCTAAGAACTTAGAGCATATTAAAGGAAAGATGGTGGAGCTGGAGATTCCTACGATTGCCATTCCTAATTGTAAAAAACTTATTGGTGATGTAATCCGAATTTCAGAGAGTAATGGTCAGTTTACTATCGGCTGTCGTCTTTTAGAGGATAATATGGCGATTAAGGAGTATGTGGAAAAACATTATAATGATAAATAAGCTTATGGGCTGTTGTTGAGATAACAACAGCCCATCTTGTTATTCTTGTTTCTATATCATCCGGGCTCTGCGATGCGGGTAACCCCTACATAGATGTCGGAGATTTCATACCATGTTGGATAGTCTGTGATACCTGTGGCAGGTAAATCAAAAATTTTCTGGAAGGTGCGGACCGCTTCTGCGGTGCCGGGACCATAGATACCATCAACGGTGATAGTGGGAATTGCAGGATAGTTTCGGGCAATACGATTCAGCTGTGATTGTATGGTACGCACCTTTTCACCGGTAGAACCTTGGGAGAGATTGTATCCCGGGAAGGAAGACGGGACTCCGGAAATGGTCTCTGCAGTATTGATATACATGTCATTACCGAAATAGTATCGTATGATTTCGATAGCGGAATATCCCTCGTCCCCAAGATACTTGGAGCCCCACTGGGACAGACCGTTGCAGGTTACACGTCTGCCGTCACAGTATGCAGTGAAAATGGGCTGGCTTACACCCGGTCTGGAAAGATAATTGGCAAAGATGGTATCTACCAGACGGTCGATATTCTGGTAAATGGTCTGCCCATAGTTCCATTTGTGGTCGTAGGCGGTAGAGGAGGTTATGGTGAAGTTATAGCCCCTTGCCCGGTACCATTCTGTATAAACGCGATTAAGTGTAAAAGACATAATAGCCAGAATATTGGCATAAAGAGTTGCCTCCGGCCAGGTGGAATAGATTTCGCAGGAGGCAACATTTTTTATATAGTCCTTATATCGAACCCAGTAATTGGGTGCAGAGGCATCATTGGGGTCTCCGTCATGTACGATGATAAATTCCGGTATGACTACACGGTTTAGGACAATTTGACCTGTGTCAGGCAGAGGTTTGATTTCATCTTCCGGTATTTTTGGCGGAAAGTTCCCGAAAAGTGTATGTGGGGGAAGATTTACCACTTCTTCTCTGGTAGTTGCCGTTTCTAAAGGGATAAGCCGGATTACCTGTAGGGCAAGGGTATCTGCGTAAACTGCCACGCCGGTAAGCAGAAATGGTTCATATCCTGCTGCTTCTACCTGGAGGTCGTATGTGGTGTAGGGCTGGGTCTCAGAGGGAGCCATGGTATAGCGTGGATTGGGTGCCGGGAGGGTAATATCTTCCGTTTCACCGGAACTGTTGGTGGTAACTGTCATATTGGTAGTATTTTCAGGGGAAAGGATTGTAACGGTAGCGTTGTTAATGGGGATATAGCCCATATTGGAGATAATCCGGATTTGTAGCTGGCCGGAAAAATCAGGTGTTTCAATGTCCATTATAATTCTCACTTTTTCTTTTGTTCTATATATATGCAAGCTTGATTGGAAGTTTTCATTGTGGTAAGATTAAAATAATTGTATTTATGGTCAGAAAGTGGGTAACGAGGGGTTAAAATGGAGGAAGTTGTAGCACAAATTTTAAAAGAAAGATTTGAATACAAGGGTGGTACGCTTAATTTTTCTTGTGAGAAAATCGAACATTCGGTTAGTGTGGGAAAGCGATGTGAGGGTAGCTTTTCTATTATTTTGCCGGAAGATGCATCTGCGGAGTATATGACCGGATATATTACAACCTCTGACCCCAGAATGGAGTGTTTTACATACGAATTTGCCGGGGCCGGAGTAGAGATTTCCTATTGCTTTCATAGTGAGTATATGGAAGAGGGGGAAGTAACTAAGGGAGAGTTCTATGTGATATCAAATCTGGGAGAATATTATCTACCCTATGTAATTTCTGTAGAGCATAGTATACCTGAGTCTTCCGTGGGCCCTGTAAAGAATCTGTTCCACTTTACTAATTTGGCAAAAGCAAATATGAAAGAGGCGCTGCGTCTGTTCCGTTCTCCAATGTTTGCCACGGTGATTCGTAAAGAAGATTCACATGTACATTTACTTTATCAGGGACTTTCTTCCGGAGCATGTGAAGCACAGTGTATGGATGAGTTTTTGTGTGCTGTGAATAAAAAGAGCCGGGTAGAATTCATTCCCATGGAGAAGAAGTTTTTTGTGGAGGATCCATTGGGAGTTGTTCAGCTGGTACTTCCGATTTTACGGAATGGCTGGGGGTATACATTTTTGCAGGTGAGCTGTCAGGGAGAGTTTGTTTTTACGGAGAAGGAAGTTCTTACCGAAGATGATTTTCTGGGAGAACGTTGCAGTCTTCCGGTGTACATAGACAGTCAGGCTTTGCATGCGGGAAAGAATCTGGGATGTGTGACTCTGAGCAATCCGTATATGAAAATAAAGATTCCGGTAGAGGTGCAGATAAGAAGAGGGAATCTTTCAAGAGAGAGAAGAGAATACAAACATAATGTAGTATCTTTGATGGAGCTTTATCAGGCATTTCGACTGAAGAAAATCAGTATGAGCACTTGGTATAAGGAATCAGAGAAGATTGTAGAGAAGATGATTCTCGCAGATGAAAAGAATACGGCTGTCCGTCTGTTCCATGCACAGCTTCTTCTTACGAAAAACCGTTTTAATGAAGCAGAGTGGATTCTGACACAGGTACAGGCATTGCTGGAAGAGAAAAAAGACATGGTCTTACATGGGTATTACTATTATCTGATGACTCTCTTGAAAAAGGATGAGGAGTATACCCGCCGTGCGGCTAATTATGTGGAGAAGATGTATAAAAGGCGTGGTGAGTATTGGCAGCTTGCCTGGTTGCAGCTTTTTCTGTCCGAGGATTTGAATCGAAGTGTCTCCGGAAAATGGGTATTTTTAGAGCAGCAATTTGCGAGAGGCTGTACCAGCCCGGTTCTGTATATTGAAGCACTGCAACTATTAAATCAGAATCCTACGCTTCTTAGGAAGTTGGGAGAGTATGAATTGCAGGTGCTGTATTTTGGATATAAGAAGGAGTTCCTTTCACCGGAGGTTTTGGAGCAGGTGTATTACCTGTCTGAACGGGTGAAAGATTATTCCAAGTTGCTATTTGAAATTCTTGGCTTCTACTATGAGCGGACCAGAGATGTCCGCATTTTGAAGAATATATGTACTCTCCTGATTAAGGGAGGATTGGTGGATAGTGACCATTTTATTTGGTTTGAGAGAGGACTGAAAGAGGATCTTCGGATTACCAATCTCTATGAGTATTATATGTCTGCGTTGGATGTGACCAGGGATATGGAGCTTCCCAAGACAGTACTGATGTACTTTAGTTATCAGAACAACTTGGATTATATTCATACGGCTTATTTATATTGTTATATTTTGAAGAATAAAGATAAGATGCCGGAGCTTTTTGAAAGCTATGAGCCCAAGATGCGGGAATTTGTAAGGGAGCAGCTTCAGAAGGAACATGTAAACCGCTATTTGGCGCCACTTTATCAGCACTTTTTAAACAGTGAGATTGTGGATATGAAAAATGCTGCCGGTGTTGCGCGAATTATCTTTGCGCACAATATTCAGGTGGAGCGGACGGATATCCGGAATGTAATTGTTTATCAGCCGGATAATTCCTTTGGTACGGTGTATCCTTTGGTGGACTCTTCGGTATGGGTATCTTTATACGGTAATGATTGTGTACTTATATTTGAAGACGACGGTGGGAATCGTCTGGTGCAGGATGTGGCATATACAACAGAGCGGCTGATGCGTGCAGGAAAGTATATTCATCTTGTGGCGGGTTATATTCCGGAGGATTTGGAGTTTGATATTTATGCCTATGGTTATTCAGAAGAGCGAAATGAGGCAATCGGAGACAGCTTGTCCCGTTGGCTCCGTTTAAAGGAAGCAGAGAGTGTTTCCAGGCGGATTCACAGAGAAGTAACCATCAAGATCCTTAGATTCTATTATGAGAACGATCAGAAAAATCTGATGACGGAATATTTGGAAAGTCTGCAGGGAGATTTCTTAAAGAAGAAGGAACGGGCAGATATTATTCAGTATATGATTATCGCGGGATTGGATGATTTGGCGTATCAATGGGTATGTCGTTATGGAGATGGTGGCGTAGACCCTAAGTATATGGCGCAGCTTTTGGGGGCTATGATTCGCAAGAGGCAGCATACCTTTGATGAGGTGTTGGTAGGCTATGCCATGCGGAATTTTGCAAGGGGCAAGACTAACGCCATCGTAACGGAGTATTTAATACAGTATTATAAGGGAATGTCTCGTTTTATGCGAGGCATCTGGAAACAGGCAAAGTCATACGGTGTTCCCGTAAGGGCACTTAGCGAGAGACTTTTGGTGCAGATCCTTTATACGCATTCACACGTGGGGGGTGCCAATGCGATACTGAAGGATTATGCGGAAGGTGAGCCGGATATGGATATTCTCATGGCATATCTGATGAGAAGATCCTATGACTTTTTTGTGGAAGAACAGTTGGTAGACGGATATATCTTTGAAAAAATCAGGGAATTGCAAGAGGAGGGGGTCCGTTTATCTAAGATTTGTAAGCTGGGTTATCTAAAATATTATGCAGACAATAAGAGTGATATAAAAGAACAGGATAAAGCGATTATCAGTACTTTTCTTGCAGATCTTATGGAGCAGGGAATTCATCTGAACTGTTTTCTGGAGTTCAGGGAGCTGGGACCGGATTCGTTGGCTGTATATGATAAAACCATTATTGAGTACAGAACCAGACCGGGAAGTGTGGTGAAAATTCATTATCAGATAGCCTCAGAGGAGTCCGGAGAAGAAGAGTACATAATGGAGAACATGAACCTGGCGTACGGTGGCGTATTTTTCAAGGAATTTGTATTGTTCTTCGGGGAGAGTCTGCAGTATTACATTGTGGAAGAATATGGCGGTGAAAGCCAGCTTACAGAAAGCGGAAGCAGACAAAAGAGCGATATGTCTGTTACAGAGAGGACCAGTGTGTATCATATGATTAATGATATTGTAATCAGTAAGACCTTACAGGATTACGATACCTTTGATACCATGCTGGAGGATTTGTACAGAACGTATTTCTACAATGAGAATCTGTTTGCAATAAAGAAGGAAAAGTAAGAAAAGAGGAGGCAGGCTTGTGCTTAGGGGGCTGCTTGGGGAAAAAATAATAGTTGGGTATGATCTGGCAAACAGCTACTGTCAGATTAGTTATTGTTATGTAAAAGAAAATACGGAGATTGAAACCATATCTTCGGTGGCGGGAGAGGAGATTTATGATATTCCCACCGTGCTGTGCAAGAGACGGGGCGTGAATCAGTGGTTGTACGGTAAAGAGGCGCAACGGTATATGCAGCAGTATCCGGAGGATGGAATTCTGGTGGACAATCTGCTGGATATGGCATTGGCTAAGGAGGAAATTTTGATTGACGGTCAGAGCTATAATCCGGTGGCATTGCTGACGCTTTTTGTTAAGCGTAGTCTGGGCATGCTCTCCGGTGTTGTGGGAAATGGGAAGGTTTTCGCCATTATGATGACCAGTCAGAGGCTGGATGGAAATATGGTACAGCTGTTGAATCAGGTGATTAAGAATCTTTCCCTGAAAAATACAGAGGTGTATTTTCAGAATTACACAGAGAGTTATTATTACTATATGATTTATCAGCGGTCAGAGTTGTGGACTTATCAGACCCTTCTTCTGGATTATCGTGGGGAACAGCTTTGCTGCTACAAAATGGAGTGTAATAAAAGGACAAATCCAATTGTGGCTCATATCCACGAAGAGAGCTGTGCTTTTGATGGGACAGATAGCAGTTTACTGGAGATCGTCCGTGGGCTTTGCCAGAACAATTTAATTTCATCCATATATTTGATTGGTGAGAAGTTCTCCGGAGACTGGATGACGGAGACCTTAAAGTATCTTTGCAGGGGAAGAAGAGTATTCCAAGGGAACAATCTTTACAGCAAAGGTGCGGTGTTCAGCTTATTGGAGAAAATACAGGGAAGTGAAAACGGTAAGAATTATGTCTTTCTGGGAAATGATAAGCTGAAGGCCAATATCGGTATGCGGATGTTAAATCACGATACAGAGACCTACTATGCACTGCTGGATGCGGGCAATAACTGGTATGAGACGGAGTATAGTCTGGAGTTTTACTTGAAGAATGAGAATGATATTGAACTGCTTGTGAATCATCTGACTAGTGAGGAGTGCAAGGTGATACGCATGAAGCTGGATGATCTTTCTCTGGAAAAGAACGATGTGACCAAGGTTGCCATGAAATTATATATGGTTTCGGAAAATATGCTGTGCATAGAGGTACGGGACCTGGGTTTTGGGGAGATACGAAAGGCTTTGGATAAGTCTTGGAGAGAAGAGATATTAATCTACTAAGGAAGTATAGGATATGAAGGCATACGCACAAATTGGGAATACCGCTACAACTCCATATTATTTTAAGAAGCTGGATATCATGGTCTATACCATGGAAGAACTGTGTTATGTGCTGAAGGAAGAGGCATTTCTCCTGGGAAATGAAATTATGGAGAGCGAGCTTGTGGAGTTCGTGGGAAAAGAATGCGGTCTTGTGGAATTGGCAAGAGAGCTTCATGTACTGGTTCACCAAAAGGGGACGCTGAGTAGCCTGATTTGTATGATACAGAATTATGTGGGCTTTTACAGCAGTGAAGAGATTCTCAAAATGGAAGAGACTGTGAAGATGAGTAGCGGAATGTCCGATTTTGAGAAAAAGAAGATGCAGATTGATTATCTGGTGGAACGGAAGCGTTACAGTGCCGCCAATGATGCCTACGATGTATTGCTTAGGGAGTTGTATGCACTGGCACCGGAGCTGATGGAAAAGCATGGAAGTGTGACCGCCGGTATCTGGCATAATAAGGGCGTTGCCTTTGCAGGACTGATGCGGTATGATGAGGCGGGAGAGTGTTTTCTGAAAGCATATAAGCAAAGTGGAGACAGAGATTCCTTTATGTCATATTTGGGAGCAAAGCGTCTGGTTTTGAGTCCCACCGACTATGTGGCATTAGTTTCAGAATATGGGAAACAATACGCGGATTGCCTTGCTTTTGAGAAAAATTTTGATAAGCTGAGTGAGAGGTGGCAGCAGACCTTAGAGTATGCGTATCTCAAAGAGATGCAAAGGCTGCGGACCGGCGGTGAACAGAAAAAATATTATAGCGAAAGTGAGAAAGTAGTGGGACTGCTGAAGGACAGATATCGTAGCAGTGTCGGAGTTTAAGCATGGGATTTTTACGAAAGTTATTTGAAAAGAAGAAAAAGAATCATGAAACATCTGTAGAATGGGCAGAACTGGAGTACTCCCGTGAGGGCGTGGACTTTCACAGTGAGGAGGACCGGAGCCGATATATTACAGATTTGATGGAACAGATTGGAGAGGCCAATAAGGAACTGTCCCTTTTGGAGGGAGAGTATTCACTGGTAACGGCCTATCTGACTGATACAGAAGAAGTGGAAGCATTACCGGAGAAAGAGCGGGATGATTTGAAAATTGCTGCCAGAAAGATGATTAACATCGACAAGGAAAAGCAGGGATATCTGGATAAGCAGAACCGCATGAGTGATAAAGTATTTTATCAGCTTAAAGAAAAAGAAGATGAGCTGGAAGACGGTATCCGGAAGATTAAGGAAGCGGAGAAGTACGGTGACCTGGTGAAGCAGGATTTGCATCGTCTGGATGGAGAGCGTCATGCCTATGCATATCGTAAGAGTGAACTGTATGGTATGCTTTCAAACTACAAGGGAATGGCAGTAATCTTCCTGACTGCACTGGTAGTGTGTGTACTGCTGCTTATGGTGTTTCAGTTTGCACTGAAAATGGATACCAAGGTAGGGTATTTTGTGGCAGTGATTTCTGCAGTGATTGCAATTACAGTGCTCTGCCTTAAGTATATGGACAGTGAGAAAGAGCTGGAAAAGGTGGAGCGTACCATTAATCGTCTGGTACAGCTTCAGAATAAGGTGAAAATCAGATATATCAATAATGCTAATTTATTGGATTATCTGTATATGAAGTTTGATGTGGACAGTGGCAAGCAGCTTTCGGCCCTGTATAAGCAGTATCAGCAGGAAAAGGAAGAACGCAAGCAGTTTCAGGAGTTGGAAGCGAAGAGAGACTACTATCTGGAGAAATTGCAGGTGCTGTTAAAGCGATATCGGGTGCGTTATCCGGATAGATTGACCTCCAGACCGGTGATCTTTGTTGAAAAAGGTGAGATGGTGGAGATGCGCCACGAACTGATTATACGCAGACAGGCTCTGCGTAAGCAGATGGATTATAATATGCAGGTTGTTGATAAAGTAAAAGATGAAATTATGGATATCGCTCACAGCTTTCCACAGTATGCAGAAGAAATTGCAGGAATGGTAGATAAGTACAACAAGGAATAGAAACGGTATATTTTTCCACAATGTGATAAGGAAAACGTTATCAGTTTTTAGGAAAATAGCTAATTGATTATTGTAGATGAGCATTTTATAATGTTAACTATTCAGGATCAAGCGATTTCATCCACATTATGGACGCAAGCTTGCTTGAAAGGAAATAATGTGGATTGAAATCAGTTGGTGAGAACCAAATCATGAGCAAAAGGAAAGTTGCGAATGAGGGTACTGAATAGTTAAGAAAATAGGAGAATTTATCATGGGTGGTTTTTTCGGAGTTGCATCCAAAACGGATTGCGTATTTGATTTATTTTTTGGAACAGATTATCATTCTCATCTCGGTACCAGACGTGCGGGAATGGCTGTGTATAGTCAGGAAAAAGGTTTTGACAGAGCGATTCACAACATTGAGAATTCTCCGTTCAGAACAAAGTTTGATAAAGATGTAAATTCTATGGAAGGTACCTTGGGAGTAGGTTGTATTTCAGATTATGAACCACAGCCCCTTCTCATTCGTTCACATCACGGAACCTATGCGATTACTACCGTAGGAAGAATCAATAATCAGGATGAAATCGTACAGCAGCTTTTTACCAAGGGACATGCCCATTTTTTAGAGATGAGCGGCGGGGATATCAATGCAACAGAGCTGGTGGCTGCTATCATCAATCAGAAGGATAATCTGGTAGAAGGTATCCAGTATGCGCAGGAAGTGATTGAAGGTTCCATGACCATGTTGCTTATGACTCCTAAGGGAATCTATGCGGCACGTGATAAGATGGGAAGAACTCCGGTATCCATCGGTAAGAAAGATGGAGCATATTGTGCTGCGTTTGAAGAGTTTTCCTACTTGAATTTAGGATATACTCCAGTTAGGGAGTTAGGACCGGGTGAAATCGCAGTAATTACTCCGGAGTACGTGAGAACTTTGGTTAATCCGGGCACAGATATGAAGATCTGTACATTCCTCTGGGTATATTACGGATATCCTTCCTCTTCCTATGAAGGTATCAGTGTAGAGCAGATGCGCTATAACTGTGGTGCAAGACTGGCAGAGAGAGACGATGTCAAGCCTGATATTGTTGCAGGTGTGCCGGATTCCGGTATTGCACATGCGGTAGGATATGCAAATCGTTCCGGAATTCCGTTCTCCAGACCGTTTATTAAGTATACACCTACCTGGCCACGTTCCTTTACACCGACCATACAGTCCCAGCGTAACTTAATTGCTAAGATGAAGCTGATTCCGGTACATGATCTGATTGATGGCAAAAAGCTCCTTCTTATTGATGACTCCATCGTAAGAGGTACCCAGCTTGGTGAGACCACACAGTTCTTATATGAGAGCGGTGCAAAAGAGGTTCACATCAGACCGGCATGTCCTCCGATTATGTATGGTTGTAAGTATCTGAATTTCTCACGTTCATCCTCAGAGATGGATTTGATTGCAAGACGTGTAATCCGTGATATGGAAGGTGCAGATAAAGAGATTGATTTGATGAAATATGTTAATCCGGATACTCCGGAATACCATGAAATGATAAAGAGAATCAATGATAAGCTGGGCTTTACCTCTCTTCGTTATCATCGTCTAGATGATATGATTGATGCTGTGGGTATTGACAGAGATAAGCTTTGTACCTACTGCTGGGATGGTAGAGAATAGCATGATAAAAAATATAATTTTTGATATCGGTAATGTGCTTTGTGCATTTCGGTGGAAGGAGTACTTTCAGGAATTCGGGTATTCGGAAGAAATTTTGGAGAGACTTGCGAAAGCTACAGCACAGAATGAAGACTGGAATGAGTTTGACAGAGGGGCATTGACCCGAGAAGAGATTCTGGAGCTATTTGTAGAAAATGATCCGGGAATTGAGAAAGAGATTCGTCAGACCTTGTCCAATATTAAGAATCTTCTGGCAAAGTATGATTATGCAGTGCCCTGGATTCAGGAGCTGAAGGCAAAGGGATACGGATGCTATTATCTGTCTAATTTCTCACAGCCTGCCTGGGAGGATTGCCAGCATGCATTAGAGTTTTTAGACTATATGGACGGCGGTATTTTGTCTTATCGCGACAAGGTGATAAAGCCGGACAGAGCCGTATATGAGCTATTGCTTCAGAGATATGATTTGAAAGCGGAGGAATGCGTTTTTCTGGACGATACGGAGAAAAATATCGTGGGAGCAAAGAATGCGGGAATCTGCGGAATTGTGTTTAAAGATAAAGAACAGGCGATAAATGAATTAAGAGGATTGGGCGTAGATGCCTAATCCTCTTTCTGATTATCTTCTGTCTGTAAGTAATTCGGGTCTGCAAATGTCTTCTTCTGTGTAAGCTTGCCGTACATCCATACGTACACCCAGATTAAAAAGGGAACTGCGATGGTAGCCACTAAGCATGCCTGGAAGAGTCTGCCGCCTTCTCCGGGATTCACGATAGCAACTACTAAGGTAATGAGGTACATGGCAATCAGGGCGATGATACCAATCCAAGCCACTATCTGCTTGGAAGTCATTTTTTTCTTTTCTTTTTTGTTCATGTAAAATCCTCTCTTTGTACAATTTACAATCAAGATAACATTATTCCGTAAGGTTCGCAACAAGTTTTAGTTGTTTTTATGCGATATTTGTTATATAATGCATCTGTATGAGTTTGCTTGTGAGACAAGCTATGGAAAGGTATGGTATTTGAAATGGCATTATTACAGCAGTGGAGAGAAGTTGCTTATAATGAAGAATTAGGAAGAGACAAGCTTCAGCAGTTCTGGGGCGCTTATTTCCAGAAGGAAAAGGAAATCTATCAGCAGTTATTAGTTAATCCTGATGAAGTTGTAAAGGGTACTGTTAAGGAATTAGCGGAGAAGTACGATGTTTCCCTTATGACTATGACCGGATTTTTAGATGGTATCAACGATAGCTTAGTGAATGCTAACCCTATCGAAGAGATGACCGAAGAGACTGAGGTAAACCTTGGTTTTGATAAGGCATTATTATATAAGAACATGGTTGCGGCAGAAGCAGACTGGTTATACAACTTAACCGAGTGGGATGCTATCTTTGACGAGGCTACCAAGAAGGCACTTTACAGAGAGCAGAAGTCTTCTACTACTGTTGTAAAGGAAGCAAAGGTATATCCTAACGATCCATGTCCGTGCGGAAGCGGCAAGAAGTATAAGAAGTGCTGCGGTAAGTAGGTAACTAAGCCTCGGCACTTTGGTGTCGGGGCTTTAAATATAACAAATAAGAGGAGTGAATGTTATGCGTTTTTTCATTGATACCGCTAAGGTAGAAGACATCAAGAAAGCAAATGATATGGGAGTTATCTGTGGTGTTACCACCAATCCTTCCCTTATCGCAAAAGAAGGAAGAGTATTTGAAGAAGTAATCGCTGAGATCGCATCTATCGTAGATGGACCTATCAGTGGTGAAGTAAAGGCTACCACTGTTGATGCTGAGGGTATGATCGCAGAGGGTAGAGCTATTGCAGCAATCCATCCTAACATGGTTGTTAAGATTCCTATGACTGTAGAAGGTCTTAAGGCTTGTAAGGTATTATCTGCAGAAGGTATTAAGACTAACGTTACCTTAATCTTCTCTGCAAACCAGGCACTTCTTGCAGCTAGAGCAGGTGCTACCTATGTTTCTCCTTTCTTAGGCCGTCTTGATGATATCAGCCAGAGAGGTGTAGATTTAATTAGAGAGATTTCTGATATTTTCGCAGTAACTGATTTAGATACCGAAATCATCTGTGCAAGCGTTCGTAACCCTATCCACGTTACCGACTGCGCACTTGCAGGTGCTGATATCGCAACTGTTCCTTACAGCGTTATCGAGCAGATGGTTAAGCATCCTTTAACTGATGCAGGAATCGAGAAGTTCCAGGCTGACTACAGAGCAGTATTCGGTGACTAATTCGTTTGTAGAAGTGCAGATATAAATATGTTAAGCAGAGAGCTGTCACGGTGTGGCAGCTCTTTTTGTGTGATGAAGAAGTAGTTCAGTTGGCTGTATTAAGCGCTGGTGTATTGCTTAGTCAAGAAGACTTAGAAGAATTATAGGGAAATGATGAAGATGAAATTATTGAAGCGGTAGCGAAAAAATACAATCTAAAACTTCCGGAAGGTATGCGGGGAGAATATGAGGAAGATGCACAGGAAGAACTTATGGATGCTCAAAATGCACTACAAATGCTGAATTATGAACTAAAGAGTATATTGAAAAATAAGAATACGCAACTGCAATATAGAAGCCTTTCTTATGTTACTGATATGTGGTTTGATAGTAGATTTATGGATTGTCTGGTCCATTCGCAGATAAGTAGGGTACAGAGAAAGATTAGTAAGGCAATTAGGCAAGTGGAATCTATTAGGCGGGAATTGGTATCTCTTTATCATAGTGGGTGAGTGGAAACGAGGAAATAGTACGACAGCTTTATTCAATATGTGCAGAACAGATTAGAGGAGGATCTGTAACAGAAAAGAGCCGTCTTGCGACGGCTCTCCCCCTTCTCATTCACAGATTACATCTGCTCTTCCTGCTTCTTAATCATACGACGAACCATCTCACCGCCGATAGAACCAGCTTCACGAGAAGTTAAGTCGCCATTGTAGCCTTCCTTTAAGTTAACACCTAACTCAGATGCTACTTCGTTTTTGAATCTGTTCATAGCTTCCTTTGCTTCAGGAACTTCAATTCTGTTAGATCTGTTGCTTGACATAATTAAAATACCTCCGATTTTTTGTTTTAGATAAGCGTTATTGCTTATCACGATATTTATTATTTGCAGAGTTTTTGAAAATATTATGGTAAAATCTGCATTTTTTGGGGGTTTTGTAGCGAAAAACATTTGCAGAGCGTAGATACTTATGTTATAATCCCAAAATGAGTGTGACTATGTCCACAGGTAAACAAGGAGGAAATGTAACAATGAGTTTACAGGTTGAAAAATTAGAAAACAGCATGGCGAAGCTTACTATTGAAGTTTCTGCTGAAGAATTAGACAAGGCTATTGAAGTAGCTTATCAGAAGAACAAGAATAAAATCAGCATCCAGGGCTTCCGTAAAGGTAAAGCTCCTCGTAAGATGATTGAGCAGATGTACGGTAAGAACGTATTCTGTGAGGATGCGGCAAATGATTTAATTCCTGTTGCATACGAGAAGGCATATGATGAGTGTGGCGAAGAAATCGTTTCTTCTCCGAAGATTGATGTTATCCAGTTAGAGGCTGGTAAGCCTTTCATCTTTACTGCAGAAGTTGCATTAAAGCCGGAAGTTACTTTAGGTAAGTACAAGGGTGTAAAGGTAGACAAGATTGATGTTACCGTTACTGACGAAGAAATCGATGCTGAAATCAGCAAGGAGAGAGAGAACAGCGCTAGAACCATCACTGTAGAAGACAGAGCAGTTATGGATGGTGATATGACTGTAATCGATTTCGAAGGATTCGTTGATGGTGTGGCATTCGAAGGCGGTAAGGGTACCGATTATCCTCTTACCATCGGTTCCGGTGCTTTCATTCCTGGTTTCGAAGAGCAGCTTGTTGGTGCTGAAATCGGTAAGGAAGTAGATGTAAACGTTACCTTCCCTGCAGAGTATCATGCAGAGGATTTAGCTGGTAAGGCTGCAGTATTCAAGTGTACCGTTAAGGAAATCAAGGTAAAAGAGCTTCCTGAGTTAGATGACGAGTTCGCAAGTGAAGTATCTGAGTACGATACTTTAGCTGAGTATAGAGAAGGCGTTAAGAAGGGCTTAGCAGAGAAGAAGGAAAATGATGCTAAGAATGCTAAGGAAGAAGCTGTTATCGATGCTATCATCGCTGATGCAAAGATGGAGTTACCTGAAGCTATGGTTGAGACCCAGCAGAGACAGATGGTTGAGGAATTCGCTCAGAGAATTCAGGCGCAGGGTCTTTCTGTTGAACAGTATATGCAGTTCACCGGTTTAACCATGGATGCTATGATTGCACAGGTTAAGCCTCAGGCTGAGAAGAGAATCCAGTCTCGTCTTGTACTTGAAGCAGTTGTTGCTGCTGAGAGCATCGTAGCTACTGAAGAGGACTTCGAAGCAGAAGTTACCAAGATGGCAGAAGCTTACAAGATGGAGAATGATAAGGTTAAGGAGTTACTTGGTGAAGCTGGCAAGAAGCAGGTTATGGAAGATCTTGCTATTGCAAAGGCAGTTGATTTCGTTGTAGAGAATGCAAAGGAGTCTAAGCCACGTGCAAAGAAGGCTGCTAAGGAAGAAACTACTGAAGAATAAGATTTGTGTTGAGTAAATAAAGACAGATGAAACAGAGGATTAAGTTTTTCTTAAATCCTCTGTTTTATGGTTGAAAAGAAATTCTATGTGGGATAGAATGATAGGGAAAATTTATTTTTTTGGGAGGTAGAGAAATGAGTTTAGTACCTTACGTCGTTGAACAGACCAGCAAGGGTGAAAGATCTTACGATATTTATTCCAGATTGTTAAAGGATAGAATTATTTTCTTGGGAGAAGAGGTAAATGAAGTGACTGCCAGCCTGGTTGTTGCGCAGTTATTATTCTTAGAGTCCGAAGATCCTGAGAAGGATATACATTTATACATCAACAGCCCGGGCGGAAGTGTTACAGCAGGTATGGCTATCTATGATACCATGCAGTACATCAAGTGCGATGTTTCCACCGTATGTATCGGTATGGCTGCAAGTATGGGCGCGTTCCTTCTTGCAGGTGGTGCAAAGGGTAAGAGATATGCTCTTCCTAACGCTGAGATTATGATTCATCAGCCACTTGGCGGAACCCAGGGTCAGGCTACAGAGATTGAAATCGCGGCAAAGCACATTTTAAAGACAAAAGAGAAATTAAACAGAATGCTTGCACAGAACACCGGACAGGAGTATGAGAAGGTGTGTGCAGACACTGAGAGAGATAATTGGAAGTCTGCGGAAGAGGCGCAGGAATACGGTCTGATTGATAAGGTGATTACCTCTCATTCTCAGGCGTAATAATACTTAAGTATAAACTTAAGTGGGGAGGAGAAAGATGGCAGCGAAAATGTCAGGAAACGACATCAGATGTTCCTTCTGTGGTAAGAGACAGAGTCAGGTTCGCAAGCTGATTGCCGGTCCGGAAGGCGTATTCATCTGTGATGAGTGTATTGATGTGTGCGCAGAGATTCTGGAAGAAGAGTTAGAGAGCGTCGATGAAGAAGGCTTTGATAGTCGTGATATTAATTTGTTAAGACCAAAGGAGATTAAATCCTTTTTGGACGAGTACGTAATCGGTCAGGAGACTGCAAAGAAGGTGCTGTCCGTAGCAGTGTACAATCACTATAAGAGAGTAACTGCACCTAAGGGAATCGATGAGGTGGAGCTTCAGAAGAGTAATATTATTATGATTGGCCCCACCGGTTCCGGTAAGACATATCTTGCTCAGACATTGGCGAAGATTATTAATGTTCCGTTTGCAATCGCAGATGCAACTACCTTAACAGAAGCCGGTTATGTAGGTGAAGATGTGGAAAATATTCTGCTGAAGCTGATTCAGGCGGCCGATTATGATGTAGAGCGTGCACAGTTTGGTATTGTCTACATCGATGAGATTGATAAAATTACCAAGAAGAGCGAGAACGTATCCATCACCAGAGATGTATCCGGTGAAGGTGTACAGCAGGCACTTCTTAAGATTATTGAGGGTACAGTAGCAAGTGTACCTCCTCAGGGTGGAAGAAAGCATCCTCATCAGGAGCTGATCCAGATTGACACCTCCAATATTTTGTTTATCTGTGGTGGTGCATTTGACGGCCTGGAGAAGATTGTGGAGACCCGTTTGGATCGCAAGTCCATCGGTTTCAATACCGAGGTGGGACAGAAGTCTACCAAGGAGATCAGCGAGCTGCTTGCAGAGGTGACTCCTCAGGATTTGACCAAGTTTGGTCTGATTCCGGAGTTTGTAGGACGTGTGCCAATCAATGTATCCTTACAGGGGCTTGACAGAGAAGCACTGGTTAGAATCTTAAAGGAGCCTAAGAATGCGCTGATTAAGCAGTATCAGAAGCTCTTTGAGTTTGATGATGTGGAGCTGGCATTTGAAGAGGATGCCATCGCTGCCATTGCTGACAGAGCATTCGAGCGTAAGACCGGTGCCAGAGGACTTCGTTCTATCATGGAGAATTCCATGATGGAGTTGATGTATGAAATTCCTTCCGATGACAGTATTGCAAAGTGTGTCATTACCAGAGGTACTGTTGAAGGAACAGATAAGCCGGTTATTATTTATAACGAGTAAACGAAGAGACGCCGCTTCAAAGCGGCGTTTTCTTTACATAGAGAGGTTTATATATGGTTATTCGAAGTGTAAATTTGGAAACAGTATGCGGTATTACCAGTAAGATACCGGTGAATACCAAGCCCGAGGTGGCGTTTGCAGGTAAGAGTAATGTGGGAAAGTCGTCGCTGATAAATGCGCTGATGAACCGTAAATCCTTGGCGCGAACCAGTTCGCAGCCGGGTAAGACCCAGACCATCAATTATTATAATATCAATAATGATGTTTATTATGTGGATTTACCGGGATATGGTTACGCTAATGCCAATGAGCATGTAAAGGCTCAGTGGGGTAAGATGATTGAGGATTATCTGCATAAGTCAGAGATGTTGAAGACAGTATTTTTGCTTATTGATATTCGTCATAAGCCTTCGGAGAATGACAGGATTATGTATGATTGGGTATGTAATAACGGCTACCGCCCGATTATTATTGCAACCAAGCTGGACAAGATTAATCGCAGTCAGATTCAGAAGCAAGTGAAGTTGATCAAAGAGACTCTGCAGGTGGAGAAAGGAACGGTTGTGATTCCGTTTTCTGCAACAAGTAAGCAGGGACGCGAGGAAATCTACGAGATCATTGACCGGATTGTAGAAGAGTCAAAAGGGGAAATGGAAGTAGAAATGGAGTAAATGGGGAGAAATTAATGGAAGGGTCTAAAATTAAGTATTTGAAAGCTGTCACGAATCTGGTACTGGCAGTAATTGCAATTTTGTTGATTATAAATGTGCTTCCCAAGGTGGCAGTATTTTTTTCACCGTTTATTTGCGGCTGGGTGATTGCATGGATTGCAAGTCCTATGGTGAGATTTTGTGAAGAAAAGTTGAAAATCCGCAGAAAGACGGGTAGTGCGGCAGTGATTATACTGGCGATTGCGCTTGTAGTGCTTGCTATTTATTTTATTGGAGCCAAGTTGATTCGGGAAGGGACCGGATTGGTACAGGATTTACCGGAGATGTGGGAAGGCCTGTCTGCGGAGATTAATCTTGCCACAGAGAAGTTTAGTTCTGTTTATGACAGGTTCCCTATTGATGTGCAGAAGACCTTGACCGGAATCAAGGATGGTGCTTCTGAGGCGATTGGCTCCTTGGTTGAAAAGATTAGTTCACCAACCATTGAAGCGGTGGGGAATTTTGCCAAGAAGCTTCCTACGGTGATTATAGCAGTGATTATGTGCTTGTTGTCGGCGTACTTCTTTGTGACGGACAAGACACAGGTATCGGAGTGGATTCGTAATGTGGCACCGAAAGGCCTGGTAAGCCGATATGATATTATCCGCCGCAGTGTGGTGCGTGCGGTAGGAGGATATTTTAAGGCGCAGTTTAAGATTGAGCTTTGGATTTATTTGCTGCTGGTAATCGGCCTCTCCTTGCTTAAGGTACGTCATGTGCTACTGATTTCAGCCGGTATTGCACTGCTTGATATCCTGCCTTTCTTTGGAACAGGTACGGTAATGGTACCCTGGGCGATTATCAAGGTGTTGTCCGGAGATTATAAGGTGGCAGTGGCACTATTGATTATCTGGGGGGTGGGACAGTTGGTACGTCAGATTATCCAGCCTAAAATTGTTGGTGATTCTATTGGTGTTCCGCCTATTCCGACCTTGTTTTTACTTTACATAGGCTTTAAGGTCGGCGGTGTCATCGGTATGATTGTGGCAGTTCCGGTAGGGCTGATTATTTATACTATGTATGAAGAGGGAGCATTTGATACTACCAAGAACAGTGTATTGATTTTGGTGAATGGATTAAATCGCTTCCGTAAAATTACACTTCAGGATGTGGAGGAAAGTTATTGTGGAAAGAAGTAAAGGGCTAACCGGCAGTACGTTAAAGCTGATAGCAATGGTCACTATGCTGATTGATCACATTGCGGCGGTTTTAATGGTACGGGTGTATCTGGGTGGAGGGCTCTCCGCAGAGTTTTATAATGTTATTTTGCTGATGCGTATCATCGGAAGGCCGGCATTTCCGATTTTTTGCTTCCTTTTGGTGGAAGGATTTCAGCGGACGCGAGATGTGAAGAAATATGTGCTGCGTATGGTACTGTTTGCGTTGGTTTCTGAGATTCCGTACGACCTTTCTCTTACATCTCAAGTGATGTGCTGGGGGTATCAGAATGTAATGTTTACCATGACCATTGGACTTTTAGCAATGTGCGGGTTGAAGTGGATTGAAGAAAAGGAGATGGAGAAGTGGAAATCATTGCTGTTGAAGGGATTTGTGGTTGCGGCGGCAGCAGGATTAGCAGCTCTTTGTAAGACGGATTATTCATGGTACGGGATTCTTTGTATCTGTATCCTATATTTGTTAAAAATAGGTAATGCAGGAAAGATGTTACTGTCATCTGCAGTACTTACCGCGGCAAGTGGTCTGGAAATCGCAGCAGTGGTTACAGCGCCACTTGTGAGAGCTTATAATGGAGAAAGGGGATTAAAGCTGAAGTATTTCTTTTATGCTTTTTACCCGGTGCATTTACTTTTACTGTATTTGATTTGTGTGCTTTTGGGATTGGGGAGCCTTAGCACAGTACCGTACTAATTAGTCATTGACGGGGAGTGCTATTTTAAGTACAATTAGCATGATATGTTTAAAATGAGAGTAGACTTTGGAGGATTCTTCGCATGCAAATGCCTATTTTTGAAAAGTACATTGATGAGTTGTTAGAGAAGAGTACCATGGAGGTTCCGGCATGGAATATTGAGAAGGCGAAAGCCGGATTAAAAGGTGGCTGGAATTATATTGATGGTTGTATGATTTTGGCTCTTTTGGAGATATATAATGCTACCGGTGAAGAGAAGTATTATGATTTTGCAGACGCTTTTATTGATTACCGTGTGCGTGAGGACGGAACCATTGATGGTTATGAAGTGGAAGAGTACAATATCGATAACGTAAATGCAGGCAAGACCCTCTTTTCTTTATACGAATTAAACGGAAAAGAAAAGTATCGCAAGGCTATTGACCTGATTTATTCTCAGGTGCAGACTCAGCCTCGTACGGAAGAAGGAAACTTCTGGCACAAGAAGATTTATCCTCACCAGGTATGGCTGGATGGTATGTACATGGGACAGCCTTTTTATATGGAATATGAGACTAAGTTTAACAATAAGAAGAATTATGCAGATATCTTCAGTCAGTTTGCTAATGTAGTAAAGTATCTTCGCGATGAGGAGACCGGTCTTTACTATCACGGCTATGATGCAAGCAAGTCCGTCTTTTGGTGTGATAAGGAAACCGGACTTTCGCAGAATTTCTGGCTTCGTGCACTTGGCTGGTATTCAATGGCACTTCTGGACACTTTATACAAGTGTGAACCGGAAGGATACGAAGCAGAGTATGAGAATCTGAAAAAGGTTTATGTGGATATGATGGATTCTATGCTGAAGTTCCAACATGAAAGCGGTCTGTGGTATCAGCTTCCTGCTCTTGGTGGTAAGGAGCCCAACTATTTAGAGACCAGTGGAAGCTCTATTATGGCATACTGTCTACTTAAGGGTGTGCGTCTGGGATTCTTACCGGAGTCTTACAGAGAGTATGCACTTAAGGCATTCCACGGCGTATGCGATAAGTATTTAACCGAGAAGGACGGCAAGTTAAGTCTTGGCGGAATCTGTTTGGTGGCGGGACTTGGTCCTGCGGACAATTTAAGAAGAGACGGAAGCTTTGAATACTATATGTCAGAGCCGATTGTTGAGGATGATGCAAAGGGTGTTGGACCACTTCTTCTTGCATATACCGAACTTCGTAGATTAGAGGATTAAATGAAACCTGCGCTTTGTGCGCAGGTTTTTTTTTGGTAGATTTGGTAAGCAAAAAGCAACGTAAGGGTGTGTTATAGAATAATAAAAATAAATTTAGCTAAAAAATAAATTAAGTGAATTGTTCATAATAACTAAAAAGAATGAATAAAAAATGTGAAAAAGAGTAAAAAATAAAGTATATTAACCTAAATGAATTGACTTCATATGTAAAAATGTGTTATAAAAGGCGTGGATGAAAGGTGATTTTGCGCAAATTGAAACTATGTTGTTTGATGTATGTTCAATTTGCGATAAAGTTGTCGATTCGTCTATATCGGATGTGATTTGTCTATGAGGGGAAGGGGGGAGTTTGATAAGGGATAAATCGCAGAAGAAATTTATTGAAAGAAGGGGAAAAAAATGAATGGGTCAAAAACACTTATAAGGAGTCGTGTGCTTAGTGTGATACTTTCGTTTGTAACGGTATTTAGCACATTGTTAACAGCATTTGCTGTAGAAGGGGTAAAGGTTAACGCAGCAGAAAGCACGGATGGTTATGTATCTCTTTTTTGGGGGGAAGCAGAGTCGGCTGATTGGGGACAAGCTGTAGATGTAGCAACCACAAGGAGCGGTGGTGAATTTGATGCTGCCAATATCACAGAGGGAGGACACTTTTACGTAGAGTACTCCGGAACAGAAGGTGAGGTAGAATTAATTCTTCAAAGTTACGGCGGAGGTGTTTCGTGGGCTAAGGTGTCACCTAGCGAGAAGGGTTATGCAAATGATCATTATTATGCAAAGTATTCTTATGAAAATTGTGTTTCTGCTTTTGGAACAGATGACTTTAGTGGTGAACTTGATAAGATTTTTGTAGGAGCTACAAGACAGTATGTAAAGGTGTATTCGCTTTGTTATGATTTTGGTGATGTGGCAAGTGGGGATTCCGATAGCAGTAGTTCCAATAATGGTGGGGCATCAGATAGCGGGTCGTTAGACAGCGGATCATCAAGTAGCGGAAACGCATCTTCGATAGGTGGATTCTATGTGGATGGAACCAAGGTACGTGATGCGAACGGAAATGAATTCGTGATGAGAGGTATTAATGTAGCACATGCTTGGTTTACCGATTATACAGAAACATCATTAGAAGCGATTGCAGCAACCGGTGCAAATACTGTAAGAGTAGTCCTTTCGGATGGAGAAGTGTATACAAAGACAACTGCTTCAGAACTTGAGAGTATTATTGAACTTTGCAAGAGAAACAATCTGGTATGTATCGTAGAAATTCATGATGCAACCGGAAGTGACAGTACAAGCTCATTGAATAAGGCGGTAAATTACTGGATTGAAATGAAGGATATACTGAACAAGAATAAGCAGTATGTTATCGTAAATATTGCAAATGAGTGGTATGGTACATGGGACGGAAGTGCATGGGCAGAAGGAAATAAGGCTGCAATTAAGAGTCTGCGTGATGCAGGAATCGGTAACATGCTTATAGTAGACAGTGCAGGCTGGGGACAGTATCCGGATTCTATAAAGAACTATGGAAAGTCTGTTTTTCAGGCAGATGAGTTGGGAAATACTATTTTCTCAATTCATATGTACGAATATGCCGGCGGTAATTCCTCCATGGTAAAGAGTAACATTGATAAAGCTTTAGGAATAAATGTGCCGGTAATTATTGGAGAATTTGGTTGTAAGCATACGGATGGGGATGTAGATGAATACACCATTATGAGCTACTGTAAGGAAAAGCAAGTTGGTTATTTAGGATGGTCATGGAAGGGTAACGGTTCTGCCTGGGCATATTTGGATCTTGCAAATGAATGGGATGGAAGTAGTCTCAGTGACTGGGGAGAAACACTTATATATGATACGAATGGTATTAAGAATACTTCCAAGATTTGTTCTGTATATGCAGACGGAATAAAAGGAGAAGATTCTAATAATAATGAATCGTCAGGTGACGAATCATCCGGTGAGGGCCCGGCAGATAATGACTCATCCGGTGGTAGTGCGTCAGACAATGATTCTTTAGAGGGTAGTTCATCCGTATCGATATTTGAAGGTAAGGAAACGGTTTCATCTTGGTGTCAGGCGGTGTCAATATTGACCGCTAAGAATTATGGAAGCATGAATGCAAGCGATATTACTTCGGATGGATATTTCTATGTAGAATATACGGGAAGCGAAAAGCAGATTGAAATCATTCTTCAGAGCTGGTCTGGTGGTACCGGCTGGGCGAAGGTAGATGCATATGAGTATGGCTTGGCAGATGGATATTATTATGCGAAGTTCTCTTATAATGATTGTGTGAAATCTTTGGGAACGAATGATTTTGCGAATAAGTTGGATCAGTTCCATGTAGGGGCAAAAGAAGGTGGAATAACCGTTTATTCGGTAGATTATTGTTATTAGCATATTGTTGCAAAATTAGAGAAAGGCAAATCCTAAGAGGGGATTTGCCTTTTTTGCGAGTTCTTTAACTTTGGTTATGTGTTTCAAAACATCTTGTTTTAAGAATTTAGAAACAGTTTAGAAAAAATTTCTTGAATTAGCGGAAAATAAGTGTATATTGATATTAGTAGCAGTCGAAAGAGTTGAGTGCTAAAAGGAGGTAGGAGATATGAATATTGCCAGATTTACGCAAAAATCTATGCAGGCCGTTGAAGGCTGTGAGAGATTGGCCTACGAATACGGTAATCAGGAAATCGAGCAGGAACATCTGCTCTATAGTCTTCTGACCATTGAAGACAGTCTGATTTTAAAATTAGTGGAAAAGATGGGAATTCAGAAGGAACATTTTCTGAATCGGGCGGAGCAGGCTCTTCGTGCCCGTGTAAAGGTGCAGGGTGGCAAAGTGTTCATGGGACAGTACTTGAATAAAGTGCTGGTTACCGCAGAGGATGAGGCGAAGCGCCTGGGGGACGAATATGTCTCTGTGGAACACATTATGCTTGCCATGATTAATAATCCCAATAAGGGTGTAGGTGAGATTTTTACTGAGTATGGTATTACCAAGGAGCGTTTCTTGCAGGCACTATCTACGGTGCGTGGGAACCGCAAAGTGACCAGTGATAATCCGGAGGCAACCTACGATACATTGGAGAAGTACGGTCAGGATTTGGTGGATAAGGCTAAGAAGCAGAAGATGGACCCTGTAATCGGAAGAGATACAGAGATTCGTAATATTATCCGGATTCTGTCCAGAAAGACCAAGAACAATCCGGTAATCATCGGCGAGCCCGGTGTAGGTAAGACGGCGGTAGTAGAAGGTCTTGCACAGAGAATTGTCCGTGGAGATGTACCACAGGGACTTAAAGATAAGAGAATCTTCTCACTGGATATGAGTTCTTTGGTAGCCGGTGCAAAGTATCGCGGTGAATTTGAGGAGCGTCTGAAAGCGGTGCTGGATGATGTGAAGAAGTCTGAGGGACAGATTATCCTCTTTATTGACGAGCTGCATACTATTGTTGGTGCCGGAAAGTCGGACGGTGCCATGGATGCAGGCAATATGTTAAAGCCGATGCTTGCCCGTGGAGAGCTTCATTGTATCGGTGCGACTACTTTGGATGAGTATACCAAGTATATTGAGAAGGATCCCGCACTGGAGCGTCGTTTCCAGCCGGTAATGGTGGACGAGCCTACGGTGGAGGATACGATTTCCATTCTTCGTGGTCTCAAGGAGCGTTATGAGGTATATCATGGCGTGAAGATTATGGATAACGCATTGGTAAGCGCCGCGATGCTGGCGAACCGCTATATTACCGACAGATTTCTTCCGGATAAGGCTATTGATCTTGTGGATGAGGCTTGTGCTCTTATTAAGACGGAGATGGATAGTATGCCTGCAGAGGTGGATGAGATTTCCCGTAAGGTAATGCAGATGGAAATCGAGGAGGCAGCCCTTAAGAAAGAGGACGATCACTTAAGTAAGGAGCGTCTGGCCACCTTGCAGAAGGAATTGGCGGATTTAAAGGATGAATATAACAGTATCAAGGCACAGTGGGAGAATGAGAAGGCTTCCGTAGAGAATCTTTCTAAGCTTCGTGAGCAGATTGATGAGGTGAATAATCAGATTCAGATTGCTCAGAGAGAGGGAAATCTGGAGAAGGTGGCAGAGCTTACCTATGGTACTATGCCGGAGCTTAAGAAGCAGCTCACGCAGGAAGAGGAGCGTGTAGGTGCAGGAGATTTAACCTTAGTGCGTGAGAAAGTATCTGAGGAAGAGATTTCTAAGATTGTATCCCGCTGGACCGGTATTCCGGTAGCGAAGCTTACCGAGAGTGAGCGAAATAAGACCTTGCACTTGGATGAGGTACTTCATCAGAGAGTGATTGGTCAGGATGAAGGTGTCAGCAAGGTGACAGAGGCTATCATTCGCTCCAAGGCAGGCATCAAGGACCCAGATAAGCCAATCGGTTCCTTCCTGTTCTTAGGACCTACCGGTGTGGGTAAGACGGAGCTTGCAAAGGCTTTGGCACAGGCGCTTTTCGATGATGAGACCAATATGGTGCGAATTGACATGAGTGAGTACATGGAGAAGTTTGCCGTATCCAGACTTATAGGAGCGCCTCCGGGATATGTAGGTTATGAGGAAGGTGGTCAGCTTACTGAAGCAGTGCGAAGAAAACCATACTCTGTAGTTCTCTTTGATGAGATTGAGAAGGCACACCCGGATGTGTTCAATGTTCTTCTGCAGGTACTGGATGATGGTCATGTTACCGACTCTCAGGGAAGATTTGTGGACTTTAAGAATACTATTCTGATTATGACTTCCAATATCGGAGCACAGTATCTTTTAGAGGGAATCAACGATCAGGGAGAGATTTCCGAAGAGGCACAGGAGATGGTTATGGAGCAGCTTCGGGGACATTTCAGACCGGAGTTTTTAAACCGTCTGGACGAGACGATTCTCTTTAAGCCACTGACCAAGGAGAATATCGGCGGTATCATTAAGCTGCAGATGAAGGATGTGAATGAGCGTCTTGCTCATAAGGACATCCGTATCGATATTACGCCGGAGGCGGAGACCTTTATTATCAACAACGGTTATGATCCGATATATGGAGCGAGACCGTTAAAGAGATATATTCAGAAGCATGTGGAGACACTGGCTGCAAGACTTATTCTTCAGGATATGGTACATGAGAATGATGCCATTAAGATTGATGTGAAGGACGATGAATTAGTAGCTTCCGTAGGAAAACAGGAATAAATAACTATATAATACCCATTGCAATATGAAATAAGATTTGCTAGAATTAAGCTAAACACAGATTAAAATAAGCTTAAAATTAGTTAAAATTTATGGAGGTATTGCAGTGGGTATTTTTTTTGCCGAAAATCAGGGGAACAAATTATTTAAACTGGATACACCGAACACTTCTTATATCATTGGAGTGGTGTGTCAGGAAGGCTTTTTAGGGCATGTGTATTATGGTAAGAAAATCAGTGATATGCAGGGGGCAGAGCATTTGACAAGGATGTATGACCATCCTTTTACGCCGGATACCAATGCCAGGGACAGATTATCTTTCATGGATTGTTTTCCCACCGAGTATTCTTCTCATGGCGTGGGAGATTACCGGGAAAGCAGTATACGTGTGAAGACGGAAGATGGACAGGAAACGGTGCTTCTTACCTATGTATCTCACGAGATTTATAAGGGAAAGAAGGCTTTGGAGGGGCTTCCGGCCACCTTTGGAAGCGAGGAGGAAGTAACCACTTTAGAGATTACGTGTGAAGATAAGGCTATCGGGTTACAGGCAATTCTTTCTTATAGTGTATTTGAAGATACGGATGCTATTGCGAGAAATATTGAGCTAATAAATGTAGGTAACAAAGAGCTTATTGTAAATAAAGTTATGAGTGCCTGTATGGATATGGATAATCATGATTATGAGATGATTACCTTACACGGCTCATGGGCGAGAGAGCGTCATATGCAGAGAAAGGCCATCGGCTATGGAAAATCCAGTGTATCCAGCGTGCGTGGAGAAACCGGACATCAGGACCAGCCATTTATGGCAATTTTAGAGAAGACTGCTACTCAGACCAGCGGAGATGTGTATGGAATACATTTGGCATATTCGGGTAATTTCCGAATGATGGCAGAGGTGAGCCAGTTTGACATGCTGCGTGTGATGTGTGGTATTGAGCCGGAGAATTTTAGCTGGGTATTGGAAAAGGGAGAGAGCTTCCAGGCACCCGAGGCACTTTTGGTCTATTCCTCAGAAGGACTGGGAGGCATGAGCAGAAGCTATCATGACTTGTATAGAAATCATCTGATTCGCAGTCCTTACAAGGATAAGAAGAGACCGATTCTTATCAATAACTGGGAAGGAACGTATTTTGATTTTGATGAGACCAAGCTGTATAACATCGCCAAGGAGGCAGCAGCACTTGGTGTAGAGATGCTTGTAATGGATGATGGCTGGTTTGGTAACCGCTTCGATGATAACAGGGCATTGGGCGACTGGTATGTTAATGAAGAGAAGTTAAAGGGTGGTCTTAAGAATCTGGTGGACGAAGTAAATGCCCTTGGTATGGACTTTGGTATCTGGTTTGAACCGGAGATGGTATCACCGGATTCTGATCTTTACAGGGTACATCCCGACTGGGCTATCGCTATCCCGGGCAGAACGCCGGGACTTGCCAGAAACCAGTACGTACTGGATGTGAGTCGCAAGGAAGTGCGTGATTACATCCTGGATATGATGTTCAAGGTGCTTCATAGTGCCAATATTAAGTATGTGAAATGGGATATGAACAGACCTCTTTCCGATGTGGGAAGTGCTGTTCTGGGAGCAAAGAACCAGGGCGAGCTTTCCCATAGATATGTGCTGGGTATGTACGAAATGCAGGAAAGGCTGCTTAAAGAATTCCCGGATTTACTTTTGGAAAACTGCTCCGGTGGAGGTGCAAGATTTGACCCGGGTATGCTTTATTACAGTCCGCAGATTTGGACCTCCGATGATACGGATGCTATTGAGAGACTGCAGATTCAGGAGGGTACGGCGCTGATTTATCCCTTGTCTACTATGGGAGCCCATGTCAGTGTATGCCCCAATCATACCGTGGGAAGGAACACTCCATTTGATACCAGAGGTTATGTGGCGCTGGCGGGAACCTTTGGTTATGAGCTGGATATGACGAAGCTTTCGGAAGAAGATAAGCAGATGGTGAAGAAGCAGACTCGGATGTATCACCAGTTTAATGATATTGTACGGGAAGGTGATTACTATCGCATTGCTTCTTATGGTGATAATCATTTATTTGATTGTTTCCAAGTAGTAAGTAAAGACAAGAAAAAGAGTCTTGTATTCTATGTGCAGGTATTGAATGAGGCAAATAAAAAGTCCAGAATCTTGAAATTGCAAGGACTTGAGCCGGAGACTGCATATGCGGTGAAGGAGCTTACCATGGAGGGCGATTTGTCAGAACCTATCGTGAGGGATACCGGTAAAATATTTGGTGGTGAGCTACTTATGAATGCGGGACTTGGATTTGAAAGAATGTGGGGCGACTACAGAGCAAGACTCATATATGTGGAAGCGATTTAGTTTGAGGATAGAAAGAGGATTATATGGCGAAAGATGTTAGAATGTCAGATATAGCAAAGATGCTTGGTGTTAGTACCGTTACGGTTTCCAAAGCACTTTCTGACCAGAAGGGTGTTAGCGAGCAGATGCGGGAGAAAATCAAAGAGCTGGCAGAGGAGCTGGGCTATAAGGCACCGGGAATGGGAAAGGAAGACCGTGGAAGCTATAATGTGGGAGTGCTGGTAGCAGATACTTATATTGAGCGTTATTCCGGCTTTTACTGGGAGTTTTATCAGAAAATCAATGCTAGTGCCAATAAGGAAGGCTGCTTTGTGATTTTGGAAATGCTTAATGAGACAGATGAGAGGAATCTGACGGTTCCCAAAGTAATAACAGAGAAAAAGATTGATGGACTTTTGATTTTGGGACGGGTACATACGGAATATCTTCGGAATCTCCAGGAAAACAGTGATGTGCCGATTATTTACATGGACTTCTATGACCACGGTGCAAAGGCAGATTCGGTAATCAGTAACAGCTTCTATGGAGCGTATCATATTACCAATTATCTGTTTGAATTGGGGCATAAAGATATCGCATATGTGGGTAGTACCTGGGCTACGGACAGTATTTTAGACCGTTATCTGGGATATCAGAAGGCACTCCTTGAGCATGGGATACAGGTGCGTCAGGACTGGGTGATTAACGACCGTGAGGAGGGAGAGTATATCCGTCTTCTGGATTCCATATCCCTTCCGAAGGAGATGCCCAGTGCATTTGTGTGTAACAGTGATTTGACGGCAAGTATGTTGATTAAGTCTCTGAACAATGCCGGTTACAGCGTGCCGGAGGATGTCTCGGTGGCAGGCTATGATGATTATATATATCCCGGACTTTGTGATATACCACTTACCACATATTCCGTAGATATGGATACTATGGCACATACCGGTATTAAGATGCTGATTCGCCGTATCAACGGCAAGGCAGTGCGTTGCGGCATGCAGGTGGTGGAAGGTAACCTTATTGTAAGGAGTAGTACACTTAAGAAATAATGGGGGAGAAATAAATGAAAACAGAAATGAAGACTCATTTGACACAAAAGCTTCTGCCCTTTTGGGAAGGCTTAAAGGATGAGGAATGTGGCGGATTTTATGGATGGATGGACACGGATTTACAGGTGGATAAGAAGGCTGTAAAGGGCTGTATATTAAACAGCAGAATCCTGTGGTTCTTTTCTAATGCGTGGATGACTTTGGGTGATGATTCCTTGAAAGAATACGCAGACCATGCATATGAATTTATGAAAGATTACTGTGTGGATAAGGAGAACGGTGGAGTGTACTGGTCTCTTTATTATGACGGAAAGGCTGAGGATACCACAAAGCATACCTATAATCAGGCCTTTGCTATCTATGCATTATCTTCGTATTATGCAGCATCCGGTAATGAGGAAGCCTTGAAGCTGGCACTTCAGTTACAGGATATCATTGAGACCAAGTGCTTTGATGAGTACGGTTATAAGGAGGCGCTGGATATTCACTTTAACAAAGTGGATAATGACAAGCTTTCGGAAAATGGTGTCATGGCGGACAGGACCATGAATACGCTTCTTCATGTATTTGAGGCATATACAGAGCTGTATCGTGTGGCAAAAGTGGAGAAGGCTGCAGAGAAACTGCGCTGGATGATGGATGTGATTGCGGAGAAGATTTATAATCCGGAGCTTCATCGTCAGGAAGTATTCTTTGACAATGATATGAACAGTCTTATTGATTTGCATTCCTATGGTCACGATATTGAGACCGCCTGGCTGGTGGATCGTGGCGTAGAGGTACTTGGAGATAAGGTATATGCAGAGAAGATGGCACCCATTACTGCGGATTTGGAGCAGAAAATTTATGACAGAGCTTATGTAGAACATTCTCTTAAGAATGAGTGTGAAAAGGGTGTGGATGATGAAAAGCGTATCTGGTGGGTGCAGGCAGAAAGTGTGGTAGGCTTTTACAATGCATGGCAGAAGAATCCGGAGAAGACCTATTTTAAGGAGGCTGCAGAGGATATTTGGAATTTCATTAAGACTTATCTTGTGGATAACAGAGAAGGCAGCGAGTGGTTCTGGTGTACCGATGAAAATGGAAAGCCTGCTCTGGATAAACCTATTGTGGAGCCATGGAAGTGTCCGTATCACAACGGCAGAATGTGTTTTGAAATAATGAAAAGAGGTGTATAGAGATGATTCATGCAAAATATTATGAGGAGCTGGAAAAGCAGGAGAAACTTCTTTCCAGAAAAAATGAAAAAGACGAGACTTTTTATAATGGTTTATTTGAACGTTACAAATATCCGGTAGTGACCAGAGAGCATGCGCCTCTGATTTGGAGATATGATTTAAATGAAGAGACTAATCCATACTTTATGGAGCGGCTTGGTATTAATGCAACCATGAACTCGGGTGCAATCTACTTAAACGGTAAGTATTATCTGGTGGTACGTGTGGAAGGAAATGATAGAAAGTCCTTCTTTGCAGTGGCAGAAAGCGACAATGGTATTGATAACTTCCGATTCTGGGATTTTCCCATTTTATTGGAGGACACCTGCCCGGAGGAAACTAATGTATATGATATGCGTCTGACACAGCATGAGGATGGTTATATCTACGGTGTATTTTGCTCTGAGAGCAAGGATACCAGCGTAAATGATTTGTCGGCAGCGGTAGCAGCGGCAGGAATTGTGCGTACCAAGGATTTGATAAACTGGGAGCGACTGCCCAACCTTAAGACTTTAAATTCTCCTCAGCAGAGAAATGTAGTGCTTCATCCGGAATTTGTAGAGGGTAAGTATGCATTCTACACCAGACCTATGGACGACTTTATTGATACCGGCTCCGGCGGAGGTATCGGATTTGGTCTTTGTGAAGATATTATGAACCCGGTAATTGATGAGGAAATCATTACCAGCAAGAGAAAGTATCATACGATTACCGAGGTAAAGAATGGTGCCGGTGCGGTGCCTATTAAGACTGACAAGGGGTGGATACATATTGCGCATGGTGTTAGAAATACGGCAGCAGGATTACGTTACGTTATTTATGCATTTGCGACCTCTTTAGAGGATCCCACCAAGGTAATTGCAGAGCCATCAGGACTTCTGATTGGACCGAGGGGTGAGGAACGTGTAGGTGATGTATCTAACGTAGTATTTACGAATGGTGCCATTGCTCGCGAGAACGGCGATGTATACATTTATTATGCATCCAGTGACACCAGAATGCATGTGGCAACCACCACTATTGATAAACTTGTGGATTATGTATTTAACACTCCGGAGGATCCTCTTCGCAGTGTTGAATGTGTGGCACAGAGATGTGAGCTTGTGAAGAAGAATCTGGAGCTTTTAGGAAAGTAATAGGTATTGATATGAACAAAGATGTGGGGGCAGGGGAGATGTTTCTTTCCTGGAACAATAAAGAATTTGTATATAGCGGTAGAATGGATTTTGACTACGAGGGTGGCCCGTTGTGGGTCTACCCTTGCAGTTTTGTTAAGGTGAAATTTACCGGAAAAAGTGTTAAGGCAGTAGTAACCAACATCCGGAGCTATTGGGGGAATAGTGTGGGCTGGATTTTAGATGGTGTGCAGGGAAAAGCAGATTTGCCGGATGAGGGCAGTGTTTGTATTTCCATCGCAGAGAATCTGGAGAAGAAGGAGCATGAGCTTTGCTTTTTTAAGCGTATGGATTCCTGTCACATGCTGGTATTCCATGGCTTTGTAGTGGACGAGGATGCTGTTATTTTGCCGGCAGAGCCTCTTTCAGAGAGGAGAATCGAGGTGTACGGAGATTCCGTGTCAGCGGGAGAGGTTTCTGAGGCAGTGGAATATTGCGGAATGCCCGACCCGCAGCACAACGGGGAGTATTCCAACAGTTATTATTCCTACGCATGGTTGACTGCAAGGAGATTGAATGCGTCTCTTCATGATATTGCTCAGGGAGGGATTGCCCTCTTTGATGGAACCGGGTATTTTAATGGTCCGGATACCATGGGTCTCCTTAGTATGTATGATAAGATTCAGTACATGCCGGGGAAATGCGAACCAAAGCAGTGGGATTTTGCTAAGTATACACCCCAGATAGTGATTTTGGCATTTGGACAGAATGATAATCATCCGGAGGATTATATGAAGGAGGATTACGAAGGAGAAAAAGCACAGAAATGGCGTAAGGGATATGTGGATTTTATCCGTACTATTCGAGGTATCTACCCCGATTGCCATATTATCTGCAAGACCACGATTTTGGGACATGACTTTAATTGGGATCGTGCCATTGAAGAATGTGTGGTAAATTGTGGTGATGAGAAGGTGCATTATTTCCGGTACAGCAATAATAGTGTGGGAACACAGGGGCATATCCGTAAGCCGGAGGCAGAGCAGATGGCAGAGGAGCTTAGCTGTTATATTGAGGCGTTGAATGAGAAATATAATTTCTGGGAATAGGGGACGTTATGAAGAATTATTTAGAAAAAGCTATTGCAAACAGAGGAAATCTGAGTAGACTTAAAAAAGTGATGAGGCGCGGGGCGGAAGGCGCAGAGTTGAACATTGGTTATTTAGGTGGTTCTATTACCATGGGAAGTGTGGCAACGGTGCAGGAGAAGTGTTATGCATACCTTAGTCATCTGTGGTGGAAGGAGAATTTTCCTAAGTCGACCATTCATTTCTGCAATGCAGGAATCGGTGCAACCACATCACAGTTCGGCGTAGCAAGAATCGAGGAAGATTTATTCTTTTGTAAGCCGGATGTGATTTTTATTGAGTTTAGTGTGAATGATGATGATACGGACCATTTCCGGGAGACCTATGAGGGACTGGTGAGAAAGGCGCTTTGCGCAGAGTGGAAGCCGGCGGTGGTGCTGCTTCACAATGCTTTTTACCATGATGGCGTCAGTGCTGCAAGAATTCACTATGAAGTGGGTGGCTATTATCAGCTACCAAGTGTGAGCTTTAAGGACAGTGTTATGCAGAGATGCCTGGACGGTGAACTGAAGGTAGAAGAGGTAAGTCCGGACAATCTACATCCCAATGATGCAGGGCATGCGCTTTTGGCTCAGTCGGTTGGATATTTTCTGGATGAAGTAAAGAAAGAAATGGATGTAGAAGAGGCGGAGTATGAAATCCCGGCGAAGTCGCTTACGTTAAACCGCTATGAGAGTAGTGTACGCTATCGTAATGATAAACTGGTGCTTATGGATGGCAGCGGCTATGAGAAGGATTTGGAGGAGCAGCCTCATATTACAGATATCTTCAAAAAAGGCTTTAAACTGTCCGGCGAAGGGGCTTTTTTAGAGTTTGAGGTAGAAGCAACCTGTCTGGCGGTTCAGTATCGCAGAACCATACAGCATCCGGCACCGGCTATGCGAGTTCTGGTAGATGGAAAAGAGATGGCAGTTTTGGATGGAGAGTTTGATGAGACCTGGGGAGATTTGATTGCCCTGACCACCATATTTGAGAATGAAGAAGCAACAAAGCATCTGGTAAGGCTGGAGCTGTTTCGAACAAGTAAAGAAGATCAGTTGCCTTTCTATTTGGTTTCGGTAATTACTTCGTAAAAAGAGGAGAAAAGAAAGAATGTTTCGTGAGGATTTTGTGTGGGGCGTTGCTGACAGCGCCTATCAGGTAGAGGGCCGGGATGAGAATGACGGCTGCGGAAAAATAGTATGGGATACTTTTGCAGAGGAAGGTCGTGTGTATGATGGTCAGCTTTGCGGGGATGCCTGCGACCATTTGCACAGATATAAAGAAGATTTTGCACTAATGAGAAGCCTGGGAGTGAAGAACTATCGTTTTTCCATAAACTGGGCCCGGATTTTACCGGAAGGAACCGGTAGAGTCAACCCTGCAGGTATAGCTTTTTATAAAGATGTACTTAAGGAGTTGAAAAAGAATGGGATTACCCCTTATCTTACCATGTTCCACTGGGAGTATCCCCAGGCACTTCAGGACAAGGGGGGCTGGCTGAATCCGGAGAGTATCTTCTGGTTTGAGGAGTATGCAAAGGTAGTTGCAGAGAATTTTTCTGAGGATTGTAAGCATTTCTTTACCTTTAATGAGCCACAGTGCTTTGTGGGGCTTGGACATCTTCGTGGAGAGCATGCACCGGGACTTAAGCTTCCGTATAAGGATACCTTCCAGATTGCCCATAATGTACTCAAGGCTCATGGTAAGGCAGTGATTGCACTGCGTAAATATGCGAAAAAACCAATTTTGGTAGGATATGCGCCTACTTGTGGTGTGGCACTTCCTGCAACGGATTCCCCGGAGGATATTGAGGCTGCAAGAGAGACTTATTTCGGACTTCGAAATCCTATGGACAATTGGTCTTGGAATGTGGCGTGGTTCAATGACCCGGTATTCCTCGGAAAGTACCCGGAGGAGGGACTAAAGCGTTTTGCGGAGTATTTACCCGAGATTACAGAAGAGGATATGGAGCTGATTTCCCAGCCACTTGATTTTATGGGACAGAATGTGTACAACGGTTATACTGTACGCAGAGGAGAAGACGGTGGTGTAGAGTATGTAGGAAGATATAAGGGATTTCCAAAGACTGCAATCGGCTGGCCGGTGACTCCGGAGTGTTTATACTGGAGCTGTAAGTTTTTATATGAAAGATATCATATGCCTATTTATATTACGGAAAACGGTATGTCCTGCCATGATGAGGTATCCTTGGATGGAAAGGTGCATGATCCCAACCGTATCGACTTTTTGGAGAAGTATATCGCTCAGGTACAGCGTGCCGTAGAGGAAGGTATCGATATCCGGGGATATTTCCTGTGGACATTCCTGGATAACTTTGAGTGGGCAAATGGATATAATGAGCGTTTTGGTCTGGTGCATGTGGATTACCGTACCCAGAAGAGAACGGTGAAGGATTCTGCATACTGGTATCGTCAGGTGATGGAGACGAACGGCGAGAGTCTTGCAGTGAATCGTACAGCCAGAGAAATTCTGTATTTAGAGCCGGTGCTTAAGGATGTTGTCTGGGGCGGAACACGTCTTGGAGATGAGTTTGGTTATCCGGTGAAGTCTGATGCAGTGGGCGAGTGCTGGGGAATCAGTGCTCATCCGAACGGAGACTGTGTTATTAAAAACGGGACTTATCAGGGAATGACCCTATCTCAGCTTTATAAGGAAAAGAGAGAGCTGTTTGGAAATTGTGCAGGAGAAGAGTTCCCGCTTTTGATAAAGATTATAGATGCCAAAGCAGATCTTAGTATTCAGGTTCATCCGGATGATACTTATGCACGTGAGGTGGAAAAGGTTCCCTATGGCAAAACTGAGTGCTGGTACATCATGGATTGCAATGAGGATGCAGCGCTTGTTATCGGACATCACGCCAAGGATAAAGAAGAATTAAAGCAGATGATTGCAGAAGATAAGTATGAAGAACTGATTCGTCTTGTGCCGGTGCAGAAGGGGGATATGATTCAGATTGACCCGGGTACCGTACATGCAATCAAGGGAGGCTTTTTGATTTTAGAGACCCAGCAAAACAGCGATATTACTTATCGAGTGTACGATTATAACCGCATGGTGGACGGCAAGCCCCGTCAGCTCCATGTGCAGCAGAGTATTGATGTAATCAATGCGCCTGACGAATGCTATAAGACTGCAATTCGCAAGGCATCACAGGTTCCGGCAAATACTATGACAAAGCTTACCGAGAGTCCTTATTATAAGGTGTGGAAGCTGGATGTACAAGGAAAGTGTACTGTTTCCCAAGAGTATCCGTTTATGGCAGTCAGTGTACTGGACGGAAACGGTATCTTAGAAGGAAGCTTTGTACAAAAGGGAGATCACCTGCTGATTCCATGCGAATATGGGGATGTTGAACTCTATGGAAATATGGAGTTAATGTTATCTACCGTGAAGGAGGGCAACTAATGTTACCTATGGACCCTGTAATGCGACTCAGCTTTGTGAATACGAAGCTGAGAGATTATTATCATGATTTGGATGCTTTGTGTCAGGATCTGGATGTGGATAGAGAAGAGATTGTAGCAAGTTTGGCAGTGATTGATTACCATTATGATGCAGAAAAGAATCAATTTATTTGATTTAAGAAGATTTACCTTCGTTTTTTCAATTATTTATGAGAAAATCAGCATAAATTACAAAAAAGTTGAAAAAGGGTGTAGGCTTTTGGCAAAATTAATGATATAATAGTACAAAAGTTCTAGGTCGGAGGGTAGCTATGGCATTCGGAAAGAAAAAACCTGAAAACGAAGTACAAGAGAAGAAAGTAAAAAAAGAGCGTAAGCCGAAGAATACGGAAAAGAAGCCTTTATTTGCAGCTAAAAAGGAGAAGACTCCCAAAGAGCCTAAAAAGCCAACTGCTTTAAAAGAGAAGACTGCTAAGATAAAGAAGCCAAAGGGAAAGAAGGGGAAAAGAAAATTCTATCTTCTGGGTATCCGGAATAAGATTACGGTTTGCTTTGCTATTCCTATTGTGTTCATGGTAGTTGTAGGTGTAATTGCATACCAGAAGGCACAGCAAGGTATGAGTGATAAGTTTGCGGAATCTACCATTCAGACCATCAATACTGCAACATCCTATGTAGAGATGGCAGCGGAATTTATTAATTCCGAAGGTATGGGATATGCATTTGACTCTGATTTGACAAAGTATTTTGCGGGAATGTATGAAAGTGATGCGGCAGGTAAGGCCGGAATTACAGAGAGTGTTCAGGGAAGAATTACTTCTTCAAGGTCTGCTAACGAGTTTATCAGTGGTATACATATTGTTACGAAGGAGAAGCTTACCATGTTCTCTACTACATCCCGTACCTCTAAGGGATTCTTTGAGGCCTATAAGGAGTGGGCAAGAGAGCAATCCGGTACCAAACAGTTCCTTAAGTGGATTGATTTACATCCTATGATTGATGAGAACTTAAATGTTCGAACAGAGGATTACATTTTAGCTTGTCAGATTACCTCTACCAACAACAATGCGGTAGTTGTTATGGATATCAGCTATGAAGCTGTGGCAGACTTTATGAGTACCATTAACTTGGGAGAAGGCAGTGCAGTAGCATTTGTTACTTCCGGTGGTCGTGAAATTGTAGTAGAGGATCTTGCAGAAGGACAGGAGGGGCTTTTCGCAGGGGAAGAAGTAGCTGTATTTGATGAGAGCTTTTATCAGGAAGCTCTTGCAAGTGAAGAATTACAGGGATATAAGGATATCCGATTTAAGGGTGAACATTATTTGTTCATTTACTCACGCAGTGAAGTTTTAGGAACGACAACATGTGCATTGATTCCATATGATATGGTAACGAGTCAGGCGAAGGAAATCGGTGACGTAACTGTTGCACTTGTTATTATTGCAACCATTATTTCTGTAGTACTTGGGGCACTTGTTTCACTTGGTATCGTTCATAATATGAACAACGTTATCGATGGACTTAAGCAGGTGGCAGAGGGTGATCTTACCGGTGATGTTAAGGCGAAGAGCAAGGATGAGTTCCGTGATGTAGCTAAGGCAACCAACAGTATGATTCACAATACCAAGAATTTGGTTGGCAAGGTTAATGACGCTACAGCGAAGTTAGAAACTACTGCAACCGAAGTAAACGAGGCAGCAGGTGTTATCAGTGACTACTCTATGGATATTACCCAGGCAATCAGCGAAATCAATGAAGGTATGACCAATCAGTCTGCATATGCACAGGAATGTGTGGCTAAGACAGATGTATTATCTGAGATGATGCAGGAAGTAAGTGTAGTAGTAGAGCGAGTAGAGAAATTCGTGGATGAATCAAACCAGATGATTACCCGTGGTATGGAGTATGTTGTGCTTCTTGGTAAGAGGGCAGAGGATACTACTGATATGACGGCAAAGGTTGGAGTGAGTATTAGCGAATTAAAGAAGCAGTCTGAGAGTATTAATACTTTCGTAGAGACTATTGTTGATATCTCTGAACAGACTAATCTGTTATCCCTAAATGCTTCTATCGAGGCTGCAAGAGCAGGTGATGCCGGAAGAGGATTTGCAGTTGTGGCAGAGCAGATTCGTAAGTTGGCGGAAGTTTCTTCACAGGCTGCAGCAGAGATTAGTCATAGTGTTGAAACAATTAATTCTCAGACCATGACCAGTGTACAGAGTGCTAATGATGCAAGTGCAATGGTTGCAGAGCAGGCTGAGGTTGTAGAAGATGTAATTAATGTATTCCGAGAGATGGGTGAACGCATGAAGAACCTGGTAGAAGGTCTGACAGAGATTTCAACCAGCGTGGAGAAGGCAGATAAGGAGCGTTCTGATACTCGTGAAGCAGTTCGTTACATTTCCGAGATTATTGAACAGGCAGCTGTGAATGCGGAAATCGTAAGTGAAAACGCTATGAAGATGATGTCAAATGTTGAGAATCTGAACCAGACATCCAATAACCTCATTGAGAATATGAATGGATTAAAAGAAGATATATCAGTGTTCAAGGTTGAATAACAAAATGGTATAACTTTAAATACCACTTACGTTGATTCGTAAGTGGTATTTATTTTGGGAGGAAAGTATGAAGTATATTTTAGATGAAGGAAACGTAAAATTGCTGGGGCGAACCATGTTAATCGGTGAGAACCTTTGGATGGCATGGTCTGCTACCGGTGTGGAGTTTGATTTTGAAGGTAAGGAATTGGAGGTCAGTATTCTTGGGGGGAAGGCTGCTACGGATTATTCGGTAGATAACTCTTTTGCAAAAATCGGAATCTATGTAAATGATGTGAGAGTTACCACAGATTTAGTACGACAGTCGAGAAAGACCTATGAAATACTGAAATGTGATAGTGTACGGAAGGTTAAGGTACGTATCGTGAAGCTATCAGAAGCCCCTATGTCTACCATTGGGATAGAACCCATTGTAACAGCGGGAAAAATCTCTCCTACGCGGAAGTGTGCTCATAAAGTGGAGTTTATCGGGGATTCCATTACTTGTGGATATGGGGTAGATGATTTGGACATTCGTAACACCTTCTCTACTGCCACTGAGGATGTAACCAAGGGATATGCATATTTGGTAGCGAGAGAACTGGGAGTGGATGCAAATATTATCTCCTGTAGTGGGTATGGTGTGTTGTCAGGATATACCGGAGATCCCGCAGTGCAGAATACCTCTGAGCTGTTGCCTCCGTATTATGAGAAAATGGGATTCTCCAGAGATTATTTTGGCGGAGATATTTCACCTCAGGATGTGGATTGGGATTTTCAGCGATATCAGCCGGAACTTGTGGTGTTGAATCTTGGTACTAATGATAATAGTTACTGTCAGGAGATGACGGAGCGTTGGGAATTGTTTATGGAACAGTATGTGGCATTTTTACAGATGATTCGTAGGAACAATCCCCTAGCTCAGATATTGTGTGTATATGGCGTAATGGAGGATCGGATAGCGCCTTATGTTGAAAAAGCGGTGGGGGCATACAAATTGCAGAACGGGGATGACAAGGTTGCCTATTTATACATTACACCGGATGACGGAAGTAGAGGGTATGCAGTAGATTTTCATCCTGCACCGGCTACACATATGGCGGCTGCTGAGGTGGTTGTAGAAAAAATCAAAAAGTTAATGAAATTTGAATGGTATTTTCTGATTCTTTAGTGTATAATTACTATAGAGTAGGTCTAAAGTATTAAGGAGTGTATTTATGCTAGTAACGTTAATTCCATTATTTGATGAAAACATGGCAATTCGTGCATATTCTCTGTTTACCCAAAAAGAGAATTATTTTCTGAACCCGCTTTTTGCAGGTACAGGTGCTTTGGATGGTGCCGGACGGGTAGATGGTATGGAAGTCATTCAGAGTATGGGAATGGAAACTTTATCTGCGGATAAGGATGTGTTTGTGACGGTTTCCAGTATGAATATCTTCTCGGATTTGACGATACAGTGTGATGCACCTCATGATAGACTGGTGCTTCTTTTAGAACCGGAGGTAAAGTCGGAACCGATGTTCATTGAGCGTATTAAAGAGCTGAGAGGCATGGGGTACAAGTTTGGTATGCGCAAATTGGCGGTACATGATTTTCAGGCATATGCAGAGATTCTAAAGTTGATGGATTATGTGTTCCTGAATCCCAAAAAGGTAGATTTAACCATGGCCAAGAGATATTTCAATGCCCTGTTCCCTAATGTGACTCTTTGTGCAGTGAATGTGCAGACTATGAATGAGTTTGAGAGTATTCGGGAGAATGCCGGAGTTACCTTGTATGAGGGTAATTTCTATCAGGTTCCTATTACCAAGGGCGAGCATCAGGTGACACCGTTAAAGGCGAATTATATTAGCCTGATTAATAAAGTAAATGAAGAGAACTATGATTTGTCAGAGGCTGCGGATATTATTGGTAATGACCCGGCGCTGACCATTGAGCTTCTCCGTATGGTAAATAATATTGCGGTGAATTCCGAGGTAACAAGCCTTCGTCATGCGGCAGCCATGATTGGACAGAAAGAATTAAAGCGCTGGATTACTACGGCTGCGCTCAGTGAACTCTGTACTGACAAGCCTTCGGAGATTATGCGTGTGTCCATGCTTCGAGGCAAGTTTGCAGAAAACCTTTCTGCGTCGTTTAAGCTTGGAGCGCATTCGGCAGAGGCATTTATCCTGGGATTGTTCTCTGTGTTGGATGTCGTCCTGGAGACCACAATGGAGGAGGCATTGTCAAAGGTAAATGTTACTAACGATGTGAGGGATGCCCTTCTTGGTAAGGAGAGTCGATTCCAGCCATTGTATGACTTTATTTTACAGTATGAGAAGGCCAGCTGGCAGGAGGTGTCCAGACAGATGATTTTACTGGACATTGACATGAATACCCTTTACAATGCATATATTGATGCCTTGGCATGGTATCGTAAATTAATGCTTGGAAAGTAAGAGTTAAGAAGATGGATTTATTTGAATATATGCGTAGTACCAATATGGAAAAGGAGTCTCCTCTTGCAGCGCGCATGCGTCCGAAGACCTTGGAAGAGGTAGTGGGACAGGAACACATTATTGGGAAGGACAAGCTGCTTTATCGTGCCATTAAAGCCGATAAAATCAGCTCGGTTATCTTTTACGGTCCTCCGGGAACCGGAAAGACAACCTTAGCGAAGGTGATTGCCAATACCACCAGTGCGGAATTTACGCAGATTAACGCAACGGTGGCAGGCAAGAAGGATATGGAAGAGGTCGTAGCCAAGGCTAAGGATTTACAAGGAATGTACGGTAAGCGTACTATTCTGTTTATTGATGAGATTCATAGATTTAATAAAAGCCAGCAGGATTACTTGCTTCCCTTTGTGGAGGACGGAACCATTATCCTGATTGGTGCAACTACAGAGAATCCTTATTTTGAGGTAAACGGAGCGTTGATTTCACGCTCCATTATCTTTGAGTTGAAGCCCATTCCCAGAGAATCAGTAAAGAAGCTGATTGAAAAGGCTGTTTATGATACTCAGGTGGGTATGGGAAGCTATAATGCGGTAATTGAAGAGGATGCCTTGGAGTTTCTGTCGGATTTATCCGGCGGGGATGCCAGACATGCTTTAAATGCCATTGAGCTGGGTATCATGACTACAGAGCGAAGTGCAGACGGGAAGATACATATTACCCTTGATGTGGCACAGGAATGTATCCAGAAGCGTGCGGTACGATATGATAAAAACGGCGATAATCACTACGATACAATATCGGCGTTTATCAAGAGTATGCGTGGCTCTGATGCGGATGCGGCAGTGTATTATCTGGCGAGAATGTTATATGCGGGAGAAAGCATTACTTTTATTGCCAGACGAATTATGATATGTGCGGCAGAGGATGTGGGAAATGCAGACCCTATGGCGCTGGTGGTTGCCACCAATGCTTCTATGGCAGTGGAGCGAATCGGTATGCCGGAGGCTCAGATTATTCTTTCTCAGGCAGCCAGCTATGTAGCAAGTGCACCTAAGAGTAATGCAGCATGTGAAGCTATTTTTGCGGCAATGGGTGAGGTAGAAGCTACCGGAAATCTTCCCATACCGACACACTTACAGGATGCACATTACAAAGGAGCAGCGAAATTGGGACACGGAACAGGATATAAGTATGCTCACGATTATAAGAATCATTATGTGGAGCAGCAGTATCTTCCGTATGAACTCAGCGGCAAGGAATTCTACAAGCCCACGGGGAACGGATACGAGCAGAAGATTAGAGAACATATGACAAGGATTAAGAAGGAAGCGAAGGAGTAATTCGCTTCTTTTTTTTCAGCACTCGAACCAGGAATGTGAGAAATGCATCAGCCAGACATATGCCTCACATTCTCCCGTTATACCCGAGCTGGGTGTAGGAGTTTTTGGCGGTGATAGATATGTCACCTGTTTTTTGGAGAATCGGTGTGGGGGGTGTATAATCTGTATTAATCTATGTAAAGAGAATCCTACAATAAAGGAATTGGCTGAGATTATGGGAAGCTCCTACCAGAATGTGAAACAGATTCTTCTGAAGCTGGAGAAGAAAGAGTTTATAAGAATATACATAGATGAGGAGGATAAGAGAAAGCAGAGGGTAGAGCTTACGGAGAAATGTATAAGGTTCTGTGCAGACAACGATGAGAAAAGTAGTATGGCAATGGAAGCGATGTTTCAGGGAATTACGGAGGAGCAACTTCGAGTAACTATAGGGACGATTATGAAGATGGAAGATAATTAGAAGAAAATATAGGGAGAGCAGAGAATGAATATATTGGTAACCTATAAAAGTAAAACCGGCTTTTCAAAGAGATATGCGGAAATTATTGCGCAAAGGCTAGGGTGTGCATATATGGATATTGAGAATGTGACTCAGGAAGTATTGGAGGGTACCAAACATTTTTATATGCAAAGCGGAATTTCTGAACTATAATGTACAGAAATTCCGTTTATATTTACTTCATATGACTTCCGTATTTTCCTCTGGATTCAAAGAGGAACTGTATAAAGCTGGGATAGTAGGGGATAAAGCTACCGTCTTCAATCATAGAAAAAATCTCTTCCATGGTTGCCCAGCGAGCATCCTTAACTTCTTCATACTGGAAAGTCAATTCTTCCAGAGAGATATCCTTTTCCACAAGGTAGAGATCATTGAAACAGTAGGTGCTGTTGATGGTTAAGTTGGGACGGAGGCCTTGCAAATCCAGCTTGATGCCAAGCTCTTCAAACAGCTCTCGTTCTGCCGCTGTCTGGGAGGAGTCCCCTTGTACGGCACTGCCTCCCACGGTGATATCCCACATATTCGGCCACCCTTCCTTGAAGGACTGGCGCTGCTGAATAAGCATCTTGCCTTCAGAGTTAAAGATACATACATGTACTACCATATGATAACAGCCCGGCGCAAATTCTTCACCACGCACCATGGTTTCGCCGGTCTTTTCACGATGCATATTGTAAATGTCCCAAAGTTCCATGGTAATCCTCCTTAGAAAAGCAATTTGATAATCTGTTCGTATACTTCCTGATTCTTCTTCTGCCAGTTGTGGCATACGGCTTCTGCAATTTCCTTCGTTGGAACGGAGAGGGTAAGCTCCACAAGATTAATGTCCTGTTCCTTGGCAATTAAATGAGCCTCATATTCTCCGGAGGTAGACTTGTAATAATCTCCCAGCACGGACACTTCCTCACGCAGAGAATATTCGTTTTCCCGGAAATATTGATTGATATCCTCCTTGATGGCATCGCTAATTCGATTACCGAAGTAGTTGAGTGTATCTTTTCCTTCCGCACTGAGGGAAAGCTGTGTACGATTGTTAATGGTTTTGCTTTCTACCAAACCGGTATCGGTGAGTTCACTGAATACCTGTTGCAAAGTGAGGAAATTTGTATATTCCTTTTCTAATATAAAATTGCTGATTTGAGCGGTGGTAAGTGGGAACTTTACGCGCCCAAGCATATACAGAATAATCAATTTATACAGTGTAAGTGGATCCTGTAGCATGATATAACCTTCCTTGATAAGTTTTTCGTTCTTTCATTTCTTTGTGAAGAGAGTTCAGTACATCTCGTTTATTAAGGCTCCATGTTGGTGCAATGAGCAGCTCCTTGGGACCGTCTCCGGTTACCCGGTGAATAACAATTTCAGGGGATAGACGCTCAAGACAGCCGATGACAATATCCAGATATTCATCCTTTTCCAAGGCAGAAAAATGCCCGGCATCGTAATCCGTAGCTAAATCAGTCCCTTTCAGAATGTGTAGAAGCTGCAACTTTATTCCAAAGGGAGTAAAGGCATTCAGATACTGAATGGTCTCGTACATATCTGACTTGCTTTCTCCGGGAAGTCCTAAAATCACGTGTACAATATAAGGGATATTAATGGAGCGGAGTTTAGAGGTAGCTTCTTCAAATACAGAAAGAGAGTACCCTCTGCGAATATAATCAGTAGTCTTCGGATGAATGGTCTGTAGTCCCAGCTCAATCCAGATAATCTTGTCCGGGAATGCAAGGGATAATTCTTCCAAAAGGGATATAACATTCTTGCCCAAACAGTCCGGCCTTGTTGCGATAGAGATTCCGCATACCTGTGGGTGGGAGAGTGCCTCGGTATAAAGCTTTCGTAGCTTTTCCACCGGTGCATAGGTGTTGGTGTATGCCTGAAAATATGCCATAAAGACATTTCCTACTTTTTTGTCACCGAACTTGCTCAGCCCTTCAGAAAGCTGTGTATCAATATTGCTGCCTGATGCGGCAAAGTCACCGCTCCCACCGGCGCTACAGAAGATACAGCCCCGGCTGCCCTTGGACCCATCCCGATTGGGACAGGTCATACCGGCATCCAGGGCTATTTTATAACATTTATGGTGGAAGGTATTCTTAAAATACGCATCCAGAGAATAATATGGCTTATCCAGCCAATGTTTGTTGGTATTCATAAATTAAACGTGTGCCTTTACTGCATTGGCAACTGCTTCTGCTGCCTTAGGGTTAAATGCTTCCGGAAGAATAAAATCTTCGCAAAGTTCTTCCTCACTTACCAGATTTGCCAGTGCATTAGCAGCAGCCAGCTTCATTTCTTCCGTAATCTGGGTTGCACGGCTCTCTAAAGCACCTTTGAAGATACCGGGGAAAGCAATTACATTATTGACCTGATTTGGGAAGTCGCTTCGGCCTGTTCCCACAACTCTGGCTCCGGCTGCTTTCGCAAGGTCCGGCATGATTTCAGGAGTTGGATTGGCCATGGCAAAGAGGATAGCATCCTTATTCATGGAAGCAACCATTTCCGAAGTAACGATACCCGGAGCGGAGACACCAACGAAGATATCTGCTCCCTTCATAGCATCGGCAAGACTACCCTGTTGACCGGACAGGTTGGTTACCCAGACCATCTTTTCCTGCATCCAGTTGAGACCTTCTGTTTCCTTGGAAAGGATACCTACCTTATCGCACATCGTGATATTAGGAAAACCGTAGGTCAGTAAAAGCTTGGTGATGGCGACACCGGCACTTCCGGCACCATTGACAACCACTTTACAATCTTCCTTCTTCTTGCCAACCACCTTTAAGGCATTGATAATACCTGCCAAAACCACAATGGCAGTACCGTGCTGGTCATCGTGGAAAACAGGAATGTTTAAGATTTTTTTCAGTCTCTCTTCAATCTCAAAACATCTGGGAGCTGAAATATCCTCTAAGTTGATGCCACCAAAGGATGGTGCCAGATAGGTGACTGCCTTGATGATTTCCTCTGTATCCTGTGTGTCTAAGCATATGGGGACTGCATTGACTCCGCCGAATTCTTTAAAGAGTACCGCCTTACCTTCCATAACCGGCATTGCGGCGAGGGGACCTATGTTTCCAAGGCCAAGTACGGCGCTTCCGTCAGATACAACTGCAACGGTATTGGACTTCATTGTATATTTATATGCAGCTTCCGGATTTTTTGCAATCACTTTACAAGGCTCTGCAACACCGGGGGTGTAAGCTAAGCTCAAGTCTTCTCTGGATTTTACAGGACTTTTGGATACGGTTTCCAGCTTGCCGTTCCACTGCTCATGTAATAAAAGAGCTCTTTCTGAAATTGTCATGATGTACCTCTTTCTCCCTGACGATACAGGGGGTTGCATAGGTTTTATTGTAATGTCTCAGGATTACTTTTTCAAGTTTTATTAATGTTTTTTATTTAGGGCTTTTCTTTTTGGGGAAAATGTATTATAATGGCTATGTGTTTAGAAAACACGTCAACTCAAATCGCGTATGTCGCATTTTTTTCCCATATTTTTTATTTACATATTTGGAGGATCTGTTTGTATGAGAGAGAAATATGAATCGTTAGCGCTTGCTCAGTTAAAGGAGTTAGCAAAAGTCAGAGGAATTAAAGGAATTTCAACAATGAAAAAGGACGAGCTTGTGGAAGCAATGCTGCAAGAAGATGAAAAGGATAGAGAGAAGACTGATGGTGGGAAGATGACCGGTGCAGCTTCTCAGGGTATGGACCAGGAATCTTATCCTCAGGAGCTAGATAGTGGTGAGGAAGCTTCCGGTATTTTAGAGGTAATGGCAGATGGATATGGCTTTATCCGTTGTGATAATTTTATGCCGGGGCAGGATGATGTGTATGTGGCGCCCAGTCAGATTCGCCGTTTTGGATTGAAGACAGGCGATATTTTAAAGGGAAATAAGCGTATTAAGACTCAGCAGGAGAAGTTCAGTGCGTTATTATATGTGAAGTCTATTAATGGTTATCCACCGGAGGTTGCAGCCAAAAGAGCTAATTTCGAGGATATGACTCCGATTTTCCCGGACAATCGTATCCGCCTGGAGTATCCGGGATGCTCTGTTGCAATGCGTGTTATGGATTTAATCAGCCCTGTAGGTAAGGGACAGCGTGGTATGATTGTATCACCACCTAAGGCAGGTAAGACCACACTGTTAAAGGAGGTGGCATCTTCTATTTTACGTACTAACCCGGATATGCATATGTTGATACTCTTGATTGATGAACGTCCTGAGGAGGTTACGGATATCAAGGAATCTATCCATGGTAAGAATGTAGAGGTTATTTATTCTACCTTTGATGAACTGCCGGAGCATCACAGAAGAGTATCTGAGATGGTTATTGAAAGGGCAAAGCGTCTGGTTGAGCATAAGAAGGATGTAGTAATTCTTTTAGATAGTATTACCCGTCTCACCAGAGCGTACAATCTGGTAGTGCCACCAAGCGGTCGTACCCTTTCCGGCGGTCTTGATCCGGCGGCGCTCCATATGCCAAAGCGATTTTTTGGTGCAGCCCGTAATATGAGAGAGGGTGGAAGTCTTACCATTCTTGCTACTGCACTGGTGGATACCGGAAGTAAGATGGATGATGTAGTATACGAGGAATTCAAGGGAACCGGTAACATGGAAATGATTCTGGACAGAAAGCTTTCCGAAAAGCGTATTTTCCCTGCAATTGATATTCAGAAGTCAGGTACCAGAAGAGAAGACTTGCTCCTTGACGGAGAAGAATTAGAGGCAATCAATATTATCCGTAAAGCCCTTAACGGACTGAAGCCGGATGAGGCAACGGATCGTATCTTAGATATGTTTGACAAGAGTAAGAATAATCGGGAATTCGTTGCAACCGTAAAAAGAAATAAGTTTATTTAAAAAACTATTGCACTTTCATTATAATCATGTTACAATACCAATGCTGTTTGTGGGTCCATAAGCAGTGCGGATGAGAACAAATTATAACGTAGAGTAATTATAGAGAGGTGAAAACATGAGAGAAGGAATCCATCCAGAGTATCATCAGACAACCGTAACTTGTAACTGTGGTAACACTTTCGTTACCGGTTCTACCAAGGCAGAAATCCACGTAGAAGTATGTTCTAAGTGTCATTCATTCTACACCGGCCAGCAGAAGACTGCAAGAGCTGATGGACGTATTGACAAGTTCAATAAGAAGTACGGCGTTAAATAAGGATAAGTATTTCGGAAAGGTTGAGGTAGATTTATCTCAACCTTTTTTTCCTTGTTCATTTAGAAGGGAGAAAAAGCATGGCAAGACGTAAGAAAACGTGTTATTCCGGTATTGGCGGACAGGCTGTTCTGGAAGGCGTTATGATGAAGAATAAAGATAAATATGCCGTGGCAGTACGTAAGCCCAATGGTGAGATTGAAGTGGATATCCAGAATTATCAAGGTGTTTTCCATGGTAAGAGATGGAAAGAGTTTCCTTTTATCCGTGGCGTATTCAATTTTGTGGATTCTCTGATGCTGGGAATGAAGAGCTTGAATTTTTCTGCCAGCTTTTATGAAGAGGATGAAGAAGAGACAAAGCTGGATAAGGCACTGAATAAGCTTACCAAGGGAAAGGCAGAAGAGCTTTTAACTACTATTGTAACCATTTTATCCATGGTTTTGGCAGTGGGTATCTTTATTGTATTACCTTATTTTATATCTTCATTCTTCACAGAATCCATACAGAATGCATCCTTGATTGCCATTATTGAAGGAAGTGTGAGAATCTGTATTTTTGTGCTGTATGTGTGGGGCATCAGTTTTATGAAGGATATCCGAAGACTGTACCGTTATCATGGCGCAGAGCATAAGTGTATCAACTGCCTGGAGAGGGGCTACGAGCTGGATGTGAATACAGTTATGAGATGTTCCCGCCTTCATAAGAGATGTGGAACCAGTTTTATGTTTTTTGTTTTATTTGTAAGTATTATTTTATTTTTCTTTATTCAGGTGGAGAATCCGGTGCATAAGGTACTTCTGCGTATCGCACTTATGCCGGTGGTTGCCGGGATTTCTTATGAGATTATCCGCCTTGCGGGAAGAAGTGATAATCCCATTGTAAATCTGTTGTCTATGCCGGGAATGCTGATTCAGCGGATGACAACCAAGGAGCCGGACAAGCAGATGGTGGAGGTTGCTATCGCAGCAATTGAGGCAGTGTTTGACTGGAAAGCATATTTGAGAGAGAATTTCGGGTATGAAGTTGAGGATACAAAGCCGGAAGAGGAAGAGTAGATGACATATCGGGAATGTTATGAACTGGGAGTGAACACACTCCGGACGGCAGATGTGCCGGAGGCAGCATTGGATGCCAGGCTACTTTTAGAATATATCTGTGGTACTAATCGTAATGATCTGCTGGTATACGGAGAGCGTGAGGTGTCAGAGGAGTATCAGGCAGCCTATACAGATGCCATAGGGCGAAGGGCTGAGAGGATACCACTGCAGCATATTACCGGAGAGCAGGATTTCATGGGCCTGACCTTTAAGGTAAATGAGAATGTACTTATCCCCAGGCAGGATACGGAGATTTTGGTGGAGGAGATTCTGCCTCATCTTTCCAGTGGTGTGCGTATCTTGGATATGTGTACCGGAAGCGGCTGTATCTTAATTAGTCTGCTACATTATTCTATTTGGGCAGAAGGAGTGGGCGTGGATTTATCACCGAAAGCATTGCAGGTTGCCAAAGAGAATGCCGGAAGGCTTCTGGATGAGGAACGAAAGGTTTCTTTTGTAGAGAGCGATTTATTTGCAGGTGTGGAAGGTTCCTATGATATTATTGTATCCAATCCCCCCTACATTCAGACAGAAGTGATAAAGGGACTGATGCCGGAGGTGAGAGACCATGAGCCGATGATGGCACTGGATGGTACAGCGGATGGTTTGTATTTTTACCGTAAGATTGTGGAAGAAAGTAAAGCATTCCTTCGCAAGGAAGGAAGACTCTTTTTTGAAATTGGTTATGATCAGGCAGAGGCAGTGAAAGCGCTGATGGAAGCTGCCGGATTTATAGATGTAACAGTAGTAAAGGACTTTGCGGGACTGGACAGAGTCGTGCATGGATATTTAGCGTAAGAAAGGAAATGCAGATGTTTGATAAGTTAGAGGATTTATTGATCCGCTTTGAAGAGATTATGGGCGAATTAAATGAGCCAACGGTTACAGGCAATCAGGAGCGATTCAGAAAGCTGATGAAGGAGCAGAGTGATCTTACTCCTATCGTTGAGGCATATAAAGAGTACAAGAAGTGTAAGGATACCATCGAAGAATCCCTTCTTATGCTGGATGAGGAGTCTGATGATGAGATGCGAGAGATGCTGAAGGAAGAGCTTTCTGACAGCAAGAAGCGTGTGGAAGAATTAGAGCAGGAGCTTAAAATTTTACTCCTTCCGAAGGACCCTAACGATGAGAAGAATGTAATCGTGGAAATCCGTGCAGGTGCCGGCGGTGATGAAGCAGCACTTTTCGCAGCAGAGGTATATCGTATGTATGTACATTACGCGGAAGGTCAGCGCTGGAAGGTGGAGACCATGAACGTGGATGAAATCGGTATCGGTGGTATGAAGGAAGTGCAGTTTATGATTTCCGGTCAGGGTGCTTACTCTAAGATGAAGTATGAGAGTGGTGTTCATCGTGTACAGCGTGTGCCTGAGACCGAAAGTGGCGGACGTATTCATACCTCTACTATCTCTGTAGCAGTAATGCCGGAAGTTGATGAGGATATTGATATTGTCATTGATGATAAGGATATCCGTATCGACGTAATGCGTGCATCCGGTAACGGTGGACAGTGTGTCAATACTACTGACTCCGCAGTACGTTTAACCCACTATCCAACCGGAATTGTGGTATATAGCCAGACAGAGAAGTCACAGCTTCAGAACAAGGCGAAAGCATTCGCTCTTTTAAAGGCAAAGCTGTACGACATCGAGCAACAGCAGAGACATGATGCAGAAGCAGAGCTTCGTAAGAGCCAAATTGGTACCGGAGATCGTTCTGAGAAGATTCGTACCTACAACTTCCCACAGGGACGTGTAACCGACCATCGTATCGGACTTACCCTGTATAAATTAGATAAGATTATGAATGGTGATATCGTGGATATTATCGATGCATGTATCGCAGCGGACCAGAGTGCAAAGTTAGCTAAGATGCAGGATAACTAGAGTGTTATTACGATATAATCACAGAAAAGCTTGAAGTCAAGTTGGCTTTAGGCTTTTTTTATGCTATATTCATTAAAGTAGAATGAATTAAACTAACAGAAAAGAGTAAAGCATTTTATGAATAAAGAGAACAAAGGATTGGCAATCAGCTTACAGAGTGTCATTACGGCAGTAGGGGTATTGGCGGCATTGATGGTAGTAACGTATATATTGACATTAGTGATTCCGGGAAATGGAATTCCTTTCTGGAAGTGGTTGCTGTCTCCGTTTTTGGTACTTGGTTCCGACCAGGGAGTTACTATTATTTCGGTGATACTGTTCCTATTAGTGCTTGGTGGAACCTTTAATGCGCTGGACAGAAGCGGTACCATGGATTATATGCTTCGGAAAATTGTTCATCTGGCAGGAGACAGGAAGTATGCGTTACTGGCGGTGATTACATTATTTTTCTTAAGTATGGGAGCGTTTATCGGATGCTTTGAGGAATGTATTCCTATGGTTCCCTTGGTGGTAGCATTGTCTGTTGCCATGGGATGGGATGCATTGGTTGGGCTTGGTATGTCCATGGGAGCTGTAGCTTGTGGATTTTCTACCGGAGTTTTAAATCCCTTTACAACCGGAGTGGCACAGACCTTGATGGGATTGCCGGCATTCAGTGGAATCTCGCTTCGATTATTGACTTATGCAGCTATATATGGATGCCTACTGTTGTTTTTAATACCTTATGCGAAGCGGTGTGAGAAGAAAAATGCGGCGAAGGCAGATAAAGTGGCAGAGCAGGTGGTAAGCTTCGTAAAATCCAAGGAAAAGGAAGCAGCGGTGCGCTTTTTTATACTTACCATATTGACATGCTTTTTGTTTATCGTGTTATCTGCTTTTATAAAGGCATTGTCCGGCATTTTGATGGTTGTTGTGGCATTCTTTTTCCTGATAGCTGGAATCGGTTGCTGTGTATGTGTGAAGCTCGGTGTGCGGAAGTCTTTTTTCTATTTCAGACATGGTGTGGGAAGTGTACTCCCTTCCACCTTTTTACTTCTGATGGCGGGAAGTATCCAGTATACTATGACAGAAGCCGGAATTATGGAGACTATTTTAGCGTTTGCGGTGTCTGTAATATCTAAGTTGTCAGCTTACGAGGGAATATTGTGTATCTTTTTATTTGCCATGATAATCAACTTCTTCGTGTCTTCCGGTAGTGCAGAGGCCATGCTTCTTATGCCCATTTTGGGACCGCTGGCAGATTCCTGTGATATCAGCAGACAGATTACCGTGCTGGCATACAATTATGGGGATGGTTTTTCCAATCTGATTTATTTTACCAATCCGTGCCTTTTGATAGCACTTAATCTGGTGGGAGTATCTTACGGAAAATGGATTCGATTCAGTGCAAAGTTACAATTAATGATATTGATAGTTTGCTGCTTGATTTTACTTCTGGGAACAGCAATCGGATATTAATAGAAAACCTTCTTTTACCTTCATTTAGGGAAGAGAAGGTTTTGATTTTTTTGAGTGATTTTGGCATATCAGTACGTATAGTAAGGTAGGAAGGGGGATACCATGTCAGAGGATGATTTATTATTTCTACTGAAAGACAATCCGGAAAAGGGAATGCAAGAGATGTTGGAGCTTTATGGTGGCGCAATAGCAACCATCTGTGACAATTTTTTGTATGATTTTCCCCAAAGTGATATTGAAGAAACGATTGCAGATACTTTTATACATTTTTGGAAAATCAGAGAAGGTTTTATTCTTAAAAAGGATTGTTCTTTGAAAAGCTATCTTTATGCAATTGCCAGAAATGCAGCGAGGGATAAACGTAGGGCGGCAAAGAAAGCAGATATATATTCCTTGGAAGAGATATCGTTGGATTTACCGGCGGGTTATGATTTGGAGCAGGAGGTGCAGCGAAGGGAATATGAAGCCATACTACATACCTGCTTGGAGCAGATGCGGGAGCCGGATAAAAGTGTATTTCTTTATCGCTACTTTTATGGATATAAGGTGCGTGATATTGCGGCCATTCTGTCCCTTAGCACAAAACAGGTAGAAAATATTTTGTATAGAGGGAAGGAAAAGCTTCGGAAAGATTTGTTGGAAAGGGGACTTTGTTATGAATCGATTGGATGATTTAATCAGTGAAGTTCGACATTCGGAAGTTGTAGATATAAAAGGGAGTCTGGACAAGGACAGGCAGAGGCGAATTGAAAATGTAATTATGAAAGCTGTGGAAGAGGATATATCTGCTGTGACAAGAAAGAGAAGCAGTAAGCGCTGGCTGGTACTTGGACTGGCGGCCACATTGATTATGGCACTGGGACTTACCGTATACGCCGCCAGAGAAAATGAGTGGGATATTACATTGGTGAATTTTATGGGAATCAGCAATGTCAATACCTTGCAGCTGGAAAATGGTGTAGTAGAGATTAATCAGGGGCAGAAATCAATGTGTATGGATTATGGCTATGTAGAGAGTGGTGAAGCAAAAGAAATAGAGATGCGTGCAACTACTTCCATAGGAGATAAAAATGAGGTGTACGTCCGCATAGAAACCGATTATGTGTTGCCGGAGGCGTTTGATCCGGAAACGGATTATGTATTACCGGAGGATTATAGCTTGACTGTTGCACCCAATAAAAGTGGTTATGGTTCCGTATTCACCTATTTTGCGGAGGATAATAGGTTGGGATTTTTATTATCCATTTCTAATTGCCAGGATATAAATAGAGCAGAGATTACGTTAACCATGGAGAATTTGTATTGGTATCATGATTTACAGGAACCATATGTTGACAGAGAGAAGGAACTTTTGTGTGAGGGAATATGGGAATTGGAATGGAGCTACAATTATAAGTCTCATACGAAAACAAAATATATGCTCCACGCTTTTGAAGCGGATGAGGTGACGTATTATCTTACCAAGGCTGAGTTATCACCTATTTCCGTTCGGTTGGAAGCGTTTCGCATGCCAGGTGACCGGAACAAAGAACATGAGGATGCTTGGTTAGAGGAAATTCATTTTAAAGATGGGACGATACTTCAGATTAGTAATCCCAGCGGTGGTGGAATACGGAACGGGATGTTTGCCGAAGAATATATTGGTGTAGAGGCATTTGGTGACGCTATAAATGTAGAGGAGGTAGAGTACCTGGTTATCTGTGGGGAAAGGATTTACTTACGGTAGATAGAATGGTAGATTTATACTTTGATTTCCGGATAATTGTGATATACTTGTATTGGTTTTTGTTTAAAGGAGTATAAATTAATGAAGTTAAATCAGAAAATGGTAATGATAATATGGAGGCTGACAAAGGTCGGAATCATTCTTTTGACGGTATTAGGGTATGTTAAGGGAACGTTTATTAGTCTGGATATTGATGAGTCCTATGCAGTGGCTCAGAGTTACCGATTGGCAATAGGGGAGCATTTATTTGCAGATATGTGGGAATCCCATCAGCTCAGTGCTTTTCTTAGTGCTGCTTTTATAAAATTGTATCTGCTGATATTTCAGACCACGGATTATCTGGTAATATATTTGCGGGTTGTAGGAATGCTGATTCATGCGGGCATTGGCTACGGATTGTATCGGTGCGTAGCGAGGAAATTTGATAAAAATATGGCGTTTATCATAGGGATGCTGCATTTAAATTTCTTTCCTAAGTGGGTACAGATGCCGGAATTTGAGCTGATGCACTACTGGTTTTTACTATTGATTTTTCTTTTGATGTATCAATATTATGCCGGAGAGAAGCGACTTTGGTGGCAACCATTTCTTGCCGGAGTGTGTCTGGTGGGAAGTATGATGAGTTATCCTACCATGATAATCCTTTATCCCGTGTATGTTCTTGGATTATGGATGTTGGAGCGACAGGTGTACGGTAAGGAAGGTGTTAAAGCATTTTGCAGTAGTCTTTGGATGACGGTAGGTGCCGGAGTGACCGGTGTTGCTTTTTTGGTATATTTGATTAGTTACCAGACGCCAAAGGAGCTGTTGCACAATATTTCTTATGTGTTTATGGACGAGTCCCATACTACATATACCATGGCGGAAAAGTGGAGTATGTATGGTGGACAGATAGGTGATATGGCGGAGGTTTACTTTGGGGAACTGTTGGTTTCAACGGTCACTGTGGCGATAGTAGCCGGGGTGTTGTTACTAATCTGTAAAATGCGTAAGAGTTCGCTGAAGGGAATCGTCACCGGAAAGTATGTAGAATATGTTGTGCTGAGCATTCTGGTTCTGACCGCAATCCTTTTGCAGAAGAATCAGATAGTTGAATGCCTTTTGGAGGATGAGAATCAGTTCTATATGCAGGTGCGGTATGTGGCGGCAATTATCCCGGCAGTGTATCTGGGAATTCGCTATCATAAAAAGATGGCGTTCTACTTCTGGCTCAGTGTAATGCCTGCACTGGTATCCTTACCGGCAGTGCTTTTTATTACCAATATGAATGTGAATGTGACTTGTTCCAGAGCGGTGCTTGGAATCTGGGGAAGTCTGCTGATGCTCTATATTTACCTGCAAGAGGAGAAAAAGGAATATACCGCGTGGGGAATGGCCCTTACCTATGTACCGGCATTTTGTCTGCTGGCAGGATTCTTCGTGTGTAGGCTGATTTTGATAAGAGTGACCGGATGTCTTCCGGTGACTGTGATGGCTCCCATGGAGAAAATGGAGTATGGACCGGAAAAGGGAATTTATATTTTAGATGAACAGGCACAGATATGGAATGACAATTATAGCATTTTGAAGGACGTTATTGATAAAGATGACCGCCTGCTCTATATAGGTGCGGAGAATTTGATATATCTGGCAATGAGCTGTACTTTGTCCACACCGTCTACCCAGGGAACCACAGTGTTTAATGAAATGTTCCTGCAATATTATGAAGAGCATCCGGATAAGCTTCCCACGGTTGTTGTGATAGATAAAACCTTTGAAACCAATCCGGTGTATGGCTTGTTTTCTGATGCGACAATAGTAAAAGAATGGATGAATGATAATTATCCGGAGGTCAAAGTGCAGGAAACTACTTATATGACAATACTATTTTTAGAAGAGAAAGAAAGGGATAAATAGTTGACTTTTACAACGCACTGCGATATATTGTATATCGTGGTGCGATATATTTTGGCAGGATATAAGGAGAAGAATAATGGATGCTCATATCAAGAAAGTATATGTACCGATGACGGAGACCGGGTTCTATATTTTGCTTTGTCTTCAAGATGAGATGCATGGTTACAGTATTGTACAGAAGGTGGAGGCTATGACAGGTGGTGACATACGTTTGAGTCCCGGGACGATGTACGGAAGCTTATCTAAGATGGAGAGGGATGGTCTCATTGCCTTTGTGTGTGAGGAAGAGAAAAGGAAGATATACAAGATTACAGAATTGGGAAGAGAGGTTCTGGAGCTGGAAATGCGTCGAATAGAGCGTTTGCACCGGAACTTAGGCGAATATAGATATGCGAGAAACGAAAGTGAAGCCGGCGATTTTTACAGTGCCGGAATATGCGAAGGAGCAGGAATGGCTTAGTCAGCAACACAGGAAAGGCTGGAAGCTGGTGAAGATTATACCGCCATTTTTCTATAAATTTGAGAAGTGTAATGCGGAAGAGGTAGTATATCAGCTGGATTATAATCAAGAGGGGCTGGAACATAAAGAGGAATATGAGCAGATGTTTCAGGATATGGGATGGGACCATATTTTAGATTATGTGGGATTTAGTTATTTTCGCAAACCGGTAGCGGATATGGATGGTGCAGAAGAGATTTTTAGTGATGGTGCATCGAAATTGGAGATGGCAAAGCGTGTTTTCAAAGGAAGAATGTTGCCTTTATTGGTATGCTTTTTCTTGGTTGTTATTCCTATGCTGTTTCGTCTGCATAAGGGGGTAAGCGGTCCAGAACAATTTATGTATGGATTTTTTGTGGGGCTGTTTATAGTTTATCTCAGTTTGTTTTTGCAATACTTGATTCAGTATATAAAGTTAAAGCAGAAGCTTAGGGAGTAATGTGCGGAGTTTTTAATTCTGCACAATAAAATAATTAATACATAAGGAGGTCATGAGAATGGCAAAGGAAAGATTTGAAAAGGTATATTCACAGGGCGCTGTAAACGTAACAGAAATCTGGGTTGATACCGAAACTGGAGTAAACTATGTGTGGCATTCTTCAGGTTATGCAGGTGGATTAACTCCTCTTCTTGACAGAGAAGGAAAGCCGGTAGTTACAGCTGTAACAACGGAATAAGTTGTAGCAATGAAATAATGTAGACAGAGCCGAAAGTGTGTTGGATGCTTTCGGCTCTTCCTTTTTATAAAAAGAAAGGGAATTGCAGAGAATACTGTAGTGTGATAAACTATGAAAGCAAAAGATGTTTTAGATAATGTGGAGATACCTAATGAAAATAGAGAAGCGTTTACAACAGCAGAAGCTTTTATTTGATGGAGCGTTCGGAACTTATTATGGGCAACTTTATGATACGGAAGAGCTTCCTGAGCTTGCCAATATATTATATCCGGAACGAGTATGTGAGGTTCATAAGCAGTATATTGAGGCAGGGGCGCAGGTGATTCGAACCAATACCTTTGCCAGTAATACAGTATCTTTAAAGGCGGAGCTTTCCATTGTGCTGGAGAATATCCGGCAGGGATACCGGTTAGCCCTGGAGACCGCAAAGGGTAAGGATGTGTATGTTGCGGCAGATATTGGTCAGATACACTGTGAAAGTCAGGCAGACAGGGAATGTGCTGTGAAAGAATATGTGGAAATCTGTAAGGCGTTTCTGGAAGAAGGCGCGGAGCTTTTTGTGTTTGAAACTTTTGCTGATATGGAAAACATTACCGATGCTCTGGAGTATATCGGAGATAAGGCATTTGTCATTGTGCAGTTTTCTGTGAATCAGTTTGGCTATAGTAATTCGGGTTTAAGTGCACGGAAACTGACACAGCAGGCAGAAGAGATGGATGCGGTGAATGCCATAGGATTTAACTGTGGTGTGGGGCCGGGACACATGCAGAAGATTATAAAAGGACTTTCTCTTTCAGGGAAGAAATATCTGACAGCGTTGCCCAATGCAGGTTATCCTCAGATTGTAAATAGTCGAATGATTTTTGATAATCGGAATATGGATTATTTTGTGGCGAAGGTGGGAGACATAGCAGCAGATGGTGCAGACATTGTTGGCGGATGCTGTGGTACAACGCCGGAGTATATTCGTCGGATGGCAGAGCGTATTTCACTGGTAAAGTCAGAGCAAGTGATGAGAAGTGATGTGTCGGTAAAAGAACCTGCAGAGAAGCCGGATAAGTCCTTTTTTGCAGGAAAGGAGGGAAAGAAGCTGATTGCGGTAGAGCTTGCACCGCCCCTTGGAAGCGATGATGAAAAGCTCATGGATGCGGCGCACTTTCTTTTAAAGAGCGGAGTAGATGTACTTACCTTTCCGGATTCGCCTTCAGGAAGAACCAGAGCGGATTCCATTTTAATGGCGGAGAAGGTGGCAAGAGAGACCGGAATGTGTGTCATGCCTCACATCTGCTGCCGGGATAAGAATGCAATAGCGATGCGTTCCCAGCTTCTGGGAGCATATATTAATCAGATAAATAATTTCCTGGTGATTACCGGAGATCCCATACCATCTATGGTGCGTAGCAGCGTAAAAAGTGTATTTAACTTTGATTCTGTGGGACTGATGCGGATTATGAATGATATGAACGAGGATCAGTTTGAAGATGCCCCTATGTGCTACGGAGGAGCCATTAATCAGGGACGACGGAATCTGGATGTGGAAATCGGACGTGTAAAGAAGAAGATGGAGGCCGGGGCATCCTTTTTTCTGACCCAGCCGGTATCTACCAGAGAAGGTGCAGAGCGGGTGCGCAAGATTAAGGAAGAAACCGGGGCTCGTATTTTGTGCGGTATTATGCCATTTGTCAGCTTAAAGAATGCCACATTTATGAAGAATGAGATGACCGGCATCGATGTGAATGATGAAGTTCTTGCACGCTACCGGGAGGATATGACAAGGGAAGAAGGCGAGCAGGCAGGTACCCAGCTTGCCAGAGAGATGATGGCTCTGACTGCTGATTTTGCAGATGGGTATTATTTCTCCTTTCCGTTTAACCGGGTGAATATGTTGGAGAAGATACTTGAGGATGCGTGAAAATATCTTCAGAGGAATTACGGAGAATTCTGCAGAATGTTTTTTGGGGGAGTGTGATTAGTGGGTTGCAGACCGATGTGGTGACCTTTTTGGCAAGAAAGGAGTGAGAAATTTTGGATAAGACGACATTCATGGAACTTGTGTCAAATGAGGAGCTGTACGAGGCGTACCAATCTTTTTTTAATGGGAAAGTTACTGAGTTGGGAGAAGATTTCCCGGAATTTGAAAAGTGGTATACCAGGGATTTTTTGAACGGGGTAGAGAAAGGAAAAAACAATAAGCGAGAACTTATTCGCGGAGAAAATCTTTTTATTCGTGAAGCAGATTTGGAGGATGCAGACTACATGAGCAATGTGGAATGCGACCAGGATAATTCACCGTGGGTGGCAAATTGGCCGCTGGGCTGGCGCGTGGCAAAATTGGGGGATGCTGATTTCTTACAAACGATTCTTGTGAAAGAGGATGGTAGTCCAATTGGCTTTATTATTTTTCGGAATATGGTTAAAAAGGAAGAAGCGGTGGAGCTGAAACGCATTGCCATAATGGAGAAGGGAAAAGGATATGGCGTGGAAGCGCTGCATCTGGCACAGAAGCTGGCCTTTGAAGTCTGGGGAACGAAGCGACTGTACCTTAGCACGAAGCTAAGCAATCTACGTGCACAGTCCATCTATAAGAAGACTGGATTTGTAGCTGAAATGCCGGATCCATGTGATCATTTCCATATGGATAGAGAGGATTATGAAGCATTATGTTAGAGGAAAATAGGTAATCTGGCTTTGTAAGGGTAGAGCTTTTGGAGAACTTGGGATCGACGTATACATTAAAGGATTATCAATAATACATTGAGAAACTATATGAGTAGTGATATAATCAGAGTATGCTATCAAGGCATACTCTATTTTCTTTTCAGAGCATTCGCTCTATTTTTCAAAAGAATTAAAATAACATATTGACCACACCCTATTGAATAGGGTAATATCAAGTTGAGGAAAGGACAAACGAATGACAAGAACTTTTATTCAAACGAATGAGTTTGTAAAGAAGTGGGCTGAGATGGGCTTAAATGATGAGGATTTGCGTAGACTGGAGTTAGAGATTATGAAGAACCCACAGGCGTGGGCTGTAATACAAGGCACGGGTGGACTTCGGAAAATGCGTTTTGCATTTGATGGAGCCGGTAAGAGAGGAAGCTTGCGAGTGTGTTACGTGGACTTTTATCGGCATGCTGCAATCTACTTAGTAACTGCATATTCTAAATCAGAAAAGGATAACCTTTCCAAAACAGAGTGTAATGAAATTAAGAAGTTAATCGGTTTGTTGGAAAAATCTATCAGTAGCAGGAGGTATAAGGATGAGTAGTGTATATGAAAGTATTATGACCGGCTTAAATGAAGCGGTTGAAGATGCTAAGAGTAGTGAGAAGAAGCTAAAGCGCAGAGTAGTAACCATTGTTCCCGTAAAGGCATATGGAGCTGAGGAGGTGCAGGCCATCCGCAAGGGAACGGGGCTTTCCCAGAGATTATTTGCGGGTTACATGGGAGTTTCAGAGAAAACCGTGGAAGCGTGGGAATCAGGAAGAAATCAGCCCTCAGGTGCGGCGAGCCGGATTCTTCATATGATGGAGATGAATTCTGAATTAACCAAAGAGTTCCCATTTGTGGAGATATCCAATTAGGATTTTGATTGACATTGAAGTCGGACTTTTGTACCATAAAGTTAATAGATAAAATATAAGCTGGGAAGTGTTTGTGACGATGAATTTTTTGACCTATGATAAAGAACATGTAAGAAAAGCTATTAAAATTGCCTGGCCGGCCATTTTAGAATCCTTCTTTGTGGCGATGGTTGCCCTTGTGGACTCCTATATGGTAAGTGGGCTGGGGGCCTCCAATGTGGCGGCGGTAGGGCTGACCACACAGCCGAAGATGGTGGGGCTGGCTTTGTTTTTTGCCGGTAATGTATCTATTTCAGCATTGGTAGCAAGAAGAAGAGGAGAAAAGGATAAGGAAGGTGCAAACCGGATTTTCTCCACGTTTCTGTGCTTTGTACTAGGTGCAGCGATTATTATCAGCGCCGTACTGGTGTTAAATGCAGATACCATTATAAGCTGGTGTGGTTCCAATGCGGACACCCATGATGCGGCAGTGGCGTATTACCAAATCATTATGGGTGGTATGATTTTTAACTGTATTCAGATGGGTATCAATGCTGCCCAGCGTGGTGCAGGAAATACTAAGATTACCATGCGTACCAATATTGTATCCAATACAGTAAATGTGGTATTTAACTACTTGCTTATCGGTGGTAATTTTGGTTTCCCGAAGCTGGGAATCCGCGGTGCGGCTTTGGCTACAGTCCTTGGAACCGTGGTGGCATGTTTTATGAGTATCTACTCTGTACGCAAAGAGGACAATTTTGTAAGTATTACTTACATCTGGAAAAATAAGCTTCTTCCGACGTTTGCGGCGTTTAAGAATATCGTTAAAGTAGGCTACAGTATTTTTATTGAACAGCTTTTTATGCGAGTGGGCTTTATGCTCACAGCATTAATGGCAGCAGAGCAGGGAACGGATGCCATGGCGGCCCATCAGGTGGCAATGAATGTAATGCACCTGTCATTCTCTTTTGGCGATGGCTTGCAGTCTGCGGCGGTGGCACTTATCGGTTACAGCCTTGGTGCGAAAGACCAGGAACTGGCAAAGGAGTATGGTAAGATATGCCGTATGCTGGGAGGATGTATCTCTGTGGTGCTTGCGGTGCTTTACCTTCTGGGAGGAAGGTGGCTCTTTGGTTTATTCTTTAAGGAGCCGGCAATCGTCGATATTGGTACGAATATTATGTATGTAATAGCCTTTATTGTAATGTTGCAGATTTCTCAGGTTATTTACATGGGGTGTCTGCGTGGTGCGGGAGATACCATGTTTACGGCCATTGCAAGTACCATCAGTGTCACTATTTGCAGAAGTTTGGGATCTTATTTCTTTGGATATGTATTGAATTGGGGAATCGTGGGGATTTGGCTTGGTGTGATTGCAGACCAGGGATCCAGACTTATCATGGCTTCTACCAGATTTAAGCGTGGAAAATGGACCAAGATAAAGATCTAAGAATAGAATATACAATATATGGGAAAAATGCTTCTTGACAAGATTTGTTGAGAAGCATTTTTTAATGGAGGAGAGATAACATATGCAGATTGAAAAAGTAATCGGGAGAGAGATTTTGGATTCCAGAGGAAATCCTACGGTAGAGGCAGAAGTGCATTTGAGAAGTGGTATCGTGACCCGTGCCATGGTACCCAGCGGAGCATCTACAGGAATACATGAGGCATTAGAGCTTCGGGATGGTGACAAGGGGCGCTATCATGGTAAGGGAGTGCTGAAGGCAGTAAGTAATATTAATCATGTTATCAATGAGCTTTTACATGGTATGGACATTACCAATATCAGTGCCATTGATAAGACCATGTGTGAGGCGGACGGAACAAAGGATAAATCTGCGCTGGGAGCAAATGCCATACTAGCGGTGTCCATTGCCTGTGTAAAGGCAGCAGCTAAGGCAAGTGGAATGCGTATCTATGAATTTTTGGAAAGCAGAAGCGGGATTGTACTTCCAGTCCCTATGATGAATGTAATTAATGGGGGAAGACATGCGAATAATCGTCTGGACTTTCAGGAGTTTATGATTATGCCGGTAGGTGCCCAGACTTTTTCGGATGCGCTTCGCATGGGGGCAGAGGTCTATCAGTCTTTAAAGGCGCTATTAGAGGAAAAGGGCATGCCTGTAGCGGTAGGTGATGAGGGCGGTTTCGCACCGGATTTAAAACGTGCGGATGAGGTGTTTGAAATACTAAGTCAGGCTATCGAAAAGTGCGGCTATGTGGTGGGCAAGGATTTTGTATTTGCCATGGATGCGGCAGCCTCTGAGCTTTATAATAGAGAGTCGGCGTTATATAAGTTCGAGGGAGAAGTAGTAGTCCGTAACAGTGAGGCAATGATTGCTTACTATAAAGAGCTTTGTGAAAAATATCCGTTGGTGTCCATTGAGGATGGTTTGGATCAGGATGACTTTGTGGGATGGAATGATTTGACGAAGGAATTGGGAGATAAAATACAGTTAGTAGGAGACGATCTTTTTGTGACAAATGCAGAGAGGCTTTCAAGGGGAATTGAGGAAAACTGCGGAAATGCCATTCTTATCAAGGTGAATCAGATCGGTACCGTTAGTGAGGCCATGGATGCCATCCATCTGGCACATAAGGCTGGATATCGAGTGGTAGTTTCCCATAGATCCGGAGAGACGGAGGACTCCTTTATTGCAGATCTGGCTGTAGCAACCAACGCCGGACAGATTAAGACCGGGGCTCCCTGCAGAAGTGAGCGTGTAGCAAAATACAATCAGCTTCTTCGTATCGAAGAACATCTTGGAGAAAGAGGAAGATATCTGGGTAAAGAGGCGTTAATTAAGAAATAAAGCGAAGTAACTATTGACATTACCATCTAACTCATTTATCATACTTTTAAATGTGGTATTAAAAACTATGTAAAAAGATATGTAAAACGAGAGGAAATAGTAATGAAGAGAAAAATCATTGTGGATTCTGCTGCAAATATGAGAGCCTTTGACGGAGTGGACTTTCAGTCGGTTCCTTTAGTAATCCGAACCGCGGAGAAAGAGTATGTGGATGATGCCAATCTGGATGTACTGGATATGGCAGAAACCCTTAGCACCTATAAGGGAAAGTCAGGTACAGCATGCCCCGGTGTAGGTGATTATTTGGCAGCTTTTGGAGATGCAGATGAGGTATTCTGTGTGACTATTATCAGCACTTTATCCGGAAGCTATAATGCCGCAATGACTGCTGCTTCCCAGTATATGGAGGAGAATCCGGGGAAGAAGGTGTATGTGCTGGATTCTTATTCTGCCGGTCCGGAGATGAAGCTTTTGGTAGAGAAAATCTACGAGGGAATCAAGGCAGAGAAGGATTTTGAAACTATTTGCAAGGAAACCAATGAGTATAAAGAGAAAAACACAGCATTATTATTCTGTTTAGAGAATATGAGAAACCTGGCAAATAACGGACGTGTAAAGCCGGCTGTGGCAGCTATTGCAGGACTTCTGGGAATCCGTGCGGTAGGTGATGTAAGCGAGGATGGACAGATTCATCCGGTGGAGAAGTGCCGTGGTGAGAAGAAAGCTATCTCCAGCATCTGTCAGATTATGAAGAAAATGGGGTATCAGGGTGGACTGGTTATTGTAGATCATTGTAATAACCTTGGTGCAGCAAGTGCTTTAAAGGATGCCATTGTGGCAGAGTTTAAGGATGCTAAGGTGCGTATCGAGATGACCATGGGACTTTGCAGCTTTTATGCAGAAAAGGGCGGTCTCATGATTGGATTTGTGAGAAACTAATACTAAGAGGCTGCGAAGCGAAAAATTGCCCAGGGGGAACTGTTTCCTTCCCCCTGGGCAATTTTTATTGTAGTCCTTTTGGTATTAGTAGTCCGATTTTACGTAGTTCTTTTCAACCATTTCTGCCAGTTTCTGAATATCTTCCGTGGTCATGGAGCCTTTTTCAATATAGCAGCTCAGCTGGCGACCTGTAGTTATCTCAAGCTCTCCGAAGTAGACGTAGTTGTCTGCGTTTAAGGAATCCCTTAATTCGTGGCAGGGCTGGAGGAATTGGTAGAGCCAGGTAAGTTCCTCAGGAGTGAAGTCACAGTCGTAGTAAGCAACGTCCGTGATTTCGCAAACGATCTGTTCATCATAGGAATAGGTAGAATTTACAAGTTCTGTAGGGTTCGAGGGAGTGAGTTTTTCCAAGTAATATTCCTCTACAGATAATTCCTCTCTCAAACTTAAGGAAATATGTAAGGCTCTTATATCCAAATCATCCTTATTCAAAACCAGATTCGGATAATGCTCGTTTAGGTAAGCAATAGTATGTCTGAAATCCCGGTTGATCGGCAATTCTCTCAGATAGGTATAGTTTTCTGAATCTTCCTGCATGAAAAATTGGATTTCTCCCACAGTTACAAATTCCGTCATTTCTTCCATGGAACGATGCTCTGTCAGGTCTGTATAGTAAGCTTTCCATAATCCTAAGGTTTGCTCGTCATCTTCTATCTCAAGGTTGTTACGCATTAAATCAAGAAGCTGCATGCTTCCAAATTCAGAAGCGTTATTAATGAAGTTCTCATATACGTAAGTAAAATAATCATCATCCTCTATAATGGGGCGGAGTACGTCTACCTTATCCACGGAGATAGGGTAGCTCCGGTAATAGGAAAATCCATGTTTCGGGTTAACCTTTATGACCACATTAGTGCAGGATGAGTAAGGTGTTTTATTAACTCCGGCTGCCAGAATATCATAGATAACGTCTGTATTCCGGCAGGTATAGAGGTCGGAATCATCATTATAACTATAATAGTAATTGTTCATGGCATATATGCGGAATTCTGCACTTTCCAGATTAGCCTTATCCGGAAGATAGGTGTCATATCCAAAGATATCGAAACGACATATCAGGATAAAACCAATTGCCGCTGCAGAGGTAATGAGCATCTGTGCTTTGTGGGCAAACAGACCTTTGATGGTTTTCTTCTGTACGGCACTGAGAACAGCAAAGGTAAAGACGCTGAAAAACAGACTGAAGAAAACGGACCATACTACACGATTTTTGCTGAGGCCTACAAAGTATAAGAAAAGCACACCGAAAAGCCCCGCTGCAAAGGCGGTACAAAAACGGATTAGGAAGGATGCAATCGGATGCTCCATACCTCTTCCGGCCAGTTCGCTTTTTCTTTTTTGGTAGATTGTTCTTGCAACAAAAAAGTTAAATACAGCGATTAATAGACCAACGATTACCATCAGGGGGATTTGGTGCTCCGGGGAAGTACTCATTTGACACGCCTGAATGAAAATCGGTGTTGCCATAGGAGTAATTGCGCAGAGAGCGTACTCATTAATGGTAAAGTCATAAAAGGTCTCAAAGTACTGTCCAAAATGAACGGTAAAAAGAAGATAAAATACAAGGGGAGCCAGCCCCCATACGAAAATGGCAATTACGGCATTTGCCATATTACCGCTGAGCATTACGGCTACCAGACATAAGTGGTAGATGATAATAAAGCCGATTAGCGGAAGTACCAGCATTTTCAGAAATGCTACAAGGAGCATGTTGATATGCTGGAAGCCGCCTGCCCAAAAGATTGCCAGAGGTAGCGTAATCAGACTGCTTATGATAAACGGAACTAACCAGATGAGGAAGCCGGCAAGATAACCGCTGTAAAACAGTTCCTTTCTGGTAAGTGGCAGACTATGGTATAGGTCCACTTTGGAGCTTTGGAATAAGTAGTAGAAGATTCCTAAGGCTACAATCAATGCACCTGCCATGGCAATGCCCAGAAACATGCTTCCGCAAAGATGATCCATGCCGGAGGCTGCGTCACGCGCTTTGGTCATAAGGAAGACTTCCGGGGAATTGTACAAACGCTGATACTCATAGTTTATATTGCTGTAATAAAAGAGCAGTATCACCGGGCCTGCCAGCAGGTTGCCAATGCAGGACAGGGCAATCATCCAACTGCTGTGGCGCAGGTGTTCTAGGGTCATTTTATAAATAGAGTTCTTTGAAGTCATAACCTGCCACCTCCGTTTCTGTAATAAAGATTTCCTCTAAACTTAATGGTAATAACTCGTAAAATACCGGGGAGAGAGAAGCTACCTTCTCATCGATTTCCTCACGGCTACCTCTTAAAGTAATGGTATATAAGCTTCCGCGCATTTCCTGACGGATAACAGGGAATGCCTCGCATAGTGCAGTGGCATCACAGGAATTCTTAAATACACACTGCATTTTGTAGATACCCAGCTTCATAGATTCCAAATCCTTAGAGAATAGGATTCCACCCTTATGTAATAGTCCCACATGGTCGCAGATATCTTCCAACTCGCGAAGATTGTGAGAGGCAATAATGGGAGTGAAATCACGTGTCTCCATTTCTTTCACAAAAAGGCTTTTAACTGTCTGACGAACCACCGGGTCAAGACCATCAAAGGTCTCGTCGCAGATTAAGTACTTGGTTCCCGCACAGATGCCGTAGAAGATACTGAGCTGCTTCTTCATACCCTTAGAGAAGGTGTTAATACGGCGGTTTTTATCCAGCTGAAAGCTTTCTAAGAATTTCAGGAAACGTGCCCGGTCGAAGTTCTCGTACTGCTTTTCATAGAGCTTTAACATATCCATAGGTGTTTCATTTGGAAAGAAGTATTGGTCATCGGATAAATAGAAGATGAGGGACTTCGCCTTAGGGTTGTCCCATGCGGGCTGTTCATCGATGGTGACCGTTCCGCCGTCTGCCTGATAGATACCACTGATAATGCGAAGCAGGGTACTTTTTCCTGCACCGTTGGTACCGATTAGGCCGAATACCTGGCCTTCTTTTATGGTAGCACTTATGTCAGATAATGCTTTGTAGTTTTCAAATGTTTTAGAGATATTATGTATCTGAATCATTTGCTGCCTCCTTTTCGAGTTTTTCTTGGACAGAGTCCAAAAGTGCGACAATGGTATTTTTATCCATTCCCGCAGATAGAGCATTTTCAAAAGCTTTGGTTAATTCTTCCCGAAGAGCCTTTTGTTTACCACCCTGCCAGTTTTCTTCCGGGGCAACAAAATTGCCACGACCTACAATGGTATATAGAAAGCCGGCCTGCTCTAATAGGGCGTAGGCTCTCTGGATGGTATTGGGGTTAATGGAAAGCTCCATGGCAAGAGCACGGACAGATGGCATCTTGGAGTCCGGCTTTAAGGCGCCACAAACAATCAGATGCTCTAGCTTTTCCACAACCTGTTCATATAAGGGACGCTTGTCCCTGTAGTCCAGTAGAATCATATTGACCTCCATGCTGGTGTGTTGGGTGAATGGAGTGTATTAAGAAGATTAATACACTTATATGATATTAATATCATGCATCGGGAGAGATGTCAAGAGGAAAATAAAAGGGGCTGTTGCATTTTGCAACAGCCCTGTATAAATGATTGGAATATGTATGATGAAATACTTAGAAAGCTTGGGTCTGGGTTTCATCAGAAATACCTATGGTTCTTAAGAATGCCTTGAATCGTTCGATGGCGTCATTAAACTGATGGTAGCTCTCTAAGGTGAGATTAAAATGGTGTAGCGCAAGTTCTTGATTACCTTCTTCGGCAGCATACCAGGAATCACATGCATGACCATGTAGGTCTTCATGATACTTTAATACATCTCTGAATTCTCTGCTGTTAATGAAGGCAGGATTTGTCTGTGAAGCAGCCCATTTACCCAACTTACAGTTTTTCGGGTTGTTCAGCTGTTCAATCTTCAAATGCTCGAAGCCTGCAAGGTTATTGTACACACGCCAAGTGAAGGTGTGGTGGTCAATCTGGAAGACACGAAGCCAGTCTTGGGTAGTGAGAGCTGTGAAGCCCTTGGCCATATCGTTACGTGTTGTGTCAACATATCTGCCGATTCGATAAAGGTGGTTACCGGTAGTAATACAGTCATCTGTTAAAATACGGTAACTCTCTGCAATAGAATCAATCTGCTGAACAAAATCATTAGTAACATCGGACTGGGTGTTGACAGCATCAAAAATGCTCACAATACGGTTGTTAATAAGATTCATGTGCTCGCCCATACTGCTGATATCCTGTACAGAACGCTGTACTTTCGCATTACCTTCTTCCAGATGACCGGTAGTATTGTTAACCAGAGCTATTAATTCCTCAATGCTTTCCCGAAGCTCTGTAACATATTGAACCACCGTATCCGCAGATTGGGTGGTGTTGCTGGAAAGTTCCTTCACCTGATTGGCAACAACAGCAAAGCCCTTTCCGGTTTCGCCGGCACGGGCAGCTTCAATGGATGCATTGAGTGCAAGAAGACCGCTTTGACTGGCTATTCTTTTTACCATATCAATAATATTTGTAATTTGTTCTATTTTTTCATGGAAATCCTGTACTTTTTCATTGATGCTACGGATTTCATTTACAGAGTTGGTCACAGCGACTATGGTTTCATTCATATTGTCCATGCTGCTTTGGGATGCATTGATTGCTTCCAGTGCATCTCTTTTAATATGCTCCACATCATTGGAAATGCTGTGTATGGATTCTTCAAAATCCTTACTTGCAGATGACATGTTCTGTATGGCTGCGCTTTGGGAAGTAACCTGTTCTATCATTTTTTTGACACAGGAGTTATTGCTGCTGAGTTCCATGCCGTGATTTATCTTCATTAAGGAAATATTATTTCTTTTCTTTAATGAAAGAATGACCTCGTTAAAGGTATCCGCCAGTTCCGGGTCGGAAAAGGGAGTGGTGTCGATAGGCGCATAGTTTCCTTCGATAATCTGATGCATTGCATCTAAAAGGAGTTTTTTATCGTTTTCTTTTGCAATAGTTTCGTTTTTTCTTTTGAATTTCATACAATTCCTCCCTGTGGCATATTATTAGTACTATTTTACCATGAATAGTCTGTAAAAACAAGCGATTGAGAGGCTTTAAAGGAGATAAGTGACTTGGTAAGATTCGAACCTGTGATTTTCGTCCGCTCTGTTAGAGGTCGCAGAATTAAATACTTTCATAATAAATAAAAAAAGTGGATACCTTTCGGTACCCACCTTTTATCGTCGGCGTGACAGGATTCGAACCTGCGACCTCTTCGTCCCGAACGAAGCGCTCTACCAAGCTGAGCCACACGCCGTTAAATTTAACGTACTATAAGATAATATATCGAATGGGCAATTTTGTCAAGAAAAATATGTGGGAATTTAGGTAGCAGAAACTAACCGAATGTGTTAAGATGCATATGAGATATTTTGCATAAGATGAGGGAACAATATATACCGGATGAAAGCAACAGAGCATAATACAAAGCTTCATACAGTCAGAATGACACAGGTTGCGCTGATGACGGCAATTATCAGTGTGGTGTCACCGTGGGTCATTGTGTTGCCCGTTAGTCCGGTGCCAGTGTCTCTTTCCTTATTTGTAGTGCTTTTTGCCGCATATATATTGGGGCCTTGTGATGGGATGATATGCTGTGGATTGTATCTTCTATTAGGTGCTGTAGGGCTTCCTGTCTTTTCGGGATGCGTTGGCGGTCCGGGTAAGCTATTGGGACCAACCGGTGGATATCTGGTAGGTTATATATTGGCAGCAGGAATTACCGGATATGCTGTGAGTCATTTTCCGGGCAAGAGGGGCATTCATTTTGTGGGAATGATTCTTGGTGTAGGCATGTGCTATGTACTGGGGACGGTATGGTTATGTATCAGTATGGATGTAGATATGGTGCAAGGTCTGTCTATGGGTGTGGTGCCCTATATCCCGGCAGATGTGGTGAAGATAGTGGCGGTATTTGCACTTGGCAGGGAATTGCGAAAGAGGATTAGAAAAGGATTATAATATGGAACAATATATTGTAACAGGCATGACCTGTGCGGCATGCAGTGCCAGAGTGGAAAAGGCAGTAGCACAGGTGAATGGTGTAGAGAGTGTATCGGTAAATTTACTTACCGGTGATATGGGAGTAGAAGGCAATGTGAAAAGTGATGCGGTTATCGCCGCAGTGGTAGATGCAGGATATGGTGCGTCAAAAAAAGGTGATGCTTCCGGCTCCGGCAAGGAGAAAACAGATGAATTAACAGATCATGAAACTCCCCGCATGAAGAAACGATTGTTGTCTTCCTTGGGCTTTTTGGCTATACTCATGTATGTGTCTATGGGCTACGGTATGTGGGGCTGGCCGTTACCGGGATTTTTTGAAGGAAATCCGGTGGCAGTGGGGCTTTTGCAACTTTTGCTTACTGTGATTGTGATGGTGATTAACCAGAAGTTTTTTATCAGTGGATTTAAAAGTCTTTTAAAAAAGTCTCCGAATATGGATACTTTGGTTGCATTGGGCTCCGGGGCAGCATTTGTGTACAGTACCTATGCGCTATTTCTGATGACCGATGCCCAGGCAAAGGGAGATATTCATGGGGCGATGCATTATCTTCATGAGTTTTACTTTGAATCAGCGGCCATGATTCTGACACTGATTACCGTAGGAAAGATGCTGGAGGCACGCTCCAAAGGAAAGACTACGGATGCGCTGAAATGCTTGATGCAGCTGGCACCTAAGACCGCAACGGTGATTCGAAATGGTATGGAAACCGTCATCGCAGCTACAGAAGTGGAAAAGGGCGATATTTTTATGGTAAAGCCGGGAGAGAGTATTCCGGTGGATGGTAAGGTTATTGAGGGAAACAGTGCAGTGAATGAGTCTGCGCTGACAGGAGAAAGTATCCCGGTGGATAAGCAGCCGGGGGACAAGGTATCCGGGGCAACCATCAATCAGTCCGGCTTTTTAAAGTGTGAGGCAACTGCAGTAGGTGAAGATACGGTATTGTCTCAGATTATTCGCATGGTAAGTGATGCGGCAGCGACCAAGGCGCCTATTGCGAAAGTTGCGGATACGGTGTCGGGCATCTTTGTACCGGCGGTAATTGCGATTGCATTGATTACTATTTTGGCATGGCTGATATCCGGGCAGACTTTGGGGTATGCTATTGCCAGAGGCATTTCCGTGCTGGTAATCAGCTGTCCTTGTGCCTTAGGACTGGCTACGCCGGTTGCCATTATGGTAGGAAACGGTGTGGGGGCCGGAAACGGTATTCTGTTTAAAACTGCTGTTTCGCTGGAAGAGACCGGCAAGGTGCAGATTGTAGTGCTGGATAAGACAGGAACCATTACCAAGGGAGAACCGGTGGTGACGGATGTGATACTGGGATCGGAGAGTAATGTAGAAGAGCTTCTTGGCACGGCAAAAGCACTAGAGAAGATGAGTGAGCATCCTCTCGCCAAAGCAGTTGTGGCATATGAATGTGATGGTTTGACGGAGTATGAGGCAGAGGATTTTAAGGCTTTACCGGGCAATGGTCTCAGCGGAAAGATTAATGGGGAAATTGTGTATGGTGGAAGCTTAAGCTTTATTTCTACGGTAGCAGTAGTCACCGACGAAACGAAGGTGAAAGCGGAAGTACTTGCAGGTGTGGGGAAGACGCCTCTTTTATTTGTGAAAGCAGGAGTTCTTCTGGGTATCATCGCAGTGGCAGATACCATTAAGGAGGACAGTCCACAGGCAGTGAAAGAGTTGCAGGATATGGGACTACAGGTTGTGATGCTGACCGGAGATAATCGTAGGACTGCGGAGGCCATTAGCAGTCAGGTGGGAGTGGACGGTGTGATTGCCGGAGTGCTTCCGGATGGAAAAGAGGCTGTAGTTCGAGCACTTCAGAAAAAAGGCAAGGTTTTAATGGTAGGTGACGGTATCAACGACGCTCCTGCACTTACCAGAGCAGATATGGGAGTTGCCATTGGTGCCGGAACGGATGTGGCCATTGATGCGGCAGATGTGGTGCTGATGAAGAATTCCCTGCGGGATGTGGCGGCTGCCATCCGCTTGAGCAGAGTTACCTTGAAAAATATCCATGAGAATTTATTCTGGGCATTTTTCTATAATTGTATCGGAATCCCCTTGGCAGCAGGGCTATTTATTCCCTTATTCCACTGGGAGTTAAATCCTATGTTCGGAGCAGCTGCTATGAGCTTGTCCAGTTTCTGTGTGGTAAGTAATGCGCTTCGACTGAACTTTGCGAAAATCCGAGGAGAGAGGAAAGAACGTAAGATAAAAAATAAGGTTTCTGTTACAGAGGTAATAGAAGCAGAAAATAAACGATTAGAGGAGAACAAAACTATGACAAAGACAATGAAAATCGAAGGTATGATGTGCGGACATTGTGAGGCTCGCGTAAAGAAGGTGCTTGAGGCTATGGAAGGTGTTGCGGAGGCAGTGGTAAGCCATACTGCAGGAACTGCTGTAGTTACGTTAAGTGGTGATGTAACCGATGAACAGTTAACAAAGACTATTGAAGATCAGGATTATAAGGTATTGGGAATCGAGTAAATGAAGGAACAGTTTGCTAGAACAGGTCTTCTTCTGGGGGAGGAGGCCATGAAAAAGCTAGAAAAATCCAGAGTGGCGGTATTTGGCATCGGCGGCGTAGGCGGTCATGTGGTGGAAGCACTGGTGCGAAGCGGCGTAGGAGCCATTGATATTATCGATAATGATACGGTTAGTGTGACAAATCTGAATCGTCAGCTGATTGCTACATGGGAATCTGTAGGCAGAGATAAGGTTACGGTAATGAAGGAGAGGATTTTATCCATAAATCCGGACTGTAAGGTGACTTGTCATCAGTGTTTTTATCTGCCGGAGACGGCAGAGCAGTTCAATTTCTATGCCTATGATTATGTGGTAGATGCGGTAGATACCGTGGCGGCCAAGATTTCTCTGGTGATGGAGTGTCAGGCAAAGGAGATTCCCATTATCAGTAGTATGGGAGCAGGGAATAAGCTGGATCCGACTGCATTTGAAGTGGCAGATATTTACAAAACAAGTGTGTGCCCACTGGCAAAGGTCATGCGCAGAGAGCTGAAAAAGCGTGACGTGAAGAAGCTGAAGGTTGTGTATTCCAAGGAGGAGGCGCTTAAGCCTTATGAGGAAGTGGGGGCCCAATTTCCGGAGCCGGTAACGAAAAGAGTTCTGCCCGGTTCCACCGCTTTTGTGCCATCTGTAGCAGGACTGATTATTGCGTCGGAAGTTGTGAAGGATTTAGTAAAATAATATGAGTGATTTTATTTATTTGGATAATGCAGCAACTACAAAAGTTAAGCCGCAGGTATTAGAGGAAATGCTACCCTATTTCTGTGAAACTTATGGGAATCCGGCGGCAATTTATTCTCCGGCGGGAAAATCAGCCAAAGCGGTTGGAGTTGCCAGACGGCAGGTGGCGGATGTGCTTGGTGCCAAGAGAGAAGAAATCTATTTTACTGCCGGTGGTAGTGAGGCAGATAACTGGGCTATCCGCGGTGTGTATGAGATGTTTTCCGGGAAAGGGAACCATATTATTACCACTAAAGTAGAGCATCATGCCGTGCTGAATACTTGCAAATATCTGGAAGAGAATGGTGCAGAAGTTACCTATCTTTCCGTAGATGAGTATGGTATGATTTCTTTGAAGGAATTGGAAGCGGCGATTACACCTCAGACCATTTTGATATCTATTATGGCTGCGAATAATGAAGTGGGAACGATTATGCCCTTAGAGCAGATTGGAGAAATTGCGGCAGCCCACAATGTGTTATTCCACACGGATGCGGTGCAGGCTTATGGGCACATTCCTCTGGATGTTGAACAGATGCATATTGACCTTTTAAGTGCCAGCGGACATAAGCTGGGTGGTCCTAAGGGAATCGGATTTCTCTATGCGAAGAAGGGATTGAAATTACCACCGCTGATTCATGGCGGAGGGCAGGAAAGGGGCAGAAGAGGCGGAACGTTAAATGTTACGGGAATTGTAGGAATGGGGAGGGCCGCGTGTCTTGCATTTGAGAGTATGGAAGAACACAGAAAGATAATCTCTGCTATGCGGGATTATTTTGCGGAGCAGATTCTTTTAGAGATTCCGGGAACTGTTTTAAACGGTGCAATGGATAAGCGACTTCCCGGGAATGTTAATGTAACCATTTCGGGAGTTGAAGGAGAATCGGTACTTATTCTTCTGGATCAGAGAGGAATCTGTGCATCCAGCGGTTCTGCCTGTAGTATGGCTCAGGATGGCCCTTCCCACGTGCTTCTTGCTATGGGACGGACAGAGGCAGAGGCCAGAGGAACCCTTCGCTTTTCGCTTTCGGAAGACAATACAATGGAAGAACTGGAGAAGGCTGTCACTGTTTTGAAGGAAGTAGTGACCCATTTGCGCGATATTTTAGTGCAAAAGTAGACAATATATAGTAGTGCCTTTCTAGACATTTGTTACAAAAATGTTTCAAAAACGTTGGATTTACTGATTTTATACAAAAAATTTGGTATAATGGAAACATAATTATGATGTAACATGTGGTAGATTTTAGAAAGGATGGTTTTTAAATGTTTAGCATAGGTCAATATGTAGTATGTGGCAACAAAGGAGTGTGCACGGTGGAGCAGATTACCACACTGGATATTTCCGGCGTGGACAAGGCAAAGATGTATTATATCTTAAAGCCGGTATATGCTGCATCCAGTACCGTATACGTGCCGGTAGATTCTGCGACGACGTCTATGCGCCCTATACTAACTACTCAGGAAGCTTCGAAATTAGTAGAAGATATTCCGAATATTCCACTTTTGGAGATTGCAAACGAAAAGTTTGCTGAGCAGAATTATAAAGAGTGCATGAAGAGTAACGATTGTGAGAAGTGGGTACAGATTATAAAAACCATATATGATAGAAAACAAAAGAGACTTCAGGCAGGTCGGAAGGAAACTGCGGTGGACAGTAAGTACTTTAAGCTTGCAGAGGAGCATTTATACGGAGAACTGGCAATTGCGCTCAACATTGAGCGTAGTCAGGTCTGCGGTTACATTGCAAACTTATATGAGGAAAAGAGTGTAAATTAATGATTCATTTTCATAAGAGAAACACATGTGCAGTCCTTCTTTTGACGGGACTATTAATCGGTCTGACCGGTTGCGGCAGCGTGAATGAAAATATATCGAAAGGCATGGAAAGCATCAAGGCACTGGACTATGAGACTGCGCTGGGGTGCTTTCAAAGTGCGTCTGAGCTTTCAGAGGATGCAAAGCTATTGTATCGTGGTATGGGAATAGCTTATATGGGGCTTGCGGATTATGAGCAGGCAGCGGACTGTCTTCTGAAGGCTCTTTCTGTTAGTAACGGAATTGTAGAAGAAGTGGATTATGATATTAATTTTTATCTTGGAGCAGCTTATACAAAGCTTGGTAAATATCAGGAAGCACGAGAAGTTTATGATGCGATTCTGGCTCTTCGCCCCAAGGATAAAGAGGCACTTTATTTAAGAGGATTATCCCTTCTTAGTCTGAATCAGTATAATCCTGCTAAGGCGGATTTTGACCAGGCGGTTGCACTTGATGACAAGGATTATGACCGGATTATTCAGATTTTTGAGGCACTGAATGCCCATGATTATAAGGATGCGGGCCAGAGCTATCTGACAGATGCACTGCAGAAATATGGAGAGGATATGTCGCCTTATGATATAGGTCGTATGTATTATTATATGGGCGATTATAATAATGCCTATGCGTCTTTGGAGAAGGCAAGGGAAGAGGGACATGTGGAGGCATACCTGTTTCTCGGAAGAGCCTATGAAGCAACCGGAGATTACAATTATGCATCTACTGTATACAATTCCTATCTGGAAAAGGTGAAAGAGGATGCAGGGGTATATAATCAGCTTGGACTTTGTGAAATGAAAAAGGGGAACTATGCGGTGGCACTTTCTGCATTTCAGAGTGGTATGAAGCTAGAGGATAAAACCATGATGCAGGCACTGCGCTTCAATGAGGCAGTTGCTTATGAATTTATGAGAGAATATCAGAAGGCAGCAGTGCTGATGGAAGAGTACTTGAAGATTTATCCGGATGATGAAAAGGCAAAGAGAGAGTATGAATTTTTGGCAACTCGCTAATGTGTAGTTGACTATCTATACAGCTTTTGTTATAATAAGCGGTTGGAAAATAAAGACAAAGGACGGGTAAGAAAGATGATTAACAAGTTAGTGAAAAAGATTCAGGAAACAAACGCTCCTATCGTTGTAGGCTTAGATCCTATGATGAAATTTATTCCGAAGCATATCACAGACAAAGCATTTGCTGAGTTTGGTGAGACCTTAGAGGGTGCTGCAGAAGCTATCTGGCAGTACAATAAAGGTATCGTGGATGCTATCTACGATTTAGTACCTGCAGTAAAGCCTCAGATTGCAATGTATGAGCAGTTCGGAATTCCCGGCCTTATGGCTTTTAAGAAGACCGTTGATTACTGTAAGGAAAAGGGATTGGTAGTTATCGGTGATATAAAGAGAGGTGATATCGGTTCTACTTCTGAAGCATATGCGGTAGGTCACCTTGGTAAAGTTCAGGTTGGAAGCAAGTCCTACTATGGATTTGATGAAGACTTTGTAACTGTAAATCCATATCTTGGAAGCGATGGTGTTACTCCTTTCACAAAGATCTGTAAGGAAGAAAGTAAGGGTATCTTCGTACTGGTTAAGACCTCTAATCCAAGTAGCGGAGAGTTTCAGGATCGTCTGATTGACGGCAGACCTCTCTATGAGTGGATGGGTGAGAAGGTAGCTCAGTGGGGAGCTGATTGTATGCCGGAGAGTGGCAATTACAGCTATGTAGGTGCAGTAGTTGGTGCTACATATCCTGAGCAGGGCAAGATTCTTCGTAAGCTGATGCCTAATACCTTTATCTTAGTACCTGGCTACGGCGCTCAGGGTGGTAAGGGTGCAGACCTTGTTCACTTCTTCAATGAGGACGGACTTGGTGCAATCATCAATTCTTCACGCGGGATTATTGCTGCACATCAGCAGGAGAAGTATGCGAAGTACGGTGAGGCGGCATATGCAGATGCATCCAGAGCAGCCGTGATTGATATGAGAGAAGATATTGCGCAGGCACTTGGAAAGTAAATAGTTGCAAATAAAAACTTCCGGATTTTGGTCCGGAAGTTTTTTGTTTATAGAATTATTCTTCACGCAATTTAAACTGTGCAACCATTTCTTTCAGTGTCTCTGACTGTGCAGAAAGCTCTTCGCTGATTGCAGAAGTCTCTTCCGCAGAAGCGGAATTGCTCTGTACTACTTCTGAAATCTGATTGATACCTGATTCAATCTGCTTTAACATATCTGTCTGGATACGGGATGCTTCCGCAGCGCCTGCAGCAGCACCTGCAAATTCTTCCATGCTGGTTAATACGCTGTCGATAGCAGATACAGTATTAGTAACGATTTGGTTTCCACCATCAATTTCTACAAGAGATTTACTGATTAAGGTTCTGGTGTTGATTGCAGATTGTGCGCTGTCACTTGCCAGCTTTCCAATCTGGTCTGCAACTACTGCAAAGCCACGTCCGGCTTCTCCGGCTCTTGCAGCTTCAATAGAAGCGTTCAGAGAGAGGAGATTGGTCTGGGATGCAATATCTTCGATGGCAGCGATGATATTCTCAATTTCTTTGGAGGTTTCTGTGATTCGCTCCATGGCCTGAGTCAGATTATGCATATCTTCACGGGTAGAGCCGGCCTTGATAGCGGCTTCCTTAGCGTTACTTGCAGCATTTTCTGCATTGATACAGCTTTCTTCTGAAATACCGGTAACGCTCTCGATAGTAGCTGTTAATTCCTGAATAGCGCCTGCCTGCTCGGTAGCACCGTCAGCCAGTGCCTGTGCACCATCAGCCAGATGACCGGAACCTTGGGAAACCTGCTCGGATGCTTCATTGATTCTCTTTAAAGTAGCATCCAGGGTACGGTTTGTATTTCTCATGCCGGAAAGCAATTTCTGAAACTCTCCGACGTAGCTGTCTTCGTATTCCGTATTAATATTAAAGTTACCGTCAGCCATTTCTGCAAGTAAACGGCTGGAATCTTGGATAATTACTTTGATCTTATCAAACGCTTCACGGAAGTTCGCGGCAAGCTCACCCAATTCGTCTTCGTTCTCGTAGAGAATTTCAGAATCAAGCACGCCGGATGTTAGGTTGCGGGATGCCATCTGAAGCTCTTCTACCGGAGTAGTGATACATTCAATAATGAACTTTGCTACGCGAAGACCAATGAAAATCACAAGAGCGGAAATGATGATAACTTGTGTAATAATAATGTAGAATGTAATCTCTGCAAGGCGGGATGCTTTGGCAGCCCCCTCTTTATTAAACTCCAATAATTGGTCGAAGCATTCCTGAAATTCATCAAAGGCTTCTTTGGCCTCTCCCAGCATGATTGCATTTACTGTGTCAAGCTCCATGGCACGGCTAAGTTTATAAAATTCCTCGCCGGTTGCAGCAGTATAGGCATTCCATGCAGCCATTGCCTGTGCACACAATTCGCTATCTGTCTCTGAGGTAATTGTTTTTTGATATTCCTGTCCGGTAAGCATGATTTCTTGACTAAGTGTCGCTAATTCTTCTTCATACTGTTTGAAATGACTTTCGTCGCTGGAAACAATATGACCGTACTGTTTGATTCGGTACTGAGAGGTGAGGAAATCCATGTCTCCCACAAGTTCTACAGCGATTAACCAGTTGTCTGCAATATCTTTGGTCTGTTCATGCAGAATGACGGTTCCGCCACAGGAGATGACTCCCATAAACAGCATTCCGGCAATCATGATTCTGGTTAAGAACTGGAGCTTAAGTTTGATTGTTTTGGTTTTGATCTTCGCAAGTAATTTGTTCATTGTTTTCTACTTGTACTTGAATCTGGTCGATATTTAGGAATATTTTGCCATAGGTACTTTGGTACTAGCAATGGATAATTTTGAAAATTAAAAGGGAGAGATGTAAAATAAAATTTACATTGAAAGACTTGGCTGAAATTAATTGAAAAAAGCTATACTTTATGTTAGTATGTCTAAAGATATTATGGATGATTAAACAAGGAAACACAGGAGGATGAAAATGGAAGCATACAAGCAGGAATTTATTGAATTTATGGTAGATTGTCAGGTACTTAAGTTTGGCGAGTTTACTTTGAAGAGTGGAAGAAAGTCTCCTTTCTTTATGAATGCGGGCGGTTATGTTACCGGAAGCCAGCTGATGGGACTTGGTGAATACTATGCGAAAGCAATTCATAATACTTACGGAGATGATTTCGATGTATTGTTCGGACCTGCTTATAAGGGTATTCCAATCAGCGTTGTAACTGCTATCGCATACAGCAAGTTATATGGTAAAGAAATCCGTTACTGCTCAGACCGTAAGGAAGAGAAGGATCACGGCGCAGACAAGGGTGGTTTCCTCGGAAGCAAGTTAAAAGATGGTGACAGAGTAATTATGATTGAGGATGTTACTACCTCCGGTAAGTCTATGGAAGAGACCGTGCCGAAGGTAAAGGGTGCGGCAGATGTGGAAATCGTAGGTCTCATGGTTTCTTTAAACCGTATGGAAAAGGGACTTGGCGGCGAGAAGAGTGCTTTAGAGGAGATTCAGGAGAAGTACGGCTTTAAGGCAAATGCCATCGTATCTATGGAGGATGTTATTGAGCATCTTTACAACAAGCCTTATAAGGGAGAAGTTCTCATCAATGATGAATTAAAGGCTTCTATTGATGCATACTATGAGCAGTATGGCTGCAAGTAAAGGAGAAATAGCTGTGGGTGAAAAAGAATATAAGACCATGAGTGGTGCCGGTGCACTGAATATTATAATCGGAATTGTGTCCTTATGTGTAGGAGTTGCCAGCGGTGTATTATTAATCATCAGTGGAGCAAAGTTACTTGCGAGAAAATCACAAATTATGTTTTAAAAGAAGATAGGCATGCTCGAAACAGGGTATGCCTCTTTCTATTTGGAAAGGGTAGAAATGGCTGTAAGAAAGAATTATAAGTTTACGAATAAGAGGCATACTCAAAAGAGCATGATGGGAACGGTATTTGGCGTGATTAGCCTGGTGTCGCTGATTGTGGTTGTATATCTGGCCTATGCTGCCGGAGGTGTGGCACCGGTGAATTATGGAATTACCGGAGTGCTTGTGACGATATTTGCGATTGTTGGGATTGTCTTGGCGGTGTTATCTTTGAATGAGAGAGAAGCCTATAAGTTTTTCGGATGGCTGGGAGTGTTATTGAATGGATTATCCCTTGCTGGGGTGAGTCTGGTGCTTTATATTGGAGCAAACCTATAAGATTGGAGAGGAATATGGAAGAAATGATGGAAGTAATTGCAGAGCGTTATGAGCTTGCAATGGAGAGAATGACAGAAATTAAAGAGGAAGAGTTTGCAGTTAAAGCATGGGAGGCGTTTTTCCATGATATGGCAAGCTTTTGTCTGATTGTAGATGGATATGGACGCTTTTTAGATGCGGCAAAGGAGGTAAAGCAGCCTCTTGCCGATTGGCAGAAATGGAATAAGAGATTGTATCAGGATATTCTGGCGGAAAGCTATGAGACAAGTTATGCCAACCCCTCATATGCATGTAAGATGCTGGGTGAGGAATATGGTAAGCTGGCGGCAGTGCTGGCGGCAGAGATGCGTGCCATGATTATTCCTATGGCAGAGGGCAGAAGAGAAGAAGTGGTGATTCGTCTGGAGCTATTCTCAGAGTTTCACGGTGCGTTTACCTGTGAAATGGAGGAGATGGGAAAGCTTCCTGGCTATGAGCAGCTTCGCCAGATGATTTACTGGTATGTCAGTGATTATTCTGACATTATTACCCGCCAGAAGGTGCGGGAGATGGTGGTACCGGAGGAAAATTTCGGTGCGAAGGTAATCGGAGAGTATGATGCAGAAGATATGGAGTATCTGTATCATTATGGTGAATATGTCTCTGAGAACGAGTTGAAAATGGCACAGTTTATGGCACTGCTTCCGGAAGAGAAGATTCATACTATGGCAGATACCTATACGGAAGGCTATCGTATGGGATTTGTGCTGGGGAATAAGGACTTATCGAAAAAAGGAACCGTAGAGGTTCGTTATGCTTTAGGCTTTGAAAGAATGATGAAGCGTGCGGTAGAGAATTTTGCCGCAATGGGCTTAAAGCCGGTAGTGCGCAGAACTCCTGTAGGAATTTTGCAGATGGGCGGACTTATTAAGCTTGGAGCTATCGGAGCAAATCCAAATAAGCAGTTTGACTTTGATCACAAGGATGATAATGCCCTTATTCTGGACAAGGGGCTTGTAAATCGCAAGCTGGAGGTAAACCGTACTTATTTTGAAGAGTGTAAGGAGAAGGCGTATCTTTTTGCAGGTCCTGCAGTACAGGAGACTTTCGGAGAGAAGACTTTTGAGCCGGTAAATAAGAAGGAGGCACTCTCTTTATCCAAGGAACAGCAGAAGCTGATGGTAGAGTATCGCTCCAACCTGGGACAGATTCAGAGAGACTATATTATAGAAGAAGAGAGAAGCTTTACCATTATTGCCTTTCCGGTACCGGAAATCGGTAAGGATTTTGAGGGAATCTTCGAGGATACTATTAAAATCAATACTTTAGATTATATGAAATATCGTCAGATTCAGCAGACGCTTATTGATGCCCTGGATCAGGCTGAGTATGTGGAACTCAAAGGTATGAATGGCAACACTACGGATTTGAAGGTAAGTCTCTGGAAGCTGAACAACCCTGAGAAGGAGACTATCTTTGAGAACTGTGTGGCGGATGTGAATATCCCGGTAGGAGAGGTATTTACTTCTCCGGTACTGAAGGGGACAAACGGAGTACTCAATGTTTCCAAGGTATACTTGAATGAATTGGAGTACAAGGATTTGACCATTACCTTTGCAGATGGTATGATATCTGCTTATGATTGTAAGAATTTTGCGGTGGATGAGGAGAATAAGAAGTATATTAAGGAAAATCTTCTTTTCCACAGAGAAACGCTTCCCCTTGGCGAGTTTGCAATCGGAACCAATACTACTGCTTATGTGACTGCCAGAAAATGGGGCATTGAGGATAAGCTTCCTATCTTAATTGCAGAGAAAACGGGACCTCACTTTGCAGTGGGTGATACCTGTTATTCCCATGCCGAGGATGTGAAGGTGTATAATCCGGATGGTAAGGAAATTGTGGCACGTGAAAATGAAATCGTAGCAAAGCGCAAGGAGAATCCTGCAGAGAGCTATTTTGACTGTCATACGGATATTACCATTCCTTATGATGAGCTTGGTGAACTTACGGCGGTGAAGGAAGACGGCACCAGAATTGTCATCATTGAAAAGGGAAGATTTGTTCTGGAGGGGGCTACTGCACTGAACAAGCCGTTGGATGGAGAAGACTTCTAGCAAAAAAGACTTGCAAGGTAGAATTAAGTTTAGTACACTCTAAGTAACAATGGATATATTGGGTTCGTTTGGTTACTAATACACAAAATATAGGAGGAATTTACAATGGCACAGGTTGGTATTGTAATGGGCAGTGATTCAGATATGCCTATCATGGCGAAAGCCGCTGAAATTTTAGATGAGCTTGGAATCTCTTATGAGATGACTATTATTTCCGCACACAGAGAACCGGATGTGTTTTTTGAGTATGCAACAACAGCAGAGGAAAAAGGATTTAAGGTAATCATTGCAGGTGCAGGTATGGCAGCACATCTTCCGGGTATGTGTGCAGCAATTTTCCCAATGCCTGTTATCGGTATTCCGATGCATACTACTTCTTTGGGAGGAAGAGACTCCCTTTATTCCATCGTACAGATGCCATCCGGTATTCCGGTTGCTACTGTTGCAATTAACGGTGGTGCAAATGCAGGTCTTCTTGCAGCGAAGATTCTGGCTACCTCAGATAGCGAGCTTCTCGGAAAGCTTAAGGCTTACAGCCAGAGCTTAAAGGAGCAGGTACAGGCAAAGGACGCGAAATTACAGGAAATCGGATATAAAGCATATCTTAACAAATAGGAAAGAGCGAAGGAGAAAATATTATGGATTACAAGACAGCTGGAGTTGATATTGAAGCCGGTTACAAGTCGGTTGAACTTATGAAGAAGCATGTAAAGGAGACTATGAGACCTGAAGTACTTGGTGGTCTCGGCGGATTCTCCGGTGCATTCTCATTAAAGGCAATCAAGGATATGGAGGACCCTGTATTATTATCTGGTACTGACGGATGTGGTACCAAGGTTAAGCTTGCATTTATTATGGACAAGCATGACACCATCGGTATTGATGCAGTTGCAATGTGTGTAAATGATGTTGCATGTGCAGGTGGTGAGCCATTATTCTTCCTTGATTATATTGCTTGTGGTAAGAACTATCCTGAGAAGATTGCTACCATCGTAAGTGGTGTGGCAGAGGGATGTAAGCAGGCTGGTGCTGCCCTTGTTGGTGGTGAGACTGCTGAGCATCCGGGACTTATGCCTGAGGATGATTATGATTTGGCAGGATTTGCAGTAGGTGTGGTGGACCGTAAGGATTTAATCACCGGAGAAAATATTAAGCCGGGCGATGTACTGATCGGTATGGCTTCTTCCGGTGTACATAGTAATGGTTTCTCATTGGTTCGTAAGGTGTTTGAAATGACCGCAGAGAGCCTTAATACTTACTATGATGAATTGGGCAAGACTCTTGGTGAAGCATTAATCGCTCCTACCAAGATTTATGTAAAGGCTTTAAAGGCTGTAAAAGAAGCCGGTGTTACCATTAAAGGCTGTAGCCATATTACCGGTGGCGGTTTCCAGGAGAATATTCCGAGAATGCTGCCGGAAGGTATCAATGCACATGTACAGCTTGACAGCTATGAAGTTCCGGCAATTTTCAAGTTATTACAGAAGACCGGTAATATTGCAGACGAGATGATGTACAATACCTTCAATATGGGTATGGGTATGGTTCTTGCAGTAGACCCTGCAGATGTCGAAGCTACTTTATCTGCTCTTAAGGATGCCGGTGAGACTGCATGGATTGTAGGTAAGTGTGAAGCAGGAGAAAAGGGAGTTACCTTATGCTAAGAGTACTTGTATTAGTGTCCGGCGGCGGTACGAATCTGCAGGCCATTATTGACGCGAAGAATGAGGGCAAGATTACCGGCGCGGAGCTGGTAGGTGTTATCAGCAATAATAAAACGGTGAAAAGCTTAGAAAGAGCCAGAAACGCAGGGATTCCTGCGGTTTCTGTATCTCCTAAGGATTATGAGAGCAGAGATCTGTTCAATGATGCGTTTTTAGAGGAAGTAAACAAGTTTAATCCGGATTTGATTGTTCTAGCAGGCTTCCTTGTGGCTATTCCGCCTAAGATGGTTTCACAGTACAGTAATCGTATCATCAACATCCATCCATCTCTGATTCCTTCCTTCTGTGGCGTAGGCTATTATGGTCTTAAAGTTCATGAGAAGGCATTGGAGAGAGGTGTGAAGGTGACCGGTGCAACCGTTCATTTTGTAACAGAAGGAATGGATGAAGGTCCGATTATTGCCCAGAAAGCGGTTATGGTAGAGGATGATGATACTGCAGAGGTTCTGCAACGCAGAGTTATGGAACAGGCAGAGTGGCTGATTTTACCCAAGGCTATTGATGATATTGCCAATGGACGTATCGCGGTAGAAGGAACAAAAGTAATTAAGAAATAAAGAGGAAAACAATGAAAGTATTAATTGTAGGAAGTGGCGGTAGAGAGCATGCAATTGCAGCAAGCGTTGCAAAGAGCTCTAGGGTTTCAAAGATTTATTGTGCACCGGGTAACGCAGGTATCGGTCAGATTGCGGAGTGTGTTAATATCGGAGCAATGGAATTTGACAAGCTGGTAGCTTTTTCTAAGGAAAATGCTATTGATTTTGTAATCGTAGGTATGGATGATCCACTGGTTGGCGGTCTTGTTGACGAATTAGAGACGGCAGGTATCAGAACCTTTGGACCGAGAAAGAATGCGGCAATCTTAGAGGGAAGTAAGGCGTTCTCCAAGGATTTGATGAAGAAATACAACATTCCGACCGCTGCATATGAAAACTTTGATGATGCGGATGCTGCAATAGCTTATTTAGAGAATTGCTCTTATCCTATCGTTCTTAAGGCAGACGGTCTTGCTCTTGGTAAGGGAGTATTAATCTGCAATACCAAGGAAGAGGCAGTAGATGGCGTTAAGGAAATCATGACCGATAAGAAGTTTGGCAGTGCCGGTAACAGAATGGTTATTGAAGAGTTTATGACCGGTAGAGAGGTATCCGTTCTTTCTTTTGTAGATGGCAAGACCATTAAGATTATGACTTCTGCGCAGGATCATAAGAGAGCAAAGGATAACGATGAAGGATTAAATACCGGTGGTATGGGTACCTTTTCTCCAAGTCCTTTCTATACTGAGGAAGTGGATGAATTTTGTAAGAAGTACATCTATCAGGCTACTGTAGATGCTATGGCAGCAGAGGGAAGAGAATTTAAGGGAATCATCTTCTTTGGACTGATGCTTACACCAAATGGTCCGAGAGTCCTTGAGTATAATGCAAGATTCGGCGATCCGGAGACGCAGGTAGTTCTTCCGCGTATGAAGAACGATATCATCGAAGTTATGGAAGCATGTGTAGACGGAAGACTTCATGAGATCGATCTTCAGTTCGAGGATAACGCAGCAGTATGTGTTGTTCTTGCCAGTGATGGTTATCCGGTAAGCTACGATAAGGGCTTTGTTATCGAAGGTCTGGATGCTTTTGAAGATAAGGATGGTTATTATTGTTTCCATGCAGGTACTAAGCAGACGGAAAAGGGTATTGTGACAAATGGTGGACGTGTGCTTGGTATTACCGCTAAGGGTGCGGATTTAAAGGAAGCAAGAGCCAATGCTTATAAAGCAACAGAGTGGGTACATTTTGAGAACAAGTATATGCGCCATGATATTGGAAAGGCAATTGATGAGGCATAACTAAAGGAGTGGTTAGTATATGAGAAAAGTAAGTGTTTGGGGGAAGGTACGTTTGACACTGCTTGGTGTTTTTGCAGTGGCATTTATGTTTATGACATATTCTTTTGCAAGTTATGCCGCAGAGGGAACCATCAAAGCAGCGTCTGCGAAAATCCGAGAGAGCACAAGTACATCCAGTGCACATATCGGAAGTGCTTTACAAGGTGAGAAGTACAAGGTAACCGGGATGGAATCGGGAGCAGATGGCTATACCTGGTACAAAGTAACGTTTGAAGAGAATAAGACCGGATATATCAGAGCGGATCTTATTACAGTAAGTGGAGAAATTCCTGCAGCAGCGCCGGCAACGTATAATCCTACTGTGGCAGTAACGGAGTTGACGCCGGTCTCTGCGATAGTAACCGGTTCTTCGGTAAGAGTGAGACCGGATGCTGCAGCCAGTGGCGGTGTGGTTAGCTCTGTTGTAAGAGATACCGTTTTGACCATTGATGGTATGGCCACCGGAAGTGACGGTAAAATCTGGTACCGAGTGAACTGTACTGTGTCAGGTGTAGCGGTACTTGGTTTTGTTCGTGAGGATTTTGTATCCGTGCAGGGAGAGTTAACTCCGCCGGGACAAGTGCTTCCACAGGATCCTGTGATTCCTGAGGTGCCGCAAGAACCGGTTCCTTCAGAGCCTGTACCAACGGAGACGCCTAAGGCGTATGATACTGTTTATGAAAATGATAAGTGGTATCTTCTGAACAATGAGAAAAATGAAAAATATGTGATTGGAGATTTGTTCTCTGCTGTGCAAACCAATAAGGAAATTGCAGAACAGTTTGAAAAAACAGCCAAGAGTCAGAAAGGTTATATTGTGACATTGGTGATTCTACTTTTAGTTGCATTGGGAGCAGTAGCGTTCCTTGTATGGAAATTGAAGGATTTATTGGATGAGGCATATTTCAAGCAGGTGGAGAAAAAGTCTTTGCGTGAAAGAGAAAATAGGCCCAAGCGTGTAATGCAAACTGTAGGTGAAGAGCGTAAGCAGGGAGTTGCTCAGCCACTGCGTAGACCTGCACAGGGGCAGCCTCAGAGAAGTAGCCAGGGACAATCACAGAGAAATGGGCAGGGACAGCAGCAAAGAGGTGGTCAGCGCCCGGCGGGAGAAGGTGTCAGAAGACCAGCAGGACAGACTCGTCCCAATGGAGAGGCGCCGCGTAAGCCCGTAAATCGTCCCGAAGGAGTCCCTTCCGTAGGAAAAAACTTGCAGCGCCCGGTTGGAGAAGCTGTAACAAGACAGGCTCAGGCTAAGCCTGAGGCAAATCAGGCACAACCGGTGGCAAAGTCTATGCCGGAGCAGAATGCGGTAAAACCCCAGGGATTTCAGCCTAAAAATTTTATGGCGGATGACGACGAGTTTGAATTCGAGTTTTTAAACTGGGATGGTGACGAAGAGGAATAGTTTAGGCGTTTTTTATGAAAAAAGTGTGAACTATGTAAAATCATGTTGACTTTTGGCGGATTATCGTGTATAACTAAATAGATGTGTCCGTCCTAGACACACATATGTATTTTGAATAGAACAAGTGCAGTGGGCAATTAGAGCCGGCTGCACTGTTTTTGTTTGCAAAGAAATATTTTAGCGCGATAACGTGGTAGAGTTGTAATAGGACAAAAGGGTGATATGAAAAAAGGCTTTCTAAAGGATTATGTTCTTGACCCGGAAGGTCCGGGCGGATATCGATATGTAGGTTCTTATTATTCTTGTACTATCTCGAATAGAAACAGAAAGAAAAATGGAATACTACAAATAATGGGAGGAATGGCAGAACTGCTTTTTATTCTGCTGGCAGTATCTATTCATTGTCTCGGCAATTTTAAGATTTCTGTAGTGATTCCCACAGAGTGCATTTTGATATGTATTGTACTGTATCTGGCAGGCTCTTACGCATATATGAAGAGTCCTGATAAAATGGAAAAGGGAACCTATGAAAAGGCCTTCTTAAGAACTGTGCAGTCGGTAGCGGTAGGATTGGTGCTGAATGTATTCGCACTTATTGCTCAGGGGATTGTAATTGTAAGGAATATCAGTGAACTGGAAGGATGTGGGGATTATCTGCTTCTGGGGATGCTGGCACTTCTTGCAGTTTGTAATACGGCAGTTTTAAGGTATCACAGAGGTCTGTACAAGCAGGCCGGAATTATTTCGGTAGAGGAGGATGTTACGGGAGACCGTGATTAGCCCTTTATATAAAATTTAAGTCACTATAAAGACTTTTCTCAGAAGGAGGATAATTATGAGAAAGAAATTACTTTCTGTTCTCTTAGCAGGTGCTATGTCTGTTAGCTTATTAGCTGGCTGTGGCGGTAGCAATGAGCCTGCAGAGAGCAGCGAAACTCCTGCAAGCTCTGATGTAGTAGAGAGCAGCAGTGAGGCACCAACCGAAGCACCGGCTTCCAACGAAGCTGTTGTAGAAGAGCCAAAGGCTAATGCTGACACTCCATTAGTAGTAGGTTATGCGCCTTTCAGCAGCAAGTTTTCTCCATTCTTTAGTGAGACTGCTTATGATCAGGATGCACAGGCTATGACTCAGGTAGCATTACTTGGTAATGATCGTCAGGGTGCTATGATTTACAATGGTATCGAAGGTGAGACCATTAACTACAATGGTACCGATTATACCTATTATGGTATTGCTAACTGTGTTGTAACTGAAAACGCAGACGGTACTGTATATTATGATTTCAAGTTACGTGATGATGTAAAGTTCTCTGATGGAGAAGCTTTGACAGCAGATGACGTAATTTTCAGTTATTATGTTCTTGCAGATCCTACTTACGATGGAAGCTCTTCTTTCTACGCTCAGCCTGTAGAAGGTATGGAAGCTTATCGTTCCGGTATGGATACTTTATTTAACTTATTAGTAGCAGCAGGTCCTGAGAATACTGACTATACTTTCTGGGATGAGGCTACTCAGACAGCATTCTGGGCTGATTTAAATCAGGCCGGTGCAGCTTTTGCTCAGGAAATCGTTGATTACTGTGTAGCAATGGGTTACGGTGCTGACAGCTCAGATGTAAAGACCGCAGCAGGCGCATGGGGATTTGAACTTGCAGACGGCGCAACCGCAGCAGATTTCTTTGCTGCTATGTGTGAAGCATATGCTTGGGATATGGCTACTCTTTCAAGTACTGAGACCGCAGGTTCTTCTTTATTTGATTTAATGGAAGGTTATGCTAACTATACCAAGGGTATCCAGACCGGAGAGTCTGCACCTAGCATTACCGGTATCCAGAAGATTGATGATTACAACGTTCGTATCGTTATGACCGAGGTTGATGCAACTTCTATTTACCAGTTAGGTATTCAGGTAGCACCTATGCACTACTATGGTGATGCTTCTTTATATGATTATGATAACAATTCCTTCGGTTTCACCAAGGGTGATTTAAGCACCGTTCGTTCTAAGACCACTCAGCCTATGGGTGCTGGACCTTACAAGTTCATTAAGTTTGAGAATGGTGTAATTAACTACGAAGCAAACGAAAACTACTATTTAGGATGTCCTAAGACCAAATACATCAACTTCCTTGAGACTCAGGAAGCAGATAAGCTGAACGGTGTTGTAACCGGTACTGTAGATATTACCGATCCTTCTTACAATAAGGATGCTGTTGCAGCTATCCAGAAGGCTAATGGTGGCGAGACCAATGGTAGCGTAATCACTGTTTCTACTGTAGATAACTTAGGTTATGGTTACATCGGTATGTGTGCAGAAGTTATGAAGGTTGGCGATGACAAGGCTTCTGACGCTTCTAAGAACCTTCGTAAGGCATTCGGTACTATCTTCTCTGTATATCGTGATGTAGCTATCGATTCTTACTACGGTGAGTTAGCAACTGTTATTAACTATCCTATTTCTAACACTTCATGGGCAGCTCCTCAGTCTACCGATGATGGTTATGAAATTGCATTCTCAAAGGATGTAAACGGAAATCCTATTTACACTTCTACCATGACTGCAGATGAGAGATACGAAGCTGCTAAGCAGGCTGCTCTCGGATACTTCGAGGCTGCCGGTTACACTGTAACTGATGGTAAGTTAACTGCTGCTCCGGAAGGCGCTGCACTTGAATATGAATTATTAATCCCTGGTGATGGTGCCGGTGACCACCCTTCATTCATGATCTGTACTCTTGCTTCTGAAGCATTAGCAGAGATTGGTATGAACTTAATCGTTACTGACCTTACCAATTCTTCAGACCTTTGGACTGCACTTTCTGCACAGACCTGTGCTATCTGGTGTGCAGCTTGGGGTGCAACCATTGACCCTGATATGTTCCAGATTTATCATCCGGAAGGTGGTTCTAACTATCAGTACGCAATCAATGATGACGAGTTATCTCAGTTAATCATGGATGCACGTGCAACCACTGACCAGACCTTCAGAAAGGCTATGTACAAGGCTTGTCTGGATATCATCATTGACTGGGCTGTAGAAATTCCTGTATACCAGAGACAGAACGCTATTATCTTCTCTACCGAGAGAGTTAATATGTCAACTGTTACTCCTGATATCACTACTTTCTACGGATGGATGAGTGAAGTTCAGAACATCGAATTAAACTAATTTAGTGTGTTTTAGGTAGCAATACTGGTACCCAGGTTGCCCTACGCAATTAAGTGCGTAGGGCAATCTACTGCGTACCTGGCAACGGCTTCAAATTAATTGTACAAATCGTCGGATTTTGTGGTACAATTAATTATTGGTTTAGCTGTGGAACCGCTGCTTGATACGCAGTACGCACAATAATGAATTTGGAGGGAATAAACGTGAAAGATAATCAGTTATTGAAGTATATCTTGAAAAGAATCGGTATCTCTATCGTAATTCTTTTCTTTGTAGCTTTAATCATCTACACTTTAATGCGTTGTCTGCCTACATCCTATATCGAGGCAGTAGCATTACAGAAGTCTCAGCAGCCGAATAGTAAGAGCTTTGAGGAGTGGATGGAACAGTTAACAAAAATGTATAACATGGACAAGGGTATCGTGGAAGGTTACTTTGCTTGGCTTGGTAACGTATTCCGTGGTGAATTTGGTGATAGCTGGAAGTGGACTATGCCTGTTACGGAGAAGTTCAATAGTGTGGTTTGGGTTTCCTTTGTTATGGGTGCCATCGCACTTTTCTTTGAAGTAATTATTGCGATTCCTCTTGGTGTTATTGCAGCTACCAAGCAGTACAGCAAAGCAGACTATACCATTTCAATCGTAGCTTTAGCAGGTATTTCATTACCGACCTTCTTCTTTGCGTCTCTTATGAAATTAGTGTTTGCAGTGAAGCTGGGCTGGTTTGATTTATATGGTCTTGTTGGGCGTGATTATGAGTATTTAAGTCCGGCAGGACAGTTACTTGATAAGGCAAATCATTTGGTATTACCTATCATTGTACTTGTAGTAATCAGTATGGGTTCTCTTATGCGTCATACCCGTACCAATATGTTGGAAGTATTAAATGCAGATTATATCAGAACTGCACGTGCAAAAGGTTTGAGTGAAAAAAAGGTTATCTATAAGCATGCATTCCGTAATACCTTAATTCCGCTGGTGACCATTCTTGGTGGTTCCTTGCCGGGACTTTTCTCCGGTGCGCTGATTACAGAGACCTTGTTCAGTATTCCGGGTATCGGATATACCTCATACCATTCTATGGTATCCGGTGATATTCCATTCTCAATGTTCTATTTAGTATTTATGGCAGCAATGACCTTACTTGGTAACTTAATTACCGATATTCTTTATGCGGTAGTTGATCCACGAGTAAGAGTATCATAAGAAGGAGGAGTACAATGAGCGAAGAATTAAAGAACATAAACGAACAGGAAAACTCCTCTAATGAGCAGTATTCTTTAAATGATGACCGTCGTGTAAAGGTTCTTTCTCCCGGAGCGATGGTTGCAAAGAGATTTTTCCGTAACCGTCTTGCGGTAACAGGACTTATTATTTTAGTATTTATGTTTTTGTTCTCTTTTGTAGGCGGAATGATTTCTCCTTACGAAGAAGATCAGGTATTCTATCGTACCGATATGCAGTTTAAGGAGTATGCTGCGGTAACCAAGAATGAAGAGTTCCGTTTTGCTGATGCAAAAAAGGACGTGGCATATGACAGTATCTTACAGGCACAGACTATTCTGGCACTGACTAAAAAGGCAAATACCTTTACTTGGAAGGATGTAGAGTATGGCGTGACTCAGGAAGGTGAGAATTTCTACAGTATTTCTCACAATGGAGAAGTAATCGGTATGGCATTCAAGGATATCGTATCTTCTACCATCGAAGGTGTTGAATTATCCTTTGACCAGAGATTTGCAATGCTGAAGGCATTTACCAATGGTGAGAACAGTTTCAATTTGGACGGTGTAGATTATGCTGTTACAGAAGATGGTGGTGTTACTACCGCTGATGGAGAAGTTGCTTTTGTAAGCAGTTATGTAATTCAGTCTATTCATGCAGATGTATTCCTTACCCGTGCATTTAAGGAAGAGGTAGTTGCTGCTATTGAAGCGGGAGAAGAAGTGTTCCCGTTCACTAATGCAGCAGGTGAGAGCTGCGAGTATAAGATTTCTTTTGATGTAACTAAGAATATGTGGTCCATTCAGGAGGAAAAGGGGGTAGAGGTATTCGATACTTACTCATATCCTTCTAAGGAGCATTGGCTTGGTACAGATAAAAATGGTATGGACATGCTTACCCGTATTATGTACGGTGGTCGTGTATCCCTTATCATCGGTTTCATCGTAGTGGTTATTTCCACAGTTTTAGGTGTTATCTTAGGTGGTATGTCCGGTTTCTTCGGAGGCTGGGTAGATATGCTTATCATGCGTATTGTAGATATTTTCTACTGTATTCCTTCCATGCCGATTATCATTATCCTAGGTGCGGTAATGGATGGTATGCGTGTGGATCCTACACTTCGTATGTTCTACCTGATGTTAATCCTTGGTTTCCTTGGATGGCCCGGTATTGCACGTCTTGTACGTGGTCAGATTCTTTCTCTTCGTGAGCAGGAGTTTATGGTTGCGGCAGAGGCTACCGGTATTAAGATTCACAACAGAATTTTTAAGCATTTGATTCCGAACGTTATCCCGCAGCTCATCGTTGTATGTACCATGAGCCTTGGTTCTACCATTATTACCGAAGCAACCCTTTCTTTCTTAGGACTTGGTGTTAAGTTCCCATTTGCTTCTTGGGGTAACATTATTAACGACGTTAACGATACCTTCGTTCTTACAACCTATTGGTTTATCTGGATTCCGGCAGGTATCTGTTTGTTATTAACTGTATTAGCATTTAATATCTTAGGTGATGGTCTTCGTGATGCATTCGATCCTAAGATGAAGAGATAGGAGGGAGATTACAAATGGCAAAGAAAAAAGCAGAAGGTTATCTCTCCGCAAAGGAGTCTCGTAGAATTTCACGAGAGAACCGTAAGATTACCAATGAATTTGAGAAGAAACGTAAGAGAAAAAATGTTCCGGAATCTGAATATGTTACCAAGATGAAGGATGAGAAAAACGTTCTTGAAATCGACAATCTTCATACCTACTTCTTCACTGATGCAGGTACTGTTAAGAGTGTTAACGGCGTAAGCTTTGAAGTACCTATCGGTAAGACTGTAGGTGTTGTAGGTGAGTCAGGTTGCGGTAAGTCCGTAACCAGCTTATCCATTATGCAGCTTGTACAGCGTCCTCAGGGTCAGACCGTAGATGGAGAAATCCGTTTAAATATGGGTGAGGGCAAGGCGTATAATATTGTAAATACTCCAAATAATAAAATGCAGGCAATTCGTGGTAACTATGTATCCATGATTTTCCAGGAGCCTATGACCTCCTTAAATCCGGTATTCCGTATCGGTGAACAGGTGGATGAAGTTATCGGACTTCATAATCCTGAGATGACTAAGGAGCAGGTAAAGGCTAAGACCATCGAGATGCTTGAGCTGGTTGGTATTGCTAATAGTGAGGGTGTATACAGAATGTTCCCTCACGAGCTTTCCGGTGGTATGCGTCAGCGTGTTATGATTGCTATGGGGCTTGCATGTAATCCTCGTCTGATAATTGCAGATGAGCCTACGACTGCGTTGGATGTAACTATTCAGGCACAGATTCTTGACCTGTTACGCGACTTAAAGGATAAGATCAACAGCTCCATTATGTTGATTACCCATGACCTTGGTGTTATTGCAGAGATGGCAGACTATGTAGTGGTAATGTATGCAGGACGTGTGGTAGAAAAGGGTACCGCAGCAGAGATTTTCAAGAATCCTTGCCACCCGTACACCATTGGTCTTATGAATTCCAAGCCGGTAGTTGGTAAGCAGATTGACAGACTTTACAGTATTCCGGGTAAGGTACCGAATCCTGTAGATATGCCGAATTACTGCTACTTCAAAGACCGTTGCGAAATGTGTGTAGAAGGCTGCGAGGGCGAATACCCATGTGAGGTTAAGGTCTCCGATACTCACTATGTAAGCTGCTACAGACACTATGAGAATGCGAAGAAGGAGGAAAAGTAAGATGGCAGAGCAGATGAAAAAAGATGATATCATTTTAGAAGTAAACCACCTGAAAAAGTACTTCCCGATTAAAGGCACTCTCGGTAGCAAAAAAGGTGCTGTAAAGGCAGTAGATGATGTAAGCTTTGTTATTAAGAAGGGTACTACCATGGGACTTGTAGGTGAGTCCGGATGTGGTAAGTCAACCACTGGCCGTACCATCTTAAGACTTATTGAGAAGACTGACGGTGAAGTAATCTTTGCCGGACAGGATATTGATAAACTTTCTAAGAAGGAATTACGTGCCCTTCGTACCAAGATGCAGATTATTTTCCAGGATCCGTATTCTTCCTTGTCTCCAAGACTTCCTATCGGTGAAATCATTGGAGAAGCGGTAAGAGAGCACGGTCTTGTTCCGAAGGATCAGTTGGATGAATATGTAACCAAGATTATGCTTTCTTGTGGACTTCAGCCATATCATAAGGACAGATATCCACATGAGTTTTCAGGTGGTCAGAGACAGAGAATCTGTATTGCAAGAGCTATTGCATTAAATCCTGATTTTATTGTATGTGATGAGCCGGTATCTGCGTTGGACGTATCCATTCAGGCTCAGGTTATCAATTTGTTAAAGGATTTACAGGATGAACTTGGTTTAACTTACCTTTTCATTTCACATGACCTTTCCGTGGTAGAGCATATTTCAGATACCGTTGGTGTTATGTATCTGGGTGGTCTTGTGGAGACCGGTGAGACGGATGATATCTTCAAGAATCCGCTCCATCCTTATACTAAGGCTTTGTTTAGTGCGATTCCTATGCCGGATCCGGACCTTAAGACAGAACGTATCATTCTGGAAGGAAGTATTCCTTCCCCGGCTAATCCACCAAGTGGCTGTAAGTTCCACACCAGATGTTCAGAGTGTATGGAGATTTGTAAGTCACAGGTTCCGGAAGAAAGAGATATGGGCAACGGTCATATGGTAAGGTGTCATTTATATGCAGACAAATAAGAGACCAGGTTTTAATATTTTTCATGCACAGGACAGATATGTTGATGAAGTATTAGCTGCACAGGAGAGGCAGTTGCAGGAGCTTAAAAAGGATCCTGAGACCCGTGCACAGGAAGAATTAATGGAAAAACGCAAAGAGATGTTAAGACAGGAGCTTTCAGCCGGTGAAAAGGCCGGACTTGTAGGCGGTGCTGTTGCGGCAGGGCTTATTGTAGCAGGCATCTTTGTTTTGGCGATGTTTCTTTTTCTCTTATTCTGCACAAAGATTTGGTTTGTATAAAATGAAGAAGAGGGCTGCCACAGTTTGTGTGACAGCCCTTTATGATTAATAATAACGTATTGGAGGAAACATAATGAAGACAGAATGGGCTTTAGAACCGATTTATAAGGGATGTGGTGATGCTGCTTATCAGGCAGATATGAAGTCCTTGGAGGAGCTTGTAGAGGCTTACGGCAAGGCGGTAAGCGAGGCGAAGCAGCCGGAAGAGGCGGCTGAAAAATTACTCTTAATGGAAGAAGAGATTAATTTTAAGGTACAGAAGTTGGGCTTATATTTAAGCCTTCGCCAGTCTGTAAATGCGGAGGACGGAGAGGCGATTGCTCAGGAGAACAAGCTGATGAAGTGTGTATCTGCCGCAGCACCTTCTGCCGCAGCTGCAGAGAAGCTTCTGGCGAAGATTGAAGATGTGGATGCACTTGCCAAGGAGAATGAAATTGTAAAGGCGTATACCTTTAAGTTAAAGGAGATGAAGGAAAGTGCCACGCACCTTTTGGGGGATGATGTAGAAGAAATGATTTCTGCCATGGACATGACCGGAGGCAGTGCATGGTCCAGATTAATGTCACATCTGACTTCTGTGGTAAAGGTGGATTATGATGGTAAGGTGGTTACTTTATCAGAAATCCGAAATATGGCGTACAACCCGGATGTGAACGTACGTAAGGCGGCGTATGAGGCAGAAATTGCCTGCTATGAAAAGATTGAGGATTCACTTGCTTTTGCAATGAATAATATAAAGAATCAGGTAACAATGTTATCTGCTAAACGTGGTTATGAGTCACCTTTGGCAATGACCTTAAAGCAGTCCAGAATGACCAGAGAAACCTTAGATGCTATGATGGATGCCATCAAGGAATATTTACCCAAGTTTAGGGGATATTTACGTAAGAAGGCACAGCTTCTTGGACATGAGAACGGTCTTCCCTGGTATGAGCTTTTCGCTCCTTTGAGAAAAGCAGATAAGAAGTATACGGTAGAAGAAGCAAGGGATTATCTTCTGGCTTGTTTCGAGAAATTCACCCCGGAAATGTCTGATATGATGAAGGAAGCTTTCGATAATCAGTGGATCGATTTCTTCCCGCGCAAGGGTAAGAGAGGCGGAGCATTCTGTGCAGGTGTACCCGGAATGAACCAGAGCCGTATCCTTACCAATTTTGACGGATACTTTGGCTCTATCAGTACTCTGGCACATGAGCTGGGTCATGCATTCCACAATAAGCAGACAGAAAAGAATCGATTCTTAAATCAGGATTACCCTATGCCGGTTGCGGAGACCGCATCTACCTTTAATGAAACGCACCTGGGACATAATGCACTTGCAGGTGCTACCGGTGAGGAACGTCTGAGTCTGCTTGAGAATGATTTGATGGAAAAGACCCAGTGTATCGTGGATATTTACTCCAGATACTTATTTGAGACCGCAGTGTTTGAGCAATGTCAGGATAAGTTCCTTATGGCAGCGGACTTAAAGGAGCTTATGATTAAGGCGCAGAAGGAAGCTTATGGAGAAGGCCTTGATGAGAACTGCATGCATCCGTATATGTGGGCATGTAAAGGACACTATTACAGCTCTGGTTTAAGTTTCTACAACTTCCCATATGCTTTTGGAAATTTGTTTGCCGTGGGTCTTTATACCATGTTCTTAAAAGAGGGCGAAAGCTTTGTAGGTAAATACAAAGAGATGTTAAAGAATACTCCGTGCTGTACAATTGAGCAGGCAGGTGCTATGATGGGAGTAGATTTGACAAAGAAGGATTTCTGGATGGAAAGCCTTGCTACGATCGCAGAGAATATTGAGGCATTCTGCGAAATGTAATTAATATTTGGAGGTATGTAAATGCAGCCTGAATTTACAAATAAAGCGCAGACAGCATTAAAGCTTGCTGAAAAATGCGCAAAGCAATTAAAACAGGGATATGTGGGAACGGAACACATTCTTCTGGGGCTGATCAAGGAGGAAACGGGAGTTGCGGCTAAGGTGCTTCATGATAACGGTGTTTCCTTTGAGCGGGCAGTGGAGCTGATTCGTGAGTTGATTGCTTTTGAAGGTGGTGTAACCACTAAAGAAAGAGAAGGATATTCTCCCAGAGCACTGAAAGTTTTGGAGGAAGCGGCACAGCAGGCGAAGCGTTTCCGGTCAAAGAAGGTGGGAACAGAGCATATTTTGATGGCGCTGATTAAGGAAGGGGAGAATGTAGCAGTACGTCTTATCTCTACCATGAGTGTGTCACCCCAGAAGCTTTATGTGGATGTGCTTCTTGCCATGGGTGCTGACCCGAACCTTTATAAAGAGGATTTGGCAAAGAATAAAGGTGGAGCTAAGGGGAAACCAACTACATTGTCCCAGTACAGTCGTGATTTGACCGCTCTTGCCAGAGAAGGAAAGCTGGATCCGGTTATCGGCAGAGAAGATGAAATCAGCCGTGTGATTCAGATTCTCAGCAGACGTACCAAGAATAATCCTTGTCTGATTGGTGAACCTGGCGTGGGTAAGACTGCGGTAGTAGAAGGGCTTGCTCTTCGCATTGTACAGGGGAAGGTACCCTTTACCGTGCAGAATAAGAGAGTGCTTACCTTAGATTTATCTGGGATGGTTGCAGGAAGTAAATATCGTGGTGAATTTGAAGAGCGTATTAAAAAGCTGATTAAGGAAGTGATTTCGGATGGAAACGTAATTCTTTTCTTAGATGAGCTTCATACTATCATCGGTGCGGGTGGTGCAGAAGGTGCGATTGATGCATCCAATATTTTAAAGCCATCTCTTGCGCGTGGGGAAATCCAGCTGATCGGTGCGACTACCATTTCTGAATATCGCAAGCATATTGAGAAAGACGCTGCTTTAGAAAGACGTTTCCAGCCGGTAAGTGTGAATGAACCTACCGTGGAAGAGGCTATTGGTATCTTAGAGGGTATCAAAGGCGGCTATGAAAAGCATCACAATGTGGAGATTACGTCCCATGCTGTGGAAACTGCGGTGCTTCTGTCGGAGAGATATATTAATGACCGTAATCTGCCGGATAAGGCTATTGATCTGATTGATGAGGCTGCGTCTGCAGCGAGACTAAGAATGTCTACTGCAGGGGATAAGACTCTGGCGCTGGAGACCGAAATCAATGAGTTAAATTCATTGATTGAAGAGGCTCTTATTGCTCAGAATATGAGCAAGGCGGCAGAGTATAAGAAACAGCAGGATGAACTTTATAAAAAGTGTAAGCGCTTAGAGCAGCAGGCATCGAAGAATAAAGCAGAAGGTACCATTACCATTGGCGAAGAAGATATAGCGGCAGTGGTATCTATGTGGACCAAGATTCCGGTGCAGAAGCTGGCGGAGAAGGAAAGTGAAAGACTACTTAAGCTTGAGAGCATTTTGCATAAGCGTGTGATTGGGCAGGAAGAAGCGGTTGTGGCAGTGGCTAAGGCTATGCGAAGAGGACGTGTGGGGTTGAAAGACCCTAACAGACCGATTGGTTCATTTCTTTTCCTTGGGCCTACCGGTGTAGGTAAGACGGAGCTGAGTAAAGCTTTGGCAGAGGCTATGTTTGGTACGGAGAATGCCATTATCCGTGTGGATATGTCCGAGTATATGGAGGGGCACTCTGTGTCGAAGATGATTGGTTCACCTCCGGGATATGTGGGCTTTGATGACGGTGGTCAGCTCAGTGAGAAGGTGCGCAGAAATCCGTATTCTGTAGTACTCTTTGATGAGATTGAGAAGGCACATCCGGATGTGTTTAATATCTTATTACAGGTGTTGGATGATGGCCATATTACGGATTCAAAGGGCAGAAAGGTAAGCTTCAAGAATACCATTATTATTATGACCTCCAATGCAGGAGCGCAGCGGATCGTCGACCCGAAGAATTTGGGATTTGCTTCTGATAAGAGCGAGAAGAAGGATTATGAGATTATGAAAAACGGTGTTATGGAGGAAGTGAAACGTTCCTTTAAGCCGGAATTCATTAATCGAATTGATGATATTATCGTGTTCCATCAGCTGAATGAAGGCAACATGAAGGATATCATAACTCTTCTTGCAAAGGGGCTTTGCAAGAGATGTAAGAATCAGATGGATATTACACTGACGATTTCTCCTTCTTTAAAAGAGCATTTAGTTTCCAAGTATTCCGATGCAAAGATGGGTGCGAGACCGTTAAAAAGAGCACTCCAGTCGGTGGTAGAGGATTCTCTTGCGGAAGAGATTCTTAGGGGAACTGTAAAAACGGGAGATACCGTTACTGCTGGTTATCAGATTGACAGGAAGACCGGAGAGGGTAAGGTTGTTTTTAAGGCAAAAGAGGTAAAATAAATGGCAAAAGGAAAGAGCAGTACTATTTTTTATTGCCAGCGCTGCGGGCACGAATCTACCAAATGGATGGGTCAGTGTCCCGGCTGCAAAGAGTGGAATACATTTGTTGAGGAAGTGGTGAATACCGCTTCCTTAAAAAATATGGGAAAAAATAAGAACAGCTTGCAGAAGGCGGTTCCCACGGCATTGAATGATATTGTCATCACGGATGAGGATAAACTACAAGTAGGAATAGGGGAATTGGACAGAGTATTGGGAGGCGGCATTGTACAGGGCTCTCTTACGTTGGTGGGAGGTGATCCTGGAATCGGAAAGTCTACCCTCCTCCTACAAACCTGTAAGCTGCTTGCGGATAAGGGCAACAAGGTACTCTATATTTCAGGGGAGGAATCACCGGCACAGATTAAGATGCGTGCCCAGAGAATTGGGGATTTCAGCGCAGATATGCTTCTTCTATGTGAGACGAATCTGGACAGTGTGGCAGAGGCAATACGCAAGGAAATGCCTAAGGTGGTGGTAATTGACTCTATTCAGACCATGTATAATGAAGCAGTTTCTGCAGCGCCGGGAAGTGTATCCCAGGTGAGGGAGGCGACAGCAACGTTGCTACAGCTTGCCAAGGGTCTGAACGTGTCCATTATGATTGTGGGACATGTGACTAAGGAGGGTACAGTAGCAGGTCCCAGAGTGTTAGAGCATATGGTGGATACTGTGCTTTACTTTGAAGGGGACAGACATGCATCCTACCGCATCTTGCGAGGCGTAAAGAATCGATTCGGTTCCACCAATGAGATTGGTGTGTTTGAGATGCGTCAGGAGGGACTTGTGGAAGTACAGAATCCTTCCGAGTACATGCTGGATGGAAGACCGGAGAATGCCAGTGGAAGCATAGTGGTGTGCTCCATGGAGGGAACAAGACCTATCTTGATTGAGATTCAGGCACTTGTTTGTCATAGCAATTTTGGAATTCCGCGCCGTCAGACCACTGGTACGGATTTTAATCGGGTAAATCTTCTTATGGCTGTTCTGGAGAAACGTTCCGGCGTACAGCTTTCCGGTTGCGATGCCTATGTTAACGTTACCGGCGGAATGAAGCTACAGGAGCCTGCTATTGACCTTGGTATTGTATTGGCGGTACTTTCCAGCTTCCGCAATAAGCCCTTGAGTCCCAAACTCATTGCCTTTGGCGAAGTGGGCCTTAGCGGAGAGGTAAGAAGTGTCAGCATGGCGGCTCAGAGAGTGGCAGAGGCCAAGAAGCTGGGCTTTGATACTTGTATATTGCCTGTTGTATGTATGAAGGGCTTAAAGAGCGATAAAGATATGAAACTGATTGGGGTCAGCAGTGTGCAGGATGCCATGGATGCAATCTTCTAAATGAAAAAATGTAGGCATATTCAGTTGAAAAACTGAGTATGCTTTTTATTTGCAACAAAATGCAAAATATATATTGCATTTTGCCAGAGCATATGCTAATATAATCATGACATATATATGTGACATTTTGAAAGATATAAAAGGAGAGTATAATTATGTTATGGAGTAGCAAAAAAAAGCAGGTTACAGATGAAAGAATTGAAATGGAAACAAACCAGTTGGCATCAAAGATGTTCTATGTGCAGACCACATTAGTGGTGATGCTTCTTGTGATTAAGCTTATTGCCAATGTGTCTTGGGAGGCGTTATTACTGGAAATTATTTGTCTGGTAGCAGGGATTGGCTATGTTGTGATATCCGAACTGCGAAAGGGCATCTTTATGTTGAAGGAAAAAGATGATGCACTTAGAACAATCCAGCAGGGGATTTTAGCAAAGAGCTATAATATGGAGATGGGAATCCTGGTATTTGGCGAACTGATTTTCATGTATGCTCTGTCAGAATATTTTGCATGGCTTATTGGATATCTTGTAGCTTGGTTTGTTCCTGCGCTTATTCTTACAGTAGTTTCCGTGAAAAAGGGCTGGATTCAGTGGGGGAGTAAGAAGCGTCAGAACGAGGGAAAGCAGAATTTAAAGAAAAGAGTAGCAGTGGGTGCTTTTGCATTTGGTATTATGATGATTCCTTCCCAACTTCCCATATGGCTGAAGGATGGAAGCGTGACACTGAAGGAAGTCATGATGGTTCCATTGGAGATGGTTTTATTCGGAGTGTTGTTTTATGCAATGTTTACCTTCATGGTGGACAGAGGTGAGAAGAAGGCTAATAGTGATGTTCCTACAGAAGGGGAGGAAATGAGTATTGAAGAATAAAAGAATGAAAATCGCCCGAGTAGAATGCGATCTGACCCAGGAGCAGCTTGCAGAGAAAGTAGGTGTAGCAAGGCAGACCATCGGACTGATTGAAGCAGGGAACTACAATCCAAGTATCAGCTTATGCATTGATATTTGTAAGGCACTGAATAAGACACTAGATGAGCTGTTTTGGCCGTTGGAATAAAGAAATAAAAAAACGGAAGCAATTTGCTTCCGTTTTCAGCAGAGGAAGAGGGAATCGAACCCCCGTTAACGGTTTTGGAGACCGCCGCACTACCGCTGTACTATTCCTCTATACAAGTGGTTAACCAACCAACGAATTAGAGTATAGCACAGGAATCATTCCTTGGCAAGAGAAATTTTGTAAAAAATTGAAAAAATTATAAAAAGTCAGCCTTTCGTAAGCAGCTTACTAAAGACTGACTTTTTAAATTTGTATTGCTCTGAATAGTTATCTGTTATAGAAATCAATTTCGTCATTCACCAGCTTCGCAGAGGATGGTGATTTCTGGCGAACCTGTTCCAGACGATGAATCTTCTGGGTGTTTTTCATGTCGTAACGCTGTAGAAGTTCTCCGTAGAGCGGATTGGATTTCAGCTTTTCACGGATTTCCCTGGACTGTGGACAGTAGGTAAAGAGAATTCTTCTTGCCACCTTGTTCAGTCTCGGTGAGCCGGTACTTTCAAAGAGAATCCATAAAATATAATCACGGACAAACATTTCTTTAAAGCTGTTCTTTGCTCTTTGTAAGCTTAAGTGTACACGTTCCTTCATTTCGGAAGAAAGCTCACTGTTCTTACGATAGAACTGAATATAATCAAAATATTCACTGGTAAGAGAACTGTCGGAAATATCATTCCAACGGGCGCCCTGTACACGCTTGCACATTTCCCAACGGTATTCACCGGCAAGACGGATAATGGTAGCATTGATATCTTCCATATGGAAAATAGAAAGCATAAAGCGGGAAGGTGTGCTTCGCTTCTTTCCTTCGATTTCCTGCCACATGACACCTCTGGTACCTACATTGGGCATCAGGATAATATCCGGGAGACATTCAATGTGTACCTGCTCCTTTAAGGTGGTATTGGGATCAAGGGTTGCGGCAAGGATTTCACGATAGAACAGGGAGAAGTCGATTTCCTTTACTTGTGAAAGTGCATGTCCAATATTGGCCGCAGTTAAGTAACTGGTTGAAAGTTTCTTTAAAATATTGTCCGATGTAAAAATTGGACAGAAAGTGGTGATTCGTCCGAAGGTAATCTTGTTTACCTGTTGGAACATGTTACGAAGCTCGTAGCCTACTTTGCTCATGGTATTGTCAAGAAGACTGCGCATTTCGGCTTCCGTAATATTTCCGGATGCCTTCTGCTTATGTACATAATCGTTATAGTCTTCATCAAACTCGTTACGGCTTGGCTCCTTTTTGCCCATATAAATAGCCTTAAGCCAGTCGAAGAACGGATATACACCGTTGTCATTTACATTGCCCAGTCCCGGTAGGATGGAGGTTAAGTATGCACAGTTTTCACTTCCGGCCAAATCCTCATCCATGTATCCGAAGTAGAGGAAGAGCTTTACAGCCGTAGGAATATTTTTGTCGGTCAGAGCTCTGCCTGCAACTGTGGAATAAAGGGCATAGAACTGCTGAATAATCTGCTTTCTGAGTGCACATACTTTATCATCCAGAGAACTCTTGTCTGTAAGCGTCTTATAAGAAGTAATCAGCTTACGCCAGGTAGTGTATATGTCATCGTCCACTTCTGCATAATCCAAAATGGTTCCAAGAGAGTCAGCCAGCTGCTGATAAGAAGTATTGTCAACTTCCTGCTCCTCCGGTGCGGATTCATCCAGCTTCTTTGCCGGCATGTTTTTGCGGAAGTTTTCCACTCTGGTAGCAAAGAGGGCAGTGTTTACAGCGGGACTTGATTTCGCAGTCTGGATGACGGTGCCCAAAAGATTGGTCACTTCATCATCACCGCCTGCTGCACTGACCTGACTGTATAGGGTGGTAATTCTGGAGAATAAATCATCGCTTCGTTCATTAAAATAAAAGTTCAGTATATCTTCCTGATACTGGAATTGTTCTTCCAGACTCTGGTAGGTTTTGCGGAAGTCAAGACTTGCTTTTCTAAGGAAGCCGCTGGCAATACCGTATTCCTTCAGGAAATGCTCTGCATCCGCACCGGAAAATACCTGTAAGAATCCCAAGTAATAAGAATCCAGCCAAAGATCAGGCTCTTCTTCGGAAAGGAAGGCTGTCAATTCATTAAAGCCTGTTAACGGAAGCGGTGTTTTTCTGTGCTTTTCGCAAATACGGTCATAAGCGGCATGTGCTGCCAAAAGGTTGTCGTATAAGTTATTGCACGTATGAGAAGACACTTCGCACTTGTTAAACAGAGTATTAATCTGGCGAAGGGCCGACTGTAGGAAAAATTTTGCAACATCAATATTTTTGGTTACTAAATCAGTAAGAACCTGCATGGATGTACAGGGATATGTTAGTATTGCAGTATCCGTTACCGCTTCGTAAGTAAGAAAATGTACTTCGGAGCAAATTTCACAGATACCGATAACATCGCCTTTTCCAAGCAAGTATTCTCCGCCGGGATATTTCACTTTCACACTGCCGGAAGTAATCAGATGCAGAGTGGTCATGGGTTGTCCCGCGGTGTAAATCACCGATTGCTTCGGTAAAACATTTCCAGCCATATTCTTTCTCCTTTGTTGTGCGACTTTTGTCGCGTTTAATTTAATTATAGACTCTTCTTTGCAATTTAACAACATTTTTTCACAAAATAACGACTTATCTGTCAATTAATTCTTTGCAAAATTACGTAAGGATGTTATACTTATTACATACGTTATTTTGGGGAGAATATGTACTTTAGGAGGCAGAGTGTATGAATTCGACAAATGATACTGCATACATGAAAGAGAAGGCGCTTGAGTATAAGAAAGAGCTCTTACCGTTACTTCAGTATATGAGGTATTTTATGGAGCGTACAGGAGAAGATCCGTCTACCAAGTATGAGGGACAGGAAAATGGAAATAATACCTTGTCTTTCCCAATTTATGATGCAACTCTTCTTGCGTTTGTGAAGGAAGCATCAAAGACATCTTTTATGGATAAGAACTACAGTTATATCTATTCGTGGCATCGGATTAAAAATGCAGAGGATGAGAGGAAGCTGATTGAGAAGGCTACCATTACGGAATGGAATGTTCTTTGCGGTATTTTGACGCATTATGTGCAGGGCGGTATGACCCGTTCCACCCTTTGGAAAGACGGTGTGAAGGAGAATATTTTCTATTTGCTTCTTTCCAAAATGAAGGAAATTGTGGAGTATTGGGATCAGCCAATCTTCTTGTAGGATTAGATTTGAAAGTGTGGGCAGATGAATGGGAGATAAATCGATACAGAAGAGAAAGTATATATTGGAAACTGCCAGGGGTGTCTTTATGGAGAAGGGCTTTAAAAAAGTCACCATGAAGGATATTGTGGAAGCCTGTGATATCAGCCGGGGTGGTCTGTATCTTTATTTTAACAGTACCAGCGAAATCTTTATGGAAGTTATGAAATTGGAAAGTGAAGAGGCGGATGATGTGTTTTCGGACAAGATTACGGAAGATGCAACAGCCATTGACATTTTAATGCTCTTTTTAAAGGAGCAGAAGAAGGAGCTTCTTCGCAGAAAAAATACTCTGACCCAGGCAATCTATGAGTTCTATTTTGAAAATGAGTTGCCGAAAAAGGACAATATCATTAAAAAGCAGTTTGACTCTGCCGTAATCATTATCCAGAAGCTGATCGAAGCAGGGGTGGAGAATGGAGAGTTTGACTGTGAGGATGCTGCCGGAGCTGCCAGAAATATTATGTTTGTGCTGGAAGGTCTTAAGATTTCTGCACAGACCATTGGTATTACTTCAGATATGGTGGATCGGGAGCTGATATATATTATGAAGAGTCTCGGCGTAGAGGATTAGCCCTTACGCCGTTTCTTACATTATCCAAATCGCAGAGGGAGATGCTCTTTTTTGACGAAAAATCAGCATTTTTGTTATTGTGTGTTTGGTGGATGTTTTATATAATTGTAACAGTGTGACGTTTTGTCACTAAGAAAAGGTTTTAAAATATTTTGGAGGACCATTAAATCATGGGAAACGTAAGACGTATCTATGTCGAAAAGAAAGCACCTTACGCAGTAAAAGCTAAGGAGCTGAAGGAAGAACTGAAAAATTATTTAGGCTTAAGCAGTGTGGAAGAGGTAAGAGAGTTTATCCGTTATGATGTGGAAAATATCTCTGATGAAATCTTTGCTAAGGCTTGCAAAACTGTATTTTCAGAGCCGCCTGTAGATGACCTTTATGAGGAAACTATCGAGATTCCTGCTAACGGTCATGTATTCTCTGTAGAATTCTTACCTGGACAGTTTGACCAGAGAGCTGATTCTGCAGTACAGTGTGTACAGTTTTTAAAAGAGGATGAGAATCCGATTATCCGTACCGCAGTAACCTATATGTTAATCGGTGACATTTCCGAAGAAGAGATGGCGAAGATTAAGTCTTACTGTATCAATCCTGTAGATTCCAGAGAGACTGATATGGTGAAGCCGGAGACTTTGGTGACTGTATTTGATGAGCCTGCAGATGTTATTATATTTGATGGATTTAAGGATATGGCGGAAGATAAGCTTCGTGAGCTTTATGATTCTTTAGGTCTTGCGATGACTTTTAAGGATTTCCTTCACATTCAGAAATATTTCCATGATGATGAGCAGAGAGACCCGTCCATGACCGAAATCCGTGTATTGGATACCTACTGGTCTGACCATTGTCGTCATACCACCTTCTCTACCGAGCTTACGGATGTTGCTTTCGGTGAAGGATATTATCGTTCTCCGATTGAGACTACTTACCAGAGCTATTTAGATACCAGAGCAGAGATTTTTGCCGGAAGAAGTGATAAGTTCGTATGTCTTATGGATTTAGCGCTCATGGCTATGAGAAAGCTGAAAAAAGACGGCAAATTGAATGATATGGAAGAGTCAGATGAAATCAATGCCTGTTCCGTAGTTGTTCCTGTAGAAATGGAATATGACGGAGAGACCGTTACCGAAGAGTGGCTTGTATTCTTCAAGAACGAGACTCACAATCATCCTACCGAGATTGAGCCTTTCGGTGGAGCTGCTACTTGTCTTGGTGGTGCAATCCGTGACCCGCTTTCAGGACGTGGTTATGTATATCAGGCTATGCGTGTTACCGGTGCGGCAGATCCTACCGTTCCTGTAGCAGATACCTTAAAGGGTAAATTATCCCAGAAGAAATTAGTTCGCGGTGCAGCTAACGGTTATTCATCTTATGGTAACCAGATTGGTCTTGCTACCGGTTTTGTAAAAGAAATTTATCATCCGAATTATGTGGCAAAGAGAATGGAAATCGGTGCTGTTATGGGTGCCGCTCCAAGAAAGAACGTAATCCGTGAGACTTCTGATCCGGGCGATATCATTATTCTGTTAGGTGGACGTACCGGTCGTGACGGTTGTGGTGGTGCTACCGGTTCTTCCAAGGTACATACAGAGGCTTCTATCGAGACTTGTGGTGCTGAGGTTCAGAAGGGTAACGCTCCTACCGAGCGTAAGATTCAGAGACTTTTCAGAAGAGAAGAAGTTAGTAAGTTAATTAAGAAATGTAACGACTTCGGTGCAGGTGGTGTATCAGTAGCAATCGGTGAGCTTGCAGACGGTCTTACTGTAGAGCTTGATAAGGTTCCTAAGAAGTATGCAGGTCTTGACGGAACCGAGCTTGCAATTTCCGAGTCTCAGGAGAGAATGGCAGTAGTTGTTGATGCAAAGGACGTAGAGCAGTTCCTTGCATATGCTACCGAAGAGAATTTAGAGGCAGTTCCTGTGGCAACAGTTACCGAGGAGCCAAGACTTGTTCTTAACTGGAGAGGAAAGAAGATTGTAGACTTAAAGCGTGCATTCCTTGACACCAACGGTGCACATCAGGAGACTGCCGTTAAGGTAGACATCCCTGTAAAGGAAGATAACTACTTTGAGAAGTATGCGATTCCGGCTGTAGAAGAGAAGGTGAAAGCAGGCGACGTAAAGGGCGCATGGCTTACCATGTTAAATGACCTTAATGTATGTTCTCAGAAGGGTCTTGTAGAAATGTTCGATGCTTCCATTGGTGCCGGCAGTGTATTTATGCCTTATGGTGGTAAGTATCAGTTAACAGAGACCCAAGCTATGGTTGCAAAGTTACCTGTATTAAAGGGTAAGACAGATACCGTAACCATGATGAGCTACGGCTTTGACCCATATCTTTCCACATGGAGTCCATACCATGGTGCTATCTATGCTGTAGTAGAATCTATGGCAAAGATTGTGGCAAACGGTGGTGACTTTAATAAGATTCGTTTCACCTTCCAGGAGTACTTCCGTCGTATGACCGAGGATCCAAGCAGATGGAGCCAGCCTTTCGCTGCACTTCTCGGTGCTTATGATGCACAGATTGGTTTTGGTCTTCCTTCCATCGGTGGTAAGGATAGTATGTCAGGTACCTTTAATGATATCGATGTACCTCCTACACTTGTTTCTTTTGCAGTGGATATTGCAAAAGCAGGAGAGATTGTTACTCCGGAACTTAAGGAAGCAGGCAACAAGCTTGTTTACTTTGAAATCGAGAAAGACGACTTTGACGTACCTATGTACGAAAGCGTTATGGAATTATATAACAAGATTCATGAGCTTACAAATGCCGGTAAGATTGTATCTGCTTATGCAGTAGATTCTAAGGGTGTTGCAGCAGCAATTTCTAAGATGGCATTTGGTAATAAGATGGGTGTTGCAATCGATGCGAATGTAGAGCTTGCAGACTTATTCGTAAATGGTCTTGGTAACATCGTGGCTGAAATGGACGGCGATGATTTGAGTGTTCTTGATGATAAGGATTTAGATTATATCGTAATTGGTACTGTAAAAGAGCAGAGTGCATTCATCATGGGTGGTGAGACCATTACTATGGAAGAAGCACTTGAGGCTTGGACTTCTAAGCTGGAGAAGGTATTCCCTACCAAGGCAGTAAAGGGTACTGATGCTGTAGAAAGTGGAATTTACAAGGCGGATAGCATCTATGTATGCAAGAATAAGATTGCGAAGCCTACCGTATTTATCCCTGTATTCCCTGGTACCAACTGTGAATATGATTCTACCAAGGCTTTCGAGCGTGCCGGTGCCAATGTTATCACTAAAGTATTCAAGAACCTTACTGCAGAAGATATCAGAGATTCTGTGGCAGAGTTTGAGAAGGCGATTGCACAGGCTCAGATTATCATGTTCCCGGGTGGATTCTCCGCAGGTGATGAGCCGGATGGTAGTGCGAAGTTCTTTGCAACTGCATTCCAGAATGAGAAGATGAAGGAAGCAGTTATGAAGTTATTAAATGAGAGAGACGGTCTTGCTCTTGGTATCTGTAACGGGTTCCAGGCTCTTATCAAGCTTGGTCTTGTACCTTACGGTGAGATTGTAGGTCAGAAGGAGGATTCTCCTACTCTTACCTTCAATACCATTAACAGACATATCTCTAAGATGGTTTATACCAAGGTTGTATCTAACAAGTCTCCATGGTTACAGGGTGCTACTTTAGGTGCTACCTACTGTAATCCTGCATCCCACGGCGAGGGACGTTTCGTTGCTCCTAAGGAGTGGCTCGACAAGCTCTTTGCTAACGGACAGGTTGCTACCCAGTATGCAGATATGAACGGCAATATCTCTATGGATGAGGAATACAATATCAACGGTTCTTACATGGCAATCGAAGGTATCACCTCTCCGGACGGAAGATGCTTTGGTAAGATGGCTCACTCTGAGCGTAGAGATGCATCTGTTGCAATTAATATCTATGGCGAACAGGATATGAAGATTTTCGAATCCGGTGTTCAGTACTTCATGTAACTCTGAATAGTTACGCAGGTTATAGAATAAAGAATCCCTCGTGCTTAGGTACGAGGGATTTGTTGTATTAAGTATCTATTTATTTGTGTCAAAAAGGTGTTTTAAACCTTTCATTAATAAGCGATGGTCTATGATAATATCAGAGTGGCAGTATGGAATAATTCGTTCAGAATTACCACCGGTAGCAACTACTGTACAAGTCTGTCCCAGTTCCTGATTGATTCTTTGAATGAGACCGTCGATAGCACAGGCATTTCCATATATCATGCCACTGGTGATGCATTCCCGTGTATTTACACCAATGGTGTGCCGGGGCATATCGTCTTCGTTATCAGAAAGCTGTGCAGCCTTACCTAACAGTGCCTGATGAGCTGTTACGACACCGGGCATAATAATGCCGCCGCAAAAACACAACTCTTTATCAATCACATTTATGGTGGTTGCCGTGCCCATATCAATAGTAATCAGGGGCAGAGGATAATTATGTACGGCACCTGCTGCATCTGCAAGCCTGTCGCACCCTACTTTTTCCGGGAAATCCACGCATAGTGTAAAACCCAGATTCATTTCATGGGACAGAAGCAGAACTTTCTTGCAGGTCCACATCTCCAGTGCATTTTTAAAAATATTAGTTATACGGGGAACTACAGAGGAGATAATACTTCCTTCCAGTTGTTCCGCAGATAAATCATAAGTATCAAAAATCGTATTTAATTTATTTATATAGTCCATGGAGCTAAGAGAATCTCCGGATGATATTTTTTCATATAGAATAAGTGTATCATCAGAGAATACGCCGATGCCGATGGTAGTATTTCCTATATCAATTGCCAGTATCATAATCTTGCTCCGTTATACGGTGACTTGCTGCTTTTTATAAGCCGGGATGACTCTGGCTTTATGAAGTGCCAGACCTACAGCGCCGGTTAGAAGGGTAGAAGCTGCCATCTCAAAAACAGCGTTGATTCCTACAAAGGTGCAGATAAAAACAATGACATTCTTGCCGCCCATAAGTCCCTGCATATACTCTGTGTTGCCAAAGAGAAGTACCAGGGAAGTCATGAAGAAAACGGTGTTAAAGAATGCGCTACAGAAGCCGGTAATCATGCAGGCAACCTTTTCGCCTGTAAATTTGCTGCTGAAGCGGAATACATATCCTACCAAAAGTCCGTCCAGGACTCTTGGGACGAAGCGCTGTAAAAAGGCAAGAACCGGGTTAATGTCAAATAAAATGGCACCCATGGCACTTGTTCCGCCAACGCCGATACATTGCAAAAAGCTGGTTAATCCGAAAATAGCTCCCATGGCAGCTCCGCCTACAGGGCCTAACGTGATTGCAGCTAATGCAACGGGGATTACATTAAAGGTGATTGCCAAGGGACCGATGTTTAAGTAGCCCAGTGGGGTGTACGCCATGAGGAGCAGTACTGCCGCCAGCAAACCCATTAATGTGAGTCGCATAGTTTTACTTTGTGTGTTCATATGAAGTTTTCCTCCTTGTTATCATTCTCTGAATAGAGATACAATACAACATTATGTTTATAGCACATTTCCATAGGAATGAAAAGTACTATTTACGGATAATACAAAACTGTGGTATTTTATGGAAGTATAAAATATATTAAGAAAAGGAGAAGCTTATGCTGAGAGGAAAAACAGTTGTACTGGCAATATCGGGTAGCATCGCAGCCTATAAGATGGCCAATGTGGCAAGAATGTTGTTAAAGCAGCATTGTGATGTGGAAGTGCTTATGACACAAAATGCCACACAGTTTATCAATCCAATTACATTTGAAAGTCTTACCGGCCATAAGTGTCTTGTAGACACTTTTGATAGGAACTTTCAATACAGTGTGGAGCATGTGGCGCTGGCAAAAAGAGCAGATGTGGTACTTATTGCGCCCGCTTCGGCGAATGTAATCGGAAAAATAGCAAATGGTATTGCAGATGACATGTTAACAACTACGGTGATGGCATGCCCATGTAAGAAGATTGTCTCACCGGCCATGAACCACAATATGTACCATAATCCTATTGTACAGGACAATATTGAGAAGCTGAAACGGTTTGGCTACGAAATTATCACTCCTGCTACGGGAATGCTTGCCAACGGAGATATGGGAGACGGAAGAATGCCGGAGGAAGCTGTGCTTTTTGAGACGGTAGTAAAGGATATTGCCTTTGAGAAGGATTTGAAAGGAAAGAAGGTATTGATTTCTGCGGGAGCTACCAGAGAGCCTATTGACCCGGTACGATTTATTACCAATCATTCCAGCGGAAAGATGGGATTTGCACTGGCGAGAGCAGCAATGCACCGTGGGGCACAGGTAACAGTAGTTGCGGCACATACGGATGTGGCGCCACCCCTTTATGTGGATGTGGTTCCGGTACAGACTGCCGGAGAGATGTATGATGCCATTACATCCGTTGCAGAGGAATATGACTTTATTATTAAGGCGGCAGCAGTGGCAGATTATACGCCGGCAACAACTGCAGATAATAAAATAAAGAAAAATGACGGGGACATGTCAATACCTCTTGTGCGGACCAAGGATATTTTAAAGGCCCTTGGCGAGAGTAAAAGAGACGGTCAGATTCTGTGCGGATTCTCCATGGAAACGGAGAATGTGTTGGAAAATTCCCGAAAGAAGCTACAGAGTAAGAACTGTGATATGATTTGTGCTAACAGCTTAAAAAGCGAGGGAGCTGGCTTTGGTACGGATACAAATATTATCACATTGATTACTGGGGATTCCGAAGAACAATTGGAACTGATGACAAAAGAACAGGCCGCACATCGGATTTTGGATAAGCTTCTTACATTATAGTTATTTTTATTGAAAAAAAATTAACAATGTGATACGATACGGCTGTAGTTGTAATTATATCTTCTGAAGGAAGAATAGTAACAGTAAGGAGAACAAATATGAAGAACAAAAAGACGCTTGAGATGGTACAGATGGCCGTACTCATTGCAATTATTCTTGTTATGGCATTTACATCCATCGGTTACATCAGAACCGCGGGATTATCTATTTCTATTATTACCATTCCGGTAGTTATCGGAGCGATGATTATCGGACCCAAAGCAGGACTTATTTTGGGAGCGGTATTTGGAATTACCAGCTTCTATCAGTGCTTTGGATTAGATCCTTTCGGAGCAACTTTGCTTAGTATTAACCCATTTTTAACTTTTTTAGTATGTGTACCTACCAGAGCATTAATGGGATGGCTATCCGGTGTGATTTTTAATGCAATTAAGAAAATTGATAAGACAAAGATTGTTTGCTATTTTGTAGGTGGATTAATGGGAGCATTTTTGAATACCTTGTTGTTTATGGGTACTTTGATTTTAGGCTTCTGGAATACGGAGTATATGCAGGGGCTGAATACTTCCCTGTTTGGTGGTGTGAATCCGCTGGCTTTTGTTCTTGGCTTTGTAGGCGTAAACGGACTTTTGGAGATGCCGGCTGCATGTATCGGCGGCGGAGTGATTTCTAAGGCGCTTAATAAAGCATTTAAGAACATATAGTAACCTAGTAAACATAATACAACTACAGGCTCCCTGTCTTTGGATAGGGAGTTTTTTAATCTTTTAATAAAACTTTTAGGGATATGTGACAAAAGATGTGTTATACTATGAGCATAATTATTGGAGGTGTGCGATGTTATTCGGATATTATTATTATGACCCAACGTATATTTTAGTGTTACTTGGAGTGGTAATCAGTTTATTGGCATCCTGGGGAGTGAAACATACCTTTGCAAAGTATAGTAAGGTGGGCAATTCTTATGGACTGACCGCCAGAGATGTAGCGGAAAGAATATTGCGGGATGCGGGAATCTATGATGTTGCCATTGAGCAGGTGGCCGGAGAGTTGACAGACCACTATTCACCGAAAGAGAAGGTGCTTCGCCTTTCTTCTTCGGTATGTAATTCCACATCCGTGGCAGCTATTGGTGTAGCAGCTCATGAGTGTGGGCATGCAATTCAGCATGCCAATGGGTATGCGCCGATTAAGGTGCGTAACGCCATTGTGCCGGTGGTGAATATCGGACAGAAGTTATCCATACCGTTAATCATGCTGGGACTAGTACTGAGTATGACTGGTCTTGTGAATATTGGTATATTTTTATTTTCCTTTGTTTTGATCTTCCAGGTGGTGACTTTACCGGTGGAATTCAATGCATCGAGTAGAGCTTTGGCAATTCTGCGTGACAGGGATTTTTTGGTGGGAGATGAACTGAAAGGTGCGAAGTCAGTTCTTACTGCCGCAGCCATGACCTATGTGGCAGCAGTGATTTCATCTGCTCTCCAGCTCTTGAGACTGATACTCTTAAACAGGCGGAGACGGGACTAGATATATTGTGGATTTTGGAAAGCACATTTTGCGGATAGTGTAAAATGTGCTTTTTATAATGTTCGTTTTTCACTCATTAAATCGTTTGCATTTATAAGGGGATGATGATAACGCTTGCGCGTGTCGGGAAGACGTAGCATTTTGCAAACGATTGTGCCAAGTTTCCTGTATGCCTGCGGTGTCTTGAATTGTATTGCCTTTGTAGGACAGTAAGCAACACAAGCATTACATCCATGACAGCGATGGTTCCACTTAGGATGTTTGTCTTCGATAGAAATATTGTGTGTGGGACATACTCTTTGACATATTCCACAGCCTTTGCATCTGTCATTGGTATAAAATCCTTTATCGTATTCGGTCTCTATTGCCAGATATGGTCCCATTACTTTGTCAAATCGTCTGCGTGTTATTGGGGACATTCTCGGATAATCTCGGAATTTCCTCTGGTGGATTTCCTTACAAACTTTTTGTATTTGCTTATCCATATATGGAAGCATAATTTTTTCGGGGGGAAATGGCGGATAGGCTATGCATTGACTTGCAACGCATCGTACTGCACATCCATAGGCAAGGTGTGCGCCCTTTTTCTCAAGAAGCTTTTCTACTGTTTCAAAACTTTTCCCAAGCACGGCAATATATGTAGTAACCATAAAAATATAGGCATTTGGATTAACGGTAACCTGCGTGATGAATTCTTTTAACGCTCCCGGGATATCCCATTCATACACGGGGCAGACAAAGCCGATTACGTCTGCATTTTCAGCAGAAACACTTTTCGGATTACAACGGACAGATATTATTTCGCTATCTCCCATCGCTTCTGCGATTTTGCCTGCTGTATACAGGCTGTTTCCGGTTCCGCTAAAATAGTAAATAACTTTTTTCATAAGACAATATTCCTCCTGAGTCTAATGTGTCACACTTGTTACCTTTGCAAAAATATAATATAATGTATTTGTTGCAAATTCAATTAAATAAACTAATGTGTAACACATAAGTAGATTATGTTACCTCTACAGAATGGAGTAGTATGAATACGACGAATGGTAGAATTGCAGAACAATCCAAAAAGAAACTGGTAAATGCATTGTTGGTTGTTATGGAACAATATAGCTTTAGAGAAATAACAATTACTCAACTTGCACAAGAAGCGGGACTTTCCCGGAAAACATTTTATCGTCTGTTTGCTGATAAAGAAGGGGTATTGGACTATCTGTTTGAAAGCTTATATGTAGAGTGTCTTGAAAAAATCAAATCAAAACATACGCATTGTTATTGGGAGGTTGTCCAATGCTATTTTGATTTTTGGGAAGAGCGAAAAACGTTATTGCTTCTCTTGAAGCAGAGTAATCTTTTGTCCGTTCTATTCGAAGGGGCATATAAGTATTCATTTAGTGTGTTTGAATATGTCCGTTCAAAAGACGTGGTAGAACAGTTTTCGCAGCAGTTACCATATCTTCTGGCATATAGTGTGGGAGGAATGCACAGTATGTTATTAAAATGGGTTGAAAATGAAATGGTAATTCCATCCTATATTCTGATAGAACAATTGAAAAATGGCTTCAAAGCAGCAGAGATATAGTTTTTTATGCTGTCTTAAAGCTTTCTTAAACATTTACCCTATTTATTGTTAATTACTTTTTTTATATACTAAACCTAAGCTGCTGAAGGAGGATAAGAGATTGTACAATATCTTAATTTGTGATGATGAAAAGGACATTGTGAATGCCCTGAAAATATATTTAACAGACCCAAACTATACTTTTTTTGAGGCGAATGACGGGATGGAAGCCATCAAACAAGTGGAACAGAATGATATTCATCTGATTTTGTTGGATATCATGATGCCTAAGATGGATGGCATTCAGGCTATGATGAAGATTCGTCAGATCAGCAATGTGCCGGTGATACTTCTGACCGCCAAGAGTGAGGATACGGATAAGATTCTGGGATTGAATGCAGGAGCAGATGACTATATTACAAAGCCATTTAATCCGATGGAGGTTATCGCCAGAGTGAAATCCCAGCTTCGTAGATATATGCAGCTTGGTGGTGGTACTCAGCCTGCAAGTACTTTGCAGATAGGCGGAATTATCTTGGATGATGAGAGCAGAAGTGTGACTGTGGATGGTGAAGTGGTTGCATTTACGCCTACAGAATACGATATCTTAAAGCTCTTGATGGAGAATCCGGGAAAGGTATTTTCTCCAAGAGAAATTTATCAGAAGGTATGGAAAGGGGACCCCTTTGGCGGCGAAGGTACAGTTGCGGTACATATCAGGCATGTGAGGGAAAAGATAGAGATTAATCCTGCAGAGCCAAGGTATTTGAAGGTTGTGTGGGGACAAGGTTACAAGGTCGAGAAGAACTTCTAATGCACCAAAGAACGGTGCATTAGAAATTCTATGTCTCGCCCGGGGAATTTGCCCTGCGGGCAAAGTTCCATGGTCGAAAAGCGTTCATGACAAAAGGAGAGAATATGAGAAAGGGAAGGTTTAGTTATAGTTTATTTGCCAAGAGTCTGGCGTTTATACTGTTGGTACTCAGTCTGATAGTGGGCGTGGGTGGTGCATTTGGGCTTGCAGTTTGTGCAGAAGAAGGATTTTATAATAAGCCCTTTGAAACCGTTATCAAGGATAGATACGATCAGATGAATTATCATCGCGGTCTGGAGGTTGCAGAGGTATATACCTTTGGGGGTGAAGAGAGATTAGATGATTTTCTTGCAGGAACAAGTCTCAGAGTTCGGATTCTGGATGTGGAAGGGAACTTGCTGTATGGAAATTATGAAGAAGAAAAGTGCTTATGGAACGGCTCTCAAAGATTTCCACAGTATGAAGATATCACTGTAGAATTGTATGTTCTGGAGCTTTATCACGGATATGATGAATGGATAGAAATTTATAATGTATATTTGATGCTTTATGAATTGGCTTCTGTTGGGCTGGTAGTAGTGCCCATAGCTCTTTTGTTAAGTGTGTTCCTGTTTATTTATCTTATGAATGTAGCCGGCAAGCATTATGGGGAGGAAGAGCCAAAGTGCTGTGCGTTTGCCAGAATTCCTACGGATGTACTGTATGCGGGTATAGCATTGATTGCAATTATTGCAGTGGCCGTAGGCAATGATTTGGATTGGGATAATCCGCCAGAGCTGGTGGTAGGAATTACCATTTGTGTGGGGTTGGTGGCACTGTTTATTGCAACGTGCATTTTCCTGTCAGAGAAGGTGAAGACGGGTACATTTTGGAAGAACAGTGTATGCGGATGGATTTTCAGAGCAGTGAAGAAAATGGGAATTCTTTTGTATAAGGGAATTGGCAAGCTGCCGACTATGCCGGTAGTGACACTTGCTTTTGTGATAATCAGCTTTTTTGAGTTGATTGGAATTGTTCTGTTTGCCGGATCTTATGAAGCGGTTTTATTGCTTGCGTGGATTGTTGAGAAATTGATTCTGGCAGTAGTGATATTCTATGTGGCATATATGTTAAAGCTTCTGCAGGAAGGGGCGGAAGACCTGGCAGCAGGTAATCTGAATAAGCAAATGGATACTTCTAAAATGCTTTGGGTATTCAGGGAGCACGGAGAGAATCTGAATAAAATCGGTGAGGGAATGTCTAAGGCCGTTGATGAGAGGCTTAAGAGTGAGCGAATGAAGACGGAGCTGATTACTAACGTGTCCCACGATATTAAGACTCCACTGACTTCTATCATCAATTATGCAGATTTAATTTCCAGGGAGGAGACCGATAATCCGGTCATTAAAGAGTATAGCGAGGTCCTCTTTAGGCAGTCCAATCGTCTGCGCAGGCTCACCGAGAATTTGGTGGAGGCATCTAAAGCATCTACCGGCAATGTGGAGGTGAATCTTTCACCGTGTGAGGTGGGCGTATTACTGGCACAGACGGTAGGAGAATTTGAGCAGAAGCTGGAAGAGAAGGGGATGACTCTTGTAACAAAACAACCGGAAGAACCTATTTTGATTCTGGCAGATGGTAAGCATCTGTGGAGAGTATTTGATAATCTGATGAATAATATCTGTAAGTATGCCCAGGATGGAACCAGAGTATACTTAAGCGTGGAAGAAGAAGGAGAGAATGCCAAGATTATCTTTAAAAATATCTCAAATTATCAGCTGGATATCAGTAGTGATGAACTGATGGAGCGTTTTGTCCGTGGCGACAGCTCCAGACACACCGAGGGTAACGGGCTTGGACTTTCCATTGCGAAAAGCTTAACAGATGTACAAAACGGCAATATGGAAATTGTGGTGGATGGAGACTTGTTTAAAGTGATTCTTACATTTCCGAAGATAAAATAGTTATAAGACCTTGGCGTAGACGTCAAGGTCTTTTTTGTGCTATGATAGGTTTATGAATGCACGAAACTATCAAAAAGAACTGGACAAACTAATAGAGAGAATGGTTAAGGATGGGGGAGCGCTGAAGCATCTGGTGCTGCACAGTTGCTGTGCTCCTTGTAGCAGTTATTGTTTGGAGTATTTGAGTCAGTATTTTAAAATCACTGTTTTCTATTATAATCCCAATATTACCTTGGAGCCGGAGTATCGTCACAGAGTGGAGGAGCAGAAGAGACTGATTGCCGCGTATAATGAAAAGGGGGATAAATATCCCATTGAAATTGTGGAAGGGGATTATGAACCGGCGTTGTTTTTGGAGCTTTCAAAAGGACTTGAGGACTGCCCCGAAGGTGGCGAGAGATGTTTCAGATGTTATCGTATGCGTTTGGAGAAGACCGCCGGTCTGGCAAATGCGCTGGGAGCAGATTATTTTGCTACCACACTTACCATCAGTCCATTAAAGAATGCACAGAAATTAAATGAAATCGGTGAAGAACTGAGCGCTATATGTGGTGTGTCTTGGCTTCCATCGGATTTTAAAAAGAAGAATGGTTATAAACGTTCCGTAGAGCTTTCTGCAGAGTATGATTTGTATAGGCAGGATTACTGCGGTTGTGGCTTTTCTAAGTCAGAAAGTTTGAAAAGAGCGCAGAAATCCGCTGATTGATACTTGCATGAAAAACAGCAATGGGTTATATTAAAGGTTAGCGTATAGGTTTGAAGTATATATAGAAAGGATTTTCTTATGAAGAAATTATTAGAGCTCATTTCTGAAGAAATGCAGCAGGCGTTTGAAGCAGCAGGCTATAAAAAAGAGTTAGGTAAGGTAACGGTTTCCAACAGACCGGACCTTTGTGAATATCAGTGTAACGGTGCCATGGCAGGTGCAAAGGAGTATAAGAAGGCTCCTATTATGATTGCAAATGAGGTGGCAGAAAAGCTTGCAGGAAGTAAGGTGTTTTCTGAGGTGACTGCGGTAATGCCCGGTTTCCTTAATTTGAAAGTTACCGAGAGCTTTCTTGCAGATTATTTAAAGGGAATGGCAGCAGACGAAAAGTTTGGTTTGGAGATGCCGGAAAGTCCCAAGAAGATTATCATTGATTACGGCGGAGCGAATGTGGCAAAGCCTCTTCATGTAGGACATATCCGTTCGGCTGTTATCGGTGAGAGTATCAAGCGCATCAGCCGCTATGCTGGTCATGAGGTGATTGGCGACGTGCATCTGGGAGACTGGGGCTTACAGATGGGGCTTGTTATCTGTGGTGTTCAAGAGAGAATGCCGGAGCTTGTATATTTTGATGAGAACTTTGAAGGTGAGTATCCTACAGAGGCACCATTTACCATTTCGGAGTTGGAAGAGATTTACCCTGCAGCCAGTGCAAAATCTAAGGCTGACCCTGACTTTAAAGCAAAGGCTATGGAGGCAACCTTTAAGTTACAGAATGGTACTCGCGGCTACCGCGCGCTTTGGAAGCATATTTTAAATGTATCCGTAACGGACTTAAAGAAGAATTACGGAAGCTTAAACGTAGAGTTTGACCTTTGGAAAGGTGAAAGTGATGTTCATGAGCTGATTCCTGAGATGGTACAGCTTATGAAGGATGGCGGACATGCATATATTTCCGATGGTGCTCTTGTGGTAGATGTTAAGGAAGAGACGGATACCAAGGAGATGCCTCCTTGCATGATTTTAAAGTCAGACGGTGCATCCCTTTACAATACCACCGACCTTGCAACCATCATGGAGCGTAAGCGTCTTTATAATCCGGACGAGATTATCTATGTGGTGGACAAGCGTCAGGATTTGTACTTTGAGCAGGTATTCCGTTGTGCGAAGAAGACAGGTCTGGTAGATGACAATACAGCACTGAAGTTCGTAGGCTTTGGTACCATGAACGGTAAGGATGGTAAGCCGTTTAAGACACGTGACGGTGGCGTTATGCGTTTAGAGAATCTGATTAAGGATACGAAGGATGAGATGTTCCGCAAGATTATGGATAGTCGTCCGATGGATGAGGATGAGGCAAAGGATACGGCAAGTAAGGTTGCTATTTCTGCACTTATTTATGGTGACTTGTCTAATCAGGCATCTAAGGATTATATCTTCGATATTGAGCGATTCACCTCCTTTGAAGGCGATACCGGCCCATACCTTCTCTATACTATCGTGCGTATGAAGTCCATCTTAAATAAGTATGTAGAGCAGGGCGGAAGCTTAGACGGTTTAGTGCTTGCAGAAGCACAGAACAGCTCGGAAAAGGGACTGATGATGCAGCTTGCAGGATTTAATGCTATGATGGCTAATGCGGCAGAAGAAATTGCACCTCACAAAGTATGTGCATTTATTTACGATACTGCAAATGCATTCAACCACTTCTACCATGAGACCAAGATCTTAGGTGAAGAGGATGAGAACAGAAAGAAAGGATTAATTGCTCTTCTTTCCTTCACAAAGAATGTAATGGAGGCTTGTATTTCCGTACTTGGTATTGAAGCTCCGGAACACATGTAGTAAGTTTTTTGTGTTGTATAAAATGTTTCAAAAAAATATTAAATAAATTTTGAAAAAGTTGTTGACAAATGAAAGCTACTGTTGTAATATAAACAAGTCGGTTGCGACAGTAGCTTTTAAGCGGGGTCTTAGCTCAGCTGGGAGAGCATCTGCCTTACAAGCAGAGGGTCACAGGTTCGAGCCCTGTAGGCCCCATTAAACTTCAAAAGCTAACAACTTAATATGGCGAGATAGCTCAGTTGGCTAGAGCATACGGTTCATACCCGTAGTGTCGAGGGTTCGAATCCCCCTCTCGCTATGAATTACCCTTGAAAATATTAATTTTCAAGGGTTTTGTTTTAGTCAGAATATATGATAGGTGGGAAAACAAATGAAAATCAGAAGAGCAACTCAGGCGGATAGGCCCGGAATAAATAAACTACTTATGCAGGTTCTTATGGTGCATCATTATGGCAGACCGGATTTATTTAAACCGGATGCGAAGAAGTATACCGATGCGGAACTGACAAATATTATCGAAGATGACAGTACCCCCATTTTTGTAGGGGTGAATGAGTCGGAAGAGGTGTTGGGATATGCTTTCTGCATTTTTCAGCAACATATAAACAATAACATCCTAACCGATGTAAAGACGCTTTACATTGATGATTTATGTGTGGACGAAGAAAAGAGGGGAATGCACATAGGGAAGCAGCTTTATGAGCATGTCCTTGGTTTTGCCAAGGAACAGAGATGCTATAATGTAACCTTGAATGTATGGTCATGCAATGAGAGTGCTATGCGATTTTATGAGAAATGCGGGCTGGTTCCACAAAAGGTAGGTATGGAGAAGATTCTGTAGGGGGATTATGACATGGAATTATATAAGCATCAGGTGCAATACTATGAAACAGATCGAATGGGCATTGTACACCATTCTAATTATGTCAGATGGATGGAAGAGGCAAGAATGGACTTTTTCCGGCAGATGGGCTGTGGTTATGAGGAACTGGAAGCACAAGGGATTATTTCACCGGTAACGTCAGTGGAGTGCAAATATAAGGTTACTACTACCTTTGCAGATGTGATAGAGATGGATGTACAGGTGGCAGAGTTTAAGGGTGTGAAGCTGAAACTTAAATATATCATGAAGCGTGATGGTGAAGTGGTGTGTGAAGGATATTCAGAGCATTGCTTCTTAGATAAGGATGGCAAGATTATCAGTCTTAAGAAGTGTAATCCGGCAGTTTATGAGATATTGGCGAGACAGGTGAAATAAAGTACATAGGTGATGGTAATCCGCATATTATAATAAATATAACACTATGATGGGAGATGTGCGGATATGTGTGGCTTTAGAAAATATTTGATACAGGCAGGGATATTTTTTTTCTTATATGCGCTTGTAGACTTGCTTATATGCAAGAATTTTGATTTTGGGAACCTATTTCTGGCAACGATTTTGTATGCTGTGCTTACGTGGGTTTTGGACAAATTATTTTAAATGAAAACGAGGGTGTCTTTTGGCACCCTCGCTGTTTTTATAAAATATTAAAAATTTCGCGAATGACATCCTGCGACGCAGACACATTTCCCTGAATCATGGGAGCTGTACCGCCGCCTTTGGCTCCCAGTTTTTCACGCAGAAGTGTGGCCATTTCGCGGCAATCTTTTTCCTTACTGCCGATGATGTAGGTATATCCGCTATCGTCGTTTCCGGCAAATATGCCGCAGTAACCTGAATATTTTTCGGTTAGGGCATTTACTGTGTTTCGGATTGCCAGATTGTTATTTAATGCCACAAACAGGAGAGCATTGGCCTTGACTTCCGGAGCCGGAAGGGATTTTACCTGTTCTGTCATAAGCTGTTGCGTAAGCTCATTTGCGGTATATTTCAGAGAAGCAAAATCGACCTGTACTTTGGTTAAAGCCCCGATAATACGCTCTTCCGGTACAGAAAGCTTCGTACCTGCTTCATCACAGATATCTATCTTAGATGAGTAATCTGTAAGGGCACGTCCGCCGCAAGTGATATTGATTCGTACACCGCCTCTGTGACTCTGGACTTTCAGAACTTTAATAATGCCGATTTCTCCTGTAGAAGCTACGTGGGGAGCACAGCAGGCACAGGTGTCTACGCCGGGGATTTCAACGATACGTACGTCCCCATCGATTTCTATCTTGCTTCGATATTGCATGCCGGCTAATACTTCTTTGGTTGGAAATGTGGCATGCACGGGAAGATTTTTCCAAATAATCTGATTTGCCATTTGTTCAATTTCACGGAGTTGTTCCAAAGAAATAACACCATCCATGTCTAAGGTGACTTCCTTCTCGCTAAGATGGAAGCCTACATTGGTAAAGCCATAGTGGGTATGAAGCAGGCCGGAAATAATATGTTCTCCGGAGTGCTGCTGCATGAAGTCAAAGCGTCTTTCATAGTCTACATGTCCTTCTACTGTAGTGTTTGCTTCAATGGGATTTTTCACAAGATGCTTAATAATATCTTTCTTAATCTGTACATCCAGAACTTCCTGGCCACCCAGACTACCTTTATCTGCGGATTGTCCGCCTTCTTCGGGGAAGAAAGCAGTCCGGTCTAAAATAATCCAATATCCCTTTTTCTTTTCATCGGGGGTACATTCCAGAACGGTTCCCGTAAAATCTACCATTTTTGTATCTTCGTAAAAAAGCTTTTGTGTCATGTTTAAACCTCGCTAAATATTCTGCTTCTTATTATAATAATAAGGTTCGTGAAAGTCAAAGAAGGTAGCTAGTATTTTGGTATTATTTTTTCGTGTATTTGCAATAAAAAGATTGTGAAAAAATGTAGAAATGTTATAATGAGTCATAACATGGGTTTTTTGCGTTATTCAGAACCAAACAAGAGCAAAAGTAAAGCTGCAAAGCAGCAGTTTTGCGAAGAGGTTCTGAATAACAGAATTTTGAGAATGAGGAATAGCAGACATGGCAAATGATAACTTAATTGAATTAAAACATGTTAGAAAGGTATTCGATGAAGATACAGTAGTAGTTGAGGACTTTAGTCTGGATATTAAGAAGGGAGAGTTTGTTACTTTCCTTGGTCCTTCCGGTTGCGGAAAAACTACAATTCTTCGTATGCTGGGTGGATTTGATGTGCCCACCGGTGGAGAAATTTTATTAAACGGAGACGATATTACGAAGCTTCCCCCCAATGAGAGGCCTGTTAATACCGTGTTTCAGAAGTATGCATTATTCCCACACTTGAATGTATATGACAATATTGCTTTTGGATTGAAACTTAAAAAGATGTCCAAGAAGGAAATGGACGAAAAGGTGTCAAATGCACTGGAAATCGTTGACTTGGAGGGATTTGAGAAGCGAAACATCAATACTCTTTCCGGTGGTCAGCAGCAGCGTATTGCCATTGCCAGAGCTATTGTAAATGAGCCGGAGCTTCTTCTTTTGGACGAACCTTTATCTGCACTGGATGCTAAGATGCGTAAGGAGATGCAGATTGAACTGAAAAATATGCATAAGAAGCTGGGAATTACCTTTATTTTCGTCACCCACGATCAGGAAGAGGCATTAACCATGTCTGATAAGATTGTGGTTATGGCAGATGGTGAGATTCAGCAGGTGGGTACTCCCGAGGAGATTTATAATGAGCCTGCCAATCTGTTTGTAGCTGATTTTATCGGGGAAAGTAATATTTTTAAGGGAAAGATGGTTGGCAAGAAGAAGGCTAATTTTGCAGGCTATACCTTCGACTGTGTGGACGATTATGAGGTTGGTACCGTAATCGATGCAGTAATCCGTCCCGAGGACTTTATGATTACCACCGAAGAACAGGGGCAGATTAAGGGAGAGATTTTATCTTCTGACTTTAAAGGAACTTTTTATATTGTGTCCGTATTGTCCGGTAAAAATGAAATCGAGGTACATAGTCTGAAGAACTATGATATCGGAGCAAGGGTAGGACTATGCTTAGAGCCGGATTTGATTCATATTATTCCTTACGATACCAGTATCAATCATTATGAAGCTATGCTTGGCGCATATGAGGTGGAGCGTGGTCTTCCCGTACAGTTTGCGGATTTCTCTTGGGATATTGATCCGGAGCAGATTTTCCCGGGCTGTCAGGTAGAGGATGGTATCTTGTTGGATGCTCAGGGTAATGTTATTGAGACAGAGGGTATGATTGTGGATGCATACTTCCCACAGAGCGAAATGGACCTTAGTGATGATGCAGAGGCCGGTGTTGTTACCGGTAATATTTTATCATTCCTTTGGGTAGATGACCATTATCGATATACGGTCCGTAGTGAATCGGAAGAGGATTATGTAGTGAATGATGAAGATTTATGGAATCAGGAAGACTACGTATCCATTATTATTCCTAAGGATAAGGTTGTTTATAAGATTATCAATAACTAGCGGGAGACTATTATGAAAAAAAGTGAATCCTTCAGAGGATTGCTGGCAATTCCCTATGCAATCTTTCTGGTTTTATTTGTAATCCTTCCCCTGGTAGTGGTTATTTACTATGCTTTTACCAATGGGGACGGACAGGTGTCGTTTGCCAATTTTATCCATTTCTGGCAAAGCACCAAGACAATCGGTACCTTACTTTATAGTGTGGCGATTGCTGTTTTGACGACTGTTGTGTGTCTGGTTCTGGGATACCCGGTTGCATATGTACTTGCAAAGGGGAATTTCAGCAACAGTCAGGCTTTGCTTATGATTTTTGTGCTTCCTATGTGGATTAATTTTACGTTGCGTATTACAGCGATGAAGGAGATTCTGACTGTTTTGGAAGGGAATCTGGCATATCATCCTTTTGTGAATACTATCATATGTATGGTATATGATTTTCTACCGTTTATGATTATGCCCCTTTATAATGCTCTTACCAAGCTGGACGACAGTATGATTGAGGCAGCCCAGGATTTGGGAGCAACCAGAACCCAGGTGTTCTATAAGGTAATTATTCCACTTTCTGTTCCGGGTATTATCAGTGGTATTACCATGGTATTTTTACCGTCCATGACCAACTATGTAGTACTGGATATGGTATATAACAGCACCTATATTATGGGTAGTCTGATCGGCAGCTATTTCAGCTCTTACGATTGGCACAATGGCTCTGTCATTTCCATTATTCTGCTTGTGATGATTTTAGTGGTGACGCTGATTTCCAACCGCTTTACAGCTACCGAAGAGCAGGGAAAGGTAAGGGTGTAGTATAGATGAAGAAGTTTATACAGTATGCATGGCTTTGGATGGTAGTAATCTTTTTGTATGCCCCTATTATGATTCTGGTGGTATACAGCTTTACTGATTCTACTATGATTGGTTCTATCCGTAATTTCTCTCTGCAGAATTATGTGACCTTATTTACCACACCGGAGCTTCTTGCCATGATCGGCGGAACGCTGACCCTTGCTTTGGGAGTGGCAGTATTATCTACGCTGCTGGGAACTGTGGGTGCAGTAGGTGCATTCTATTCTAAAAAGGCGGGAAAGACCTTCATTGAGCTTTCCAATCAGATTCCGGTAGTAAATGCAGATGTTGTAACCGGTTTCTCAGTGTGTATTTTGATGATTGCGATTTTTAAAATCGATAAGGAGACCTTTATTCCTTTGGTGGTAGGTCAGACGGCTCTATGTGCACCTTTTGTGTACTTATCCGTTTTACCCAGACTTAAGCAGATGGACCAGCAGCTTTATGAGGCTGCACTTGACCTTGGTTGTACACCGGCGCAGGCACTTAGGAAGGTGGTACTTCCGCAGATCCTGCCGGGTATTTTGTCCGGTTTTATGACAGCTATTACTTTGTCGCTGGATGATTATTTCATCTCCACTTACACAAAGCCGGCTACCTTCGATACTATCAGTACTTATGTTGTAAATGCTACAAGAGGCTCTCAGACGGAGATTAAGACAGCGCTTTGGGCACTTTCAACTGTGATTTTTGTCATCGTAATCGTTGCCGTACTGATCATGAATAAAATGCCACAGAAGGAGGAGAAGTAAATGAAGAAAAGATTGATTTCACTCCTTTTGGTGTCTGCACTGGGGATGACTATGTTATCAGGTTGCGGCAACAGTGGAGAAGAGGAAGCAATTGTACTTCGTATCAGTAACTGGGAAGAGTATATTGATGAAGGTGATTGGGACGAGGAAGAGGTTATTGATTTAGAAGGGATTTCTATTTGTTCCGAGACCGGTATCGTTGAAGATTTTGAAGATTGGTATTATGAGACCTATGGAAAAGAAGTAGTGGTAGAGTATTCTACCTTCGGTACCAATGAAGAATTGTATAATCAGATTACCATGGGAGATACCTATGATTTGGTGTGTCCTTCCGAATATATGATTATGAAGATGATGTCCGAAGATATGTTAGAGCCATTTTCCATGAAATTCTTCGATGAAAGTGTGGAAGAGAACTACTATGTAAAGGGTGTTTCGCCTTACATTGCAGATGTATTTTCCCAGTTATCCATCGGGGGAGAACAGCTGGATAAGTATGCAGCAGGCTATATGTGGGGAACGCTGGGGATTGTCTATAACCCGGAGGTTATCAGTGCAGAAGAGGCTGCTCATTGGGATTTGCTTTTAAATGAAGAGTATTCAAAACGAGTTACTATAAAGGATAGTGTGCGCGACGCATTTTTCGCGGGAATCAGCATTCATAATTATGATATAATCATGGATGAGGCTTTTATAGGCAGTGATTCCTATCATGATGATTTGACCGCTATGCTGAATTCTACGGATAAGGAGTTGGTGGATGCGGTAGAGGATATCTTAAGTCGTATCAAGGATAATGTTTATTCTTTTGAGACCGACAGTGGTAAGGCGGATATGGTTACCGGTAAGGTGGTAGCTAATCAACAGTGGTCCGGAGATGCTGTATATACCTTAGATCAGGCGGATGAAGATGGTGTGACTCTCTGTTATGCTGCGCCGGAGGAGGCAACCAACCTTTGGTTTGACGGCTGGTGTATGTTAAAGAGTGGTATTGGCACAGATGCAGATAAGAAGCATGCAGCAGAGGCATTTATTAATTATGTTTCCATGCCGGAAAATGCAGTACGCAATATGTATTACATTGGGTATACATCAGTAATCGGCGGTGGAGAGGATGATACCATTTTCCAGTACGCGGATTGGTGTTACGGTGCAGATGAGGAAGAAGCTGCAGAAGAAGGGGAGACTCTGGTAGAGTATCCTATTGATTATTTCTTCACCGGATGCGAGGAAGTAACAGGGGACTATACCATTCTGACTTATGAGGAGCAACTTACAAGACAGTTGTTTGCCCAGTATCCTACCAAGGATGTTGTGGATAGAAGTGTTGTTATGGCTTATTTTGACAAGGACGGAAATGAAAGAATCAACCGCATGTGGACGAATGTGCGATGTTTTGATTTAAATTCACTTTGGAGATAGCCTTCTTAGGGAGGAGAGCGCATGGCAGGTATTTTATACGCAGAAATAAATGTATTTGCAATTTTGATTATCGGAATGATATTCTGGAAGCTTATCAAGATGAAGAATAAACCCAAGGAGCATACGTTGTTTGCAGTGCTTCTGGTTGGTGCGGCTTTGTTTTTCTGTCTGGATGGTGCGTGGGCATTAATTGATGCCGGATATATACGGGCAGGATATGTGGTAAGCTATCTGATAAATCTGTTATATTTTATGATTGCAGGTATTTTGCCTTTTGTGTGGTTGGTGTATACAGTACGTTCCGGTGCAAATCCTGAGTTTGGAAAGAAGTGGGTTAATGCGGTGCTTGCCCTTCCGGTGTTGGTATTTGTGTGCTTGCTATTCACCAATCATATAGGAAACTGGATTTTCTATATTGATGAGACTGGTAAGTATTGCAGGGGGAGCATATATTTTCTGCAGCCCCTATGTTCTTATGGATATTTTGCCATTCCGGCGGCAAGGACTTTGGTTGCCTTTTTTAAGGATGGACCGTTTAAGAATGAAAAGGTAAGTCAATCTATTATTTCTTTTGTATTTGTGCCGATTATTTTCGGTATATTACAGATTGTATTTGCCGGTTCGCCATGGCTTTGTATCGGTATTACGATTGCAGCATTGCAGTTATATCTTTATACCCTTGCGGCAGATGAAATGAAGCATGAGAGGGAGTATCAGGAACTGTTGGAGAAGAAAAATGAAGATTTGCAGGATGCGCTGGAAAGAGCGGAAGCTGCTAATAAATCCAAGAGTATTTTCTTAAACAGCATGTCCCATGATATTCGTACTCCTATGAATGCAATTCTGGGATTTGCACGAATTGCCAAGGATAATGCAGGAGATAAAGGGAAGGTGGAGGATTGTCTGAATAAGGTGCTCTCCTCCGGAGATTATCTGCTTCATCTGATTAATGAAGTGCTTGATATGGCACGCATTGAAAGCGGTAAGGTATCCATTGATGAGAAAGTGGTGAGTGTAAGGGATGTTACAGGTTATTTGGAATCTCTGTTTCGTATTACCATGGAGCAGAAGGCGCTTTCTTTCTCTGTGAAGACCGATATTCAGGATGAGTTTGTGTATGTGGATGTGTTGCGATTAAATCAGATTTGCATGAATTTAATCAGTAACGCCCAGAAATATACGAAGCCTGGTGGAAATGTCTGGTTTGATTGTAAGCAGATAGAGAAAAAGAAAAATCAGGCCACTTATCGTTTTAGCGTGAGAGATACCGGAATCGGCATGAGTAAAAGCTTTCAAGAGAATTTGTTTGGGGCTTTTGAACGTGAAGCCCGGGTGGAAACCGGACAGATTCAGGGAAGTGGCCTTGGACTTGCCATCACCAAGAATATTGTGGATTTGATGAATGGCAGGATTGAAGTGCAAAGTGAACTGGGGAAGGGAACGGAAATCTGTGTATATCTGACCTTTCGTATAGACGAAGGAAACCAGATAAAGACTCTGGAGAAAGAGCTTGCAGAGATAGATTTTACCGGAAAGCGTATCCTTCTTGCAGAGGATAATGAGTTAAATAGCGAGATCGCCCAGACCATTCTGGGGGAAGTGGGCTTTCTGGTAGATGTGGCACCGGATGGTGCAGAAGCAGTGAAGATGCTGAAAGATTCAGAGCCGGGTTATTATGATTTGATATTAATGGATATCCAGATGCCCTATATGAATGGATATGAGGCGGCCACTACCATTCGAAATTGTGGTGTGGAAGGTCATAAAGATATCCCGATTGTTGCAATGACTGCCAATGCTTTTGAGGAAGACAGAAAGAAAGCATTTGAGTGCGGTATGAATGAGCACATTGCCAAGCCCGTGGATGTGGAAAAATTGATTAGTGTGTTAAAAGTGATACTTTAGTAAGGAGATTTTAGTGAGTTTAGATTTAGAAAATGAATTGATTGATGGGAGAATTTTACGTGCTGTTAAGGATATGGGATTTACTGAGTTTTCCCCCATACAGCAACAAGCCATTCCACATTTGTTAGAGGGAAAGGATATTATCGGACAGGCGCAGACAGGTACCGGTAAGACGGCGGCTTTTGGTATTCCTACCATTCAGAAAATTGACCCGGATAACAGAAAGCTACAGGCAATCATACTTTGTCCCACCAGAGAGCTGGCGATACAGGCAGCAGAGGAGCTTCGTAAGCTGGCAAAGTATATGCATGGCATTAAGGTGCTTCCTATTTACGGCGGTGCGGATATTGGAAGACAGATTTCAGGACTTCGTGGGGTGCAGATTGTTGTAGGTACTCCGGGAAGAGTAATGGATCATATGCGCAGACATACCATAAAAATGGATGATGTAAAGATGGTTGTACTGGATGAAGCGGATGAGATGCTTAACATGGGCTTCCGTGAAGATATGGAACTTATCTTAGGAGAGATTAAGCAGGAGCATCAGACAGCGCTGTTCTCAGCAACCATGCCGAAACCAATCTTAGAGATTACCGGAAAGTTCCAGAAGGATGCAGAGCTTATCAAGGTAGCTACAAAGGAGCTGACCATTCCGTTGGTATCTCAGAGATATTACCGTATCAAGAATCAGGATAAGGATGCGGCAACCGTTCGCATTTTAGAATATTATCAGCCTAAACTATGTCTGATTTTCTGTAATACCAAGAAAAAGGTGGATGAGCTGACCAGTCTTTTAAAGGAGAAGGATTTTCAGGCAGAAGGGTTACATGGCGATTTGTCCCAGTATCAGAGAGATGTGGCAATGGGACGATTCCGCAACGGAACAACCAATATATTGATTGCTACGGATGTGGCCGCAAGAGGTATTGATGTAGATGATGTGGAGGCAGTAATTAATTATGATCTGCCTCAGGATATAGAGTATTATGTACACCGTATCGGTAGAACAGGTCGTGCAGGAAGAACAGGAAGGTCATTTACTTTTGTAAGTGGCAGAGAAATATATAAGCTTCGCGAAATCGAAAGAGTGTGTCATACTACAGTAGAAGAGAAAACGCTTCCGACGGCGTCTAAGGTGATGCGTGTAAAGGCGGAGAAGGCTATGACCCAGGCTCTCTTAAATAAGGAGAGTGAAGATTTTGAACTGATGAAGAAGTTTATCAGTAAGAAAATGGAGGAAGAAGAGCTGGATGCCTTGGATATGGCAGCGGCTTTCCTGAAGTGTTTTGTAGGAGAGATTGGTGAGGATATTGCGGTAGAGGAGGCTCTACGTCGTAGAGACGGACGTAGGTCTCAGGGAAGAGATTCCGAGCGTAGAGATGATGACAGAAGGGATCGCAGAAGAGGCGACAACCGCAGGGATGGAGAGCACAGAGATGATTCTCGCAGAAAAGAGTATAGACGTAGCAACGATAATCCCAGAAGAGATTCCCGCAGAGATGAAAGACGCGGAGAGAAACGTTCTGATAAAGAGCAAAAGCGTCATGTATTTCAGGTAGAGAAGAGAGAGCGCAGACCACGCAAGGAAGATGTACGTAGAGATGGCTCCTTATATACAAAGGGAAAAGGAAGAAGTATTATGGATGCTCTTCCCAAGAAAAAGAAGCGTGAGGTTTAATGGAGGGAAAAGAAAACCATGAGAATCGGTATGGGATATGATGTTCATCGTCTGGTAGAAGGACGTGACATGATTATTGGCGGTGTGAATATTCCTTATGAGAAGGGGCTTTTAGGACATTCGGATGCAGATGTATTACTTCATGCAATATCTGATGCACTCTTGGGGGCAGCGGCACTTGGAGATATTGGGAAGCATTTTCCGGATACAGACCCGGCATATAAGGGAATTTCTTCGATTCTTCTTTTAAAGAAGGTGGGAGAGCTGATTACAGAGCAGGGATTCTTTATCGAAAATATAGATGCAACCATTATTGCTCAGGCACCGAAGATGCGACCTCATATTGATACCATGCGTCAGAATATAGCAGAGGCACTAGGCATTATGGTAGAGCAGGTGAATGTAAAAGCAACTACGGAAGAGGGACTTGGCTTCACCGGCACCGGAGAAGGGATTTCATCTCAGGCAATTTGTTTACTTACCAGTCCTATGTATATTGCATCGGAAGACGTAAGCAGTGCAAGATGTGCAGGCTGCTCAGGCTGTTCTAAGAAATAAAAGATTTTACTCTTTCAGGCAGGTGTTGAGAATGAAGTTTTGGAAGAACATTAAAGAAGAGATTGCCATTATCAGAGAGCGTGACCCGGCGATACATTCCAACTGGGAGGTTTTCTTATATCCCAGCTTTAAGGTGATGCTACATTATCGGCTGGCGCATAAGTTATATTTAAAAAAGCATTATTTTCTGGCGCGATACATTTCCCAGAGAGCGGTGCGAAAAACCGGAATCGAGATTCATCCCGGTGCGCAAATTGGAAAAGGGTTCTTTATCGATCACGGAAATGGTGTTATTATAGGAGAAACTACCATTGTAGGTGATAATGTTACCTTATATCAGGGCGTGACCTTAGGTGGTAACGGCAAGGAGCAGGGCAAGCGTCACCCTACCATCGGTGATAATGTAATGGTTAGTGCCGGGGCAAAGGTGCTTGGTTCCTTTACGGTAGGAGAGGGGTCTAAAATTGGTGCCGGAAGCGTGGTTTTACAGGAAGTACCGCCCGGTTCTACGGTAGTAGGTGTGCCGGGAAGAGTGGTACGCAGAAACAGTCAGAAGCTTCCACAGGAGGAGCTGAACCAGAATCTGCCCGATCCGGTACGTGAAGATATTGCCAATCTGCAAAAGGCCAATTCAGAGCTTACCAATCGTTTGCTGGATTTGGAAGCGCAGCTGAAAAAACTTTCGAAAGAAGCAAAGTAGGAGGAAAGTAAATTGAGTATTAAGATTTTCAATACATTAACCAGAGAAAAAGAGGATTTTACCCCTAATGTAGAAGGTAAGGTAAATATGTATACCTGTGGTCCTACCGTGTATCATTTTGCACATATCGGTAACCTCAGAAGTTACATCATGGAGGATGTTTTGGAGAAGATTCTCCGCTATGCAGGATATGATGTAAAGCGTGTAATGAATATTACTGACGTGGGACACTTATCTTCTGATGCAGATACCGGCGAAGATAAGATGTTAAAGGGTGCAAAGAGAGAGCACAAGACTGTTATGGAGATTGCACAGTTCTATACGGATGCATTCTTTTCGGACTGCGCGAAGTTAAATATTAAGACTCCGGATGTGGTAGAGCCTGCAACCAATTGTATCGATGAATTTATCGAGATGATTAAGGTGCTTTTAGAGAAGGGGTATGCTTATCAGGCAGGAGAGAATATTTATTTTGATACATCAAAGCTGAAGGAGTATTATGTGTTCGGTAACCAGAACGAGGAAGAGCTGATGGTCGGCGTGCGTGATGATGTTACTGAGGATGAGAATAAGAAGAATAAGAACGACTTTGTACTGTGGTTTACTAAGTCTAAGTTTGAGGATCAGGCCTTAAAGTGGGATAGCCCATGGGGCGTAGGTTATCCGGGATGGCATATTGAGTGTTCCTGCATCAGTATGAAGCATCTTGGAGAATATATGGATATCCATTGCGGCGGTATTGACAATATGTTCCCACATCATACCAATGAAATTGCGCAGAGTGAATCTTATCTTGGACATAAGTGGTGCAATTACTGGTTCCATGTACATCATTTAAATGACCAGTCTGGTAAGATGAGTAAGTCTAAGGGTGAGTTCTTAACCGTTTCACTGTTGGAACAGAAGGGGTATGATCCGGTGGGATATCGTTTCTTCTGTTTACAGTCTCACTACCGTAAGCCGCTTGTATTCTCCTATGAAGCATTAGAGCAGGCTACCGGCACTTACAAGAAGCTGAAGAAGAAAATCGCGGACCTTCCTAAGGATGGTGCAGTGGACAGCACAGCGGTGGAAGAGTACAAGGCAAAATTCGTGGAGGCAGTTGGTAATGATGTGAATACTTCCATGGGTATTACATTATTGTATGATGTATTAAAGACGGAATTAAATGGAGCAACAAAGCGTGCTGTTATTGATAGTTTTGATTATGTTCTGGGTCTTGATTTGCTGAAGGAAGAAGCAGTAGTGGAGTCCGGAGTGGACGCTGAATTAGAAGCATTTGTGCTTGCGAAGATTGAAGAGCGTAAGGCCGCAAAGAAAGAGAAGAACTTTGCAAGAGCAGATGAAATCAGAGCAGAGCTTTTAGAGAAGGGCATCGAAATCAAGGATACCCGTGAAGGCGTTGTGTGGAGCAGAGTTTAATGGAAGAGAGTAGAGAACTACTGGATAAAATTAAAGAGGTTTTTCAGTGTAAAGAGGTGGATGTGAGAGCATATTCACCTCTTACATTGGCATATATCGGTGATTCCATATATGATTTGGTGATTCGTACGGTGATTGTAGAAAGAGCCAATAAAGCGGTAAATGACTTACATAAAAAGGCAACCCACTATGTGAAGGCAGAGGCTCAGGCGAAGATGATTTATGCTCTGCAGGAGGAGTTGTCTGAGGAGGAAATGGCGGTGTATAAGCGGGGAAGAAATGCCAAGTCTTACACCTCAGCCAAGAATGCCAGTATTAATGATTATCGTAATGCTACCGGTTTTGAGGCACTCATGGGATACTTGTATCTTATGGGACGCACGGAGCGGATGTTGGAGCTGATTCATCTTGGAATTGAGAAGTGTGGAATGACCATTTAGAGAGGAATTGTGATGGGATATACAGAGTTTACCATTGAAGGAAGAAATGCAGTAATTGAGGCATACCGTAGCGGGAAGCCTATTGATAAGATTTTTATCTTGGACGGCTGTCAGGATGGACCGATCATGACCATCAAGAGAGAGGCTAAGAAGCATGATACATTAATTAAGTATGTTGCTAAGGAACGTCTGGACCAGATGTCTGAGACCGGAAAGCATCAAGGGGTTATTGCCTATGCGGCCGCCTATGAATATGCGGAGGTAGAGGATATTCTTGCAGTAGCAAGGGAAAAGGGGGAACCACCCTTTATCTTTTTCCTGGACAATATTGAAGACCCACATAATTTGGGGGCCATTATCCGTACTGCTAATTTAGCGGGGGCACATGGTGTGATTATACCTAAAAACAGGGCAGTTGGGCTTACTGCAACAGTAGCCAGAACTTCTGCCGGTGCGTTAAATTATACACCGGTTGCCAAGGTAACCAATATTGCCAAGACTATTGAGGAACTGAAGAAAGAAGGCTTATGGTTTGTGTGTGCGGATATGGGCGGTACTACAATGTATGATCTTGATTTAAAGGGTGCCATTGGTCTTGTAATCGGTAATGAGGGCGACGGTGTGTCCAGATTGGTGCGTGAGAAGTGTGATATGGTAGCTTCCATACCAATGAAGGGGGATATTGATTCCTTAAATGCTTCCGTGGCAGCAGGCGTACTGGCGTATGAGATTGTGAGACAGAGATATAAATAGGAGATTATGAGTAAGGGTTATAGTCAGAAAAAGGATGAGGAATTAATTGATTTACTTCGGGACGGCGAGTCTGAAATCATGGAATATTTGATGGACAAGTATAAAAATCTGGTACGAAACAAGGCCGGAACCATGTATATTCTGGGGGCAGACAAGGATGACCTGATTCAGGAGGGAATGATTGGTCTGTTCAAAGCTGTCAGAGACTATGATTTAGGACGGGATGCCAGCTTTTATACATTTGCGGATCTGTGTATCAGCAGACAGATGTATACGGCAGTTCAGTCTGCAGGAAGACAGAAGCATATTCCGCTTAATTCCTATGTGTCCCTTTATAGTGAGGCGGAAGGTGAAGAACACTCATTGATACAGGCTGTGCAGATTCCGGAGCAGAGGAGTCCGGAAGCACTTTTTCTGGATAAGGAACGTGTGGAATATTTGGAGAAGTGTATTGAAGAGGAACTGTCTGATTTTGAAAAGCAGGTTTTGGACCTATATATTACAGGGATGAGTTATTCCCAGATTGCAAAAGTTCTGGGAAGGGACGAGAAAGCAACGGATAACGCCCTGCATAGACTTAAGAATAAGATTAAGAAGATGCTCTAGCATTTTCTTAATCTTTTTTTTAGATTTCAAATATTGACGAATTTTGCTTGGAAGAATAGAATATACACAATATGGCCGACCAGTCGGTCGGAATTGGAGGAAAAAATGATTTCAAAATTTAGTGTAAAAAAACCCTATACCGTTTTAGTAGGTGTAGTACTGGCGATTGTACTGGGAATTGTGTCTTTTACAAAAATGACGGCGGATTTGTTACCCAGTATCAGTCTTCCTTATGTAATTGTAATGACTACATATGTGGGCGCCAGTCCGGAAAATGTGGAGATGGCAGTAACAAAGCCTATTGAGGCATCTATGGCAACGGTAAGTAATATTGAAAGTGTCAGTTCTGTATCTTCGGAAAATTATTCCATGGTAATACTGGAGTTTTCCCAGACTACGAATATGGATTCTGTATCGTTGGAAATCAGGGAGAATCTGGATCAGATTTCCTCTTATTGGGACGAGTCTGTAGGAAATCCCATTATTATGAAATTGAATCCGGACATGCTTCCCGTCATGGTTGCTGCAGTTGGTAAGGAGGGGATGGACCAGGGCCGGGTAAGTACCTATGTTCAGGATGTAATTATGCCGGAGCTGGAGAGTATTGAGGGTGTGGCAAGTGTTTCTGCCACAGGACTTTTGGAGGAAAGCGTAAATGTTGTCATTCGGCAGGAGAAGGTAGATGCATTGAATGAAAAAATATATGCTGCCATTGATGAGAAGATGAAGGAAGCTGAGGAAGAGCTTATAAATGGCAAGAAGGAACTCTTAGACGGCAAGCAAGAGCTTTTGGACGGTAAGAAGGAGCTTTTGGATGGTCAGCAGGAGCTTGCAGATGGTAAGGAACAGTTAAATGCCGGAAAGGCAGAACTGGAAAATGCGCAAAACTCTGCAATTGCGCAGCTTGCACAATCCAAGACCCAGTTAACGGCGGCAAAGAGCCAGGCGGAGTCTTACCGCACTATGTTGCAGAGTAATCTTGCTATGGTAAAAGCCCTGGATGCGGCGATTAAGGCGGGGGAGAATTCAACCGGCGGTGGCACTTTGCCGGATGGAGGTATTGTGTCCGGCGGTGATGTATTACCGGGAGGATTTGTATCCGGCGGAGATATTGATTTACCGATTCCTGAGGATGTGTTAAGAGAACAGTTAGAAGCGATTCTGGGCGAAATGGATTTGGAGACTTATATTAAAGAAACGGAGAATTCCATTGCGCAGTTGGATGCTCAGATTGCTCAGTTAGACAGTGCCCTTTTGGCTTTAGAACAGGGAGAGATTACAGCGGCGATTAAATTTTCAACAGCAGCTATGGAAATCAGTCTTGGAGAATTTCAGATGACTTCTGCAGAGGCACAGATGGAAGCTGCATTGGAGCAGTTGAAAATGGCGGAAGAGCAGTTGGAAGAGGCTGAAACGCAGCTGAATGAAGGGGAGCAACAGCTGGCGGATGCCAAGGAAGATGCAAAGTCAAAGGCGGATGCCAATGCGATTTTGACGGTAGATACTATTAAAGGATTGCTTACGGCCCAGAACTTCTCCATGCCCGCGGGATATGTGACGGAGGATGGAATCGATTATCTTGTCCGTGTGGGAGATAAGCCGGCGGATTTAGAGGAGTTTAGGGACATGCCGCTACTTGACCTGCACATGGACGGTGTCCCGGTGATTACTCTTGGAGAAGTGGCCGATGTATTTTATACGGACAATTCGGCAGCAATTTATACGAATGTAAATGGTAGTAGTGGTTGTATGCTTACTATTCAGAAACAGACAGGTTATTCAACCGGAGCTGTTTCAGATTTATTATTAGAGCGTTTTGATGACTTGATGGCACAGGAGGATGGATTGTCCATTATTACATTAAGTGACCAGGGTGTGTTTATTGACCTTGTTATGGATTCTATCTTTAACAACATCTTCTTTGGATTCGGACTTTCCGTAATCATTTTAATTTTATTTCTCAAGGATTTGCGTCCAACGGGAGTGATTGCATGCTCAATTCCGATTAGTTTGATTACAGCGATTGTGTGTATGTATTTTAGTGGAGTAACCTTGAATGTTATCTCCTTATCCGGTCTGGCACTGGGTATCGGTATGTTGGTGGATAATTCCATCGTAGTGATTGAAAATATTTATCGATTGCGTTCCATTGGGTATTCTATGAGAGATGCTGCCATAGAAGGTGCTAAGGAAGTTGCCGGATCTATTATAGCGTCTACATTGACTACCGTCTGTGTATTCCTTCCGATTGTCTTTACAGAAGGTATTACAAGACAGCTCTTTGTGGATATGGGACTAACCATCGGATATTCCCTTGGGGCCAGCCTTGTAGTAGCGCTTACCGTGGTTCCGGCAATGGCATCAAAGACGCTTCGTAAGACGAAGGAGAAGTCGGACAGTCGTTTCTTCGATGGTTTGATTAAAGGATATGGTAAGATTTTGCGAGTGGCTTTATCAGCAAAATCGTTGGTAATTATTATGTCCGTAGCTCTTTTAGTAGTCAGCATAGCTCTGGCATGGACAAATGGTACTGCATTTATGCCGGATATGTCATCTACCCAGATGACGGTGAGTATTCAGCTGGCAGAAGATGCACAGTTGGATGAGACAAGGGCTGTGTCGGATCAGGTAGTAGAACGTATTATGGAAATTTCCGATGTTAAGGACGTAGGTGCTATGGCCAGCTCTTCGTCCAGTATGTCCATGTTTGGAGCAGGAGAAGCAAGTTCCAATGCAGTAACTGTGTATGTTGTAACGATCGAAGAACCCACAATGTCGATGGGGGAGATTGCGGCTCAGATTACCAAGAAGACAGAGGATTTGGATGCAGAGATTACAGTGAATACTTCCAGTATGGACATGAGTGCCTTAGGAGGCAGTGGAATCTCTATTCAGGTACGTGGCAGAGACACGGATGTACTGCAAAAACTTGCAGGCGAAATTGCGGCAATTGTGGAATCGGTGGAAGGAACGGCCGAGGTGTCTGATGGTTTGCAGGAGGCCAGTGAAGAGCTTCGTATTACTGTTGATAAGGATAAGGCCATTGAATACGGACTGACTGTGGCACAGGTTTTTGCTCAGATTGCGGCAGAATTGACAGATGCATCTAATGCAACAACACTTGTAGCAGCGGAGAAAGATTATTCGGTATATGTGTCTCATGAGGGTGATGGAACTATGACCAGAGATCTGGTAAAGGGACTTTCTGTGGAAGGTACCAATGATACAGGAGAGACTGTGGAGGTACCTCTTGAGGATATTGCGGTATTTGAGAAGGCATATTCTCTGGATACGATTAATCGTGCAGACCAGACCAGGTATGTAACTGTATCAGCGGCAATTGCAGATGGATACAATGTAAGTCATGTGGCATCTGCCATTGAAGATAAGATGGACGGCTTTGAAGTTCCGACAGGTTACAGTATTGTATATTCCGGTGAGAATGAAACCATCAATGATGCCATGGGGCAGATGGTGCTGATGCTGCTTCTTGCAGTTATTTTCATGTATCTTATTATGGTTGCGCAGTTTCAGTCACTGTTATCGCCATTTATCATTATGTTTACCATTCCGCTGGCATTTACCGGAGGTTTCCTTGGATTGTACATGAGTAAGAGTCCTATCAGTGTTATCGGTATGATTGGATTTGTCATGCTTTCCGGTATTATTGTTAATAATGGTATTGTATTGGTTGACTATATGAATTTGCTTAGAGAGCGTGGAGTAGAGAAAAAGGATGCCATTGTGGAAGCGGGAATGACCAGATTACGTCCGGTACTTATGACTGCATTAACCACGATTTTATCCATGTCTACTATGGTATTTTCTCATGATATGGGCTCTGAGATGGCAAAACCTATGGCCATTGTTACCATCGGTGGTCTGGCTTATGGAACGCTTCTTACTTTATTTGTAATTCCTTGCGTTTATGATATATTCCAACGTGATAAAAAGGAAAGTGTACAAAAGCAGATACCGGAATCTGAAAATGAGGAAAGTGAGGAGTAATCATGGGAAAGATGACCGGATATGAAAAGGAACATGAACTGCCGCCAAAGGTGCGGCAGTTGTATAACGCCGTTTTAGAGCTGATTTCACAGGGTGTGGATGTAAATACCATAAAGGTTTCAGATATTACCCAGAAGGCCGGAATCGGCAAAGGAACGGCATATGATTACTTTGACACCAAGGAAGATATTATCATATGTGCGTTAATTCATGCTGTGGCAGGAATGATTGCCCGCATAAAGGTGGAATTGTCTCTGTATCATACATTTCAAGAGCAGGTAGAGAAGCTGTTTGACGCTGTGGAAAAGGAGATGCTGGAAAGAGAGTGCTTCATGCGTTTTGTACATATGATGACGGATTCTTCCTTCTGTGGGAAAGCATTACAACAAAGGACTTCCCTGGATGAGCACAAAGAGTGTGATGCCATGCGAATGCTTGCAGAGATGGTAGTAGCAGGACAGAAGAGAGGGGAAGTGGTGGAACATCTTCCTGTGGATTACATCATTTATTCTTTGATGTCCAAGCTTTTGATGTATTTGGCAGTGTGTAATGAACAGGCTGGTAAGGAAAGCAAGGCCAAATGTTTGAAACCCTATATTTTGGAAGGTTTATTTGCAGAGTTTTGCAGATAAAAGAATGGAAAAAGATTTTTAAATGTGGTATACTGTCTGTATTCCTATGAGACGGAGAGAGTTTTAACGATGCAGATGCAGACAGTATACACTTCATTAAAAGTTAATAATGAAATTGAAATTTGTGAGATTGACAGTGAGGAGTGCAGAAAGCTGATAGAAAAGGCTTTACTGAAGAATCGGATTTCGTACTATATCAGATGGCCGAAGCGCTCTATCTTCCGCAGAAATAAGGAATTATGCATTATCTGTGTGAATGAGACTGCAAAGGATGTGGCAGAAGAAACCATAAAGAATATATGTAGTGAGTCCAATTTCCGAGTGAAGTTTCTTATGAAAAAAGCTTCTGTTTCCTATTTGTAGAAATATGTAAAATATTTTAAAAAATTTATTCAATTTGTTGTTGACAAACCTTTCAACATCTGATAAGATATCACTTGTGGTTGAGAGATAACAACATCACGAGAACTTGCTGCTGTGGCTCAGTCGGTAGAGCGTCACATTGGTAATGTGGAGGTCACGGGTCCGATTCCCGTCAGCAGCTCTTAAAAAGCTTGGTTTTTACCAAGCTTTTTTGCGCACAAAATTGAGCGGGGAGCACGGTGGTGGTTCATAAAGTAAAGAGTGGGGAACAAGCTTGCTTGTAGTCTCCGCTCTTTGTTTTATGAAAAGTGCCTGTGTAGCAGGCATTACGCCTTGATTTTGCGCATATATAGTTTGTCATATATCCAAGCTCGTTAAGAGCTACTGATGGTAGCAGGACACTAAAAACATCCGGTGGATAGATATCCACCGGATGTGCTTATTTAATCACTTTAATTTACGGTTGTGTCTGTTCCTGCTGTGCTGCCGCAGCTTCTGCTGCAGCTTGTGCCTGTGCAGCCCATTGCTGCATTTCCCATTGCTGGGCTTGTAAGATTGCTTCATAATTCGGATTCGTAAAGAATATGGAATCATGCTGACAATTATTGGATGTTTTTGGAATCTGATAAATGATGCTTCCATCCGGCTGTTTAATCGGAACGGTAGATCCCTGGTGTAATGCTTCCGGTTCAAGCGGAAGAACTTCGCAGGAACCCATATACTGGAACGGACATTCCGGTGAAGCAATGGTATGATCATAAGGACATACTGCACCAACATAATGAACATCACACATTTCTGTTGGAATAGATTCCCTTGTAAAATATTCCGTTCCCAAGTGAGCATCACATATGCCCGGTTGCGGAAGTTTGCCTGAACGTTTACAAACTGTGGCTCTTACAATGCCTTCCGGAATTGCAAACTCAGTATTAGGAAGCTCTGTGTGGATATTGGACATAATATCTCTCCACAAATCTTTTGCTATATTGGTTTCACGATTAGACCGGGAACCGGACATTTTCTCGTTGTTATCATATCCGACCCATGTTACACATGTGTAATAAGGAGTGTATCCTGCAAACCATACGTCCTTGTTATCTGAGGTAGTACCGGTTTTGCCGGCAATACTCATATTGTCAAAACGAACCAGGGTACCGGTACCACGCTTAACTACACCTTCCATGGCATTGGTAAGAAGGAATGCAGTAGTTTCTTGAAGTACACGGGTGCTGTCGGTTTCTGTATTGTCCAAAATTACTTCACCGTCTGCGTTTAATACCTTTGTATAAAGCTTGGGCTTAATGTATTCACCGCCATTGGCGATAGAAGCATAAGCAGCAGTTAATTCTTCAGTAGATACACCAGTAGTGATACCACCTAAAGCGGTAGCCTGCTGAATATCGGAGAATACCTTATTTCCGATAACTTTGGCATCGGTAACTTTACTGAAACCGAAGTTCTTTAAATAATCATAGCCAAGCTGAGGATTTATGATGGTAAGTGTCTTTACGGCAACGATATTCATGGATTGTTCAATTGCATATCTGATATTTACCAATCCTTTATAACCGGTATCGTACCAGTTATTTACCGGGATACCCTCATCGTAGTAGAAAGGAGCATCATTATATACCGTTGCTAAAGATTGATTTGCGCTGTCAAGTGCGGGGGCATATGCCGCCAAAATCTTGAATGTAGAGCCGGGCTGGCGATAGGAGTCAGTAGCGCGGTTTAAAGTAAGTCGCCCTTCTTTTGCACCACGTCCGCCTGCCATTGCGGCAACGTGACCGGTATATTGATCCATCACATATATAGAAACCTGAGGCTGTATAGTCATATTCAGTGTTTCTGTGAAATCATCACCTTCAACCATAAGAGTTGCCTTATATTCTTCTACGGCAGCCAGAGCTTCGTCCTGAGTATCGAAGAGTAAGTCGAAGTTCTTGTCTACATTTTCTTTGAAATATTTAACCATCATTTCCTGACTGTAATTAGTCTGAGTACCATCTTTGCCGGTAATAGTCAGGGCATAGCTCAGAAGCCATCTCGTGCGCTCCGGAAAGTTTTCCGGATTAGTAATAGCGGCATCTACAATCGCCTGAATCTTAGGGTCATAAGTGGACATAATACGAAGACCGCCGGAATAAAGTAAGGTTTCTGCATTGGACTCGCTATAGCCGGCATCCAAGAGATCCTGCTTTACATCATAGGTCAGAGCATCTACAAAGTAAGAACTGGTAGAGCTGCTTTCCAAGTAAGTAATATTATGTTTTTCAATACGTGAATATACATCATCAGCAATGGCTTCGTCATACTCTGCTTGTGTGATGTATCCCTGTTCCAACATATCATCCAGACATTTTTTACGTCTTTCAACATTATTTTCCGGATGGCTGATAGGATTCCACTTTGACGGATTCTGAGTAATAACCGCAATGGTAGCACACTCGGACAAGGTCAGGTCGCTTACAGATTTACCAAAGTAACGCTGTGCAGCAGCCTCCACACCCAAAGTATTCTGACCCAGGTTAATGGTATTCATGTACCGCAAGAGAATTTCATCTTTTTCCATGTGTTTGGTAAGTTCAATCGCAAGATACTGCTCTTGTAACTTACGCTTTATTTTTTTGATAATGTTGTCGCCTTCACTGGTCCAGTCTGTGAAAATGGTGTTTTTCAGGAGCTGTTGGGTAATGGTACTTGCACCCTGGGTCTCATTCCCCATGGTTCTTAAGAACTGATAACCGGCACGAAGAAGTCCTTTATAGTCGATACCATTGTGCTCATAGAAACGTTGGTCCTCGATGGCTACGATTGCATTAGCCAAATGCTGTGGAATCTGGTCCATGGTAACGAAGATACGGTTAGAATTGGCAGCTACCAACTCATCAATCTTATTGCCATTAACATCGTATACGAAGGTAACCTCTCCTACGGGAGCTACATCCTGCAGACGAATGGTGGGAGTGGATGCCAAGATACCCTGATAGGCACCAAGTCCTGCGCAGGCTCCGATGATTCCGATGCCGATGACCCCTATGAGAACTGCCTTTATAACCCAAAGGGATAGTTTTCTACCCAACTTTCCAGACTTTGAATTCAGCGCCTTTTGCTTGTTGGCGACGCCTCTTTTTGTATAATTCATAAAGTCATTCCTTTCTGTGCATTAAAATGCAATCTATATTATAGCAAAAAAAATTATGTAAATAAAGTTATTCTTCTATTTATTAAAAATTGTTCACAAAATCTTAGGATTTATTCAAAAGTGTTGGATTATCATGTTATTTTGTTTTATACTCTAAAAGAAGATCAAGGTACAGTTACGGAGGAAAGAGATGAGTGAACAGGGCTTTTCGTACAGGGTCCTTTTAGACGGAGGACAGGGGGAAATTATAGAGAAGAAATCACGCTTCATCGCAACAGTAAGGAAAGTAGAATCGGAAGAAGAAGCGGTTTTATTTATAGAAGAGATGAAGAAGAAATACTGGGATGCCAGACATAACTGTTCAGCATTTGTTATCGGTACGCGGGGGGAGTTATCCCGTTGCAGTGATGACGGAGAACCAAGCGGAACTGCGGGACGTCCCATGCTAGAGGTACTTCTGGGGGATGGTGTCCGTAATGTGGCTGTAGTAGTAACCAGATATTTCGGAGGCGTGCTTCTGGGGACAGGGGGGCTTGTAAGAGCCTACACCCAAGCTGTTCAGGCAGGACTTGAGGCAAGTATTATTGGCGAGATGTGCCAGGGATATGAAATTTTGATTAAAATTGATTATAACGGCATCGGAAAAGTGTTATACTTACTTGGGCAGCATGGAATTGAGGCCTTTGAAAGTGATTATGGAGTAGATGTGAGTCTGAAAATCCGGGTGAGAACCCAGGATGCGGCAGGACTTGAGAAAGAGCTGATAGAGGCTACCAGCGGAAAGGTGCAGTGGGAAAAGCTTTCTGATATCTACTTTATACATAAATAAACAAGAAGGAGGATGCGCATGGAAGAGAAGAATTGGGCAGAAACTATACAGGAGCTTTTGGATAAAAAGCAGTATACCAAGCTCAGGCAGTTTGTGGCAGAGTTAAATGATGCGGATATTGCGGACTGTTTGGAAGAACTGGACGATGCGGATATGATTAAGGTATTCCGTCTGTTACCCAAGGATTTGGCGGCAGATGCATTTTCCTATTTTGAGGTGGAGAACCAGCAGATGCTGATTCGGTCCATGTCGGATAAAGAGGCGTCTGCCATGATTGATAATCTGATGGCGGATGATGCAGTAGACCTTTTGGAAGAGATGCCGGCAAACATGGTAAAGCGTCTCCTTGCCGGAGCAAGTCCGGAGACCAGAAGAGATATCAATAATCTGCTTCGTTACCCGGAGGATTCTGCGGGTAGCATTATGACAGTGGAGTTTGTAGATTTTAAAGAAAGTAACACTGTATTGCAGGCCATTGAGAAGATTCGAAGAGTGGGACTGGATAGCGAGACCATCAATGTGTGTTACGTACTGGATGCCCGGAGAGAACTGATTGGTACGGTAGACCTTAGAAAGCTCCTTCTTAGTGATGGGGAGGACTTAATCGGGGATATCATGAATGAGAATGTCATCTCCGTTAATACGCTCATGGACCAGGAGCATGTTGCCGAGCAGTTTAAGAAGTACGATTTTACCGCCATGCCTGTTGTGGATAATGAAGATCGTCTGGTTGGTATCATTACTGTCGATGATATTATGGATATCATGGTAGAAGAGACCACAGAGGATATGGAAAAGATGGCGGCGATTGTGCCCGGTGATAAGCCATATATGCGAAGCAGTGTGTGGGAAATTTTTAAGCAGAGATTTCCCTGGCTTTTACTCCTCATGTTTTCTGCAACCTTTACCGGAGCCATTATCAGCTCCTTTGAGGAAGCACTCAGCACGTATTCGGCGTTGATTGCCTTTATCCCCATGTTGATGAATACGGGCGGAAATGCAGGTGGTCAGGCTTCCGTAACTGTCATTCGCGGACTGTCCCTGGGAGAGATTGAATACCGGGATGTACCGAAGGTTATGTGGAAGGAAATACGTGTGGCTGTATGCTGTGGTGTGTGTCTTGCTGTAGCGAATTTTGTGAAGCTCTTACTTTTTGACCGTGTGGGAGTAATCGTAGCACTTGTAGTATGCATCACTCTTCTGGTAGCAGTGCTACTGGCTATGGTTATCGGCTGTCTATTGCCGGTAGGTGCAAAACGCCTGGGCTTTGACCCGGCGGTAATGGCGAGTCCGTTTATTACCACAATTGTGGATGCTTTGTCACTGATAGTGTATTTTAAGGTGGCGACAATATTATTGGGAATATAGAAATGGAGGATGTTGCTAATCGGCAACATCCTCCATTTTAAATATGGGATTTCTTATCATATTCACAATCAGCGGAATCACCATGATAAACCACACGATGGGCTCGGACACGATGATGCCCCAGTAGCCGATGACAGGGGATAAGAAGGTGGCGATAAGTACCTTGCCGATAAGCTCCAAGGAGCTGGAGAATACCGGAGTCTTACTGTCGCCAAAGCCCTGCATACTGTTTCTGAACAGGCAGATGACGATGGGGACAAAGTAAAATGGACTGTTGACCTTCAAATAAAGCACAGCTGTATCAATGATTTCTGAGTCTGTGGTAGCGGTAATCGCCTGAATTAGAAGTGGTGCAATCGTATAAGCAGTAAGTAAGGTAATAATCCACCAGCACATATCAAGAAGCACCGTCTGTTTGATTCCCTTTTTAATGCGGGAGTATTTACCGGCACCTAAGTTCTGACCACAGTAGGTTGCCAGTGTGGTCCCCAGTACGGAGGTTGGCAGGAAGAAGATGGAGGTAACCTTTCGCGCCGCGGTGTGGGCTACGATAGTGGCATTTCCAAAGGTATTGATACTGGTCTGTAGCGCCAGCGTACCGAACTGTACGAAGGAAGTCATAAACGCCATGGATAGTCCGGTTCCAAACAGTTTGTGTAAAACACTTTTTCCGATGGAGAAATCCTCTTTGCTAAGGCGCAGAGAAGGATACTTCTTCTTCATATATATGAAGCAAAGCACTACTGACACTCCTTGGGAAAGTACGGTTGCCAGAGCAGCACCGCCTACGCCGGTGCGTAGGAATAAAATGAATACATAGTCCAGACCAATATTTAAAAAGCTGGAAATAATCAGAAATATCAGTGGGGTAAAGCTGTCACCGATGGCTCGCAGAATGGCGGCACATACATTGTAAAGGGTGGTGACAATCAGCCCTGCCAGAATGATGCTGATATATTCCCCTGCTTCCGGGAGAATATTTTCCGAGATATGTAGGATATTTAATATCTGTGGCAGGAATAAAAGACTGAATATACTGATAATAATCGCAGAACCTGCGCCCAGAATTACAGTTCCTGCAATGGCCTTTTTCATATTTTTCTCATCCTTTGCCCCAAAGAAGGTGGCAATGATAATGGCAAAGCCGTTTGTTAGGCCATTTAAGAGTCCTACCATCAGGTCGCTTAAGGTGGAAGTGGCACCTACTGCCGCCAGAGAGCTTTCTCCCAAAGTCTGCCCCACAATGCGGATATCTACCAGACCGTAGAAGAGCTGGAAGAGTTGTCCGATGAACAGGGGGATGGCAAAGAATAAAATTAGTTTCAATGGTTTTCCTTCGGTTAAATTTTTCATAAATCCTCTTTCTATTAAAAACTTTGATACTTTTTTGTCAGCATGTTTTTTTTTTGATACGTTGCAAAAAACTATTTCAAATATAATCGAAATTTGGTAATATTACAATACGTAAACGGTTACACATAATGTTTTCATATAAACGGAGGAGTATTTCCATGAGGTATTTTTTTGAATCAAAGGTAGAAAAGAAGGAACAGGGTTATGTAATTCAGATTCCTTTCAATATTTGGGAGGTATGTAAGCAGAGAGAAGAGATTCAGGCAGATGTAGTACTTGATAATAATATTATTGAGTGTGTACTGATTCCTAAGGAAAAGGGTAATTATGAAATCCTTATCGAGCAGGAAGATGCAGTGAAGGTAGAGCTTGGTATAAATCATAAGATTCTTCTTCATGTTAACGGGAGTCTTATCAAGATGGATCAGAACAGTCCTTACAGTTTTGAAAATCCGATTCGTAAGATTGACAGCATGCAGGTTATCATCCAGCCGGAAGACGGTCTTTGCGGACAGACCTGTATCGCGATGCTTGCAGGCGTTACCATTGCTGAGGTTATCAGTGTTATGGATTGTAGAGAATGGCAGGCTACTATGGGTCGTGTAATCTCTGCATTAAATTACTATGGTATCGACCATACTGACATCATTATGTATACTGAGGGAAGAGATGCGGTCCTTCCTAAGTGCTGTATCTTAATGGAGAAGATGGGACGTTTCTGTCACTATCTTGTACACTATGATGGCAAGTTCTACGATTCCAACTTAGGTGTAATGGAAGAGTATGACATGAGCAAGTTATTAGGATACTTAGAGATTAAGTGTGAATAAGAATTTGTTACCCCTCGAAGGAATTCGGGGGGTTTGTTGTATAGGAGGAAAAGTCATGTTAAAGGAATTATTACAAAAAAGTCGTTCATATCGTAGATTTTATGAGGAGCCTATCAGCAGGGAGACATTGGAGGAACTGGTGGAGCTGACAAGATTCGTGCCATCCACAGCCAACTCTCAGGCATTAAAGTATATGCTGAGCTGTACCCCGGAGAACAATCAGAAGGTATTCGAGTGTCTTGCGTGGGCTGGAGCTTTACCGGAGTGGGATGGTCCCGAAGAGGGAGAGCGCCCCAGTGCATACATAGTGATTTTATGCGACCAAAGCCTTGGAAAGAATAAATTTACCGATAACGGTATTGTTGCCCAGACCATGATGCTGGGAGCTGTAGAAAAGGGACTTGGCGGTTGCATGTTCGGTAGCATCAATCGTCCGAAGCTGGCGGAGAATCTGGGAATTGATACGGAGAAGTATAGCATTGATTTGGTAATTGCCCTTGGAAGACCTAAGGAGCAGGTTGTCATCGTGGATGTGCCGGAAGATGGTGATATTAAGTATTACCGTGATGAGAATCAGGTGCATTATGTACCCAAGCGTGCGCTTGAGGACTTGCTTTTGTAGTAAAAATGATTATTCAGAGCTATCATTCGCAAAACGCCTCTTCGAGGCTTCACTTTTGCTCATGTGCGAGTTCTCGCTATATAAATTTATGAAAACAGTCCTCAGTAAGCAAGTTTACGCGTCCTTTTTTCATAAATTGCATGGCTCTGAATATTTACAATTCATGAATCTTTAATAATTGTTTGACATAAATTTTATTGAAAATATTGGTAAATAATATTAAAATGAGTTCTAGCGTTTTATATAAGGAGGCAGTACACATGAAATTAGTACCTTTAGGAGACAGAGTAGTATTAAAGCAGATGGTAGCAGAAGAGACTACCAAGTCCGGTATCGTTTTAGCCGGTCAGGCAAAGGAAAAGCCACAGCAGGCAGAAGTTGTTGCTGTTGGACCGGGCGGAATGGTAGACGGTAAGGAAGTAACCATGGAAGTAAAGGTTGGCGACCAGGTTATCTTTGCAAAGTACTCAGGAACAGAAGTAAAGTTCGAAGGTGAAGAATATATTATCGTTAAGCAGAACGAGATTTTAGCAATTGTAAGATAGTACGCTAAAAATCCATATATGCAAGATTTTTTAGCAGGCATCTTTGGGCATGCTCCCCAAGGTTGCAGTTTTTGAAAAGATTTAAATCTGGAGGTTTTTTATCATGGCAAAGGAAATTAAGTATGGCGCAGAGGCGCGTAAAGCATTAGAGTCCGGTGTAAATCAGCTTGCTGACACCGTAAGAGTGACCCTTGGACCTAAGGGTAGAAATGTAGTTTTAGATAAGTCTTTCGGTGCTCCGCTTATTACCAATGATGGTGTAACCATTGCAAAGGAAATCGAGTTAGCGGATGCTTTCGAGAACATGGGGGCACAGCTTGTGAAGGAAGTTGCTACCAAGACCAACGATGTAGCAGGTGATGGTACTACTACTGCAACTGTTCTTGCACAGGCAATGATTAACGAAGGAATGAAGAACTTAGCAGCAGGTGCTAACCCTATCGTTCTCAGAAAGGGTATGAAGAAGGCTACCGATACAGCTGTTGAAGCAATCAAAAACATGAGCTCCAAGGTAAACGGTAAGGAGCATATTGCAAGAGTTGCAGCGATTTCTGCAGGAGATGAAGAAGTAGGACAGCTTGTTGCTGACGCTATGGAGAAGGTTTCAGGAGATGGTGTTATTACGATCGAAGAGTCTAAGACCATGATGACTGAGCTTGATTTAGTAGAAGGTATGCAGTTTGACAGAGGATACATCTCTGCTTACATGGCTACCGATACGGATAAGATGGAATCTGTATTAGATGACCCGTTCATCTTAATTACGGATAAGAAGATTTCCAATATTCAGGAGATTCTTCCGGTACTTGAGCAGATTGTACAGTGCGGTGCAAAGTTATTAATCATCGCAGAGGATGTAGAAGGTGAAGCTCTTACTACTTTAATTGTTAATAAATTACGTGGAACCTTCAATGTAGTAGCTGTGAAGGCTCCGGGCTATGGCGACAGAAGAAAGGCTATGCTTGAAGATATCGCAATCTTAACCGGTGGTTGTGTAATCAGCTCTGAGCTTGGTTATGAGCTTAAGGATGCAACTTTGGATATGCTTGGTCGTGCAAAGTCTGTTAAGATTCAGAAGGAGAACACCGTAATCGTTGACGGTATGGGCGATAAGGAAGCTATTAAGGCTCGCGTTGCTCAGATTAAGCAGCAGGTAGAGACTACCACTTCTGAGTTTGATAAGGAGAAGTTACAGGAAAGACTTGCTAAGATGGCAGGTGGTGTAGCAGTTATCCGTGTTGGTGCAGCTACCGAGACGGAGATGAAGGAAGCAAAATTACGTCTTGAGGATGCTCTTGCAGCTACCCGTGCGGCAGTAGAGGAGGGTATCATCTCCGGTGGTGGATCTGCATATATCCACGCATCTAAGGAAGTTGCTAAGATGGCAGCTGAGCTTATTGGCGACGAGAGAACCGGTGCTAACATCGTTTTGAAAGCGCTAGAGGCTCCTTTATATCACATTGCGGCTAATGCAGGTTTAGAGGGTAGCGTAATCATCAATAAGGTGAGAGAGTCTGAGGTAGGTGTTGGTTTCGATGCTTATAAGGAAGAGTATGTAAACATGGTAGAAGCAGGTATCTTAGACCCTGCAAAGGTTACCAGAAGTGCTCTTCAGAACGCTACCAGCGTAGCAAGTACCTTACTTACTACTGAGTCAGTTGTTGCAAATATCAAAGAAGATGTTCCAGCAATGCCTGCAGGCGGCATGGGCGGTATGATGTAAGCTCTTCGCAGGAAATCAAGCGGCGGAGGACGTAAGATGAACACATATACCTATGTAGTAGAAACCATCGATGGTGATTATGCACATTTGCGCAGAATTGATGAGCCATCGGATGAATTAAAGCTTGTGGCAAGAGCGTTGCTTCCTGCGGAGATTATGGAAGGAACCAAGCTGTTGTATGAGTGGATGCAGTATAGTATTATAGAGTAGAAATAAGGCTGTTACATGGCAGTGGAAACTGCACATGTAACAGCCTTTGCTTTTTGTACGTGGAGTAAATGGAGGGAGGGGCACAGAGCAGATTAAATGTGTTAAATGCCCCGATATTTCGCAAAAATGTTCGTATATCACGTAAAATTAAGGGAAAAGGGGCATTATTTGACGGAATGATTATCTGATACCCCGATTTTGGTTGGAAGCGGGGCATGGGTAAAGAGAAGCCACAGTAATGCCCGTTGGAGACAAAATAACATGTGTGCAAAATGGGAAATAGTAGAATCCGGGGTATAAGAGAAATATATTTTTACCTGTACCCTGAAAAGCATATATGTATTGTGTATAAACACTAAATTGTGGTAGGATGGGAGCAGAAAAATATTGGAGAAGATGATCATGGCGGAGAATACTTATTATTACAAGCAATTATATAAGGAACAGCAGCGGGTGTATCATGCTATAAAGGCGGGACTTCTGGCACTTGCTCCGTCCTTTGCAGTGCCTAAGTTGTCGCCAAAGGAGCTGGCGGATATTTACTTCATGGTGCGCATGGACAATCCGGAGATATTTTACACGGTAAAATACAGTTATCGTTACTATCAGCAGGCAGATAATGTGGAGCTGATACCGGAATACCTCTTTACCAAAAAACAGATCATGCAGCACCAAGAAGCTATGAAAGCAAGAGTGACCAAGCTGGCACGGCAGGCTGAGAAGCTAAATGAAAAAGAAAAAGAGCAGTACATTCATGACTTTATCTGTCAGAATGTACGTTATGATAAATTGAAAAAGCCTTATTCCCATGAGATTATCGGACCTCTGGGACATGGTGTGGGAGTTTGCGAAGGAATCGCTAAGACGGTGAAGATACTTTGCGATGCATTAGGAATATGGTGTATTGTGGCATTATGTGACAATAATCCGGAGAAGGGAATCAAGTATCGTCACACTTGGAATGTGGTGCGGATTGGCGGAAGCTATTACCATCTGGATGTGACCTTTGATAATTCTCTGGGAAGTGGTGAGATGATTCGTTATGACTATTACAATCTGAATGATACCTTATTTTTTAGAGACCATGAACCGGTGATTTGGAAGATTCCGGCGTGTACGGATGGGGATCATTTCTACTATAAGGAGAAGAAAGTTTCTTTTACCAAAATGGAGGAAGTGGCGAAGCGTGCGGAGCAGTATGCGAAGAAGGGAAAAGTGTTTTTGTTTCATTGGCGCGGCGGTTATCTGACCAGAGAGGTGTTAGGAGAACTTTTAGAGCTTATTGGAGAGGTTGCCCGGAAGAAGGGAAAGTATGTAAAGGTATCCTTAAACTGGCCCCAGTCCGTATTGCAGGTAAGCTTTCTGGAAGAGGAGGCTGGCGAGAAAATCACTATGGAAGAGGCCAATGAAGGCGAGAAATTCACGGAAAATGAGGAATCCAACCTGTAGTTGGAAAACGGTTTTGAACAATTCAACCACAGCTAGATTGCATTTCTTGTGCTTTGGTATTTATACTTTTCTTGTAGCTACAGGAAATGCAAGGAGGAAATTAGAATGGATTTAGGAAATAGAATTGCAACATATAGAAAAGAGAAAAATATGACACAGGAGCAACTGGCAGTACTTTTAAATGTAAGTAATCAGGCTGTCTCCAAATGGGAGGCATCCCAGTGCTGTCCAGATGTAACTCTTTTGCCGCAGTTGGCAGATATCTTTGCTGTAAGTATGGACGCATTATTCGGACGGACGGTTGCACAACCACCGCAGGTGGTAGAGGTACAGAGGGCGAAATGCGAACTTCCATGGGAGGACGATGGAGCATTACATGCGGTGCTATATGTGGGACACAAATTAATCGGGGAAAATGATATTAATGAGAAAGAAGCTGCATCCAGAATCACCTTTGAGTATGAAGGACCGGCGCTGAATATCTATAGTGCATTTTCGGTGGAATGTGAAGATGTGGAAGGCAATGTGGCAGCCGGAACCAATGTGGAATGTGGTGATGTGGAAGGTAATGTAGTTGCCGGAACCAATGTGGAATGTGGTGACGTGGAAGGTAATGTTGTTGCAGGGACTGATGTAAGCTGTGGCGATGCGGGGGGTAATGTTACCGCCGGAACCGGAGTGAGCTGTGGCGATATTGAAGGAATGGTTGAGGCTGGGACCGATGTAAGCTGTGGTGATATAGATGGTAACGTGAGATGCGGAGGAACTCTGAACTGCGGTGATGTGAAGGGGAATGTTGACTGTAGCATGAGCATTAATTGCGGAGACATTGACGGAGATGTGTCTGCCGGAATGAATATCACCTGTGGTGATATTGAAGGAGATGTATCCGCAGGCGGAAATATCCGTATGTAAACGATAACTGTCATAAACGTGCATCTCTTTCTCTTTTCTTTCGTGTTAGTAAATGATAAACTATGATTATCAAATACGAAGGGGAGATTATATATGGCAAATACAACAGTTGTTAAAGAAACCGTAAAGAAGGGCGTTTCCTTTGGCAGTGCCCTTGCCATGATTGTCAGTTATACAGCATGGAATTCTATTCCCTGGGCTGTTGTTCATGGACTTTTAGGATGGGTTTATGTGTTCTATTATGCAATAAAATATTAATGAAAAAGGGCGACGAAAGTGGCCCTTTTTGACGTTAATAAGAAAAGGGTGAATGTATGTTTATAAAAGAAGACAATACCTACAACGATATTCGGGAAAAGTCTCTTATGCAGTGGCTTTCAGAGATGGAGAAGCATGGGGATGTTGCCGTACGGGGCGGTGTAAAATTGTGCAGAGAATATATAGAGCATTTGAAGATGCAGAACGACAATCTGAAGCATGAGATAGGGCTTAAGAATGAGTATCTGAAGAAAATGTCAAAGAGGAAATAAAGGATGCTTGAGTTTTTATTTGGAGTAAGGAGAAATAGAGAGTTGGATGCTATCATGTCCAAGATTGATTCCAATGTGGCAAATAACTACAAGGATGCGGCACAGGAGAATTTGAAGGACTTTGAGAAGCTTCTTGTAGAATTGATTGAAAGCGGAAAGCTTTCTGAAAAGCAGAAGGCAGAGTATCAGAACCGTTTGGCGGAGTACCGAAGTAAGATGAAGGAATTTACGCATAAGGATCAGAAGCCTTACTGGACGTAAGAGGGGCCTTAGTTAAGACTCCTCTTTGATATTAGCATTTACGGAAGGCAGGCTGCTTAAGTTGTTATTTTCATTTTCATCGGGAAGAGCTTTTAGGTATTCGGTGTCTTTTCGATGGGCAACCCCCACGCCTTTTATTTGGCCTTCCTTTGCCATGTTGACACCTTCTTCCTTGGAGACGATGGTGCCATCGGAAAGCTGATAGCCCTTGATGCGTCCACGGGACTTTACCACAGCGGTAATTGTTTTTGCATCGGCAGTAGGGGGTGGAACTTCATCTAAGGCTGCATAGGCAAGCTGAGCGCCTGCGTCAATTTGTTCAGTATTCATATACATTCTCCATTCTGTTTTTTTTGATATTTGTTGTCATAATAAGTATTTGGCATATGGAGATGATTATACTGGAAATTAATAGTAATAAAGGTAAGAATAGGCATTTGCAAGGTGGGAAATCATGCAGAACATTGAAGAATTAAATCTGGTAACGGACAAACTGGCGGTGAAGCCAAACTATAGTTTAGACAATAAAGAAACGTGTATCGAAGTATGTTTTAATGACAAAGACCAGGTGCTGATTGTAGGCGTGGTAGATAATAATTATATATACTGGGCATCCCTGACCGGCAGTGCTGATAAAGAAATGAACGGCTACATTTTTGATTACATTTCAAGGGGAAAAATCAAAAAGGTAACACAGTTCAGTAAAGCATTAGAAGCTGCTGGGGGTTCCTATAAAGAGGTAAGGAGATGGGTGAAGATTCGTCTTACCAGAAAGCCGGATGACAGGATGTCCTGGAATACACCATTTGGAGCTTATTATGCGTCTGACCAGGCAAAATATAATGGGCAGTTCTTTGCCAAGAGTATCAGCTATTACATGACCGGTATTCATGAGAAATGCAGATTACGGGAAGCAGGTGGAGCTTATGAAAAAGTATTGGATTACTACCTGACAGTTATGGATGAGGATGATGGTGATGCAAACTATTATTTTAAAGTAAAGAGTTTGATTAACATTATTGAATCTGAGGAATATTTGTATGGCTCGGAAAATCCGGAGATTAGGAGGAAATATATTCAGCTTCGGGAAATCTCGGAGAGGCTGTATAACAGGCATATGACTGCAGCGAGATAGTATAAGTTATTTGGTGGAGAAAATGATGGAAAATATTAAGAGAGAAGAGAATGAATTCCCCAAAAGATTTGCGTCCTATGTGGAAAAGGACTATGGAATTTTGTTCTATATGGAGGATAATAAGGATTCTTATGATGGGAATCATGCCTGCATTTACCCGGAGAAGATTGCGGATTTGGGAGCGGTACTGGATGATATTGCAGAGTTTTACAGGGCGCGTGAAATGAAGGCATCTATTTATCATCCCTTTGTGAAGGATTACTTTAAGGATAATGAAGAGATTTTGAATTTACATGGTTATACCTACACACCCGAGGAAGACCATCGGGTAATGCTTTTGACTGCGGAGAATCAGATTACTGTACCTAAGAGATTGGATATTCATGTGCACCAGGAGTGGGATGAGCGTGTAGCTAACGATATCCTGATTCCCAGCGGAGAGCCTTGGGAGGTAGAGGTTACCAAAAGGCGTACCAAGGCGGAAGGTGCATATCTCTTTGTGGGGTATTTGGATGGGCAGGCGGTAGTGTATACGGATATTCATAAGTCAGATTACGATAATACCAGATTTGACTATATAGTGACAGCAAAGAAGCATCGGGGAAAGGGCTATGCAAGTGAGCTTCTAAGCTTTGTGGTGGAATACTGTAAAGAGCATGAGTTTCCGGTGTGCTGGCAGTGGGCCGGACCATCGGAGCATATCTGTTATCAGGCAGGTTTCCGGGAGAGCTTTACCATGGAGGCAGGATTTGCGACAGGACCGGAGAGAGCGGTTTAAATTGTGAGAGGAGAATATATTTATGGCGAAATTTGAGAAAACAATAAACGATGATTTTCAACAGATTATCAGCAAAATTGAAAGTGAAATTATGAATGGGAGCCTGACAGCAACCATGGAGGATTCCAGTGACTTTGTCGGGGATGGGGCAAGATGTAGCGTGCGTGTGTTTGAAAGATACAGTGCGTGGGGAGGAAACAGGGTTAGTCTGAATGTAACCCTGTTCCAGAGTGGTGACGGTCCTATTCACATTTCTGCCATAACATCCGGTGGTAGTCAGGCATTATTATATAAATGGAATACCTTGGGAGAAGAGGCATTCCTGGATAAGCTTAGGGAAATTATTTAGAGCCGGAAGGAGTGGGGAAGGATGACAAAGGAATTATTCTTTCAAGCAATTGTAAAATTCATAGCAGGAGTAATTATCATAGGTTTATTGATATTTTTACCCGCCGGAACGCTTGCCTATCCCGGTGCGTGGTTGTTTATGGGCATCCTTTTTATTCCGATGTTTTTGGCAGGCGTTGTGATGATGTTAAAAAATCCGGAGTTGCTCAGGAAGCGTCTGAATGCAAAGGAAAAGCAGGCAGAGCAAAGTTTGGTGATTAAGCTCAGCGGATTGATGTTTTTGCTCGGATTTGTGGCTGCAGGATTGAATTTCCGGTTTCAGTGGATTGTTCTGCCGGATGTAGTGTCGTGGGTTGCAGCAGCAGTTTTTTTGTTTGCATATCTCTTATATGCAGAGGTTCTGAGAGAAAATACATACCTTTCCCGTACCGTGGAGATTCAGGAGAATCAGAAAGTGATTGATACAGGATTATATGGCATTGTTCGTCACCCCATGTACAGTGTGACCATTCTTTTATTCTTATCTATGCCGTTGGTGCTGGGGAGCGTGATTTCTTTTGTGATTTTCTTGGCTTATCCGGTGATTATTGCTAAACGAATTAAGAATGAGGAGCAGGTATTGGAAGCAGGCTTAGAAGGGTATGCTGAGTATAAGAAAAAAGTAAAATATCGGTTGATACCGTTTGTTTGGTAGAGAGGAGAAATAGAATTATGCAGAGTTATTTAATCAAGGATACAACTAAGGAAGAACGCATTGCGTTAATCAAGCAATGGCTCCCGGTGGAGGATGGGTTGGAAGAGTGTGAAATCGACCTATGGGATATGTACAGGGATTATATCAATGGAGAGAAAGAAATTGCGGAGATTAATGCAGCGTTCCATGCACAGTATTATTGTGAGAAATAATTAGATGAATGAACAATTTATACAACGTCTGTCCATAGACTGGAATAAAATAGAAAGAAATAGTTATCTGCGGAGAATTGACGCAATAAAAGATTTAGAGGAATTGGTATTTGAGAAGCCTGTAACATTCTTTGTAGGAGAAAACGGAAGCGGCAAATCCACGTTATTGGAAGCTCTTGCGGTAGCATATGGCTTTAATCCGGAAGGTGGAACAAAAAATTATTCCTTTTCAACGTATGATTCCCATTCACAGCTACATGAAGCAATCAGAGTTTCAAAAGGCTACCGTAAAGCTAAGTGGGGATATTTTCTTAGAGCAGAAAGCTTTTATAATGTGGCAACCAAAGAGGAAGAATATGCAGATTTGGATCATCCATCACAAAAGTATCATGAAAAATCGCATGGAGAAAGCTTTCTCGCACTTGCCCAAAGTCAACTAAGACCGAATGGTTTATACCTATTCGATGAGCCGGAAGCTGCTTTGTCTCCACAAAGACAATTGACTCTACTGATGGAGATATATGCGTGCGCTAAGCAGGGATCACAGTTTATTATAGTGACACATTCGCCCATTTTATTGGGAGTACCGGATGCGCAGATTATATCCTTTGATGATGGGGAAGTACATACTTGTGCGTATGAGGATACGGAAAGCTATAAAGTGACAGAGATGTTTATTAACAATAGAGAACATTTGCTGGGGAGATTGCTTTCGGAGGAATAGGAAAGTTTGAAATTTTAAGGGAATAATTAGGAGAATATGTGATGAAGAAAAGTAGATATATATTGATGAGTACACTGGTAATTGGTGTGCTGTTTGTTGGTTGTGGGTCAGAGGTTGTACAGTCGGAAGGGCAAGAAATATCACAGAGTGGACAAGTGCAGATAGAGCAAACTGCAAATTCTAATGTAAACGATACTCTCGATAAGTTTTTAGCCGGTGAAATAAATGCAAAAGGTAATGGATTTTACTGGGCTGAGTCATTTAATATTTCGGAAATTCCGCTGGGGGAAGAATGGGATTCATACAGTATTGGTGATAGGATTGACCTTGATAATGATGAAGAGGAAGAATTAGTTTTAAATGGACCATACGGAGGAATGTATCTGGACGTTATAGGTGATAAGATTATAGTTTTTGCCAGCGGTGATGGAACAGCAAGTAATCTTTCTTATATCAATTGTGACGACGGAATATGGATTGTTCATAGTGATACAATGCATAGTGGCAGAACATATTATAGAATGGAAAAATATTCCGGTACAGATAATATGACAGATTGCGTTACTCTCGAATGTTATGAGCAGGGTAAAAATTCCTCCTCCCAATATTATTTGAATGGAAATGAAGTATCTGAATCAGCATACAAGGAACAGTATCTGTTTTATTTTGGGGAATAGGAGTGTATGTGGATGATGGGAAATTACATATTTGTGCAAAGGAAATATTACGATGAATTTATCTAATGAAATGATAAAGCAGATTGCTCTGCAACAATCAGCAATAGATGCAAATTGTAAAGTGGAGGATTTTACTTACGGTGAGAACGTGGTTACCATTTCGAGAGAAAATGTATTAGCCCGACGGTATTTACAACTTCCCCATGTGTGCAATTTGATATCATATGGAGATAATATAGTGGCAACAATCTCTGAAGAGTATAGAGATATTGTAGAAAAATATATTAACAAGTATCCGGTGGAGCATTGCTTTGAAACACCGAATATGCATGTTCTGAATGATGCATTTCAGAAATTGGGATTTCGCGTATGCTTTATGGCGGAATACTTTTTGCCGGATGTGCAAGTGTTGACCACATTGCCCTGTGATTATGAGATTAAGATTTTAAAAGCGGAAGATTTTAAAGACTTATATATTGCAGAGTGGAGCAATGCATTATGCGAAAAACGTAAGGAACTTGATGTTCTTGGTGTGGGAGCGTATGATGCAGGAAAATTGATTGGCTTAGCAGCTTGCTCCGCAGATTGTGATACTATGTGGCAAATCGGCGTGGATGTGCGTCCGGAATATCGTAGAAAAGGAATCGCATCAGCATTAACCAGTAGGTTAGCTATAGAGATATTGGAAAGGGGCAAGGTACCATTTTACTGCTGTGCCTGGTCAAATCTGAAATCTGCAAGAAATGCGATAAAGAGTGGTTTTCGTCCGGCATGGGTAGAGATGACGGTGAAACCTGCTTTGACTGTGGAAGAAATGAATAGGTAATTGTAAGGGGAAACTTTGAATGCTACTGCGAGGTGAAAGAGGTTGAATTACATAGAATACGGAAAAGAAAATAGTAATGTAATTATCCTCTTACATGGTGGAGGTTTGTCGTGGTGGAATTATAGAGAAGTAGCTGAAATTCTTCAATCTGATTATCACGTAATTCTTCCAATACTGCGTGGTCATGCGGAAAGCGATAGGGATTTTACAACAATAGAAGATAATGCAAAAGACATTATAAAATTTATTGATGAACAATATGAGGGGGCGGTTTTATTGATAGGAGGATTATCGCTTGGAGGGCAGATCTTACTTGAGATATTATCGCAGCGGAAGAATATTTGTCAGTATGCTATAGTTGAGAGTGCACTTGTGATTCCTTCGAGATTCACATATTTTATGATAAAACCGGCATTCGGAAGTTGCTATGGTTTGATACGGTATAAATGGTTTTCAAAATTGCAATTCCGGTCGCTTCGAATGAAGCCGGAATTATTTGCGGATTATTTCAGAGATACTTGTGGTATTTCAAAGAAAAATATGATTGCTTTTTTGCAAGCCAATTCATTGTATTCGTTAAAAGAGGCCTTCAGAGATTGCAGTGCAAAAGTTCATATATTTGTCGGAGAAAAAGAAAATTCTGTGATGAGAAAATCAGCTACAATGATTCATGAAAAACGGCAAGGAAGTTTGCTGCAAGTTCTTCCTAAAATGTATCATGGACAATTCTCAATAAACCATGCAGATGATTATGTGAACAGATTATTAGAGATTTTAAAGGAAATATAAATCTCAGTCTTTGGGAGGTTGGGACAAAGTAGATAATTTTGAATTTGATGAAGGAGGGCGATTATATATTTCGGTTTTACATAAGGTCGAGGAGAACAAATATTATATATCAAAGGAGGAGCAGATATGTTAGCTTTCATTTTATGGATTATTTTGAGCATGTTCTTTGTAGTATGGGGAATCATAACCTACTTTTCAAAGAGTGCAAAACCCTTCGGTTTTTGGGCCAATGCGGCAGTGGCGGAGATGAAGGATGTGAAAGCGTATAATCGGGCGCTGGGTAAGCTTTTTTGTGTGTACGGTATTCTTCTGGCGTTATTAGGCATTCCTTTACTTGGAGGTCAGAATTCTGCCGGCGTAATTTTTTCCATTTTAGGAACAATGTTAATCAGCATTGGTGCAATGGTGGTTTATGTGGTAGGGATAGAAGCAAAGTATCGGAAGAAGTAGGCGTATAGGAGCGTGTAATGCAGGCGATAATAAAAAGAATACAGCAGATGGAGCTGTATTTTGATGATCTTGTAGATGTCATGAGGCATTGTCCGAAGGCTCTTTATGAGGATGAGGCAATTCAGGAAAAGCTACAAACGTTAGCGGATTATCAGGAAAGTGGACAGTGGCTTAAGGACTATGAAGCTGATGAGCGGGGAGAACTGCCGAGGGATTTAAAACGAGGCGTTCTGTCAGAGGATGGGCTGTATAATCTGCTCTGTGAAGCAGAAGAGTTTATTCAGGAAAGAAGGAGAAAGAGAATGTATTTTTATTATACAAGACACGGTCAGACTGTGTGGAATGTGGAAAACAAAATCTGTGGAGCTACAGATTCACCCTTGACGGATAAGGGAAGGGCGCAGGCTAAGGAGCTTGGGGAGAAGATTCTTGCGGAAGGGTACAAGATTGATGAAATTTTATATTCTCCCTTAAGCCGTGCCAGAGACACTGCACTTATTGTATCGGAAATTACCGGAATCCCTGCGCGGGCAGAAGTGCGTCTGACGGAGCAGAATTTCGGCAAGTGGGAAGGGACTCCCAGAAATGGTGCGGATTTCCAGGCTGACAAGCAGAACTTTGTTACCAGCTTTGAGGGTGGAGAATCCATGCTTAAGCTTGCGCAAAGAATTTATAATTTGATTGATGAGATTAAGGCGCAGGACAAAATCTATCTTTTGGTTGCTCATAACGGTATCTCCAGAGTGATGGAGTCCTATTTTCATGATATGACGAACGAGGAATATGCGGCCTTTGGGATTCGGAATTGTGAGATTCGAAAGTATCAATTCTAGTGGAGTAAAACGAGGGAGAGTATGAAGAAAAAGGTTTTTAGGGTAGCGGGATTTGTTGGAGCTGGAGTATTAATCCTTATGCTTGCAGTTTATGGATACTATAAGTTATGTATGGATCCGTATAGGGGGACTGTTAAGGGATTGGCAAACTCCAAGCATCTGGATGAGACGATGAGTAGGGAAGAGGCCAAAGAAGATTTGGAATATCTGATGAAGCGGCTTCGGGAGAGACATCCCGCTTGGATGGATGGTTCCGGAAAGGATACTTTCGTAGAATCGCAGTATGAAAAAGAACTGGCATCCATTGGTGAAGAGATATCTGTTCTTGCGTTTTATCAGAAGGCATCCCGAATTGTAGCTACACTTCATGATGGACATACCTATGTGAATTGGGTGAATGAAGAAGGTGGGCGTTATGTAGACGACTTCACAGCATTTAAAACATATGGAAAACCACTAACTATTGATGGGATTCCTGCGGAAGAGATTCTTGCAGCTTATAAAGAGGTTTCTTCTTACGAGGCAGATTATTATGCAGAAGCGCAGTTTTGGGGGAACGTGATTACATATGAGCCGGCTCTGCGCTTATGCGGAGTGGACACTTCCGATGGTGTGGTGATGAGCTTTGACCATGAAGGAAAAGAAGTGGAGCAGAGATTTTCATTCGTACCAATTGAAGCGGTGAATGGGTATCAGCCGAGTGAGGGTGAGAGTAAATGGGTTTTCTATGAGATTGACAAAGAGAATAGTGTTGGTATTTTTACATTGACATCCTGTGTGTGCAATGAAGAATATTTAGATGTATTGGATGATTTCTTTACAGAAGTGTTTGCAGAAGAAATTGAAAACATAGTAGTTGATTTGCGCGGGAATGGTGGCGGAAATTCCTGGGTGGCAAATGAATTCATGAAATACTTAGAGGTAGATGAATATCAAAGCTGGGACAGTGCTGTTCGTTTTGGATGGTATCTGGCGAAAAATGAGGATGTTTCTTATACGAATCAGAAGAAGGAGCAGGTATTTGAAGGAGAGCTTTATGTACTGACCGATACTTGGACATACAGCGCAGCCATGGACTTCTGTATGCTGATAGCAGACAATGATTTGGGGACTGTAGTTGGGAAGCCCTCAGGGAATCTGCCGGATAGCTATGGAGATTGTCTGTTTTTCCAGATGCCAAATTCGGGGCTTAAAATGAGTATATCGTATAAAAAGTGGTATCGCATTGACGAGACAAAAGCAGGCCAGCCAATTATGCCGGATGTAGAAGTGAGTTCAAGTATGGCACTGGAGAAAGTATATGAGCTTATAAAAGAATAGAAAAATGAGGACACTGCAGAGGTGTCCTCATTTCTATTATTTCTTAATATTCGCTCTCTTACGCATGGTAGGATCTAAGATTTTCTTTCTAATTCTAAGGCAGGTAGGTGTTACCTCTAAAAGCTCGTCAGTATCGATGAACTCCAGTGCCTGCTCTAAGCTAAGTACCTTAGGCGGAGTGAGGCGTAGTGCTTCATCTGCGCTGGAAGAACGGGTGTTGGTAAGCTGCTTTTTCTTACATACATTAATCTCGATATCTTCTAAGCGGGAACTCTGTCCTACAACCATACCGGAGTAAACCTTTTCGCCCGGTCCGATGAAGAGGGTACCACGCTCCTGAGCATTAAAGAGACCGTAGGTGATTGCTTCACCTGCTTCAAAGGCAATCAGTGAACCGGTCTTACGGTATGCGATATCTCCTTTATAAGGACCGTAGCCATCGAAGATGGTATTTAAGATACCGTTGCCCTTGGTATCGGTCATGAATTCGCCACGATAACCGATTAATCCTCTGGATGGGATGGAGAACTCTAAACGGGTGTAGTCGCCACCGGTGAGAGAACCCATATTGCGGAGCTCGCCCTTTCTGGTAGAAAGCTTCTCGATAACGGCACCGGAGAATTCGCTGGGCACATCTACATATGCAAGCTCCATGGGCTCAAGGAGCTTACCGTTTTCGTCTTTCTTATATAAAACCTCTGCTTTACTTACCGCAAATTCAAAGCCTTCACGGCGCATATTCTCGATAAGAACGGATAAGTGAAGCTCACCACGTCCGGATACCTTGAAGGAATCTGCGGAGTCGGTTTCTTCCACTCGTAAGGAAACGTCGGTGTTCAGCTCCTTAAAGAGACGGTCCCTTAAATGACGGCTGGTCACATACTTACCTTCCTTACCTGCAAGAGGTGAGTCATTTACAATAAAGTGCATTGCGATAGTTGGCTCACTGATTTTCTGGAAAGGAATAGGAGTGGGATTCTCAGGAGCACACAGGGTATCACCAATGTGGATATCGGAGATACCGGAGATTGCCACGATGGAGCCAATACCTGCTTCCTTCACCTCTACCTTATTTAATCCATCGAATTCATATAATTTGCTGACCTTTACCTTGGTCTGTTTATCCGGTTCGTGGTGGTTTACAATTACAACATCCTGATTCACCCGGATGGTACCATTATCCACTTTACCTACACCGATACGACCTACATATTCATTGTAGTCGATGGTAGAGATAAGTACCTGCGTACCTTCCTCAGGGTCACCTTCAGGAGCAGGGATATAGTCTAAGATGGTTTCAAAAAGAGGAACCATATCGTTGCCCATTTCTTCTGCATCTAAGGATGCAATACCGGATTTTGCAGATGCAAAGACGAAAGGACAGTCAAGCTGTGCATCGTCGGCATCCAATTCTAAGAATAATTCCAGTACTTCATCCACAACCTCATTCGGTCTTGCCTCCGGACGGTCAATCTTATTTACACATACGATTACGGGAAGCTTTAATTCCAGTGCCTTGCGGAGAACGAATTTGGTCTGGGGCATGGCTCCTTCAAAGGCATCTACCACAAGGATAACGCCGTTTACCATCTTAAGTACTCGCTCTACCTCGCCACCGAAGTCTGCATGTCCCGGAGTATCAATGATGTTAATCTTGGTGCCTTTATACATAACAGCGGTGTTCTTGGCAAGAATGGTGATACCACGCTCTCTCTCGATATCGCCGGAATCCATTACACGTTCCGCTACGTCCTGATTCGCACGGAACACACCGCTCTGCTTTAACAGCTCATCTACCAAAGTGGTCTTACCATGGTCTACATGAGCAATGATTGCCACGTTTCTAATGTCTTCTCTTTTCTGTAACATAGAAAGTCCTTTCTTGAATATACTATATAAAATGATTTTTGCTCAAACGTATGATAGTATAGCACCATTTATTTGTCGGTGCAAGTTTCTTTCAGAGCTTTTGTGCGGAAGAGTGTCGAATTTGTGGTGTAATTAGACGATGGGAATGAGTTTTCTTTTGCGCTTTAAAGGAGTATAAATAGTATTGAACAAGAGAAAATGTTCATACAGAATGTATCAAAGAGAGGGATTAAAAATATGACAGATAAGGTAATTGAAAACAACAGAGTGACAGTGATGGGAGAGATTATCAGCGAATTCTCTTTCAGCCACGAGATCTTCGGTGAAGGCTTTTATATGGTAGATGTAAGAGTGAAGAGACTCAGTGAAAGCTATGATGTAATTCCGGTAATGGTATCGGAGAGACTCCTTGACGTGAATGCGGACTATCGCGGAATGTATATCTGCGTGGGGGGACAGTTCCGTTCTTACAACCGTCATGAGGAGAGGAAGAATAAATTAGTATTGTCTGTGTTTGCCAGAGAGATTGATTTTATGGAGGAGCTGGAGGAAAGCTCCAGAACCAATCAGATTTTTCTGGATGGATATATTTGTAAGGAGCCGATTTACCGCAAGACGCCTCTGGGCAGAGAGATTGCAGATGTGCTTTTGGCAGTGAACAGACCTTATGGGAAATCCGACTATATTCCCTGTATCTGCTGGGGAAGAAATGCCAGATATGCCAGCAGTTTCCGTGTGGGAGAGAGATGTGTGGTATGGGGCAGAATCCAGAGCAGAGAGTATGTAAAGCGTCTGGAGGATGACCAGATTGAACAGAGAGTAGCTTTTGAAGTATCCGTAAGTAAATTGGAGTTAATGGATTAAGGCATTGACAAAGAATTTTAAGGGTGCTATTATCAGAGTGAAGTAAGTAATGATTACTTCTTATAGTTTAGGTAGAGGTTGCGTATTTTATGAGTACCTCCGTTGATGTGACAGGCACAGTTGAGGCGGTGGAAAAGGAAAAGACGCCGAAAGAGGAGACGGCCTGGAAGTCAAGTCTTGGGCATGCAGTTAAGAGCTGTATGACTGTCATCCGCGTGCGGATGGGGCGCTATCACAAATGTAAGGGTATTATTTTATCCGTAAGTTTATGGTCGGCGCATTTTGTGTCGACCTTTTTTGTTATTCAGAACCAACATTCGCAAAATCGCTGCTTTGCAGCTTTCCTTTTGCTCATGATTGGCTCTCGCCAAATGATTTAAATATAAATTTTTCTCTGACAAGCAAGCTTGGTGCGCAAAATTTATTTTAAATCGCTTGGTTCTGAATGATTCAAAATACCAAAGAGCCCAGGAATACCTCATTCAAATTTTTATTGGTCGCATAAGGCGGCAGAATGGAGGACGAAATGTCAATTTTTACAGGTGCGGGTGTAGCGATTATTACACCAATGAATGCTGATGGAAGCGTGAATTACGAGCAGTTTAAGGCAATTGTGGAGCAACAGATTGCAGGTGGAACCGATGCGATTATCGTATGTGGTACTACCGGTGAAGCTTCTACTTTGAGCCATGAAGAGCATTTAGACGTTATTAAGTACTGTGTGGAAGTGGTAGCAGGCAGAGTTCCTGTAGTAGCAGGTACCGGTTCTAACTGTACCGAGACTGCCATCTATCTTTCAAAGGAAGCAGAGAAGTACGGCGTAGATGGTCTTTTAGTGGTTTCTCCTTATTATAATAAGGCTACCCAGAATGGTTTATATACTCATTTTAAGGCAATTGCAGATGCGGTAAAGGTGCCTATTATCCTTTACAATGTACCGGGCAGAACCGGATGCAATATCTTACCGGCAACCATCGTAAGACTTTGCAAGGATTGCGAGAACATCGTAGGTGTGAAGGAAGCAAGCGGCAATATCAGCCAGGTAGCTAAGCTTGCGTCTCTTGCTAACGGAGAAGTGGATATTTACTCCGGTAACGATGATCAGATTGTACCTCTTCTTGCGCTTGGCGGAAAGGGTGTTATCTCTGTTCTTTCTAATGTTGCACCTAAGGAAACCCATGATATTTGTGCAAAATATTTTGAAGGCGATGTAAAGGGAAGTATGGAGCTTCAGCTGAAAGCTATCGAGCTTGTAGATGCTTTGTTCTGCGAAGTTAATCCTATTCCTGTAAAGAAGGGAATGCAGCTTTTAGGATTATGTGAGAACAATTTAAGACTTCCATTGACTCCAATGGAAGAGGCAAATGCGCAGAAATTAGAGAAAGCAATGAAGGACTTTGGACTTTTATAATTTGTGAAAAAAATAACCCGTTTATGGCAAGGTCGTAAACGGGTTATTAACTTATACATGATACGGGAGGAAAAGAATATGATTAGATTTATTATGCATGGTTGTAACGGAAAAATGGGACAGGTTATCAGTCAGATTGTAGCGGCTGATGCTGAGCTGGAGATGGTAGCGGGCGTTGACAGAGTAGATGATGGACGTAACAGCTATCCGGTATTTTCTGATATTAAGGAGTGTAACGTAGAGGCTGATGTGGTGATTGATTTCTCAGCGGCACCGGCAGTGGACGCTCTGCTTGAGTACTGTGTAGAGAAGCAGATTCCTTGTGTACTTTGCACTACAGGCTTAAGTCAGGAGCAGCTTGACAAGGTGGCAGAGGCAGCTAAGAAGGTAGCTATCTTAAAGTCTGCAAATATGTCTCTTGGTATCAACCTGTTACTTAAGATGTTAAAAGAGGCAGCAGGTGTGTTGGCACCGGCAGGTTTTGATATGGAAATCGTAGAGAAGCATCATAATTTAAAGGTGGATGCACCCAGCGGAACTGCTCTTGCACTGGCAGATTCTATTAACGAAGAGTTTAATAATGAGTATGAATATGTGTACGACAGAAGTCAGAAGAGAGAGAAGAGAACCACCAAGGAGATTGGTATCAGTGCAGTGCGCGGCGGTACCATCGTAGGTGATCATGATGTGATTTTTGCCGGAGTGGATGAAGTGATTACCTTCTCACACACTGCGTATTCTAAGTCTGTATTTGCAAAGGGGGCGGTACAGGCAGGTAAATTCCTTGCAGGTAAGCCGGCAGGAATGTACAATATGTCACACGTTATTGGTTAATGTTTTGCGAAGGTGCTCTGAAATGAAAGGGGAAAAGTATGCGGGGAACGGAGTTAACAGTCCTAAGAAGTCTGGCACATCAGTATCGGAGTATTGCATCTGCTTCTACAGAGATTATTAATCTGCAGTCGATCATGAATTTGCCAAAGGGTACGGAACACTTTTTGACGGATATTCATGGGGAATATGAGCAGTTCAATCATGTACTGAAAAATGGTTCCGGTTCGGTGCGTCGTAAGATTGAGGAAGAATTTGGAAATACCATTAGTAACCGGGATAAAAAGAGTCTTGCCACACTGGTGTATTATCCGGAGGAAAAGCTGGAAATCGTAAGGCATGAGGAGGATAATCTGGAGGATTGGTACAAGATTACCCTTCACCGTTTGGTACAGCTGATTAAGCGAGTATCCTCCAAGTATACCCGATCTAAAGTGCGTAAGGCACTGCCGAAGGATTTTGCCTATGTCATCGAGGAATTGATTACGGAGAAGGCGGAGATTCAGGATAAGGAAGCATATTATAACGAAATTATCCATACCATTATCCGCATTGACAGGGCACCACAGTTTATTGTGGCACTGTGTAATCTGATTCAGACCTTGGTTATTGACCACCTTCATATTGTGGGGGATATTTATGACAGGGGGCCAAGTCCTCATCTGATTATGGACAAGCTCTGTGATTATCATTCTGTGGATATCCAGTGGGGGAATCATGATATTTCCTGGATGGGGGCTGCTTGCGGACAGATGGCATGTATTTGTAATGTTATTCGTATTGCGGCAAGTTATGGTTGTTTATCCACCTTGGAGGATGGCTACGGAATAAATCTGCTTCCCCTGGCGACCTTTGCGCTGGAAACTTATGGGGATGATCCCTGTGAGGCTTTTTCCATTAAATATAATACGGATTATAATACTAAGGATTTATCTTTGGACCAGAAGATGCATAAGGCAATTACCATCATGCAGTTTAAGCTGGAGGGGCAGACCATTATGCGTAATCCGGAGTTTGGAATGGATGACCGTAGATTCCTTCATAGAATTGATTTTGAGAAGGGTATGGTAGAAGTAGAGGGGGAAGCGTATCCTATGCTGGATTTGTCCTTCCCTACGATTAATAAAGAGAATCCTTACGAGCTCAGCGAAGGCGAAAGCCTTGTAATGCGCCGCCTGCAACAGGCATTTATGCGCTGTGAGAAACTGCAGAAACATGTGCGCTTCTTATATGCCAAGGGCGGTATGTATAAGGTGTATAACGGTAATCTTCTGTACCATGGTTGTGTGCCGGTGGAAGAGGACGGCAGCTTTGCTAAGGTGAAGATTTTTGAGGATGAGTACAGCGGAAGAGCGTTGTATGATATTTTGGAGTATTATGCCCGAAAGGGATACTATTCCAAGGATGCGGTGGAGAGGCGCAGGGGACAGGATATTTTATGGTATATCTGGAACGGTCCCGGTTCTCCGGTATACGGTAAGAATAAGATGACTACCTTTGAGAGATACTTTCTCGCAGATAAGACCACTCATGAGGAGTGCAAGAACAGTTATTATAAGCTCTACGAGGATGTGGATTTTGTCAATGGAATTTTAAGAGAGTTTGATTTAAATGAGGAGACTGCCCATATCGTTAACGGGCATGTTCCGGTAGAGCAGATTCATGGGGAATCTCCCATTAAATGTGGAGGAAAACTTCTGGTAATTGATGGCGGCTTTTCCAGAGCGTACCAGAAAAAGACCGGTATCGCCGGATATACGCTGGTATGTAATTCCTGGGGAATGCGTCTTGCAGCCCATGAACCATTCGAGTCTACGGAGGCGGCGATTTTAAAGGAAACGGATATTGTATCAGACTCCATTATTGTGGAGAATTTTAAGAAAAGAATGATGGTTTCGGATACGGATGTAGGAAAAGAACTGGGAGATATGGTGAAGTATCTGGAAGAACTTTTGGAAGCATATCGGGAAGGCAAGCTGATAGAAAGCCTGTAAAGGCTTCCTATCTAGGCTGGTCAGTGGACTGAGTGTTAGGCTGGGTGGCATTGTCCACTCCATCTGTCACACCATTTACGGTGTCTTCCACGCCTTGGGTGACACCGTCCACAACATCTTCAGCACCATTCATTACATCATCGATGATGCCGCCGTTGCCTGCATCATTAGGAGTCATGGTAGTGGTAGCATTATCTGTAGGAGCCGGAGTCATGGTTGGCTCAGGGCTATTTGTCGGCGTAGGTGTTTGGTCTACGCCGTTTGCCATATCGCTGGACTCTACATTGTTTTGGTCATTACTGTCACTTCTGCTACATGCAGTAAACATGCACATACAAGCAACGACCAGGGTACTTACCAGTAAAAGCTTTGCAAACTTTTTCATGGTGGATCCTCCTTTATATTTGTTTTTACGCAGTTAGTATGTGCGTGGGAAGAAAATTTATACACAAAAAGGAATTGGAAAAAAATGGAATTCAGACCTTGTATTGATATACATAATGGGAAAGTAAAACAGATTGTAGGAGGTAGCCTTGTAGACTTAGGGAATGCGGCGCAGGAGAACTTTGTGGCAGACCAGGATGCAGCTTTTTTTGCAAACTTATATAAAAAAGAAGGTTTAAAGGGTGGACATATTATTTTGTTAAATCCCAAAACCAGCGAGTATTATGAAGAAACCAAAAGCCAGGCCATGCTGGCTCTTTCAGCATATCCGGGAGGCTTGCAGGTGGGCGGTGGTATTACCGTAGAAAATGCCCGGGAATATCTGGATGCAGGGGCAAGCCATGTGATTGTTACCTCTTATGTATTTCATGACGGAAGGATTGATTATGAGAGACTTGAAGGACTCGTAGCAGTGGTTGGTAAGGAGCATCTGGTGCTGGACCTTAGCTGTAAAAAAATCGGGGAAGAATACCGTATTGTAACTGATCGCTGGCAGAAGGTGACGGATGAGGTGCTGGATATAGCACTTATGGAGAAGATGTCTGCATATTGTGATGAGTTCTTGATTCATGCGGTAGATGTGGAAGGTAAGGCCAGTGGTATTGAGAAGGAACTGGCAGCCATGCTGGGACAGTGGGGAAAGTTTCCCGTGACTTATGCCGGAGGCGTGCATAGTTATGAAGATTTAGCACTTTTGAAGGAATTAGGACGAAATCATTTGAATGTGACCATTGGAAGTGCCTTGGATTTATTCGGTGGAAGTTTAGAATGGGACAAGGTGATTGGGAAGATTAGGGAGTAAAATGGCGGAATATGTGAGGTATTTTACTGACAAGTGTATGGTGAAGAAATGAGGGAATACACAGAGTTTGCCAAGAAATGGGGTCTATAGAAGCATGAAGATAGCGGATTTTATGGAAGAGAACCATATTGCAATATACGCAAAGGTAAATCTGAAGAGTAAAAACTTTGAAGTTAGAAAAAACCAGATAGAATTAGCATCCGAAGATTTATTTGAACAGTTGATTCTTTATAGCAATGTAGAGACTTTACGCAGGTGTGTAGGGGGACAGCTATTGCCGCGGATTTGGACACAGGGATGCACCAAATGTGTAATGTGCAGACCTGATATAGAGCATATCGTTGCACTTTTTTATGATACTCAGTTGAGCGTAGAGGATAATTACATTTATGCGAAGCAATTGGAGAGTCAGGTGAAGGACTTGTTTATGAGAGAGGGGAAGTAATATGGCAGTGTATCATAAGGATTTACCGGAAAAGTGGATAGGGATTATTGAGGCAGATGAGCTGCTGAGGGAGCTTTGGGGGGAACATGAATCAGAATATGAGGCAGTTCCGGAGTTTTTGTTTCAGGCAGTACGCGGGGAGATGTACAGGTTGAAACCGATTTTTGCATTGTATGGTGAGCCCGGACTTTCTATGTATGCATGTTTAGAAGAAATAGACGCACTGACTGCGGACACTGCCCAGACGTTTTTAGAGAATGGGGAAGTAGCTTATGCAGGATATTTTTATTCGAAAGCTAAGGATGATGTGGGTATTGCCAAGGCATGTGTAAAGGAATACATAAAGCTCATTAATAGGATTTATATTCAGGAGTTCGAAGATGAACCGCTTATGGATGAAGAAGCACAAGTGGAATTCCCTACAGCGGAGGAGTCTTCCAGAATTAATATGGAGCTTCACAAGGCTTTTTGTGCAGGAAATTATACGCCGGAGAATGATATGTATGACGATATCGGAGATTGGTTCAGTAGCTTAGATATGAAAGAGGGCTGCGAGGAACTGGAGTATCTTTTTGATGAGGCATTGTACCATATCAGCAATGATTATTATCTATCTTATTATATGCAGTGGTTTATGAAGGATACACCGGAGATGGAGAATCCGTTTTTACCATATTACAAGTTGTGGTGTATGGGATTAAGACCAAGGTTTGTGGCGAAGGATAAGGTGATTGTGGTCCGGTAGGTAGTTGGATTATGGAGGTTGGGATAGGCAATTAGAATTTATGTGGCTGATTTCTTGGGCATTGGAATGCAATCAAAGGATTATAATTGCATAAATGGGGCTTGTTTGGACATACTGCGATGTGAAAGAGAAATATGTCCACAGAAAATTGTATTTTTGGATATAAGATACGAGTTTATAATTATGGTGTCCGAGAAGTAGGAACTCTGGACATCGTGACGGAGCGTTCGTTCATATGTTTAAAAAGAAAGGGCTGTACCAAACGGTACAGCTCTTGTCCTCTAATCCTATAAAACGATATTGCAGTCTATATACACTAAACAACAAGTGTTATTGTAAAAAGAACAGGTACATCGTGTTACTGATTAATGCGTTATAACTTAAATTATAACTTTGTTACGTTAACAGCCTGAGGTCCCTTTTCTCCGTTAACTACTTCGAATTCAACAGCCTGGCCTTCTTCTAAAGACTTGAAGCCTTCCATGTTTAATCCTGAGTAGTGTACGAATACATCATTGCCAGCTTCATCAGAAATGAAACCGTAACCCTTCTGGTTGTTAAACCACTTTACTGTACCTTTGTTCATTACAGATACCTCCAAAAAATATATGTGTCGTACAACTTGTACAACAAGACCATAGTACCATATTACTTTAAAAAAGTAAAGCGATTAAGTGAAAAATGGGGAAGTATTTTTCATGAATTATTACCTTTATTATGTCAGAATTTATGCGAAAAAAGGAGTAATTGCACAAGGATAGTTCTCTTTAAGCCTGTATAATACGTAGTTTTTGGTAAAATGTTACAAAAATGTTAAAATGAGATTGAGTAAAAAAGATGCCTGTGGTAAAATGATTTGGATTTTATCGGAGGTAACTTTTTTATGGAACCTAAGAAACATAAACGAAAATTGAATCATGTAGTGATTGTCACTTCTGATGCGGTCGATGCCGGCGTAAAGCAGTTTCGGTTCAGTCCCTGGGTAGTTCGTATTATCATTGGCGTGCTTTGTGTCATTATCGGTGTTCTGCTGGGGTATGTATCCTATGAGCAGAGAATCTGGGAAAGTGCTACGATAAAGATTAGCGAGTATCAGGATAAGATAGCTTCTTTAGAAGCGGCACTTGTACAGAAGGAAGAAGATTTGCAGGCAGAGAAAAATGCCATGCAGGCAGAAATTGAAGAATTGAATAATAAGATGGCAATTATGAGTGAGACCATTAACCAGAAGGTGGCAGCGGAGGCTGATATGGTAGCCAGATTAGAGGCGCTTACTATGCCTACATTACTTCCGCTATCAGGCTCAGCGTCTATTGAAGAACAGTCGGGTGAGACACCTATGTGTGTATTTACAGCTTCTAAAGGGAGCCTGGTAGTATCTGCTGCGGAGGGAACCGTGTTTACACTGGTGGAAGATGGAGAATACGGCTATAATCTGACCATCGATCACGGTAACGGATATCAGACCGTATATCGTAATAAGGGCCAGGCTCTTGTGAAGGTAGGAGATACGGTTAAGCAAAATCAGACACTGTTCATTATTGGGGAAGAAAATACCGCACTGGGATATCAGATGTTAAAGGATGGCGTATACGTGAATCCTACAGATATCATGGAAATCAGCGGTTAAAGAAAAGGGGTTACAAATGTTTAAGAAAGAAGAGACTACTGTAATTAAGACGATCCTGGGAAAGGGTTGCATGGTTGGTGGAGAATTTAGTTGTGAGACAGCAGCAAGAATTGACGGCACCATAGAGGGTAATGTGAAGATTGCCGGTCAGCTGATTGTGGGAGCAACCGGAATAATCCGTGGGGATGTGGAAGCTGCGTCAATTGTGATTGGCGGTGAAATTATCGGTAATGTGGTTGCTCCGGAGAGAGCAGAGCTCATTTCTACCGCAAAGTTGATTGGTGATTTGAAGACAGGGGCCATTGTTATTGATGAGAATGCCATTTTCCAAGGAAAATGCGATATGAATCAGGAAGAGGCTGAGTCGTCTGTTAAGGCTAAAAAACGTAAGACGACCGGAAAGACAGCGAAAAGATCTGCGAAAGCAGCGTTGGCTGAGGCTCTTGCGGAAGTAAAAGAGAACGTAGAAGAAGATACAGAGAATGTAGAGGAAGTAAAAGAGCAGCCATAGGCTGCTCTTTCAGACTGTAGACAAACTTGGTGCTGAACTACTAGCTCAGCACCATTTCTTTTTGTCGAAACATTAAATTTATATTCTGATGTAAAAATCGAAGAGCTTCTAAATATTTTAGGTTTCTTATCTGGATTATTTTTGCCAG
>JAZQIQ010000001.1:0-32914 GCA_045541195.1 Acetatifactor sp. | reverse complement strand
CATCATAGAAGTATACCACCTAATCTTGATACTTCTATTATACTAAAAAAGAGCTTGAATGTCTTATAAATACTGACATTCAAGCTCTTTATAACAGAAAAATCCACGACGTATGCCGTGGACTTTGTCTACAGTCTGAAACCTCGGGCTCTAGTCCCGAGGTTTTATTAATCACACTTTATGCTTCTCTGTCCAACAAATTGCAAATGCACTTTCCCACAATAGACAAAAGCTCCACATCTGCATCATTCCACTTACGGCTGGTACCCAATACAACAAAGGATACCCAGGAATGAGGGCGACCATCCACTCTACCGATGCATTGAATTGTTGCCCCGATATCACTCTTTTTAAACTCAACATAAACATCCGGCAAAACAGAAACAAGCTTCGCAGCCTTATTCTCTATGTAGATACCGTCTTTGCTGAACATTCTGAGATACTTCTCATTCTGCAACAGATTATGTACACCATTCTTTCCCAACGGATACCCTTCCGTACCGCATACATATGTCAGACCGTAATCTGTACATACAGAAATCGCATCGATGTCTAGTACCTGACAAATGGTAGTAAGCACCGCTTCATTCTTCAAATAATTGATTCCACTGACTGTAAGACCACAGAACAGCTCACTCAATTCTTTTGTCTTTTTTTCTTTTGAAATAGTATACTTCACCGCATTCAAATGCTTGTCACTCTGTTCATAAGAACCATGAAGCTTTTCGTCATAAATAATATGACGGTTCTTTCCCTTTTCCTTAGCAATGTAAAGCGCCTTGTCCGCCTTACTCATAAGTACTTCATAATCCGTGCCGTCATCCGGGTACTTCGATACACCGATAGATGCCGTAACTTGCAGATTCGGTGAGAACTCATAGTAGAAACAGCGTACCATAGTTTTCAGAAAATTTCTAAGCTCATCTCTTTCCTCAATACCCTCAATGAATAAATAGAATTCATCACCGCCAAATCTTCCTACAATACCGCGTCTACCCAAGGTCTTCTTTGCAATTCCCGCCATACGGCTGATCACTTCATCACCAAACAAATGACCGTATGTATCGTTGATAAACTTAAAGTTATCAATATCCATCATAACAATCCAACGAACTTTTTGATCCCTCTTGCGAAGCTGTTCCAGTGAATATTCTGCCGCTGCACTTTTATTCAAAAGTCCCGTTGCCGCATCCTTGGACGAAGTCTTTAAGAAGAATTCCTCTTCTTCTTCCTCACTCTGATTTACCGGTTGCAGGACGCCAATTACACAATTGCGGTCATTTCTCATCTGTGCGCCATACACTTTACATGGAACTTCATTTTCTCCCTGTGGACAGGTGAATTCCATTTCAAAGGTCATTGTACCTTCCTTAAGATATGTAATAAACCTATTTATCTGCTCTATCTCCGAAAGTTCTCTCTTCATTGTTTCTTTTCTTTGCAAAAAGAACACATCCAAATCGCCTTCGTAAATCTTGACAGACTGTTCATTAGCATATCGATAAAACATCAGATGATTCGTATTCACATTATATTCAAAGAAAAACATTTTTGACCAGCTGAGGTAGTTACGATACTTTATCATCAACTCCTCAACCTTGTCATTACGATTCTTTAACTGCCTATAATCATACATACAAGCTTTGTAGAGATACTCACCTTCCGTCTCAATCCGGGCAGAATTCTCCACACGCATAAAAACATGATGCATCCTGCCATTCAAATTATCAATGGTAGTAATACACTCTATCGGCTCTTTTATTAATCCGCTGATTCCTTTCAGCATCTCTGCCGCTTCCTTGCCCAGGAAATCCGTAACAGGGAGCATGGATTTGGTATCTACAAACTGATACCAGCCTTCAGAAGCATAGGCAACCGTCAAATCCTGACGAAAATGCAACTCGCAGTCAAATATTCTGTTCTTGCCCTTTCTCTGTATACTATTCATGGCGTATTCCATACGTATTCCTCGCATCGTATTGTTTTGTTGTTTGCTATTAATCCAAAACCGATTCACAAAAGTGCTTGCTTCTGCATTAATAGAATATGTGTCCTCCAATGGAAATACCGGTAAGTCCTTCAATTGGCGTTCTGAAGTACACACAGTTTCCTACATTTGTCACTCCGGACATTGCTTCATCCGCAGCCTTATAGCAATTTGCAGTTGCCTTATTATAGGTAAGCGCCAATGCCAGACGCCCGTTTAATACCGGTGAAAACTGCTTTTTCTGGTAAATCACACCGACCACCGTGTCCGGATATCTGCAGCTCAGTACTCTGTTGATAACCACTGCACCTACTGCAAGCTGTCCGGCATAAGGTTCGCCTCCGGCTTCACAATATATCAGATTTGCCAGAAGATATCTGTCACCCTCAGCAAATTCCACTTCTGAAATATCTCTCCACTCGGAATTCGCTGCCTGCTGGGACAATGCCAACTCTTCCTGATACTTTTTCTTAAGAGCCTCCAAATCTTCATCAACCTTCTTCAGCTCATCTTCCATTTTCTGGATGTCCTCTTCCACATCAGAAATCTGGTCCGCATAATCCGCAATGGAATTACTGGTCTGGTTAATTAGCTCCATCACCTTATTTTTCTCGTTTTCTGCCAGAATCTGCAACACATTTAAGGCTTCATTCTCTTTCTGCAGTCTCAGTTCCTCAGACTCAATGTACTCTCTGGTGGAAATAATACCCTCCAGCATCTCTGAATTATACGCTGCCATACTTTCAAAATACACTGCCTGATTCAGCATATTTGCAAAGCTTCCCGCAAAGAAAATCGCCTCAAACACCTGCGTTTCCCCACGCAGATAATTGAACTGTATCTGCTTCTCCATACAATCATACTGCTTGCTTTCGGTATCCCGTGCCTGGGCCAGAGCCTCCTGCATCTGCGTAATCTCCGCCTCTTTCTCATCAATCTGATTCTCTATATCCGCCAGATGGTCGCCAACCGCCTGCAGGTCCTCATTCAAATCCTTCAGCTTACTCTTTAAGGATTTCTGCTCTCCCTTTAAATCCGCCAAATCCTCTTTATTTTCTTTGTTTTCCTTCTCCAAATCTTCCTTCATCTGTTCCTGCTGCTGAATTTGCTGCAAGGTAGTTCCGGATGCATAAGACACAGAAGGAATACTTCCCACCAATATGGCAACGGATAAAAGTAACGCCTTGTATATTTTTTTATGATAACGTCTTTCTCTTCTCAATGGACTATCCAATCCTTATAACTTCATTGATACTTCTCTGCCGGTTCTTTGATATGGCTCATACTTCACTCCCGCCGCATCAAACATGCGCTTGGAAGCAATATTCATCGGCGTTCCACTGTACTTGTCACTATCATAAACAACGGTCTTTATCCCCGCCTGAATAATTGCCTTTGCGCATTCATTGCAAGGGAACAACGAAACGTAAAGCTTCGTTCCTTCTAAGGAACCTCCCCTGTAGTTCAGAATCGCATTTAATTCACTATGGGTTACGTACGCATATTTGCTGTGGAGCTCATCTCCCTCTCTGTCCCAGGGAAACTCCTCATCGGAACAACCGGTAGGAAAACCGTTATATCCCATGGACAAAATCTTGTTGTCATTACTTACAATACAGCATCCCACCTGAGTATTCGGGTCTTTGGAACGCATTCCCGACAAATGCGCCACTCCCATAAAATATTCATCCCAGCAAATATAGTCACTTCTTTTCTTCATCATTACTTTGTACCAAAAATACGGTCTCCGGCATCACCAAGACCCGGGCAAATATATGCAGCTTCATTTAAGCATCTATCCAAATGTCCCACATAAAGCTGTACATCCGGATGCGCCTTCATCAGTCTTTCAATTCCTTCCGGCGCCGCAATCACACACATAAACTTAATATTCTTACCTCCACGTGCCTTTATAAAGTCTACTGCAGAAACTGCAGACCCTCCCGTAGCCAGCATGGGATCTACCACCACAATGGTTCTCTGGTCAATGGGACTTGGAAGCTTACAGTAATACTCCTCCGGCTCATGAGTTTCTTCATTACGGCACAAACCAATGTGTCCTACCTTTGCAGTAGGCACCAGTGTAAGTACACCTTCCACCATACCAAGACCTGCACGTAAAATAGGCACAATCGCCAGCTTCTTCCCGGCAATCATGGGAGACAGACATTTTTCAATGGGTGTCTCCACCTCTACATCCTCCAGCGGAAGATCCCGAAGTGCTTCATATCCTTCCAGTACTGCGATTTCTTCTACAAGCTTACGGAACTCATTTGTTCCTGTATTCTTATCACGAAGCATGGAAATCTTGTGCTGAATCAACGGATGTTCCAGAATCGTTACATTCTCATAATCCTTGTACTGCATAACTGCCCCTCCTTAGTCTGTCCCCTAACTATTAACCTTCAATCAAATCAATTCTTCTCTGGTGTCTCTCCTCACCTGAAAACTCAGTGCCAAGGAAAGTGTCTACAATATCAAATGCAAGGTTGTCACCAATCATACCTGCCCCCAATGCAAGTACATTTGCATTATTGTGAAGTCTGGTCATTTTTGCAGATAAAGTATCGCTACATAATGCACAGCGTACTCCCGGAACTTTGTTTGCAGAAATGCTGATACCGATACCGGTGGTACATACCACGATACCTTTTTCACATTCACCGCTTGCCACTGCCTGTGCTGCTTCGCGTCCAAAAACAGGATAGTCACAAGACTCCAGACCGTAACATCCTACATCCTTACAATCATATCCTTTACTTTCCAGATACTTCTTAATCTTCTCCTTTAATTCAAATCCGCCGTGATCACTTCCGATTGAAATCATAATATTCTCCTCCTAAACTTCTATTATCTGATGGCCTGCGGCCTTTAAAAGTCTGTTCATGATAGCCTGTCCCATTCCTTCCTGCCCAAAGCTCTCAGAATAGATGACATCCACATTTTCCTCATCAAATTCACGTAAGATACGATAGAGACTCTTCCCAATGGAAAGCTCGTCTGTCTTCTTTCCCACACACTTTACAGAATCACCCTGATATCGTTCAATCACTTCCTCTGAACCAATGATTCCCACCTTTTTTCCATCTTGCATGGCATTTTTTACATTACTATTAATATACTCGATTACCGCCTCTTCCGGACCGGAAATAATTGTCAGCTCTCCTTTAGGGGCATAGTGGCGATACTTCATCCCCGGAGCCTTTGGTTTCTCTCCGGTATCGTTATGAAGAATAGTGCGATCCACATCCACTCTGCCTAACACATCTTCCAGCATCTCTTTTGTAATAAACCCGGGACGCAAAATCTGGGGTGGTGTCACCGTCATATCCAGAATCGTCGATTCCAGTCCGATATCTCCCTCGCCCCCGTCAATCACCATGTCTATTTTACCATCCATGTCTTCCATTACATACTTTGCCAAAGTAGGACTGGGCTTTCCGGAAGTATTGGCACTAGGGGCAGCAACATAGCCTCCGGCATAATCAATCACTTTCCTTGCCACCTTGTGGGAAGGCATCCGCACTGCAACAGTATCCAGACCGCCGGTGGTCTCATATGGTACCACCTCTGCCTTCGGAAATATCATAGTCAACGGCCCCGGCCAAAACGCCTCTGCAACCCTGCGGGCCTCTTCCGTAATCTCTGTAACAATATATTCTACACTCTTCATATCCGCCACATGAATAATCAACGGATTGTCCGACGGTCTTCCCTTTGCTGCATATATCCTTTCAGAAGAAGACTTGTTCAGCGCATCCCCACCCAGACCGTAAACCGTCTCTGTAGGAATCGCCACCAATCCTCCCTGCCTTAAGATATCCCCCGCTTCCCGGAGAAGCTCATCTTTTTCTTCTATTTCGTTTTCCAAAACGGAAATCAATTTTGTATTCACGATTGCTCCATTCTACCAAATCCTTGGACACCAATAACCCGATAGGATTCTTTACCGACTTATTAGACGCCAAAAAAACCAATTTCCGCCGTGCGTTCCTTGGTTTTCTTCTTACATTGCCCATATTATACCATATCTTCGTATGAAATTAAAGAAAAACTGTCAGTTTTCAACAAGAGTATTTAAATATTTTTCAATGCCCATATAGATGGCCCATGCCACCTTTCTCTGGTATTCCTCTTGCTGTAGCAATGCAAGCTCCTTACTGTTGGACAAAAAGCCGCATTCCACAATTACCATCGGAACAGAACTTTTCTTTAGTAGATAATAAGAGTTATCTGCCTTGATTTCCCGCTTTTTCTCAGATGGCAATCTGTTCCACAAGCTCTCTTGAATTTCCCCGGCAAGTTTTTTGGCCTTAACACTATTCTCATGATAAAAGACCTGTGCTCCCTCCACACTGCTGTCGGTAAAACTGTTTTGGTGGATACTCACCGCAATCAGTGCGTGTGCATCCTCCACTGTCTGCAGTCTGGTTCTCATATCCTGATTTTTGTCAAATCCACGTTCTGTACTTCCCAGACTCTCATCCCTCTCTCGTGTCACAATTACCCGATAGTCATTTTGTTCCAGATATGCTTTTACATAATGAGTAATTGCCAGATTAATGTCCTTTTCATATACCTCTCCTTTCCCTACTTTTCCCGGATCCTCACCGCCATGACCGGGGTCCAGTACCACTGTTCTCCGCTCGTCTATCAGGAGTTCATTGCCGGAAGCATATCTTGCAGCTTCTCCCGCAATATGCAGCATAAACATAGTCAAAAGACCATAAAAAAATAGAGAAAGAAATGTCTGCAGCCTCTGTTTCATACATTGCTACTCCATTCTCTTTCTCTATCATTCCTATGCATTTTGGACTATATATATGATACCAATGCCAAAAGATGCCTGACGGATTGTTCCGTGCTTTGCACTCCCACAATCCTACCGAATATTCGGATATCGTGGTGCTCACGCCCCACTGTTATCCTCATATCGGAACGGGTCATTAAGCCATAAAACCACTTATGCGCAAGCACAAAGTGGTTTCAGGCTTTTGACCCTGGCATCTATATATGATACTACAAATTCATGTAGGCGTTAATCATCTCCCATACCTTTGGGGTTCCATAACCAAGTCTCCACACTGCTACACCGGCAATTTCTTTTGATCTCATAACATTCAGCTTCACGGAAATGGACTGCTCGTCCTCTGCCCAAAGCTGATATAAGGAACTGCCACTCTGCCACTCGTAATAATTCTGCTGTGTCTCTTCATCCCACACACCGGTCTGACCTACACGCTCAAGAAAATCCGCCGTATTAATCATGGTCAGATATTCATCAGTAACTTTGGTTCCTTCTGTCTTCCACAGAATGCTGTAAAACGGTACACCATTGATAATCTTATCTGCCGGAACCTGTTCCATGGTCTTATCAATACCATTGCTTACATAATCAATGCTGGCTACACTTCCCGGATCACCGCTACCATGCCAATGCTCGTCATATCCCATGATAATCACATAATCTGCAAATTTCCCCTGTACATCTCTTCTCATGTACTCATTAAAGTGAAATGGTACATAATTATCAATAGAAAATGTCAGTTCATTCTTTCTGCACTGTACAGACAACTCACGAACAAACTGGGCAAAATGTTCACCAGACTCAGAACCCACATTCTCAAAATCCAGATTGATTCCGTCAATTCCGAGGCGGAGCGCTTCACTGATAATATTCTCAACCAAAAAGCCGCGGAACATACTGCTTTTTAGCACTTCATTTACATCAACAGAACTATCATAATTGATTTTATAATTAAAATCATCCAAAACGCCCCATACTTCCAATCCAAGCTCATGAGCACGCTCTACATAGTCGGTAGTTCCATAGCTTTCAAAATTACCGTAATTATCATTTAAACTAAACCAGGTCGGCGCTATTACATTCATCCCCTTGGTATTCGCTACCATGCTGTCCAGAGTATCATTACCGCCCACACCACCGATAGCATGCCAGCCAAGACATACCTTGCCTTCCAGTTGCTGCGTGGTATACACTTCTTCCACATAGTCGGTAACCGGTGTTTCTTCATATGCGATACTCTGCCCCTTGCTGATATTTTCAAGAAGCTTATTCTCCACATAACCGATAACGGAATCCTTGGTCTTTACCTTTGACCAGGTCTCCATAGTCTCCAAAACTTCCACTTCACTTCCCGCCGGAAGATCACAGAGAATCTCACTCTTAATGCCACCACGGTAACGCACTGCCGTATCCTTAAGAGCATAATCTACCGTTCTTGTTCCCCACTCAGTGTACACCTGTACACGCATATCAAATACTTCATAAGCCATGTTCGTAAATCGCTTCACGTAGTCCGCTGCCACATAGATAGTCTCCCCATCCACATACACTGGTACATAAGACAGCTCCGTACGAATCTCATCCACATATACGGCCGCTTCCCCAAGATTTACCTTGGTAGTCGTCAAAGCTGTGGTATACAGCATAATATTCTCACTTAAATCAATATAGTAGCCATCGTTAAAGTACTTATGCACGGTATCCAAATCAAAATAACATACCCCGTCCTTCAAAACGGCATTTTCTTCCACTCTTTCATCCTGTAAAATAATAGCAAGCTCCTTGCCTTCCACTCCGAAATATTCCTGCAAATCAGCCCGTTCTTCGGAATAAGAATACTTCTCTATCAGCATTCCTCCTACCGTAATTCCCCCAACAATAAAAATCAAAAGTAATGCAACCAAAACAGGTACAAATTTCTTCATAGTAAAATGCTCTCCTTATGTTTAAAACCGACACAGAAAAGTATATCAGACATTTGTACAATACGCCATTACTTTTTGAAGAAAACGCTGTGGAGTAAGCGTTTCTTGAGGCATTCCGCTATTTTTCTCCACAGCCCATTCTCCATTCTGACCATGTTTGTCAACGTCTGACTCTGTCCAGCCAGACAATCTTCCGTTCTCTGGTAAAGTCATAGTCCTGCATGTACTTTACATTCTCCCGCACACAATACTCCGCTGCTTCTTCCGGTGTAAGCTCTACATAAATTCGGATTCCCTCACTGCGAAGCCTGTGCATCTGGTATCTCAATGCTCTTCTCTTGCTTTCCTGACTATACTCGTCCATATCCTTCTCTCCTTTGCATAATGCTACACCCAAGGTCTTCCTATGACCAAAAGGATATTTGTGATATACTAATATTAAACAAAGACACTTCCCCCTGTACGCCACACTTCTCTGAACTTTAAAAATAACAAAATTTGCTTTTTATAATTGTGAATTTCTCTACGCGATTTAAATAATTATGGGAATAATAGAATAGATTTGAAGCATTAAACACGCTTGTAAGATTTTATTAATTTGCATGACTCCAATTTTTCATACATTGAATATACTATCATTGGATTGTTGGGATCGAACTGTCCCAGAATAAGCCACAGAGATGTTGACAGACAATGCCTCCTTTTTGTACTGTTTAAAGAAAGCATCTTCTAGTCAATTATATAAGATACCAACGTAAATAGCAAGCAGAAAATTAAATTTCCTTAAAATCCACCTAAGCTCTATTGACTAAAACTGTACTAAAGTATATGATAACTAAACATTGTTAAACAGCCATTGGTAGTTTTTTCTACACTTTGGCAGAAAGGATAGGGCCTATGAAGATCGAAAAAGTAAATGACAACCAAATCAAGTGCACCCTTACCAAGGAAGACTTAGCCAGCCGTCAATTAAAAATCAGCGAACTGGCATACGGCAGCGAAAAAGCGAAAAGTCTCTTCCGTGATATGATGCAGCAGGCGAATTTTGAATTCGGATTTGAAGCGGAAGATATTCCGCTCATGATTGAAGCAGTGCCTGTCAGCGCCGATTGTATTGTCCTCATCATTACCAAGGTAGAAGACCCGGAAGAATTAGATACCCGTTTCTCCCGTTTTGCCCCATCCATCCATGAAGATGCAGGAATTGAAGATGATCCGGAAGACTCGTATGAGGATTCGGACGAGGTTATGGAGCTGTTTCAAAAAATCGAAGAAAGTACCTCTGTCGTGGCAGAAGAAGCTCCTTCTATTTCTTTAGAGGAAGATAAACCTTCCCAGAAACTGGTTCGTCTCTTCCAGTTTGACAATATGTCCCTTCTGCTCCGTGCCGTATCCGGGGTAAAAGGTAACACTTGTCAGGAATGTACCTTATATAAAGATTATAAATCCGACAAATATTTGTTACTTCTCACGCAGGACTCTTCCGATGCTTCTGTTTTTAACAGATTGTGCAACACCCTGTCTGAGTATGGTACATTAAAAAAAGTACTCCCTTCTACTCCCGCTTATTTAACAGAGCATCTGGACGTACTTGTGGATAAGGACGCACTTACCGTACTTTCCCTAATCAGCTAAAAAAAGCCTGCTTCCTAATGAAGCAGGCTTTTCTAATTATCACATGATTATAATGCGTTCAATTTCTCTAAGAGAGCATCTGCATCAATTCCGTGAACCATTGCAGCCTCTGCAATAGATTCTCCCTGTGAAGCCGGGCAGCCAAGGCAGTGCATACCTGCATCTAATAAAATCGGTGCAACATCCGGATTAGCTCTTAAAAGCTCACCGATTGTCATGTCCTTTGTAAAGTTTGCCATGAAAATATTCCTCCTTCTGAAATGTTTTGTATAAAAATGCTTCTTCAGTATAAACTATTCCACTTTTTCTGACAAGTTATTCTCTCAAAACCAAATCTAAAAACCTTATAAACTGTGGATTTGTACGTAAAAAAGTACACTTCCCATCCTTGACTGGAAAACACCTTTTACATATAATGAAGCCATAAGGATTAGAAACTTTAATAACAATTTAATTTCACTAATTCAAACAAAAAACAGGAGGCATTAGCAAAATGAAACCAGAATGGACAAATTTTGTAGGCGGCAAATGGGAAAACGAAGTAAACGTTCGTGATTTCATCCAGAAGAACTATACTCCATATGACGGAGATGAGTCTTTCTTAGCAGGACCTACACAGAACACAAAAGATTTATGGGCACAGGTACTTGAGTTACAGAAGGCAGAAAGAGAAGCAGGCGGCGTTCTTGATATGGACACCAAAGTTGTTTCTACTATCGTTTCTCATGGTCCTGGTTATTTAAACAAAGACAAAGAAACCATCGTTGGTTTCCAGACCGATAAGCCTTTCAAGCGTTCTCTTCAGCCATACGGCGGTATCAGAATGGCAGAGAAGGCATGTGCTGACAACGGTTATGAAGTAGATCCTGAAATCAGCGAGTTCTTCTCTATCCACAGAAAGACTCACAACGCTGGTTGTTTCGATGCTTACAACGCAGAGATGAGAGCTTGTCGTTCTTCTCACGTAGTAACCGGTCTTCCTGATGCTTACGGACGTGGACGTATCATCGGTGACTACAGACGTGTTGCCTTATACGGTATTGATTTCTTAATTCAGGATAAGCAGGCACAGAAGGATTCTACCGGACGTGTTATGACTGATGATGTTATCCGTCTTCGTGAAGAAATCTCTGAGCAGATTATTGCATTAAAGCAGATGAAGGAAATGGCAGCTTCTTACGGCTTCGATATTTCTAAGCCTGCAAAGAACGTACAGGAAGCTATCCAGTTCACTTATTTCGGATATTTATGTGCAGTTAAGGAGCAGAACGGTGCAGCTATGTCTCTTGGACGTACCTCTACTTTCATTGACTGTTTCGCAGAGAGAGATTTAGCAAACGGAACCTTCACCGAGGAGCAGATCCAGGAGTTCGTTGATCATTTCATCATGAAGTTACGTTTAATTAAGTTTGCTCGTACCCCTGAGTACAATGCACTCTTCGCTGGTGACCCTGTATGGGTAACCGAGTCTTTAGCTGGTGTTGGCTGTGACGGACGTCATATGGTTACTAAGACCACCTTCCGTTACTTAAATACCTTAACTAACTTAGGTGCTTCTCCTGAGCCTAACCTTACTGTTCTCTGGTCTACCAGACTTCCTGAGAACTTCAAGAGATACTGTGCAAAGATGTCTATCCAGTCTTCTTCTATCCAGTATGAGAACGATGACTTAATGAGACCTGAGCACGGTGATGACTACGGTATCGCTTGTTGTGTATCTTCCATGGTTATCGGTAAGGAAATGCAGTTCTTCGGCGCACGTGCTAACTTAGCTAAGTGCTTACTTTACGCTTTAAACGGTGGTGTTGACGAAGTAACCAAGAAGCAGGTTGGTCCTAAGTATCGTCCTGTAACCGGCGACGTTCTTGAGTATGATGACGTTATGGATAAGTTCGTAGACATGATGGAATGGTTAGCAGATGTTTACGTAAACACCTTAAACGTAATCCACTACATGCATGACAAGTACTGCTACGAGAGAGCAGAGATGGCTCTTCATGACAGAGATGTTAAGAGATACTTCGCAACCGGTATTGCTGGTCTTTCTATCATCGCTGACTCATTCTCAGCTATCAAGTATGCTAAGGTTGAAGTAATCCGTGACGAAGACGGTATCATCGTAGACTTCAAGACTACCGGTGACTTCCCTAAGTATGGTAACGATGATGACCGTGTAGACAGCATTGCTACTGAGCTTGTAAGTAAGTTCATGACCGCTGTAAGAAGACATCACACCTACAGAAATGGTATCCCTACAACCTCTATTCTTACCATTACCTCTAACGTAACTTATGGTAAGGCTACCCGTAACACTCCTGACGGACGTAAGAAGGGACAGCCTTTTGCTCCTGGTGCTAACCCAATGCACGGACGTGATACTCACGGTGCTGTAGCTTCATTATCTTCTGTAGCTAAGCTTCCATTCAAGGATGCTCAGGACGGTATTTCTAATACCTTCACCATTATTCCTGGTGCTCTTGGTAAAGAAGACCAGATCTTCGCAGGAGATCTCGAGATCGATTTAAACAACTAATTCATAAACTATTGTAAGGAGGTGGAACCCATGGACAACGATAAGATGATTGATGACTTAGTAAAAATGCTCGATAGTGGTATGACACAAGGTGTCGGACACGTTAATGTTGAGTTTGATGCTAATAACAAAAGTACGAAAGATGTTCAGACTATGGGCTGTAGCGATTGCTCACGCACGCCACTGGCTTGTAGTGTTCCAACTCTTCACCAAGGATTGGATGATTATAAGTAAAAAATAGGAGGACAAAAACATGGCAGTAAATGCAGCACAGGTTGATAACCTTGTAAACTTACTTGATGGTTATGTTACCAAGGGTGGCTTCCATCTTAATGTAAATGTATTAAATAGAGAAACTTTATTAGATGCTCAGGCTCATCCTGAGAACTATCCTCAGCTTACCATCCGTGTTTCCGGTTACGCTGTTAACTTCATCAAGTTAACTCCGGAACAGCAGGCAGACGTTATCTCTCGTACTTTCCATGAGAGCGTAAACTAAGCTTAAGGTAGACTTATTAAGCTGCCCCCGGCAAGTTTTCTTGCCGGGGGCAATTTTTCAAAGAAAGGACACTTTTTATGACTCAGGGAAGAATTCATTCTTTAGAAAGCTTTGGTTCCGTTGACGGACCGGGCGTACGATATGTTATTTTCGTGCAGGGATGTCCCATGCGTTGTGCCTATTGCCACAACCCGGACACCTGGGAAATGAATGGCGGTACCTTAATGGACCCTGCATATTTGATCGAACAATACGAAAGAAATAAGCCCTTTTATAAGGATGGAGGTATTACCGTCACCGGTGGTGAACCACTGATGCAGGTGGACTTTCTGATTGATTTATTTACCCTTGCAAAACAGAAAAATATTCATACCTGTATCGACACCTCCGGTATTGCATTTAATCCATCCAATACGGCATGGATGGAAAAGCTGGACAAGCTACTGACTCTTACCGACCTGGTAATGCTTGATATCAAGCACATAGACCCGGAAAAACACAAAGAACTGACAGCCCAGCCAAACGAGAATATTTTGAAATTTGCAGCATATCTGAATGAGAAAAAAATAGACATGTGGATTCGCCATGTGGTTGTACCGGGACTTACAGATGATGACAAATATCTCTTCGATCTGGGATATCACATTGGGCGTTTTACCAACATTAAGGTCTTGGATATATTGCCCTATCACACCATGGGCGAAGTGAAGTACAAGAAGCTTGGGATGGAATACAAATTAAAGGGTGTTCCTGCCATGTCCAAAGATGTGGCTCTTGAAAAGAAAAAAGTGGTTTTGGAAGGTATCCGTACCATCCGTCGGGAACTGGGATTAATGAAATAAGAGTCCTAAAAACACTTGACGTATACCCATTCTTGTAATACAATGAATTTAAGATATTGATAAATTTATATCAAACTCACATTTACAATTAATTTATTTTAGGAGGAAATTATTATGGCATTTGTTATTGGTGATGCATGTGTAGCATGTGGTGCTTGTGAAGCTCAGTGTCCTGTTGGCGCTATCAGCATGGGTGACGGAAAGTTCGAAATCGATGCAGATAAGTGTATCGACTGCGGTTCTTGCGCAGGTCAGTGCCCTGTTGGAACTATTGAGCAGGCTTAATAAATTGTTTTTCTGCGAAAAACAATTAGGAGAATGCAAACGCATTCTCCTTTTTTATTATGTAGCACTATCCTTTTGAGCCTTTTTCGTAAAAAGCGGTTTGCGCTTAGCTTTTTTCCTGAGAAGATCATCAATTCGTTTATAATGTTCTTCACTACGCTGTTCCCACTTTCGTTCCATCTCCTCTTCATGTTCCTCTCTACTCCGAAACTGATAGTCCAACTCCTTAATTACTGCTTCCTTGATATCCTGCACCAAAGCCTCGTTATTAGCCCGTACAGCGTCTTTTAACATCTCCTGCAACAAATACTGCATACGCTTTGTTTTTTCTTCAGAAGACTCTTTTACAAGCTCGTAGCTCTGCTTTTCCTCAACAACACTCATTTCTTGTTTGCCATCCTCCAGCATGGTCAATGTTCCATCCTTCAAAATCACTTTTATTGCCTTCAACTGCAATCCCCTCTCCTTCATCGACTTTATTTGCCTAAAGCACTCTACATCCTCCTCTGTATAATAGCGATGTCCCAAATCATTTCTTTTGATTGGCAGGGAAAGCTCTTCCTCCCAATATCTGAGTACATGAGTTTCCACATTTACTTCTTTTGCAGCATCAGAAATCATAAAATATTGTTCCATAAGATCCTCCATTACAGTTTTAAATAAATAGAAAAAGAGAATGATACTATTGGTATCATTCTCTTTTGTAAAATCATATATATATATATATATCAATAAGAGCTATTCGCAAAATCGCTGCTTCGCAGCTTTTATTTTGCTCATAATTTGGCATGCGCCAAATATTTTGCATAAAAAGAGTGTTCTTGCAAGCAAGCTTGCGCCCACTCTTTTCATGCAAAATGCTTACTCTTATTGCTTTTCTAAATTTGCAAACTTTGTATACTTCGGTAACCAAGCCAGCTCTACGGTACCGATTGGACCATTTCTTTGCTTCGCAATAATAATCTCTGAGATACCTTTTTTCTCCGTGTCATGGTTATAATAATCATCTCGATAAATAAACATTACCACATCCGCATCCTGCTCAATCGCTCCGGATTCACGAAGATCAGACATCATAGGACGGTGATCCGGTCTCTGCTCTACTGCTCGGGAAAGCTGTGAAAGTGCGATGACCGGTACATGAAGTTCTCTGGCAAGTCCCTTCAGCGAACGGGAGATATCCGAAATCTCCTGCTGTCTGGACTCAGAACGGCCACTACCTGACATAAGCTGCAAATAGTCAATCATGATAATAGACAGATTGTGCTCCATCTTCAGCTTTCTACACTTGGTACGTAAATCTGCAATAGAAATACCCGGCGTATCGTCTATAAAAAGATTCGACTTTCCGATTACTCCGGCGCTCTCAATCAGCTTAGCCCATTCTTCATCATTAAGCTGACCGGTACGAAGCACCTGGGCATCCACGTTAGATTCCAGCGAAAACATACGATTAACCAGCTGCTCCTTGCTCATTTCCAGAGAGAAAATAGCAACTGTCTTATTCTGACGAAATGCAATATGCTGGGCAATATTCAGTACAAACGCCGTCTTACCCATGGAAGGACGGGCTGCAATCAATATTAAATCAGAAGGCTGCAATCCTGCAGTACGATAATCCAAATCAAGGAAACCGGTGGGAATACCGGTTACACTTCCTGCATTACGTGAGGCAGACTCAATTCTGTCCATGGCATTCATAACCACTTGACGAATCGGTGTAAAATCCTCTGTATTACGTCTCTGGGTCAGCTGGAAAATACGCTTCTCTGCTTCTTCCATAATCACTTCCAGCTCTTCCTTCCCTGTATAACAATTATTGGCAATTTCCTCATTCAAACGAATCATCTTGCGAAGCGTTGACTTCTCTGCCACAATATTAGCGTAATACTTGATATTCGCAGAAGTAGGGACCGCTGTAATCAGATCTCTGATAAACTCCAGACTACTTACCTCCGGTGGTACATCCTTCTCCTTCAGCTTGTCCTGCAACGTTACCAAATCTACCGGAAACCCTTTATTATTCAGTTCAACCATTGTATCGAAAAGGATACCATATTGCTTATTATAAAAATCATCTCCATAGATAATTTCTGAAGCAACCACAATCGCTTCACGATCCATAATCATGGAACCGATCACACACCCCTCTGCCTCCAGGCTATGGGGAAGTACCCTTTTAAGGACAGTTTCATTTAAATCCATTCCAGACCTCTTAGCTCTCAGTAACCTTTACAGTAAACTTACCTACAACTTGTGGGTGAAGCTTTACAGATACTTCATAGTTGCCAAAGTTCTTCAGACTATCCGCAAGAACTACTTTCTTCTTATCCAGTTCAATGCCGTGCTGCTCCTTAAATGCGGTAACAATCTCCTTGGAAGAAACGCTTCCGAAAGCCTTTCCGCCTTCTCCTGCCTTCATCTTCACCACTACCTGAAGCTCACCAATCTTCTCCGCAAGTGCCTTTGCCGCATCTAACTGCTCCTGGGCAATCTTGGCATCATTTGCCTTCTGAAGCTTTAAATCATTTAAATTCTTGGGGGTTGCTTCCACACCGATTTTCTTAGGAAGAATGTAATTTCTTGCATATCCTTCGCTAGCCTCGATGATTTCTCCTTTTTTTCCTAATTTCTTTTCATCCTGTAATAAAATAATCTTCATATCTCAAAACTCCTGTAAATTAAATTTCTCCATTATCCAACATAGTATCGATGGTATGTTTCAAAATACCGATTGCTTCAATCAATCCTGTATTATCCATCTGACACCCGGCCATGGTCATATGACCACCTCCGCCCATACGCTCCATGATAATCTGCACGTTCACTTCATCGATGGAACGGGCACTGACATATATCTTGCCCTGATAATCCGTAAGAACAAAACTGGCCTTAATACCACGGATATTTAAAAGCTCATTGGCCGCCTGAGCACCAACGATAGTTGGACTGTATAAATCGTCACTGTTACATACGGAAATGGCAAAATGCTGTCTGTAAATATCTGCCTGACTTACCGCATCCGCCTTTGCCTTATACTCTGCCGCATCCTCCCTAAAGAGCTTACGTACTCTGGTTACGTCTGCACCGTTACGACGAAGGAATGCTGCTGCCTCAAAGGTTCTGACACCGGTCTTACTCATAAAGTTGTTGGTATCAATCATAATTCCTGAGAACATACAATCCGCCTCTTCACTACGAATCTTAATGTTATCATAAGTATACTGTAAAATCTCTGATACCATCTCACAGGCAGAAGATGCATAGGGCTCCACATAAGAAAGTGTGGCATTCTCAATGGTCTCCGTTCCCTGTCTGTGATGATCCAGTACTACCACGGATTTACATACCTTTAACAGCTCCGGGCACTCTGTAATTGATGGCTTATTTACATCCACCACTACAAGTACCGTATTATTTCCTGCCAAGTCAATTGCATCCTGACTGGTAATAATCATGTCCTCCTCGTATTCGGGATTATTCTTAAAGAGGTCAACCAATGGCTGTACTGATGTGGTTACATCATTAAGTACAATATGTGCTTTACGCTCCAAAGCCTGGGCAATACGATAAATACCTACTGCAGAACCAAAGCTGTCCACATCCGCAATACGATGTCCCATAACAATCACACGGTCCTTTGCCGTAATGATTTCCCGAAGCGCATGTGCCTTTACTCGAGCCTTTACACGGGTATTTTTCTCCACCTGCTGACTCTTTCCTCCATAATAGGTAATGCTTTCCGGAGTCTTAATAACTGCCTGATCACCACCACGTCCAAGCGCTAAATCAATTGCATTACGAGCAAATTCATAATTCTGCGCATAGGTGAGGCCATCTAATCCAATACCAATACTGCTGGTCACCGCCATCTCATTACCAATATTAACCGTCTTTACCTCTTCCAGCAAATCAAAACGATTCTCTTTAAGCTCTGCGATTGCTTTCTTACGGAGGATAATCAGATACTTATCCTTCTCCAGCTTCTTGGCAATACCATCCATAGCAGAGATATATTTATTTACCTTTCGGTCAATCAACGCAATCAGCAGCGAACGACGTACTTCTTCCACGCTTTCCAGCGCTTCGTCGTAGTTGTCCAAATAAATCATACCAACTGCCAACGACTGGTCATCCACTTCTTTCAACGCTATATGTAATGCGGTCTCATCAAACAAATATACAGCTATCAGATAACCATTGTAGCCACTGGCATCAATCATATCACTATGCTCTGCCATCTCCTTAAGAGAAATCTTCTTAAACTTGGCCACATACTCACTGCCTTCATACTCCAACTGATATTGAGATTCATATGTCTCCGAATTATCCGGAAGCTTATCCCTGGTAATCGTTGGAAACAACGATGTAATGGACTTATTATATCCCTTCGGCTGATGTACTACCGATTCAAATGCTGTATTGGTCCAAATCACCTTTCCGGTATCATCCAAAAGAGCATACGGAATCTCCAAATCACGTAGAAGCCTTCTTTGAATCTGCCCATACTCCGTAGCAAAACTCACCAGTTCATTCATAATCACCGGTTTATTATAAAAGTACAGGGATACCGTTATAGCAAAATAGAAAATGGTGAAGCATGCCAAAATGCCTGCTGCTGCCAAATCCACCATAGCCACTGCTAAATTCACTGCACATAATAATGCCCCTAAATATAATGTAAAGCTCAGATATGTCTTTATTCTGCCCTTCAGCTTAATATGTTTCTTCATACTCACTTTTCTCCAAAGCTTGTCTCTTGTTTCCAAAAAATAAACTACTAATGATTATATCAAATTTTACGAAACTATTCTACTATATTATTTATGCAAGATGCGACAAAAAAGACCAATCACCACATAGGTAATTGGTCTTAATGTATCACAAGCCTCAAGACTTCTCTTATACTTTTTCAAACCTCTTAACTTCGCCCTGTAATTCCTCTGAAATTCTCTGAGATTCTTCCGTTGCATCCTGAATCTGAGTCATTGCCTGCACTAATACAGAAGCATCTTCTGCCACACTGGAAACAGCTCTTGCACTCTCTCCCACAGTCGTTGAGATTCCCTCAATACCCTCATTCATGGTATGCATTGTCACATTCATTGTAGCTGCCTGCTCTGCAAATTCTCCCAGAATACGGCTCATAAGATCCGCATCTTCTTCATACTGATTTACAATTCCGACAAAGGAATCATAATCCTTTATAACATCTTCTCCGATAAAATCAAGCATCTGACGGGCATTCTTCGCAAGTCTCGCTACCGCCTCTGTTACAAAACGACTGATGTCCTGAATATCATTTGCCGTTTTACTACTACTCTCCGCCAAAGAACGAATTTCTTCCGCAACAACTGCAAAGCCCTTTCCCGCTTCCCCTGCACGGGCAGCCTCAATAGAAGCATTCAATGCCAGCAAATTCGTCTGACTGGCAATATTAAGAATATTACCGGTCAACTGATTAATCTGATCCACGCTCTTACTTTCCGTAACAGCACTTTCCAGTTCTTCCCCAATTTCACGCAGAACATTGATAGCATTTTCTTTACTTTCCATAGTTTCCTTCTGCATCACTACTGCACGGGATTTGATGCCTTCTACAGTCTCATTTCCACTGTCGGCACTATCATTCATCTTCTGCACACGCTCCAAAATATCATGACTTCCACTGGCAATCTGATCCATAGTCGCATTAACTTCCTGCATACTTGCCGCTAATTCCTCTGTTGCAGAAGAAATATTCAGTGCACTCTTGTTGGACTCCACCACCTGTCCGGACACCTCATTAGCAGCCTCCAGCATTCTTTCCGACTGCAGTTGCATATTCTGCATCAGATCCTGCAACTGCGCAATAAATCCATTGATTCCCTCTGCCAACTGTGCGATTTCGTCCTTGGTCTTAACTTCGATTCTCTCCGTCAAATCGCCTCTGTTGTCCTTTATTTTCTCTACAATCTGATTCATATGTGCACTGGCATCCTTAGCAGGCTTCGCAATGGACCTATGAACAATGACAATAACAAGCAACATAAATGCCACGCTGACACCGAGTAATATGTAATCAAAAGCTACTGTACCATCAATTTTGATAATACTATGATCAAGTTCATAGTCCATGTCTTTTTCCAATGCTTCGATACCCTGCAGATCATTGCTGTGTACCATCTCTTCATACCGATGTACATAGTCTGCAATCTTAACATTAAAATCACTCATAACATTCCATGCTGACAGATTAAGGAACACAGAAAGAACTAAAAACAGCCCCATAACTCCTACAAGTACAATTGTTTTTCGCCCCAAACTCTTTCTCATACCATCTCTCTCCTTTGAAAAAAACCTTACTACTGCTTCAACTGGAATCTGGCAACCAGGTCGTGCATTGTCATGGCCTGTGCGGATAACTCTTCACTGGTTGCTGAGGATTCTTCTGCTGCTGCAGAATTGGACTGCACCACTTCGGAAATACGGGCAATTCCCTGGTCTGCCTGCTCTACCGCTTCTGCCTGCACCTGTGAACTTTCTGACAGCTCTTTTGCAGACTCTGCAATCTTCTGGATAGCATCTACCACACCGTCAAGTACATCTGCAGTTTTATAAGCGATCTTACTACCTTCCTCAATTTCATATAAGGTGTTGCTTACCAGTTCTCTGGTATCTACTGCAGATTTTGCACTCTGATCAGCCAAATTACGAATCTCATCCGCAACTACCGCAAATCCGCGACCAGCTTCGCCTGCTCTGGCTGCCTCAATAGAAGCATTCAGCGACAGTAAATTGGTCTGACTGGCAATACTTTCAATCTCCGTAATAATATTTTCAATCTTCTTAGAAGTGATACTTATACGATTCATGGATTCTACCATGTTACCCATTTCCTTATGGCTAAGCTGTGCATCATCCGCACACTTCATTGCCTGATGGTAAGCTTCATCTACACTCGCCACAGTATCTCTTAATCCATCAGACACCGTATTCATGGTTGCCAACATTTCCTGTACGGAGGCTGCCTGATCGGTAGCACCTTCTGCAAGACTCTGAGCTGCTTCTGCAAGGTTGGTTGCGCCGGAATTCACCTGCTCTGCCACTTCCTCCACATCACGCAACGCACTGCTTACATTGTTATTCATATCTCTCAAGGAGACTAATAACTGTTCTAAGTCACCACAGTAAGCCTGCTCACACTCTGTATCCACATTAAAATTGCCCTTGCTCATTTCTTCGCAAATCTTCTCTACATCAAAGATAATCTGCTGAAGCTTTTCTGACATTTCGTGAGAAGCATTCATCAGTCCTGCAATTTCATCCTGCGAATTGGAAGTGGGGAATGGTGTCGCAATATCACCTTGGGCAAAGGATGCAAATCTTCCCTCTAATTCTGCCAAAGGTTTGGAAATTCCCTTGGAGATAATATATGCTATTCTCTTAGAAATCGAAGCTGCAACAACAAGGAGAACTACCATTAATACAATTGCGCCAATTTCCAACGCCTGACAAATGGCTTCCATCTCATGTTCTTTCTCAATATTAATATTCATCAGCTCCAGAGTAGCCGCATCCAGTGCCTCATATAACGGAGTCAGCTCGTCAATCGCCATCTGCTGTGCCTGTCGTCCAAGCTCCTGATCAGTATTAGCGCCGATAGCAATAATTTCCGCTTCCTTGGCCAGATATTTATCTAGTGCCTCCTCAATCTTAGCATAAGATTCTTTACCCTCTTTTGTAATCATGGTTTCTTTAATGGCTGCCAATCTTTCTTTCGTTGTCTGCACGCGGACTTCATACTTATCCATTAATAAATCAATCTGCTTTTGGTCCTCATATCCGATAATACCACGCATATTAGAACGGCACTCTGCATACTCATTCATAAACAATGCAATATCGCCCTGAGGCAGTGCATAGTTGTTCATCGCCTTCTTAAAGTTGGACATTACCAACAGCATGGATAGAATCCCCACTACAATACCTACCGACGAAATGATGATAATGATATTGAACGCCTTCCTAAGCCGCTCTTCAATACGCATTCCCTTGAAATTCAAAAATCCCTTCTTGTTACTCTTCTCTTTTCCCATAATGCTCTCCTTTCTTTTGTCCAAACACATACTTTAGGACAGTAATTCAAGAAATGATTATAGTCAAATAGTACTACTATTTGACTATTTTTTCAAGGCTAGGCAAACAATTTTGTATATTTACATCAGCAAGAAAAACCTAAAAGACCAATTACTCTTTCGAGTAATTGGCCTTTTCTAATAAACCTGAACGTAAGGCATTAGTGCTAACCTAGAAGCTCCCACCCCTTTTGAGTCAAAATTGATATCTAAAAAATCTTTACCACTCCCTCAATATCCTTTTTCACTCGTTTAAAATTATTATTGCTTATGCCCGTATAGATATCGATACTGGTCTTGATACTTGAATGCCCCTTCAATACTTTAAGAGTTTCATGTGGCACCTGGTTCTCTACGAGTCTGGTGCAAAAGGTATGACGGAAATAATGCGGGGTCACTGCCGGAATAACAGCCAGTTCTCTCTTTTCTTCAGCTGCGTTTTTGATTTCCCTTTCATTACAAGCCTTAATAATACGCTTAAGGCTTGCTGTAAATCCCTCATGGGTGTATGGATACTCCTGCTTAGTTGTGAACACAAAATTGCTATAGCCATCAATTTCTATGTCATTTCTAATACGCATTTGCTTTAGCTACATTCAAATAACTTGCATACATCTTCCGTCAACAGAATATCTCTGATTGACTTAACTTGGTAATACGTATCCATTTTCATCAATTGTCTGAGTCGCACCTACACTGACATGGTCCTGTTCTCCCATTGTTCCCTCAGAACCATCCAATACATCCAAATCTTCCCTTAAGACCAAGTTTATATCCGCATTCTCCGATCCTGAAACTCGCTTGGACATAATCATAATCAGCTTCTCATTGAGATTTCGAACCCATCGACCATTACTGCGGTCATTGGAATTTCGATAACATTTCTTTACTATCTCGCTATAATATACCTCATCCACTTGATAATCATTGCTATGAAGATTCAACAAACCAATGCTTACAATTTCATCCGGTGTATAATCCTCGAAATCGAAGGTATGAGGAACACGACTTACAAGTCCTGAATTTGCGCTCATAAAAATGCTCATTTCCTTGGTATAACCAGCAAGTATGATAACAATATCCCTACGATGATTCTCCATAAATGTCAAAATCTCATTTACGGCTTCCATGCCAAATCCATTGTGTTCTCCCTGTGTCAACGAATATGCCTCATCAATAAATAAAACTCCACCTAGTGCCGACTCAAGCACTTCTCTTGTTTTTATAGCTGTCTGTCCCACATAGCCTGCTACCAGTTCACTCTGGGATACCTCAATAAATTTCTTCTCAGCAATAATCCCCTTTTGATACAATATTTCCCCTACAAGACGGGCAACGGTTGTCTTTCCGGTTCCCGGATTTCCCAGGAATAAAGAATGCAATGTGAAGTCTCCGGTTTCCTTTCCCTGTTCCTCACGCTTCTGATTAAATTCCGCCAGTGCCACAAATTGCTTAACCTGTTCCTTCACCTTGTGTATTCCAATGAGCTTATCCAGACGTTCCATGGCACTCTCGCCCATTTTACCCAGATTCTTATACTTACTCTGAGCCAATACATCATCTATATCCACATTCTGAATTGTCTGAAGATCCTCCTCACCCTCGTTCATAGCACGGTCCGCAAAAGATTTTAATAGTTTTTCATTAAAGTTTCGTATCCAGCGGGCATTGCTATGATCCAGCGAATTTCTGTAAGCACGCTTTACCTGTTGCTGATAATAGTCCACACTTTCAAATTTATACTGCTTTTCCACTAAGTCATTCACGCCGATTTCTACAATCTCTTCCGGTGTATAATCTTCAAACACAAATTTATTAGGAATACGAGAAGTCAATCCCGGATTGGTCTTTAAAAACTGCTCCATCTCTTTGGTATACCCGGCAAAAATAATCATGATTTCACCACGGTGGTCTTCCATATACTTAAGAATGGTATTGATTGCTTCGATTCCGAAATTGACATTCGCATCCTTTTTATTTAACGCATATGCCTCATCAATAAAGAGTACACCACCCTTTGCCTTCTCCAAGAGAGCCAATGTCTGCTGCGCTGTTCCTCCCACATTCTGGGAAATAAAATCCGGTTCGGACGCTTCAATCAATTGGAATTTCTCACTTTTAAATGCTCCGGACTCAAACAACACTTCTCCGATTAATCTGGCAACTGTGGTTTTTCCGGTTCCCGGATTCCCCAAGAAAACAGAATGGAACGATTGTTCCTGTGGTTCCAACCCCTTAGCAATTCTCTGCTGGTTAAATTCCACCATACGAAGCATCTTTTCAATTTCTTTTTTCACACTTTTCAGTCCAATCATCTGCTCCAGCTGTTGACGGGCATTGGATGAAACGGCTTCCTTTTTAGGAGCCTCCACTCTTTCCTGAGGAGCAGGTACGGAGGTGTATATTTTGCTGGTCGCATCATTTTCCATGACAAGCTCAGAAACATTCCCCCGCTTATACTCTACATTTCTTACATCAAACAGAGAAGATTCTTTCACTCTGTTATTAGGTGTAGTGACCCTGTAGTAACATAATTTATCTCCCTGAACCACAGATTTATCACTAACATATACATCCACTTTATTTTCGTTCTCTCCCAAAAGATGTACTTCTCCCCCAACATACACATATGCTCTGTCATTGGCCTGAAGAAGCTCATGAACAGATGTATTTTTAAGCATTGCCCTTCCATCATTGATATGCAAAGAGGTAATAGAGCCTCCTTCTATTTCTAAATAGCTGTTATCCTTTAGGAATACTGCCGAATCATACTGCGGCTGATGAACTGTACATTCCTTCACAGTAATTCTACTGTTTGAGCTCCAGATTGCCGGCCGATCTGCATCTCCCGCACAACCGTTAATTTTCACAGACTCTAATGCCAATTTCGATTCGGTAACATTGATTACATTGGAATCATCAGAAAAAATGGAGGATCCGGCAATCGTCAACTCCGATTTCAGCGCATGAATTCGACAATTTAAGAACTTACACCGATTCATCTCTACTTTGCCATTCTCTACATACATTCTCAATCCCATATTTTTGTTTTGAATAACAGTTACATTTTCCATCCTAATCTGCGCCTGATTCTCTGCATAGAGAATCGGGTATGCTTCACCCTGCACCATGTTGTTTTCCAACACTACATTCGTCATTTCAAGGGTTGCTCCCTCTTTACAATTCAGAATATTGCTTTTTTCTTCACTATAACTAATCCATAAATTCTGTATTCTTACATTCGCACCATTAGAAACAAAAATTTTACCTGTAATGGTATTGCAAAAATTAAATCCCCCTTTATCATTGGGATATGCACAGCCCACAAAAGTCAAATCCTTATCCACACGAAGCATATCAAATTCCGGACAATACCCCTCCTGAAATTCAATAATATCACCCGATGCTGCATTCAAAACTGCTGCAGCAATTTTCCACATATTATTATTCTGCCCCACCAAATACTTTGCCATTTCACACCTCTTATTTCATTTGTAACGCCCTACCTGGACAGATGCGTCCTTTTTTAATATATTTCATAATAAAATTGTTTTCAACCCCTTTTCCCATTAAAAGATAAGCATACAAAAAAACCTCTAAATACTGTGTCTCCACAGTATTTAGAGGTTTCATTCATTCACACCATCGTGCAATAAAATTAATCCTGAACGTAAGGCATTAATGCAACGTGACGAGCTCTCTTGATTGCAACAGTAAGTGCTCTCTGATGCTTTGCACAGTTGCCGGTGATACGACGAGGAAGAATTTTTCCTCTCTCAGATACGTATCTCTTTAACTTGTTGGTATCCTTGTAATCGATTACATTATCTTTACCACAGAATACGCAAACTTTCTTTCTTCTACGCATTCCGCCTTTTTTTCTCATTGGAGAATCGGATTTCTCTGCTCTATTAAAAGCCATGGTCAGTGCCTCCTATCTTATTTAATCAACATTTAGTTAAACGGTAATTCTTCATCGATTCCATCAGGAATGTTCATGAAGCCATCACCTGCGCCACTTGGCATCGGTCTGGAGTAGTCGTTACCACCTGAGTAACCTCCATCATTACCTGATGCGCTCTTGCTCTCACAGAATTCAAAATCTTCTGCTACGATATCGGTTGTGTAAACCTTAACGCCATCCTTGTTGGTATAGCTACCGGTCTGGATGCGTCCTGTAAGCGCGATTTTAGTACCCTTACGTAAGTATCTCTCTGCAAATTCCCCCTGACGTCCGAATGCCACACAGTTAATGAAATCTGCGGTCTGTCCGTCCTGGTTATTTCTAGCCTGTCTTCTATCAACAGCTAATGAAAATCTTGCAATAGCCAAGGGAGCTTCACCGCCCTGTGAATATCTCACTTCGGGATCCCTTGTTAAACGTCCCATAAGAATAACTTTATTCATACTTTATCTCGCTTTCTATTATGCCTCAGCCTTAACGCATAAGTATCTTACAACATTGTCCATAATACGGATACGGCTTTCGATTTCCGCAGGAACAGTGCTTTCAGCTTCGAATTTAATAAAGTAGTAGAAAGCTTCTTTCATCTTCTGAACTTCGTAAGCAAGTCTCTTCTTGCCCCACTCGTCTACTTCAGTGATCTGTCCGCCAAATCTCTCAACTAAAGCTTTGCACTTGTCAACAACCTGCGCTCTTTCTTCGTCTTCGATCTTTGCGCTAACAACCACGCATAATTCGTACTTGTTCATTATAGTTACCTCCTTTTGGTCTCTGGCCCTCGTCCTACCGAGAGCAAGGAATTAATATATCACGAAGAGATATGATAGCATATTTTTCCTACAAAATCAACTTGTTTTTTCGGTTTTTATAACATTTTTTCGCATATTTACTGGGTTTTTCGAACCTCACGTACATTTTTCTCCACATCACGACGTGCAATCATAATCTGATGGTCACATCCCATACACTTCAAGCGGAAATCTGCACCGATACGAAGCACCTCCCACTCCTTACTCCCGCAAGGGTGCTGCTTCTTCAATCTTACAATATCACCGACATTAATATCCATGCTTCCACCTCCGCTTTTCGTTTATTTTTTTACTATAGCACTAAACTACCTTTCTCTCAAGAAATTCTCGCAAAAAAACGATATACTACATATAGAGGAGGAGTCACTATGCGCAAAGAATTAGAACAGTTTTCAGAAATTATCAAAACCTATAATAACATCGTATTTTTCGGCGGTGCCGGTGTATCTACAGAAAGTGGCATTCCGGACTTTCGTAGTGTAGATGGTTTATACAACACTCAGTATGATTATCCGCCCGAGACCATCTTAAGCCATACCTTTTATATGAGAAATCGTCAGGAATTCTACCGTTTTTACCATAACAAAATGCTCTATCCCCATGCAGAGCCCAACGACGCCCACATAGCGCTTGCTAAGCTTGAGCAAAAAGGGAAGCTGAATGCAGTCATTACTCAGAATATCGATGGGCTACACCAAAAGGCCGGCAGCAAAAAAGTCTATGAACTACACGGCAGCGTTCTCCGTAATTACTGTGAGAAATGCCACGCCTTCTATGATATGGATTATGTTATCTCCTCCGGTGGAGTACCCACTTGTGAAAAATGCGGCGGGTATGTAAAACCGGATGTGGTCTTATATGAAGAATCCTTAAACCAAAAGATTCTTGCAGAGTCAATCCATCACATTCAAAACGCAGATGTCCTGATAGTGGGCGGCACTTCTTTAGCTGTATATCCGGCAGCGGGACTGATTGATTATTTTAACGGCAATAAACTGATTGTTATCAACATGTCTCCCACTTCCCGGGATGCTCATGCCGATTTAGTAATTGCCAAACCAATCGGAACGGTCTTTCGGACTATATGCATGTAAATTTAAACAATCTTTTTTACCAAAATTTAACTTTTTTATGAATTTTATCCAAATTTCCTTGTCTATTTTTTGCAAAAGAGGTAGAATAATATTAACTAAAAAATAATGTAAGGAGAACACACACATGGCAAAAGAAATCGTAGCAATGATCTTAGCTGGTGGACAGGGTTCCAGATTATATGCATTAACCCAAAAATTGGCAAAGCCTGCTGTACCTTTTGGCGGAAAGTATCGTATTATCGACTTTCCATTGTCCAACTGCGTTAACTCAGGCATTGATACCGTAGGTATCCTCACCCAGTATCAGCCTCTGGTTTTAAATGAATATATCGGAAACGGTCAGCCATGGGATTTAGACCGTATTTATGGCGGTGTACATGTACTTCCGCCTTACCAGCAGGCAACCGGTTCTGACTGGTATAAGGGTACTGCTAATGCAATTTATCAGAACCTTCATTTTATTAATCGCTATGACCCTCAGTATGTCATCATCTTATCCGGTGACCAGATTTGCAAGCAGGATTACAGCGACTTCCTTGAGTTCCATAAGGCAAAAGGAGCTGAATTTACTGTTGCAGTTATGGAAGTTCCTTGGGAAGACGCATCCCGTTTCGGCTTAATGGTCGCAGACGGAGACGACCGTATCACGGAATTCCAGGAGAAGCCAAAGGATCCTAAGTCCAACTTAGCTTCCATGGGTATTTATATTTTTAACCGCGATATCTTAGAGAAATATCTTGTGGAAGATGAGGCAGATCCGAACTCTTCCAATGACTTCGGTAACGATATTATTCCTAAGCTTCTTGCAGACAACCGTAAGATGTACGCGTATCATTTCGACGGCTACTGGAAAGATGTAGGAACCATCCCATCTCTTTGGGAAGCAAATATGGAAATCATGGACCCTGAACATAGCGGAATCGACTTATTCGACGATTCCTGGAAGATTTACAGCCGCAATGCTGGCTTACCGGGACATAAGATTGGCAAAGATGCCATAGTTGAAAATTCCATGATTACCGATGGTTGCAAGATTGACGGTAATGTGAAACACTCTATCCTCTTCTCCGGTGTAACCGTAGAAAAGGGGGCTGTGGTAGAAGACGCCGTAATCATGGGACACAGCACCATTAAAGCCGGTGCAAAGGTTGCCCACTGCATCATCGCAGAAAATGCTGTTATCGGAGAAGGTGCTACCGTTGGTGCAATGCCTACCGCTACCGAAAAGGGTGTAGCTACGGTAGGTCCGGACGTTACGGTTGGTGCTCATGCCTTCATCGGTCCAAATGCAATGGTTAGCGAAAATGTAAAGGATGGTGAGAAGCAATGTTAAATACTAATCTAGATGCTTTAGGCATTATTTTCCCCAACAGCTATGACAATCAGATTCCTGAGCTTTGTAGCGAGCGTTTAATGGCTTCAATCCCTTTTGCAAGCCGTTACCGCATGATTGACTTTATCCTTTCCGGAATGGTGAACTGTGGCGTGGATAATGTATCTGTTATCGTTCGAAAGAATTACCGTTCTCTTCTTCGCCACTTAGGTTCCGGTCGTGAATGGGATCTTACCAGAAAAAATGGGGGTCTGAATGTAATTCCTCCCTATGCTGAGAGAGGTGTCAGCGTATACAACGGACGTATCGAAGCTCTGGCAAGTATTATCGATTTTTTAAAAAATCAGAAAGAAAAATATGTTATCATCTCCGATGCAAATATTGTATCCAACTTTGATTACAATGCGCTTCTTGCTGCTCATAAAGAATCCGGCGCTGATGTAACCATCGTGTATAAGGAAGAGCCGATTCCTTACAGCTTTAAGAATTTCCAGAACAACCTTACCAAGGATATGTACTATACTCTTGATTTAGACGGAACCAGAGTAAAGGAACTTCATACCAATGCCAAGGATGACGGTGTTCAAAACCTCTCCATGAATATCTACTTTGTAGAGAGAGAACTCCTTATTAAGCTTGTAGAAGAAGCTCACTCCCGCGGATATGTATACTTTGAACGAGATATCCTTGCACCGAAAATGGACAAGCTTGCTATCCATGGCTTCAAATACGAAGGCTATACTGCACGTATTACCGATTTGATGAGTTACTACACGGAGAACATGCGTCTCCTTGAGGACGACAACATGGAGCAGCTTTTCGGCAGATACAAAGTATATACCAAGGTTCGTGACGATAACCCTACTCGTTACTTAGGCAGAGCAAATGTAAAGAACACTCTTGTTGCCGATGGTTGTGTCATCGAAGGTAAGGTAGAAAATTGTATCTTATTCCGCGGTGTTAAGATTGGCAAGGGCGCTGTAGTTAAGAACAGTATCATCATGCAGGATACCGAAATTATGACTAATGCCGAAGTAGATTATGTAATCACTGATAAAGAGGTTACCATTACAGCAGGCAAGGAACTGAAAGGAAACGATTCCTTCCCGGTATTTATTCCTCCTTATAAAACTGTATAATATGTCCATAAAAAAGCGGGTTCACTATGAACCTGCTTTTTTTCTTCCATATGTTATCATCTGTCCTTTGGTGTAAGTGTAGCTTGCCTGTGGATTATTTCTGAAAAACTCCGTAATACTTTGATTTCTCTTACAATAATCTTCCGCATCTTTCCTGCAGACTTTATGAGAGGTAAATTGTGATATAACACTCTCCAGCTCCTCATCACCTACCTCTTTATCCCAGCCATTGTAGCTTAAGAAGTTCTTCTTCCGTTCTTCATAATCCGGTAGATGTGGTGAGACAAATTCTACACAATCATTCATTCGTACATCCACCTCTCTGAGCCCCAATTTAGCCATAATCGGTGCTGTTTTCATGGCAATGGCATGATCCCTGCCCTGCATTTCTTTCTCCGTTTTCCAGTCAGTTTTCAAAGCTTCATGCTCACACAACCATGCATAATCCATTCCTTCCACATATAAGCCGTCACATTCAAATTCCCTATTCACACACATAGAGATAATCAAAGCGTTATCTTTACCAAAGGAGAGCATTTTCTTCAAAAACACTTCCGGGCTATTTAAATGCCTTAGTGCGTTCTGTTCTAATACAATATCAAACTTCTCTTTTGGTTCGTAGGTATAGACATCCTGACAGATCAGTCTTCCTTTGATATTTTGAATTTCGAAGAATTTCCGCCCCTGAACCAACAAATTTTCTGAAAAATCAATTCCTGTATATGTACTTCCCTCCGGAAGTAAGGGCATTAACATAAGCCCCATAAAACCAAATCCACAAGCACAATCCAGCACATCCACAGGCTTCGTAATCTTCCAAACCTTCTGAACAAGAAATTCCAGATAATCTTGATTCCAATAATTCTTCCGGCACTTTATCAGGTACTCCAACTTATCATTCCAATAATCACTTGTATTTGCACCTTTTGAAATATATATTTCGTCATTTAACGGCCTCAGTCCTAATAGTTGGTCAACAGAAACCTGAAAATAGTCCGCTAGCATCGGAAGTAATGAAATGTCCGGCATACCATTAGAATTCTCCCACTTGCTAATGGTCTGAAAGGATAGCCCCATGATGTCTGCCAACTCCTGTTGAGTAATATTTTTCCTTTTACGTAATTCTGCAATTCTTAAATTGATTGTTTTCATTTGGATCTCCTCCCTCTTTTTATGCCTTTATTATAACAAAGAGACTCAGATATGTATTTATCTTGATTGGATAGTTTATTCTACTAATGCATGCTCCACATACACTTGACTCATTGTACACGCAAAAAAGTCCTCAAGATTTCTCTTGAGAACTTAAGAGGCGTGAGCCGGATTTGAACCGGCGATGACGGTGTTGCAGACCGGGGCCTTACCACTTGGCTATCACGCCATATATATAATGACTCCAACGGGAATCGAACCCGTGTTACCGCCGTGAAAGGGCGATGTCTTAACCGCTTGACCATGGAGCCAAATAAAATATTTGAAGTTTCGAAGAAACTCCCTTGAACCTAGCAACTTGTTGCTTAGCGAATCTTGGTTCAATGAACTCCCCGAGTAGGGCTCGAACCTACAACAACTCGGTTAACAGCCGAGTGCTCTACCATTGAGCTATCGAGGAAAATCGTTTTGCTACGCTTATATCATATGCATAACAACTCAGGTTTATTCCCTGAAAACCGAACACAAAATCTAATTTCTACAAAACATCTTAGGGGATACATTCCCTCAGAAGAACGCTTGCGTTCTTCCTAAGCGAAATCTTAGTGTTTCTTTGGTGGTGTCTTTCGACACCTTAGAAACTCTTTTCGCTTTTTTTCCAACCTTGGTTAAGCCCTCGACCGATTAGTAAATGTCAGCTGAACACATTACTGTGCTTACACCTCATTCCTATCTACCTCGTCGTCTTCAAGGGGTCTTACTTACAGGGATATCTCATCTTGAGGGGGGCTTC